>NZ_JAFCKQ010000066.1 GCF_018130215.1 Bradyrhizobium jicamae
AGCAACCCTCGTTCAACACCGCCAGTGTAGGGCGAACCACCTCACCGCCGGCATCCAGAAAGGACATACGGTCTTACAAAGCATCACAAGCCGACTTCAATCATATATTCGTATGTCTTTGCTGGTCTACGCGTGCGAGCTGCGCTCTTAGCCGTTCCAAATTGATTGGCTTCTCGAGTACACCGAGCGGCTTTATCGCCTTGGCGCGCATCAGCGTATGCGGGTCGGTGTTCGCTGTAACGAACACTGATTCGATTCCGTGTTTTGAGCGAATAGCGAGGGCCGCCGCAATCCCGTCTGTAGCTCCGGCAAGGTGAATATCCATCAGAACTACATCCGGTTGTCTTTCGCCCGCCATTCTGACTGCTTCGTCAGCCGTCACCGCTTTCCCAACGACGGTGTGGCCGAGGGACTTGGCTTGCTCCTCTACATCAAGAGCAATGAAAAACTCGTCTTCGACGATCAAGATTTTCAGGTTGCTTTTCATGGTCCTCGAACTGCTCTCTCGGGACTACAAGGCAAGTCCGTGCATCACACATGCTCAACGTCGCCGGCAAGAATATTGGAGCTCGGTATGTCTTGTTGCCATCGTATGCCTGCCTCCGCGAACTCGAGTTTAGCCGAGCCGTTCAGCGCAGCCGGCACAAGCTCCGTGATGACCCTGTAACCGAAGCCGTTCTGTGGTGGGTCATGGACAGGCGGTCCTCCAGTCTCGATCCAGGAAAGAGATGCTGTTCCCTCACCGGACCAGTTGCTGCGGATCAGAATCTCGCCGGTCGGGACGGACAGCGCCCCGTGCTTCGCAGCGTTTGTCGCGAGTTCGTGCAGGGCAAAGCCCAGGTTCTGTGCGGCTGCGGCGTTCAGCAAAAGGTTAGGGCCTTCCATCCGAACACGATCGGTTACTCCAAAGAGGTCCAGATGGGCGCGGGCAAGATCGAACAGCGATGCTCCCCGCCAGTCTTGTCGCAGCAAGACGTCCTGCGACTGCGCGAGTCCGTGGATGCGCCGATCGAACTGAACGATGAATTGGCTCACATCAGCGCTCCGACGAGCGGTCTGAACAGCCATTCCCTTCACGACCGCGAGTTGGTTCTTGGCACGATGCGCCAATTCTCGCATGAGATAGGTGGCGTAATCCGTTCGGGACCTTAGCTCGGCGGATGCTTCTGCGAGGGTCGCAATGAGTATATTGGCCTCAATGAGCGAAGTTGTGGTTGGCTCTATAATCTCGTTTTGAGAGACGGACTTAGCAATGCGCGTCGCCTCATCGAGAGGTCGCGCCATGAGCAGCCCGAAAAAATAGGCGAGTGCCCAACCAAGAACGACTGCCGTTACCAAAACCGCTGCGCCAATGGCGTAGCTGCGCCAGCGAGGTGCTTGAACGTAAGTAAGTGGTGCGCCAAGCGAGACATACCAACCGGCGTGTTTGGATCGCGCTGTTGAACGCAAGATCGGTATTCCTGCGATATTGGTAGCTTGATATACTCCTTCACCCGCCTTTGTCCGCTCAAAAAGTTCAGTCGGAAGAGGCTTTCCAACGTACTCTTCCGGGCGATCGGAACGCGCTAGGATGATGCCGTTTTGGTCCGTGACACCAGATATCCAGCCCGGCGGATAATGTATCTCATTGAGTATATCGGAGATATATGAGGCCCGAAACGACATCATCAGCACGTATTTAACTTGTCGATCAGCATCGAACACCGGGATTTCCACATTGAAGATGTACAAACCGTTGATCGAGCCTTTGAACACACCGGAAACCTGAGGGCGCCCTGTCTCGATGACGCGCTTTGCGGTGGCAGGCTCGGCCGTGGGTGGCAATGGCGTGCCGTAGTCACTCAGTGTATCGACGAGTTGGCGATAGGATTTGTCAAGCAGGACGATCGCTGCCTTCCTCGGCCTTGATGTTATGAGCGCCTGATTATGAAAACCCCGCAGATTACCCGAGCTAAGTTCCGACGAGTTAGCCAGCGTTTCAAGGGTGACGATCGCGCGATCGAGTTCTTTGTCAACATCAACAGCGAGGTTCTGCACGAATGCCACAATTCGATTATCGGTTTGGGCTTCCTCAATGGACGCCATGCGGTGAAGCCCGAACACGGAAACGCAAAGTAGGGGCAGGCTCAGCGCAAGCGCAAACAACACCAGATACGTCCGGATCCGCTGCGGTCTCACCACCATCCGCGCCGGGAAATTTCTGCGCCCCGTCTTGCCGAGGTCTAACCACGGGATGTGCGGACGCTCTAGGGCGTCCGCTTGAACCTCCGAAGGTATTGTTCCTCGTGATTTGGGCAGCAAAGGCCATCCTCCCCCGAACCGTGTTCAACCTCCGGAAAAGTTCCCGGTTCCATATCTCAAGAATGGAAGAGCGATCAATGCCTTAGGGGCGCTATCGAGCGACGTCACCTCAAAAAGGCGAATTTTTGTGGTCGGCAAGATGGTTAATTAAGTGCGAGGGCTAGGATCAGCTTACGATATTTGGCCAGATGGCTTTCCAGAGCTGAATGCAACTCGCCAGACGGAGCTTTCGCTCCAGACCCTCGCGCCATTCCTCGAAATACCTCTGGGCTTCGTCATCGAATCTAAGGAATGGGATGGCCTCGAATTGATCTGTGTCGGCGCCGATCGCTGCGGGCGAAAGGTCCGCCAATCGCTCGAAAGTATTCCATGCGACGTTTCTGGCATTGGCGTCGGGGTACCGATCGATGTTCGCCCACCCCATGACAAGAATCCGGCCAAACCAGCATACCGAGGCGCTGAGTTACCATCGTCACCTGCACCACCTTTGACGGCGTGGCGGACGTACTCGGCTATCCTGCCGGGTTGAGTGGAGCCGACAAGGCCCAGGCAAGCGGCCGGAACGTGCGTGAGGCAGCGTGTGATGCGATCGAATGTATAACCGGCGGTCCCGTTCCAAGCAGTCAGATAGAACCCTCGGGCGGCTACGTACTCATCTCGGTTGAGCGTCTTCAGCAGCGAGACCAGCTCATCACCTGCCAATTGTCGTGATGAAGCCATCGCGGCAGATCGGCGGCGCGTTCTCGTGAGGACACCCGGACATTCCCGTTCGCGCAAGCTCGTCTGAATGAACCGCCCGGCCTTGCCGTGGTCTTGGCGTGTACTCCGGTGGGCACGCCCTAGTTGCTTCGTTGCGCAATTCAATATCCCCGGCAGCGCCCACCCGCTGCGTGGCCGCTCCAGGTCCCCCGGCCGGCGTCTTGCGTCAGCCTTCCCTAACCTAATGCGTTTTGTCGTGGACCGTCACCGACGCGCGAATCGCGCCCGGGGAAGTGCGCCGACATAAGGTGTCTTGATTTCCGTTGGTGACGGAGCGAGAGTTATCTCGCCTGTCACCATCTGCTGGAATGGCGGGATCGTGCGGGTTGCCTTTGCCCTGGACAGTCAGGACCGCGAGGTCATCAGCTGGGTGGCCACAACGGCTGGGATCTCCGGCGAGATGATCCGGGACATGATGGTAACACTGTGTCGAGAGGCGGATCGCTACGTTGCCAACGTGCTGCCAATCATCCGGGAAGCACAGAAGGCCGGCGCAAGCACGCCGCGTCAGATTGCTGAGGCACTGAATGCCCGTGGAATACCTACATCGCGCGGTGGCCAGTGGTACGCGCAATCTATTGCCAACATCCTTGAGCGTGCCTGAGCGGAACGGGTGGCATAGGCCCCCAAAAGGGTATCATTCGGCGCCGAGTGCAACAGGATCAATGGCTTAACAGACTAACGGGCGCACAGGAGACCAGCAAAGGCCAAACTTTCGGCAGCCAAGGGGTCCCGCGCCGACGTGGGGCCTCTGGGCTCTCCTTTTGGGGGCCTGGCTTCAAAAATCGAGGGCTAAAGCCAAAGGACCAATGCCCGACTTCCGGCCTCTCAGGGCTTGGTAAAACTTGTGCCGTCGGTTGTGTACAAGAGGCGCAACTGATCCAAGGCGGTGCGGACGTGATGGGTGGCCTTCTGGTGGCCAGTTTTTTCGACCTCTTCGATTGCCCAAGCCAAATACTGCATCGCAGCCTCAACGTGCGGGTTGCGCTCGGTTGCCATCTCTACGTCCACTTAGCCGAAAACCATGGCGTTAAAGACACTTAAGACCGAATATTGTTCCGTCAACTTGACGAAATAGCCGCAATTGCGCTGCGTTTTCCTTCACTAAGAAAGCGGACCCGATCCTTTCATCGCGCGCTCGACTTCATCGGCCAGCGCACGTTGATGTGCGGCCAGCTTAGCGAACAGAGCCTTCTTGGTTGGGTTGGTAGCCAGCCTACTGATAAGCTCGCACTCTTCCGCCTCGACGCGAAGCTTTTCCAAGTGTGTCTTCATGTCTTGCATGGACGTTCCCCTCGACGGAGAGCTGGATTACTCCACGCGGAACTTGTCAGCCAACAGCTTATGAGGCAGCCGACCGAAGCAGCCTTTCTACAAGATAAGGTCTGCATCACGACCGCAGCGATAAGCAGGACGACGCTAAGGATCGCCACGCCAAGGCAGTTGCGCGCCGGGGTCGAATACGGATCGATGTGAGGTTGGTCGATCATGGGCCCGGCCTAGATCGGATGTCGCAATCCCGGGGCTATAAGGCGGGCGCGCAATCTTCCGCGAGCTGCATGGCCGCCTCCGGCCCGAGATTGCGGTTTCGCAAGATTATATCATTCATGACGGCCCCGCCTCGGTCCCCAGACTACGAATGCCGGGCCCACTGTGTGCAAAACAACGTCCACGAGGGTCTTGAGCGGCTGCGGCCAAGTTTCGATTGGGCCCAGAGACAAACCTTCAAGCGAAGCAATAGACCGGCCGCTAGCCCCGCTACTGAGCAGGGTCTGTCGAAATCCTAGAAGGTCGACGTCGTGCACGGCATTCCTTCCTTTGCGAAAACCTCGGGTGCGCATTTTGCAGTGGCCTAGCTTTCGAATTGCGATTGATCGCACGGAAAATGCGGAAAGTCTGCCGTGGATTTATTTCATCGCAAAGCCCGGGCTTTGGCAATCTATGACAATGTTGAGCGCATCCGCTTGACACGCTAAGTTTGTTGAGCGCTTCCGGTTCCGCTTTTGCCGGCGCAACCGGCGTCGCACGCTCGACAGATCAGGTCACGCCTCGCGTGCCTTTTGCTTCCACAGTTCATAGCCTTCCTGCCACGTCGGCCTGCTGTCGGTTTGAAACGTATACACTCGGCCCGTTCCTAACGGCCTAAAGCGTCTGATCGCCGCTTTGTGAGCTCCCGATACCACGTAGGCCCGCATGTGGCCGATGTCGGTCCAGATAGTCATCGTATGGTATGTGCCTTCGATGGCTCTTGCCGTGACGTAGCTGCAGCCCTCGGCGCATCTGGCTTGCGCAAGTGCACGAAGCGTGAGAAGCCAAAACTCCGGCAGTTGCAGCATTCCGTGCGGGCGGAAGCCAGTGATTGACACGCAAAACTGGTCTGCGATCACCTGCGGCGCGAACTTGTCTTCGCTCACGATCAACGGGCCTCCTCAAATCAACAGGGGTTGACTTTCAGGCTCTTGAAACGAGGCGGCCGCGTTCGGCCGCCCCTTGCCAATCAGCTTGCGGGCATGAGAACCGAGTTGACGACGTGAATGACGCCATTCGATTGACTGACATCGGCGATCGTTACCGTTGAGGCATTTCCCTTGGCGTCGACGATCATGACTTTGCCGCCCATCTTTTTTACCGTCAGCGACTCGCCTTCGACAGTGGTCAATCGTTGTCCATCTGACAGCTGGGACGCGTCCAGTTTGCCGGGGACGACGTGATATGTGAGGATCTTGGTAAGAGTGGCCCTGTTTTCAGGTTTGACAAGTGTTTGCACCATGCCCTTCGGAAGCTTGTCAAATGCCTCATTGGTGGGTGCGAACACCGTAAACGGACCGGGGCCGGAGAGCGTATCAACCAGTCCAGCCGCCTTGACTGCAGCGACAAGCGTCGTGTGGTCCTTCGATTTGGCCGCGTTCTCGACGATGTTCCTGGAAGGATACATCGCCGCACCGCCGACCTTCACGGTTTTTTCCTGCGCGTCGACGAAGGGGATGGACGCCGCGGTAACTACGGCCGAAAGCGAGATCACGACAAGTGCGGTTCGCAATTTCATTTTTAGAGCTCCCTGACGTTCATGTTGCGAGCGTGGTTCGGCATCTACTCCTGGATCGCCAGTGTGGACGCATGCTTTAGAACGGCGTGAGCCATCGACCGGATCACTTCGAACGTCCGGAATAGATTTGACAGTCTGTCGGGAATGAGGTGATCCAAGCATCGACAGCGAACGTTTCATGTGAATCTTTAACTGCACCCGGTAGACGCCATGCTCGTTCTCAGATATTTCGCGGCCTATCTTGCGGTTGGAGTTCCCTTGTTGCGCTTGACCATGCTGACCGTGACGGATGTGCTCTGCGGGTCAATACTCGCCGCTTGCAGCGCGGCTATCGGGTACTTATTGATGCATCGGATGTTCGACGCATGACGATCGCGGCTGACGGCCGAATTCGGGTACGTTGGACACTCCTCGCCTTCATCGTCGTCGTGGTAGGCATGGGGTTTCTGATCGGCTTCGTCATTCGACCCGACGACTGGTACCGGTCCTTGGCAAAACCGAGCTTTAATCCGCCTGATTGGATATTCGGTCCGGTCTGGGCTGTGGTTTATCTCCTTATTGCGATCGCGGGTTGGCGAACATGGATGCGCGAAAGTAAAAGCGCGGCGCTATCTCTGTGGGTAGCGCAATTGGCCGTAAACTATTCCTGGACGCCGGTCTTTTTCGGCCTTCACGCAACCGGCTATGCCCTGAGCGTCATCCTTGTTCTGCTGTGCCTCATTCTGGCTTTCATCGTAAACCACTTGCGTGAGGATCCAACATCCGCGCTGCTTTTTCTTCCCTACGCTTGCTGGGTGGTATTCGCATCCGTACTCAATGCGGCAATTTACTGGCTCAATTCGTAAGAGCCGGTCGCACCCTTTTAACGGACGATTTGCGCAACGGCTTTACGTTACGATTGCGATGATCGAAGCCGCTTGCCGCCGAATTGCAAGAAGTTTGGATCTGTCTTTTCGGTCGAGATTGAGATACTGAATCTTCATGCGGGCATTCGATGAAAAGCGCTCTCGGTTGCGCGCCAAGAAGTCCCAACGTGGTGAACGGGCACGCGTCTTCTCCAACCCCAGCCCAGCTTCCATCGTCTTCCCCCATGGGCGGCCCGACGGAGGCTATCATGCACTACGTACTCGCTGCGATCGCAGTATGGTTGGGCCTGAACGCGGCCGCCCCGATCTGGCTTTGGAAGCGGCGGCACCGACCCCAACTCCGGCGGTTCGTGATCCGGCACAAGCGCTCAGCGCTGCCGCGGCAATCGGCTCAGGAGATCGGACCCGACCTCTTCCACGCGGCGGGCCAGATGAACCTCGAGGGTCTCGTGTTAAAGCACCTCGGCCGCCAGTATCGGCCCAAGACCTGCGACTGGGTGAAGGTGAAGAACCGATACCACCCAGCATTCAAGCGCGTGGTGGATCAGTTCTAATGGCTGGCATCGAAATCTACGCCAAGCGATACGACGACGAGCACGGTCACCCGCCCGCGGGCCGCCGCTTCTGGAACTTCCAACTCGTCTCGAAGACTGGGCACGCCCTTCCTGCTCACCGACGAGGTCTTGACCTACGAGAAGGCGCTCGAGGTCGCCATCAAGACCGCAGAGAAGAACAAGAGCGTGCGCATCATCGTCGAGCCCTGACTGCGCACGAAAATGCTCACCCAAGGGGGCCGTCCACCCCTGGGTGGGCAGTTCGCCCGCCTCATCGTGGCATAGGCTAGGCTCCTCACCACAAAATAAGCCCAACCGCCATAACGAATGTTAAGTGCGTTTTGCTTTCGAGGTTTGGTTAGCGGTCTGCCCTCTCGGCAACCATGATGCCGAGCTGAACGACGCCGATGCTCGCAAGAAGGATCACGATCCCGATCGGGAAGTCTCCTACGATGTTTGCAAGCTTGTTGACGCCGATCCACTCACTCTGCAGGCCGCCGCCGCCCCAGAGGACGTTGATTCCAAGCGGCTCCCAGGCGCCATCCTTGGATAAAACAATAAGGCCGACCGCCCCTCCCAGAAATCCGGTCAGCACCGTCAACCAGCCGATCGCTTTCATCGCTTCAGCCATTCGGTCTTATACAGCGCGAAGCGCCCCTACGCAGACGAAAATGCCCACCCAGGGAAGAGGCTCGACCTGGGTGGGCATTCGCCCGCTTCAGGATCCGCCAATCATCCCGCAGGCCAGGCTTCTCACCACGGTTCTAGTCGAGCCGCCATAAAGAATGTGAATCCGAACCTCCAAGGATCCGATCGCCGGCAGTTCGGTGGATTTCCCGGTCAGTAGGAAAGGTAACTATGATACGCGCCATGGACCTCGATCGATTGTATTTCTATCTCTCGCTGGCCCGAAGTGCAGCGAGTTGATTTGGGACGACTAAGGTGCAATCGCCGTTCAGATCGGCCGCCCCTTTTTATCTCCACTAGCGCGGCGCAGCCAACGATACAGCATGCACTCTGAACAGGGATAACCGTTCGTCGTCGGTAATGCTTCACTTTAATCTAGTGCCAGAACCCGTCCATGGCCAAGCGTTATGAGCGCCATGCGAGACGATCTCCAGCGTCACGTAAACCGAGTTCGCGATCTGGCGTTCGAGATAGCGGAGAGTCATTCACAGGCATTGGAAGGTCGAGCCTGCTGTCTCGTCAAAGCAAAAACGCCGTCCGCTTAAATCTATCGCGGACGGCGGTTTAGCTAGCCCCCAGGAGGACATGGCAAATCCTGAAGAGTATTAGTGTGCACCAACCGTGCCAAGATTCATACCTAAATGTGGTCCTTTGCCCGTATGACTCCGGTACTCCGAAGGAGGCCCCCATTCGATTCACACATGTAAATGCGGAAAGCCGCAGCGCGTGCGCCATTCGCCTTGCCTACCGCGCGATTGCCCCCCAGCCTGCCTCTCTCCACACGGAAAGCGCCCGAGTTTGATGTCGATAAGGTTGAAGATCACTTCTGAAATGCAGCAGATTGCGCGCGAGCTGAATATCACGCTGCCTCCACTCAACGACGATTTGCCCCTGCAAAACACCGGTCTGGATTCCCTTGGCTTTGCGCTTCTGGTCGCACGCCTCGAGGATGAACTCGGCCGCGATCCTTTCACCAATTCCGACGAGTTCATGTTCCCCTACACGATAGGCGATTTGGTCAGTGCCTACGAGAAAGTACCGGCCTGACGTCAGGCCATTGCGCCACTATCTCGGCACCGCGGGTACGGGCCGCACGCTGTCTGCTGAGGCAATTCCAGAAGGTCAACGCTCAGTTGGCACATAGACGGGCCGATCGGTAGCCTGAGGTATCGATGATCGTGCCAAGGCGCTTCCTGGGCCGCCCCGTAAGGTCAGCGTCAGCAGTGCGGCGTACAACTGCGCCGATGAAGCGCGATCAGCTCTATTTCCGTTCTGTCGTTGGTCTGTCCCAGCTTCGGGTCATCGGCCGGCAACGGCGATCTCCGGCTTGATCTTATGCTCGATCATCAGCTGCAGCAGCAACTGAACCGCGCGAGGAATTCTGTGGCCATTGGCGTACCCGTGGCTCGTTCGGAGTGCGATGTGCAGGAACGCTGCGGCAGTCGTTTGATTGAGCCCTAGCGTGGCGATAGCTTCCGTATATTGGCTGCCAGTCATCTTGCGCGGTTTAGCCATTGGTTACCTTAGAGCGGCACCTTCACCAAGACGGCACAGGCTGGGAAGGAGCTCTTCGTCTGACGAAAGAAGGCGCCAGCGGAAGCGCCCTAACGCGAGAATCACGTAGATTGCAAGGCGGCGACGATCGACACTCAAGCCAAATGCGAGACAAAAATAGAGCCTATCGCGATTCATGCGGACGAATATAAATCGCCCGACTAACGCCAGCCTTACAGTCCCCATCGTAAGGTGCGTGTAAGCTTGGACTGGTATCAAACGTTGCTCTGTCAATCGGCCCTTTAATTGCGGGTTGTTGTCAACTCTCTTTTTGAAGCCATTCGGCAAAGTGGTAGCGCTCGGCCCGACGGAGCAGGTCGGGGTTGCGCAGACGGGGCGAGCGCGGCTGGTGGATCGATAGCCAGCTCGTAGTAGTGGGTCGATTAGGTGTCCCCTTGGTCTGAATGCGATCAGTTGCCCGTCGCTGGGGTCATGGTCCTTTCCGAGGTCGCAAGCGCCTCATGATGATGTCCGGATCGGGTGCCTCATCGTTTGCAACGGGGTGCGGACGAGCCGCCACCAGCCGATTGATCGAGGTCACCACGACCACCGTCCCAGCGGGACATCGCCAGCCCGGCGGACCGGGCCAGGAACTTGCAAAATAAGGTCAGGCCGGCGAGTGGCCCCAGTCGAATGATGTGCCATCGAACCAGATGCAGTGAAGATGACAGCGATCTTGCGGGCGATAGCGACCTTTGCCTTTTTCATGCCGATCCGCTTCGCCAGTTTCATTCCCCAGGCTTTGAGGGAGGACCATTTTTTTGTTCGATAAAGCAGAACGGTCGCTGCCTCGTAAAGGTACGTTCGGAGGAGCCTGTCGCCCCATCGGGATATCTTGCCGCTAGTGTCGGTTTCACCAGATTGATTGCGCCGAGGTGTGAGACCGAGATAGGCGCCGACTGTCGAGGCCGATCGGAAGCGAGACGGGTCATCGATCGTATGGCGGAACGTCAAGGCGGTAATCACGCCGACACCAGGAACTGTCATCAAGCGACGCGTCGTCTCGTCCGACTTCGCCAATCGGCGAACCTCGTCGTCAAATTTGCCTTGCTGCTGGCAGATGTGCTCATGAATCGACAGGAGCGGCGCGATCACGCTGAGGAGTTGATGATCTTCGCCCAATAGCTCGCCGACCTGAATACGGAACTGTTGGCCAATGGCGCGAGGGAATAGCAACCCACATTCCTTGATCAGGCTGCGGACCTGGTTCTCGATATCCCGGCGTATGGACACAAGGCGGAATCGCGCGACGAGGATAGCTCGAACCTTCTGGCTCTCCTCACTCTTAATTTTGACTTCTCGATACCAACCAACCCGCACCAGTTCGGCAAGGCCCCGAGCATCGTTCTGATCGCTTTTGTTCATGCGGACCTACAGTGCCGCGTGAGCATGCCGAGCGTCGATGCAAACCACCGGAAGCTCAATCCTGCGGAGTTCATGCCATAGCCAACTCGCCATCGCGCCGGTCTCGAAGCCGATACGCTCGGCATGAGGCGCATGTTTGCTAAGCAGGTCAGTCAAGGCTCCAGGATTAGACTTGGCTTTCCCTTCGAAGATTACTTGACCAGTCTCGTTGACAACGCACACAGCGGTTTCTCTCTGTGAGACGTCCAGCCCAACGTACTGCTTCATGGGAGCTCCTTCGAATCATTTGATAGCGAGGGCTCGACGATAACGGAGCTTGTCTGCCACGAGCGCCGACCGCAATTACGTCATCGTCTCCATTTGGAGCGACAGAGCGCCCCACGTCTGAAAACGGCCTCGGTGCTGTGTGATACGCGCTGAGGCCGTCTCTTATTGCAAGCCTCTTGCCCTCTACCGTTAGCTGCGGAACACTATCCCCTCGTCGAGGACGGGCTGAAGGCGAAGGGGCGGGCTTGAGGAAACCTCAAAGGCGCAGCAAGATCAGAGGTGCTCCGAACTGGCCGCCTTGTCCGGTCTGCTGGAAGGGCATGGCCACGATTGAGCGCAACGCTGACGACGAGGGGCGCGAATGGTGCCTTTTTAAATGCCTCAATTGCGGCCATTCCGAAACGTCAGTGCCAGCAAAGTTCGGGTTACTAAGCCCGTGAACGCCGTCGGTGCCCACGTACAGGTGTGCGCTCTATGCGTTTAGGCGAGGTCAGCGCTAGGCCGGACTTCCACTGGGACGCCAAGGGCCCCGCCTAGAAAAGCACTCGCGCGAGTTCTAGGATCAGGTCTCTCTCTACCTAAGAGATCCTTCCAACGGCCCTAGGGTCTCCGGGGCCGTTTCTTTTTGAAGTCGGCTGGGCTGCCGGATTCGCAAATTAGAGCCCAAGCCCCTATCTCCGGGGCATGTTCAAAGCGTTTGAGTTCTGCCTGCCGATGATGGGCAAGACGGTTTCGACCGGCGAAAACTGGTTCCATGCAATTAAATATGATGGCTATCGCCTGCGCGTCGAGCGCAATGGCGATCGCGTTCGGCTGATCGCCAAGGGCGGCAACGACCGGTCCACGCTTTTTTCCGCGGATCGTCGAGGCTGCGCTGTCAAACCAGCAGAAGCAGTTCGTCATTGACGGCGAGGCCGTGATCCTCTGCGCCGACGGGATCTCCGACTCCGCGGCGCTGCATGGTGGAAAGCACAATGCCGAGGTGAGGCTGTGCGCCTTCGACCTGCTCGCGCTCGGCGGCGAAGATCTCCGCTCAGCAAGGCCAAGCTCGAGCGGTTACTGCAACGCCGGGCCGCGGGCATCTTCGTCAACCCGTTCGAAGCCGGAGCGATCGGTCCCGACCTTTTCCAGGCCGCTTGCGACCTAGGTCTCGAAGGGCTCGTGTCAAAGCGATCCGATCGACCGTACCGCGGTGGCCTGTCGAAGGACTGGATCAAGGTCAAGAACCAGACGCACCACGCGTTCGATCGCGTTCAGAGGGCCAGGAGAGCGAGCAAGTGAGATCGACCGCGCTACGTGCTCTGTTTTCGATCTTCGTGACCGCGCTGGTCGTCGCCGGAACGATCTATGCCATCCACTATCTCACGCACGGCAACTGACCCTCACTGCCCCCAAAAGACGGCATACACCTCTCTGGACATGGACCTTTCCAACCTCAGTGGCAGCTTTGTAAGCGGCCTGCTCCTCCTTGCGTACCACCTGCACGGCTCGCTGTTCAGGAGGGACCCGTTACGGCAGCAAAAGGCTGAACGGGTTGCAGCGGCAGTCTCAAGCGTCAATCTTTGACAATATGGCTATGGAGCCTCTCGAAGGGCCAGACTCAATTGCGCCGGAAAAGCTTGACGCCGCGTGATCCTCGCGCCGATCTGACGCTTTCGATCGAGTGCAGATAGCCAAGCGCGCACGATGAACTATCGGTGGCCGTAAGAGGCCTCGATGCGCTACGCCTCCTGCGTCGAGGCCTTTCATCGCGCTGGTAAGACACAGAGGTCGGGGCCGCTCGGCGTTTCCAGATCTCGAGCGGCCCCTTGCCGGTCCCGAACACATGCAAGAAAAGGATCGGCTCCGGAAGCCTACAATGGCCGGCTAACACCAACCTTGCACGGTCGTGAATTGCGCTCCGGGTGGGGCGCGGTTGGAGCGTTTTCTTGAGAACACCCGAATATTCCCATTCGCGCTAGCTCGTCTGAATGAACCGCCGTGGTTTTCTACTCCGATGGGCGGCGCGTCCTAGTTGCTTCGTTGCGCGGTCCAATATCCCGAGCAGCGCCCACCCGCTGCGTGGCCGCTCCAGGTCCCCCGGCCGGCGTCTTGCGTCAGCCTTCCCGAACCTGATGCGTATTTGTCGTGGACCGTCACCGACGCGCGAACCGCGCCCGATCTTCCGACATGCCCGCTAAACTTCACCAGATTGGGATGCGTCACAACGCCGCCATTGATGTTCACGGAGAAACTGTAGGTCGGATCGCAGCTTCCGCGTTGCGTAACGAAGGTGAGATTCCAGGGACCGTCGTAAGAGGTTCGGGCTTCGGCCGTTGTCGCCAGGGTAAGGCAGGCACAGCAAATGACATTCGCGATCAGTCGCTTGTTCATGATCTTCTCTCCAGAGGAATTGGTTGATGTTGAGTAGACAGTCGTAGATGTTGAGCTTTGTTGGCTTCTCATGGTGTATCGCAACTGTTCGTCGGCCGCCTTCTTTCACCGTGCGTTTCGAGAGCGGGTGTCATTTAGGCGGGCCTTAGGCGGCCGTCCAGCCGCCGTCGATCGAGAAGTTGGCGCCGGTGATTTGCGCAGCGTCATCGCTGCACAGGAACAACGCCAGTGAAGCGACCTGCTCGACCGTGACGAATTCCTTCGTCGGCTGAGCGGCGAGCAGGACGTCGTTAATCACCTGATCCCTATCCATGTTGCGCGCCTTCATCGTGTTCGGAATCTGCTTCTCCACCAGCGGCGTCCAGACGTAGCCGGGGCTGATGCAGTTGCAGGTGATCTTCGACCGGGCGAGTTCCAGCGCCACCGTCCTGGTGAGGCCCACGATGCCATGCTTGGCCGCGACGTAGGCCGACTTAAAGGGGGACGCGACCTGCGAATGCGCCGAAGCCGTGGTGAGGATACGGCCCCAGCCTCGTTGCTTCATGCCAGGAGTAACGGCCCGGATCGCATGGAATGCGGAGGAGAGGTTGATCGCGATGACCGCATCCCATTTTTCGACCGGAAAATCCTCGATCGGCGAGACGTGCTGGATGCCGGCATTGTTGACGAGCACGTCCACACTGCCAAAGGTCCTCTCGGCGAACGAGATCATGTTGGCGATTTCGATTGGCTCGGCCATATTCGCGGGCGAATAGATCGCCTTCACCCCGAAATCGTTCTCGATCGCAGTCCGTGTTTTTTCGACATCGGCCGGTGCCCCAATCCCGTTGAGCACAATATTGGCGCCAGCACCTGCGAATGCTCGGACATACGCAAGACCGATGCCGCTGGTCGAGCCAGTCACGACTGCGACTTTACCTTTCAAAATATCCATTTCGCCTTTCCTTGTTGATCTGTGACGGACTTGTGACTCGACGCCAGGCTGCTTCCGGGGGTTCGCGCAGCCGATCGCGGTCACCGATCATGTGACCAGACTTCTCTCGTAGTTCCGGAGTGGGCGTCGAACCGACGGTTGCAGATAGTCGTGAACGACCTTGCCCAGCCCCAGGGTAAGGTCTGCGCGGATGTGAATCGAGGATACGACCTCGAGGACCGGCAAATCGGCCACGGGAGCCAGGGCGTGAGGCGTCAAGGAGAGAGCCGCAGGTCCGGTCCACGCCCCTTTCAAGACAAGTTGCTCAAGGTGATATTCGACAAGCTCGCAGATCCGCGGACTGCCGTCGACGTGCGGAATGATCTTGAGAAGGAAGTTCGGCTCCTCGAGAGCGGCCTTGACTTGCGCCAGGTCGGCTTCGCGGTGCTTGTATCCCATCGTTCCGGTTGCAACCCGCACCGGACCGTAATCCAGAGTGCCGATCAGCGTATCGATCTCCGTCCGCAACGTCGGCTGGCCGAGCTTCTTCGGAAAACCCCAGAGCTCCCGGCCGCCCGCGATCGGCCCCTCATCGTTCAAGAACATGCAGTGGGTGTAGCCGCCCTTGCGACCGCGGAACGACACCGGGATGACTTGGCCACTCTCGGTATAGTCGCCAAAACCATTGGAATCCGGCATGCGGATGAATTCGTATTTGACCAGCGCTTCGCGTTCATCAAATTCGAGCGGAGCGGGAACAACCGATCGCAGTTTCGCCGGATCGGTGCGATAGGTGATGATCAGGTATTCGCGGTTGACGAAGCGGTACGGTCCCGGCGGATAGGCCGGATTGGTGAGCGGCATCGCAAATGCCCGCTTCACCACTTCATTCTCGCGCATTCGATTTCTCCTTTGACTGGGAATAGTCGGCCGGCCTATTCGCGACCGTCGTGCTCAAGATCGAACGTGGCGACGCCGTCCGCACTGGTCGGGCGGGCCAGCACTTCGGGATGACGAAGGGTGCGCAACGCATCGTGATAACCGGCGCGCCAATGATCCTGCATCGAGAGGCGGGAAAACTCGTAGTCCTTGGAGTGGCCTTCGTAGTCGCGCGCGCGATAGATTAGGTGGACGAGGCTGTGCACGTTGTGAGAGGCAGCCGTCCTGAGCAGCCTGACGTCCTCCTGCTCGCGCAGGTCTTCAGGCAGCCTGCTCAAGAGAGCTGCCAGATCTCGCTGCAACCGGTGCAGGCTCTTGAACTGGTCTGTGCTCGCTCGCGTGCGGCTCGAGTATTGGATCTCCTTTTGACGCGTAACGACGTCGGCCATATTGCGCGGAATCTGGCCGCGCGCGCTCCAGAGATCGACCTGAAACACTAGCGTGTCCTGACGGGCGCCACACTCGATCACCCACTGCAACGGAGTGTTGGATACGAGGCCGCCGTCCCAATAATGTTCGCCATCGATCTCGACCGCCGGAAAGCCCGGCGGCAGCGCCCCACTCGCCAGGATGTGCTCGGGCCGAATCGTATGCGTGGCAGTGTCGAAATAGACCAGATTGCCGGTTCTCACATTGACGGCACCCGCACTGAACCGCATCATACCGGCATTGATACGATCGAAATCGACGAGACGCTCCAGTGTCGTCTTTAATGCGCTTGTGTCGTAGATGCTGGTGGCGGCAAGCGTTCCACTAGTTTGTAGCCATGGCGCCAGTGGCCGCGCAGAAAAGAAACCGCTCGCGCCAAACATCGCCGCGAAGCTCGCATTCACCTGATTGAGAAAATTGCGGGTGTGATCGCTATTCATCAAATCGGTGAATGGCGCGTCCAACGTCACCTGCGTCCAGAACTCGCCAAGCCGGTCAACGCGGGAATTGGGCGGATTGCCTGCGATGATTGCAGCGTTGATCGCTCCAATCGAAATGCCGGCTATCCAATCCGGATGGATCTCGGCTTCCGCCAGGGCCTCGTAGACGCCACCCTGGTAAGCGCCCAGGGCGCCGCCGCCCTGTAAGAGCAGTGCTATGCAATCGAACGGCGGGCGCCGGTCGACGGTCGTGAGGTGTGGTCGAGGATGAAAGTTCATGGTTCGTGTGCTCTTGGTTTGCGACTAAAAGCCCGCGTTCTGTCCGGAGTGCGGTTGTGGCTCGTGATGTGCATTAATGAACTATACCGTATAGTTTATTATTCCTCACGTCAAGCCAACGCGTTCACGAGCTCGTGCTGCAACTGATTGGCTGCTGTTCGCCCAACGCTGTTGTCGACTGCCCGACCGGCTCGAGACGCTGACGCGACGCCAGGGTCCACTTCGACGTCGCGCAACTGCGGTTAACGAACGGGTCTTCGTCACGAGCATGAGGAGAACCAAGGCGCCTACGATATCCACAGCGGTGTTCGTCGGGTGCGGTCCGCTCTGCCCGAATTCGTTTTGGCTAGTTGCAAACCAGAACGCGTCGGTGGCGACTGTAGGCGTAGTAGCAGTCGCTATCGGAATAAGAGCCGTCGTTCGAGCTGCCATAGGCATACCCGGCAGAGGCCCCGGCGGCGTAGGCAGCACCATAACCGTACCGCCGCCCGCCATAGCCGTAGCTGAAGCTTCCGGAACGGCTGTAGCTGACCGATGCAGAACGAGCCTGGACCGAGGCTGCAACCGCGGGTCCGTCACGACCGCCGGCACGGACGCCGCCAATCGCCCCTAAATCGCCGCGAGGACCAGCGCCAGCGCCCGGCCGGAGAGCCGGAATGCCGAGGCCGCCATGGGCAGCGCCACTAGGCCCCATGGGAGGTGGACTTGCGAATGCGGGAGGACCTCCGGCCGCGATCGGAGGAGGACCGCCCGGCCCCATTGGAGGCGGACCGGGGAATTGCGCAAACACCGCAGTCGGCGCCAACGAAATCGTTGCGAGCGTTACGCTGACCGACAGCGTCAAGAGTGTCTTCCTGGACATGATAGTCTCCTTTTCAGATTTGTGTTTCAAGAACCGGCACCGGCGCGGCCGGCGCGAGAGTCGAGCTCGACGAATGGCCGTCGTGCGCCGGCTCGACCGTCTCAGACATTGGCCGGCCATCGTCGTGGACAGAGTAGATCCGAAACCACGCCACATAGAGCGCCGGCAAGAACAAGAGCGTCAGCAGCGTGCCGACGATGATGCCGCCCATCATCGCGTAGGCCATCGGGCCCCAGAAAATCTCGCGCGCGATTGGAATCAGCGCGAGACTCGCGGCGGCCGCAGTCAGCAAGATCGGCCGCATGCGATGCTCGGTCGCTTCCACAACGGCATCCCAGGCCGGACGCCCCTCCTTCCTCAAATCCTCGATCTGTACGATCAGGATCACCGAGTTTCGGACCAGGATGCCGATCAGCGCCAGCACGCCCAGGATGGCAACGAAGCCGAGAGGTGCGCCGCTCGGCAGCAGGGCCATTACGACGCCAATCACGGCAAGCGGTGCGACCGCGAACACCAGGAAAAGTCGGTGGAAGCTCTGCAACTGAATCATCAAAACTGTGGCCATCACGAACAGCATCAGCGGAACAACGGCCACGATCGGCGACTGACTCTTGGCGCTTTCCTCCACGGAGCCCCCGATCGCCACCGAATAACCCGCCGGCAGTGCTTTGTTGAACTCCGCCACCCTCGGTGCCAACTGATCCATGATTGTCTTCGGCTGGACGTTTGTGACGATGCCGGCTTTCAGCGTGATCGTGGGAACCCGAGCGCGGCGCCATATCGTCGGCTGCTCGATTTCGTAGCGCAGATTGGCCACGGCCCCGAGCGGCACCGACTGCCCGCCCTGCCCGTTCAACTGCAGATCCCGGAGCGTATCGATCGAGCCGCGATCGACCGCGGTCGCGCGTCCAGTGACATTAACAAGATAGATGCTGTCGCGAACCTGTGTGATCGGCGTGCCCTCGAGCACCGAGTTCACGGCCGTGGCGATGTCTTCCGACGTCACGCCGAGCTGGCGTGCCTTATCCTGGAGAACGTCGACCTTGACGACGCGCGCAGGCTCCATCCAGTCGAACACGACGTTACCGAGATTCGGGTTGCTCCGGACGATGCCAGCGAGTTCCTGCGAGAGATCCCTGACCTTCGCGACGTCCGGTCCGCTCACGCGATATTGCACCGGACGTCCCACCGGCGGACCGACCTCGAGCAACTTGACGTAGGTGTCGGTGCCTGGAAACGTCTTCCTCAGATATTCCTCGAATTGCGCCTTGACGAGGTCGCGGGCCTTTATGCCGCCCTTGGTCACGACGACTTGCTGACCAAACCATGCATTTGCCGTCTGCACGTCGAACGACAGCACGAACCGCGGCGCACCGGTGCCGACATAGGTCGACCAATGTTCCACCGAGCCATTGCCCTGCAGCTGTTCGCGCTCGAAGCGCGCCATCTGCGCATTGGTGTCGGCGATCGAAGCGTTCTGCGGGAGATTCCAGTCGATTACCAGTTCGTTGCGATCCGACGAAGGAAAGAACTGCTGCTGCACGAAATTCATGCCGAACAACGCGACGAAGAACGCTGCAACCGTCACGCCGACCGTGATCCAGCGGTGATGCATGCAGACGAGCAGTAGACGGGAGAACATCTGCGCCAGCCGGCCCTTCGCCTCATGATGGCCCTTCATCTTTGCCGGAAGGATGGTGACGCCGAGCAGCGGGGTGAACAGCACCGCGACGACCCACGACACGATCAAGGAGACCGCAATCACCACAAACAGGGTGAAGGTGAACTCGCCGGCATTGCTGCTATTCAGGCCGATCGGGATGAATCCCGCGACGGTGACCAGCGTGCCCGTCAGCATGGGAAATGCTGTCGACGTATAGACGTGGGTTGCGGCCTTTTCCAGGGGATCGCCGACTTCCAGCCGCGCCACCATCATTTCGACGGCAATCATGGCGTCATCGACCAGAAGGCCGAGCGCGATGATCAATGCGCCAAGCGAAATTCTCTGCAATGAAATGCCGGCATATGCCATCACCACGAAGGTGATGGCAAGAACCAGCGGGATCGCAATTGCGACAACAAGTCCAGCGCGCATGCCCAAGCTGAGAAAGCTGATGGCGAGAACGATGACTACGGCCTCAAACAGCGCTTCGGTGAAGCCCGACACGGCATGCTCGACGACAACAGGCTGATCGGCGACCAGATGAACGCCGACGCCAATCGGCAGATCGGCAATGACTTTTGACATCTCCTCCTTCAGCGCCTCGCCGAAGCGGAGCAGGTTTGCGCCGGACTTCATGCCGATCGCAAGTCCGATCGCGGGCTGGCCGTTGTACCTGAACAAGGTCTTGGGCGGATCGGCATAACCGCGCGTGATGGTCGCGACGTCAGTCAGCGGAAAGAAGCGGTCGTTGATCCGAAGATTGACCGCGTTCAGGCTTGCCTCCGACGTGAACCGGCCGTTCACGCGCACGCTGATCCGCTCGGGCCCGTCCTGGAACACCCCGGACGGCGCGACCGCGTTCTGTCCCTGCAGGGAGGCCATGATCGAGTGGACGTCGAGGCCAAGAGCC
The DNA here is from genome assembly GCF_018130215.1 of Bradyrhizobium jicamae. GTDB lineage: Bacteria > Pseudomonadota > Alphaproteobacteria > Rhizobiales > Xanthobacteraceae > Bradyrhizobium > Bradyrhizobium jicamae_A. The sequence continues at coordinate 20,208 of NZ_JAFCKQ010000066.1, forward strand.
GCGACCTTCCGGGTGGAGAATTCGAGGTAAATTACCTCGTCCTGCGTTCCCAGAATGTCGACCTTGCCCACATCCGGCACGGTCAAGACCTTGGCGCGGATACCCTCGACCTCGTCGCGCAGTTGACGCTGGGTCAGGCCGTCACTGGTGAAGGCATAGATGTTGCCGAACACGTCGCCGAAGCGATCGTTGAAGCCCGGGCCGATGACACCTTGCGGGAATTCGCCCTTGATATCCGCGATCATGTTGCGGACGCGGGCCCAGGTCGGCTTGACGTCAACCGCCTTGGTGGTGTCTCGCAGATAGACGAATACGGTGGTCTGGCCCGCGACCGTCACGCTCTTGGTGTAGTCGAGCGATTCCAGCTCCTCGAGCTTCTTTTCGATCCGGTCGGCGACCTGGCGCGTCATCTCTTCGGGCGATGCGCCCGGCCACTGCGCCTGGATCACCATGGTCTTGATGGTAAAGTCGGGATCTTCCTGGCGACCAAGCTGAAGGTAGGCAAAGAGGCCTGCCGCCATGAAGGCGATCATGAAATACCAGACGAGCGAACCGTGGCGGAGCGCCCAGTCGGAAAGGTTGAACGACGTCATGGCTTCTGATCCTGTTCGATACGGACGTGTTGTCCTTGCTTGAGGCTGTGGGTTCCGGCGGTCACGATGCGTGCACCGGGGGCAAGCCCGCCGGCGACGCGGGCACCTGGGGTGTCACCGGCGAGATCGACCTTGTGCAGCGACACGGTGCTCGCTGGCTGATCGACGACCCAGACAAAATTCGCGTCATTCTTGGCGAGCACCGCCGAGGCGGGGACGCGCAATGTCGGACTTTGCGTTTTGTCGAACGTCGCCGTAACGGTCGTGCCCAAGCGGAAGCTTTCGGGAGGATTGTTCAGCGTGATGCGGACTCGCCGCAGGCGCGTCACGGGGTCTGCCTGCGGGGCGATCTCGCGAACCTTGCCTCCGACCCGGACCGCGGGGAGCAACTGCAAGCCGACGGTGAACGGCAAGCCAATTTCAAGCGGCTCCGGGAAATCTTGCCCGATATCGACCACCGCCTCCCTGATGTCGGGCCTCGCGACTGTCACGACATTTTGGCCAGGAGAGACCACCTGTCCGACTTCTGCGCCCACCGCAGTGACGACGCCGGCGAAATCGGCCTTGATCTGGGCATAGCCCCGTTGCTCGATGGCCTTGGTCAAGTTCGCCTGTGCGTGCGCGACCGACGCGGCGGCACCGGCATGCGCCTGCTCGGCATTGTCCAGTGTCTGCTTTGTGGTGGCGTCGGTGGTGATAAGGGTTCGCTGCCGCTCCTCCGTCGCCTTGGCAGTCGCCAGCAGCGCTTCGGTCTTGCTGAGCTCGGCCTTCGCCGAGCGCACTGCAAGCTCCAGCGCCGTGGAATCGATGACACCGACCGTTTGTCCTTCGCTCACGACGTCACCAACGGAGACGGGACGCCCGGTCAGGCGTCCCAGGACGCGGAACGCGAGATTGGTCTTGTACCGCGGCTCAATAACACCGACCGCGACAATGCCGTCCGGGCGGCTCGGCTCTAGAACCATCGACAGCACGGGTCGCACAGGCTCGGGCGCTTTCGCATCCTGCTGACATCCAGCCAGCGCGAGCGTTGATACAAACGTGCCGGCTGCAAACGTGATGCGCCTCTTCATGACGGGTCTCCCTCATATGTCACGGCCTGGCCATTGCTCAGCAGCTTGCCGCCATCGATTACGACGCGCTCGCCCGGTTTGAGTCCCGCCTTGATCAGCACTTCGCGAGACTCATAACCGCCGATCGTCACTGGCTTAAGCGCAGCGGTTTTGGTCGCCGGATCGATGGTCCAAACCGCGGGCTTCGATCCGGCCGCCGCCAACGCGCTCCATGGCAACGCGATCTGCTGTTGGGCTTTCGCTTTGACAGTTCCCGCAACGGCGCTTCCAAGCGTCAGCGCTGCGGGCGGATCCTGGATGGCAACCTTGACGCGGATGGTCGCGCTCTTCGCGTCAATCGCCGGCGAGACCTCCCTGACATGCCCGCTCGCCGACACACCTGCGTCGGAGACAAGCGCCAGCGATACGCGGCTGTCGTCGAGATCGCCAAACAAGAGAGATTCGTAGATATCGAACACCGCATCCCGTTCGCCGTCCTGCGCAAGCGAGAAAACGGGCTGCGCGGCTTGTACGACCTGGCCGACTTCCAGATTGCGCGCGGTGACCACGCCTGCCGCTTCGGCGCGCAGTGCGGTATAACCAAGGGCGTCTTTTGACGTTCCGAGCTCCGCTTTTGCGGCTTCAAGCGCACCTTCTGCGGTTCGCAACCCTTGCTGCGCCTGATCATAGACCGTCCGCGTGGTGAAGCCACTTGCGATCAACGTCTTCTGCCGTTCGAAGGTTACCTTGGCCACGCGCAGCTGAGATTCTGCAGCCAGGACCGCAGCGGTCGCGGCATCGACGTCGGCCTGTTGCTCGGCGGGATCGAGCACAGCCAGGGTCTCACCAGCCTCGACGTGAGCGCCGACATCGACATAGCGCGCGAGCACACGTCCGCCGACGCGGAATGAAAGGTCGGCGCGGAAACGGGCCTGGATCTCGCCGGTCAGAGTGACGGAGGCTTGCCGGTCGCGCGGCTGCACGACCTCCGTGCGCACCATCGCAGCGCGCGTAATCGGAGCAGCGGAATGATCATTGCAGCCACTCAGCGCGATTGCGACAAGCGCAGCCGCCAGGGCACCGGGACCCCTCAGCTTGTGTTTGCAGGCTGCTTGATCGATGTCGGTGTGGTTAGTAGCGTGATGGGTCATAGCACGACCATGCGGTGGCGGCGTGACAACAACGCGCCCAGCGCATCCGCCGCTGGACGGACAGACACCAGTTGGGCTCCGTGAGTCGGAGTGGGATCCGGTTCCGTTGCAACGGGTCGCCTGTCCCGATCAGGGCAACTCGCTTCTCCGCAAAGCGCCGAGGCATCGGACGGGCTGGCGTTTGGCCGGCGAGGCGGCCGCATGATGCGACGCTTCGCCATCGCCCCGTTCGCCTGCCGCTCACGCGCTGCCAGCGGAAACGACAGAACGACGGACGTGAATTCGTCACCAAAGCCGTGCTCGACCCGGCCGCCGAGACCCCTGGCAAGATCATTGCTGAGCCGCAGTCCACGCCCCGCAGCGCTCCGTGACGGCCGCGATCCGTTGTCCAGGACGACGCAGTTCACCAGCGCGCCGATCCGTGTCAGCTTGATCTTGATTTCTCCGGTTCGCGCCTCGAAGCATGCATGGGTCGCTGCATTGGTCACGAGCGCGTGGACGATCAATCCGAGCCGCCGGCACCGCTCTGGTTGGAGCGGGAGAGATTCGGTTGCGACGGCCAGCCGGATATTCATCCGATCCAGCAACGAACGGCGCATGGCGGTGCCCACCATGCGGATGTAGGTCGCGGCGTCGATCAACGCCTTGCCCTTGGGCACTGCGAGGACCTGTTGTACGTCGGCATAACCACGCAACAACTCGACGACGTCGCTTAGGGCGCGCTTGGCTTCCGCCCCCTCGAGCCGGACGGCCGCGGCCGAGACCAGGTTGATCGCCGAGGCAAGTCCACCATTAATTCGGTGATCCAATTCGCGCAGCAGGATGCCCTGCTCCACTATCGGCGAATCCGGGCTGCATATATTCACGACGGCCTCCTCAGGTTGGCGGACAAGACGGCGGCCGAACGCGCATCTGGCGGTCGGCCGGTCATCCGGAGCAGCTGGCGCAGGCAGGCCAATCAACGCCGGCCCGTGCGAAGCTAAACTAAACTATACCGTATATTTTCTTTTCATTGCATTTCCTGCTGGGCCATGTCAAGTGGAATCCAGACACGCAAAAACTCGTGATGAGGAAATGGTGATGGCGAAGAACAAGAGCCCGAAACGCGGCAGGCCGCCCAGGGACCTAGCGGGCGACGTCCAGGCGCGGATTCTCGATGCAGCCCAGCAGCTCTTTCTCGAGAAGGGCTTTCGGAGTGCCAGTATCGACGACATCTCCGAGTTGGCCCCTGCGAGCAAACCGACCATCTATGCCCACTTCCCCGGCAAGGAGGCGCTGTTCGTGGCTGTGGTGGCGCGGACCATCAACGGATTGGCGGATTTCGAGGGGTTCACGCCGGCAGGCCGCACCATCCAGGAAAAGCTCGCCAATCTAGGAATCGAGATCGTGGAGAGATTTGTCGAGGACACGTTGGACCTCACGCGCGCAACCATCGCCGAGGCGCGCCGATTTCCCGAGTTGAGCCGGAATGTTCACGATGCGGCGCGCGACCGAGCGGCTGGAGCGGTTTCGCAACTCTTGAACGAGGCGACGCAGAAGGTCGCGCGCTCAGCCAAAGGCCCCTTCAGCGCAAAGCGGAGCGTTGCGACCGCTCAAATGTTTATGGATCTCATTCTGCTTCCGATGCTGATGAGATCTCTGATGGGCGAAGAACTGAAAGATCTCAAGAAAGAGCTGCCGACGTTCCTGCACGAACGGGTCAATTTCTTTCTCGCGGCTTGCGAGGCGGACTGGAGGCCGTGAATCAGCCGAAGGCCTCGCCGCTATCCTTGCGCCGCGGCCAATCCGTCGCGGATCAATCCAGCTGCCGTCGGCTGATCAACCTGCCCGCCGATATCCGTCACAAAGCCCTCTATTGCTTCAAGCAGCAACAGGTCACTGCCCTTGCACATCCCGGTCGCAGCTCGCCGCTCGCCTTGTCCGGCAGCAATGGTCGACCGCACGAGTTCTCGGATCTGGTCTGCGTAAGACAGGGCGGCTGCCCAGTCCTCGCGTACCGCCACAGCGACCAATTCGTGTTGCGTGCTGTCGTGCTGCAGCCGATGTTGGTGAGCTGCGAGATCGTTCTCAAGGCAGCTGTTAGCCGCTCCAAGGCGGAGTCTCCACGAGCCGCAAGGGTTGCAGCCCCCGACATGCGATCGAGAAGATTCACCACGACCATCTCGTCGATCGGCTGCCTTGAAGGGAAGAAGCGGCAAACGAGTTAGCGGGCGACATCGACGCCCCGCGAGCGATATCGGCGACTGTGGTCTTCTTGAAGCCGATCTCGCGGTGCAATCGGATCGCTGCTTGAACGATTCGCCGACGAATGCACGAGAATTCGACTTGGCGCATCCGCTCTTGCATCGCTTGCGACCTCAGCGAGATGCGACCGAAAGCAATTCACGCCGGCAGGTTTCGCCGAAGTGACGCAAGGGGTCCATGTCCTCCATGAGCTCGGGCAAATCGACCAGTTCGCGGTTCGGCGAAAGGTAGGTTTCGACGATCAGGCGACCTGCCCGCTCGGCGGCTTGAACCACCTCGTTGCTAGATAGAATCCTCATCCGCCCGACAAGCGCGTACAGATTGACCAGTTGCGGAATCTCGGAACTGTCGCTGACGAGCGCCTCGGCATAGAGACGGGAGGCTTCCTCGATAAAACTTCGATAGAGCCGCTCGCGCTTGGCGATCGACCGGGCATCGTGACGCTCGCGAAGCTTGCGGCGCCGGGTCACCCATCCCGTCACGATCGTGGAGATCGCCCCGAAAGCCGAGCCACCGAATGCGGCGAAAGCGGGTGCATAGATCGTGTTCATGCGATCATTGCTCTCTCGCGTCGCGGCGGGGCACCCCAATAGTCCTGACCGACGCAGCTTCCGCCGCGCGGTCAAAGACAGCTCTGCAAGCATCGCTTAGAGCTGACTCTCTTGGCCGGAGACAAGCCTCTACGTTCGCGGCGTCGGGGATGTAGCTAAGGCATAGCCGGAAGGCATCAGGCGCGCAGGCGGCCCTCTGTTCGGGAGTGCCGCGGCTCTCCTGCGCAAAGGCAGTCGCGTTGCCGAACATTGCGGCCGGAACGACTACTAAAGTGTGCTTGAACATACAAAATCCCTTCTTCTGCTGAGGCATCGCGCGCTCGAACGGGAAACGCAGCGTCATGCTCCGATTCCCCGCCGTCGATCTGCCTGAACACGAGCTTGTGAGTCTTCGCTCTTGACACACCCCGCGGTACGGGATGTATATGAACTATACGGTTTAGTGTATTTACGGAGCCAAAAATGTCAACACTTTTGTGGTCGCGCGCGAAAGAAAATCCGTGGCCGGGGCTTGCGCTCGCCTCCCTGAACCTGGTCGTGGCTCTGTCCCTCGTGGCCCTGAGCCTGCTGCTGGGCGTTACGATAGCGTTGCTTGCCGGGCTGCACGCGTTCGCCGGCGAGCGGTTCTGCATCGCGCCGAAAGAACTTCAGCGCGGGAGCCCGGCGCTGTGAGCATAACATCCGTCCTGTCAATGCGTGTGCGCGGTTCAGTCGATACTCGAGCTCCCGTCTGGGGTTACTTTATGTGGGTCGGCGGAGCGTTGCTCGTGCTGCTCTTTGCAGCCAATTCCCTGCTGCCGGAGCCCCCGCCAAACAAGCTCATCAAATCGCACTCTACGCTTCCGTCGATCCGGATCGCCTCCGTGCTGAAGGGACCGGAAGCAATTATCATCGATACCAGCCAGTCCGGTTTGCTCCCCATTCTCCCGGACAGGGAGATTGCGGTCCCCTCGTCGCTTACCTCGGATGTGGCCGACGCCGTACGACAGCCGCCCGCGTCGATATCCGAGCAAGCCGATGCGAGTGACGAGAGCTCCGCAATCCCTCTCCAGATCCGCGAAACGTTGGCGCAGTTAGATCCGGGAGTCTCCGATCAAGCCGGATCAAGCACGAGGCCAGTCGGGCTTGCCTCGGAACCACGACACAATTTCGCTCGGACTCACTCCGAGAAGCGACGACGACGCGCTCGGCATTCGAGTCTCAATACCATTTCTCGAACGGTGCGCTTCACTGAGCCAAGGTTCGTGTCGATAGGCCCGTCGTGGACCCTCGCACACTCATAAGACCACCGATCAGTTTGTCACGGATAGCCACGGGATTTACTTCATCATGTCGAAGAAGCGAATGTTAGCGATTATAGTTTTGTCCGCCACGTTTGCTACTGCGGGCGCGAGAGCCGACGTCACCCACTCGCCTTTGGACGCCGCAAATGGAGGCGTAGCTGCCCAAGGCGATGCCGATAAGGCGGCGATTCGTCGCCTGCTCGAGCAATTTCGTACAGTAAAAATACCACTCAGTCAGGCGGTAGCGATCGCCGAGCATTTGCATGACGGTTCAAGGACCGCAGATGTTAGCTTTGAGATTTCTGGTCCGGTCATTTATCGCGTGCGGACGGTAGGCAATGAGCGACTCTGGGAAAATGTCATAGATGCGAACACCGGAAGCGTGGCAGAGAAGGAAGTTTCGTCATCGCTGAGGGAGCTCGACCGAGACGACCTGGGCAATATCATTGCCCTGAAGGCTGTTGAGCAAGAGCTGTCGGACGCCGTACGCATCGCCGAGAAAGCTGCAGAAGGAAGGGCTCTCGCCGGAGGTCTGATCAAGCAGGATGGCAAACTCAACTTCGTGGTCGTCATCGCCAGTGGTGATTGCTTAAAGGAGATCACGCTCGAACCGCTCAGGGTCGGCAAGCAGGGCGCAACTCCCCGCTAGGCGACGACGCGGGGGCCAGCGCCCACCCCAAAACCGCCGACCATCGCGCGATTTTTAAGCGCTGAGCCCCCTTAGTTTCTCCCGCCGCGGCGCGCACTTTCCCTCGATGACGCCTCCAAATTGAGAAAGGCCCCGGCAGATCCGGGGCCTTCCTCATTCCAGCGCTCAGGCCCTGGGGGTACCTGAGCATGATGGACCGTAGCTGCGATTGATAAACGCAATCTTAGCAAGGCTCCGAAGGTCAATGATTCGCTGTCCGCACCTAACAAGTTGGTCCCCGCCGCGCCGTGTCGTCGTACGGTTCCTGTTTGCGCTGCGCGCCGGACGGCCTCTACTGGCCACTTCCAAGATTCCATTCCGGTCTGATGTCGGCGCCCTCCATCGTGAGCGACCCGCCGATAACCTCAGCGTGAACGAAACATCATTCCCGTTCTTCGAAGCGAGCATGAAACAATCTCGGCTCAAGCTCCTGCAATCGCCAGGAGGAGAAACGACCATGTTGGGCTTGGTGTGGGCTAGAAGAGTTGGCGCACTGATTATCCTAGGCCTGTTTTCCGCCGCAACTGTTCTGTTGGCGATGGCAGCACCCCGTAGCGTCTCGAGTGATGCGCTCGGCAGTGAGTGGCAATGTAGCAAAGCCATGTTCGTAACGACGTGCCGTCCCGCCGCGTAGTCGTGCCCAGTACGCTAATAAGGGGGGCCCGTGACACGCAGCCACCGCAATCTTTTCTCAGGTGGCTGGGCCTGACGGCCAGAGTAGCCATTCGGCCATCCTTGCGCCAGCCTCTGCTTGCCCGGCCAGCTTCAATAGCGCTTCTCTCTCGGCACTTGGGACTGCCGCTGCGGCCTTATCGCGCAGTTCGTTGGCTCGTTCCAAGAGGCGCGCCTCCAGCGTTTTTACCTGGGCAACGCGGCGTCGGCGCTTCTTCGATCCCATGACAAATCACCCTCGTTTAGGTTCCCTGCCCGGAACGGAACTCTAAATCGTAAGGTGAGTGTAAGGTTCCTAAGCGCGAGCACGACCGCGGCAGCAGCCATCAGGGACGTGATGTGGTGATTGCCCTAGACTGATTTCCCAACGACTTGCTGTGCAGCTATTGCGCCGCAAGGACAATCCCAAAGTCGAAGGGACCCTGCAAATCAGCAACATCACCGGGGAGCAGGCCACATTGCGCGGTCATGTGTCAGGAGAAAGAGCTGGCGCGAACCCCTGCCCCGCAAATGCTGTCCCAATTAGGACACTCGAAGATGGGAATTAGAACACCGCAGCGGCGTGGTGGAGCGGCCCCGGCATGGCCCCGCTGGGCTTGGGCCGTTTCTGTTCGGAACACCGTGCTCTCCCGGATCCACAGACCCTGTGGATAATGGTAAAAAACTTTTGCCGGGGCTGGCTCATTTATCTCGTAAACAGCTTTCGGAATTCCCTCGGTCGGGACCGCGCTATGCGACAGCGGCCCCTTTAATTTCCAGCGCGGTCAGGCGGCCTCAGCATAACAACTCTCCACGGGTGCTGAGGCCGTTCTCTTTAGGAACCAAGCTCATTGCTCCGCGTTCCAGCTGTTGATGAATGGCTAAGCGTACTTTTCGGCCCCAGCGTCTCCCCGGCGTTAGGGGCGCTTCTTTTGGAGCCTAGGGATGGCGCGACTTCGTCGTGTTTCGTTTCTTCGATCAGCGCCCGGATCCTCGCTGCGGAAGCTCGAGCTGTCGCATTGAGCCATGGTTCGAGCAGAGGCCCGTGCTGTCACGGCCACTGTCCTTGCCGCCGTCAGTGTCGCAATAGCCGTTTGGACTGTCGTTGTACAACCATAGGTGAGGCATCAAACTAAGCTCGTGTTGTTGAGCGCCGCTGAGGTCCTCTTCCGATTAAGCGCGGGTGCAAAGCGATGCAGGAAGACAAGGGCGTTCGGTTTCAGGATCTGGATCAAGTCTTACACAATGCTCACCTCCGCCGATCAGCAGATCTAGGTCTCTGGCTAAGACGTCTTTTCAGGCTCGCCGCCAGCGACGAAGAAGCAAAATTAAGACAGACTTCGAAATCGGCGGGAAGCGGTGGATCGCTGAACTCCCTCGTTGCAGACCTAGAGAGATTCAGATGGCCACGCTTGCAAAGCCCGTGACCGATCTTGCCGCCTCGCGCCCGGTCTCACCGCTGGCCATCGTGGCGCTATTCAGTCTCGTGGGCCTGACAATCTCGCTGCTCTTGGTACGCTATGGCGTCGACATCGCGACCGGCATGTAGATTCTGGAGCCGTCCTCTTTGGGAGGCCCGTGCTCCTAGTGTCGTGACGATCTCCTAAAACCGATGACAAAGATTGCTTCGAACCTCGTTTTTGGAAGCGCTGGGATCGGATCTCGACGATGAAGTGGTCGTCGTTCGCTGGCGAGGCTGAGACCGAGGTAGATCCTGATGACGGCTCCGCGCTTGACAGTGCAAGCGTCGAAATCTCGGGGCCGGCCGCCAGAATGCCGAGATGGGCCTCGCCGTGTTCGAAACGGCTGTGCAGTCGAGCGCGCCGCCCTCGACGAGATGCACCTCCACGCCTGAATGGCGATGCCGATGACCGACCAGGAAGGGCGCGAGCAGGATTTCGATGACCTGCGGCGTTGCGGCCATGCGAAGAATTCCAATTTCACCACTCTTGAGCTCGCGCGCCCGCTCATGCCTCGGGACCACCTGCGCGGTAGGAACACCGTCTAAGGCTGCTAGAAGAATAGCCAATGTGCGATCTTCGTAACGCACCACGAAAGCGCGATGATCCAGCCGGTCATGGCAGTCACGCATAGCGCGACATAGATGAACTTCACGGCAGTTAGGCCTGTACTCTATTGTGGCGGCTGAAGCGTCCGAGACGCCAGCCATTCGCTCATATGAGCAGCGGTGTCGGCCTGCCGAGTCCGCTTCAGCAGTGCATCCTTCTCGACACCTTCAGGCATGGCCCCCGCCCGCTCGCGCATCTCTAGGGCTTGCTCGGCGAGGCGTTCTTCGCGGGACTGGATTTGCTTGAAACGACGACGCTGCAACATGCGCGGTTCTTTCCATTCCATTAGAGGAAGACGATAGCGCAAGTGGCGATCTCATCACCGATCAATGCCAGGGAAAGTCGAAGCGGTGGTGCGCGGGTAACTTTGGTTCATGCCAAAGGTTCCTCGAAATAGGGGCAAGTGGCACCGATGACGTGGGCCCTTTGTTCATTCGAGCTTAAACGCATCCTTGGTCGGATATCCGACGTCGAGCCCCGCCTCGTCTGCTCCGCTTGCAGTAAGCGCGGCGCCAACGTCCGGCCGAATTTCGACTGGAACATCGCCGGACCGATCAGCGGCATGGGGTATCGGGTGGTCTGGGCGCGACCAACCCTAGCGGGGGTTCTATGACCCCTTGCTGTCGAGAAGAAATTGAGGCGGGAGCTGCAACGACATCCGGAAACGCTGCTCCGATGAAAGCGAGACCGAAAACCAGGAGTGCGCCCGCGCATGCCTCCACTGTCTCAGCTTTCGATCGATGCCGATTTGCGCAACAAGTGAGTGCAAAGCCCGCGGCCACACTCGCGATACCAAAAACGCCAATCAATTTTCGCCCTATAAATTGTTCCGCTTTGAAACATCGGAAATTGTCTGACACCTACAGACAGGGTGCAAGTCTGTCCTGCCGGTGCACACACCGTTCGCGGGCTCGATTTTGACAACGACAGCGCCTTCATGAACGACCCCGTCGTGTCGTGGTGCCGCTCGCACGATGTCGAAGTCACTCATTCCAGGGCCTACGAGAAGAATGATCAGGCATTCGTTGAACAAAAAAAGGAGCCATCGTTCGCCGCCTTGTGGGCTACGGGCGGTTTGAAGGCATTGATACCGCTCGCTCATTAGCTCGCCTGTTTGCGGCGGCACGGCTGCAGTTTTTTCCAGCCCTTAAGCTGAAGGAGAAGCACCGCGAAGGTGCCAAGGTGATCAAGTGCTACTTTGCTCCCGCTACGCCGTACGAAAGAGCATTGGTCCACCCGAGTCTCAATGAGGCATTCAAACGTAGGCTGCGGGAGATTTACCGCACGCTTGATCCGGTGGCATTGCTGGCACAGCTGCGGGACGCTCAAAATGAGCTGGGCAAGCGCGTTGATCAGCGGGCTGGAAAGCCGGCGATGACTATCGCGCCGGTGCAAAACGACTTAGCGGCGTTTGCCCGAGAGCTCGGCGATGGTTGGAAACGGGGTGAGCCTGTGCCACGTCGGCCATCGATGCTCGACCCCTATATTCCCATCATCGAGGAATGGCTCGCTGCGGCTCCGCACTTGTCCGCGGTCGATCTTCTCTCCCGGCTGGCAGCGCATGCGCCCGGTCGGTTCGGTGGCCATCAGCGGCGTACGGTGCAGCGATTGGTGAAGAATTGGCGATCAAAGGCCGCTCGACAGCTCATCAGCAGCACAGAGATCACACTATCGGTCCAAGCTTCGTGTCTTAATATCTAATTCCGACGGGTTCTTTCGCCGAATCACCGCAAGCCGCTCGCTCGCTACGGCGCACTGGAGGGCGCGCTTCGCGAGCGGCTTGCTCGGACTCGCGGCAGCTGATTGCACCAGGGTGCGCTTCGGTAACATTGTCATCTGAGGCAATATGAGGGGGCGGTTTTCCATGGCGCGCGACACCAGGGGCTGTGGGCACCATCCCTATCCGCCCTGTTATTGAGGCTTTTGTCACCATTGTTCGCTTCGGGGATGTGCCTTGGGACAGCGGCTGACCGCCGCTGGCACAAGTACACTCCCGATGTCGCGTCTTGATATTGCCGATCACCTTGGCTTGGAGCTCGAAGCCGGAGCCCGTGTGCTGATTCGATTGCGTAGCGCGCACGTTCTCGACTTCAACTGCCACGCGAAATCATCCTCATCGACCGGCTGCGGCTGGTGAGCTGCTCTGCCCCAAGACCGGGCTTGGCCGTGGCATGGTGCAGTCCGGTATTCGCTACGCGCGGACGCCGTCTCAATGCTTAAGCCGCTCGGGAACCAAAACCGTAGGTCTGAGTTCCAAGTAGGGAACTGGAGGCTTGATGCGAAACGGAGAACGGGTGTCACTGTTGAAATCGCGACAAGCGCTCAAGATGGCGCGGTCCGCGCACGCCTATGTCCGTGGGAGTACGCTCAAGTTTTACGAATGGTTGGACGAGCAAAAGCGCGGCACCTTGCCCGAAGGACCAGCCGTCTGGATTTGCGGAGATTGCCACGCCGGCAATCTCGGCCCGCTTGCCGACGCTGACGGAAAAATACGCGTCCAAATTCGTGACCTCGACCAAACCGTTATTGGAAATCCCTCCCATGATTTGATCCGCCTCGCGCTATCCCTTGCAACGGCCTCGCGCGGCTCAAACCTGCCCGGAGTAACAGCGGCGGAGATGATGGAAGCGATGATCGCAGGGTACGAAGAGGCCCTTCGGTCGGAGGACGATCTGCGCGACATGCCCAAGACGATCCGCCTCGTCATGCGGCAATCTGCACGACGTACCTGGAAGCATCTTGCAAAGGAGCGGATCGATGATACCAAACCGACGATACCACTTGGGAAAAAGTTCCTTGCAATTTCGAAGGCTGAGCGGAGCCGAATCGACAAGCTATTTAACTCGGACCAAATCCGCGCCCTTGTCACCAAGATCAAGTCACGCGAGAGCGATTGCGGGATCGATGTTGCCGACGCGGCGTACTGGATGAAAGGATGTAGTTCGCTCGGACTGCTCCGATATGCAGTTCTGGTGAAGATCGCCGCCGGAAAATCATCCGACTACACTCTCGTTGACATCAAGGAAGCAGTCAAAGCGTCGGCACCCCGCTACAAAGGCGTTCGCATGCCGAGATCGAATGCGGAGCGCGTCGTCGAAGGCGCACGCGCACTCTCGCCAAATCTTGGGGAACGGATGAGAGCGGCCGATTTCGGCAGCAGCTCGGTTTTCATTCGCGAGCTCATGCCCCAGGATTTGAAGTTCGACTTCGACACCATGGCAAGAGATGAAGCCGCTGAAGTCTCCAAATATTTGGCAACTGTCGTTGGAAAGGCCCACGCACTCCAAATGAGTGTGGCCGAGCGGAGGGCGTGGCTTCGAGCTCTTGCTTCGTCAAGAAGCAAGGCGCTCGATGCACCTAGCTGGCTGTGGCAGAGCGTGGTCGCGCTCATTTCCTCGCACGAGACAGCCTATCTCGAACACTGCCGGCGCTATGCACTAGCAGCCTAATGCCCAAAACCCGATTGCGGCGCTGTCTTCTTTTTACAAACGGGTCAGCTAGGATGCCCGAGCGATAGCGGCCGGCTCGTCGTAGGACCAGCATCCTATCAGGGTTGGCACATTCGGGGCGACACGAGCACGAAACTTTGAAGTCAGGGCGCCGTACGGCTCGATTGAAGGGTAACCTGAGCCGGCGCGACGAGCGCAGGATTGCTGCTCTTAAGTGTCCTCCCGCCGGACATGGTTCTGCGCACTTCCGCACGAAAGCCCGGCTTTCTCATGAGGATCCCCAAGTGCGCGCCTTTGGATTCGGGCTTGCTGCGAACGACTGGTAGCAATTGACCTGCTGTTCTAATTCCGGGGCGTGAGGTCAAGCTCTCCCTGAACATCCTTGCCGGGCCCATGGTTCTCTCCGCGGTAGGGGCGTGCACTCCGCACGAAGGCGTAAGACTTTGCCCTCTCGAGCACCGCAAAGCCAGGGGCGATCTCACTAACGCCAGCGTACCGGCAGGGACGTTCACTCCCGCTGCTCGGCGAGAGCTCGTTATCCTTCATGCTGGCCGATCAGCCTCTGGCTATCCGGTTTGCCGATTCGTCGCTTCGGGCCTTCAATTCGAAACCATTTTCAGGCTCGCCTCTTGTCACTTGCATTCGCGAGCGATTCAACATCTCCGCCGCTAGGGATGCAAAGCCGCCCCGAGCAGTCTGCGCTGGGATCTTGTCCAGTCGAACGGTCGCGAGACCGCCTACAGTCTCTTGTGTGTGACTTCGTCGGCTGCCGGGCCGCATCGGCGGGTTCCAACTGGATCAGGCTCTTACAAACACCGCCTATGGTCAAATTGACCGCGCACGGGAGCCTGTCGCGCGAGACGGTGCGCCGCCGCCTGGCCGAGAACGATCTGAAGCC
>NZ_JAFCKQ010000067.1 GCF_018130215.1 Bradyrhizobium jicamae
GCAACGCCAACGACGTGGCGCTGGGCTCGGGTTCGGTGACGGCCGCGGCGGTCGCGACCACCGGCACTACCATCAACGGCACGGCCTCCAGCTTCGCCGGTACAACGCCGACGAGCACGGTGAGCGTCGGCGCGCCCGGCGCGGAGCGTACCATCACCAATTTGGCGGCGGGGCGGATCAGCGGCACCTCGACCGACGCCGTCAACGGCTCCGAACTCTACGCCACCAACCAGGCGATCAGCACGATCGCCAACGGCGCAGGCATCAAATACTTCCATGCCAATTCGACGCTGGCAGACAGCACGGCAACCGGCAACGACAGCGTTGCGATCGGCCCGGTGGCCCATGCGATCGGAACTGGCAGCGTGGCGCTTGGTCTCAACTCCAGGGCCGGCAACGCCAACGACGTGGCGCTGGGCTCGGGTTCGGTGACGGCCGCGGCGGTCGCGACCACCGGCACTACCATCAACGGCACGGCCTCCAGCTTCGCCGGTACAACGCCGACGAGCACGGTGAGCGTCGGCGCGCCCGGCGCGGAGCGTACCATCACCAATTTGGCGGCGGGGCGGATCAGCGGCACCTCGACAGATGCGATCAACGGTTCGCAGCTCTATGCGGTAAGCCAGGCGGTCACGTCAGTATCCGGTGGCCTCACGCACTACTACGGTGTCAACGACGGAGGCACCCAGCAGGCGAACTACGCCAACAACGGCGCTACCGGAGCCAACTCGCTCGCGTCCGGAGTTGCCGCGTCGGCCAGCGCGGCGAACGGCACCTCACTCGGTTACAACACCCGTGCGACGGTAACGGACGGTGTGGCGATTGGATCCGGCTCGGTTTCCAATCGCGCGGTCGCGCCAGCGACCGGCACAATCGGCACTTACATCCCCTACAACACCACCGACCTGACGCTGCTCGGTGCGGTTTCAGTCGGCAACGCCACCAGCTACCGCCAGATCACAAATGTTGCCGACGGCACGCAATCCAGCGACGCCGTCACCGTACGCCAGTTGACCGGCGCGTTGTCGTCCTTCGCGACCACGACCACAAAATACTTCCACGCCAACTCGACACTGTCGGACTCGTTGGCTGTCGGCGACAATTCCGTGGCCGCAGGACCGCAGACTGTTGTCAATGGCGATAACGGCATCGGTATGGGTTTTGGCGCGATCGTCCAGCAGACCGCGCCGGGCGGTATCGCCATCGGCCAAAATGCAAGCGTTGCATCTGCGGACGCCATTGCGTTCGGTACCTATGCCCAGGCAAACGGCACCCAGTCGCTTGCGTTCGGTGCCGGGGCATCGACCTCCAATGCAACCAGTGTCGCGCTCGGGGCGGATGCGAAAGCCAGCGCGCAATCCGGAGATGTGGCGCTCGGCGCCAACTCGACGACTTCGACCGTGGTTGCGACCACCGGCACCGCCATCGGCGGCAAGAGCTACAGCTTCGCCGGCACTTCGCCGACGTCAACGGTCAGCGTCGGGAGCGCCGGTGCGGAGCGCACCATCACCAACGTCGCCGCCGGTCAGATCTCCTCGAAGTCAACTGACGCGATTAACGGATCCCAGCTCTGGGCCATCAATACCTCGCTCGACAACCTTTACAGCGTCGTCAACAAGATCTCCGCCGGTGATTCAAGGGACGTCACCCCCGTGAATGCGAAGTACTTCCACGCCAAGTCGACGGCGGCTGATTCCTCGGCCAGCGGTGCGGAGAGCGTGGCGATCGGGCCGCAGTCGGTCGCAAGCGCCAGCAACGCGATCTCCATGGGCAACGGTGCAGCCGCATCGGCCAGTGATACCGTTGCGATCGGCGCGGGCGCCAAAGCGACCCAGGCCAATTCGCTGGCGCTGGGTGCGAACTCCTCGACAACGGCAAACCTGAGCGATGCCGCCTATACCCCGGTCGTCGGCAAAACCGTCGCAGGCGTAACCACCGGAGAAGTGTCGGTCGGCTCGCCCGGCGCCGAACGCCGCATCACCAACGTCGCCGCAGGCTCTGCCGCGACCGATGCGGTCAATGTGAGCCAGTTGCAGACCCTCGCTAAGGTTTCAGTGCGCTACGATACGGACAGTTCCGGCAACCCGACCAACAAAGTAACGTTGAACGGCGGCAACGGTTCGCCGGTGACCGTAAGCAACGTGGCGCCGGGCGTGAACGGTACGGATGCCGTCAACGTCAGCCAGCTGAACGGCGCGTTCAATCAGCTCAACAGCAAGCTCGGACAGGTGCAGCAGGACGCGTGGCGCAGCGCTGCGATCGGCTTGGCCGCCTCGTCGCTGCGCTACGACGACCGGCCCGGCAAGGTCAGCGCGTCCCTGGGTGGCGGCGTGTGGCGCAGCGAGACTGCGCTTTCGCTCGGTATCGGCTACACCAGCGAGAATGGCCGCGTGCGCACGAATGCGGCGGCGACCACGAGCGGTGGCGATTGGGGTGTGGGTGGCGGCCTGAGCATCACGCTCAACTGATTTCGACAGGTGATGAGGCGGCTTTCATGCGTGGCTTTGGCGAGCTGGCTCTGTGGAGCCACGACGATCGTCGCGCAGCAGGCGCCGCCTCTGGCCTACATCGTAAAGCCGTCGGACGTGGCGATTCCGGAGGGAGAAACACTCGGCAGATTCAGGCGCACGATTCAACCGTTCAGGAACTGGACCCTGATCTGCGATGAAAGCCTCAACGCCAGGCGCCGGGTATGCAACATCACCCAGGCGATCATCAATCCGCAAGGCGCGGTGGCCTTCAGCTGGTCGCTCGTGGCGACCGACGACGGCAAGCCGCTGATGATGATGCGCGTGCCGGCTGCAGCCGGATCCGGGCAGCCGATCGAGCTGACCATGGGCGAAAAGCCCGACCGGATCATCGCCCGGACGGACCGTTGCAATGCCAGCTTCTGTTTCGCGACGATCGCAATCGGCGATGTGCTGAAGAGGCATATCCGGGCGGCCACGACGTGCGTGGTGACCTACCAACTCCCGCAGATCGGGCCGGTCGTGCTGAATGCGCCGCTCGATGGGCTGGTTGCTGCGTTGTCGAAAACGAGTGACCAGAGGCACGAGTGAGACGAGGCAAAAGGGATCTGGAGGAAAAGCATGCGGGTTCGGACATCTCATGTCAGCTGGGCGGCGAGATTCCGGGGCAGGGGCCTGGGGCGGGAAGAACAGGATGAATCGTCAACGGGGATGAATCAATACCTGCTGCCCACGTGTGCTGCGATCGCCGCGGTCTGCGTCGCGGCGTTCAGTGCCGGGCTCGTGGCCTACGCACAGCAGTCACCGGCTACGTCGCTACAGCCGCCGGCGCAATCCGCCCACAAGCCGCCCGTCAAGCAGAAGTCTTCCCCTCAGAACGTACAGGCGCCCTCGAGCGCTGCGGAAACGGCTCAACCGCAGCAAGCCGCACCCGAGCAGCAACAGACGCTGTTCGACGAGCAGGCTCGCCAGGGCAGCATTACGACGTGCGGCAGAGTTTTTGGTGCGCTTGGCCGCGGTGTCGCGGCGAACTCGACATTCACGGCGCAAACCCAGTGGGACTCGAAAGCCGGCAATGCGCATTCCGTGCAGTCGCTGGTCGCAATCAATCCAGCTCGGAATGGCGAAGCCCTGCAACGATCGGCAGGCGTCGTATTTGCCGCGCCAGTCGGCTTGTCGTGTGAGGGGACGATGGTCAGGGTCACGCCCAGCGGCGAGAGTTGCCAGAACATCGGCGCGGAGCTCACGAAGCAGAATGGCCGAACCACAGCCTTGGGCGATCTGTCCCTGACGACGTTGCCAAGCGGAGTGCAAGTCATGCTCGTTCCGTTCGGCAATGCATGCGTCGCCGTGACGGCGTTACGGCTGGCAGGCTGACAATCACTCGCGCCTGAAGGCCTTCAGATGCAATCTCTTGACCTGGGCAGACGGCGTGTTCGTGTACCGGCAATTGCGACAAGCCGGCGGCCGAACAGCGGCGCATCAATGACGCCGTTATCGACGGGGTCGTGCGGCCCGGCATCGCCTGATCCTCGCGGAACCCGATTTGCGCGATCAAACCGCATACGGCTCGGGGAACGTTTCGGTGCGGGATCGGTTCGAGAGTCCGATGCCCTCGCGAGAACGGGTAACACGGAGGAAACCCGCCAAGGAGACCCCTACGAAAGGACGACCCGAGGAAGCACGGCGACCTTAAGAAACAGGAGCAGCTGATGAAGCTAAATTCCGAGCAGGTGAAGCGGACGATGATGCAAATGGAGGCCGAGGTGCTTCCCGAGGATCATCCCGCCATCGCCCGACTGAACAGTGTATTCGGCGACCACACCTACTTCGTCGACAGAAGCGGTCTCAAGGTGCTCGAGCCCGCCGATACACGTGACATCGAGGGCCAGACCGGTGAGGTCGTGAGTCTCGCCGATTGGAGCGATGCGAGCCTGACCAGCCTGCGGCCGCACGAGCCGGAACCGACCGGCGTGATCGTGGTGCTCGAGCCGAGCAAGCACTGAAGTTCCGATCGAATCGAACCGGGCCGCGAGCGGCTCCCTGTGGAGCAAGGCGTCGGCCCGCTTCATGTTGCGCTGTGCCGCGCCCGCGGCATGGCGCAGTGTGGCCATCGTGACCTCAAGAGGTGCCGAAAGTCACATGGCAAATCAGTTCCGCCTGCGTATGCATCGATTTCACGAGGAGCCGTCCAGGCGATGATGAGGGGCAGATGGGGAGCGTACGACGCTGGGGCCCTAACGAAGATGACAAGCTCAGGGATCTCGCCGGGGCCGGCAAGAACGCCCTGGAGATCAGCAACGCACTGACGCGTAGCGCCTCGGCGGTGCGCCGGCGCGCGGAGGTCTTGTCGGTCCTGATCGTCGCGAAAGCCTGGCGGGCGCGCCCATCGCATGTCGCCACCCACCTCGAAAGGGTGGCGATCGACGCCATCCGCAATCACCGCCCGTTCCCGGCAGGCGTCGGCCCGAGCACCGTCGCCGGAATGATCGACAAGGGCTGGATCGTTTCCGAGGGGCCGGCCGGGCGGCGCTATCGGGTCACCGACGCCGGCGTCGAAGCGGTGCGGCGCAAGATCCCGAGCAGCAGCTGAGGCGAGGGAGGTCCGGCGCGACAATTGGTGCCGCTCGCAAGATTTTGCGCCCGAGACGCATGCCCGGTCCGTTCAAGCATTGGAGGCAGTCGGAGACTGGTCTCCGCGTGTCCCTCCGACCTGACGGTGCCGATGCTCAACGCCCAGCAAGCTGTAACCGAACGACACCAGCGATTCGTCGATCTCGCGCCCTCGATCCGTGAGACGATCGATGCGATCGCCGCCTTGAGGCCGGATCAGCGGAGCGATGCGGAATTCCTCGAACGGCGGTTCATCCCGACGCTCGGTCTGAACGACGAACTGCTGCACGAGCAGCCGCCGGAGCTGTCGGCGAACTTTGGCATGGGTCTGCACCTCTGGCAGTATCCGAACCAGCTTGCCCCGTATCTGGTCTGGCTCGCGGACAACTGCTCGGACATCTCGTGCTACATGGAGATCGGCTGCCGCTGGGGCGGCATGTTCATCCTGGTCGCGGAGTGGCTCAGGGCCTGCGGCGCCGGCCTCAAGACCGTCATTGCGGTCGATCCGATCGCGCCGACGCCGTTCATCATCAGGTATTTCGAGCTGCTGCGCGAGCAGGCGACTGTGGAGCCGATCTACATCAGGGCTTTCTCCACCGCGCCGGTGGTTGCCGCGCATGTCGATCGGCTGAGGCCCGATTTCGTCTTCATCGATGGCGATCACAGCCTGGAGGGTGCGATGCGGGACCATCTCCTGGTGCGCCGACACGCCGACATCATAGTCCATCATGACGTCCATTCTCAGGCTTGTCCGGACACGACGCTGCTCTGGAAGGCGCTGAAGGAGTTCGAAGAGCCCCTGTTCGACGTGGTCGAGTTCATCGACCAATATCCGTCAGTCAACGGCTCCTTCCTCGGCATCGGCGCCATGAAGCGCCGCGGCGCGTAGAGCGCTATGAGATCGGCTTGAACCGTCATCCCGCTCTGGCTTCTTGTTTGAGCATGATCTCCGCGCCAACGCGTTCGGCGCTTGCCGCGAGGGAAGACCGCTTCACACTTTTCCGGATCATGCTCCAGGGCCGTCGGTCCGAACGAAGGAAGCTGTGGCGCTGCTGGGGTTGGCCCGGATAGACTGCACCTGAGCTCTGGAAAGGCACAGGCCATGGCAGGCGAACGCGATCTCACGGCGTTGCTGAGGGGCATCAGGCCCGAATTGCAGGAGGGCACGTTCGTGTTCTGCACCATTGTGCCGGGCGAGGCGATACCGACCGCCTCGTCGCCACTCCTGGTCTTTCGCGAACGGGAAGGAACGACACTCGTGATGCGGCGGGAGGAGGCCGAGCGCGCGAGGCTGCGCTACGCGTTCGTTTCGCGCCTTCTGACCTTGACGGTTCATTCCTCGCTGGACGCGGTCGGCCTCCTGGCCGCGGTCACGACGCGTCTCGCACGCGCCGGCATCAGCGTGAATGCGGTCTCGGCATTCTACCACGATCATCTGTTCGTTTCCGAGGACCGGGCCGAAGAGGCTCTCGGTCTCCTGCAAGGAATATCCGTTCCGTAGCGGCCGCGACCAGGCCGTCGACGCCGCAACCGACCATCACTCGTCACCAAAGGTGTGCCTTGCCCAACCCGCACGATTTTCACGCACCACAATCGTCCTACTCGAAGGACGAACTGCTCCGCTCAGGCGAAGGCGGCTATTTCGGCCCCGGCAATGCGCAACTGCCGGCGCCCCCGATGCTGATGATGGACCGCATCACCGAAATCAGTCTCGACGGCGGCGAGTTCGGCAAGGGCCACGTCACAGGCGAGCTCGACATCACCCCTGGCTTGTGGTTCTTCGCCTGCCACTTCGACGGCGATCCGGTGATGCCGGGATGCCTGGGGCTGGACGCAATGTGGCAGATGATCGGCTACTGGCTCGGCTGGTCGGGCTCGCCGGGCAGGGGTCGCGCGCTTGGCGTCGGCGAGGTCAGGTTCAGGGGCCACATCACGCCCGACGTCAGGCGCGTGCGCTATCAGGTCGACCTGCGCCAGGTGCGGCGCGGCCGGCTGGTGCTCGGCATCGCCGATGGCCACGTCTTCGCCGACGACGCGTGCGTCTACGTTGCGAAGGACATGCGGGTCGGGCTGATCACGTCTGCGGCGTGAGTGTCGCGCCGGGAGAACGATCCGAAGCTCGCGGCTCGCATCACGCGCCGTTCACTACGGAGCCGCCCGAGGCGCCATCGCCCAGATTCAGCTTGCTGATGTCGCCGCCGGCCCAGGCCAGTGTCTTCGGGTCCATCACGCGGAACCAGAGCGGCGGAATCGCCGCCAGCCCGAACATGCCGGTGTAACCGTTCGGCAGCCGCGGGATGTCGGCGAAATCCCGCAGCGACTGGTAGGGGCGCATCGGGTTGGCGTGGTGGTCGGAATGGCGCTGCAGGTGGAACGTCATCAGGTTGGAGACGATGTGGTTGGTGTTCCATGAGTGACGGGGCTCGACCGGCTGGTAGCGGCCATTCGGCAGCTTCTCGCGCAACAGCCCGTAATGCTCGACATAGTTGGCCTGGGTCAGCGCATACCAGCCGAGGAAATGATGCGCGATGATGAACGGCGCGACCTTCCAGCCGAACAGCGCAATCAGTCCGGCCGCGACGACCAGCGTCAGTGCGAAGCCCTGCAGGATCTCGTTGTTGATCGACCAGACCGGCTCCCCGCGCCTGGTCAGCCGCTCGGCTTCGTTGCGCCAACCGCGCCTGAACGCTCCCGGCAGCTCGCGCAATGCGAATGCATAGATTGATTCGCCGTAGCGCGCGCTGGCGGGGTCCTCGGGGGTTGCGACCCAGGTGTGGTGGCCGCGATTGTGCTCGACGCGGAAATGGGCGTAACCCACCGCACAGTTGGCGAGCGTGCCGAACAGGATGTTTAGCCGGTCGGGCTTGTGGCCGAGCTCGTGCCCGATGAGCAATGCGCCGCCGTTGATGGTGCCGACGCCGAGCAGCAACACGACGTAGGACCACCACGGCAGGTCCTGCGTGCCGAAGAAGGCGATCAGGGCGATGTAGTTCACCCAGGGAAACACCACGGTGATGCGCGCGAGCCGCAGATAATACGGATCGGCTTCCATGGCGGCGACCACTTCCGGCGGCGGATTGTGGGTGTCTTCGCCGATCACGACATCGAGCAGCGGAATCAGGACGAAGATGAAGACGAAGGGAATCAGCGTCACCACCGGATTGTGCGTCCGGAGAAAGAGCCAGTAGGACAGGAGAGGGACCAGCGGCGGAATGAACGAGAACATCCACAGATAGCGCTTGCCGTCCCGATAGGTGATCGTTTCGCCAGCAGCATTCGTGCCCGTAAAGATCATCGCATTCCTCCAGCGTCTCTTTGTGCGGCGGCCGCTTGCCGTTGTTACAACAAGAATGCCGCGAGGCGGGCTTGCGCCGCCAGTTCACAACAGGCCAATTTTGTGGCATTTTGCGCCAAGTCTGTTTCTGCCAGACCTTCACGGGGGAGGCTGCCCAGCCATGCCGGGATCGGAATCGGATGCCATTCGCGCGCCGGTGTCTGCGAGCTACGCACGGGCGCTGGTGCGCGCCTTTGGCAAGACGCGCGGCGAGCGCGAGGAACTGCTAAGGGGCACGGCAATCCGGCAAGAGGCCCTCGACCAGCCGGGTGCGCACATGCCGGTGTCGTCCCTGGTGGTGCTGGCAGCCAACATCACCCGCCGGCATGGCGAGCTGTGGCCATTGTCGGCCGCGGCCGTCTGGTCGACATCGCTGCAAGGTGCGCTCGACGTGGCGACGCGGACGGCACCGACCATAGCAGATGCGTTGAACGTCGGCGCCCGCTTCGGGTCGACGCGCGCGCCGTTCATCCGCAACCGGCTGCGTCGAACCGCGCGCTCGATCCAGATCGAAATCTCTCCCGCCGTCGCCATGGACAACGCGACCTGGCGCGCCGTGGCGCTGGCCGTCAGCCTCAACGTGCACGCGGTGTATGTGCAGTTGCTCGAGGATTCGATCGAGCAGGCGACGCTGCAATTTCCCTGGCCGCCGCCTGCCGGCGCCGGACAGCTCGTGTCGCATTATTCCTGCGGGGTGAAATTCAACGCGACCGCCTTCATCTTCGACGTGCCGAAGGCGCTTGGCGGGCTGCCTTCGCCCTTTGCCGATCCCGAGTTGCACGCCAAGGCCATCGAAGCCCTGGAGGCGATCGAGAAGCCCCGCTCGGACAGCGCAGCGCTGGCGCGGATCGTCGAGAGCCTGATTGCGGCGCGCCTGCCGCAGCGCCTCGGTGAGGAGGACGCCGCGCGCCTCGTCGGCACCTCGCGGCGCACGCTGGTGCGGCGGCTGGCGGAGGCCGGCAGCCCGTTCCGGCCGCTGCTCGACGGCGTGCTGCGCGAGCGGGCCCGGACCATGCTCGCGGAGGGAACGCAATCGCGCGACGAGATGGCGACCGCACTCGGCTACACCGATGCAACCAGCTTCAGCCGCGCCTGCCGGCGCTGGTTCGGGGAGAAGAGTCTGCGGGGCTAGGTCAACAGTTCCGGTTCGTTTCAGCACCTGCGCCTTCACGCAAGCATCGTCGTGATGGTCTGGATGTGGTCACTCGCCGCAGCCAGGAGCTCGTTGTAGCCGGTGTGCCCCTGCGCAGCCGCCTTGAGAATGCATTCCGCGAGAAAGGCCTTGGTTGCCGTGGTGGCGATCTCCGGAGGCACCGTCGACATTACGTCATCGAGTGTCGTCCGCATGAGCGCAATGAGTTCGCGACTGAATTGTGGCATGAGGCCTCCATGTGCGGTCTCTCCACCTGCTCGAGTCACGCGCATTGCGTGCTCAGATACGCGCAAGAACCAGTGCTGCCGCGTCTGATGTCAACAAGATCGGCGGGCGGAGCGACGACGGGTAGAGTCGATTCATCGATGCGGAAATTCAAATTAATTCCACCCAGGCGATCATGAAATCGAAGAAAGGTTCAAGCCGTCGAAGCGTTGATCACGCGTCAGCGGTCAAGCTCCTTAAATTCGTGTAAGGCCGGAACGCCGGGAACAAGCGTACGTTCTGCACAAAGGGGAAAAGCTGTAACCGAGGTTGTCCCAATGAAGAAGATCAAGACGAGCGCGATCATGCTCGCGCTGACCATCGCGGCGCTGCCTGCGATGGCGCGCACGGCCGCACCGAACATCTCGATTCCTAGCTCGCAAAACTCCGGCACTGGAATCGCGGGCCTGCCTGGAGACGAAGCCGGGCCTGCCGTCCAGCCTGGCGCAATGCCGGGCGCCAGTGCGGCGATGAGGCCGTCCAGCCTGTCCGTCCGCGAGCAGGATACTGCTGACATCAGGGGCCTGCCAGGGACCGAGGCTGGCCCGTCGATGAAGCCGCCATCGCGGTTCAACTGACCAGGCCGTCACGACCCGTCGAGAATCTGGCCGCTCTGCCTGTCTGCGGAAGCCGCCGTGAATGAATCCGCGCCGCCGCATCCGCGGAGGCGAAGGACACCCGCGGACTGATCTTGCGCGCAGCGGTACGCGACCTGCTGCGTGCTTGGAACTCCCTCGACATGTCGCCGTTCCTTTCGCGGGGGTGACGTGCCCTGACGGGCACCTCCAACCGAGCAAGCACGATCCCGGATGACTGGCACCAGGAAGCATTCCGCGACAGACGCAGATCGAACACGGCCCAAGCGGGCGTGGGGCGTTCTGTCGTGACGATACCCTCTTCGGGCGCTCCGGAAGGCCGGCCACCCTCTCAACCCCGCTCGCGACTTCGTTACCTAGCCGGCTTCGTTGCGGTAGCGATCCCGGCGCTGGCGATCGCTTTCGGCTGGGAACTGCGGGGCATTCACTTTCCTCCTGCTGCCGAGGTGACCTCGCGACGTGTCATCGCGCTGAAGTCCGCGGACGGCCGGGATTTGTGGCCCACCTCGCATCTGCAACTGGCACCGGTCGATGCAAATGCGATGCCTCCGAACGTCATCAATGCCGTTCTCAGCATAGAAGACCGGCACTTCCTTCGGCACGGCGCTATCGATTTTTCTTCCATCCTGCGCGCCCTTGAACAGAATCTCGCAGCCCGAAAGGTCGTCGCCGGCGGAAGCACCATCACTCAGCAATTGGTCAAGACGCTGTTCCTTGGTCCGGAACGAACCTACAAACGCAAGATTCAGGAGGCGGCCATCGCGATCTGGATCGAGCATAAGCTGACCAAGGACCAGATTTTGACCAGCTATCTGAACAATGTCTATCTCGGTTCGGGCGCGACAGGCTTTCCCGCCGCGGCAAAGCTGTACTTCGACAAGAAGGTCGCGGATCTGACCCTGCCGCAGTCGGCCATGCTCGCTGGAATGATCAATGCTCCGGCAAAGGACGATCCAATTCACAACATCGATGCGGCGCGCCGGCGGGCTGCCGCCGTTCTCGATGCGATGGTGAGCAACGGAAAGCTGTCGGAGCAGGATGCGCTGGTGGCGAAGCTCCATCCGGCAACACCGGGCACGTCCGATGTGTCGCCGCCGTCGACCGGTTGGTTCGTCGATTGGGTTTACAACAAGGCCGCCGCGGTCACGCCGCCGCTCGGCGGCGCGGTTCAGATCCGCACTACGCTCGATCTGCGGCTGCAGCAATTGGCGGCGGGCGTTGTGAAGTCGACGCTTGCAAGATACGGAAGCGAAAAGCACGTGGGACAAGCCGCCCTGGTCGCCATGCGGCCGGACGGCGCCGTCGTCGCCATGGTGGGTGGGCGCAGCTATGCACGGAGCAAATATAATCGTGCGGTGCAGGCTGCGCGGCAGCCAGGCTCGGCGTTCAAGCTGTTCGTCTATTATGCCGCTCTGCGGCAGGGTTTCTCGCCGACAGATGAAATCCTCGATGCGAGGGTGAATGTCCATGGCTGGCAGCCAGAAAATTACGGGCATCACCACCACGGCGAGGTCGCACTTGCCGACGCGTTCGCCAATTCCCTCAACGATGCCACCGTCCGACTGTCGCAGGAGGTTGGGATCGATCAGGTGATCGCAGCCGCACGCGACCTCGGCCTGCGCGCGCCACTGCAAAGCAACCCGAGTCTCGCGCTGGGCACATCCGAGGTGACACTGCTCGACCTGACGTCGGCCTACGCGTCGGTGCGTGCCGGCAGGGCGCCCACCCACCCGTGGGGTATTTCCGGGATCAGGACGCAGAGCGACAAAGATGACGTGCCGGTCGCCGCATCTGAATCCCGGCACAGCCTCGCGAACTATCAGGGAGAACTGATCGACCTGTTGCAGGGGGTGGTCGAACACGGCACCGGCCGGGCGGCGGCGCTGAAGGGCTTCGCAGCGGGCAAGACCGGAACGACCCAGGATTATCGCGACGCCTGGTTTGTTGGTTTCGACGATTCGCTCGTTGTCGGAGTCTGGGTCGGCAATGACGACCACACGCCGATGAAGGGTGTGGTCGGCGGTTCGTTGCCTGCACAGATGTGGAAGAATTTTGTCGAGCAGGCGAGCACCCCGACGACGGCCGAGGCCGCTCCGACGTTGCCGGACGTGCCGGCAATAGCAGCAGGCGCATCGGCATCTTCGGTATTTGCAGGTGACGGCGACGCGAATCCTCCTGCCGCGGAAGCACAGACCGCTCAATGCAATATTCCGGCTTGCGAGGAAAATTATCGATCATTCCGTGCGTCGGATTGCACGTATCAACCCTATTGGGGTGGACCCCGCCAATACTGTGCGCGATGACCCATGGCGCCGTATAGGATTGCCGGTGGTCGGCGACGGCGGCCTGGCGCCAGTCGACTGTCGCAAAAGGTGCGTTCACCCGCGAGGCAGCCTTGCCGATCTTGCGGACAGGCAGCGGGCTTTCCGCCTGCGCGTAAATTCATGCAGAATCTGCCAGGTCAGAGCCGCAAAGGCCAATGTCCAGGCGGCCACCGCCGCCACGAAAGCCACCGCCGGCAGGGGAGCAAGGAACGGTAGCTGGAGCGTCGCGGCCATTTGCTTTGTCGCGAGCGCATACATTCCCAATGGAAAGACCGCGCCCCAGTGGAGGGGATCGTAGCGCAGCGGAAATCGCTGGATCAGGTGTTGCCACATCGTGAGAACGAGCAGCATTGGAATCCACCACGTGCCGGTGGCCCAGTAGAAGACGGTGAAGCCGTTGAGAAACGGCAGCAACAGGCCGAGAAACGGCGCAGCCGGCGCGTTCTGGACCAACTCTGTGCCGGCCAGTGTCGAGATGGCCATTGCGCCCATGTTGATCCAGTAAGGTGGCGTCAGATCTCCCGGAGAAAAGGCAAAAAAGGTCTCGCGATAGAAAATGAGCGAGATGATCCAGATATAGAGCATTCCGCCCCATGACCACATCGACAGGGCGAAGAAATTGAGCTCCACCCGAAGTGGTTGCGGCAAGTCGCGAGCGATCAGGGCCGCGAGGGTGGCGATCGATTGGGCTGCAACCACGGCGATCAGCCAGGCACCGGTGAGACCTTCCTGCAGCGGAGGCTTGTTTCGCTTGACCGTAAGCGCGGTGAAGATGGTGTAGGTAAGGCCGACCCATAGCACCGTGCCGAGCACCAGCAACGCAGTCGCAACCTTCGGGCTGTGCGCCATCAACAGGAACTGGGCACCCACAATGCACGATGCTGCAACCGCGGTAAAGAAACCGGGCCCGCGCCGATGATCGGTCATGTCGGCAAGGATCAGCCGCGGATAACGGATCGAGCGCAAGGCGGTCAGGCACGCCAGCACGAGATAGGCGGCGAGGTTGAAGACGAACAGCGCTGTCGCGAGCCATGAAAGTCCGAAGTCCGACGCTCCGATCGACACGACGCCGGTGGCCATCACGAGCGCGAAATAGGCTGGCGATAAATGTTTCACCGGGGAATTTCCGAGCTTGGACGCTCCTTTCCAGTCGAAGAGCCAGGAGTGCGCGGCCTTACGATGCCGAGTTAGATGACTGCGAATGCCTCGTGTCTACTTTGAATCGTTTTGTGACGCGGTCTGCACCAGAGCGCACGTGCCCTTCTCCTCGGCAAGCGGGCGGAATGCCTGGTCCGCCGGGATCTTGGCAAGGACCTTGAAGTAATCATACGGGCCTTTCGACTCCGACGGCTTCTTGACCTCAACGAGATACATGGCGTGAACCGCCCGTCCATCCTTGCGAACCCCGGTGTCTCCGAACAGCTGGTCGTCATAGTGAGCTGACTTCATTGCTTCGACGACCTTCGCGCCGTCAGTTGCCGACCCCGTCCTGGCAACGGCTTCGAGATAGTGCAGCACCGAGGAATAGACTCCCGCGTGAACCATCGTCGGGTATTTGCCGTCGTGGCGGGCCGCGAAGCGTTTGGCGAATGCACGGGTCTTGTCGTTGAGGTCCCAGTAGAAAGCCGTCGTCAGCGTAAGGCCCTGCGCCGATTGCAGGCCAAGCGCGTGAACGTCGGTCAGGAAAACGAGGAGTCCAGCTAGTCGTTGCCCGCCCTTGACGATCCCGAACTCGGCCGCCTGCTTGACCGAGTTAATGGTGTCGCCGCCGGCATTGGCGAGCCCGATGACTTGCGCTTTCGAACCTTGTGCCTGCAACAGATAGGAGGAGAAATCGGCCGTGTTCAGCGGCGCGCGGACAGCGCCGAGCACTTCGCCGCCGGCTGCCTTCACGACGGCCCCCGTATCGCGCTCCAGCGCATGGCCGAAGGCGTAGTCGGCCGTGATGAAAAACCACGACTTGCCGCCCTGTCGCACGATCGCGCCGCCGGTTCCATGTGCGAGTGCCCAGGTATCGTAGGTCCAATGCACAGAATTGGGCGAACACTGCTTGTCGGTCAGATCAGAATCCGCAGCGCCCGAGATCAGGAAGACACCGTTTTTTTCCCGAGTCACATTGCTGACCGCGAGCGCAACACCGGAGTTGGGCACGTCAGCGATCGCGTTGACGTGCTCGGTGTCGAACCATCGGCGCGCAATGGCCGATCCGATGTCAGGCTTGTTCTGGTGATCGGCGGAGACGATCTCGACCTTCATGTGGTGGCTTGCGGGATTGAAATCCTCGACCGCCATTTGCGCCGCGATGACGGATCCGGCTCCGCCGATATCTGCGTAGAGCCCGGACATGTCGCTGAGAACGCCGATCTTGACGTTCAGTGCATTGCTGCCGGGCTGTTGCGCCTGGGCCGGAGCGGCGAAGAGCGCGGTCAGGAGCGGCGCAACCAACGCGATTGTTGTGCGCATTGTCGTCTCCCTTGCGAGGGCGCCCCGACTTCATGTCAGTTGAACGCGGTCCGGCCCGCTTTGATCCTTGGATACAAAGTTGAATAAGGCGCATTGGAGATGCGAACCAGATGCCGGCCGCGCTCAATATTTGTTGACGACGCTCCGCAGCAAAATCCAGAGCGCGACCGAGATCAGGCCAAAGGCTCCAAGGCACAGGAACGCGATCTGGTAACCCACCCATTGGGCGATCCAGCCGCCGAGCGCGGGGCTGAGTGACGCGCCAATTCCCTGGATCGTGATCACGGCACCCTGGCCGAGATTGACGCGTCCTGTGCCATTGAGCGTGCGCGCCACGATGCCTGGCACAGCCACGCTTTGCAGACCCGCGCCGACGCCGTCGAGGATCTGGACAGGAAACACGCCCCACCAGCCGGACAGGAAATACGCCAGCACGCCGCGCACAGGCAGCGCCAGAAATGACGCCAGCAAGACCGGCCAGAAGTTGCGGCGTTCGGCGGCGTGCATGCCGACGACCGACATGATCACCATCACTCCCTGCGCGACCACGATCGTGGTCGCCACCACGCCCGGGCCGTTGCCGAGGCCGCCGGCGACGGAAGCGAGCCCGTAGAGCGGCACGATCGCGGCATTGCCGAGATGGAAGGTCGCGAGCGCGACGGCGAGAATCAGCAGTGGCTTGTGCTTGACGAGCACCGAAAATCCGTGCGGCTGGCTCTCGGGATCGTCTTCCTTGCCGCGCGCGGCGTGGTGGTCGATCGCATCAGACGGAATCAGCATCACGCTCGCGATCGTCAGCAGGCCGAACGCCGACGCAAGCAGGAACACCGCGACATAGCCGTATCGCCAGCCAAGATAGCCCGAAGCGGCTGCACCCAGCATGTTGCCCGCGTGATTGAAGGCCTGGTTGCGGCCGTTCTGCCGGTTGAAGCCACGCTGCCTGACCATGCCGAGCGTGATGCCCGTGACCGCCGGAACGATCGCCGCGCCCGCAACCGAGGTCGCGATCTGGGACAGGGTGACGGCCCAGAAATGCTGCGAGACAAGGATGATGGCCGACGCCGCGACGACGGCGACGCCCGGCACGATCACCCAGAGGCGCTTGTAGTCGGTCGTATCGATGCAGCCGCCGATTGGCGTGGTGATCAGCATTCCCGCTACATTGCCGATCGTCAGGGCGGTTCCGATCAGTCCGCTCGTCCAGCCGTGGCTTTGCAGGAATACGCCGACGAAGGGTCCGATCCCCGACTGCATGTCCGCCATGAAGAAATTCAAGGCGAGCAGCGCCCACAATGGCCTGGTCATGTCGTGTGTCTTGGTTCTGCCGCTGGTCATCATCCGACGCGCCCGATGGTCTCGAGCGGATACTCCCCTGTGAGGCCAGCTCTTGCGAAGCGGCATACTGTGCAGGAACAAACGTCAAAGCGACGACTTGGGTCCGAAGATCAGCGTACCCGATTTCTTGCCTTGCCAGCCGCGCAGACATCGGCGGCGTTTTCGACGACCCGGCCAGTACGAACCGCGCGGGCCGCGGATGAGGTCGGCTGGCGCGTCTCGGGCGCCAACCGTCAGCCAACTCAGGCCTCGATCCGGCCCCGATTGACAGGCGGCGGTCGCCTCTCGTGCGCACCGCCCAATGTCTGAACTCATGGAGGGATCGATGGACATAGGTTGGGAAATCGCCTTTGGCGTCGGAGCGCTCATCCTGCTGACGGCCCTGATCTTTGGAGTGCTGCAATATCATTACAGGGATCGGCGCGCCGTCCAGGCCGGAGAGGACATCGTCCGCGACCGCTACAAGAGAGACGCTTCGTAGTCCGGACAACACGAGGAGGTCGCAATGGGACTGGCGCAATATTCGGTAATCCCTGTTGATGGCGAATGGGGCGTGCTGCACGATGGCAACCTGAACGGCGGGTATGCCACCAAGGAGGCGGCGTTCGAATCCGCGGCGGCGGCTGCCTCGCTGGCGATCCGCGAGGGGCACGAAGTTCACGTTAGCGTGCCGGCGCGCGAGGAAGGCGAGGCCGCGCTGACGCATCGTGCCTGGTGATCGCGCCATCGCGCCGAGTGATTGTCGCGACTTGATCGACGTCGAATGGACTCGGCGCCCCGCCAGGTCCACAAGAAGGGTTTTGCCATGAAAGCCAAGCTTGTCTCCGACAAGGCAGGTGAACGGATTTATGTCGTCGTTCTGGACTCGGGTGAAGAGGCGTTCGCAACCCTCACTGAGGTCGCCAAAAGCCTGAACGTTGCTGCGGCGTCGCTGACCGCGATCGGCGCTTTCGAACAGGCAATGGTTGGATGGTTCGACCTGGAACGCAGGACCTACAAGAAGATCGAGGTGCGGGAGCAGTGCGAGGTACTGAGCGCCGTCGGCGACGTCGCGGTCGCCGATGATGGCCAGCCGAGCCTGCACGTCCATGTTGTCCTCGGGCTGGCTGATGGCACCACCCGCGGAGGCCATCTCGTCGCTGCAACGGTCCGTCCAACTCTCGAAGTGGTCATGACGGAAACGCCAGCACGCTTGCGACGGACGAAGCGGCCGGAGCTCGGGATTGCGTTGATAGACCTCGAAGAAAGCGGCTAGGCGGCGCGAGACACGTTGCGTCCGGGGCCCTCATAGGTAAATGCAGGAACCGAGGGAAGGGCATTCAAAGAAGCGACCGAAGCGTCGCCGCCGACATCGCAACCTCGATCCGCATCAATACCCAAGCTGCCTCAAGCGTGGATGTCCGAGATGATCGACCGGTACTTGTTCGCCGTGACGACCACAGTGACGATCATACTCTGGTTGTATCTCGGATTGCTGGTGATGCCCGGCTAACCGCCAGGTCCGGTCGCGTAGCCACAGCATCTGGAACTTTGATTTCCCCAAGCCGATCAGCCAACCGGCCTTGGACCGACATGCTCTTTCCGGTCACTGGTCCGCGGCGCAGACAGAAAGTCCGCCATCCGAACGGCCTGCTCAGCCTGGCCCGCCTTCTTCAGAAGGTATGCGCGTTCCATGCTGTCAACCGGCAGGTTCTCGGCTCGTCTCCGTGCGCTCTTGATGAGCTGATGAAGACGGTAATTCAGAGAGGTCGTCTGCTTCGCGCGGTTGCGCCGTTTCTTTTCCATCGCGTCGGGTCCGCTCGCTGTTGGCGGTGACGCAATCACACCAACAGTCCCGGGACGAAGCATTTAAATATGCTAATCGGAGGTGCGGGGAATTTCTTCCAGCGGGAGGAACCATTGCGGCCGAAACAGGGGGCGGGGGCTGATGGCACCCGCCCTGACCGACCTTGGTCGGGAATCAAGACACCTGATGTCGGCGCACCTCCCCGAGCACCATGTTGAGCAGCAGGATCTGCTCCGCGGCGAGTTGCCGCTGAATGAGGCTCACGGCCCATCCTTCCGGGATAGCGTCCAGCACCGAGTCGAGGGCTTGATCTCGCGACGTTGCGGCGAGCCAAATCTGGATCTCGCCGTCATCTGTCGTTACGCGGACTAGCTGGACCTCGGTCGCCGGTTGCATAAGCAGAAAAAGCGGTGGCCCGGCGATAGTTTCAAAATTCTTCACATAAGTTAATCCGCAACCGCAACTGGGGCAGCCTGCCTGACGTGACGCTTCAAGATGTGAACTTCGTCGCGTGGGCCGGCGACGCATCGCGCTGGAACTTTGATCTCACGCCGAGATTGTCACCGCTGCGATGATTGGAGACGACGATGGCAACGCTTTTGGTCATGGATCACGCCGGTGATACGCGCCACTCCTTTGATGCTGGAGACAGCGAGCAGTTGGCCTGGGCGCAGGCCCGCTTTCAACAGTTGATCTCGGACGGCTACACTGCGGCGACCCGAACGGGGCCAGGGGAAGTGGCACTGGTCCGCGCGCTGGATCCCGCCGCAGAGGAGACCCTGTTCTACCCAAGGCTGGTCGGCGGCTGACGGCATGAAGGGCCGCCCGCGCAATGCGGTTGTGTGCCGGGTGCGCGGTCCAATCCTAATCCGAGCTGACGTAGTTGGCGCGCCAGAGCAGCACCGTGACGATCAGCACCACGATCCCGCCGGCAATCAAGATCCAAGGAACGTAATCGGCCATTGGCGTACCCCGATCGTCGCTTCGCTGGGCGTACCGACGCGGAGCGGAGCCGCGCGAACATCTAGACCTGCGCGTGCCGGGTGGTTGCGGCATCGCGAAGCGTATCGTCGGGGGTGCACGACTGGACGTCCGGTGTCATCGCGTCGCAAACCTTCATGGTCGCCTCTCATTGCTGGTTGCCTCAACCGCCTAACGGTATGGTCGAAGCCGCGTTCCTAACTCGGCTTCGACGCAGGGTTACTTGCCGTTCTCGCTGGTCAGCTCGAAAGACTTGATGACGAAGTGTTTCTCGATCATTCGCAAGAGGTCGACCGGCGGGGGCGCCTTTTCCGGGCGTCGCCAGGACACCTCGAAGAGGTAGTGCGCATCTGTCGATCCGTCACTGTGGCGCTGTTCGAGAAACCGTGCGTGATAATGCAGCGGCTCGATCAATTTCGGCAGAGCGTCGATCACGCCGGGATCGGGCTTGCCGGCAACCACCAGGGCGGCGCGGTGACGTCGAGGAATCTTGACGTCGATCCACTTGAGGACCGAGAGGGTCACGACTCCCATGGCCGTACCGACGCAGCCGAGGGCAAGTTGACCTCCGCCGAGGCAAAGTCCAATGATCGTGATCAGCCAAAGCGTCGCAGCCGTCGTCACGCCGGTGACAAGGTCACCTTTCTTGAGGATCGTGCCGCCGCCGATGAAGCCGACTCCCGTCAGGATTCCGAGCGGAAGCCGCATCACGTCCATCACCGAGAAGGAGGCCGAGCCCTTGCCGTCGACGGGGAGCAGGAGATTGGCCTGGATCATCGACAGCGACGCGGCGAGGCCGACCAGGATCGTGGTCCTCAGGCCAGCGGCATGTCCACGCGCGCCGCGGTCAAAACCGATGATGGCGCCGGCGAGAACCGTCAGCGCGAGGCGGATAGCGATGTCGGTCCAGGTCGGATGGAGTGGCATGCCCGGCTCCGCAACCACGACGCGCGTCGTGTGGGTTCCCTGCCCATGAAGGCCAATGCTGGGTGGGACCGTACGTTCCTATTCCCGGGCTGGCCGACCGCCCTGCAGGCTATCCGGAAAGTGGCTCGGCGATGCTTTCCAGCGATTTTCCCTCGGCGTCCACGCCGAACCTGATTTCGACAATCGCGGCGATGATCAGAAGCAGCGCAGCTACGATATACCCGATACCGACCTGCCAGGATGAGCCGGACTCGATCAGTCGGCCGAACACCGAGGGCGCGATGCTGCCGCCAAGCGCGGTCCCCAGCGCATAGAAGCAGGCGATGGCCAATGCCCTTGTTTCCAGCGGAAAGATCTCGCTCGCGGTGAGGTAGGCCGAACTTGCCGCCGGCGAGGCTATGAAGAAGATGATGAGCCACGCGATGGTTTGTGTAACGGCCGTCAGGTAGTTCAGTCCGAACAACAGTCCGGTTGCGATCAGGAGGAGCCCGCTCAGGCCGAAGGTCGACGCGATCATCTTCCTGCGGCCGATCGTATCGAACAGCGTGCCGAGCAGGAGCGGTCCGCAGAAATTGCCGAGGGCAAGCGGCAGGATATAGAGGCCGATCCATTCGTTTTCGACATGATAGAAGTGAGCCAGGATCAGGCCGAACGTGAAAAAGACCGCGTTGTACAGAAACGATTGCGCGACCATCAATGTGAGCGCCAGGACGCTGCGCTGGCGGTACTTATCGAGCATGGCTGAAAAGATCATTCCAAGCCCGAATGATTTGCGCGGGTGGACGGTGAGACGTTCCGTAGGCGGTGGCAGCTGCTGCCTTGCCTCGGCGGCAACGGCGCCTTCGATCTCCGTTACGATTGCCCTCGCTTCCTGATCGCGACAGTGCGTCACAAGCCAGCGCGGGCTCTCGGGCACGAATTGCCGCAGCAGCAGAATCGTCGAGCCAAGAACCGCTCCGATGCCGAAGCCGAGGCGCCACCCCAGATTGACCGAAAAATAGTTCTGGTTCAGCAGGAATGGCGCTGCCAGCGCGCCGCCAGCGGCGCCAAGCCAGAAGCTGCCATTGACGATCAGGTCCACGCGGCCGCGATACTTTGCCGGGATGAGCTCATCGATTGCTGAATTGACAGCGGCATACTCGCCGCCAATTCCGAGCCCGGTCAGCAATCGGAAACCGGCGAAACTCCAGAAATTCCACGCGAGCGCGCTCAGCAACACACCCAACAGGTAGATCGCGAGCGTTACGTAGAAGACCAGTCGACGTCCGAATCGATCGGTCGTCCAGCCGAATGCGAGCGCACCTGTCACGGCGCCGATCACATAGAAAGAGGCGATCATTCCCAACTCTGCGCTCGACAGGCCGAGTGTCTCCTGATCCTGCAAGGCCGGTCCGAGTGAGCCCACGATGGTCACCTCGAGACCGTCCAAAATCCAGGTGATCCCCAGACCGAGCACGACGAGCACGTGGAAGCGGCTCCATGGCAAGCGGTCGAGCCGGAACGGGATGTCGGTCTGGATGGCGGACGATGCGGTGGACACGCGAGCCCAACTCCTGGTTGGAGGTCGGTATCAATGTTCACGATGCATCGGCGTTCCGATTTGCCACGCGATCGCTGCTCCTGCCTGCCCGAATCGGTGAAGGAGAAGTGTGTCATTCGTTTCCGGCTCGCGGATATCGGTCTGGTGTTGGAACCGCGAGCCTGTCGGCGCAGTTTGCGGACCATGAATGTTCAGCAACGCCATGGGCCCAAGCCCGATTGCTCGGCTGCAATGATCGGGCACCGCTTCGTTGGAACCGGGAACGACACGCCGCTTCATCGGTGGGTGCTGTAGTGGCTCGGATCGAGGACTATGCACTGATCGGCGATTGCGAAACCGGAGCCCTCGTCGCGCGGGATGGTTCCATCGACTGGCTGTGCCTGCCGCGCTTCGATTCGGAAAGCTGTTTCGCGAAGTTGCTCGGCGACGAGCAGAATGGCCGCTGGCTGCTGGCTCCCAATAATGCCGGCTCCGTGACACGGCAGTACCTCCCGGGCACCCTGGTTCTCGAAACAGTGCACACCGTCGCTGGTGGGACCGCCAGGGTCATCGACTTCATGCCGCTCAAGAACGGCAATTCCACCATCGTCAGGATCGTCGAAGGCATCGACGGACAGGTCCGAATGAACACCGAGCTCGTCGTGCGGTTTGACGGCGGCGCTACGATACCGTGGGTCAATAAGCTCCACGACGATTCGCTCAACCTGGTGGCCGGTCCCCACATGCTCGAGCTGCGCAGCGAGATCCCTCTGTCGAGCCACGGCACCAGGAGCTTCGCCTCGTTTTCCGTGACCGCGGGAGAGCGCGTCCGGTTTGTCCTGACCTATCAGGCATCATGGCTGGCGGCGGCACCTTCCGCTCAGGATGCGGATGCCCTGCTTCAGTCGACCGAGCAGTTCTGGCATTATTGGTCGTCGCGCTATCACGGAGCCGGGTCGCTGCGCGAAGCGGCCAGCCGGTCGCTCATTACCCTGAAGGCGCTGACGTTTCGTCCGACCGGCGGAGTCGTTGCTGCGATCACGACATCGCTGCCGGAACAGATCGGAGGCGCGAGAAACTGGGACTATCGGTATTGCTGGATCCGCGATGCGACCCTGACATTGCTGGCACTGATGGCGTCAGGCTATTACGACGAGGCGGAGGCCTGGAGGGACTGGCTGATCCGTGCAGTCGCGGGCAGCCCGACGCAACTGCAGATCATGTACGGGGTCTCGGGCGAACGACGGCTGACCGAATGGGAGGTGCCGTGGTTGGCGGGT
Source organism: Bradyrhizobium jicamae (assembly GCF_018130215.1). Taxonomy (GTDB): domain Bacteria; phylum Pseudomonadota; class Alphaproteobacteria; order Rhizobiales; family Xanthobacteraceae; genus Bradyrhizobium; species Bradyrhizobium jicamae_A. The sequence goes on from NZ_JAFCKQ010000067.1 coordinate 23,044, forward strand.
TACGAGGGCTCCCGGCCTGTCCGCATCGGAAACGCCGCGCACACGCAGTTGCAACTCGACGTCTATGGCGAATTGATGGATGCACTCTATCAATCGCGGTGCGATGGACTCCCCGAAAACAGGAGAGCCTGGGCGATCGAGAGGGTGTTGCTCGATCACCTCACAAAGATCTGGGCCAGGCCGGATCACGGCATCTGGGAAATGCGGGGAGAGCCGCGCCAGTTCACATATTCGAAGGTCATGGCCTGGGTGGCATTCGACCGAGGCATCAAGAGCGCGGAAGAGTTCGGAATGCCGGGCGAGGTGGACGAATGGAAGAAGTTGCGTGAAGTCATCCATGACGACGTCTGTCGCAACGGATACGATGCGCAGCAGCAGGCGTTCGTTCAGAGCTATGGCGGGACCGGGCTCGACGCGTGCCTGCTCCGCATGCCCGCGCTCGGCTTCCTGCCGCCGGATGATCCGAGGATGCTGTCAACGATATCGGCGATCGAGCGGAAGCTGCTTGTCGATGGGTTGGTCAGGCGCTGCGATCCCGCCCCTTCGGCGCCTGGTCTTTCCTGCGGAGAGGGCGCGTTTCTCGCTTGCAGCTTCTGGCTCGCGGATGCCTATCACATGACCGGCCGGAACGCCGAAGCTCACGCCTTGCTCCGGAAGCTCCTTGGCTTGCGCAACGATGTCGGCCTTCTCTCGGAGGAATATGCGCCGGAGCCCGGACGACTGGTTGGCAACTTTCCTCAGGCGTTTTCCCACGTCGCCATGGTCAACACGGTGCATCGTCTTACGAACGGGACATAGTCTCGCGAACTGGTCGTGCCATCACTCCGCCGCCTGGCGCAGATCCGGCTCGGCTTCGTCGAGATTGCTGAGCTGACGCGGTGGCCCCATGAGGACCGGCTGGAACAGCACGGCGGCGGCCATGGTGCATAGCAGTGCCAGCGCCATCAGCTTGCCCATGCTGGACATGCCGGGATAGTTCGATGCCCACATGCTCCCAAAAGCCACGGCGTTTGTCGTCGCGCTGAATACGACAGCGCGTGTCAGGGCGGACTGGAGCAGGCCGGTCTTTCCGCCCCTCCACGCCATGATGTAGTAGATCTTGAATGCGACGCCGACACCGAGCAGCAAGGGAAGCGCGATGATGTTGGCGAAGTTCAGGGAAAGCCCGTCGAGGGCGCAGACCTCGAGCGTTACGGCACCCGCGAGCAACAGCGGAACGAGGGTTAGCAAAACGTCCACGAACCGTCGCAGCGTGACGAGGAGCAGGATCGAAATCGCCAGCAGAGCAAAGACGCCGGCTTCGATGAAGGCCGTCGTGACGGTTCGGCCGCCCTCATAGTAGGTGACTGCCGGTCCGGTCGCCGTGGGATCTGCCTTGAGAATGGCTGCCGCAAATCCCTGCAGAACGCGGCTATCGCTCGGATCACCCTTGGGGAGCGCCTCGACGCGAGCGCGGCCATCAGGCAGCACCCAGTCGCCGAGCAGATCCGGCGGCAGGGTCTTGATGCTGATCGGCTCGGGTGACATGCTTTGACGCAATTGTTCGAGATCAAAGCGGAGCGGCGAGGCAACTGCGGCTTCGGCCCTCTGGCGCGTGGCGGTGTCGGCCTGCGCAAGGCGGTTGAGCAGGGCGGATACGTTCCGCGCGTCGTCAGCGGTTGCGCCTTGCTCGCTCCCGGCGGCGTCCGACAGGGCCTGTGCTGCATTCTTGATCGAAGCAACGGTCTGCTCGTCTGTCGGTGCGGCGTGAGTTCGCGTTTCGAGTGCCGGCCGGAGCTTCGCGGACGCCGACTTCAGCGCTGCGATTTTCGCATCCTGATCGCTGGGAACGTAGTTGTTCACCGTGATGGTGCGCGACACTTCCGGGAGGCCGTCGAGGCGTTTCGCTGTCGCCGCGGCTTGCTCGATGGACGGTGCCAGTATCTCGGCATCGCTGCCGCTGGTCTCTGGTTCCTTCTGCAACTGATGGTAGGTGATGACGGCCGGCGAGCTCGGGCTCTGCAGGTTCACCGGGTTGAAGTCGAATGGCAGATGCAGCAGCGACGGAGACGCCACGACGGCCAGTCCGATGGTTCCAAGCACAACGGCGATGCGGTGACGCTGGAGAAAATCATCGAGCGGTCCGAGAAACTTGAAACCGACAGGCGCCGCTTCGGCCGGCGGATCAAGCAGCACCAGGACCGCGGGAACCAGCGTGATGCTGCAGGCAAAAGCAATCAGCATGCCGCAGCCTGCGATCAGCCCGAGCTCCGACAGGCCGCTATAGCTCGTGGGCAAGAAGGCAAAGAATCCGACGGCGGTTGCTGCTGCAGCGAGGGCGAGGGGACTGCCCACCTTCTTCGCGGTGCTTTCCAATGCCTGCAGCAAGACGCCGTGGTCGCGGCGTTCTGCGCGATACCGAACGCTGAACTGAATGCCAAAGTCGACACCGAGACCCACAAACAGAACGAAGAAGGCGATCGAGATCAGGTTGAACGAACCGACCAGGGCGAGACCCAGCGCGGCGGTCGTCGCAAGTCCAACCAGGAGGCTGAAGAAGACCGCGACAATGATCTTCCAGGACCGCAGGGCCAGCCAGAGGGCGATCAGGACACCCAGGGCGGCCGTGACTGTATCGCGCAGCGCGCTATCTCGTATGACCGAAAATTGCTGGTCATCCATCGGGACCTGGCCGGTCAGCCTGACCGTCGCGCCAAATCTCTGTTGCAGGTTCAGCTGCGCCGCGGCTTGCCGAATGCCCTGATCCGCCGCCGATCCAGGCTGCAGCTTGGTGAAGTCAAGCCGCGGTTCGACCTCGAGGAAATGCCGCCGCTGGTCCGCGGATGTGTGGTGCCCCTGGAGCAGTTCTTTCCATGAAAACGAGGCCGCCTTGCCTGAGAGCACGTCATTCAGCGTTTCAGCAGCAAGCGTCAGCGGCCATTTCAGCTGCTCGAGTCCGAGCCGTCTCCGCCGTACTTGACCCGCAACAGATGACAGCGTGTTCATGACGCCGCGAAGGCTAGGGTCCCGCGAGAGCTGTCTCAGGAGCGGTTCCGCCTGGGTCAGGCCCGTGATGGTTCGCTGGACGTCTGACGTCGAGGCCAGCAGAAACTGGTGGCGGTCGAAGAACTCGCCACTGTCGGGCTGTGCCACTCTCGGGAACAGATTGGGATTATCCTTCAGAGCTCCTGCGAGCGCATCCGTGGCTTGATCGGCGTTTTCGGGCGTTGGCGCGGTCACCACCGCTGAAATGCCCTTCTGCGGAAACGCCTGCGTGAAGGCGATCTGGCGCTCGTGCCAGGGCAAATCCTGAGCGATCAGTCGTTGCACGTCGGTGTTGATCGAGAAGCGGGTGACGTCGAAGACCACGGCGCCTGCCATCAACAGCGCTCCCGCGACGATCACAGCCCAATAAGACCGGGCGCAGGCGGAGACGATTCTGACGATGGTCGAACGGATCATCATAACCTGCCTTGCTCAATTGTATCCGGGACCGCAGGGAACAAGGACAAAACGCGCTGAACCGGCCGTTCGTTCGACGCCGCCGCACTAAACTTCCAGTTAGGAACCGCAGTGCGGGCAGGGGGTTGGACGATTGCAGCGAGGCACAAGCCACCGGAAGAGGCCATCATGCGCGAGTACCGCCTTCACTTGTGCCATCCCCATTTGTCACTCAGCGGCCGGCCGACGCCGCTGACGCGGTCGGGACGCGCCGGCTCGGCCAGTCCTCATCGCAGGTACCTCTAATGAATCGCCGGGCCCGCACCGTCATCATCACCGGCGCGTCCGCCGGCATCGGTCGCGCGATCGCGGCGCGTTTCGCACAAGCGGGCGATCGCGTCGGCCTTATTGCGCGGGACCAGACCGCATTGGAGGCCGTGCAGCGAGAATTGCTGGCGTCCGGCGCCAGGGATGTGGAATGGGAGGCGGTCGACGTGTGCGACGCCGCGGCGCTGTTTGCCGCCGCCGATCGGCTCGAGCGGCGGCTCGGGTTGATGGACATATGGATCAACGACGCAATGGAAACCGTATTCTCGACGGTGGCGGACATTGATCCCACGGAATTCCGACGGGTGACGGAGGTCACCTATCTCGGGTTCGTCCACGGCACCATGGCCGCCTTGAAATCGATGCGGCTTCGCCGGCGAGGCCGTATCATCCAGATCGGCTCCGCATTGGCCTATCGCGGCATTCCGCTGCAGTCCGCCTATTGCGGCGCCAAGCACGCCATGCGCGGGTTCACCAACTCGCTCCGCGCGGAGCTGCTCCATGAAAAATCGCCCGTGACGGTGAGTGTCATCGAATTGCCGGCGGTCAACACGCCTCAGTTCGACTGGGCGCGAGCTCATATTCCGCACGCGCCGCGTCCGATGGGCGTGCCCGTCGAGCCGGAGGTCGTGGCTGACGCGGTTTTTCGTGTGGCCGAAGGATCATCACGCGAATATTGGCTTGGCTGGCAGACGATACTCACGATCCTCGGCAACAGCGTGGTTCCCGCATATCTCGACCGTTATCTGGCGCGAAAGGCGGTGGCCGGCCAGCAGACCAGCACGCCGCTCCCCGCGGGTCGAGACGACAATCTGGATCACCCGGTCACCGCCCTGCATCGGACCAGGGGCTCGTTCAGCGTCGGATCGTCCCTGCACGCAATGTTGATCGACGGCGAATTGGCCCGTGCTGCCTGCGTCATCATCGGAGCGACGCTGTTCTTGGTGGCGGGAGCCGCTGTGGCCAGGCGCCGCCGCCCTCGTTCGCCCCGCCCGCCAAATTCGCTTCGGCACGAAACCGTCAGGACCTTGAGAGCTCGCCGCGCCGTGCCATTGCCTTGATCCGATCGGCCGTGCGGCAGGCGATCGCCTCGATCGTCAGTGAAGGATTGACCCCGCCGACGGTCGGAAAGACCGAGCCGTCGCAGATCCACAGATTGGGAATGTCCCAGCAGCGGCAATCAGCGTTGACGACGCTGCTTGAGGGATCGTCGCCCATCCGCGCAGTTCCGTTCAGATGGCAGGTGTCGTCGTCTTCGTCCCATATGTCGTGGGCATCGACCGCCTCCAGTGCCTGACGCATGAACCGGAGCGAATGGGCGATCAGGCGCTTGTCATTGTCGCAGAACGCATAGGTCACGCGTGGAATGCGCAGGCCGTACTGGTCGCGCTCGTCGGAGAGCGTCACGCAGTTGCGCTCCTGGGGCAGCGTCTCGCCGACGATCTTGAGACCGACCTGATGGTTGTAGTTTTCCATGGCGTTGAGCAGGTCCTGTCCCCACAGCCCGCGTTTGCTGGCCTGGGTCGTGCCCCACACGATCGGCAGCGGGCCCTGGCTCATGTAGCAATAACCGCCGTGGAAGTCCTTGCCGTCGTCGGCGTAGTTCCAATGCTCGGTGATGGCGAGCGAGGGCGGTCCCTTGTAGGAGCGGATTTCGCGGTCCATCACGCCCCACACCGCCTGGTTCGACTGCACCATCAAGTTCTTGCCGACCAGCCCGGAAGAATTGGCGAGGCCATCGGGAAACCTGGCGCTGGCCGAATTGAGCAGCAGCCGCGGTGTCTCGATCGCGTAACCGGCGACCACGACATTCCTTGCTCTCTGGAAATGCCAGCGGCCCTCGCGCTGATAGTGAACGCCGGTTGCGAGTCCGGCGGTGTCATGCTCGATCGAACCCACCATGGCGAGGTCCCGGATCTCGGCGCCGGCCTCGAGCGCGCGTGGCAGCCAGGTCACCAGCACACTTTGCTTGGCGTTCGTGGAGCAGCCGATCACGCACATTCCCCGATAGACGCAGGGATGAGCGAGGCCACGGGGGGCGGAAAGGGTGGCCAGCGGCGTCGGCGTCCAATCGATGCCGAGCGCTTCGGCGCCCTCGGCAAGAACCAGCGCGGCAGCGTTCAGCTCGTGCGGGCGATATGGGTAGCGTGGACGCGCGGGACCCCAGGGATAACGCAGCGGCCCCGAAACCTTCAGGGCCTGCTCGACCTCGGAGTAGTACCGCCACATTTCGCGCCAATCGAGCGGCCAGTCGACCGCGTAGCCGAGCTTGCTGCGCGATTTGAACCATTCGGGGCGAAACCGAAGCGACACCATGGCGAAGTGGACGGTCGATCCGCCGACGCTCTTTCCCGAATTGTTGGCACCAAGCTGCAGCGGGTTGTCGCCGTCGACGATGCGCTTGTCCGTCCAATACAGCTTCGACTGATGCGTCTCGTCGGAGGCGAAGTCCTCGAGCGGACGCCAGTAAGGTCCTGCGTCGAAAGCGACGACGGAGAAGCCATGTTCGGCGAGCTTGCACGCGAGCGTTCCGCCTCCCGCACCCGTTCCGACAATGGCGAAATCGACCGCCTTGTCTTCAGGGTATTCGCGCATGGGCACCCAGGCGCCCGGCCTGAAGACATCGGGTGCGCGTCCGTTCACGGCCCTTGGCGAGCTCTCATCCCACACGTTCGTTCTCCCGGCGCGCCCGGTCTTCCCGGCCGGGCGAGGCTTCGGCCGCCTCCCAGGGATCGCGGCGATCGAAGTTCATGCGCACATAGCCGCGCGGACCTGCCGGTCCACCGAAACCGATTTCACTCCATGAAGCCGGGTGCGCGTAATATGCGCTGACGATGTCGTGCAGCAGCCGCTTCGCGAAAAAGGTAGCGGGGGACAGATCTTGCCAGGCCTCGCTCGAGACCTGGCCGCGCTGGATCCGGCACAACAGCCAACGCCGCTGGTCATTGCTGAGGTCGCTGAACGGCTTTTCGCATGCCGCCACGGCTTCGGTGTCGATGGCAGCCAACCCCAATCGCCAGGCCTTGTCCTGCTCGGGCAGGCGGGCGTCGCGATACCCGTCGCCCTTGCCGCTATAGAGCTTCTGATCGATCATCGCCGCGAGAGGTACCTTGACGGTGCGATCGGCGGGTTGCGGGATGATCTGGTCACACAGGGCGCGGAGGGCTTTCCACTCGGCCTCGTCGCAAAACCGGTGAAAGTCGGGGTCGATGCCGGTGCGTGCATCGATCACCGCGCGGGTCTGTTCGTTCCAGGACACCGAATTGCGCTTGTTGAGGACATTGTAGCCCGGATAGCGCTCAGTCATGAAAGCCCGCCTTCTTGTTTCTCTCGACCAGGGACAGTGCGGCAAGCCCGGCCAGCGCCAATCCCGTGAATGACGGCGGTGCAGGCAGGGGCGGACCGTTGAGAATGTTCTGGCTCCAGTTGCGCCAGCCGCCCATATTGCGAGACACGCCGTAGGCGTGAAATCCGACGCCGACAAAGCCGAGCAACGCCGTCAGCCCGAGGCCGAGCTTCGCCGCGCGCCGCACGACGTTGCCCGAACGGAAAAGTGTCATGGCGAGCAGGCCGGCGGCCGCCGGGGGCACCACGACGGGTAGAAACATGCCGGGATTCTGGAAGGCGCCACGGAAGTGCAGCAAACCTGCCTCGGCGACCGTTCCCGCCAATCCCGCCGAGGTGACCGCGCCGAGGACTTCGCCCGCCGGATAACCCAGAAGCGTCGAGGCTTCATCGTCCCGCACCCGCTCGGCGACCCGGCCAAGCACTCCGGCAAGCAGCAGCGCCACCGGCGCTCCGACTGGCGCGGCATAGAAGAGGTTGATCCATGACAGATGGCCTGGCCGCTTCACGATATTGTATCCGTGGAAGCCGAGACCGGTTGCCCCCGTCAGGGCGGCGAGGCCGTAGAGACCGTCGCGGACCACGTGAGATTTCGCCCGCCCGTCCACGATGCCGAACAGGCTTGCCGCCAGCGTGGCGGCCGATACCGCCAGTGGAAGGTACATCAAGCGGTTCTGGAAGGAGCCGCGATAATGCTCGAGGCCGCTGTCGGCCAGCACGGAGAAAGAGAGCAGGGCAGAGCTAAAATTGAGCTTGCGTCCGACATTGCCGCCCGGTTCGGGAACGCGCGTCCGGACTGCCTTTCCTGGCGCATATTTCTCGCTCAGGCTGCCCGCGATCTCCTGCAGGGAGGCGAGGGCCACGCGCCGAGATTTGACTGCCGGCAGCCGCCTCATGCCAATGCGTCCCCTGAGATATGGTAGGGCGAGGCGTCCGCGGCCTTGAAGCCGAGCCCATGACCGAAGCGCGACAGATCCGGTGCGACATTGCCGTCGCGAACGGCTGGAGCGCCGTCAAACAGCATCTGCTCGATGCGGGCGTGGTCGTGAAACCATTCAATATGGCGCAACCTCGGAATTGCGCACGCGAGATGGCGATGCATCGATGGTGCGCAGTGCGCGGACAAGTCGATGTGCCGTGCCTCAGCCAGCGCGGCTATTTCCAGAAAGCCCGTGATGCCGCCGCATCGCGTGACATCGGCCTGGAGCACATCGACGGCCTGCCGCGACAGCAGGTGATCGGCGTCATCCAGGGTAAAGATATACTCGCCTGCAGCCACCTCCATTCCTGCCGGCGTCCGGCTCCGGACCGCGAGCAAGCCCGCGGAGTCATCGGACGAAACGGGCTCCTCGAACCAGCGAATACCCAGGTCTTCCGTCAGGGCCGCGAAGCGCAACGCCTGCTTGACGTCGAACGCTCCGTTGGCGTCGACGAACAATTGGCATTCGCCAATCGCCTGCCACGCCGCTTCCGCGCGCTTCGGGTCCAGTTCGGGTTCGCTGCCGATCTTCATCTTGACGAAGCGGCAGCCGTCAGCCTTCGCCCAGTGTCCGAGCTGCTCCCTCAATTCCTCGTTCGAATAAGAGGTAAAGCCGCCGCTGCCATAGACCGGCACGTTGGTACGACAGCAGCCCAACAGCTTTGCGAGTGGAACAGAGAGCAGTTGCGCCTTCAGATCCCACAGCGCGAGATCCAGCGCCGAGATTGCGCAGCTTGCAATGCCCGATCGTCCAACATTGCGGACGGCGCGCTGCATTGCGATCCAGCATCCGCCGATATCGAAGCAGTCGCGATCGGCAATGATGGGAGCCAGCAGGTCATTGATTACGGCCACGACGGAGGCATGTGCATATGTCACGCCGAGTCCACGCCTGTTGCCCGCGCTGACATAGGCGACGACGAGGGTCGTCGAGGTCCACGCCAGCGTGCCGTCCGCCTCCGGCCGGTCGGTCGGAACGCGATAGGCCGCGGCGTGGATCGTTTCGATCGGTGCCGCGCCATATGTCTCAGGCATCGCCACGATCACGGCCCGGCAGGATGGATTCCAGAACCTGGCGCGCGGTCCCGGTGATGACGTTGCCTTCGCGAGGATCTCCCTTGACCAGCGTCTCGGTGAACTTCTTGGCCTGCTGCAGCGTGATGTGCGGCGGCAGCGGTGGGACCTCGGGATCTGTCTTGACTTCGAGGACCACGGGCCGGTCAGACGTCAGGGCTTCGTCCCAGGCAGGGCCAAGCCGGTCAGGATGGTCGACAAAGAGTCCCTTCAGGCCGATCAACTCCGCAAAACGATGGTACGGCACGTTGGGGATCTGCTGCGAGGCATTGAATTTCGGGTCGCCTTCCATGACGCGCTGTTCCCACGTCACCTGATTGAG
>NZ_JAFCKQ010000068.1 GCF_018130215.1 Bradyrhizobium jicamae
GCGTTGGCGTGTCGCAACCCGATCCTACCGGAGAACTGCCGGTGACCACCGCAAAGCCGCCCGCCCGCTACGGCGCTATGTGGGGCGCGCGTCCGGGCGGCTTTGCTCTACCGAGCTACACCATCACTAGGGACACAACTGCGAACGGGCCCAGCACTCTGGGGGCCGGCGGAGGCAAGTGCTAGCGCCGTGCCTCTTCCCGGGGTTAGCGCGAATAGGCATCAGGAATGATGCACTCGCCGTGAAGGTCCAGCAATTGTCCTGCGTGAACGGGATATCTCGAAAGCGACCTCAGCGAAGCACTTGGTGTAGGAGGCAGTGCCGGGAACTTTGATGGAACTCGGCGCGTTAGCCGGGCATGGAGCACCGCGGCATCGATATCCGGCTCGTCCCCAGCATTTCCCCGCGCGTGTGGAAATGGAGCGGGACCTTGGACGGCAAGGACAGGGGTGGAAAATGGTTTATCCAGTCTATCGCGATAATGCGCGCCAAAAAGCGTATTGATGACCACCTAGCGAAGCTCCAGCGCCTTATCGCTTCGCCCTCCGCTCCCGGGCCAACATGAAGCGAGAGAAGGCGAGGCGGGAACTTCAACGGACGTTGCTTAGGTATCGCGAGATCACTCCTGAGGCCACTGACGACGCCATGCGGTTCTTGCTTCAAGAGATGATCAGGGACATCGAAGAGCAAATAGCCGAACTCGACCGGCGAGATATCGCCACCTGAGTTTTCAAAGGGTTCAGCCGATTTTGCCTTTGTTACCGCGGCGCGAAGCGAACGGAGAAGCATCTCGCGGCGGATCCATTTGCGTTGCTATTCGCTTGAGAGGTGGCAGCGAAGGGACCGGGCGCAGGGTAACGCAACCGCGAGTGCAATCCATCTAAATTTAGAAGGCCGCCGGCAATATGTCCCGCGGCCTTCGCGCTTAACGTGGTTTGCTGGGCGGCGCCCCGACTAGAGATCGATGCCAACAGCGATGTTGCGACCTTGTAGTTCGGCAATCTTCAATCCGTCAGCCAGCACCTGCGCGAACTCCGGGTCCTTTGCCACGGCTTCCTGCACTTTGCCGTAAACTTCCCAACTGGAGTAGCGCGTCGCAACCAGCAACTCTCCCGCCCACGCACCAGTGTGGAAACGGGACAGCCGAAGAAATTCAGCACCGTGTTTTTCGAAGATTGTCTTCGCCCGCTTAACAATCCGGGCCATTTCGTCGGGCTTGTCGGTCTTAAAACGAGTAAATTGCACGATCGCCATGGCTACCTCCTTAGTGGTGTAAAATGTCCAAGGGGCATGTATCGAGCGATGTTGGGGAAGCGAACCTCAACGCAATCTCGATGAAAGTTTGTCGTCCATTAATTTGATCTGGTTCAAGCTTCGCAAGCGACAACTACACTGCCCTATGTCGGCGGATGGGCGCGCTCAGGAATCCGATACCCGGTCAGCGCATTTGCTGGTTCTGCCTCTCTGAAGTCAGCGGGCCCAATTTGGCCGTCCACCGTTGGCAGGTATCGCAGTCTTTCACCGGATCGGATGCCGCGCGGCTCGGTATCCCGGTGCGAGGCGACGTCGATTGCAGCGACGAGTCTCGCCTTCTCAGCCTTCGCGAAGGGGATGCGCTCCGGTAATTTCTTGGTCATATGCAGGCTGCAAGTGTGCCGCGGCCTCATTCGCGGCGCTGAATCAATGGGTATCCAAAATTATGATCGACGTATCAATTTAACCCTTGGGCTCCGTAGTTTATCGGAGGAGGTCCCAGGTTAGCATGAACGACGCATGAGAGTGTCAAGTGCGCCTCAGTCGGCGATCTCTCTCCGTCAGGCGAACGGATCCTTCCGTGCCTGCGCCAACCTTGTGAATATGCCGCTCTCGTGGAGACTGGCCCCAGTCGCGAAAATGAAATTCGGGATTGTTGCCACCGAAGCTTGGCTCAGACCGAAGAACTACGGAAAGACCCCTTTGCAGTCATGCTTTACCCTAAGAACTGCGAAGTAGCTCTTAGGGGCCGACACATGGCGCATATGATATGTGCAACGAGACTGCTCTCATGGTTCGGCGCATGCGCGCTTGGATTGATAGTGTGGACTGCGATTCCGGCGGTCGCCCTGGCACAAAGCTCGCCTTCGGCTGAGGCCCGGCTAAAGGAGTTGGATATTACGCTCCCACCTGTTCCGACTCCGGTAGCCAATTACGTCGATGCGGTCCGGGTAGGCAACTTGCTGTTCCTCTCGGGAAACACTCCGGCTGCCGACTGGAAGTACAAGGGAAAGGTGGGCAGGGATCTTACCGTGCAGGAAGGCTATGACACCGCGCACCAAGTTGGGCTGATTATGTTGGCGAAGGTCCGGAACGCGCTCGGCAGCCTCGATCGCGTAAAGCGCGTGGTCAAAGTCTTCGGAATGGTCAATACGGCAGGAGACTTTGGCGACCAACCGAAGGTGATAAACGGATTTTCCGATCTGATGGTGCAGGTCTTCGGCGACGCGGGCAAGCACGCGCGATCTGCCGTTGGGATGGCTGGCCTTCCCTTCAACAATGCAGTGGAAGTCGAGATGATTGTCGAAGTGGCCGAGTGATCGGGCAACGAGTCAAAACCCTCGCTGGCTCCGCTTCGTCCTCTGATCGCATCACGAAGCCTACGCGCGTGCGCGGATCCTGATCGAATTGCGTTTGACCGGTGCGCCAGTTGGCGTGACCTGATCCGACTCGACGGTCTGGACATCAACGACGGCGAAGCCGGCCATGCGGCAAAGTGCCTCCCACTCTGACGCGTCGCGCAGATAGAAGCCAAATTCTCTTTGCGCAAAATCGGGCGCATCCTTTGGCGCCAGGCAGCCCATGAACATCACGCCGCCCGAACGAAGCACGCGCCGGATCTCAGAGAGCGACGTCAACGGCTCCCCCCAGAAATGAATGACGCCGATCGAGAAGGCGCGGTCAAAGCTATCATTCCCGAATGACAACGCGTCGGCCGAAGTTAGATGAAAGCTCGCTTTGCCTGCGGCCACCAGGTCGGTATTGAAATGTGAAGCTTCCGCGACCATCGTGGGCGAGATATCGATGCCCGTGTAGCGCACGTCGGGGGCTTGGGCCATCACGATGGGAACGGACCGTCCATTTCCAAATCCGACTTCCAGCACGTGGTGGCCAGCCTCCACACTCAAAGACTCCACCAGCTTCGCATTGGCCTCCTTGTTGTTCTCGTTCAACCAATCGGCGACGGCGACACCGACCGCTCCTTCAGGATTCGCAAGCTGGCGCGCGCGTTCAGCCGGCGTTAGCGTCTCAAAAATGGACATCGGAAACCTGCGTTAGAGATTGGTTTGAACACTGAAACGCAGCGATTGAAGCACAGCATTTGGATGCGGCCTAGCGCGCGTTTCTGCTCAGGATCAATCCTCCGCCGTTTTGGTGCCGCAACAGCCACAGTCGCTGAACGCTCGGCAGGCTACATCGAGGGCGGATCAAATGTCGCTTCGGACCGGAGCGAGGCCAGCGTGTCCTGGGAGAGGAAGGGGGTCGATGGAGCTTACGGACAAAAGCGGACATCAACTGGCTTGCGACCACGGCTAGATCCGTCACCAACGACCCCGCGGCGGTCATAGGGCGGATAGAAATCTCGTGCCCCGAGTCTCCGGCCGCGTCGTGATGTGCTATCGCTTTTCGAGTATGCCGACCGCTTGGGCCGTCGGTTGCCATGCCAATTGATTTGCTCGCGTTGAGGGAGATTAAGCCCCATGGTCGACAGGAAGAGGCGCGGGCTACTATTTGCTCTCGCATACGCTCCAGCCACTGCGCGCGCCGAGCAACCCCGGCGTATTGCCTGGCTTGGTCCGGGCAGCGCCGAGAAGCAGGGGCATTACGTCACCTCATTCAAGGACGGCATGCGCGAGAACAACTTGTTTGAGGGCAGAGATTATATCCTGGACGTGCAGTACGCCGAGGGCCACTATGATCGCTTCCCGGCAATGGTCCAGGCTGCGCTTGGGCGCGATCCAGCCGTTATCATCGTGGTGACAGTCGCGTCGGTGCGGGCCGCACAGCTCGCAACCCGCGGGGTTCCCATCGTCTTCATTTCGACCAACGACCCGGTTGGCAGCGGTCTCGTGGCGAGCCTGGCGCGGCCCGGCGGCAATACCACGGGGATATCGAACCAGGGAGAATCCAAGTACGTGGACTTGTTACGTGATGCGCTGCCCCAAGCGAGGCGCGTCGCCGTGCTGATGAACCCAAGCAACCCCTCGAACCCGAGACTATTCCAACAGCTCCGCGAGACGGCTCAGACCCTGGGAATCACAGCCAATGCGTTCGAAGTTCTCGCGCCAGAGCAGCTCGACGCTGCGTTTAAATCGATTGCCAGTTTCCGGCCAGACGCGTTACTCATGATTTCCGACGCCGTCCTGTTCGAGACTCATGAGCGTATCGCTGCCTTTGCGCTTGAGGAACGCGTTCCGACGATCGCCCCGTCGCCGGAGCAGGCGGAAGCCGGGATGTTGTTCGGGTATGGCACGTCTCGCCCCGAAATGTATCGGCACGCCGGAACGTATGTGAAGAAGATCCTTGCAGGCGCCAAACCTGCCGATCTGCCGATCGAGCAGCCGACCCGATTTGAGCTGGTCGTCAATCTCAAGATCGCCAAGGCACTTGGCCTTACCATCCCGGAAACGCTGCTCGCCATCGCCGACAAGGTGATCGAATAGAATGCAATTTGCTGCGATTCATGGGTCCGGAATTGGCCCCTCGCGGCATTTCGCACGGGCGTAAGAATCCGGTCGCTTGGGTCAATCGCGACGGTTTTGCCCGATCTCTGTTGGGTCCGGTCTTCCCCTCATAGCCGACATCAGGCGGTCTTCAATTTTGGTCGCCAGGGCCATGTGTGGACGGCGCCGGGTTGGCAAGGAGAAACTTCACTTTGCAGCATGGGTCGGAGCAGCCATGTGTTCGGCCTGCTCGCGCGGTGCCCATGACCGCTGGCCTCGTCCGCGAAGGCGTCGAGAACGACGGGCCATATATCTTTACCGACCTTGAATTGGAGCCGATGGTCGACGCGCGCTTTGCCGCAAGCAAGCAAGGGTTTGACCATATCCGCGGGCGCACCCCGAAGCGATGACCGCGCAGCCATGTGGAACGCTCAATCGGCCGGATCGCATGTAATGGGCGCGTCGACAAAAACGCGGTACTGTTGCGACTTGGGCTTCGCTTTATCATCCTCGTTGACGTATTGGATCGAGCTTTTTCCCAGGAGCGTGCGCGGCAGGATCAACACGCGGATGAAGCGGCTCGGCCGGTCGGCCGCCGCCTGGGCGAATACCGGGACCGGGCCGGACTCATACCAGGCGCCGCCCGGCCCATACGATGTCGATCGGCCCTCGGTGTCGATGCGGATCCCGCCCTCGATCAGGCAGCGGATCCCGGGTCCCTGGTGGCAGTGCAGGTAGGCGCAGCCGCCGGGCGGGAAGCCGACGCTGTCCCCGCGCATCAGCAGCTCGCCTTCCCCCAGGGTATCAAGCCGCGCCGCGAGCTTGAGCTGCGAGCGGATGCCGACAGCGAGCAGCGGGGCATCGCCGGTGCTCTCCGGTGCGAGCTCGAAGCGCCAAGCGGTGACGCCACCGACTCCCGGCGTGAGCGTGGCTTTGGCCTCGCCATGCCACGCCTCGCCGTCGCTCACCACGCTGCCGCCGATTGTGGCCGTGCCGTGCACGACGAAGATTATGCGCGGCACCGGCGGCAGTCCCGCCGGCTCGGCCAAATTGGACAGCGTATCCTCGTAGAGCCGCAGCACCGGGGCCATGATCGTCTCCATTCCATTTTGAAGCACGACGATACTATATCTGTGCGGCGCCTGGCGAAGGGCGCGTTCGGAAGCGTTTTAGCGTGACCAATCTTGGGCCGAAATTGCGCGCACGTAGAAAAATGCGGGCTCCTGATCTTCAAATTCGCAGTGCCTGTGTTATGAAAGGACACCATGCTTCGGTTCCAGTGCTGGACGTGCCCAGTGAGACAGTCGAGGTCAAACTCGGACCTTCCCTTCAGCGTTGGGGCTTCGCAAGGTAGATGGTCGACCCAAACCAGCGCGTGCCCATCCCTGGCATCGTGTTGAGGACGTATGCCGGCAGCGGACGGCACAGCTCTAAATTGCCTTCACTGCATGTGCCGCCAGAAACGTCTGTACCGCCTCGCCGACCACCCGTGCGATACGGTCTTGGGAAGGAGCGGGCGTCACCTCGAAGATGAAGGGCAGAAACAACGTCGCTTGGCACATAAGGATGAATTGCGCGGCCGCGAGCTCACAGTCGTTGATCGCGAGCTCCCGCTGCTTAACACGCGCATCGAGATATTCTGCGAGGCCGTTGACAGTTTTCTGCAGCAGATATTCGTAATAGCGGCGGCCAACTTCCGGCATACGCTCGGCGATCGCGAGGACCATGCGGGCTGCCGATGCGCCGCCCGGCCGGCAGAGCGTGCGGACGTGAGTCTCGCCGAACTTCTGCAACATTGTCTTGATGTCACATGCGGGATCGAAATAGAACGCGAGCTGACGTTTTTCGAGCGCCTTCTCGTCGAGGATCGCATCGAACAGGCGGCATTTATCGGTGAAATAGACGTAAAGTGTGCCTTTGGAGACGCCCGCCGCGCGGGCAATCTCGCTCATGCTAGCAGCGTCAAACCCCAAATCCATGAATACCTTGCAGGCACCGTCTAGGATTTGGCGTCGCTTCGAATTTTCCTCGTCGGCGACGAGGTGAACAGAGGTGCAATCGGCAGATGCCATTGTTTTGGACCTCGAAAAGCAAGCGCCCCAAAGGGGCGCCGAGGCGCCTACACCGTCCGAAATCTACTCCAATTTGCGCAGGCGCCTTCGGTTTTTTTCCAAAAATTCAATCTCTTTCCCGCAGAAACCTGCCAGAGCCCATTTCCGGCGACCTGATCGTTACCGGGTGGCTCCCGGTATCACCCTTCAGACGTTTCCCGTGCCGCGCAAACGAACGCGAAGGGTCAAATCGCGACCTCGTCGGATGCCGCGATACGCACCCGTCCCAAGATTGCGCGATCTCGCGCGCCGTATCACGGGCATCCCCGTAAATCGATCGCGGCACGTATCGAGCCGGCTGCTTTGGTCCGCACCGAGGCCTTAGACTGCAAGCTTGGCAATTATACTTGCTCGACCGCGAGATCAGCGGACCGGCAGCATCAAATGCTCGTACTGCGTGCCTGGCCACATCACATAGGGCCTCGTTGGGTCCGCCTTCGCGTCGCGCGGATAACCATCCAACATCTTAGCGCCAGAGCCGACGATCATCACGTGTGCGCCGGTCTTAATCCAACTGTTGGCGGGCTCTTCTTTTGTTGCATACGGGTCGGTGTTGCTTGCGCCGCCGTCCCCTCGGAGCATGTACATGAACCCTACCTTGTTCGCAGGCGGCTCCTTGTGATTCATCCAGGCCGACGCCCATTCCATGGCATTCTTATCGCCGCACATCGGGTCGGGATTGGCCGGATCAGCGTGACCTGGCATACAGGTCCACTGCCCAGTTCCTTCGCGCAACGTCCGCATCTTACCGTCATGATCCATAGCGAGGATCGTAGCGTCTTTGGCGATGGCCTCGGGGGCGGCAGACAGCGACAGCTTGATCAGCTCTTCGTCGCTCATCTTGTGCTCTTGGGCGAAGCCGCACGCAGGGGTAAGCGAGAGTGCAAATAGTGTTGCATAGGCCAACGATTTCATTGCGAAATCCTCCCATGATTTTGCTGACGCCAGCCGCGCGGAGGAGCCGTAGGCGAGCGTCCGCACTGAGGTGCTTGCACGTAGTTATCCTAGCCCCCTTTTGGCCTCCTGAAACGCGCCATTTGGCCGCTGCAGAGCGATCTGGCCCCCTGACCGGGCTCTTCCGCTCAGGGGTATTCGCGGTCACGTGCGTCGCGTACGCTGACCACTTCCGTCCTGTTTCCACAAGGCGACGTTTTGCAGGGCCGAACTGGTATCAGCGTTCCCCCGGCCACCACACCGATGGCGGGTTCATCGCCGAGATCTTGTTGGTTCGTAGCGCCACGAGGTGGCTCCGCTTGAACGGATGCCCACTCCGCCGCGAGCAGTCCTTGCAGCGCATATAGCGCTCGAGACTCGACCACCGAAGCATGATCCGAAATTGAAAAAGGGAAGGCGATGAGCAGTCCGGGGACGAAACCCGCTCAGCCGCTTCCCGGTGAAGCGCATCCCCCGTTCAGCCCGCGCGATCGGTCGAACGAAATCTGTGCCGGAACTCCACATCGAGAGCCATTGCGGTGAGATCACCAGCCGGTTCGACGCGGTCGACGATGGATGTGGCGGTTTCGCCAGGTGCGATAGCTGCGTGCACAACTCCGTCGGCGCGACGCGGTAAACCAGTGCGAGCCATCTCGACCTCCGCCGCCTTCTGGAGCAACTCGACGTCGGACGCCTGCTTTGTGAAGATATCGTCAGGCGCGGCGCTCCGGATCTGTTGCTGAACGTGCCTAAGGATGGCATCTGATCCCGACCGCCGCGCGTCGTCATACGACCGTTGCAGTGCGGCGCTCACCGCGCCACGCACACAGAATTTGCCGTCGCCCAAATTTAAATACTCAGCATCGTAGTTCATTTGAGATCCTCCTTACCAAGAGACTGCGGCGCGTTTGGCCACTCTGACCTCGCGCAACTAGACTCTCGCGGACACGTCGCCGGAAGGCTGCGGAAACCCATATTACGAAGCCTTGGACTTGCGGCATGAGCACCCCATGGCCGACTGGACCGGGGTGGAGCGCGTAGGCAATGAACCACGGCGCCTCTATCTCAGACCGGGCGAGTGAGGCTTGCGACGGGGGCACAGTTATGCACCTATCGTGCACCGCCGATGCACCGGTTATCCACAAACGAAAGGCCGGGCACGAGCCCGGCCTTGATCGAGATCGGCGAGGTGGATCATGCGGCCTTCGCCAGCCGTGCGATGGTCGATCGCGAGCAGCCAGTTGCGTGCTGTATCGAGGTCCATGATGCACCGGCTGCAAGCATGGCGCGGATGCCCGCGTTGCGCTTCTGATCGGCTGGGCGGCCCTTGTAGAGGCCTGCAGCCTTGGCGTCGACAATGCCCTCGGCCTGACGGCGGCGACGGTCGACGAAGTCCTTGCGCGCGAAGGCAGCAAGCACGTCGAGCAGCATGGCGTTGATGGCATCGAAGACGCGGGCGGTGATCTCGTCGACCTTGCCCGTCGCCATCGTCCAGCTGGTCGGGAGATCGAGCGCGACCACGCGGATGCCGCGTGCGACGATCTCGCCCTTGAGGCGTTGCCAGTCGGCGGTGTTGAGACGCGACAGCCGGTCAACCTGCTCGACGAGAAGGATGTCGCCGTGCTTGGAGTCGGCGATCAAGCGGAAGAGTTCCGGGCGATCGAGTTTGGCGCCGGACAGGTTCTCGATGTAGGTGGCGACGATATCGAGGCCGCGCTCGGTGGCGAAGGCCTCGCAGGCACCGCGGGCGCGGGTCGCGTCCTGATCGTCAGTGCTGGCGCGAAGGTAGAGGCGGGTGTGGCACATCGGAAACCCCTCGGTTCGATTTGGGTTAGTGCCATATTGGTGGTTCGATTAGAGTTTGTCAATGGCTTTTGGTACCAGCATTTTCGCTGGTTTCAGCCGGGTACACCCATATGACACCAGCTTTTCCGGTACCGGCGGCGAGTTTGATCTGGGTCAAAGGGAACCATTTCCGTATGTTTCAGGCTGCTGCCAGTCTGCAGCCGGCGGGCTCGGCGCCATGGACCTCAACAAGTTGTTTTACCGTCTCTCGTTGGCGTGGCTGGCGATCGCAGTCGCCGGGCTGATCTACGTGCTGTTGGCGTGAGGCCACAGCGGCGACGACATCGCCGAGGCGACGAGATGTTTCTGATTATGTCAGGCCTGCGTCAGGCTCGCGCTGTACGCTGGCCGTTATGAATCGCCTGTACGTCCGTGAGGCGGCGGCATGAACAGCTACCAGTTGTACGTTCTACTGGCGCGGGTCGGCGCGGTGATCGCCGCCGTGGTGGTGACGATGGTGGTCTGCGTGTGGTTGGTGCTGCTCTAAGGGAAAATAATCCTACGCCTGGGGGCGCGTTGTGGCCGTGCGTGGTCGCACTTCACCACGCCAGCAACAACACGAAGGCCAGCGCAAGCCCCATCAGCACCATCCAGCCGATGTCGCGGTTCATCTCGCCACCGTATGGGGCCTCAGACAAACCCTCTGGGGGTCCTCAGCTTCGCGGAGCTTGCCCTTTTTCCATTAACGAGAGGTGAGGAGCCGAGCGGAGCCCATCTCCAGCCCCGGCGGGCGTGTGATCTAGGAGGTTGTTCGACAACACCTCCTTCGGAGACGCGAGAGGAGGGGGTTGCAGATTCGGCAACCCTCCCACCGAGCCGGCTCCTACAGTCCCCGTCGTTCAATCCGAGCTTGGGCGCGGGCACCGTCTCGCATGGCTTCTTCCGGGGTGGCGAAGAACGAGGCGGTCCGCTCCATCCAGACTGGGTTGGTGCCATTGTATAGTTCCCAGATCCATCCGTGCTGGGTCTGTTTCACTTCGAGCCGTAGTTTCATTTCCACATCTCCATAGAGTGATGCTTTTCCGTTCTGGAAAAGCTGATGTGGCGGAGGATCGCGGTGGACTCCTTGCGCTTTCGTTTATGGGGCATGCCCGCGCGGCCGCCTGTGCGCCGCGCTACGCCGCCATGGGCACGTCGTCGAGCGAGGCCAGGATCGCCATCGCCTTCACCAACCTGCTCACTGAGCCGGGCAGCCTAGAAGTCGCTATCCAGGATCACAGTCATCGCGCCGCCGACGGTCTCGTGCTGACCGTCTTTGACGGCGCGCGTTGCCGCCTTGGTATACGCGCGCTCCCAAGCATCGCGATCCTCATGCGCGCGAGCCGCTCGCACGGTGTCGAAGTAGCCGACCTTGCCGTGCGTCGGACATCTCAGGGCGTGGCCGTCGAACAGTCCGGTCTCCAGTTCGACAGCTTCCTGTTTGCAGATCGGGCATTTCATTTTCAGGCTCCTGATATGGGAAATGAACGATGGGCGGGTAGTCGGGCGCGAGTGGTTGCGGTTTCGTTTATAGCGCCATGGGACATGACACCGGGACATGAAAAAGGACATCACCGGGACATTGATGGGACATGGGACATCGGCGGCGCGAATCACCGGGAAATCCGTAGGACTCCGCACATGTCCCAACATGTCCCGTGAGGGGCGGCACGCTCTATCCACAGGGACGGTGGAGCCCGCTGCAAGCGCCGCCCCTTGGTAGTGGCCGGCATGCTCTGGAGGCGATCTCCGGTCTCGCTTGGGTACTTCCAACGCGCCGCCCCCTTCAGGTCTATCGGCGGTCTCAGGTGTCGCGGAGGCGCCCGAGCGCCGGGCATCCGGGCCGGGGACATGCCCACGCCAAGAGGCGTGACAGCGCGTGCTCGCTTGTGCTGCGCGCGCGCCGTTTCGGCACGTCCCATCGGATCGAGTGCGGAGTGTGTGGATGGGGATGGTCGAGAGCGCGGCGCCACAAGCGTCCGCGCGTCTATGCGGCTCGCTTCATGAACGCGCGAAAGCGATGAGTGGCCCGAGATCATGGTCGTCGGCAGCCTGAAGCGCTGCAATGTAGGCCGTGCGCGCGGTGCCGGCTGTCTGCAAGTCGGCGCCGCCCCATGTAAAGCGCCGGCCGCCAAGCTGCACGATCAACACATCAGCAGCCAATCGTGACCAGCGGCCGTTGCCGTTTGGAAAAGGATGTACGGATACGAGGCGGTGATGGAAGCGAACGGCAAGTTCGTCCGGTGGATAGGTGCTGTTCTCGGCCCAATACCTTGCATCGTCGAGCACCTGATGCAGCGAAATTTCGATCAGATGTTGCGCGACGCCGAGATTGCGCTCCGTCGTTCGAAATTTGCCAGCCCAGTGCCAGACGCGTTCAAACATGCGTCGATGTAAACTCCTGAGAAAACTTTCTCGCGTCGCGACTTTCCGGCGGCCGAATGCCCAGCGGTTTGCCGTCGCGATGTTCTGCTGCTCCAGCTCGTTCAACTCGCTGCGTAAAGTAATGTGCGTTGGGATAAGATCTTCGCGCTCCTGAGGCGTCAGCGGTGTCGCGTGATCGTCGGCGGCATGCAGATCAGTATCAGTCATTCGTCATCCCAGAGACGCGCGGGGCGTTTCAACAAATCCTCGATCGCTCGCTCCCGAAGCGCGCGGGCAGCCTGATTGTCCTCCACAGCCTGGTCCTCAAGCCGCATCGTCTGCTCGATAGCTCGTGATTGCCGCTCGGCGACCTCGGCAGCTCGCTTGGTCACAACTTCTGCGAGGGGGCGCTCGGGCACAAGTACATAGACCAGCCTGCAGCCGAGGGCCTCGGCCGCGCGTTGAAGCGTATTGAGGGTTACACTGCCGCCTTGCTCGGATTTTTCAAGTTCCACGATGCGTGGCTGCGAAACCCCCAGCCTCTTGGCATATTGGGCGGTGGTCATGCCGAGTGCGTCGCGGATCGCGCGAATCCAACCCTTGGGAGGGCGCTGGGCGTGCGAGAGCGCTCGGAGCGTGGCAAAGCGGCTGTCGAGATGGCGGATGGCATCTTTCATGCGATAAGATATAGCATATAATGAATTGATAAATCTATAAGACATGTCTTATCAAGATCTCGTCAATCAATAAGCTATGCCTTATAGAACAGGATTTTGATAATAAGGAATATCTTATTGAGATAGCGCGACCGTTATGCCTTCAATCAATCAGCCGGGAGCTTTCGCCCTATCACCGCCCCTTGCAGGTGTTCTTGGAGCGTTCTGGAACGCTATCCCGCGGACACGCCATGAAGAAGGTCACCCCGAAGAAGAAAGCCCCTGTTCAGCTCACTGCCGGAACTGGATTCCGCAATGAGAGCTGCATCGCTGCGCGCTTTCTTCTCGATCTTTTGGCCAGGACCAACACGCTCGGCGCTGAGTTCGGCAAGACATTCGCGACGGCGGTCATCCGCGACGATGATTGCTAAAGTGACTTGGCGACATTGCTACGTCGTCGGGTTGCTTTGACGACAAGACGTGAAGCATTCCGCATCCGGCTACCCGCGACGCGAAGTTGACGGTCGCGCCGCAAGCCGTTTCCGTTCGCCTGCATGGGCGGCCTTTTTCGACGCTGCCCGCGAAGCATCCGCCGGCTTCGCGGCCTTCGCCCTTGATTTCGCGTAATCGGCCGACATCGCCAACGAGGGATCCCGGTCTCGCAGTTCCTCCGCGACGATCCGAAGCCAGCGGACCGCCGGTTCGTTGTCCATCCGGCGATGCCAGTGCTGCTTCAGTTCTATGAGAGGTATCGAGACCGGAGGCGGCGACAGCTTCAATCCCGCGTCCGCGTACCAGGCGCCCAGCGAGAATGGGGCGGTGGCGATCGCGCCGGGACGCTGAGACGCCGTTGGCGCTCGGATTTACCAGATCAGGGGATTTGAGCTGGCGCAATCGGCCGGCAAGCTCGGTTGGAGTACCGCGGAACTACAGTCCTGGATCGACGGGACCTGTTCGACGCCGATCCCGCCGAATCCTTGCAGCTCGACGTTCCGATGTTTGTCGCAAGGTCCTCGGCATATTATGAGTTCGGCGAATCGTGCGGCTACTTCCTCGTCTTTGAACACGAACGCAACGCCGCCGCAGCGGTACTCCGAAAGGTCGTCTCGCACCCGCGGCCAAAGGTCGAAGCTTCAATTTCATTGCGCCGAATTGCATCGGCGGCGGGAAAGGCGCTTCACCCTTTGATAAAGTTGATCGGACGCAGATAGTCCTGCTTGCCTATATCGACCCCGTTGTGGCGCAGGATGGCGTAGGCCGTGGCTATGTGGAAGTAGGTGTTGGGGATCGTCATCTGCAAGAAATAATCCTGGCCGCTGAGGAATTTGCCCGGGGCCCAGGAGAGCCTGATCTTCTGCTCGCTCGCATTGGCATATTGCTCTGCGGGGACACTCTCCACGAAGGCAATCGTCTTCTTGATACGAGCGCGCAGCTCATCGATGGTGCGTTCGTTGTCCTCGTGCTTCGGCGGAGTTTGGCCCGATAGCCATGCGGCGGCAGCCTTGATGTAGTTGCAAGCGCTTTGAACCTGGTAGGTGAAGTCCTGCATGTCTGGCGCGAGGCGACTGCTCATGAGCACCGCGACATCGAACTTCTTCGCCGCCGCATGCTGCCCAGCCCTGTCGAGGCAGGTCAGGAGATTGGCGAGGTTCTTCGTGCACTGTGAAACGACGTCGAAATACATCAGTATATTCCTGAAAATGAGCGGTTACATGGCAAGGCCGAGCCTGTGGCATCGGCCCCGTGGCTTTTGTGGTCGTTACGCCGGCACGCTGCACGCCGCGATGCGGGCAGTCTCGGCGGCGGCGATGCGGAGCGTCGCGAGCTCGGCGAGGATGAAAGCGAGAACCGCAAGCCCTGCGCCGACAAAACCGAGATAGTGCGCGCCGACCAGCGGGATGGCCGCTGCACCGATGAGGCCCGCCGCCGACATGCCGAAGAACGAGGCGGCGGTATTGAGTCCGAGCAGCACCGGTGCAATCGACGGCGCGAGTGCGACGAGGCGATATTGCTGCGGTACCAACAGGCCCCAGCCGGCGGCACCCCAGATGGCGACGACGGGGATCGCGGTCCACAGGCTGGCACTGCTCCAAGGCATCGATGCGCTAACGATGACGAGCACGGCCAGCGTCGACAGGATCACCATGCGCGAACCGATACGATCGATCAGCCGACCGAAGGCGAGGTTGGCGACCGTGCCGCCCGCGCCCCAGAGCACGAGCAGGGTGCCCAGCACGAGCGCGTCGTTGCCGATGGCGCGGTCGAAGGCGACGGCGAAGTAAGTGTAGACCGTGAAGATGCCGCTGAGATTGACGAGTGTCGTCGCCAGCGTCAGCAGGACTCGGGAGTCGGCAAGCGGCGCCAAGCGCTTCGAGAGGGACACCGCAGGTGGCAGCGGCACTTCCGTCAGGAACGCCCAGACGCCGAGGCCTGCCGCCGTGCCGAGGGCTGCCACGAACAGCATCGTGTAGCGCCAGTCGCCGAGACCGCCGATGACAGCGCCGGCAGGCGAGCCCAGTGCGGTCGAGAGCGTCAGGCCAGCGACGACGATGGAGAGCGCGTAGCCGCGCCGCTCCGGCGGTACCAGCATTGCTGCAGATCCCGTCGCGGTCGGCGAGAACATGGCGGCCCCGGCTCCCGCAAGTGCGCGGGTCAACAACGCAATGGTGAAGGTTGGCGAGATCGCGGTCGCAAGGTTTGCGAGCACGAAAACGGCGGCGCCCGCGATCAGCATGGTCTTGCGCGAGACGCCGGCCGCGAGCCCGGCGATGGTCGGTGAGAGCAGGGCGAACGTGACGGAGTAGATCGTGGTCATCTGCCCGGCAGCTCCAATGCTGACATCGAAATGGCGGGCGATTTCGGGTAGCACGCCAGCCACGACAAAACTGTCGGTGCCGAGCGCAAACATGCCGATCGCAAGGACGAGAAGGCGGCGGTCCATTGTTGTTGTCCTTAATGTGAGGATTGTTTAAGCCGCGGAGTTCGTAGCAGTATGGTTCGGCGCGAACCTCGCCTTGATCTCGCAGGCGACCTGCGCGACGTTCTCGTCGAGCACGAAATGCCCGCTATCGAGCCATACCAGCTTTGCGTCCGGCAGATCGTTGAGATAGGCGCGGGCGCCCGGCGGGATGAAGAACGGGTCGTGCTTGCCCCAGACGATCAATGTCTTCGGCTGGTGCTTGCGAAAGGCGGCCTGCCAGTCCGGATAGAGCGCGATGTTGCTCTTGTAGTTTTCGAGCAGATCGACCTGGTAATCCTGCGTACCCGGACGATCGAGCAGCGCCTGGTCGAGGATCCAGTTGTCGGGGTTGATGGCTTCAGGATTCTTCGCGCCCACGAGCCAGTGGAATTTGGTCCCCTCGATGCTGACGAAGTCCCGCGCGGGCTTCTCGGTCTCGGCGTTGCGGTTCTCCCATAACGGCAGCAGCACTTTCTTGGGCGCGTCCCCGACGCCTTCCATGTAGGCGTTGGTGTTCTGAATGATAAAACCCTTCACTTGTGCGGGGCGCTGTGTGAACAGGCGGAAGCCGACGGGACCACCATAGTCCTGCATGTAGATGATGTAGGAGGTGAGCCCGAGCGCATCGACGAGCCCGGCAACATGGGTTGCGAGATTATCGAAGGTGTAGGTGAACTCGCCCCGCGAGGGCGCATCGGAGTGGCCAAAGCCGATGTAATCGGGGGCGATCAGATGGAAGCGGTCGACCAGTGCCGGCATCAGTTCGCGAAACATCTGGCTGGAGGTCGGCAGGCCGTGCAGCAGCAGGATGGTCGGCGCGGAGGGGTCTCCGGCCTCGCGGTAAAACACCTTGCGGCCGTTCACCGTGGCGGTGCGGTGGAGCGTAGGATTGGTCATGGTGGGTCCCTTTTTGGCTGCCCGGCCGCAGGTGGCGAACCGTCGTCGTTTTTTGGGGCTTCCCGGGATTGCGCAACAGCCGCTAAGATCGGGAGGGACCCTCTCGTTTAGTGGAAGGCACTATGGACCGCCTGGCTGCCATGTCGGTGCTGCTCGCAGCCGTGGAGAGCGGCAGCCTGTCCAAAGCGAGCAGGGAGCTGCGGCTACCGCTGGCCACCGTCAGCCGCAGGGTCGCGGAGCTCGAAGCGCATCTGAAGGCGACGTTGCTGATCCGATCGGCCAAGGGGCTGGAGCTGACGCCGGCCGGGCGATCCTACGTCACCTCAGCAAAATCGATCCTGGAGCAGCTGTCCGAAGCCGAGCGTGCGGCCTCCGGCGAATACAGCGAGCCGAAAGGTGACCTCGTCGTCACCGCACCGATCATGTTCGGCCGGATGCACGTGCTGCCCGTGGTGACGCGCTTCCTGGAGGCGTTTCCCGAAGTGTCGGTCGGGCTTGTCCTCACCGATCGCGTTGCGCATTTCCTCGAAGACCAGGTCGACGTCGCCTTGCGTCTTGGTCTCTTGCCGGACAGCAGCCTGATCGCAACGCGCGTCGGCGAAGTCCGGCACGTCATCTGCGCGAGCCCCGACTATCTCGCCGCCAACGGAATCCCTGTGACGCTCGGCGACCTCGACAAGCATCGGCTCGTCTCGTTTCAGAGCGTCTCCGCGCTGAGCACGTGGACATTCGAGTACGACGGTACCGAGAAAACTATCTCGTTCCGCTCGCGCCTCAGCGTCAACACGATCGACGCTGCCATCGATGCCGCGCTCGCAGGCGCCGGCCTGGTGCGCGCGGTGTCCTATCAGATCGCCGATCACGTGCGTGCCGGGCGTCTCGCCGTCGTGCTCGAGGCGTTCGAGCCGCAGCTTCGCCCTGTGCATCTGGTCTACGACACGCAGAGCCGCCTGCCGCTGAAGCTGCGCGCCTTCGTCGACTTTGTCGTTCCGCGCCTGCGCGACCGGCTCGTGCAGGGGAGGCTCCAGCCATGATTGCGCCGCGCCATTGCGGCGCTCGTGCAACATCAGCAGGCCGAGCAAGCCGACAGCCGCGGAGATGGCGACGTATCAGCTTTGTCAGTTTCGTGGCCTCATAAGATTTCGGGCAATAAAATCACGAGGGGCTAAGGTCGAATAGGGCAAATTGTTCGTTCTGGGGTCATTCGCGACGGATTCGGCTGTGTGGTAGGCTGGTTGACGTCCGCTTCTACCCCGTGAGCGCCGAACCGGCGCCGGGCCAGAAGCGTTGCGCTTGGGCGGACCCCCGAGATTCAGACTCCCAAACTGGGGGTCGAATTATGCTCTACGAGCTCGCCGACTGTGAATGGGTCACCATCAAGCCCATATTGCCGTACAAGCCTGCGGCGTTCCTCGGGTGACCGACGTATCCTCATTGGCATCTTCTGGGTCCTCCGATCCGCGGCACCTTGGCGCGATTTTGCCGGATCATTTTTGCCCCTACACGACCTGCTATCATCGTTTCTTCCGCTGGCGGCGGGCTTGTGTCTGGGGCCGCATAAGAGACGAACCTGCCGCTGCCCACGATGCCGCCGTTCAGATGATCGACACTTCCATTGTCCGTGTGCATCAACATGGAGCCTGCATTGCACGAAACCAGCGCTAATCGATGGGGAGGCCAGGTGGCGGCTTGACGAGCAAGATCCATGCGGTCGTCGATAGCAATGGTATGCCGGCAGGGCTGGCGCTGAGCCTTGGTGAAACCCACGACGTTCAACTTGCCGGAAAACTGCTGTCTCGTCTGAAAGTCGGGTCAATGAGACAGGTCTGCTAAACGAACACTCGCGTCGATTTTAGAAGGCTCAATGCCGCCACAGCCGCCTCGCGAAGTGCTAGATTGCGATTCCAGAGTCTATGGTATTCGAGGATGCACATGCATCGGCGCGAATTCATTGGAGTTCTTGGAGGGACGATTGTCTCATTGTCGTATCTCGCGAGGGCCCAGCAAGCTCGCCTCGCCCACATAGCCTACCTTGGTGCTACAAGCGCTACCGTGCTCGACCCGCGTCAGATCGAAGGTTTCAAGTAGGGACTGCGCGAAAACGGGTTGGTCGAGGGACGCAATATCACGGTGGACTACTTTTGGGCGGAAGGCGACCGCAATCGGCTCCAGCAGTTGGCGGATGAACTCGCCCAACGGAAGCTCGATGTGA
This sequence comes from Bradyrhizobium jicamae, assembly GCF_018130215.1. GTDB lineage: Bacteria > Pseudomonadota > Alphaproteobacteria > Rhizobiales > Xanthobacteraceae > Bradyrhizobium > Bradyrhizobium jicamae_A. The sequence continues at coordinate 18,654 of NZ_JAFCKQ010000068.1, forward strand.
TCGTCACGGCCGGACCGCAACCACCCCCACCGTGTTTGCAATTGGGGTGATGCCGTTGGCAATGGCGTCGTCAATAGCCTTTCTCATCCGGATGACAACGTTACAGGTCTTTCGATGTCCGACTCCGAATTGGAGGCAAGCGGATCGAAATCTTGATAGAAGCGGCTCCCGCAGTGACTCGCGTGTTGGTCTTACGCGATACATCAATGAGCCCGGCGGGGTTATCCGAGGCAGAAGCAACGGCGCGCGCGCTTTTAATCACGCTCGAAATAATTGAAGCCAATAATCCAGATCAGTTCGGGGACGCGTTTGCTGCAGCCGTCGCGCGTGGTGCGAACGGTGTCGCAACCTTTGCGTCACCTTTCTTCAATTACGATCGCAAGCGCCTGATCGAACTCGCCTCGCGGTACCGGCTGCCGTCCATCTGGGAGGCCACGGCTTATGTCAGGGATGGAGGTCTCCTGTCGTATGGACCAAGTTTCGCCGATATGTACCGAAGATCAGCCGGCTACGTCGCAAAGCTTCTCAATGGTGTCAAAACGTCGGACCTCCCGGTCGAACAGCCAGCGAAATTCGAGCTCGGAGTGAACCTAAACATCGCAACGGCACTTGGTCTTGCGATTTCGGCAACACAACTCGCCCGCGCTGACGAGGTGATCGAGTGAGGGTAATTTTGCTGCGATGCAGGAGTCCACACATGGCCCGTAGCGACAAAATCCGCCAGTCGCCTCTATGTCGGCTGTGAGAGGTAGACCGGACCTGGCAATGGCCGGACTAAACCGTCGCGATTGAGGCCGGGCAAGCACCAAGTCTGCATCGGACCCAATGCGGTCCGACACGCCGTCCGACAGGCTCCCCAATAGCCCGCACAGCAACGCGACAAAGTGCTAAACTTGATTTCCCATTAGCGTAGTCCTGAGGGGAGGAGCGCATGCAACGGCGGGACTTCATTGCGCTCCTTGCAGGGTCGCTTGCCGAGTTGCCGCTTGCGGCAAAGGGGCAGCAGCCAATACGACGCGTCGGCGTATTGATAAATCGAGCCGCAGGCGATCCAGAGGAGGTCGCGAGGGTTGACGCCTTCAGCCAAGCAATGGCGGGATTGGGCTGGGTTGTCGGCGGTAACTTGCAGATTGAGTATCGCTATGCTGTTGGCACTGCAGAAGCCTTTCGTAAGGCGGCAGTCGAGTTGATTGACCTCAAGCCGGATATACTTCTTGCCTCGGGAGCCCTAGGCGTCGCCGCAGTCCAAAAGATCACGCGCTCTATTCCAGTGGTGTTCGCATCAGTGGCCGATCCGGTCGGTGCTGGCATCGTCGAGAGCCTCGCCAAGCCGGGCGGGAATATCACGGGCTTCATGGTCTCCGAATACAGCTTCAACACCAAGTTGCTGGAGTTGCTCAAGCAGATCCTGCCGAATTTGACGCGGGCCGCCATTCTTCGTAACTCCGAAAACCCGACTGGAACGGTTCAATTCGGCGCGATCCAGGCTGTGGCACCAAGCCTTGGAGTAGAAGTGGTGCCGGTCAACATGCGCGATGCTGGCGAGATCGAGCGAACCGTTGCCGCCGTTGCTCAATCTCCAAATTGCGGTCTGATCGTGACGGGAAGCGCGTCAGCCACGATCCACCTCGATTTGATCATCTCCCTCGCGGCCCAGTACAAGCTGCCAGCAGTCTACCCATATCGTTACAGCGCTGTGCGTGGCGGGTTGATCTCCTACGGACCCGACCTCACCGACCAGTATGGACGCGCGGCCGCCTATGTGGATCGCATCCTTAAAGGTGAGAAGCCAGGCGACCTGCCGGTGCAGGCCCCGACCAAATACTTGCTGGTGGTGAACCTGAGAACTGCAAAGGCGCTGGGATTGCGAATGCCATCCACTCTTCTCGCTCGTGCCGACGAGGTTATCGAATAGCGCGACGGATGTCTGCCTATTTTCTAAGGGCATCCGGTGCAGTCGTTGTCATCGGATGCGGGGGACCACGTCAATCTATGCAGGATCGCTGTGCGATCTTCCTAGGTCTACCGTGAAGGCTTTGCTTGTCGGGATTCGATCCGAGCCGATTTCAACGAGAAATTTGAACCAGTATTATTTTCGACTTTTTCAACAATATCGACCCAAAGCGGATACGACTGCGCCCTTCCGGCATGCTAGTGTTGGTAGGCTCGATCCATCGGGGCAGGCAATGAGACGGCGCGAGTTTATGTCGTTCCTCGGCGCGGCCATGTGGCCGCTCGCGGCGCACGCACAGCAGCCGATACCGGTGGTCGGATTTCTCAACGGCGCATCGCCGCGGGCCTATGCGTCTAACGTGAGCGGATTTCTCCTCGGTCTGAAGGAGACCGGCTATATCGAAGGCCAGAACGTGGCGATCGAATACCGTTGGGCGGAGGGTCACTACGATAGGCTGCCGGCAATGGCTGCCGACCTCGTGCAGCGTCAGGTGGCTGTGATCGCCGCGAACACGTCGGCTGTTCCAGCTGCCACGGCGGCAACTACGAAGATTCCAATTGTCTTCCTTACCGCTAACGATCCAGTCGAGGCTGGGCTTGTTAAAAGCTTGAACCGACCAGGCGGCAACGTGACCGGAGTGAGCTTGATCTCCGGCGCGCTGGGGGCCAAGCAGTTGGAGGTGCTGCATGAGGTCGTGCCTGCCGCGAAGTCGGTTGCCTTTCTCGTGAACCGGACCAACCCAAATATGGAACTCTATATCAGAGGCGTCCAGGAGGCCGCGCGCACTCTCGGACAAGAGATCGAAATCCTGAATGCCAGCACGGAAGCCGAAATCGACGCCGCGTTCCAACGGCACCGTGATGCGCTCGTCGTTGCCCCGGATGGATTTTTCATCGGCCGGAGCAGTCAACTCGCGACGCTGGCACTGCGTAACGCGCTGCCCACCATGTGTCCTTTTCGCGAGTTTACCGCAGGCGGTGGCCTGATGAGCTACGGCGTGAGCCTGCCCGATCAATATCGTCAATTCGGCATCTATGCCGGCAAGATTCTGCAGGGCGCCAGTCCTGCGGACTTGCCGGTTTTGCAGCCGACCAAGTTCGAGCTGGTAATCAACCTCAAGACGGCTAAGACGCTCGGCCTTGCGATTCCGCCCGGCGTGCTCGCGCGCGCCGACGAGGTGATCGAATAGCAGGCTATTGTCTCCTTGTGGCCGATATTGTTGAAAAAGTCGAAAATAATACTGGTTCAAATATCTCGTTGAAATTAGCTCGGATCGACTCCCGACAAGCAAAGCCTTCACGGTAGACCTAGGAAGATCGCACAGCGATCCTGCATAGCTTGACGTGGTCCCCCGCATCTGATGACAACGACTGCACCGGATGCCCTTAGAAAATAGGCATCCGCGCCACACAGGACTTTTTCAACAATATCGGCCCTAAACCGGCCTCTTCGCTCATCATACAATGTTCCACTTTCGAGGGCGTAGCGGACGAGCATTGGGCATTGCTGATCCCACGCTAACTCCGGCGATGGACTGACGATCGCTTGGTACTAGGCGCGCAAGCCACTGGAGAACGTCTGCGATCGGCCCTTTAGCTGTCTTCTATCTCCAATGTCAGAATGTCGGGTGAAGCGGCGGGAGTTCATTGCACTGGTTGGTGGTGCTGCGGTTTGGCCAATTGCAGCACGAGCCCAGCTTGCACAGAAGATAGCGCGTATCGGAATTGTCAGCATCTGCGGGTCGACTGCTGACATGTTGGGCCCGCTGCCGCCCAACCGCACCGTTCGTGCGTTCCTGTGCGGAACGGCGGAACTGGGTTACGTTTACGGCCGCGATTTTGTGACCGAGCCGCGCGGCAGCAGCCATAGCCTGATTGACGCGAGTTGAACGAATGCGAGGTAGTTGGCGGCGAGCCTATCGTAGCGCGTCGGCAGCATCGGCTTGATGGCGCTCCATTCATGGTCAGCGAGTTCGTAGCGCATGATTCGAGCCCCCAGTTCGGGAGTTTGAATCACGGCAGTCCGGCCAAACGCAACGCTCCTGGACCGCTCTTGGTACGGCGCTTACGGACAGGAGCGGACATCAACCAGTCCTCAATCTCTGTCAAATGCGTCGAAAATGACCCGAAGCCGACCTTGTGCCGTGCACATCACCATTGATATGCTCGATCCATTCAGTCAGCGGGGAGTCCCAAACGATGTCCGATATCTCGCGTCGGGACGTGACACTTGGCGCAGCCGGTGCTTATGCCGCGTTTGGACTCGACAAGGCGATTACGTTTGTCGACGCGGCTCACGCTCAACAGTCCGTCACTCAACCTTTTCGCAAATACAAGGTCGGCGACATTGAACTCTTTTCTCTGATCGATGGCATGCGTGACGTTCCGCTGCGGGAGGGCATGGTCAGGAATGTCAGCGTCGAACAGGTCAAGACCGTGTTGCGTGGTGCCGGATTTCCCGACAATCGGGCGCCCCTGCGGTTTATCGTTATGGCGCTCAAGCTGCGCGATCAAGTGGTCCTGATCGACTCGGGTACGGGCGGTCATCCGATTTATGGTGAGGGGAATGGCCGGTTATTCGAGAGCATGGCGGCGGCAGGCCTAGACCCCAAGGCGGTCAAGACGATCCTCATCTCCCATCTCCACGGCGACCACATTTATGGCCTCATGAACAATGAGAGCGATGGGCAGGTCTTCCCGGATGCCGACATCGTGGTGCCCGCCGCGGAATTGAAATGGTGGACGCGCCCGGGGGTCGAGTCGATCGATCTCGGACCGACGCGCAAAGGCCTCGCCCAGCGAATTCAGGCCACGGTGGCGACTTGGAAAAACGTCAGGACCTTTGAGGGAGAACCAGAACTCGTGCCCGGTGTGCACGCCGTTCAGGCGCCCGGCCATAGCCCGGGAATGGTCGCGCATCTGGTCACCTCCGGCCGCGAACAGTTCCTGATCAGCGCTGACGTGGTCAATCTTGCGCCACACATTTCAACAAATCCGGAGTGGCAGCTCGCTATCGACCAGGATCCGCAAATGGCTGTCGAAACGCGAAGGAAGATCTTCGATCGCGCTGTCGCCGACAAGCTCACCATTTCGGGTACTCACTGGTTGATGCCGAACGTCGGCACGCTGGCCAAGGATGGCAGCAGGTACGTATTCGTAGCCGAGGGGTAATATTGGCAATTGGAACGCGACTGCTGCTCGTAGCGGAGAAACGGTCGGCATCTGAGCCGGCTTAGGCCCATTGCGACATATTGCGCTGCCGCCCGAAGCAGAGCAGACATTGCTTTAGTCGCATCACGCCGCCGGGTTTATGGTGCACGGCCTAACTGCTTGTAACCCTCCCATGCCTGAGGCCGCCAACTGGGGCGGCCTCAGAAGCCCGCGAGTTTGCAAACGAGGAAAACAGAATCCTCAATAGGCATGGTGCCGCCATGAAACGACGCCAGTTGATTGTCGCATTCGCTAGTGTGGCGACTTGGCCGTTCGCTAGGCCGTTGGCGGCGTTCGCACAAGGTTCCACGCTCTACCGCATCGGCTTCCTAAGCCAGGGCAGCTTTGCGCCGGATACCTACCCCGGCAAGCTAACCGGTCTGATAACTCAACACCTTGCACGGAGCGGCTTTACCCCCGCGAGCGGCTGCGAACTGGTCGAACGTGGCGCGGAAGGACATCTCGACCGCTTGCCGGGCCTGGTGACGGAGCTGCTTGCGGCGAAGGTCGATGTCATTGTCGCCTTCGGCTATTTTGTGGCTGCTGCAGTCAAACAAGGTACGGGCGCGATTCCAACTGTGATCTTCGCAACTGGTGATCCTGTGAAAACGCAGCTCGTCGCCAGTCTCAACCGACCAGAAGGAAACATCACGGGCATTTCCGATGTCGCCGGTGAGCTCGCGCCGAAGCGCCTCGAACTGTTGAAGCAGACGGCGCCTCGGCTTCAGCGCCTAGCATTATTGTGGAATGCGGGTAACCCCGGGATGACCGAGCGTTACGAAGCATCTGCGGCCGCGGCGAAGACGTTGAACGTGACGGTCGTGGCATTGGGTGTGCGCGAGCCCAACGATTTCGAAGATGCGTTTGCGGCCATGGAACGCTCCATGCCAGATGGGTTGTTGATAGTGGCGGACGCGCTCACCGCGCTCAATCGCAAACGCGTCTTTGACTTTGCGGCAACGCACCGCCTGCCCACAATCTATGAAACGGATGACTTTGTGCGCGCCGGAGGCCTCATGTCCTATGGTCCGGACCAGGCTGAGACTGCCGAGCGCGGCGCGAGCCTGGTAGCGCGCATTCTAAAAGGCGAGAAGCCCGCCAACCTGCCGCTTGAACAGCCGACACGCTTCCGTCTTGTCGTTAATCTCAAGACCGCCCAATCTCTCGGCTTGGCAATTCCCCCGTCGATCCTGCTGCTTGCTGACGAGTTAATCGAATAGCGGTTCAGGTCGGGCACAACTTGCCAATATGGCCAGGCAGGCGAAGGCTGTTCTGATAACTGAAAAGCTCGAGGCCGTTGCCGATCGCGGCTAATTCAGCAGCCCGGATAGCCGCCGACATGGCCCTCTCGGTTCTGGCCTATAATCTGACCCGAGCAATGAATATCCTCGGGATCAGGCCGCTGACGCCGCCTGAGAACGGCCCAGTTTGGGCTTCAAGATTAACGGCCCTGTAAGGCCATTTTTTGCACGGCCAAGACCCAAGGCGGACATCTACCGACTTTAAACCGACCGACGATCTCAGTCCCGTTTTTCGGGACGCTAAGGTTCGCACTTGGGAGGATCCCGACCATCCCCAAGATGCGATCGATGGCAAATATCGGATCAAGCGGATGCAATATGACCGGCTTTTGGCGCCCCGCCGCATTTCGAACGTGCGCAAGAAAGCAGTCGCTTCGAGGCGAAGCCGACATCAAGAAGTCGGCAGGCGACGGTGATCGATGTCGGCATCACTCGCACCAGGTTCGGATCCGGCACTGAAAAACTAGTCGGCGATGTCGCGTTCGACGAGGCGATGGAGGTCGCCGGTGCGGTCACCCCGGTCCCGGGCGACGTCGGACCGATGACCATCGCCTGTCTGCTGGCCAACACGTTGAGCGCCGCGAGGATGGAAGCTGCGCGACGCAAGGCCGCGGAAGCCGAGTCGGCGAACATGGCCTGACATCGTGGGTCCTGGGCCAACGCAACGGATTCTCGGAACGAAAGATCATCAAAGCGCAAGCCTCCGCTAGGCGCGTTTGCCCCCAGCCGAGTGTGCGCTTGTACGCTGACCAAGTCACTCTACAGCAACGACGCCGCCGCTTGCTCGGCGTCGTAGGGAAATATCCAATCCACCGCCGACATCCACTCGCGCTTGCTTTCGTCCGAGTGATTTTCGCCCAAGGACCGGTAGAATCTGCCGGCGTTGCGCGAAGCGGCCTGTATCCGGCTCGTACGCTCGAGCCTTAGATCCTGGTAAGCTTTCAACCGTGCGGGAATCTCGTCGCGCGTCGCGTGCTCAAGCAAGACGGCGAGTACAAAGCCGTCTTCAATCGACTGCCCGGCGCCTTGGCCAAAATGCGGTACCATCGGATGCGCAGCGTCGCCGAGAAGGGTCACATGACCTTTCGACCAATACGGCAAAGGTGGCCGATCGTAGATACCCCAGCGAAACGTCTGATCGAGCGCTGCGATGATTTCCCGCACGGGAGCGTCCCAGCCCTCGTACTCGGCGGCAAGTGCCTTGACATCACCCGGCGCGAACCAGGTCTCCTCCATGTCACGAGAGCATGGCACGAACGCAACAACGGTGATCAGGCGCCCCTGGGAAACCGGAAAGCAAATCAGGCTGCGGCCGGCCCCAATCCACATGTTCAGGCCACGCAGGTCTGCGGCCCATGGGAGTTTTTCCGATTGCGCAAGGCCCCGGTAGGCCATGATGCCTTCGCTCGACGGACGGGACACAAGGCCGATTTCGCGCTGCACCATCGAATGGATGCCATCTGCACCGATGACCAGATCCGCATCGTGGACCGCGCCGTTGGCAAAGGCCAGCCGCGCGCCGGTTTCGGTTTCCTCGACACGGATGCATCGATGGCCGTAGTGCACCGGGGCCTTCACCGCGCTCCCGAGCATCGCGAGGAGTTCGACGCGGTGGATCAGATAGCTTTGCATCTCGACGGGAGGAGGCCTCGGAACAAATTCTCCCCGCGAGGTTCGCAGCGTTGTGAGCCCCTGGCTCCTGGTGCTGATCTTCTCGAGCGCGTCGCACAGTCCCGCGCGCTTGAGCAGTATCGCCGCATTCGGAGGGATGGATATTCCCGCGCCGGCCTCGCGTGGCGACACCGCCTCTTCGAAGACCGCGACGTTCATGCCTCGCGCGCCCAACGCCAGCGCGGCACTGAGCCCGCCAATTCCAGCTCCAACAATGGCAATGTTCAGCCGATCGCTCATTGGCATCCATCCGATTTTCGGCCGTCTTCCTCACGGCCTGTCTTTGCGGCGTCAGTTACCGATGACGTCGTCGAGCAAGACCCATTTGCTACCGTCGAAGCGCGCCATGCGGGCCTTTCGCCATCCAATTCGCGCTGAAGGCGAGACATTGATCGTCAACCCGGGCAGGAACATAGGGAGCTGAACGTCGTGAATATTGGTCGCCTGACGGATTAGGTTTTCGCGAGAGAGATCGTCACCGCAGTGCCTGAGAACCTCGACGATCATCTGGGCGGTCGAGTATGCGAAGACCGACTCCTCGATTTGCTCATTCGGCGCCCACTCCTTCATGAATGCCCGATACTCCCTCATGCCGTCATCGGCATCCCAGGTCGGATCCTCCGGTGACTTCAGCCAGAGCGCCGTGACTGCGCCGGCTGACGCAGCAACGCCCGCCGGACGCATGACCGTGGAAATGCCGCTGGCGCCGGACAGCAAAACGTGCTGGACCTTCCAGCCGAGTTCGTGGGCCTTGCGGATTGCCTGCGCGGCGAACCGCGCGTTGGAGGCATGAAACAGCGTATCGGCGCCAGAGGCCTTGAGCGCCACGATTTGCGAATCGATCGTCGGCTCCGTGACGTCGTACGCGGCCTCGCCAACGATCATGGTTGACGCCCTTGGTCCGAGAGCGGCCTTGAAGCCGGCAAGCTGTCCTTTCCCCACGTCGTCGTTCTCGTAGATGACGCCGATCTTTGCGTCGGGCCGCGCTCGCAGCAGATATTCCGCGTAAATTTTGGCCTCGACCGGCTGCGGCATCATGAACGTCGTCGTCCATGGCAGCTTTTCCGGATCATTCAACCTGGGACTGCTTGCAAGGAGCAGAATTTGGGGCACCCTCTGACTGTTGAGATATTTGGCCACCGCAAGATTGGTCGGGCTGCCGAAGGACCCGACGATCGCAAGAACCCCATCGCCCTCCACCAGCCTTCGCGTCTGCTCGACGGTCTTCGACGGCATGAAGGCGTCGTCGAGTGACAAAAGCGTCACCTTGCGACCATTGATGCCGCCGGAGGCGTTGATCTTTCTCAAATAGGCCGCTTCCACCCGGCCGAAGCCGCTCAGATTGGATAGCGGCCCGCTGTACGGTACCGTTTGGCCTATCCTGATTTCGGTATCGGTCACGCCCGGGCCGTACCTCTTGTCCTGCCCGGCAGCTGGCGAAAGGCTGAAAACTGAAAGGCTTAAGGCAGCGAAGATCACCGGACGGATCATGGACAGCCTCCTGCTCGCTGCGCTTCCTGGATTGCCTGCCTGCCTGCCAAGCCTTGCCATCCCACGCCGCGCTATGTTGCTGTACAATCGGCCCTGCGTCCCGAAGTTTTGCCGAAATTTTCCGAAAACGGCCGCCACGAGGCATCCTTGCTCAAGTCATCGCAGCACTCGATTGTTGTCGGGGACCGGACTGTCGATCTCGCCCGCGAGTTGTTGATCGACGAGCGCGGCAACGTCGTGCCATTGCGCCCGCGGGCCTGGCTGGTGCTGCGGTTGCTCGCGACGCGGGCAGGACAGCTAGTAGCCAAAAGCGAAATCCTGGACGAGGTCTGGTCCGACTGCGAGGTCACGGAAGATTCCCTCGTCCAGGCCATCGGCGATGTCAGGCGCGCGCTCGGCGAAACGGGCCGGACGGCCCTGAGGACTCTGCCCCGCCGCGGCTACATGCTGGCGCTGAACGAAGAACCGGTTGCCGGCCAAAGCCCATCGATCGCCGCGGCGCCCGGTCCCTCTCCCGGCAGATCGTCTGCTCCATCCGCGATCCCGCGGCTATCCATCGTTGTTCTGCCGTTTGCAAACCTCGGCGGCGATCCAGAGCGGGAGTATTTCGCCGACGGCGTGACTGACAGCCTTACAACCGATTTGTCGCGCATCGCGGGCTCATTCGTCATCGGCCGCAACACCGCGTTCACCTTCAAGGGAAGGGCGGTGGATGCGCGGGAGATCGGCCGCGAACTGAAGGTGCGTTACGTGCTGGAGGGATCGGTCCAGCGCGGCGGCAGCCGCTTTCGCCTGAACGTCCAGTTGTCCGACACGGAAACCGGGGCCCAGGTGTGGGCGGAGCGCTTCGACAAGCCGGCGGCCGACCTCCTGGATATGCAGGATGAGATTGTATCCCGGCTGGCCAACACGTTGAACGCCGAACTCATCAAGGCCGAGGCGCAGCGCGCGGAACGCTCGCCGCATCCGGATGCCATGGACCTGTACTTCCAGGGCAGAGCTTGGCAGAACAGGGGCATAACGCCTGTGTTCCTGGCGCGGGCTAGGGAATTCTTCATGCGCGCGCTGGCGCTCGATCCCGGCCACATCGAAGCGGCAGTGGCCGCGGCTCATGTCGATATTGCGCTGGGTGCATCCTTCATGACCGATGACGCGCCAATGCACTTCAAGGCCGCGGAAAGCACGCTAAGCGGCGTATTATCGCGCGCCCCCAACCATCCGAGAGCACACATGCTTCTCGGTGCCGTTCAAATCCGGACCGACCGCGCCGCCAATGGCCTCGCCGAGTGTCGGCAGGCGCTGGCGCTCGATCGCAATCTGGCGGATGCTCACGGCTTCCTCGGGCTTGGGAAGCATGCGCTCGGGCGCAATGAGGAGGTGGAGGAGCATATCCACGAGGCGCTGCGGCTGTCCCCGCGCGACACGCGTGCCTTTCTCTGGTTCATGATTGCCGGCATGGCCAAGTTGCACGGCGGCAGCGATCTGGAGGCGCTGGACTGGCTTCGCCGCAGTATTGAAGCCAATCCAAATTACACGCTTTCTCATTTTCACCTCGCTGGCGCGCTGGCCATGACGGGAGATCTGCGGGAGGCTCGATCCAGCGCCGACACCGGATTGGCGCTCGATCCCGGATTTACCATCCATCGACACCGCATGAACGCGTGGGTTCGTGCCACTCCGGTGTGGCTTGCCAGGCGTGAGCGCTTTTACGACGGTATGCGCATGGCCGGCGTACCGGAGGGCTAATGCGCTAGGACTTTGTCGCCAGCCCACCGCTGGCGAGCGTGAAGACGAGCGCCGCGATTTGGCCCCAGTCCGAGCGGCCCCTGGCGCGAGCGCGGAAGCCACACCCCCAACTGCCGGCACCGCCATGGTCACGATCGCGCCCCCCTAGGCGGCAGTCACGCCTGCACCGCGATGCCGTAGGCGATGCCGAACCGGACCACGATGGCGTAGCCCACGAGCCACCAGCCGAGCAGCATGATTGCCTCCGAATGGCTGGTCTCAATGATCAGGCCCACGATGGTGATAGGAAAACAACCGACGGCGGCGATCGGCGGCAAGAGCTCGGCAGTTTGTTGGTCAAGACAGTGCCGCGCGCCAAGCCGCTTGGCGCGTCTACCAAGTTCATCATCCCCTGCCGCGCTGCAACGAAAACGCGGGTGGTCTGATGTCCGAATGCCGCTGTTGGGCCCAAACTGACATCTTCGCTCATCAGGTAAATTTCCGCCTTTCACGGCGTAGCGGACAAACATTAGGATCGAACGAGGTCGCGTTTGGACCCGGAGCGGATATGCTCGCCTCAGGCGCGAGGGCTTGCTTGGATTGGCGACTTGTTAGATTGAGTAACGGTCCGCCAGGAGGAGGTGATGTCCAGGGGACTTCAAATCGCCATCGTCGGCGGTGGAATCGGTGGCTTGACGACCTCGCTCGCCTTGCGAGCGCGCGGATTGAGCGTAACGGTCTTTGAGCAGGCTGATGAACTGCGAGAGATCGGCGCTGGAGTTACCATCTATCCCAATGCAATGCTTCTGCTCAATCGTCTCGGCCTTGCGGATGAGATCGAGAAAATCGGTTGTCCGATCACCGGCCAAGTGATGCGGACTTCGACTGGTGAACTCATCAATGCGTCGACGACCCCCTCGACAAGTATCCAGAGCTATAATGTTCATCGAGCAGATTTTCTTAAGCTGCTTGCCAACGCTCAGCCGAAAGCCACTCTCCACTTGGGGCATCGGCTGTCTGGGGCCCGCGAAACTGATGGTCGCGTCTGCTTGAGCTTTTCGAACGGCGCGACGGTCAATTCTGATGTCGTGATTGGAGCCGACGGCATCCACTCTGCTTTGCAACGAGAAATCGGATTGAAAACCTATTCGTCGAGCGAAGGAATAATGGCTTACAGAGGACTGATCCCGACCGACAAGCTTTCTTGGGCGAAAGACATTGGAGGTCGAATGTCACGGTGGATCGGGAAAGGCCGCAGTTTCCTATGTTACCCGGTTTCGAGCGGCCGATTGATGAACATGGTCGCTTTTGTCCCAACCAATTTGGATTCAGAGGAATCTTGGACGGCCCCGGGTGACCTGGAATCGCTAAGCTCCGAATATGCGGGTTGGGATGATCCCGTGCTGGAAACAATAGGCGCTCTCGACTCGACGTTCCGTTGGGGCATTTATGATCGGGCGCCCCTGCCATATTGGTGTGCCGGTCGCGCCGCGCTGCTTGGCGACGCTGCCCACGCAATGGTGCCCCATCTTGGACAGGGTGCCGCGCAAGCCATAGAAGACGGATTCACGCTTGCCGTGTTTCTGGAAGGCGCCAAGCCAAAAGACGTTTCAAAGCGATTGAAGGCCTACGAAAGGACGAGGCTCGCGCGGACGAGCCAGATACAAGCATTAGCGCGAGAGACCGGCAGATTCTTTCGCGCCGAGTATGACGATGTGGCTGAACGAGACCGCTTCATTGCCAAGTGGATGGCGGCGAATGGACAGATCCGCGGGCACGACGCGGAGAACGCCGCGAAAGAAGCTCTTTTGCTGGCTAAGGACTCCGGATCAATTTAGAAGCGATTTTCGGATCGCCTCATAGCTGACCGTCACCCCAGAATGTCGAGCGCAAAAGCGGTAGGACTCTGATGATGAATACTCAACAGCAGCCAAGGGCCTCGGTCTTTGCCATTATTCTCAAGCTCTCATCTGAGTTCACCGCGCAAATCGCTCGTCCCGGAGTTGGGGCCGCCGTGGTGAAGGCCACCAGAGTAGGCCAGGCCCCCACCGTTGAGGAATTGATGACCTTGGGGCAAACAGAAGAATTTGCGAGACTGTTTTCCGAGCGGCTCGGCTATCTGGTACGGCTGCAGCAAGCTGGCGTCCTGCGTGCGGCCGGGCCTTTCGAGGGCCTGAAAGCAGGGATGTACCTCTGTAACGCTAACGACGAGCGCGAGGCGCGGCGCGTTTTGGAGGAGGATCCCCTATACAAGGCGGGCTTTATTGAGAATGACTTTTCAGTACACCGGTGGCTAATCGCCATTTAGAGCGGTTCACGGCTTGATTGAATCGGAAGGGATTCCCGATTTCGGACGACTATGATTCAAGATGCTGGCTGGGCTGGAGGCCAGCATCCGATGGTCCGACCAATTTCCAATGATCTGCGTAAGCGGG
>NZ_JAFCKQ010000069.1 GCF_018130215.1 Bradyrhizobium jicamae
CGGCGAATGCTTCCGCGCCTACGTTCAGCAGATTCTCGTTCCGCAGCTCCAGCCTGGCGACATCGTCATCATGGACAATCTCGGTAGCCACAAGTCGGCGGCCCTGCGCAGCTTGATCAGAGCGGCCGGCGCCAGGCTCCGGTACCTGCCGCCATACTCCCCAGACCTCAATCCGATCGAACAGACCTTCGCCAAGATCAAGCACTGGATGCGTTCCGCCCAGAAGCGCACCATCGACGACATTTGCCACCATGTCGGCGGCCTCATCACAACCATCCTGCCTAACGAATGCAGCAACTACTTCGAAAACGCCGGATACGCTTCTATCAAAACGTGAAACGCTCTAGATCACCCGTGACGGAGCGAGGCCTGCCTTACTTATCTTCTAAAGCGACGACATTGTCCCACAGCCGACGTCCGGCGTCAGTCTTCTTGACCTGAAAGCGTCTTGCATAGAACCACATTGATATGGCCTTCGGGCCAGTCGTTGAACTCGGCCATGCCCTTGAAGCCAGCTTCCTCATACATTCATGGCGCCTGCAAGTCATAACTCGCTACCCAAATCCGACGAAAGCCTTGATTGTTTGCCTCTCTAACCAAACCATTCCGTAATGCGCGCGCGTACCCGCGCCTTCGATATGATTATCGACCCATATCTGTTCCAGTTCAGAAGTGTCCGCCCACGTATTGCCAGCAGCGACGCCGATCATCCGTCCCAACTCGTCGCTGGCCGAGTAATGTCGCCTTTTTTTGGCACACAGCTGCTTATAATATCACCAGCATCGCTAATGACGTTTGCACGCCGTCATCATGCAAATCGTGGCAAGTGGAGCGGGAGACCGGCGCAGGGCACTTCGAGTTCTTCAACCTGTCCCTTGCCAACTTCTGTCACCCGCAGTTTCTTTTCATCCAGCGCAAAGGCGCAGTTCGTTGGTTGCGGACCGTCAAGGATCAAGCGATCGGCAACCTTTCCTTCTCGATCGAGCACCGTGACATTCTTTTGGTTGTAGACCGTGCAGTACAGCCTGCCGTCGGCTCCGAACGCCATGCCGTCCGGACCTTTGAAGTCGGGATTGGAATCGGGTTGTAGGACATTGCCAAACATGATCCGCACCGGCGCGGATTCACGCAATACGTCATAGCGATATATTTCTCCAGTGAAGGACGCATTGGCATAGAGCTGATTGTCGGCGCCGAAGGCGATGCCGTTGGTGAAGCGAATTTTGCGATCAAGCACTCGTCGCACCTTCATCGCCACCGGATCAATTTCATAGACGCGACCATCCCAATCGAGATCCATGTACCCTTCGACAAATTCCTGACCGTTGATGAAATCCGTCGCGGCCAGTCCGGAATCGGTCATGTAAAGCAGTCCATTGGGACCGAAGCAGAGATCGTTGGGAAACAGGAAACGAACAGCACCGTCGCCTTCCATGCGGCGAATCTCGTTCCCCTGACCGTCGATGCATATCAGAGCTCGAAGGCCAGCCTCGGCAATCCAGATCCGGCCGTTGCCGTCGGGTGCCAGTCCGTTTGGCCGACCCGCGGTTTTCTTAATGACCTTGCGCTTCCCTTG
Organism: Bradyrhizobium jicamae; assembly: GCF_018130215.1. Taxonomy (GTDB): domain Bacteria; phylum Pseudomonadota; class Alphaproteobacteria; order Rhizobiales; family Xanthobacteraceae; genus Bradyrhizobium; species Bradyrhizobium jicamae_A. Next base: position 1,577 of record NZ_JAFCKQ010000069.1, read on the forward strand.
CGGATCAAGATGTGTGACACACAATGTCGCAGCCGACATTTCGGTGACATACATCGATCCATCAGGCAGGCAGATGGGGCCTTCGGGGGCTCCGATCCCGGTCGCGAAAAGTCTCGATGTCATTTTCTCCTCCCAATCGTAGCTCTCGTGCAGGAATCAGTTGCGAAGCTATGCCCGACTCAATTGATGACTTGGCCCGATGCCGGATCAATGAGCACGGCGCGATTGAGGTCGACTGCAAGTTCGATTCTCTCGCCGTGACTTTCGACATCGTGTGCCTGCAGTTCGGCAATCGCGTCTACTCCGCCGATTTTGATGGTTGTGAAAGTGCGCGTGCCGGTGGGCTGAATGAGGTCGGCGATTGCCGCATAAGATATGACGCCTTCGCGTAGCGGGGCGCCGCTGGCGCGGCTGAAATGCTGAGGTCTTATGCCAAGCAAGATTGGGCGGCCGATTGCCTCTCTGAGAGCCGCAGCCCTCGATCGCGGAAGGTCAAGCGTCCCGCCATTCTCGAACGCCGCCGAGATGCCATCGGCCGTCGCCACCAGCTTGGCCGGAATGAGATTGATGGAGGGTGATCCAAGAAATCCCGCTACAAATCCGGTCTGAGGACGTTCGAAGAGTTCCAGGGGTGCGCCTTGCTGTTCGATCTTACCCTCGCGCAGCAGCACGATGCGGTCGGCGAGAGTCATCGCCTCGACCTGGTCGTGCGTCACGTAAATCATCGTGGTCGTAATTTCGTGATGCAGGCGCTTGATCTCGGTCCTCATTTCATCGCGCAATTGTGCGTCGAGGTTGGAGAGCGGCTCGTCGAAAAGGAACAGTTCGGCCTTGCGCACGATTGCCCTCCCAATCGCGACCCGCTGGCGTTGCCCCCCCGACAGTTGGCGAGGATGGCGATCGAGAAGACCGCCGATGCCGAGCATTTCAGCGGCTTCACTGACGCGCTTCCTGATCTCGATTTCTGGCGTTTTGCGCGCGCGCAAGCCAAACGCGATGTTCTCTTTGACAGTCAGATACGGATAGAGCGCGTAGTTCTGGAACACCATCGCGATATTGCGTTCTCGCGGTCGCAGATCATTGACGACGGCACCGCCGATTGCGATCGTGCCCTGGTCTGGATCTTCAAGGCCTGCAATCGTGCGTAACAACGTGCTCTTGCCGCAGCCGGATGGGCCGACCAGGACAGCAAACTCGCCATCCTTAATGGTCAGATCGACCCCGCGCACAGCGTGAACATTGCCGTAGTATTTGTGAACTCCGGACAGTCTGACGTCCGCCACTCGTGATCTCCTTCAACCCTTGACCGCGCCGAGCGAGATGCCGCGCACGAGATAGCGCTGCATCACCGAAACGGCTACGAAAATCGGCAATGTTCCCAAGACGGACATAGCGGCGATCTTCGCCCAGAAATTCGACTGACCCCCAAAATAGTGCGTCAGCTGAACCGGAAACGTGATGACCTCCGTGCGGGTGAGCACCAGCGCGAACAGAAAGTCGTTCCAGGCAAAGACGAATGTGAAGACCGATGTCGCCATCAACCCCGGGCGGACCATTGGAAAAACCACCTTCCAGATCACCTGCCAGCGATTCAAGCCGTCCACGAGCGCACTTTCCTCGAGCTCGAGCGGCACGTCGATGATATAGCCGCGCATCATCCATATGACGTATGGCAAGTTGAACGCGGTGTAGAGCAGGATCAGTCCGAAGAAGCCGTCGACCATACCGAAATAGACGTAGATGAGGAAGATCGGGAAAACGACCGCAATCGGCGGGATCATCCGCTGGGAAATGATCCACATCGCGAGGTTCTCTCCGCCGGTCCCGAACCGCGCGAGACTGTAGGCGCAGAGCGTGCCCAAAATGATTGCGACAACGGAGCTGACACCAGCGACGATCAGGCTGTTGGCGATCGCGACCACGTCCCCGTCCTTGAACAGGACGTAGTAGTTCGAAAACTGGATCTGACCGGGAACCCAAAGCGGCGGCACATGATAGATTTCATCCGGCGTCTTGAATGAGATCATGAAGAGCCAGTAGACCGGGAACAGAAATATCAAGGTCAGGACGATTGCACCGACGTAGCGTAGTGCGAGAATGCGAGTCTTGCGTCTTGGAAGCATTGCGAAGGTCATCGCGCGAGCTCCATTCGCTTGAGAACCACTGTCGTAATGACGGTCAGCAGCGCGATAACCAGGAAGGCAATTGCGGCCGTGTAGCTGGTCTCGAATTGCGAGAAGCCTTGCACATAGGTGTAGAGCGATATTGTCTCAGTCATCGAGCCGGGGCCGCCCTCCGTCAGGGCCCAGATGATGTCGAAGATCCGCACCAGATCCAGTCCGCGGATGAGGCAGGCGACGGCGATTACGGGTGCGATCGATGGCAGCACGATTGCGCGGAGCACGCGAAAATAGGAAGCGCCGTCCAGTTCGGCGGCTTCGAGCTGCGACTGATCCACATTCGAAAGGGCCGCGAGCAACAGCAGGAACATGAACGGCGACCACTGCCACACTTCGCAAATGATGATCGCCGGGTAGACAAAGGAGGGATTGACGGTCCAGAGAATGCGTACGGGCTCACCCGCAAAGAAGCTTAGGATCTCTCCGACCGGCCCGAAGCGCACGTCGAACATCAGCCGCCAGGTGGCGCCGGCAACGATCGGCGAAATCACTGTCGGCAGCACTAGTAGTGCTACGAAGACCTGACGGCCGAGCATCCGATCGATGAAGAGTTGCGCCATGAGGAAGCCGATCAGCAGCTCGAGCGGCAGGGCAATGACGGTGATGATCGCGGTGTGACCCAGCGCTTCCCAGAGGCGCGCGTCCCTGAACAGTTCGGCGTAGTTCATCAGACCGACGAACGACCTGTCGTTCTCAGTCATCGTGACGTGCTGAAAGCTCACGACAAGGGAATAGATGAGTGGAAAGAGCCCGACCAGAAGGAGGATCAGGATCGCCGGGGCGATGATGAGGTAAGGCAGCCGATTCTCGAGGACCCGCGCGATGGCGTGGCCACGAGCCGGTTTGGCGCTGTCGAGACTGATCGAGGACGTCATGAGCGGTTCGGAGGGCTGCGACGCACGGGGACAACCGCAGTGGTCGTCCCCGTGCGAATGACCGGCTTCAACTACTTCGGATAAGCACCGGGCTTTGCCGCCCAGACTTTGTAAACAGCCTTCTGATTGTCGACCCCGACTTTATCAGTGATCGCGTCGAACTGCTGGGCCATGCGGTCGAGGATGGTCTTGGGTTCCTCGCCTGCCCATAGGCTAGAGATAGCCTTGGTCATCGCCTCGTCATACTTATCCTGCTGCAGCAACGAGAGATCGAGCAACCCCCTCTCACCAGAGAGCTTGATCGTATCAAGATAGGCGGGTGCGTCGGGCCACAGGGAACGGTATTTCTCGCTTGCATAATGCGACGAGCGGAAAGGATCGCGCAGCGTGTAGGGCAGCTGTACGCGCTCGAGGCTGGTCTTCTTGCTGTTCAGCCATTGGATGAACAGATAGGCCGCCTCTTTGTTCTTGCTGGTCGCAGAGACCGACAGATCGAAGCCGACGCCGAGTTCGGGACGTCCGAGCGGGTTGATTGCGTAGCCCACCTTGCCGGCGATTTGCGATTTTGGCACCCATTTCAGGGCTTCCTCGCCGGAGCCGTAGCCGGCTGCCCACCGTCCATATGGCGGCCAGGAGATCGTCATTGCCGTCGTGCCCTGCAGGAAGGCGGCGAGGTTGTCGACGAAGTTCCACTGCTCGACGCCCGGCGGCATGAACTTGTTTTCCGCCTTCATCTGCGAGAAGACTTTCAGGCCGACATCGCTGTTCACCGTCGCCTTCATGGTGTCGGGATTGAAGAATTTGCCGCCCTCCATGCGGAAGCGTTCCTGGAACATATACTGAGGGTAGGGCGCCGTTCGGAAGAATCCGGCACCGTAGACCTTGGGTGCCATCTTGTCCGTGATGAACTGGCCGATCTCGTCAAATTGCTTCCAGTCCTTGGGCGGCGCGAGCTCATAGCCGAACTTGGCCTTGAACTCGTCCTTCATTTTCGGGTCCTCAAAAATATCCTTGCGGTAATAAAGAAGCATGACGTCGCCGTCATCCGGGAAACCATAGATCTTGCCGTCATACTGCATCTGGTTGTCGCGATAGGCGGCCGCGATGTCCTGCAGCTCGTCGCGATAGCCGTATTTGTCGACATACTTGTCCAACGGCTCCAGCGCGCCGGCCCGTGCGAGATCGGGCATCCAGGACGGGATCACGTTCAGCGCGTCATAAGCACCCGCGCCAGACTTGAAGTCCTGCAGAATCTTGGTGAACATCTGATCGGTCGGGACTTCGACGACCTTTACCTTGATGCCGGTCAGCTTCTCCCATTTCGGGCCCGAATAGTTCAGCGGATCGAGCGATTGGAGGCCGGCCTCCCAGACAATGCTGATGGTCGTGCCGGAATATTTCTTTGCTGCTTCGACGGCGGCGTCCGCCGCATCCTTGTCAGCGGCATATGTCGCTGTATTGGCGAGCGCAACCAAGGCGGTTGCCCCAAGAAATGTCTTGAACTTCATCCCTGCTTCCTCCTCGCTTTTTTGAGCAGCCCCGGATGCTCACGTGGCGGACATCCGTCCGCCCCTGGGCGCCTGTTATCTGATCCTTAATGGATCAGCATTCCGCCGTTGACGTCGATCACTGCGCCGGTGACATACTCAGAAAGATCCGATGCCAAGAACAGATAGATATTGGCCACATCGCCAGCTTCGCCGAGACGGCCGAGAGGAATGCCTTTGACGATTTCTGCTTTCATCGCGTCGGTGAGCTTGTCGCCCGTGATGTCGGTCTGGATCAAACCAGGGGTCACGCAATTCACCCGGATACCATCAGGCCCGAGCTCGCGAGCCATGGCTTTCGCCAGTCCAAGCACCCCTGCCTTTGCGGCCGAATAGTGCGGGCCACCAAAAATACCGCCGCCTCGCTGCGCTGACACCGAAGACATGCAGGCAATCGAACCCCTTGCCCGCTGGCGCATGTGAGGAATTACGGCCTGGCTAAGATAGAGAACGCCGCGCAGGTTCACGTCGAGCACCCGTTCCCAACTCTTGGGGTCGATTTCCATTATCTTGACTGGCTGGGTCACGCCGGCATTGTTGATCAGAACGTCGACGTGACCGAAGGCACGCAACGCAGCATCAACGGCGCGGCGGCAGGCGTCGCGATTGGTGATGTCGCAGGTGATGCCGACATGATCTTCCCCAAGCGAGGCTGCTGCCTCCCGGGGAGCTGATTCATCCAGGTCTAGGATAGCGATCCGGGCGCCCTGTGCAGCGAATAGCCGAGCCGTCGCAAGGCCAATGCCTCGGCGGCTGGCGGCACCGGAAATAATGGCGGTCTTGCCCTCAAGTAGCACGAATTCCCCCAAGGCTGGAATGGCTCTGATGCCGAGCTCTTGGACGGCAGTGTGCGTCTTCCTGGAACCCGCCGACAAACGAGAACTTTACATTCATAGGTGAACTGTATTCACTTATAGCATGACAGCGTCGATCTCTCTTCTGCGCGCCTTCGAGGCGGCGGCGAGAACCGGATCCTTTCAGGTTGCAGCCGGTGAGCTTCATCTCACGCCGAGCGCAGTTAGTCACGCGATCCGCAAACTGGAGCAGGAGCTGGGCGTGGTCCTGTTCGAGCGGGAGGTGCGCCATGTGCGACTAAGCGCCGACGGGCAGGCGCTGATGCGACATGTCGGTCCCGCATTTGAGGACATTCGTCGGGGCATGACGCTCGTCTCAACCCGAGGTCCTCGATTGTTGAGGGTCCATTCGGCGCCAAGCTTTGCCGCGCAGTGGTTGACGCCGCGTCTTCCTCGCTTTCTCGCCGAGAATCCTGACATTGAAATCCGGCTTGCCGCCGGCACGGACTACACGAAATTCACCTCCGACGATTTTGACGTCGACATTGTGTACGGGCGCACCAATCTGGACGGTGTCGTCGTGTTGCCGCTCGGCGAGGAAATCGTAGCGCCTCTCTGTGTTCCGCGCATCGCAAAGCAGATCCACAAGCCGGAAGATCTGTTCGGTCACCTTCTGATCGAAAGCGATAACAAGAAGGTTCGCTGGCGCGATTGGTTCGCCGCCAACGGTCTCTCTCCGCCGCCACCGCACGGTATGCGCTTCGACCGCAGCTTCTTGGCGATTCATACGGCCGTTAACGGCCTTGGCATCGCCCTGGAATCAAAGCGCCTGGCCGAACGAGAGATCGACAGTGGACTTCTGGTGCCCGCGGTCGGCTCCCCCAGCGTCGACGTCCGTTATGTTGGTCACTATCTTGTATTTCCACGTCTTGCGCTGCGCCGTCAAACGCTGCAGATCTTTCTGCACTGGATTTCCCGCGAACTGAAACTTGAAATGGAATCTACATTGGGGTTGCCGATTCCGCGAGAGTTCGAGAAAGCGCGGTAGCGTTTTCATCCCGAAGCTGGAGGCGAGCAAGTCTCTGATTCGGTGGCCCGACTCCAGCAGCAGTCGACCTTCGCTTGCGCTGCGCCCCAGCAAAGTTAACGAATGGTCGACGGTGAAGATGTCTCTGGAGCCATGACTGTTGCGACGGAGCGCTGGTCACTCACTGCGCCAGCAAATCGCGCTCTCCTGGCTACAGCCGAATATGTCCCTCTACCCGTCCACGCGCATCAGGGAAACTGGGGCGAGAAGGCGGGATGCCGGGACGCGAAGCAGTAAAGAGCATCCGGATCATCAACTCGGGATCGAACCTAAGCGACGGTTCCCGGAATGTCGCTCTCTCTGCGAACAAGTCAGTCAGCGCAGAATGCACCTGTTTCCAAGGTACACCGATCGGCCTCGCGGCTGTAGCGCTCGGCGCCCTACCGCCACCAGAAAGATCTCGACGCGCTGGTTACGCCACTGCGCCTGGCCGGGTTACCCGAATGAGCCGTTAGCCCCGCACTGAACAGCAACCGCTCGACTATCCGGCGGCCGCCGATCGCGTTGCTTTGCCTTTACCCGATCGTGATATTGCGCGTCCTCGACGCCCCTTCAGCGAGCTGCAAGCACCGGCCGAATTTCACAAAGATTGGATCGATGGGCTGGCGTGCCGCTGACGGGATCCCGCACCGCGGCGTCAACCGTCAGGTTGAAGTTGGTACCATTTGCCGCGAACGGATCGGAATCCGTAATCCCCAGTTCATCACAACCTTGCCACCAACCGTGCTCGCCGACAACGACACGCGGATCGAGTTGGTCGCTGAAACGCGCCCTGGCGCGCATTGCTCCTGCAGGTGTCCGGACCTCAACCCAGTCTCCGTTGTTGATCCCGCGAGCCGCAGCAGTCGCGGGATTCAGTTCGATCTCGGGGTGCAAGGCACGCCTGCGCAGGCTCGGCAGCGCACGATGTTGAGTCTGGCAAAACAGACTGGGCTTGGCACAAGTTAGGATCAAAGGGAAAGCTGCGGCCAGGTCAGGGCTCGCAACAGGGCCGATTGGTGGCTCGACGAAGTCCGGCATGGCCGAATAACCATGGTCGAGGAAGGTCTCGGACCAGAATTCGATCTTTCGCGAAGGCGTTGGAAAGCCACGCGGGTTTCCCTTGGAATCGCTGCCGGCGTGTTTGCGGTATCGCATCGCCAGCGGTTTTCGCAATCCAGCCGGCTCCGCGCGAAGCTGCTCCAGGGTAATGCCACTTGGGCCGAGCTGCTGCCGGTAGCTGGCGTCAACGTTGCCATCCCAGAATTGCTCGTCCAAGCCAAGGCGGGTGGCGAGACCGAAGACGATATCTGTGTCGGAACGCGCCTCGCCTTGCGGCTCAACAATCGCTTGCCGAAGCTGTACATGCGATTGCGCGTCCGCGCTGATCTCAAATCCGATTTTGAGAGCTTCGCGTTCGAAGCAGGACGCCACCGGAAGCACGATATCGGCAAGCGCGGCCGTGGGCGTCATGAACAGATCGGCATGGACGTAAAAATCGAGCGCGGCGAGCGCGGCCCGCCCGCGAACGGGATCGCCCTGTGCAAGCAGCAGATTATTGCCGAACCCGATGAGCCCGCGCACGGGATAAGGAGTGCCCTCGAGGACAGCGCCGTAAAAGTCTCGGGCGGAGACATTGTTCAAACGCGCGGGTCCCAGCGGGCGTTCGACAAGTCCGATTGCGGGAACGAGCCGCCTTGCCGCAGGTAAGTCTTCTCCGGTGATCGACCCGGCTGGCACGGCCGGCAGTAGCACATTGCCACCGGGCACGTCGAAGCTGCCAGTCAGCGCATAGAACATAGCCATCGCTCGCGCCGTCTCTGTGGCGTTGGCGTGATGCTCGTGGCCACTCCAGGCATAATAGGAGACCGGTCGGGCATGCCAGATCGTGTGTGCAGCCTGCTCTAGTTGGCTTGGAGGAATCCAGCAGGTACGTTCAATCACGTCAGGCGAATACGTCTTGCACAGCGTCGCATAGTGGTCGAATGCAGGCCGGCAGCGAAGGCTCCCGTGCATGGTTGCGACCGTGTATTCGCCTCGCAACGCAAGATCCTTGGTGGGTGCCTCGTAGCGGCCCTCTGTCGGATCATAACGGACCGCGCGATTGACCAGAAAATCCCACGCAACAAATTGGTCTGAACCGCCGCCGGAAGCCAGTTCGTTGGCCTTCAACAACCTGCCGGTATCGGAGCGCACCAAAAAGGGGCCGTTACTCCATTCGCGGACGAACTCCTGATCGTACCAACCCCGCTCGATCATGATGTTAGCCAGACCGAGCGCAAGCGCACCGTCCGTTCCGGGACGCACCCGCAACCAGACGTCGGCCTTGTTGGCCAGTCCGACATTGCGTGGATCGATCACAATCAGCTTCATTCCGCGTTTCAGGCCCGCAACCGTCGCTGTTGCATGAGTAATGCGCGAAAATGAGGGATTGTAGCCCCACAGGATAAGGCAACCGGATTCGGCGATGTCAGGCATCGCGCCACCACTTGCGACACCAACTGTGCCAACGCCAAAGACATAGCGCGTCGCAATCGCACGGCCCCAGCCACACAGGTCGAACGCATACACCAAATTCGGCGTGCCAAATGCGTTCATCAGCCTCCGGATGTAGGCAGTTGAGTCCGCAATAGCGGTTGTTGAGCTGGACGGTTGGCTAAAAGCTACCGCCCCTGGTCCATGTTGCTCGGCGATACGGCGCATCGCGGCGGCGGTCTGATCGAGCGCCGCATCCCATGATATTTCCTCCCATCCCGGATCGGTATCGCCTTTCGGCCGCGTTCGACGAAGCGGTCGCTTCAACCTATTCTTGTGGTAGACCAACTCGGGAGCCGCTCGGCCTTTTGCGCAAATTGCCGCGCCGGTGGGGTGCGTCGGATCGGGATCGAGCCGCGTGAATCTGCCGTCCGTCAGTGTGGCGACGGTGCCGCAGCGGGCGATGCAAAGACCGCAGTATCCCTTTACCTGGCGCACGTTCGGAGTTTCCGCTGACATGCACAAGCTTCCTCGCCGCTATGGATCCTGCGTGTCCAGATCGCGCTTTGCGCGGATTGCCGACAAGCTGCAGCATCGTATCATAAGTCAAGAATTATGCGGAATGTCCGGTTATGGACCCGCAAACCGGATCTTACCCGAGACGGAAACAAGCGTCGCAATTGACCCCATCTGCGACATAGATGAGCCCACGGCGGCCCGCTGGACGGCCAACTTGCAGGCAGAATTGCTGTCCTTAACTCGAACGCATTGACGCATTGACGAGCCAATGTTCTATCATCGATGTTGCGATTGAGCCATTTCGCGTGGCCGGGCTCAATCGGCGATCTGCTCCAGCAGCGCGTTGGCCTCTTTCAGAACCGGCGTGTCCAACCCTTCCGTGAACCAACTGTAGACCGGCGCGAGCAAATCGCGCGCTTGCGCACGGCGGCCCTGGTCACGCCAAAGACGGGCGAGGCCGGTGGCCGCTCTAAGCTCCCACAATTTTGCGCTTTGACAGATTCCAATTTCTATGGCCTGGCAAAAACTTGTTTCCGCTCCCGGAAGGTCGCCAATTGCAATCAGGAGCTCGCCACGAACGCGGTGCAGATTTGATTCAGCCCAACGTTCATCGGTGGCCTCGATTTCATTTGCCGCCTCTTCGAGTTCTTTCAGTCCCTCCTTCGGGCGACCAGCCTTGCCGAGCGCTTCCGCAAGCGACATAAGCTGTGTCGGTTTGTGAAGATAGCTCCCTTTGGTTCGGAATTCTGCGCCGGCATCTGCTTGCAGTTCGGTTGCTTCCGCTGTGTGACCAAGGGCCATCAGACAACACGCACGCTGCCATCGTGCATAGTTTTCCCAATGCGCAAAGCCGTGCTGCACACAGACGGTCTCCAATTCCACGACATGATCCAACCGGATGGCGGGATCGGTTTCCGTGTGCGCCTCGCATCCTGCAATGCACGCAAGTATGAAGCCCAGCGAGCCCGCATGCTTGAGTTGACGCGCGCGCTCTATCGCCTCATCGCGTCGCCGGCGCGCCTGATCAAAGTGTCCAAGATAGGTCAGCGACTCGATACAGACCGTGAGCGGAACAATTCGAACGTCATTGGTCCAACGCCCGCTGACGGAGACGACATCCATGACGGCGGGGTCATAAAGCCGAAGCGCCTCTTCAGCGCCGGCGCGCGCGGCAGCCAAGTCACCCAACCAAAGCCGACTGTGTGCCGTCGAGAAATGCCCCAGCCATGTTATTGCTTCGGACGTCCATCGCCATGCGGGTGAGGAAGCCCGGCTATTCTTCCAGGTCTTACCCAAATCCAGAAGCTCGTCACAAAGCTGATTTGCCGACCTTAGCTCAGCGCGATACAAGCGATGGGCGAATTGACCCGTGATTATGGTTGGGAGCCAATCTGTTTGATCCATAGCCGCGCAGAGTTCACGGGCTCGGTCGAAGGCTTGACCTGCTGATGGCGCGCCCCAGCCCTGGGCGGCACACAGGGCCACGCCAAGCTCCGCCTGCAAGCGGAACTCCTTGTTGTGGCGCTCGGGGCCTTCGGGCAGGTGGGCGAGAAGGCCCAGACCTTTGCGCAATTGAACCTCTGCCTCCGTCGTGGCTGAGCGCGCGAGCGCCAGCTCGCCGGCTTTCCGTCGGTAGCTGATCGCCTTTCCGATCGACCCCGCTTGTTCGCAGTGGTAGGCGAGCAACGCTGGCTGGGCCGCCACCGTATCCGGAAATTTCTCCTCCAATGTCTTGATGATCCGCGCGTGCAGCAATTGCCGCTGGGGGCGCGACAGAGTGCCGTGCGCGACGTCCTGGACCAGCGCGTGTTTGAACGTATATGCCGCGTCGGGCGGAGCGCCCCGCCGGAAGATCAGCTCCGCATTCGCGAGACGTGCAAGAGCATCATCGACTTGCTGCTGCGGCGTCTGCGCCACCGCGGAAATCAATTCGTGAGAGAACGAACGACCAATCGCCGCCCCGATCTGCACCACCCCTCGCGTCTCGGGAAGACGATCAAGTCGCGCCAGCAGTGAACCCTGCAGCGTCGACGGGATCGACAGCGGTGCCGCCGGCCCCGTTAGTGCGTAGCGATCATTGGCCTCAACCAGGAGGCCGCTCTCCACCACCGTCTTGGTTAGCTCTTCGATGAACAGCGGCACGCCGTCGGCGCGATCGATGATTTGGTCGGCGACTTCCAGTGGCAGCGCCTTGCCGCCGACCACCGCCGCGATCATTTCGGCACGGTGGGCAGGCGACAGGCGGTTGAGCGTCAGCAAAGTCACCTGCGGACGACCGATCCACGAGGGCACGAACTCGGATCGACAGGTGATGATCACAAGGGCCGGTATTGTCGACACGCGGTCGACGATCAGGTCCAACAGCTCCAGTGAAGTGGGATCAATCCACTGGACGTCTTCAAAGATAGCAAGCACGGGCTGCCGCGCAGCTAGTCCTTCGAGCAGCGCCAAGAGTACCCGAAGCATCTTCTCCTTGCGCTTCTGGGGAGCAAGGTCGAAGCGCGCATAGCGGCCGCCGCTCGGCACGGACAGCAGATCCGCAATGAGTGGGGCAGCTTCGCTAAAATCGTCTGCCGCCCAGGCCAGCACAGCCTCAAGCCTTTCGATCCGCTGCGCGTCGGTGTCGTGACGCCGGAAGCCGGCCGCCTCCTGCAGCTGGTGGATGATCGGATAAAGCGTGCTGTCCTGATGGTGGGGAGAGCAGAAGTAGCGCTGGCAGGCGTGCGGCTCGCCCCGAATTCGCTGCTGCAACTCCACCGTCAGCCGCGACTTGCCGATTCCGGGCTCGCCCGACAGCAACACCACGCGCCCCCCGTTTGCCGCCTGTCGCCAGCGGCGCAACAGCAGCTCGAGCTCTTCGTCCCGGCCAATGAGTGGCGCGGTCGGCGCGCGCAATGCTTCGAAACGGCTGTCGATGCTGCTCGCCCCCTGCACCCGCCATGCCGGGACCGGCTCGGAGAATCCGTTGAGCACCATTCGCCCAAGGTCGTCGCAGTCGAACAGATTTCCGACGAGCTGGCGGGTGCTCGCCGCAACCAGAACCGTGTTGGGCTCGGCGACCCTTTCCAGGGCTCCCGCGAGTTGCACAGCTTCGCCGACAATCATCTGCTGATCCGCGCCATCGCCGAGATCGCCGACCACGACCGGGCCGGTTGCGATGCCTGCGCGCAACTGAAAAGAGCCGACGCTGCCGCCATCAAGCTGGGAGATCGCATGGACGAGGGTCAGTCCCGCGCGAACTGCGCATTCGATGTCGTGCTCGTGCGCCTGTGGGTGGCCGAAGTAAGCCAGCATCCCGGTCCCGGAGAGCCTGCCCACCGTGCCGCCGGACCGAGCGATGATCGGGATACAGCAGCGCTGATAGGTAGCGATCAGCGCCCGCAATTCCTCCGGATCGAGGCGGGTCGCAAGCGCGCTCGTGCCGACAAGATCACAACTGAGCACCGTCACCTGGCGGCGCTCAGGCGAGCGTGGCATTACCGACGCTTCGGTCTCGTCGACCTCTCCGAGGAAGTTCGCCGCGGCATTACTGGCCACGGTCGCACCTTTCCGCTGGTTCCACTCGCGAAGTATCTCTCGACGCAATGCTTTGGTCATTGCGTCCGGGTCGATCCCCAACTCCTTTGTGAGCAAATCGGCGCAGATGCGGTACTGGCGAAGCGCCGCGCCGTGTCTCCCCTGTCGGCAATAGAGCTCCATCAGGGTGCGATGGACACGCTCCTGCAAGGGGTCGGCCGCCAACAGCCGCGCCGCAATGCGAATGCCGCTCTCGACTGCGCCGCTGGACAAATGATGGTCCAGCAACCTGGTCATGGCTTCGAGCGCCACTTCGCGAAATCGCTCACGTTCCGCCGTCAACCAGCCTTCGAACTCCTGTGCGGCGACCTCGAAGCCGTCGAGAAGGTCGCCACCATAGAGCGCGATGGCCTGCTCAAGACTCTCGATTTCTTCTTGCGCCGCCAGATCCTCGAACACGATTGCATCGATGGTCAACGCCGTCGGCTCAAAGCTGATAGTGTCCTCGTGAGCGATTAGCGCGCCTGCGTCGACGTGCGACAACGCCTTGCGCACCAGGCTCAGCGCCTGCCGCAGGCTGTCGCGCGCCTGCACCTCGCTGCGGTCGCCCCATAACAAGGTCGCTAGCTTTGCGCGCGCCTGGGCCTGGCCAGGGTGGAGGGCCAGATAGGCCAGCAGCGCCCCGGCCTTCCTGGTCGACAACGAGACCGGCTCTCCGGGCTCCGTCTGGAGCCGGAAGCCGCCAAGAAGTGCGAGATTGACCTTCGCCATATCGGTCGCACTTGGTTTAGGGGCAGGAAACACCCCCGGGCCGAAGATTTTACGATTTTATCACGCTCGGAGCCACAGGTCGATTGCGACACGGCAGTAGGTTCCTTTCGGAAGGCGGCAGTTATGCTTGAGCGGACTCAAGCTCATCCAGAGATTGCGCAATGAGCACGACCTACATTGCAACAGGGTGGAACGGACGGCGCGCTTCTGCCCGGCGCGTCGTCAGCTTCCTGAAAAGACATTGGGAGACGTTTCAAGAACGGCGCAAGCGCGAGCGACTATGCGCTGTTTTGTCCGATCTAAGTGACAGCGAGCTGACGGACATCGGTATCTCGCGCGGCGAGATCGATTATATCGCATCGAACCGCGCTATCGACCCACGAGGCGTCGTCTGCCCTCCATAGCAAAAGAGCGTAACCTCAAGAATCGTGAGCGCCAACAAACGCTCCGTCGGCTCGAAGGAATTGCGTCATGAGGCCAAGAACCCTTTCGCGAGATCTCGAGCAAGCGATGAGCGCGTTTCAGGTTCAGCCTGATTGGTACGAGGAATACTGGCTGAAGCCGAAGGAGACGTCTCCGCCCGCCGTAACAAAATGGCGACGTTTGATTCTGCAACTCCATTTCTATCTTTACGCAGCGACATTTTCGGGGTTGGCCGCTTTCATTCGTAGCCGAACCGGCGGTGCGATGTGAGGCCTCACTTTATTGGGTGATCAACATGGGTAGTCCATTTGACACGGCGGTGATCGGAGCTGGCTGGGCAGGCCTCGGTGTCAGCTATGTGCTGACCAAAGCTGGCCTCTCTCACCGCGTACTAGAGCGCGGTCGGATCGGCGAAACCTGGCTTACCCAACGCTGGGACTCCTTCCATTTGAACACGCCGAAGTTTCTGACCTTGATGCCGGGTGACCGTTACGAGGGATCTCAGCCTGAGGGATTTTACACGCGCGATGAATTCGTCGCCCTCCTGGAGGACTATGCGAGGCGCTATCGTCTTCCGGTAGTGACCAACACGCCAGTGACGGCGCTCACGCGCGACGGGACGGCTGGCGTCTATCGCCTGATCACGCCGGTTGGCGAACTCGAGGCTAGAGCCGTGGTGATCGCCAGCGGCAGCCTGAACTGTGCGCGGCGACCCGAGGTGGCGCGAGCGCTTCCGCCGGACGTGCTGCAGATCGACTCGTCTGCCTACAGCAATCCACAGGCGCTCCCCACGGGGGCAGTTCTGGTGGTTGGAAGCGCTCAATCCGGCGGCCAGATCGCTGAGGACCTTTTATTGGCAAGGCGGGTCGTCTTCCTGTCCACTGGACGGACCGGGCGCAAGCCGCGACGATATCGCGGCCGCGATATCGTGTTCTGGGAGCGGGAAAGCGGCGTATATGACGTCCCGCGCAAGGACTTCGTTGGTCCAGATGGCCGCCTTGCGGGACGGCCGCTGCTCGGTGCGCTCCACACGATTAGCCTGCAATCGCTCAGCGCGCAGGGTGTCGTGCTGCTCGGCCGCTTCACGGGCGTTGCCAACGGCCGGCTCACCTTTGCAGACGATCTCCGCGAGAATATCCGGCTCGGCGACGAGGCTGCTGCCAAGACGAAGCTGCACATCGACGGCTATATTACCCGCCACCGTCTGGATGCTCCGCCGGCCGTTGACGATCCGGCCGAAACGGTCGCGCCGCGGTTGCCGAACTCGCCGATCCTGTCCCTGTGTCCGAGCGAGCACAACCTTACGACGGTGATCTGGTGCACCGGTTTTGAGGGGAATTACAGCTTTGTGAAGGTCCCCGGCGTGCTCAATGCGCGCGGCCAACCCCTGGAGAGCGAGGGAATGACCATAGCACCGGGGATCTATTTCGCGGGTGTCGATTTCTCTTCAACCCGCAAATCAGGCACCATCTTTGGGATCGCCGAAGAGGCGCATCGTCTCGTCGACCATATTATCGCTCGACGCGGAGATGAGATGGGGACACCGCGTACAGACCGGCTTGGATATTTAGACAGTGCGCTTTGAAACGCTGCCAAGCGTCGCGCCGCCAGTCAAATGTCCTCATTGCGGGGCGGTCCACTTCTGGATGCCAACCGAAGCTTGGGTGGCAGGGGGGAAGTCCGCTGTAACAGTAGGCTGCCAACTGATAAGGCCTCGATCCGCGGATTCCATCAAGGCCAGCGGCTGTGTACGACCGCGCAGAAAGGCCGGACACATGACTGCAAGCGACCACTGCCCATCATGAAAACAATTCTTGCAAGCCGGGGCCATCCACCCTGGGGAGGGCCAGGAGGATATCAATTCTTCTCAACATAGGCACTCCCGACGAGATTCTGCGTCGCAACACGTAGGGTCGGACATGACTACCCTTCCGGCACCCCGGCCAACTGCATGCCCTCATAGACGCGTTCGCGCCGGGCAAGGTAAGTCGGATTGTCGCTCGACGCACCAACACGGTAACGGTGGATAGTGAAGCTCGGATTGAGCGCAAGTCCCTCCTGCACGGCGGCACGGGCCTCGTCCACCGCGCCCAGCCACGCGAGCGCGGCGGCGAGATGGAAATGCGTGAGAGGAAAATTGCGGTTGGCCTCGATGCCCCGGCGCAGCCAGGCGACCGCCTCGGCGTCGTCGCCTTGCCACAACTTGGCGAAGCCGACAAACGCCATCCACCGGTGGGCGAAGATATCGCGAGGAGAGAGGCGGAGCGCCTCATGGATATGGGCCTCGGTCTCTTTGTCGCGACCAAGAAAAAGCTTCGCGATGCCGATCCAGCCATGAGCGCTAGCCAAATTGCGATCCAGCGCCAGCGCCTGCTCGCATTCGGCAATGCCTTGGGCCGCGCGGGCCGTGAAAATATGTACAGCACCCAGATACACATGGGCCTGCGCGTGCTGTGGAGCCATGGACAGAGCTTTGATCAAGGTCGCCTCGGCCGCCGCGAGGGGCGCGGCTCGGTCGTCGATAGAAAAGTTAACACCCCAATTAAAGTCAGCTATGGCCGTGCCAACCAGTGCTTCAATACTGCCGGGATCGAGCGCCAAGGCACGTTCGAATAAGCCACGCGCTTGCGTCATGTGTTCGTTGGTCAGTCCCTTGTGTAGGCAAGCGATACCCTGAAAATACAAGTCCATTACATCAGGATGCAGCGAACGTTCCGCTCGCTGCGCCTCGGCCGCGACGAGCTGAGCATCCAAGGTGTTGGCGAGCCTCGATACGATTTCGTCCTGCATATCGAACAGGTCGGCCACGGGTTTATCGAACCGCTCGGCCCAAAGGTGATTGCCGGTTTCAGCGTCGATCAGCTGCACGTTGACCCGAAGTCGATTGCCGCCACGCTGCACCGCGCCTTCGAGCACATAGCGGATGTTCAACTCGCGGCCAATCCGTCTAAGGTCAACCGCCTTGCCCCTGTAGGTAAACGCGGTGTGTCGGCCAATCACGAACGCGCCGCTGATGCGCGAAAGGTCTGTGGTCAGACTCTCGGTTACGCCATCGACAAAGTAGTCCTGTTCTGGATCGCCACCAATATTCGTGAAGGGCAGAACCACCATGGACAGACGCGGAGCTGAAGACGGCAGCGGCGCAGTTTCATGAGCCTTTGCGCTCAGGCCAATAGCATAGGCCCGTATCGGACGGGCGATGTTCTTAAGACGCTGCTCGCCAATGTCAGTGAACTCGACCAGGACCTTGCCACACACTTGTTCGTAAGCCGATGACGAGACACAGATGCCGCCCGGTTCAGCGATCCCCTCTAGCCGAGCCGCGACATTGACACCATCACCGAGGATGTCGTCTCCCTCGATCAAGATGTCACCGAGATTGATCCCGAACCTGAACAGCATACGCCGGTCCTCGGGGACACCTTGGTTACGTTCGGCCATCACAGCCTGCACCGCCACGGCGCATTCGACCGCATCGACCACAGACGGAAACTCAAGCAACACGCCGTCGCCCGTGGTTTTCACGATGCGCCCCCCGTGTTTCGTCACGATGGCGTCAGTAATCTTGCGGTGTTCGCGCAAGGTGCGGGCGGTACCGACCTCGTCGAGGCCCATGAGCCGCGAGAAACCCGCCACGTCAGCCGCGACGATGGCTGCTAACCTGCGTCCAACACGGCTGGTCTCTGCCTCGGCCATGGCGCGCTAACCCCTTTGCAGGTGTCAACCCTACGACGAAGCCGCCAACAGTGCCAGAGACGACCACGGTTCGCGGGATCTCGCGAGAGGCATCAGGGCTCCGCGAGGGACACATGGCACCCTACGGCTGTGATTATTTCTCAGGCCTGCCTTGCGGCGCACGCGGCTACCAAGGCGCGCTGAAGCAGCGCACGGGTGATATCTATACGCATCGCTTCTCTCGCTCCCCGAAGCCACCCAGATGACGCTGGCGAGGCAGAGGAGTGACGAGGACTTCAAGCGATACGTTGTCGATAACCGTGCCTCCGGGATCAGGAAGGCTGCCCGCGCCGCGATGTGCCCGCAAACCCATGCGTTTTGAGGGCCAAGCTTAACAATGTCAGGTTTGCCCCGTTAGCGGCCGAAGTCACACGACACAGCAACATGCCGCGATGGGCCAAGAGGAGACCCACGCGCAGCAGCAAGGGGCAGCTCTGTTCGATCACCTCTTCCGCCCGGGCAGCGTAATTGGTTAATCACTTGGAACTGAAGTTTTTGGATCGCTCTTGTGCTAGTCACCGTTGCGAATCGAAAATGCTGCCGTAGACGGTGACGGTGACGGTGATACGCTTTCTTGAAACGCGCAGGGCATGCCAAAATGCCACCTGATTTGCCATCAACACCGGCCGCGAAAGGTCCCGTTCCAGAGCGTGAATGATCGCCACAGCGCGACTTCGGGCGCCAAGTCGGACGGACGCTTCGGTAAACAGGACTTTGTCTATTTGCCGGAGGAAGACGCCTATCGTTGTCCGGCCGGGTAGGGGTTGTCGTATCGCTATACAAACGAAGAAGCCGACAAAATGCTACGGCGCTACTGGACCAACACCTGTAAGAATTGTTCGATCAAACCCCAGTGCATGCCCGGGTCAGAGCGACAGATCACGCGATGGGAGCACGAGGATCTGCTCGACGCGGTGCAGCAGCGGCTCGATGCGAACCCGCTCGCTATGCGCCTTCGTCGCGAGACTGTCGAGCATCCGTTCGGCACGATGAAGGCACGGATGGGGCGACGCACTTCCTGACCAAAACTCTCCCAAAGGTAGTCGTCGATATGGCCCTCTCGGTTCTGGTCTACAATCTGACCGGAGCAATGAATATTCTCGCGATCAGGCCGCTGATCGCCGCCTGAGGACGGCTCAGTTTGGGCTGCATGACTGATGGCCCGGTAAGGCCGCTTTTTCACGTCTGGGACGCGTTGTCATCTGTCACAAAGACGTCCATTGGCGCTATCCTCCCTGATCGTAACGGAGCCTCCCGGCTAGGGGCCACGAATGCAATTCGATCAACTGAAACGTCGTGATTTTGTAGCGCTACTCGGCGGTGCAACGATATGGCCGTCAATAGCGCACGCACAGGTGCGTCCAATTGTCGGTCTCGTCTCAATCGGAGCGACTCCCGCCGAGCCCGCCAACTTTGGTCCGTTCTTGGCGCAGATGAAGGAGCTCGGCTACGTTGAGGGCCAGAACGTCATTTTCGATCGGCGATTTGCGGCAGGTGATGACAGCCTGATTGATGGCTTCGTCGCCGATCTCGTGCGCGAGCGTGCTGACATCATCGTAGCGACTGGGACGCGGGAGCTGATTGCCACGAAGCGGGCGACCTCGTCGATCCCCATTGTCACGTTTGCCCATCCCGATCCCGTCGGCACGGGGTTCGCGGGGAGCCTTTCTCGCCCTGGCAGCAACGTCACGGGGCTTACCACCATGGACCTTGAACTTTACGGCAAACGCGTCGAACTCCTGAAACAGGTAGTACCGAGGCTCGACAGGGTCGGCGTTTTAGTTTCCACAAGGCAGCCCATCTACAAGATCGGCTCGTCGTGGGCGAAGAAATTGGAACTAGATGTTCGCTCGCTTGGCATAGCACTCGATATCGTGGAGGCTGACGAGAATAATCTCGACAGCCAGCTTGCCACACTCGCGAACGGGCGGGCGCAGGGGCTAGTCGTTACGTCAGATGGCGTGTTCGTTGCAAAGGGCAGAGCGCTTGCGGAAGGGGCAATGAAGCACCGGCTCCCGTCAATATTCGTGTTTCGAGAGCAAGTTCGGGCTGGCGGTTTGTTGGCTTACGCGGCCAGCATTGCCGACCTGTCACGTCGGGCTGCTTTTTTTGTCGATCGTATACTCAAGGGAGGCAAACCCGCCGATCTACCGATCGAACAACCTACAAAATTCGAGCTGGTGATCAATCTGAACACATCCAAAACGCTCGGCCTTGACATGCCTCCAGTGCTGCTCGCTGCCGCCGACGAAGTGATCGAATGAGGTGCGAGGCCGGGGTCAAAAAGCGACCTCGTCGGGTGCCCGATGCTTGTCCGCTGCGGCCTCGAAAGCGGAAATCTGTATGATTAGCGAAGATGTCGGTTTGGGGCCGATTTTGTTGCAAAAGTCGATTGAGACAGGTCGAATTCCGTTGTGTTGACGCGAATCGCGGCGAGGTCGATCCATGATGGGCCGTCAGAAGAGTGACCAACGTCAACTGTTCTACGAGTTTCGGCTTAGCGACGCAGTGCCGGATGATCATCTTGTTCGGAAGATCGATGGTGCTCTCGATCTATCTGGCTTCGCGGTGAACTTGCATCTCACTATTCGTCGATGGGGCGCCCTTCGATTGATCCGGAGCTGATGAGATGCGGTTCGCCCATTTGAAGCGAATCCTGAAGCTCGGCCGACTTCGGTTACGTGGTCCACAAGGCGCCCAGGACGAGTTTGTTCTTGCTGCCATCGCGCAGAACCTACGGCGGCTCGCGTCGCTGGTCGCTCGTCCGCCACCCGCTCAGGCTCTGTGTATTGCGCAGCCTCTGAGTTGCGTAGAGTGCGTCAGGATCGGTGGATCAAGGCCGGTCTTCCGAGAGGAACCAGCCGAACCATCCATCGCCAACAGCCGACTTTTGCAACAAAATCGGCCCAGAATCCGACCAAGGGCGAATCCTCCTTGCAAGCCGTTGCGCGTTTCAGTCAAAATAGCCGCAACCCGACGGGGCGCCCGCCGCCCAGGGCATCCGGAGAAGACTGTGTGAGCGCGATTGGCTCCATCATCGACGACACAAGGGCCGCGCGTCCCCAGGACGGACTGCGTTCGGCAGCCTCAGTTCCTCCCAGCCCATTCCTGCAAGGACATGAAATCGGTCCTGGAGCTTAGTCGTCAACAGGATGAAGATCGAGAAAATGTGGGCTTCGAATAGCCGGAGTACCGGAAGGGTGAGGGCTTAGGGATTAGGGCAGCCGATGTCAGACCCTATGGCAGTCAGCCGGAAGCTCGTCGCAGTCTTCGCAGCGGATGTCGAAGGCTATAGCCGCCTCATGGGAGCCGATGAGGTCGGCACGCTTAAGGGGCTGACCGAACGGCGCGCAATACTCGACAGGCTCATTGAGGAGCACGGGGGCCGCATAGCGAACACGGCGGGCGACAGTGTCCTTGCCGAGTTTGGCAGCGCGGTGGAGGCCGTGCAGTGCGCGGTGGAGGCACAGACCGCTCTAGCCCAAACGAACTCCAGTCTCCCGCCCGACAAGTACATCAGCTTTCGCATCGGAGTTCACATCGGCGACGTAATGGTGCGCGCTGGAGACCTCTTTGGAGACGGTGTGAACATTGCTGCGCGGCTGCAGTCCATCGCTGAGCCGGGAAGCGTGTGTATCTCTGGCGCTACTTACGAGCAGGTAAAGAAGGTTCTGCCGCTGTCGTTCACCGACCTCGGCCCTCAACAGGTCAAGAACGTCGGGGAGCCGATCAGAGGTTACGTTGCCGGCAGGCTGGTTGATACTCCAAGTGCAGCAGCATTCGCGAGCTCTTCCAAGTCTCTGCCGCTGCCCGACAAACCATCCATCGCGGTGCTTCCGTTCCATAACATGAGCGGTGAACCGGAGCAGGAGTATTTCGCTGACGGTATCGCTGAGGACGTGCTGACCACCTTGTCGAAAATCCAGGAACTGTTGGTCATAGCCCGCAACTCGAGTTTTGTTTTCAGGGGACAGGCGCGCGACATCCGTGAAATCGGGCGAATACTCGGCGTTCGCTACGTGCTGGAAGGGAGCGTTCGCAAGGCCGGCAACCGAGTAAGATTGGCGGCGCAGTTGATCGACAGCCTTAACGGCTCCCATGTGTGGGCAGATCGATTTGAGGGTGACCTCGATGACGTTTTCGACCTTCAGGACCGAATAACGCAGGACATCGTTGCCGCACTTGAAGTCCGATTGACATTTGGCGAGGTGGCGAGGGTGTGGCGAAAGCGTTCAGGTAGCCCCTTGGTCTACGAGCATTTCATCAGGGGTCGAACCCTAAACCTCAACTATGCCAAACACACTCATGCACAAGCGCGCCTCGAACTCGAACGGGCTTTGGCAATCAACCCAGCCTTCACACCGGCGCTTTGCATATTGGCGTTCACAGTAACCGATCAGGTTCGCTTTGGTTGGCGGCGGGACGAGGCGACAAGCTACGAGACGGCGCTGGAACACGGTGGCCAAGCCGTGACTGCTGACCCGAGCAACTGTTATGGCTACATGGCGATAGGTTATGTGCGTCTGTATCAGCGACAATATGATGAGGCTTTAGCTGCAGGCGAGAAGGCGATTGCCCTCGGCCCGAACTGCTCTGATGCCTATACTGTGGCCGGTATGTGCCTCAGCTACGCTGGTGACTTTCGCAAATGCGCCGAGTATGAAAAGCAATCCCAACGACTTAGCCCTCTTAGCCGCAATGACAGTATGGTCGATGAGGCTCGCGCGAAGTTTCACCTCGGCAATCCTGTAGCTGCACGCGACATTGCCTCACGCGTCTTGGTCGAGAGGCCGCATTGGCTAACGGCGCAAGCCATTCTTGTAGCATCACTCTGGAACCTCGGTAGTGAGGACGAAGCACGCCTCACCGTGAAGAGGATGCTGGCCGATCATCCCAGCTTGACTGCAAGCCGCTGGGCACAGGGGTTGCCTTACCGCCATCAGACGGATTTAGACGCGGTGGTTACGCCATTGCGCCTCGCCGGAATGCCCGAATGAGCCCGGTGTATCCCCTCGTCCCCTGTGACGAACGCAAGCCTGTGAACCTCGGCGGCGGCAGCGGCCTTCACACTGAGATTTTGAACCCGCCCTGCCCAGATGCGGCCGAAAGGGGCCCCGGTGGCCGATATGGGATCCAAAAAGTATCGTGGTCGGTGGCCGCAAGAACCCAGATCGCCGCATCAACCTCCGCGTCGGCGAGCACATTGGTGACGTGATCGTGCGCGCTGGGGATATATTCGGCGACGGCGCGAACATTGCCGCGCGGCTTCGCGACGAACGCCGCGTTCTAGCTGCATGTCGGCTGTTGACGTTAGAGCGGAATAACTTCGCTGCCGTCGAAACCGACCCGATCGAACCGTCGCGCACGATGGATCTCGGCTATCTCGTCGTCACGGCCGTCTCGATCTCTGGATGAAAGGCTATCTCACTACGGGCATCGTGATGTTGTCACCCAGGGCAGATCTGTGCACTTGACGTAAACGAGTCGGGCCCACCGTCCCCGGCGGCTTTCAGAGATCACACAGGTCCAACCCATCGCAGTCGGATAAACACGAACGTCATCGGGCTTGGAAAAGCAGAGAGTAAGCAGAGCCGCGCTTTCGAACCGGCAGGCTAGAATCCGGGCGGCCTACCTTTGCGTGTGATTAACTTGTTAAGTGCGCGCTTCGTGCTTGTTTCAAAGGAGCCTTTTGCTCGCTTCTCCGTATTTCGGCGGAGCCTATCGTTAACGAAATCAGAATCCTCGGCGATCAGTATTCAGGTAAGGGCGAATCAACGCCAAGGGCGGTCAACAATGACTTGGCCGCGCATATCCAGGAAAACGTGCCCATGCTGAGCTTCGTCCAAAACTTGCAGATCGGAACCAAACTGGCGGTGATGTCGGCGTTCGGCATTCTTTTAGTGTTTGCCATGATCGCAAGCCAACTCGTCGGCAACGGCAATGTGCGTCGTTCAAACCAAGCTGCCGTCGAACAGCTGAAGTTAGCGCAGGACGCCATCGAAGCTAAACTCTGGGTGCGTAGCATGCAGCTAAGCGGACGAGATATCCGGCTCGCCAACAATGCTGCTGAGCTGCAAAAGGCGAACGATGAGCTCGTCGAGCGCGCAAGGTCGCTGAATAACACCGCTGAGGCGATGCTCAAGCTGTCGAAATCTTCAGAAAACCAGGCGCGGATGCACAAGCTCAAAAGCCTGTCTGCTGAATACGTCAAGGGAGCGCAGCAAATCGCGTCGATCCGTGGCGAGGCTATCGCGGCAACCGGCTCGGACACTGCCCGCCTCGCCAAGCTCACCCAAGAGAGCGCGCGCCTCATTCGTGAGGTCACGCTGCCAACGGCGGGTCAAATGGACGAGGCAACCAGCCAGATTGCCGATTTCGCCGAGCACAGGAGCGAGGAGGAGATCACCAGCTCGGTGCAGGAAATGGCCTCGAGCGAGGACATTGGCATGATGGTCGGGGCATGTGCCGTGCTTGTCCTGATCGGCTCTTGGCTGATGTCCTTCCTGACGATTGCGCGGCCTATCCGCACGCTCACGGTGGCCATGGACAAGCTCGCAAGTGGTGATTTTTCGGTGGTGCTGCCAGGGCTCGGTCGCAAGGACGAGGTCGGCGGGGTCGCCGCGGCCGTCGAGAAATTCAAGATTGTGTCCGAACAGAAGGCGCGAGAGGAGGCCGAAGCCAAGGCCAAGCAGGACCAGATCGCCGCCGCGCAGCGTAAGGCCGAGATGCACAGGCTCGCCAACAGCTTCGAATCCGCGGTCGGCGAGATCGTCGACACGGTGTCCTCCGCCGCGACCGAACTCGAGGCGTCAGCCTCGACGCTTACCTCGACCGCCGAACGCGCGCAGGAGCTGTCCACGATGGTTGCAGCGGCATCCGAAGAGGCCTCCACTAACGTGCAGTCGGTGGCCTCCGCGACGGAGGAGCTATCCTCGTCGATCACCGAGATCAGCCGCCAGGTACAGCAGTCCGCGCGCGTCGCTAACGAAGCGGTCGGTCAGGCACGCACCACGACCGAGCGCGTCGGCGAGTTATCCATGGCCGCGACGCGGATCGGCGACGTCGTCGAACTGATCAACACCATCGCTGGCCAGACCAACCTCCTGGCGCTCAACGCCACGATCGAGGCGGCACGTGCGGGCGAGGCGGGCAAAGGATTTGCGGTGGTGGCCTCCGAGGTAAAGGCGCTGGCCGAACAGACCGCCAAGGCGACAGGCGAGATCGGCCAGCAGATCTTCGGCATTCAGGCGGCGACGCAGGAGTCTGTCAGCGCCATTAGGGCTATCAGCGACACCATCGAGAAGCTGTCCGAGATCTCCTCGACGATCGCGGCTGCGGTAGAGGAACAGGGCGCGGCTACCGGGGAAATCTCGCGCAACGTGCAGCAGGCTGCGCAAGGAACCCATCAGGTGTCGTCTAACGTCACCGACGTGCAGCGTGGGGCGGGCGAGACCGGTTCGGCCTCTACGCAGGTGTTGGCCGCAGCGCGGTCGCTCGCAGGCGACAGCAATCGGCTGAAGCTCGAGGTGGGGAAGTTCCTTGATACCGTGCGTGCAGCGTAAGCGAGGTGTCAAGGTTGTTCGCGGGGTGATCCGTCTCGTCGTCCGCCTGGCTCCCAGCTTGCCGGAAGCGTAGCCGTCATGTGCAAAGCCGCGGGGCGACGTCGCAACGAATAGACCGAAGTACCAGATCGAGCAGGGATGGATTATACCACCGCACGCACCGAACACGGTGCATTTCGGAAAGCCTCTCCGCAAGCGCTCCATAGAAATCTTGCGCGTCGCTCGCTTGCCTCCCATGTCTTTGTCGATAGGCCTCGATCGAGGTCACAGGTATGCGTCGAATCTCTATTGCATTGATGCTCGCTCTTCTGTCGAACGTCGCCTCGGCCGATGATTTTGTCGGACAGGCCAGCGTGATCGACGGCGACACGCTGGAAATTCACGGAACGCGCATCCGGCTCTGGGGGATCGACGCACCAGAGAGCAGTCAACTGTGCCGCGGCGAAGACAGTCTGCAATATCGTTGCGGTGTGCAGGCTGCAAATGACCTGGACGCCTTCATTGCGCGGCGGCCCGTCAACTGTGTTCCGGTCAACCTCGACCAATATGGCCGCACGGTCGCAACCTGTTCCGTCGCTGGTGCGGACCTCGGCAATTGGCTGGTGCTGAGCGGGCTTGCGCTGGACTGGCCTCGATACTCGAAGGGCAGATATCGCTCAGCTCAGCGCGGCGCCGAGCAGGCCGGTCGCGGAATCTGGAGGGGCAGCTACGTCGAACCTTGGCTCTATCGCGCCTGCATCCGTTCGAACGGAAAGCCGACCTTCTGCTCGGACGACGCGAACTCGCATCCCTGATCGATGGAGGCGGACAATCCGGTCCTTGGCAGAGGTGACGCTAGCTTGGTTTGGGCGCCTCACGCCACCAAATCGCTCTCGATTGCCTTCGCTGCACGACGGCATCGACATGGCTGCAGCCACTCCTCAATTGCCAGCTTCGGGTTACGAGCTTGAAGTAGAAGGCCGCCTCAAAGCCGGATTTACAACCCGGGCCGGCGTCAGGGCGGGTGGAGAAGAACTCAAGACGCGTTTCCCAGACTCCAGATTAGAATCTATGACGCGGAAACCAAGCCTTGGCATCCGGATTTCCCGAACTTGCGTCTTCCCGGATTTTGCCCGTGCGCGTGCGGCTGACGCCGCATCGGGCTCTCGCGAACCGAGCCGCGGAGCGTCTCGGCCGTCTGGCTTCGATCCCTCGCGACGGACTGCGGAACTTCTCGCCGGGGGCACTCGGGAGAGGGGCGCCGTCATGAAGCATGCCCGCATCGCTATCACTGCCCCGTTCCCGGGTACCCTTTTAACCCGTCTCGTCGCTACACGCGGACCCGCGTGCCCCTTCGGGTCGCTATGCTCACGCTCGCCGGGTGCCATTTTCTTTGAGGCGACGCGCCGTTGGCGCACGCCTGGTCAGGGCTGAGGCCCTAGGCACTCAAGGCCAAATGCCATGAAGACTCGGACGGCCGCGTCGCAGACCTCGCATTCACTCAGTTGGAGGCTGAGAGTAAGAGTATCGCGCGGGTTTTGCCGTGACGGGTTACAGGCTGCGAGAGAGGCTCGCGGCGCCCGCCGCGGAGACCCGCGATGTCCAGACGCTATCCTCGGAGGCGCACCGGTGAAGACCGGACAAGCCTTTATGACGATATCACCAACAAAATTATCGACGAACTTGAGGCCGGCCAGGTTCCGTGGGTGCAGCCCTGGGGCACCGCGCCCGCGAATGCATCTTTGGCCATGCCAAAAAGCGCCGCGACCGGCCGTCAATACAGCGGCATCAACGTCCTGATCCTCTGGTGGGCCGCCACCGAACGCGCATACACAGGTCAGAGCTGGCTTACGTTTCGCCAGGCGCTGTCGCTCGGCGGTCACGTCCGCAAGGGCGAGCGCGGCACCACTGTTGTCTATGCCGACCGCTTTGTGCCGGTCGACGAAAAGCAGCGCGCGAGCGAGAACGGTGATGAAGCGCAGGCCATCCCATTCCTCAAGCGCTTCACGGTCTTTAACACCGATCAATGCGACGAGCTGCCTTCCGAGGTCGCAGCGACAGCGCCGCCTCCGCCGCCAGACCTGATCGAGCCGCGTGTCGAAAAGCTCATCAAGGCGACCGGGATCGACTTCCGCATCGGCGGCAACCGCGCCTTCTATGTGCCGGCAGAGGACTATGTGCAGGTGCCACCGCCGCAAGCCTATTTCGAGCCGATCAATTGGCATCGAACGGCCTTGCACGAGTTGGCGCATGCCACCGGCCATCCGTCGCGTCTCAACCGTGATTTGTCAGGCGGCTACGGTACCAAGAAGTACGCCTTCGAGGAACTCATCGCGGAGATCTCATCCGCGTTCAGTTGCGCCTCGCTCGGGATCGCGCCGACGGTGCGGCACGCGGACTATATCGGTTCCTGGCTTAAAGTACTGCGGGAGGATAATCGCGCGATTGTGCGAGCTGCCTCGCAGGCCAGCAAGGTTGCGGATTATCTTCTTGGATTCTTACCGGAAGACGTTGCCGACGTGACGACGGAAAGAGCGGAACGTGAAGCGGTGTGAGGTTCTCCTCAGCAGCCCCTGCGGGTAAGAGAGCAAGAGGGCAGGGTCGAGTTTCGCGACGGGTTGGAGGCCGAGAGAGGCTCCCGGCCGCCCGTCGTGGAGATTCGACATGACGAAGGCCGTCCAAAAGATCACCCTGCCGCCCTCACGCGACATTCCATTCAACAAGCTGGTTCTGAGCCAGTCGAATGTTCGGCACGTCAAGGCGGGGATTTCGATCGAGCAGCTGGCCGAAAGCATCGCGCAGCGGTTCGTGCCCACGGACGCAAGCGGCGTGGAGGTCCTATCGAAGGTGCCCGACAGCTATCCGGTTGCGGGCATCGGTGTGCGGGACGCCGCATGATGTCCCGCGATGCTTCCGAACTGGCACGCCGCCTCGCGCGCGAGGCCGAGGCGGTGTGCCGACACTATCTCTCCAATGGCAGGCGGGCGGGGCGGTACTGGCTGGTCGGCGACGTCCACAACACGCCGGGTCGCTCGATGTTCGTGCGGCTCCACGAATCGTCGAAGGGGCCCGCCGGCAAGTGGACTGACGCTGCGACTGGTGAGCATGGCGACCTGCTCGACATCATCCGCGAATGCCGGGGTTTGCAAGACTTCCACGAGGTCGCAGACGAGGCGAGGCGGTTTCTGAAGCTTCCTCGTTCAGAGCCGCAATTCGCCCTGAAACCCATTCGTCCGGGTGTGGTGGCCGGGTCGCAGGAAACCGCCCGTCGGCTTTTTGCAATCTCCAGCTCGATCGAGGGGACCGTGGTTGAAACGTATTTGCAACGTCGTGGAATAGGCCAAATCCACCATGGTGGCAGCCTGCGCTTCCACCCACGTTGCTACTACCGACCGGATCAGCATTTGCCGACCGAGACCTGGCCGGCGATGATCGCCTCCGTCACCGACCTCGATGGACGGATCACCGGCGTACACCGCACCTGGCTCGACCCAGACGGCTTTGACCGCACGCGGCTCGGCAAGGCTCCGATCGACACCCCACGACGAGCTATGGGTGATCTGCTCGGCAATGCCGTTCGGTTCGGCGTGGTGGAGGACGTGCTCGCTGCCGGCGAGGGTCTGGAGACCATACTGTCGCTGCGCTACGTGCTGCCGACGTTGCCGATGGCGGCCGCGCTTTCGGCCAATCACCTCGCAGCGATGTTGCTGCCGTCCTGCTTGCGTCGGCTCTATGTCGCCCGCGATGAAGATGCTGCCGGACATGCCGTACAGGCGACTCTCACCCAACGCGCGGAAGCGGTCGGCGTTGTAGCGATCCCGCTATCGCCTCGGCTGGGCGACTTCAACGAAGATCTGCACGTCTTCGGCCTTGAGGCCCTCCGAGCAACGTTGCGGCTTCAACTGGTACGAGAGGACGTGGTCCGCTTCCTGCACTCGTCGTCGGTAGCTGCGGAATAGTCCGGTACTTCGAATGGCGTCAACAGGTCGGTCCCGGAGAGGCCCAATCCTGGAAGAGTACGCGACCTCGGCCTTCTAGAGGGCGATCGGACGGC
>NZ_JAFCKQ010000007.1 GCF_018130215.1 Bradyrhizobium jicamae
AAAGCCGGGTGCCGATCGCACCCATGGGCCCCGTGCAATGTAGAAAGCACGGGGGTAGGACCACAGGTGTAACCGGAGCAATCCGGCTTTCCCTGCGCGATGGGTTACGGCTTATACGTGCTCTCCCCGGCGAGACTGGGCTTTTTTGTCACCGCCGTCAGCAAGAGACCTTGGTCTCTTGCTGACAGGACACCTGCCACCAGGGCGTCAGGCCTGCACGACTTCGCCGTCCGCTCCATGCGCTCTCGTCAGCCACGCATGCAACGTCCACCGCATCCCACCACAACGTTCGTGACGATCGCGAGCGCCCCTCAGGCGGGTGAGACGGGAAACTCTATACACCGATTTGCCATTACGATAAACCGAAATATTTTTGCACGAGGGGCTTGCGCCGTCGGGCAAATCAATGATTGGCGCGCGAGGGACGGAAGGCGGCTGCGTACGCCTGACCGTGTCGCGTCACCTCACCATCCCGATCAGATGATTGGCCACCCACCGATGGCCTTCGGCCGTCAGGTGAATGCCATCCGACTGAACCATCCCCGCGGCTCTCGCCGAATTGATGATCCCGTCGGCGGCCACGGTGCGGATGTGACGCCTGTGCAGTTCGCCGAGGATCCGTGCCATATTGGCCCGCCGCTCCTCGGGGGTGACGATGGGTCCATTGCCGCGCAGGCCGCGCCTGAAATCGTTGCCGCCGAAGTTCAGGATCACGATCGTCGTGCCTTCCGGCACCGAACTGTCGAGACGCGCCAGCTCGCCGCCCGTCGTATCCCCGCTGATTCCGGCATTCGTGACGTGAACATTCCGGCCCCTGGCCTGAAGCATGCTCTCCAAAACCGCGGGCCAGGCTTCCGACGATGACACGCCCTTCCCCTGCGTGTTGCTGGCGCCGAGCGCCACGATCTGCGCCAGCGCTGAATTCGGCAAAGCCAGGCCGAGCAGGATCGACACCAAGGCGAAAACGACAGCGTTGCCTGCCCGCATGACCGCCCCCTCTGTTCGAAGTCCGGCTGAAATGTAGCCAAGCCCGGTACGACGCACAATCGATCACCGGCGGCCTGGATGGGCCTTGGCGTTCAGAGCGTTCTCGAGCGAAGTGGACACCGGTTCGCGTGAAGAAACGGGTCAAATCAAGAATCCAGAGCTTCGGTCCTGATTCGGTCAGAACCGAAGCTCCAGTCGCGACGGGGCATGCAACACGCGTTGGACGCCACGTCGCTGTCGGAGTTGAGGGACCGGATGCGGCAACCTAGATCAAGCATTCCCGGGCGGCGCCTGCCGTTGCCGTTACCCCTTCAACCGAAGAGTTCATGCCTATGCGTCCCCACATCATCTGCCACATGGGCACGTCGATCGACGGCCGCCTGCATCCCAGCCGCTTCACCGCCGCCGCCGCAGGCGTCTCGCGCGAGGTCCTGCGCTCGCATTATGAGCGTATCCACGACAGGTTCGACGCCGACGGATGGATCATCGGCCGCAAGACCATGAGCGAAATGGCCAAGGGATCGGAGCGGCCGATCGCCTATGCACCGAAGGTGCCGCGCGAGGCGCATCTCGGCAAGCAGAACGGCCGCAAGCTCGCAATCGGCATCGATCCGTCCGGCCGCGTGCACTACGGCAAGGACAATGTCGGCGGCGATCACGCCGTTGCGGTGCTGGGCCAGCAGGTCTCCGACGCCTATCTTGCAGAGCTGCGCGAGGACGGCGTGTCCTGGGTCTTTGCCGGTGCGAAGGGCGATGATCTGCCCGGCGCCATGGCGCAGATCGGCGCGCTGTTCGGCGTCAAGACCCTGCTGCTCGAGGGCGGCGGCAAGATCAACGGCGCATTCCTCAAGCACGGGCTGATCGATGAGTTCAGCACCCTGATCTATCCGGCGGTCGACGGCGTCGCCGGAGCGCAGAGCATCGTCGACTATGATGGTCCGGAAGGCGATCGACCCGGCGCAGGGCAGGCGTTGCGGCTGACACATTGCGAAACGCTGGAAGGCGGCATGGTGTGGCTGCGCCACTCGGTCGAGCGCGCTCCCGGTTGAGCCTTTCTTCTGGAAGCGCGTTGGACGAACGGATCAACATCGCCTGAAATCCGCCGAGACGGCGAAGCACTCGACAAGAACTGCCTCCCGGACCACTCTTTCCAAACGGGCACAACGATGCGGGGGGGGCAACATGGAAGAGTGGCTGCGCATTTGCGCCAACATCGCCTCGATCCTGACGTCGATCATTGCGGCCGGCGCCTCGATCGCGTTCTGGGCGAACCGGCGCTCACGCCGGATGCGGCTCGAAAACTATCTGAAGGCCAAGAAGCGGAAATCGCCCGACGAGCTGTTCTCAGCGACGCGCCTGATGGCCGATCTCGGAATGACGCAGGCAGAGATATTCGCGGCGAGCTTTGCCAGCCGGCATGTCGCGCGGGACGTTCGCAAGGACGCCTCCACCGGGTTTGCAGCGGAGGTGTTGTTCCAGTACCAGGACGGTCCGGCGGCGTCGAGTTGACTATTGGCCGGGCCTCAACCCCAACTGTTGCGGCAAGCCGCGAGAAAGAACGCGACTCCGCGCGCCACATGCGCATCCATTTCCGGTTCGAGCCTCTTGAGATCCACCTCGAACAGCGCCCTGAGCAGCATGGGGACCGCAATGAGATCGAGGAACAGTCGTGCCGTGGTTGGCAGATGCTCCGGCGCAAAGGCCGGCAGCGAGCCGAGTTCGTCGTGCGCGGTCAGCTCGCGCAGGAGGTGAACCCCGATCTCGGTGGACAGCTCACGCGCCCTCCGACTGACGGTCGCGGCCACATCGGGAAAGCGGTGCGCTTCGGCAATCGCGAGCCGCATCAGTCCGATCCTCTCGGCGTCGAACCCCCAATGCATCAGCGTGGTCGCCGCGCTGGTGAGGCGCTCCTCGACGGTTGCGCCGGTCGGCGCCTCGAACTTGAACTCGGCGATGCGCGAGAGGATGTCGCGCAGCACGACTTCGGTGAACAGCGCCCGCTTGTCCTGGAATCGCGCATAGATGGTGCGCTTGCCGGAGCGTGCGATCTCGGCGATCTCGTCGATGCTGGCGCCCTCGAACCCGCGCGCCAGGAAAATCCGTCGTGCCGCGTCGAGGATCCGGGCATCGACCTCGCCGGCCAGCTCCTTTGGCGGGCGGCCCGCCCGCACCTCGGTGCGCCGGCCCTTCGAGGCAGGTAATGTCTTGAGGATGCTGGCGTTCATGGCCGAAATCCCGGGTTCCACGCCGTTGGAGTGGCGGCTTGTGGGGTGAAGCTACCCCAATCACATCTGGTTGTAAATAGAACGGTACAGTACCGTTCCTATTGACGCAATGAGCTCGCGAGACTAGGTGTCACGCAGAACGGAACGGTACCGTTCCTTTTTTTGCGAGGCTCTCGCAGGGCCTCGCCCCGCTAGCAGGAGCAGCGATCATGTTCGACGACAATGTTCTGGAACGGGACGACGCAAGGCTGCCGGGCGTTGACAGCCCTTCGTTCGTTGGCCCCTCGCATGACAACCACACCACGGCAGACAAGGACGGTTTCACCGCGCGGGCACCGGCCCCGCAGCAAGCCCCCGTCGGCAGGGAGCCGGCCGCTCCCGAGCAGCCGGACACACAGCAGCAGGCCAGCGACAAGCGACGCCGCAGCTTCCTGCGCCGCCGACCGGTCGTCTCGGCGATCGGCGCCGTGCTGCTCGCCGCCGCGCTCGGCGGCGGCTACCTCTACATGGACTACGCCGAGCATTTCGAATCCACCGACGACGCCTTCATCGCCGCACGGCAGTCCACGCTCGCGCCCAAGGTCGCCGGCTACATCACTGCCGTTCCCGTCACCGACAACCAGCATGTCGCTGATGGCGATGTGATCGCGCGTATCGACGATCGCGACTATCGGGTTGCCCTGGCGCAGGCCGAGGCCCAGGTCGCTGCCGCCCAGGCCAGCATCCAGAACGTCGATGCCCAGCTCGACGTGCAGCAGGCGCAGATCGCCGCCAACCAGGCTCAGGTGGACCAGGCGCAGGCGGCACTGGTGTTCGCCCAGCAGCAGGCGACGCGCTACCAGCATCTGGAGCAGACCGGCTACGGCACCGTTCAGAACTCCGAGCAGTACACTTCGCAACTGCATCAGCAGCAGTCGGCGCTGCTGAGCGCACAGGCGACGCTGAATCTGGCACAGCGGCAGGTCGAGGCGCTCAAGGCACAGCGCAAGAGCGCGGTCGCGAACCTCGCCCAGGCCGAGGCGCAGCGCGACCAGGCAAGGCTCAACCTCTCCTATACGGAGGTGACCGCGGCCCAGCCCGGCCGTGTGGTCAACCTCTCGGCCGCAGTCGGCCAGTTCGCGCAGGCCGGCACCAACCTGACATCGTTCGTGCCCGACCAGATCTGGGTGACGGCGAACTTCAAGGAGATCCAGCTCGACAAGATGCGGCCCGGCGAGAAGGTGACACTGAGGATCGACGCCTATCCGGGACGCACGATCAACGGCCATGTCGAGAGCGTGCAGCCCGGTTCGGGCACCGCCTTCTCGCTGCTGCCGGCGCAGAACGCCACCGGCAACTACGTCAAGATCGTGCAGCGCGTGCCGGTCAAGATCGTGATGGACAACCCGCCGACCGACGTCGCGCTCGGCCCGGGCATGTCGGTGGTGCCGACCGTGCGGATCGATCCCACGCCGTCGCTGTTTGAGCGGCTCGAAAGCCTCAATCTGGGGAGGCTGCTGTGAGTGCCATTGCGATCGACGCCAAAGGTTTTTCTGTCCCACGCGTAGCCCCGAACCCCTGGCTGATCGCCATCGTCGTCGCGCTCGCGAGCTTCATGGAGGTGCTCGACACCACCATCGCCAATGTGGCGCTGCCCTATATCGCGGGCGGCATGGGCGTCAGCGAGGACGAAGCCTCCTGGGTGGTCACCACCTACCTCGTCTCCAACGCCATCATCCTCACCGCCTCGAGCTTCCTCGCGAAGATGCTGGGGCGGAAGACCTTCTTCCTGATCTGCCTCGGCATTTTCACGGTGAGCTCGATCCTGTGCGGGTTTGCGCCCAGCCTGAACGCGCTGCTGCTGTTCCGCATCCTGCAAGGTCTCGGCGGTGGCGGCATGGTGCCGGTCGCGCAATCGATCCTCGCCGATGCGTTTCCGCCCGCCAAGCGCGGCCAGGCGTTCGCGGTGTTCGGTATCGCCGTGGTGGTCGCGCCCGTGGTCGGTCCGACGCTCGGCGGCTGGCTGTCCGACAATCTGTCCTGGCACTGGTGCTTCCTGATCAACGCCCCGGTCGGCGCGTTCGCGATTCTCCTGATCGCGGCGGTGCTGCACGAGCCTGCGAAGACCAGCACATCGCAACAGCAGAAGACGGGCTTCGACTTCATCGGCTTCATGCTGGTCGCGACCTTCCTCGGCGCGCTCGAGGTGATGCTCGACCGCGGCCTCGAGGACGACTGGTTCGCCTCGCCCTTCATCGTCACCTTTGCGGTGATCTGCGGCAGCGCATTCGTGCTGATGATCCCGTGGGAGATGACCCGGCGCAATCCGATGATCGACCTGCGCATGGTGGCAAGCCGGCAGTTCGGCGCCTGCTTCCTGGTGATGCTGGCAACCGGCGCGATCCTGCTCGCGACCACCCAGTTCCTGCCGCAGCTGGTGCAGCAGGATTTCGGCTACACCGCGACCTGGGCCGGTCTCGTGCTGTCGCCCGGCGGCGTCGTCACCATGGTGATGATGTTCGTGGTCGGCCGCGTCGCCGCCAAGGTGCAGCCGAAATACCTGATCGTCGTCGGCGCGCTGGTGATCGCGCTCTCGATGTACGCCATGACCAACGTCTACGGCGATCTCGGCTTCTGGTTCATGGCGCGCTCGCGCATGCTGCTCGGTGTCGGCCTGCCGCTGATCTTCGTGCCGATCATGGCGGCGTCCTATGACGGCATTCCGGCTGACAGGACCGACCAGGCCTCCGCGCTGATCAACGCGGCGCGCAACACCGGCGGCTCGATCGGCGTTTCCCTCGTCTCCAACGTGCTGACGCATCGCGAGCAGTTCCACCAGAGCCGGCTGGTCGAGCAGGTGACGCCGTCGAGCCCGCAATATCAGGATACGTTGCAGCAGATGACGAGCTTCTTCGCCGGCCATGGCAGCACACTGGCGCAGGCGCATGACCAGGCGATCCAGTGGATCGGCCAGCAGGTGCAGAACCAGGCGTCGTTCCTCGGCTACATGGACGCGTTCTGGGCGCTGATGCTGATCTCGCTGTCGGCCATCCCGCTGGCGCTGACGCTGCGCAAGGTCAAGCTCGGCGGCCCTGCCCACATGGGCCATTGAGGATCGTTGCAGAGAATGAGCGCGTCGCGGCGACGGCGGCGCGCTCATTCGTGGTGAATCGCTCGCCTCACGCCGCCTTGCGGCTCTGGCCGCGCCACCAGACGCCGAATGCGATCACGACGGCGGCAGCCAGCGAGAACCATGTGATGGCATACTGCATGTGGTCGTCCTTCAGATGCACCTGCAGCGGACCGGGCTTCGGCGTGCCGCTGTCCGGCACCGGGGATTCGAGATCGATGTAGAACGGCGCGACCTCACCCCAGCCCAGCGCGGCCGCCATCGCGCCATGATCGCGCGCGAACCACAGCCGCTTCGGCAAATCCTCCCTGGGCGTCAGCGTGCCCGGGCGCTCGGGAAAGCGGATATAGCCTGACAGCGTGACCGGCGCGCCGGTGACGAGGCGGCCGGCGACGCGATCCTCGAAGCCGCGGTCCTGCATCGTGTTCTGCACGAAGCCGGTGTTGATCACGACCGTCTCGCCGCTCGCAAGCCGGGCCGGCAGGAACGCCCAGGTGCCGGGGCCGCTGATATCGGCGCGCACGCCGGAGCCGGAGCCGTAGACCATTGCGTCCGGCTCCCTGGCATAGGTCGCGGTGAAGGTGACGCGGCGGAATTCGTCCTTCGCCGAAGTCAGTTTCGGCCAGGCCGATGGCTGTGGCAGGGCCTCGGGCGCAGCTGCGAGCCTTGCGTCGAGGGTTGCGATCAGCGCGTGCTTCTCGACCCGGCGCTGCAATTGCCAGAGGCCGAGGCCGACAAAGACGGCAATCAGGATCAGCGTGAAAACGCCGAAGCCAGCGGCACTCGGCTGGCGCGTCGTGGTGTCGTTCATTTCGGTTCGCGGCGGGTCAGCTGGCCTTCGGCGGCCTTGTGGTGGAACTGGAGCGCGATCAGGAGCGACTTCATCGAGCGGAGCGGCACCAGTGTGGTGACGATGATCAGCGGCAGCCAGAGCGCGGCATGGACCCAGAACGGCGGCTGGTATTTCACCTCGACGATCAGCGCGGCCGCGACCACGATCGCGCCCGCCAGCATGATGATGAAGACCGCCGGCCCGTCGCCGGAATCGATGAAGGCATAATCGAGCCCGCAGGCTTCGCAGCGCGGCGCCAGCGTGAGGAAGCCGGCATAGAGCTTGCCCCTGCCGCAGCGCGGGCATTTGCAGGCGAGGCCGCGCAGCGCGCTCTCGGTTACGGTGGTCGGGGTATCGGTCATCAGATCTCTTCGTTGGAGCACGATCTCTCGGAAAGCCGGGTTCCACCTTTCCGGATCATGTACTTCAAATGCAAAAGGGGCGGCCCCTCCGGCCGCCCCTTCCTAGCACGTTGTGCCTGTAGTTAGCCCGCGCCGTGAGCCATGGCCTCTGCGCCGTGGCCCCAGACATAGATGCAGATGAACAGGAACAGCCAGACCACGTCGACGAAATGCCAGTACCAGGCGGCGAACTCGAAGCCGAGGTGCTGCTTCGGCGTGAAATGGCCGGCATAGGCGCGGAACAGGCAGACCAGCAGGAAGATGGTGCCGACCAGCACGTGGAAGCCGTGGAACCCGGTCGCCATGAAGAAGGTCGCGCCATAGACGTTGCCGGCGAAGGAGAACGTCGCATGCGAATATTCGTAGGCCTGCACGCAGGTGAAGCAGGCACCGAGGATCACGGTGAGGATCAGGCCCTGCTTGAGCCCCTGGCGGTCGTTCTCGAGCAGCGCGTGGTGCGCCCAGGTGACCGTCGTGCCCGAGGTCAGGAGCAGCAGCGTGTTCAGCAGCGGCAGATGCCAGGGATCGAAGGTCTCGATGCCATGCGGCGGCCAGGTGCCGGGCACGCTGCAGGCGCCCATCGCCGTGCCGGCGCCGCAGCCGAACACCGCGTCGCGGGTGGCGTGCACGGCATCGGCCGGGAACAGCGCCGAGTTGAAGAAGGCCCAGAACCAGGCGACGAAGAACATCACTTCGGAGGCGATGAACAGGATCATGCCGTAGCGGTGGCTGATCTGCACCACGCGGGTGTGGTCGCCCTTGTACTGGGCTTCCTTGATCACGTCGCCCCACCAGCTCGCCATGGTGTAGAGCACGCCGATGGTGCCGATGCCGAACACGATCGGAGCGGCCGAATAAAGATGGTGCATCCAGCCGATCGCGCCGACCGCCATGATGAAGGCCGAGATCGAGCCGACCACCGGCCACGGGCTCGGGTCGACGAGATGATAGTCGTGATGCTTGACTTGCGCCTCAGCCATTGCCGTCTCTCCATTCGCGTGCCGTCAGGCACGTCTTAAATCCCACAATCGCATCTCCCGAGCATGACGGCCGGCGATCCGGATCATGCTCCCGTAACTAGCCGCCCTTGCGCTGCTCCGCCTCGCCCGCCGCCACCGGCTTCGGCGCCGGATCGCGCACCGGGAAGAAGGTATAGGACAGTGTGATGTTCTTCAGCGTGTCGTTCTCGCTGTCCTTTGCCAGCGACGGATCGACATAGAACACGACCGCCATCTCGCGCTTCTCGCCGGGCGCCATGGTCTGCTCGGTGAAGCAGAAGCAGTTGAGCTTCTGGAAATACGCGCCGACCGTCAGCGGCGCCACATTGTAGGCGGCCTGTCCGGTGGTGGTCCGCGCCGACTGGTTGGTCACGGTGTAGTAGACGGTGACGACCTGGCCGATCTTGACGTCGATCTCGTTCTTTTCCGGCTCGAACTTCCAGGGCAGGCCAGGTGCCACGTTGGAATCGAAGCTGACCGTGATGGTGCGCTCGAGCGGTGCCGACGTCGGCGCCGCGGTCGCCACCTGGGTGGTGCCGTTGAATCCTGTGGCGCGGCAGAACCAGTTGTAGAACGGCACGGCCGCGTAGGACGCGCCGACCATCAGCACCACGACGAAACCGCAGATCGATGCGACCACCGCATCACGCGTCAGCACGCGGCGCGGGACCCTGGCGGGCGCGCCGGCGTTGTCTTGCGTGGTGGGTTGGTTCGCCATCTCACTCACAGCGGCCGCACCAGGACGGCAGGCCCTTTGACCAGGGTGACCGCGAAGAACAGGATGACGAGCACGCCGAGCGCGAGCGCAATGGCGATCGAGCGCTGGCGGCGGCTCTTGAGCTGCGCCTCGGTGAGGACGATTCCGTCTGGTTCCTGCTTCTCGTCCATTGATATCCCATGCGCCCCCATCTCGCCCCCTGGTGCCCCCTACCCGGTGATGACAGGCACGATGGCGCGGACCACGACCTCGGCGAGGAGGACGGCGAACAGCGCGAACAGATAAAGGATGGAAAAGGCGAACAGCCGGCGCGTGGCGCGATTGGCCGGAGTGCCCTCGCGGCGGCGATAGACCTCGACGGCGAGCCACAGCATGCCGGCCCCGAGGACCAGTGAAGTGACGCCGTAGATCGCGTCGAAATAGCCGAGCGGCCATGGCGCAAGCGCGATCGCGACCAGCACGATGGTGTAGAGCAGGATCTGCAGCCGCGTCGCATCCGGACCGGCGACGACGGGCAGCATCGGGATGCCGGCGCGGGCGTAATCGTCGCTGCGGAACAGCGCCAGCGCCCAGAAATGCGGCGGCGTCCAGAAGAAGATGATCAGGAACAGCAGGATCGGCTCCATCGACAGCGAGCCGGTCGCCGCCGCCCATGCCACCACCGGCGGCAGCGCGCCCGCGGCGCCGCCGATCACGATGTTCTGCGCGGTCCAGCGCTTCAGCCACATCGTGTAGACCACGGCATAGAAGAAGATCGTGAAGGCGAGCAGCGCGCCCGCCACCCAGTTGACCAGGATGCCGAGCGTCATCACCGAGAAGAAAGCGAGCGTGATCCCGAACGCGGCGGCCTCCGCCTGCGTGATCCGGCCGCGCGGGATCGGACGGTTGGCGGTGCGGGTCATCAGGGCGTCGACATCGCCCTCATAGGCCATGTTGAGCGCGCCGGAGGCGCCGGCACCGACGGCGATGCAGAGAATCGACGTGAACGCCAGCACCGGATGGACATGCCCGGGCGCGATCATCAGCCCGACCAGCGCGGTGAAGATCACCAGCGACATCACGCGCGGCTTCAGCAGCGCGATGTAGTCGCCCACTTCGGCCTCGGAGATCCGGGGCAACTCGATGGCGTTGTGATCGACAACCGACAAGATCAGGTCTCGCTTCTCTCAAAAGGGCGCGGCGCACTTTGGGTGCGCCGCGCTGTCTCAACTCACTGCACGCGCGGCAGCACTTCGAACTGGTGGAACGGCGGCGGCGAGGTCAGCGTCCATTCCAGCGTGGTCGCACCGGCGCCCCACGGATTGTTGGCGGCCTGCTCCTTGCGGACGAAGGCGTCGATCACGCCGTAGATGAAGATCAGCATGCCAAAGCCTGAAATGTAGGAGCCATAGGAGGAGATCAGGTTCCAGCCGGCGAACGCATCCGGATAGTCGACATAGCGGCGCGGCATGCCCGACAGACCGAGGAAGTGCTGCGGGAAGAACACCAGATTCACGCCGACAAAGGTGAACCAGAAGTGCCACTTTGCGATCGTCTCGGAGTACATGTAACCGGTCATCTTCGGGAACCAGTAGTACCAGCCGGCGAAGATGCCGAACACGGCGCCGAGCGACAGCACGTAGTGGAAGTGCGCCACGACGTAATAGGTGTCCTGCAGCACGCGGTCGACGCCGGCATTGGCCAGCACGACGCCGGTGACGCCGCCGACGGTGAACAGGAAGATGAAGCCGATCGCCCAGAGCATCGGCGCCTTGAACTCGATCGAGCCGCCCCACATCGTGGCGATCCAGGAGAAGATCTTCACTCCGGTCGGCACCGCGATCACCATCGTGGCGGCGACGAAATAGGCCTGCGTCGCGCTGGACATGCCGACCGTGTACATGTGGTGCGCCCACACCACGAAGCCGATGCCGCCGATCGCGACCATGGCGTAGGCCATGCCGAGATAGCCGAACACCGGCTTGCGCGAGAAGGTCGAGACGATCTGGCTGACCATGCCGAAGGCCGGCAGGATCAGGATGTACACTTCGGGGTGGCCGAAGAACCAGAACAGATGCTGGAACAGCACGGGGTCGCCGCCGCCGTCAGCGGCGAAGAAGGTCGTGCCGAAATTGCGGTCGGTCAGCAGCATGGTGATCGCACCGGCGAGCACCGGCAGCGACAGCAGCAGCAGGAACACCGTCACCAGGATCGACCAGACGAACAGCGGCATCTTGTGCAGGGTCATGCCCGGCGCGCGCATGTTGAAGATCGTGGTGATGAAGTTGATTGCACCGAGGATCGACGACGCACCGGCCAGATGCAGCGATAGGATCGCGAAATCGACCGCCGGCCCCGGATGGCCCGAGGTCGACAGCGGCGCATACATGGTCCAGCCCGTACCGACACCGTTGGCGCCCGGCTCACCCTCGACGAAGGTCGAGATGATGAGCAGCGAGAAGGACGCCGGCAGCAGCCAGAACGAGATGTTGTTCATGCGCGGGAACGCCATGTCCGGCGCACCGATCATCAGCGGCACCATCCAGTTGCCGAACCCGCCGATCATCGCCGGCATCACCATGAAGAAGATCATGATCAGGCCGTGCGAGGTCACGAACACGTTGTAGATATGGGTCTCGTGGAAGATCTGGACGCCGGGATACATCAGCTCGGCGCGGATCGCGATCGACATCGCGGCGCCGATGATGCCCGCAATCACCGCAAAGACCAGGTACATCGTACCGATGTCCTTGTGGTTCGTGGAGTAGAGGTAGCGCCGCCATCCGGTCGGGTGGTGGGCGTGATCATCATGGGCGTGATCGTCGTGTGTCGCTGCGCCTGTAGCCATGTTCCAAATCCTGCCTTGCAGTCCCTCTCGGGCCTTGCGGTCCCGTCGCCCTTATTCTTCCAACCGCGCCGTAAGCCTTGGCTCTAAAGTTCCCGGCCTACTGCGCCGCCTCGCCAGCCGAGGCGTAGGTACTCGCCGGGTTGGCCGCATATTTCTTCTTCGCGCCGTCGACCCAGGTCGCGAATTCCTGGTCGCTGACGACGTGCACCACGATCGGCATGTAGGCGTGATCCTTGCCGCACAGTTCCGAGCATTGGCCGTAGAACGTGCCGGTCTTGGTCGCCTTGAACCAGGATTCGTTGAGACGGCCCGGGATCGAGTCGATCTTGACGCCGAAGGCCGGCACCGCGAAGGAGTGGATCACGTCCGCGCCGGTGGTCTGGATCCGCACCACCTTGTTGACCGGAACGACCATCTCGTTGTCGACCGAGAGCAGCCGCGGCGCGGTGCACTTGGTACGCGTCTCGTCACAGGCGAGCAGCGAGTCGAACTCGAACTTGCCGTTGTCGGGATAGGCATAGGACCAGTACCACTGCTTGCCGGTGACCTTCACGGTCAGATCCGGCTTCGGCACGTCGAGCTCGAGGAACAGCAGGCGGAACGAGGGCACCGCGATGCCGACCAGGATCAGGACCGGGATCAGCGTCCAGGCCACTTCGATCAGGGTGTTGTGGGTGGTCCGGGAGGGGACCGGGTTGGCCCGGGCGTTGAACTTCACCACCACGATAATGAGCAGCGCGAGCACGAACAGCGTGATGATGGTGATCAGCACCAGCAGGAAATTATGGAACCAGATGATGTTCTCCATCACCGGGGTCGCGCCCTCCTGGAGCTTGTGCTCCCACGGCGCCGGCTGTCCCAGCTCGGCGGAGGCCGATCCCGCGGCGACGAACGCCATCCCCGCCACCGCCAAACCCAGCAAATGCCTGCCCACCTGGCCAATCGACATCTTCATGCCGCCGCGCTCCCTTGAATTATTCCCCAAAGCACAACCGGCGCGTAGCCGGACATGCAGCACGATCCGCCCTGACAAACGGCCTTCCGGACGTACCCGTCGTCAAGTCAAGGTGGGTACGGGAGCCAGATCGCTAGAACGCGTCGAAATCCAGCCTCTCAAACCATAATTCGCTGGCGCTCGCAATGCAGTAGTAGGGACGAAAGCCATGCGCCCGCGACTAATCTCCGACATGCGAATTTTCCCGCAGAATCAAGCAAAAGTCGCCGGACAAATTGTCCACCAGCTTGACAGGGGGATTGCCCGATGTACCCACAAGCGGGGTCGCCTTCAGGAACCTGATTCGCTGCTGACAGCCCCGATCCGGCGCCGGAATTGCTTGAGGATCGCCTTCAAGGCGCCGTCATTACGGTATCAGTCGGCGAATGGCGTGTTCCGGGACGACCGGACCCGACCGAACATCAGAGGATCGATGGGCGCTTTGAACATTCAGGCAAGATGTGTGGCACCGGCCGGCTGGCTGAATAGCCTGATCGCCGCCGCCCTCACCATCGGTCTGTCCCTGGGTCTGGCCCAGGCGGCCCATGCGCAGGGTGCAGTGCGCTCGGTGCACGGCGACTGGCAGATCCGCTGCGATACTCCGCCGGGCGCACAATCCGAGCAATGCGCCCTGATCCAGAGCGTGGTAGCCGAAGACCGCTCCAACGCCGGCCTGACCGTGATCGTGCTCAAGACCGCCGACCAGAAGAGCCGCCTGATGCGGGTGGTCGCCCCGCTTGGCGTCCTCCTCCCCTCCGGCCTCGGGCTCAAGCTCGACAACCAGGACGTCGGCCGCGCCGGCTTCGTTCGCTGCCTGCCCAATGGCTGCGTCGCCGAGGTCGTCATGGACGACAAGCTGCT
Organism: Bradyrhizobium jicamae; assembly: GCF_018130215.1. Taxonomy (GTDB): domain Bacteria; phylum Pseudomonadota; class Alphaproteobacteria; order Rhizobiales; family Xanthobacteraceae; genus Bradyrhizobium; species Bradyrhizobium jicamae_A. The sequence continues at coordinate 13,953 of NZ_JAFCKQ010000007.1, forward strand.
GGGCCAGCTCAAGACCGCAAAGACCGCCACCTTCATCATCTTCGAGACGCCGGAGGAAGGCATCGGCTTTCCGCTCAGCCTGAACGGACTGGCGGAAGGGTATGACAAGCTGCCGTGATCGGCCTCACTGTCGCGGCCTCTCCCGATTTGCAGTCATAGGCACTATCTTCCGGGTTCACCGTCCGAGGCCACCAGGCCGGGACCGGCAGGAACAGGTGTCCGGGTTGTAAGATGAGTTCGCCGCTCATCTCTGCTTAGATCGCCGATGGCCTCGCCGGAGATCCCGTTCCGGTTCCGCTTGATGGCCGGATGGCAATGAATTCTTGCTGCGCTGGAGTGACCATGACCGATCTCGCCACAACTTCCCTGCTCGACCGCGCCAATCTCGACCGCGATGCCGCCCGCCGCGAAATGGCACGCGGGCTTGCCGGAGCCGATGACGGCGAGTTGTTCCTGGAGTTCGGGCAGACCGAGGCGCTGGTGTTCGACAATGGCCGGCTCAAGCAGGCGACCTATGACACCTCGCAGGGGTTCGGGCTGCGCGCGGTCAAGGACGACGCGGTCGGCTATGCGCATTCCTCCGATGTTTCGATCCCGGCGCTGATCCGCGCGGCGGACGCGGTTGCGGCGGTGCGCGGCGGCTATTCGGGGACGTTTTCCACGGCGCCGGCCCATACGAATGTCAAACTCTACGGCGACGGGAACCCGCTCGACGCGCCGGGCTTCGAGGCGAAGGTCAAACTGCTCGGCGAGATCGACGCCTATATCAGGGACAAGGATCCGCGGGTGCGACAGGTGTCGGCCAGCCTGAGCGCGACCTGGCAGGTGGTGGAGATCCTGCGGCCTGACGGCGAGAGCTATCGCGATATCCGCCCGCTGGTGCGCGTCAATATCTCCGTGGTCGCCGGCCAGGGTGATCGCCAGGAGAGCGGCAGCAAGGGCTATGGCGGCCGCGAGGGCTACGCGCGCTTCATCGAGACCAAGGCCTGGCGCGACGCCGCCGACGGCGCGCTGCGCGAGGCGCTGGTCAACCTCGAATCGGTGCCTGCGCCTGCCGGCGAGATGGACGTGGTGCTCGGCGCCGGCTGGCCCGGCGTGATGCTGCATGAGGCCGTCGGCCACGGACTCGAGGGCGATTTCAACCGCAAGCAGACCTCGGCGTTCGCAGGGCTGATGGGCAAGCAGGTCGCCGCCAAGGGCGTGACCGTGGTCGATGACGGCACGATGGCCTCGCGCCGCGGTTCTCTTTCCATTGACGACGAGGGCACTCCGACCAATCGCACCGTACTGATCGAGGACGGAATCCTGGTCGGCTACATGCAGGACCGCCAGAACGCGCGGCTGATGGGCATGAAGCCGACCGGCAACGGCCGGCGGCAGAGCTATGCCCATGTGCCGATGCCGCGCATGACCAACACCTACATGCTGGCCGGCGACCGCGACCCGGCCGAGATCCTCGCCTCGGTCAAGAACGGCATCTACGCGGCCAATTTCGGCGGCGGCCAGGTCGACATCACCTCGGGCAAGTATGTGTTCCAGTGCACCGAGGCCTACAAGATCGAGAACGGCAAGGTCGGTGCGCCGCTGAAGGGCGCCATGCTGATCGGCAACGGGCCGACCGATCTCCACAGGATCACCATGATCGGCAACGATCTTGCGCTGGATACGGGGATCGGCACCTGCGGCAAGAACGGCCAGGGCGTGCCGGTTGGCGTTGGCCAGCCGACGCTGCGGATGGAACGGATTACGGTCGGAGGAACAGGCTCGTGAGCAGCGGAAACGAAGTGGTGTCGGCGAAGTCGAAGCCGACGACCTGGCGCGGACAGGCCGCCCAACTGGCCGCGATCGTGGCCGTCGTGTTCCTCGCCAAGGGCGCGATCGCCGAGCCGTTCTACGTGCCGTCAGGCTCGATGGAGCCGACGCTCCTGATCGGCGACGCGCTGGTCGCCTCGAAATTCCCCTATGGCTACGGCGCGGCCTCGCTGCCGATCCAGATCACGCTGCCGGAAACCGGTCGGCTGTTCGGCGAGACGCCGAAGCGGGGCGACGTGGTCGTGTTCCGCTGGCCGGGCGATCGCTCGCAGGCCTGGGTCAAGCGCGTGGTGGGGCTGCCCGGCGACCGCATCCAGATGCGGCAGGGCCAGCTGTTCATCAACGATCATCCGGCTCAGCTGAAGCCCGACGGCACCGGCTTCGCCGAGGACGACCGCGGCGGCGGCGAGGACGCCTATCGCTACATCGAGACGCTGCCGAACGGTGTCAGCCACGCGATCTACAAGATGCGCGACAACGGCCGGCTCGACAACACGGCCGAGGTGACCGTGCCGCCGGGCGATCTGTTCGTGCTCGGCGACAACAGGGACAACTCCGCCGACAGCCGCGTACCCGTGCGCGACGGCGGCGTCGGCTTGCTGCCGATCGACAATCTGATCGGCCGCGCCGATGCCGTGGTCGGCTCCTGGGACATGGGCATGCGCAGCCAGCCGGTCTGGACCTGGCTCTCCGGCTTTCGCCTCGCGCGCTTCTTCACCTCGGTGCATTGATCCCGTAGCCCGGATGGAGCGAAGCGAGATCCGGGATAGGTCGATCTGCCGCAACGGAGACCCCGGCTTCATCCGGGCTACATTCCTCGTGAGATGGCGATGACGCGCGACGAATTCCTCGCCGCGGCGCTCGCCAATCCGGTCAATCGGATCATCGCCGACGAATTGCGGCGCCTCGCTCTGCCCGATGCGTGGATCGTCTCCGGCTGCCTGGTGCAGAGCGTGTGGAACGTGCTGACGCAGCGGCCGGTCGAACACGGCATCAGCGATTACGACGTGTTCTATTTCGATCCCGATACGTCGTGGGAGGCCGAGGACGCCGTGATCCGCACCTTGCAGGCAGAACTCGGCCATCTCGGCGTCACGGTCGAGGTGCGCAACCAGGCCCGCGTCCATCTCTGGTACTCCGCCAAGCATGGCGTGCCCTACCCGGCCTTGTCGCGCTCCACCGACGGCATCGACCGCTTCCTCACCACGACCACGCAGATCGGGCTGCGCCGCACCATTGATGGCCACGATATCTATGCACCTCGCGGGTTCGGCGATGCCGCCCGCATGATCGTGCGGCCGAACCCGACCGCCAACTTCTCCGCGGCGAATTATGCGGCGAAGGCGGAGCGCTGGAAGACGCTGTGGCCGGAGATCACGGTGCTGGTGGCAGAGTGAATTGGCGTTGGTAGCCCGGATGGAGCGAAGCGCAATCCGGGGCAAGTTTCATCCGCGGATGCAGCGGTCCCGGATAGCGCTTCGCTCCATCCGGGCTACAAGATCAACGCACCACGCCCGACGTGTACCCCGCCTTCCGCCGCGGCGGCTTGATTTCCTTTTTCAGGAAACAATGTGCATCGCGGCCGGCATAGCCGGGGCGGGCATAGGTCCAGGCGCGGCACTTGTTGTCGGCGGTGCAGGCGGCCTGGCAGGCCTCGTCGCCATCGCTGCTCTTCAATTCGAAATTCTTGTAGTCGCCGCCGAAGCGGTCGATCGAGGATTCGATGGCGCCGTTACGCGGCTCGACCACGCCGGCGCCGCGCACGCCGGAGACGCAGCAATTGTCCTGCACTCGCGGCGGCACGCTGCTCTTCAGCCAGCACACCGCGCCATTGTTGGTGTCGGTCGGGTAGCTGAAGCTCCAGGCGCGGCAACGGCGGTCGCGCTCGCAGGACAGCGCGCAGTCGGCCGGATCACCAGACGTCACCGGCGAGCTCTGGTAGTCGCCACCCGGACGATCGAAATTGGTCTGCGCCAGCGCGGGCCGCGCGCAGGCTGTGGCCGCGAACGCCGCGAACATCACCACATACGCCCGGAACAGGCGGCCCATCCCCATGAGATTGCTTTCAAATTCTCGCGCCCCGCGCCTTCCGCGGGCGGTCATTTGAGCGCCGTGAACCTGTACGCTGGATGAACGGCAGGGAACCGTGACGCGGGATGCGACGCCAGGCCGCCCACCGCAACGGGCTTCGTGTCTGACCAGAAATGCGAGTGCGTTTTCGCGTCAGGAAAACGCCTTAGAAGGCGTATTCCTGATAGGCCGGTTCCACGGTGCCGTTCCACGGCCCGTTGAACTTCTCCAGCATCTCCTCGGCCGGCGAACGGCCGCTTTCGATGATGCGCTCCAGCGGCTCGAGATAGCGGCTCTCGTCGCGACCGAGATGGTCGATCCGGCCGCGCCGGCGCAATCCGGCATGCGACAGGACCAGGCACTCCTTGGCGATCTCGAACAGATAGCGGTCCTTGATCCGCGCCTTGAAGCCGAAACGCGGGACGTCGTCGCGCAGCGCCTGCCGCTCGGCCGCGGTCCAGTGACGGACGACGTCCCAGGCCGCATCGAGGCTGGCATTGTCGTAGAGCAGGCCGACCCAGAACGCCGGCAGCGCCGGCAGCCGGCCCCACGGCACGCCATCGGCGCCGCGCATCTCGAGGTAACGCTTCAACCGCACTTCGGGGAAGATCGTCGACAGATGGTTGGCCCAGTCCGACAGCGTCGGGCGCTGGCCGGGCAGGCGGTTGTTGCGGCCGTCGAAGAAGGCGCGGAACGAGGAGCCGGAGACGTCGATATACTCGTCGCCGCGCTTGACGAAATACATGGGAACGTCGAGCGCATAGTCGACATAGCGCTCGAACCCCATGCCGTCCTCGAACGCGAACGGCAGCATGCCGGCGCGCGCATTGTCGGTGTCGCGCCAGATCTCGGAGCGGAACGAGAGGAAGCCGTTGGGCTTGCCTTCCGTGAACGGCGAATTGGCGAACAGCGCGGTGGCGACCGGCTGCAGCGCCAGCGAGACGCGCAGCTTCTTCACCATGTCGGCTTCGGAGGAGAAGTCGAGATTGGTCTGCACCGTGCAGGTCCGGAACATCATGTCGAGGCCGTATTTGCCGACCTTCGGCATGTAGTTGCGCATGATGTTGTAGCGCCCCTTCGGCATCACCGGAATCTGCGCCCGCGACCAGGACGGCGTCATGCCGAGGCCGAGGAAGCCGATGCCGAGCGGCGCCGCGATCTCGCGCACCTGTGCCAGATGCGCCATCAGCTCGGACTGCGTCTGGTGCACGGTCTCGACCGGTGCGCCCGACAGCTCGAACTGCCCACCCGGCTCGAGCGATATCGCGCCGCCGCCGGTGACGTCGTAGAGCCCGATGATGTTGCCGCGCTCCATGATCGGCTCCCAGCCGAGCAGGAGCTTCATGCCTTCGAGCAGCGCGCCGATGCCCTTCGCGCCCTCGTAGGGCACCGGATGGTGGCCCTCGAGCGTGAACGGCGTCTTCTCGTGCTCGGTCCCGATGCGGAATTCGGCTTCAGGCTTCACGCCGGCTTCGAGCCACGCCACGAGTTCGTCGCGCGACTGCAGCGGCGTCATATCGATCTGGTCACGCGCCATACAAAATCCAACTCAAGGGCGCTTCGATCGAATGCGCGCGGTGGCAGGGACAGCCGCGAGCCCTGTGGGCCGCGGTTGATGGGATCAAGGATATCATCGGGCAGCTACGCCGTCTCGTGAGGGAGCCGGCTTCGTTTCGGTCTTGTCGCTCTTGGTCTCGCTCCTGGCGTCGCCGCAGGAGCAGCCGAGCCTGTCGAGCAGGCCGCAGAGCTTCGCCGCGTCGGCATCCGACAGTTTGGAGCCGACATGCTTGTCGATCGCGGCGGAATAGGCGCTCCACATCCGCTTCTGCAGCTCGCGTCCGGCATCGGTGATCTCGACGAACTGGCCGCGCTTGTCGATCTTGCATTCGCGCCTTGCCGCCAGCCCCTCGTCGACCAGCCGGTCGATCAGCCGCGACGTCGAATATTGCGGGATCAGCATCTGCCGCTCGAGCTCGACCGGACGCAGTTCGCCGGACGGCGCGCGCGACAGCTCGAGCAGCGCGTCGTACCAGGCGAGCGGCGGAAAGCCGGCCTTCTTCAGATCATGCTCGACACAATCAAGCACCCGGCTCGGCACCCGCATCAGACGGATCCAGGCGGCAGTGGCCTCGGTCGATAGCTTGCGTTTCATGGTCTAGCCCATAAGGTCCCGGAACATAGTGTACCGCACTGAATGCATCTGCATCAATCTTGACTATTTCATGCAGGTGCATGTAGGCAATCCCTCTTCGGACACCAAGGAACAAGGGAAGGAAAAACTCCATGAAACTTTATTACACCCCCGGTGCCTGCTCCCTCTCCCCCCACATCGCGCTGCTCGAAGCCGGGCTGCCCTACGACCTGGTCAAGGTCGACCTGCGCGCCAAGAAGCTCGAAAACGGTGACGATTTCCTGAAAGTGAACCCGAAGGGCCAGGTGCCCGTGCTGGGGCTTGATTCCGGCGAACTGGTCACCGAAGGACCGATCATCATCCAGATGATCGCAGACAAGGTCGCGGACAAGAAGCTCGCCCCGGCGCGCGATTCCAACGAGCGCTACAAGCTGCTCGAATGGCTGAACTACATCACGACCGAGTTGCACAAGAACCTCGGCCCGATGTTCTCGCCCGTTCTCGCCGACGACGCCAAGGCGTTCTTCAAGGACCGTGCGACGGGCAAGTTCAAATATGTCGAGAGCCAGCTCGCCGGCCGCGACTACCTGATGGGCAACCACTTCACGGTGGCCGACGGCTACCTGTTCACCATGATCATGTGGGCGACCGACCGGCTCGGCTTCGACCTCTCCGGCCTGCCCAACCTGATGGCCTACAAGGCCCGCGTCGCCGCGCGCCCGAAGGTGCAGGAAGCGCTGAAGAAGGAAGGCCTGCTGAAGGCGGCGTAAGGTTCTTACGCAGTTACCGATAGCGAAGGGCCGGATCGACGATCCGGCCCTTTTGTTGATCCGAATTTTGTAGCCCGGATGGAGCGAAGCGCAATCCGGGCTACGAAGCTGGCTCACCCGCCGCAAACCTACTCCGCGGCCTGCGCTGCCGGCTTCTTCGGCGGGAAGCGGCCGTAGAAGGTTTCGCCCTTGGCGGCCATCTCCTCGAGCAGTTTCGGCGGCGTGAAGCGCGAACCGTATTTGGCTTCGAACTTGTGGCAGAGCTCGACGAACTTCCTGGTGCCCATGAAATCGATGTAGGACAGCGTTCCGCCGGTGAACGGCGCGAAGCCGAAGCCGAGGATCGAGCCGACATCGGCCTCGCGCACGTCGGTGATGACGCGATCCTCGACGGTGCGCGCGGCCTCCACCGCCTGCACCACCAGGAAACGCTGCTTCAATTCCTCGACTTGAAGCGTATCGGGGTCGAGTTGCTTCGGCTGCAGGGCGGCGAGCCCCGGCCACAGGCTCTTCTGGCCCTTGCCCTTTTCGGGATAGTCGTAGAAGCCCTTGCCGTTCTTGCGGCCGAACCGACCCTGCTTCTCGACCATCTCGACCATCAGCTTCTTCTGCGCCTGGTCGACCGCGTTGGGGCCGAGATCGGCTTCGGTTGCCCTGGTGATCTTCAGCCCGAGGTCGAGCGCGACCTCGTCCTGCAGCGACAGCGGGCCGACCGGCATGCCGGCCATCTTGGCGGTGTTCTCGATCATCGCCGGCGGCACGCCTTCGAGCAGCATCTCGTTGCCTTCGGAGATGTAGCGCATCACGCAGCGATTGGCGAAGAAGCCCCTCGAATCATTGACCACGATCGGGGTCTTGCCGATCGCCCGCACGTAGTCGAGCGCGGTCGCAAGCGCTGCATCTCCGGTGCCCTTGCCCATGATGATCTCGACCAGCATCATCTTCTCGACCGGCGAGAAGAAGTGGATGCCGATGAACCGGCCCTGATCCTTGAACTCCTCGGCCAGCGAGTTGATGGGCAAGGTCGAGGTGTTGGAGGCGAAGATCGCGCCGGCCTTCAGCAGCGGCTGCGCCTTGGCGTAGGTGTCGGCCTTGACCTTGCGGTCCTCGAACACGGCCTCGATCACGAGGTCGCAGTCGGAGATCGCCTTGTAGTCTGATGTCGCGGTGATGCGCGACAGGATGGCCTCGCCCGCCTCCGCCTTCATGCGGCCCTTGGCGACCTGGCCGTCGATCACGCCCTTGGCGTGGGCCCTGCCCTTGTCGGCGCTCTCCTGGTCGCGGTCGACGAGCACCACCTCGATGCCGGCCTGCGCCGACACGTAGCCGACGCTGGCGCCCATGAAGCCTGCGCCGATCACGGCGAGCTTCTTCACCTTGGTCGGGGGCACGCCGGCCGGCCGGCGCGCGCCCTTGTTCAGTTCCTGCATCGACAGGAACAGAGAGCGGATCATCGCCGCCGCCTCGTTCGAGCGCAAAATCTTGGCGAAGTAGCGCGACTCGACCCGGAGTGCCGCGTCGATCGGCAGCTGCAGGCCCTCGTAGACACAGCTCATGACGGCGCGCGCAGCCGGATAGTTGTCGTAGGTCTCGCGGCGATAGATCGCGTTGCCGGCCGGGAACATCTGCATGCCGGCCTTGGAGAACACCGGACCGCCGGGCAGCTTGAAGCCCTTCTCGTCCCACGGCGCGATCGCCTTGCCGGCGCCCTTGATCCAGTCCTTGGCGGCCTTGATTAGGTCGGCAGCCGGAACGACGGCGTGAACCAGGTTGAGCGCCTTGGCGCGCGCAAGATTCAGCGCCTCGCCCTTCAGCAGCATCGTCATGGCGTCCTGCGGCGGCACGATGCGCGGCACGCGCTGGGTGCCGCCGGCGCCGGGGAACAGGCCGACCTTGATCTCGGGCAGGCCGAGCCGGGTCTTCGGATTGTCGGCGGCGACGCGGTAGTGGCAGGACAGCGTGATCTCGAAGCCGCCGCCGAGTGCCAGCCCGTTGATCGCGGCGGCCCACGGCTTGCCCGAGGTTTCGATCGAGCGGAACACCAGCGAGAAGCGGCGGCTCTGGTCGAACAGCACCTGGTTGGCGGCTTCCTCGCCCTTCTCTTTCAAGAGCTGCGCATAGGTGCGGCTCATGCCCTCGAGCATCGAGAGGTCGGCGCCGGCGCAGAACGCGTCCTTGGCCGAGGTGATGACGACGCCCTTGATCGCGGCATCGCCGGTGGTCTGCTTGACGATGTCCTCGATCTCCTGGATCGAGGTCTCGTCGAGCACGTTCATCGAACGGCCGGGAATGTCCCAGGTGACCAGCGCAATGCCGTCGGCGTCGGTTTCGAACTTGAAATTCTTGTAAGCCATGTTGTTCGCTCCCCTTGGCCCTACACGCGCTCGATGATGGTGGCGGTGCCCATGCCGCCGCCGATGCACAGCGTGACCAGCGCGGTCTCCTTGTTGGTGCGCTCGAGCTCGTCGAGCACGGTGCCGAGGATCATCGCACCGGTGGCCCCGAGCGGATGGCCGAGCGCGATCGCGCCGCCATTGACGTTGATCTTGGCATTGTCGATGTCAAAAGCCTGGATGTAGCGCAGCACCACCGAGGCGAACGCTTCGTTGAGCTCGAACAGGTCGATGTCAGACTTCTTCATGCCGGAACGCTCGAACAGCTTTTCGGTGACGTCGACCGGGCCGGTCAGCATCATCGCAGGCTCCGAACCGATGTTGGCGAAGGCCCGGATTTTTGCCCGCGGCTTCAGGCCGTGCCTCGCACCGGCCTCCTTGCTGCCGAGCAGCACCGCACCGGCGCCGTCGACGATGCCGGACGAATTGCCGGCATGGTGCACATAATTGACCTTCTCGACCTCCGGATGCGACTGGATCGCGACCGCGTCGAAGCCGGCCATCGCCGCCATCGCAGCGAATGACGGCTGCAACTGCGCCAGCGACTGCATCGTCGTGGTGGGGCGCATGTGCTCGTCCTTGGCGAGAATGGTGAGGCCATTGATGTCCTTGACCGGCACCACCGAGTTCCTGAAGCGGCCTTCATCCCAGGCCTTGCCGGCGCGCTGCTGGCTCTGCACGGCATAGGCATCGACATCATCGCGCGAAAAGCCGTATTTGGTGGCGATCAGATCGGCCGAGATGCCCTGCGGCATGAAATAGGCCGGCACCGCCATCGAGGGGTCCATCGGCCAGGCACCGCCGGAGGCGCCGATGCCGACGCGGCTCATCGATTCGGCGCCGCCCCCGATCACGAGTTCATGCTGGCCGGCCATGATCTGGGCCGCAGCGAAATTCACGGCGTCGAGGCCGGAGGCGCAGAAGCGGCTGATCTGCACACCCGGCACCTTTTCGCCGAGGCCGGCGTTGAGCGCGGCGAAGCGCGCGATGTCGGAACCGGCCTCGCCGACCGGGTCGACCACGCCGAGCACGACGTCGTCGACACTGTCCTCGGGCAGGTTGTTGCGTTCCTTCAGCGCCTTGAGCGGCACGGTGGCGAGCGCCAAAGCGGTGACTTCGTGCAGCGCGCCATCGGACTTGCCGCGGCCGCGCGGGGTGCGAACGTGATCGTAGATATATGCCTCAGGCATGACGCGCTCCTTATATGATGATCATAATATATAGCCCAGCCGAGCGCCACCGCGAGCGGGTGCGGCGGCAATCTTTCAGAACGCGTCGGCGGCCAGTTCCATCGTGGTCGCGCTGCCGCTCTGGATCCGGGCCAGATGCACTGATGTCTCCGGCAGCAGCTTCTCCATGTAGAAGCGGCCGGTCACGAGCTTGGTGTTGAGGTATGTGGTGGCGCCGCCGGCGGCGATCTTGTCCTGCGTCACCTTGGCCATCTTGGCCCACATATAGCCCATCGCGACGAGGCCGAACAATTTCATGAAGTCGGTCGCGGCCGCGCCGGCATTGTCGGGCTTGGTCAGCGCGTTCTGCATCAGCCAGCCCGTCGCCTGCTGCAGATGGCCGAGCGCGGCCGAGAGCGGCGTGACGAACGGCTTCATCGCCTCGTCGCCCCCATGCTCCTTGGCGAAGGCACCGACCTCGCCGAAGAACGCCATCGCGGCGCGACCGCCGTCGCGCGGCAGCTTGCGGCCGACCAGGTCGAGCGCCTGGATGCCGTTGGCGCCCTCGTAGATCATCGCGATGCGCGCATCGCGCACGAACTGCTCCATGCCCTGCTCGGCGATGTAGCCATGGCCGCCATACATCTGCTGCGCGGAGACGGTGTTGGCAAAGCCGGTGTCGGTGAGCACGCCCTTCAGCACCGGCGTCATCAGGCCCATGTGATCGTCGGCGGCCTGACGATCCTTCGGATCGTCGGAGCGATGCGCGACGTCGCTCTTCAGCGCGGTCCAGATCACCATGGCGCGCGCCGCCTCGTTGAAGGCGCGGATGGTGAGCAGGGTGCGGCGCACGTCGGGATGCACGATGATCGGATCAGCCGGCTTGTCGGGCGCCTTCACCCCGGTCAGCGAACGGCCCTGCAGGCGCTCGCGCGCATAGGCGACCGCGTTCTGGTAGGCGACCTCGGACTGCGCGAGGCCCTGCACGGCGACGCCGAGGCGGGCCTCGTTCATCATCACGAACATGCCCTGCATGCCCTTGTTCTCTTCGCCGATCAGCCAGCCGGTGGCGTTGTCGTAGTTCATCACGCAGGTGGAATTGCCGTGGATGCCCATCTTGTGCTCGATCGAGCCGCAGGACACGCCGTTGCGCGCGCCGAGCGAGCCGTCGGCATTTACCAGCACCTTCGGCACCACGAACAGCGAGACGCCCTTGATGCCGGCCGGCGCACCCTCGATGCGCGCCAGCACCAGATGGATGATGTTCGGGGTCAGGTCGTGCTCGCCGGCGGAGATGAAGATCTTCGTACCCGAAATCCTGAAGCTGCCGTCCGCCTGGCGCACCGCCTTGGTGCGGAGCAAGCCGAGGTCGGTGCCGCAATGCGGCTCGGTCAGATTCATGGTGCCGGCCCACTCGCCCGCCACCATCTTGGGAACGTAGGTCTTCTTCTGCTCGGGAGTGCCGTGCACGAGGAGTGCGGCGGTCGCGCCCATGGTGAGTCCGCCATACATCGAGAACGCCATGTTGGCGGAGATCTGGAATTCGTTCACCGCCTGGCTCAGCACGACAGGCAGGCCCTGCCCGCCATATTCCGTCGGCGCCGAGAGGCCGAGCCAGCCGCCTTCCGCGACCTGCCTGAAGGCCTCCTTGAAGCCCTTCGGCGTGGTGACGCTGGCGTCGTCGTTGCGCTTGCAGCCTTCGAGATCGCCGGTGCGGTTGATCGGCTGCAGCACTTCTTCGCTGAGCTTGGCGGCCTCGCCCAGGATCGCTTCGCGCACATCGGCCGATGCGTCGGTGAAGCCCGGAAGGTTGTCGTAGCGATCGATCTGGAAGACGTCATTGAGCAGGAAGCTGACGTCTTCGATGGGCGCTTTGTAGGTCGGCATGCTGATCTCCCGGCTGGCTCGCGATCGCATTTGCGACTGAGACGGCGCAGCTTTGTCCTTGGGTTTGTTGGAGCGGACCTTATCCGGTTCCGGAGGTCCGCGGCAGTGACTATCGAGACTGTGATTGCGACGTTGCGCCGCCCTGCTGCTTCATCAGCTCAGCGCCCATCAGTTGATGCAGCAGGTTGACGCCCTTGAGCGGGCGCACCATCACCTTGAAATGCGTGATGCGGCCGTCGGCATCGAACGAGATGATGTCGACGCCGTTGATCTTGATGCCGTCGATCTCGTTCTCGAATTCGAGCACGGCTCCGGTTTCGTTGCTCCACTGGCCGGTATATTTGAAGGTCGGACCACCGAGCACCTGGGCTGCGCTGGTGAGATATTTGAAGGTGATCTCGCGGCCGCGCTGCGGCGTGTGCACCACCGGACTTTCGAACACCGCGTCCGGGTGCAGCAAATCCCACAGCGCGTTGGTGTCGTGGGACTTCATGTAGGCGTACCACTTGTCGAGGCCCGGTCTGGTCATCGGACGTCTCCTGCGGTGGGGTTGGAAAGCCTCAGCACCGACCCGCGCCCGCAACCGAGCGGCGCGCTGATCTCCATATGCATATTGACGCATATGCACACTAACGCATAAAGTCAAGCGGACTTCGGAAGCGGGTCTCCGGTATGGGACACAGGGACCCTGAGAGGGAGGTGGGCGTTGGCGCTCGGAGACGCAATCCTCGCATGCCTCACGGAACGTCCGATGACGGGCTACGAGCTCGCCAAGACGTTCGACGCCTCGATCGGCTTCTTCTGGAAGGCCGACCACCAGCAGATCTATCGCGAGCTGTCGCGGCTGCGCGACAAGGGCCATGTCCAGGGCCGCGAGGTGGTGCAATCAGGCAAGCCCAACAAGCTGGTCTATACCCTGACCCCGGAGGGCCGCGCGGCACTGAAGCACTGGGCCGCGCGGCCAAGCGTGCCGCCGTCGATCAAGGACGACCTGCTGGTCCGGCTGTACGCGCTCGATTGCGTCGATATCGAGCCGCTCCGGACCGACCTGATGGCACGGCTGGAACATCACCGCGACCGCTACGAGCGCTACGAGCGCCTGCTCAACAAGCGCTTTCCCGATGGCACGGCACCACCAGCCGACCTGGGCAAGATGCTCAGCCTGCGCCTCGGGATGCGCCACGAGCGCGTCGTGATCGAATGGTGCGAGGAGGCACTCGACGCGCTGTCGGCGATCTCCCAGCGCGGTAATGTGCGGCCGCTCGACGACATGCGCGAGAGCGGCGGCTAGGGCGAGAGCTCAATCGATCGACGGCGCGTCGACGACAAACATGCGCGCTTCCTGCGCCGCGTCGCGCTCAGCCTTGATCGGCGCGTACTCCGGTGACTGATAAAACGCCAGCGCGTCGGCAAGGGTCGCGAATTCGAAGATGCCGGCCATCGGCAATGGCGCCACGTCTCCTTCCAGCATCTGGGCAACCGGACCGAAATGAAGGATGCGGCCTCCTGCTGCCTGTAGCGCCGCCTGGAAGCGCGGCGCCAGCGCGGCTTGCCTGGCCGGATCCTTGATACGCAGATTGACGTGGACATAGGCCGGCATGGCATCGCTCCCCAGCAATACTGTATATACAGTATTTTATGAGTCGGGGCTTGTCGAGACCTGCAAATGACAGAGGCTTCTGATCTCTATCGCCGCGTCGAAACCGAGTGCCCGGCCTTCCAGGCCCGGGTTACCGCGCGAGCGCTCACGCGCTACTACAATGCCTGCTTTCGGCCCTTGGGGATCACCGCGGAGCAGTTCAGCCTGCTGGTGGGGATTGGCGGCAGCCACGAGCCAACCCTCGCTGAGCTGGCGGCGCGCGCCGGGGTCGACGCCACCACTCTCAGCCGCAGCGTAAAGAGCCTCGAGCAGAGGAATCTCGTGCGCAACCATGGGGGGCGGGGCCGAGCCGGCAAACGCCTGGTGCTGACCGGCGCCGGCCGCCGGCTGGTGGACGAATCCATGGCCATCTGGGAGCGCGCCCGGATCCGGTTGGCTGAGGCGCTTGGCGAGGAGGCATCGCGTGTTGCCGGAAGTGTCATGTCCCGGCTTGCAAGCGCCGCGCAGGCTGCGGCTTCGGCTGTCTCTGATTCCTCAGACACTTAGGTCGGGACACCCGCTATCCGGTCGGAGATACCCTGTCCCGGCCTGACTGTCCCGCTCCGGCGCATCCGGTTCCGCAATTCCTAACTTTAAGGCTCGCCGGCCCAATTCCTTAACCCGTTATTTACCGTGACGGGAAAAAGTCAGGACCTGAGGCAGACGACCCGCGCAAAATTCGATTGTCTCTTAACAGGGATGCGCGGGGAGGCTGCAGGCGCAGGATGTAGCGCCGGAGTCGGGACCGGACGGAATCATGAATTCGCGCGTATCGTGGAGTGTAGACGGCATCGATCCCTCCGTCCGCGAAAGGGCCGAGGCGGCTGCGCGCCGCGCCGGCATGTCGCTGAACGACTGGCTCAATTCGACCGTCGGCGAAGCAAGCCCGCCGGACTTTCGTACCGGCTACGAGCAGCAGCGGCCGCCGACGCCGAGCCGGGAGAGCATTGAGGTCGCCGACATCCATGAGCGGCTCGACGCGATCACTCGCCAGATCGAGCAGATTTCCAAGCCGGCGCCGCGCCAGGATGCTCAGCGTCAGGACGCCCCGCGCGTCGACGTCGCGCGCGGTCAGCCGACTGTCGCCCGCCAGCTCAACGACGCCATCTCGCGGCTTGATGCACGGCTCTCGCAGATCTCGCGGCCGCAGCCGGCGCGCGAGCCGCTGATGCAGGACCGCCAGCTGCAGGAGCGCCCGCAGCAGGATCGCCAACAGAACGACAGCCAGGATCAGAGCCAGCTGGAGCGGCAGCGTCAGGCCGACGCAGTCGAACGCGCCGCTGCGCAGGTCTATCGTCCCTCGCCGCCGCTGAGCCCGACCTCCTTCGATTCCGCGATCGCCGAGATCGCCGCGCGCCAGAACGAGCTCGATGCCCCCGCGCCGCGACAGATGCCGCCGCAAAGCGAACCGCCCATTGCCTCCTCAGCCCCGCCGATGGCCCCCTCGGCGCCGCCGGCGGCCCCGGCTGCGCCCGCCGGCCCCGACTTCTCGTCGCTCGAACGGCATTTGCTCAAGATCACCAGCCAGATCGAGGCGCTGCAACGTCCCGACCATATCGAGCAGTCGATCACCGCGTTCCGCGGCGAGCTCGCGGAGATCCGCCAGGCCATCACCGAAGCGATGCCGCGCCGCGCGATCGAATCGATCGAGAACGAGATTCGCGCGCTGCACCGGCGCATCGACGAGATCCGCCAGGAAGACAGCGGCAACAGCAACGGCCAGGCGATCGCCGGCATCGAACGCGCGCTGTCGGAGATCCGGGAGGTGCTGCGCACGCTGACCCCGGCCGAGCAGCTCACCGGCTACGACGAGGCGATCCGCAATCTCGGCGCCAAGCTCGACATGATCCTGCGCGCCAATGACGATCCGTCCACCGTGCATCAGCTCGAGGGCGCGATCGCGGCACTGCGTGCCATCGTCTCCAACGTCGCGTCCAACGACGCGCTGCTGCGGCTGTCGGAGGACGTTCATGCCCTGGCGGAGCGGGTCGATCAGCTGTCGCAGTTGTCGCGCACCGACACCGCGAGCGATGCCTTCTCCGTGCTCGAACAGCGCATCGCCGCGCTGACTTCGACGCTGGGTGAACGGCCGACCGGCTACGACACTACGGACGTGATCGAAAGCGCGGTGCGCACGCTCTCGGAGCGGATCGATCGCCTGCAGGTCGGCAACGACAGCGCATCGGCGTTCGCCCATCTCGAGCAGCGCATCTCCTATCTGCTCGAGCGACTCGAGGCGTCGTCGTCCGAGCATCGCTCCGGCAATCTCGGCCGGGTCGAGGAAGGGCTGCATGACATCATGCGGCACCTCGAGGCGCAGCACGCCCATATCGCCTCGCTTGCCGACGCCACGCGCAATATCGGCGCCTCCTCGCCGCAGCCGATGATGGACAGCGGCATCGTCGACATGGTGAAGCGGGAGCTGTCCGACATCCGCTTCAGCCAGTCGGAGACCGATCGCCGCACCCAGGATTCGCTGGAGACCGTTCACAACACGCTCGGCCACGTCGTCGACCGCCTGGCGATGATCGAGAACGATTTGCGCGCGGTCCGCACCGCCCCGCCCTCTGCGCCCCCGGCTCCCGAGCCGGTCGAGCCGCGGATGGAGATGCCGCGCGCGGCGATGCCGCAGCCGATCGCGCAACCCGAACCCGAATCGTACAGGCCGGAGCTGCCCAATCCCGCGCTGGCGCAGGAGCATTTTGCGGCCGCGCCGCGCGATTTCCACGCCGCGGCGCCGTTCGAAGCCGCCCCGCCGCCGCTACCGCCCACGCCCCCGCGCGCCATCAGCGAGATCCTGGAGCCGCATACGGCGCCGGCCCGCGCCGCGATCGCGCCGGAACTGCCGCCGGATCATCCGCTCGAGCCAGGCACCCGGCCCGGCGGGCGGCCGTCGTCGCCGTCGGAGCGGATCGCCGCGTCCGAGAGCGCGATCAGCGATCTTCCTTCGGCCAAGAAGGAGCCTGTCTCGACCTCGAGCTTCATCGCCGCCGCGCGCCGTGCCGCGCAGGCTGCGGCGGCCCAGCCGGTCAACGAGAAGGCGGCGCGAGCCGCCAGCAAGGCCGCTGCCAAGGCAAAGGAGAAGGCCGACAAGGCCGACAAGACCAAGTCCACGATCAAGGCCGGCGCAACCGAGGGCCAGCCGTCGAGCATCACCTCCAGGATCCGCTCGCTTCTGGTCAGTGCGAGCGTGGTCGTGATCCTGCTCGGCACCATCAAGATGGCGATGAACCTGCTCGACACCGGCACGCCGCCCCCGATGCCCGCGACGGAAAGCAGCGAGCCGGCCGTGGGTCCGGCCGCGCCGCCGGCTGACGAGAGCGCCCCTGCACCGGCGCAGGTTGCACCATCGGCGGCGCCCGCGCCGTCGATGACATCGCCGACCCCGCTCGGCAAGCAGTCCAACAACTCTTCGGCGCCGAACATGCTCGACGCTGCGCAGGTTGCAATCCCGCCGGCGCCGGTTGCGGCAGCAGCGCCGGTAGCGGCAGCTTCCGTCGGCGCGAGCGACATCACCGGCACGATCCCGACGGCGCCGACATATACTTCCGCCGGCAAGTCAGCCTCGATCCAGATTCCGCAGGGCGAGAAGCTGCCTGATGCGATCGGCGGGCCCGTGCTGCGTGCCGCCGCCCTGAAGGGCGATCCGAGCGCCGCCTATGAGGTCGGCCTGCGCTTTGCCGAGGGCAAGGGCGTGGCCGCCAATCTCGACGAAGCCGCCAAATGGTATGGCCGTGCGGCGCAGGCCGGCGTGGTGCCCGCGATCTTCCGGCTGGGCACCTTCTACGAGAAGGGTCTCAGCGTGAAGCGCGACGTCGATATCGCGCGGCGCTATTACGTCCAGGCTGCCGAGCACGGCAACGCCAAGGCAATGCACAACCTCGCGGTGCTCGACGCCGATGGCGGCGGCAAGGGCGCCGACTACAAGAGCGCGGCGCAGTGGTTCCGCAAGGCCGCCGACCGCGGCGTCGCCGACAGCCAGTTCAACCTCGGCATCCTCTACGCCCGCGGCATCGGCGTCGAACAGAACCTCGCCGAGTCCTTCAAATGGTTCAGCCTCGCCGCCGCGCAGGGCGATGCAGACGCCGGGCACAAGCGCGACGACATCGCCAAGCGGCTCGATCCGCAGTCGCTGGCAGCGGCGAAGCTCGCGATCCAGACCTTCACCCCCGAGCCGCAGCCGAGCGACGCGGTCAACGTCACCGCACCGGCCGGCGGCTGGGACAGCGCCACCGCGCAGCCCGCGGCCGTCAAGCCCGCCAGGCTGCCGGCAAAGCGCACCGCCGCGCTGGTCACGCACTGATGTGAACTGCCGGCGACGCCGCGCAGGCGTCGGCGGCATGTACCTCCATACTCCAGCCGTGTAGACAGACGCGCAATTCCCGCGAGAAGCGGCCCTGCGCTCAGGAGCACCACGCGTGTCTGTCGGTGATCGCCAGGATGATGGAACGGGCGTCCACCGGGCGTCACCGACCGGCCCACGGGTCGCGCCGCCGCGTCAGGCGCCGGGCGGCACGACACCTCGCCAATCGCCACCTCGACCGGCCTCGCCTCCGCGGGTGAAGA
The DNA here is from genome assembly GCF_018130215.1 of Bradyrhizobium jicamae. GTDB lineage: Bacteria > Pseudomonadota > Alphaproteobacteria > Rhizobiales > Xanthobacteraceae > Bradyrhizobium > Bradyrhizobium jicamae_A. The sequence continues at coordinate 32,390 of NZ_JAFCKQ010000007.1, forward strand.
CTGCGTCCCTGCGTAGCGCTTTCCGGCCTTCGTTCTGGTCCGTAGTGATCTTTGTCCTGCTGTCGTCGGGCGTCGGCATCCGTGCCTATCGTGACCTGTCGCGGCCCGGGGCCTTCGACTATTGGCGCGAGACCTATGTCTCGGCGAGCATGAGGTCGTCGGTCATCCCCGATGCCGGCATCGACGGATCGGGCCACGGCCGCCGGATGCTTGCGATCAGCGGGCGGATCGGCGCAGCAAGCGCAAGCTGGTTTCGCGAGCGGCTCGACGAGGCACACCTGTCGGCCGGCGATGCCGTTCTGCTGTCATCGCAGGGCGGCGCGCTGAACCAGGCCGCCATCATGGGTGAGGTCATCCGCGCGCACGGACTCGTCACCGCCGTCGGGACCGCCGACGCGTCGGGGCGGATTCGCCCCGCCTATTGCGCCAGCGCCTGCGTGCTCGTGTTCGCCGGCGGCAAGACCCGTTATGGCATCGAAGGCTCGGAACTGGGCGTGCATCGCTTCACCACCAACACGCCGGCCGGTGATCCCGTTGCCGAGGCCCAGCGCGTCTCGGGCGCAGTGCTCGGCTACATGACCAGGATGGGCGTGTCGTCGACGATCGTCGAGGCGATGTCGCAGACATCGGAGATTCGCTGGCTGAGCCCGAAGGAAGCGCTCGCGATGAACCTCGTCACCACGCCCGTCACCCGGCCCTGAACGCGCTTGCCTCATTAATCTGAATCGTCAACCACGTCGGCAGGATGCTGGCGAGGTGCGGCAAAAAAGCCGGCTGAGGCGGAATCTTTCGTCCCTCCTGCCCCCGAATTCGGTTATGCAGGGGCGCGGCTATCGACCCCGCGTTCGCCAGCAGTCTTGTGCGCCGACCGGATCGCTCCGCCCGACCAGGACGACACCACACCGTGGCGCGGCCTTGAGCCACTGCTCGCGGCGAACCGACAAGAAGCGACGCGCGTGCAGCTGTACCTCCCGATCGCCGACATTCCGGTCAATGTCTTCCTCATCCTGGCGATGGGCGCGGCGGTAGGCTTCGTCTCGGGCATGTTCGGGATCGGTGGCGGCTTCCTGATGACGCCGCTTCTGATCTTCATCGGCATTGCGCCAGCGGTAGCGGTCGCCTCGGTCGCGAGCCACATCGCGGCCTCGTCATTCTCGGGCGCGATCTCGTATTGGCGCAGGCGCGCGATCGATCCACTGCTGGCGGCGGTATTGCTCACAGGAGGCACGATCGGCACCGCGATGGGGGTATGGACATTCACCTATCTGCGCTCGCTCGGCCAGCTCGACCTGATGATCGCACTGTCCTACGTCATCCTGCTGTCCACGGTCGGCGGGCTGATGTTCTGGGAGGGCCTGCGCGCGATGCTCCGGGTCCGCCGCGGCGGCGCAGTCATGCTGCGCAAGCCCGGCAGCCATGGCTGGATCCACGGCCTGCCGCTGAAGATGCGCTTCAAGCGCTCCAAGATCTACCTCTCGGTGATTCCCGTCGTCGTGGTCGGCCTCGTGATCGGCTTCATCGGCGCGATCATGGGCATCGGTGGCGGCTTCATCCTGGTGCCGCTGATGATCTATCTGCTGCGGGTACCGACCGCGACCGTGATCGGCACCTCGATGGTCCTGACCCTCGTCACCATGGTGTTCGCCACCATGCTGCACGCCATGACCAATCACCTGGTCGACGCCGTGCTGGCCCTGATCCTGATGATCGGCGGCGTCACCGGCGCGCAGTTCGGCGCGCGCGCCGGACAGAAGATCCGCGGCGAGCACCTGCGCCTCTTGCTCGGCCTGCTCGTGCTCGCCGTCGGCATCCGCTTCGCGATCGAGCTGGTGATCCAGCCGCAGGACCTGTTCAGCATCCGCGAAAGCGGCGGCGGAGGCCCGCCGTGAGACCAGAGCGTTTTCGAGCGAAGTGGATGCCGGTTCGCGTGAAGAGAACGCGTCCGAACCGGAATCTCGCAACGCCGTTCGCGATCCTCGGTCTCCTGTCGGCCGTTCTGGCAGGCGCACCGGCCCGCGCGGAGCGGCTGATCGTGTCGGTCTCGAACCACCGCGTCACCGTGACGCCGAACTATTCCGGTGGCGAACTCGTGCTGTTCGGTTCCGTCGAGAAGGACGCCACCGCGCCGCCCGGCCGCGGCAGTTACGATCTTGTCGTCACCGTCTCCGGCCCGCGCGCCGACATGGTGACGCGGCGCAAGGAGCGCAGGTTCGGCATCTGGATCAACACCGATTCCCGCCAGTTCCTGCAAGTGCCGGGCTACCTCGCACTGTTCGCCAACCGTCCATTCGACGAGATCGCGTCTGCCGAAGTTCAGCGTCGCCAGCAGCTCGGGCTCAACAACGTGCTGTTGATGCAACGGGTCGGCCCCGACTTTGCCGACGTGGTGCCGAACGACGCCTTCCGCAGCGCTTTCGTGCGGCTGCGCTCCGAGCACGGCCTCTACCGCGAAGCGACCTCTGCCGTGACCTTCCTCACGCCGACGCTGTTCCGCACCGGCATCCCGCTGCCCGCCGAGGTGCCGATCGGCATCTACACGGTCGAGATCAAGTTGTTCTCGGACGGCGCGCTGGTGACCAAGACCGAGACCGCATTCGAGATCGTCAAGGTCGGCTTCGAGCAGTTCGTCGCCACCACCGCGCGGCAGGACGGCCTCATCTACGGCCTGGTCACCGCGTTCATGGCGCTGATGACCGGCTGGATGGCTTCGATCGTGTTCCGCAAGGATTGATCCGGAGCATGATCCGGAAAAGCGTGAAGCGGTTTTCCGGAAAGATAGCGCTCAAACAAGAAGCCAGAGCGCGATGACGATTCAACCTGATCTCATCGCGCTCCGGCCATCCTTCCGTTGCAACGCGCCCTCGAAAGCGTCGCTCAGGATCGAGAGGCCAAGATCGATCTCGTCGTCGCTGATCGTCAGCGGCGGTGCGATGCGGAATACGCTGCCCATGCCGGGCAACTGCACGATGTTGGTGCTCAGGCCGAGCTCCATGCAGCGCTGCGAGACGCGCGTTCCGAGCGCTTCGTCAGGCTCCTTGCTGTAGCGGTCGCGCACGATCTCGATGCCCTGCATCAGACCCCTGCCGCGCACGTCACCGATGCATTCGAACCGGTTCTGAAGTGCGAGCAGCCCATCCCTCAACCGCGCACCCGCCGTCACGGCGCGCTCGACCAACCGGTCGCGCAGGATGATCTCGATCACCTTCAGTCCGACCGCGGCCGGCATCGGGTCCGACACATGCGTCGTGTAGAACAGGAAGCCGCGTTCGTGGCACCTCTCCTCGATCTCGGCTGAAGTAATGACCGCAGCCAAAGGCAGGCCCGCGCCGAGCGTCTTCGACAGGGTCAGAATATCGGGCACGGCGCCGTCGCGCTCGAAGGCGAATATGGCGCCGGTTCGCCCGAGGCCCGTCTGTGCTTCGTCGACGATCAGCAGCATGCGGCGTTGGTGGCACAGCTGCTTCAGCTCGGCGAGGTAGCCCTCCGGCAGATCGATCAGCCCGCCGGAGCTCAAGATCGGCTCGGCGATCATGCAGGCGAGCGAGCCGGTCGATTGGCGGTCGACGAGATCGAAGGCGTAGGCCAGCTCGTCACGCCAGTCGGCCGCATTGCCGAAGCGGGGCCGATAGGGGTTCGGCGTCGGGATCGCGAGCGAGCCGACCGGCGCGGGACCATAGCCCCTGCGGCCGGCTGAATAGGTCGTCCCGGCCGCGCCTGACGTCATTCCGTGCCAGGACTGCGCGAATGCAACGGTCTCGAAGCCGCCGGTGGCGAGCTTGGCCATCTTGATCGCAGCCTCGTTCGACTCGCCGCCCGTGCTCAGCAGCATGACGCGATCAAGCCCCGTCGGCAGCAGCTCCGCGAGCTTTTCGGCCAGTGCGACCACCGGACGCGTCAGCATGCCGCTGAAGAGATGGTCGAGCCGCTCGGCATGCTCGCTGATGGTCCGGACGATCTCGGGGTGGCCGTGACCAAGCACGGCGCTCATCTGGCCGGATGTGAAATCCAGGATGGCCCGGCCGTCGGCGTCATAGACGAAGGATCCGGAGGCGCGCTCGATAATGACCGGAGCGAACGTCCCGCCATAGCGAATGAGGTGACGCCGCGCGCGATCCCAAAAGGACTTGTCGTCATTTCCAGCCATGGCCCGTTCCCTTGCTGCTCAATCGCGATGTCAGATGCCTGCAGCGCATCCTAGGCGTATGCCCTCGCAATGAGATTGCGATTTGGGATGTATTGGATCGCATATCGTGCGATTAATTGCGCAAAACACCGGAAACACGAAGGAAATGGGAACTACGATCGTGCTCGATGAGATCGACCGAAAAATCCTCGACTTGCTGCAGGTCGAGGGACGCATCACGAATCTCGAATTGGCCGAACGAATCGGCCTCTCATCCGCCCCCAGCATGAGACGCGTCCGGGCCCTCGAAGATGCCGGCGTCATCCGCTCCTACGTGGCGCTGGTGGACCCCGCTCGAGTAGGCCTCGGGTTCGACGCCATCGTCGAAGTCCGCCTCAAGCAACAAAACAGGGAATCCTTCGAGCGCTTCGAGAAGAAGGTGACCGGCCTTCCCGAGGTCGTCGAATGCTGCATGATCGCCGGCGATTGGGATTACTCGCTGCGGGTCGTATCCTCCGACCTCGCCCGCTATCAATCGTTCATCCTCGACCGCCTCATGCATCCGGACACCGATATCGCGAGCTACCGGACGACCATCATCCTGCGAAAGGTCAAATCGACGACGAAGATCGATACCACGCTGTTCTGACCGATGGCGGCCGCAACGATCAAAGAAGGTATCCTGCGCCCATCGCCATCACGCTAAGCGCCATCGCTGCTGTCGAGAGCCAGCCGAGCCAGTAAAGCCATCCGCCGATCACGAAGCGGCCCATCACGTCGCTGCGGCGCGCCATGGCCATCAGTAGCACCATCACCGGCACGGCGAGGACGCCGTTGATCACTGCGCTCCAGTACAGCGCCGAGATCGGATCGATCGGGGTGAAATTGAGCGCGATGCCGAATCCGCCCGACAGCGCCAGCACCGAATAGAACGCGATCGCCCGCTTCGGCTTGCGTGCGAGCCCGACCGGCCACCGCCGTCCCTCGCCGATCGCGTAGGCGGTCGCCCCGCCGAGCACCGGGATGGCCAGCAACCCGGTCCCGATGATGCCGAGTGCGAAGATCACTTCGGCGAACGGCCCGGCGATCGGCCGGAGCGCCTCGGCGGCCTGCGCCGAGGTCTGGATGTCGGTCTTGCCCGTCGCATGCAGAGACGCCGCGGCCGTGATGATGATCGAGAGCGCGATCACGTTGGAGAAGGCCATGCCGGTGACAGTGTCGGCGCGGATGCGGAAGAATTCGCGTCGGGCGCCGTAATGCCGATCGATCAGCGGATGCTTGCTGGCGTCGACGCGCAGCTCCTCAGCCTCCTGCGAGGCCTGCCAGAAGAACAGATAGGGCGAGATCGTGGTGCCGAAGATCGCGACGATGGTCGTGAAATAGTCGGTGCTCCAGGTGATGTGCGGCATCAGCGCGCCGGCCAGGGCCTCCGTCCATGACACCTTGGCGAAGCCGAGCGCGGCGACATAGGCGAACAACGAGATCGTCAGCCATTTCAGGACCGCGACATAGCGCTTGTAGTCCATGAATATCTGCGCGCCCACCGAGGTCACGCCGAACAGCACGACGTAGAGGATGGCCGGGCCGCCGATCAACAGCTTCGTCGCATCGGCCATCGCCGAGAGATCGGCCGCGATGTTGATCGTGTTCGCGATGAAGAGCAGACCGACGACAACCATCAGGAGCGAAGGCGGATAATGCCGGCAGACATTGCCCGCGATGCCGTGGCCGGTGACACGGCCGACCCTCGCCGAGATCTCCTGGATCGAGGTCATCAGCGGGAAGGTCAGCAGCATGGTCCAGCCGATGCCGTAGCCGAGTTGCGCGCCGGCCTGGCTGTAGGTGCCGATTCCCGATGGATCATCGTCGGAGGCGCCGGTGATCAGGCCGGGGCCGAGCGCCCCGAGAAAATAGCCGAGACTGAATGGCCTGCGTGGCGCCTTCGACGCCCGTGCGCCGCTGGTCTTACCGTTGTGCTTTCGCGGGATCGTCTTGTGCTGCGCCATGCCCGGTTCCGGCCGTGGCGACAACGAAGCGGAGGCGGCGATGGTTCCTTCGATGAAATGTCTCCGGGGCCGGCGTGCGCCACGATGCGCCCGATCGGGGTGATGATCATGTCGCACTCCTCTGGTGTGCTGCGGGGGCGCGGGTCACCAGGTAAATGCCGAGCGCCACCGGAACGATCCCGAGCAGGTCGCGGAATTCGACATGTTCGCCGAGCACGAGGAACGCGAACAGCATTCCGAGCGGCGGCATCAGGAAGTGATACGCGCTTGCAGCGGTGGCGCCACACACTTTCAACAGATGAAACCAGAGCAGATAGGCGATGATCGAGCCGCCGAGCACCAGGTAGGCGAACGCGCCGGCGAGCCGCGCGCTCGGCACGATGTCGCCGACACTGGACAGCGTGAAGGCGAACGGCATCACGGCAAGGCCGCCGGCGATGTTCTGGATGCCGTTGCCGAGCCACAGGCTGCCCTTCGGCGCCAGCAGCTTGAACAGGATGGTGCCGGCGACGATCGAGGCGAGCGAGGCCAGCGTGAACAGGATGCCATGCGGGCTGTCGGTACCGACCTTCATGCGGTGCCAGACGATGAAGGCGACGCCGGCGATGCCGAGCAGAAGACCGGCGACCTTGCGCCGGGTCAGCGGCTCGCCGAGGACGAGCGCCGCCAGCACCGCGGTGAACACCGGATTGGCCGAGACGATCAGGCCGCCGAGACCGGCGGAGACCGTCTTCAGGCCGGTGTAGCCGAGGCCGAGATAGAGCGCATTGTTGGCGACGCCGAGCAGCGCGAACACCGCCGCATCACGCCAGGTCAGGTCCCATTCGTCCCTGCGCAGCAGCGAGATGCCGAGCATCAGGATGCCGGCCAGCGAGAACCGCGCAGTGAGCAGGATCAGCGGCGGGCAATCGGTGACGCCGATCTTGCCGGCGACGAAGGCGAAGCTCCAGAGCAGGCAGAACAGCGTGATCAGGAGCGGAAGGGAGCTGAAGGCGGCGGTGCGGGGGGCGGTTATCGAGGATGCGGTGGACATGGGAATTTCTCCTTCGTCCATGATCTAGGGCCGCGCCTTGATATTTGGAAATTAAATGATAGACTGACATCCAGTGGATTTTCGAATGGAGGCTGCGATGCTCGACCTGGAGCTGCTGCGCAGTTTCGTCTCTGTTGTCGATGCCCGGGGCTTCACTCGCGCCGGCGAGCGCGTCCACCGCACCCAATCGACCGTCAGCCAGCAGATCCGGCGGCTCGAGGTCGATGTCGGCCAGCCGCTGCTGATCCGCAGCGGCAAGGACGTATCCCTGACCGAGGCCGGCGAGCGGCTATTGTCCTATGCGCGGCGACTGCTGGCACTGGCGGAAGAGGCGCGCGACGTGGTGTCACGGCCGGACAATGAAGGCGCGATCCGGCTCGGCGTGCCCGAGGATTTCGCCGCCTTCCGGCTCGCCAAGCTGCTGGCCACATTCTCGCGCTCGCAGCCCAGGGTGCGGCTCGACGTACGCACCGACCAGAGCACGCAGCTCAGGCGCGATCTCGAACGCGGCGAGCTCGACCTCGCACTGTTCAAGCGCGCGGCCGGCGAGACCGGCGGCATTGCGGTGTGGCCGGAACGCGTGCACTGGGTCACCAGCAAGAATCATCCACGCGACACCACGAGCGGCTCGGTGCCGCTGATCGGCTTTCCGCCGGGCTGCCTCTACCGCGCCGGCGCGATCCATGCGCTGGAGAGCGCCGGGCGCAGCTGGCACATGGCCTACACCTCGTCGAACCTCTCCGGCATCCAGGCCGCGATCGCCGCCGGCATGGGCCTCAGCATCCTCGCCGAGATCGCGATCCAGGCCGACCATCGCGTGCTGACGGCAAAGGACGGCTTTGCGCCGATCGACAAGACCGAGGTCGCGCTGGTCGCTGCGCCACACGCCAGCCCCGCGACGCTGCGGCTGGCCGAGCGGCTGGCGGAATTCTGCGAGACCGTGCAGTCGAGGGCGGCGTAGGCCGGGATCGTCACTGCGAAAGCAGCGGACCCAAAACCACCGATGGTCGCGCTTCGCTTGCCCGGGACGACACGGAGTTTGCGGCTCGGTGCGACCGTCAATAACACCTTGACGCGGCGAACGCGTGCACGCGGTTGTCGCCCAGCACATGGGCCATGAAGCCCGGCGACCCAAAGATCCGTGCGAATGCCACGTCGCGGATGCTCAAGCCACCGGTGTAGGCGCCGAAGGCGGGCATCACCGCGCGTTCGCCGTCGCTGGCGAAGCAGCGCCGCTCGATCGAACGGCCGCGGGTCGGCACGCGCGCCTTGGGATGCAAGTGGCCGGCGATCTCGCCGCTGGCACCGGTCGGCTCGTGGCGGAACACGATCGGGCCGATCGCAACCTCGCTGGCGACCACGCCGCCGAGATCTGGAGGCAGCGCCGGATCGTGGTTACCCGAGATCCAGATCCAGTTGCGCCGCACCTGCAATGCGGCCAGCGCCTCGCGGTCCGGCTCCGACAGGCGCCGATGCGCATCGCGATCGTGAAAGCTGTCGCCGAGCGCGATCACCTGCCGCGGATCGTGCCGCGCGATCACGGCAGCGAGCCGGCTCAATGTGGCGACCGTGTCATAGGGTGGCAGCAGCACCCCGCGCGCGGCAAAGCTCGAGCCTTTTTCCAGATGCAGGTCGGAGACGATGAGCAACCGCTGCTCCTCCCAGAACAGCGCGCCGGAGAAATCGGCGAGAAACGGGACGTCGGCGACCGTCACCCTCGAAACGCGCATCTCGTCCAGATCTCCCGAAGCCTGCGCGCCTGCCGTCACGTCCTGATCCCGATATTATGTCATGGCCTCCCGCACGAGTTCCTCGGCCGCCTCGGCCAGAAGCTCGTCGGATGCTTCGCCATAAACTGACTCGCGGCCAATTTCCAGCAATGCCGGGACCGCGAGTGGGGAAACCCGGTCGAGCGGCTTGTGGGTGATTCGGCCGTGGATGCGCGACAGCATGTCGCCGAGGCGGCGCAGGTCGAGCAGGCCGGTTGCCGCATCGGCGCGCGCGGTCCGCAGCAGCACGTGATCGGCCTGGTGCTTGCGCAGCACATCGTAGATCAAGTCAGTCGAGAACAGCACCTGGCGGCGGGATTTCTCCTCGTCGGTGAAACGGCGCGCGATCAAGCCGGAGATGATGGCGCAATTGCGGAAGGTGCGCTTCATCAGCGCGGATTCCGCAAGCCACGCCTCGAGATCGTCGCCGAGCATGTCAGGGTCGAACAGCGCGTTGAGATCGAGCCTGCCCTGGCGGATCAAGAAGGAGAGATCGCCGACGCCCCACACCGCGAGCGCATATTCATTGGCGACGAAACCGAGCGGCCGGGCGCGGGCGCGCTCCAGCCGGCGCGTCAAGAGCATGCCGAGCGTCTGGTGCGCGAGCCGGCCTTCGAAGGGATAGCAGACCAGATAGTGGCTGCCGCCGCGTGGAAAGGTCTCGACCAGCAACTCGCGGACGGCCGGCACGCGCGAGAATCTTCGCTGCAAGGACAGCCAGTCGTGCACCTGGTCCGGCAACGCGTTCCACGCGCGGCTGTTATCGAGCAATTTGCGGACGCGCTCGGCGAGATAGGTCGAGAGCGGGAACTTGCCGCCCATATAGGACGGCACTTTCGCATCCTTGTCGTTGGCGCGCGAGACATAGACCTGATCCTCGACCAGCGCCTCGTATCGCACCACCTCGCCGCCGAACACGAAGGTGTCGCCGACCACGAGACCCTCGATGAAGACCTCCTCGATCTCGCCCAGCATGCGGCCGCCGCGAGCGATCGCGCCCGTCGAACCGGTACCGCCGGCGCGCGAGCGCACCAGCCGCACCTTCAGCATGGTCTCTTCGACGATGGTACCGACATTGAGGCGATAGCTCTGCCGCACCTTGGGGTTGGCGACGCGCCAGCGCCCCTGCTTGTCCTGCTTGATGCGGGCGAAGCGCTCATAGGTCTTCAGCGCGTAGCCGCCGGTGGCGACGAACTCGACGACGTCGTCGAAATCCGTGCGCGACAGCGACGCATAAGGCGCCGCGGTGAGGATCTCGGCATAGAGCTCGTCCGACAGGAACGGCTTGCCGCAGGCGCAACCCAGCACGTGCTGGGCCAGCACGTCGAGCGCGCCTGACCGAAGCGGCGGCGTGTCCTGCGCATTTTCGGCGATGGCATCGATCGCGACGGCGCATTCCAGCACTTCGAAGCGGTTGGCCGGCACCAGCACGGCGCGCGAGGCCTCGTCGAAGCGATGGTTGGCACGGCCGATCCGCTGCATCAGCCGCGACGAGCCTTTCGGCGCGCCGATATTGATGACGAGGTCGACATCGCCCCAGTCGACGCCGAGGTCGAGCGACGAGGTGCAGACCACGCCGCGCAGCCGGCCGGCGGCCATCGCATCCTCGACCTTGCGGCGTTGCGCGACGTCGAGCGAGCCGTGATGCAGCGCGATCGCCAGGCCGTCGTCGTTCATGCGCCAGAGATCCTGGAACAGCATCTCGGCCTGGCTGCGGGTGTTGACGAACACCAGCGTCGTCTTGTTGCGCTTGATCAGCTCATAGACCTCCGGCAGCGCGTGACGCGCGCTGTGGCCTGACCACGGCAGGCGCTCGCGCGTGTCGAGCATCTCGACGACAGGCGGTGCAGCGCCACCGGCTGTGACGACGTCGGCGGACGCGGATTTGCCGCCCGGCTGCGGCACCAGGAAGCGTGCGAGCTGCTCGGGCTCGGCCACCGTCGCCGACAGGCCGATCGCGCGCAGCTGCGGCGCGATGGCCCACAGCCGGGCGAGCCCAAGCGACAGCAGATCACCGCGCTTGGAGGTGACCAGCGCATGCAGCTCATCGAGCACGATGCGTTTCAGCGACGAGAACAGGTAAGGCGCATCGTCGGAGGCGAGCAGCAGCGCGAGCTGCTCCGGCGTGGTGAGCAGAATATCCGGCGGATAGCGCCGCTGCCGCTGCCGCCGCGACACCGGCGTGTCGCCGGTGCGGGTCTCGATCTTGATCGGCAGCCCCATCTCGGCCACCGGCGTCTCCAGGTTGCGCGCGATGTCGACTGCGAGCGCCTTCAGCGGCGAGATGTAGAGTGTGTGCAGCCCGCCGCTGCGACGGACCGAGCGGCCGGTGGAGATGAGGGCCTTTCTTTGCTCACCGGTTGCCCTCGTTGCCGGGGCATCCTCCTTGCCCGCCCCGGCCAGTTCGACCAGCGTCGGCAGAAACCCGGCCAGCGTCTTGCCGGCGCCGGTCGGGGCGATCAGCAGCGCCGAACGCTCCTCGCGTGCCTTGGCGAGCAGCGCGAGCTGGTGCTCGCGCGGCGCCCAGCCGCGCGAGGCGAACCAGTCGCGAAACCGGCGCGGCAGCAGATCGGCCGCATCAGGCGGCGCGACGGAGAAGAGATCGAGCGTCGACACGCCCAAGAGGTAGGGGGTTCAAGAGGTTTCGTCGAGGGTGGACGAGAAATGGCAGCAGGTGGCACTGCCCTTCACCTGGCCCCGCGTGCGGGGAGAGGTCGGAGCGCATCGATAGATGCGATCCGGGTGAGGGGGTACAGGTCAACAACCTGCATCGCCTGTTGGATAGAGCCCTTCACCCCGCCCTCTCCCCGCGAAGAACAGGGAGAGGGAGAAGGAACAGCGAGCGAGAGAGCCCGTCCCCTACTCCACCACGGGCCTGTCCGAAATCTGCCAGTCCTTGCCATCGAAGATCGAAATGTAGAGCGTCTTCATCGGCGTGTAGTCGTCGGGCGTGTAGCTGTAATTGACGCCGTCAAGGAAGAAGGGCGAGTGGAAGCCCGCAAGCGTGGTAGCCTGCTTCAGCACGTTGGCACGGGTCAGCTCGTCTCCGCAGCGGCGCAGGATTTCCGCCATCGACGCCACCTGGCCATAGCCCGCGAAGGCGATGGTGTTGTCGGGATCGACATTGGGCAGATACTTCTTGCGCAGCTCCTCGAACGCCATCGAGTCGGGATCCTTCTCCCAGCGGCCCGGGCCCGCCTCCTTGGCGTAGCGGATCGCCACGATGTCCTTGGCGTTTTCGAATCCCGCGGCGCTGAGGATCGAGCGGCCGGTCGAGCCCGCCGACAGCAGTTGCAGCGGCTTCCAGCCGAGTTCGGCCACTTTGCGGATCGACTGCGACGTCGCCTTGCCGGTGGTGATGTTGTAGAAGACGTCGGCGCCCGACTTCGAGAGGTTGATGAGCTGGGAATCGACCGTTGGATCGGTGAGATCGTAGGTCTGCTCCATGATCACCTGCGCGCTGCCGCCGGCATCCGCCAGTACCTTCTTGAACGGGCCAAGGAAGTCACGGCCGAAATCGTCGTTCTGGTAGAGGATGCCGATTTTTGCATTCGGCTTCACGTTGACGACGTGCTTGGCGAGGATGCGCGCTTCGGTCGGATACAGCGGCAGGCCCGCCATGGTCCATTTGTAATTTTTCGGATCATTCCACTTCGAGGCGCCGGTATTGAGCAGCAATTGAGGGACGCCCTTAGAATTGAGATATTTGTGCACGGCGGTCTGCGGCGCGGTGCCCAGCGAGCCGTAGAGCGCCAGCACCTCCTCCTGCTCGACCAGGCGGCGTGTCGCCTCGACGCATTTCGGTGCGCTGTAGGCATCGTCCAGGGTGAAGAACGTCACCTTGCGGCCGTTGATGCCGCCCCTCTCGTTCAGCATCTGGAAATAGGCTTCGCCGACGCGCCCCAACACGCCATAGAGCGAGCCGGGGCCGGAATGCGGCACGGTCTGCCCGAGCTTGATCTCGGTGTCGCTGGCACCCGCATCGTATTTCTTCTCCGCGGCCCAGACGAACGGCGCCGGAAGGACGGAGGCTGCAACAGCCGAGATGACGGTGGCGCCGAACTCGCGCCGTGTTTGCTTTTTCATTGTTTCTCTCCCTGGAGAAAAAGCTGTCGCATTCCGCCCTGCGCACGGCAAGCGCGAAGTCGCAGGCGGGCTGCGCAATACCGCGTGACGGCAAAAGCGTAGCGTGTAGACTCAAGTTCTGGTCGCGACTGCGACAAGCCCAGGGGCCGGGCTGTTGTCTTCATTGCGGGCGGACAGATTGTCGAGATGGGTCAGGGCGAGACCTGCCGCCCCGACCGCGGCACGCACGCAAGCCGCGGCGTGCGCGTAGCGCAGGCCCTCGCCGATGATGACGCCGTCGCCATCATGGGTCTCAGTGGTGAACGCCAGCACGCCGCCCGGCACCAGCACGCGTTTCGCCTCGGCGAGCACGGGCGCGAGATCGGCAACATAGACCATTGCATCCGCCGCCAGGATCAGCTCGGCGCTTGCGTCAGGCTTGCTCGAGATGCCCTGCAGCATGTCGTCGACCTCGAGCTCGGCATAGAGCCCGGTGGCGCGGGCCTTCTCAATCATGCGTGGCGACAGGTCGATGCCGATGAAGCGATCGACGTTCTTCGCAAACGCGCCCGCCGCAAGCCCGGTGCCGCAGCCGAGATCGATGGCGCGCTTGAAGAAGGCGGGCTTTTTCGCTGATGCGCGAACCGCCAGCACGGCCTTGAACAGCAGCTCCGGACCGCGATAGTCGAGGTCGCCGACGAGAGCGGCCTCGAAGCGCGGCGCATATTGATCGAACAGCGTCTGCACATAGGCCGAGGGCATCGCTCTGACGGCTTCGGCGCCGAGCTGCATCAGACGAAGGCTGGCGCCGTGGCGATCCTCGGGATCGGCATCGTACGCGGCGCGGAAGGCTGCAATCGCGGCTTCGCGCTGACCGAGCTGCCGACGGATCTCGCCAAGCGTGAACCAGGCCGAGGTGAATTTCGGCGCGAGCTCGATCGCCTGTTCGAGCAGGTCGGCGGCAGCCGGAAGATCGCCCTTCAATTGCAGGTCGCGCGCAAATTCGAAACGGCGGTCGGCAACGAGATCGCCGGAGGACAGGAACAGGCGCGCGGGCATCTGGGAGGGACCAATCTGGACTCGAATGAAGCTCAAGCCGGCCTATATACAGAAGATGCGCCCGCAAGACATCCTGATGCCCGGCCCGGCCGGCCTTGCCTGCAAAGCGGGCGGCTTCCATATCGATCCTGTCCGGCCGGTGGAGCGCGCGCTGATCACCCATGGCCATTCCGACCACGCCCGCCCGGGCCACGGCGCTGTTCTCGCCACCCGGGAAACGCTCGACATGATGCGGCTGCGCTACGGCGAGAATTTCGCCGGCTCGACGCAGGTCGTCGCCTACGGTGAGGAGATCAGGCTCGGCGACGTCACGGCGACATTTCATCCCGCGGGCCATGTGCTGGGATCGGCACAGATCGCAGTGACCTGCAAGGACACCCGCATCGTCGCCTCCGGCGACTACAAGGATGCGCGCGATCCGACCTGCGCGCCGTTCGAGCTCGTGCCCTGCGACGTCTTCATAACAGAGGCGACGTTCGGCCTGCCGGTGTTCCGCCACGGCGACGCCGCCGACGAGGTCAAGAAGCTGCTGACATCGGTGCGCCTGTTTCCGGAGCGTGCGCATCTCGTCGGCGCCTACTCGCTCGGCAAGGCGCAGCGCGTGATCGCGCTGCTGCGCGAGGCCGGCTATGACGCGCCGATCTATCTGCACGGCGCAATGGAGGCGATCACCTACTATTATCGCGAGCGCGGCATTCCGCTCGGCGAGTTGAAGCCCGTACGCGGCATGAAGAAGGCCGATCTCGCCGGCACCATCACGCTGGCGCCGCCGAGCGCGACCTCAGATGTCTGGACGCGGCGCTTTCCCGATCCCGTCACCGCCTTTGCCTCGGGCTGGATGCGGGTGCGCGCCCGCGCGCGGCAGGGCGGCGTCGAGCTGCCGCTGGTGATATCAGACCATGCCGACTGGGACGGGCTGACGGCGACGATTGCCGCAACCGGCGCCGGCGAGATCTGGGTCACCCACGGCCAGGAAGACGCGCTGGTGCATTGGTGCAAGACCAAGGGCCTCGCCGCACGGCCGCTCGATCTGGTTGGCTATGGCGACGAGGACGAGGGCGAGGCCGCAGCGTCCGCCGACGAGGCCCAGCGCGCCGGCGAGGCCGACGCATGAACCGGTTCGCCGAGTTGCTGGACCGTCTCGCCTACGAGCCCGGCCGCAACAACAAGATCAGGCTGCTCGTGGCCTATTTCCGCTCGACCCAGGATCCCGATCGTGGCTATGCGCTGGCCGCGCTGACCGGCGCGCTATCGTTCAAGCATGCGAAACCAGGATTGATCCGCGACCTGATCACGGAACGCGCCGATCCCGTGCTGTTCGGATTGTCCTACGACTATGTCGGCGACCTCTCCGAAACAGTCGCGCTGATGTGGCCGAAGGCGGAACTGCCCGGCCACAACAATCCACCTCCCCCGACCCTCACCGAGGTCGTCACCACGCTGCGCACGCTCGGCAAGTCCGCGCTGCCGGCGCAGCTCGCGCGCTGGCTGGACGAGCTCGACGAGACCGGACGCTGGGCGCTGCTGAAGCTCGTCACCGGCGCGATGCGGATCGGGATTTCGGCGCGGCTGGCGAAGACCGCTGCCGCCGCACTCGGGAACAAGGATCCGCACGAGATCGAGCTGATGTGGCCGGGCCTGTCGCCGCCCTATCTCGACCTGTTCGCCTGGCTGGAAGGCCGCGGCGACAAGCCGGTGAACCGGGATCCCGTGCCATTCCGCCCGGTGATGCTGGCGCATGCGATCGAGGATGCCGATTTCGCCGGTCTCGACGCGGCGGATTTCAGCGCGGAATGGAAATGGGACGGCATCCGCGTGCAGGCGGTGTCCGGCCGCGATTCGCGCGGCCATGTGCAGGCGCGGCTCTATTCCCGCACCGGCGAGGACATCACCGGCAGCTTTCCGGATCTTGTGCCGTCGCTGCATCTACCAGGTGCGATCGACGGCGAACTTCTGGTGCTGCGCGACGGCCGCGTGCAGAGCTTCAACGTGTTGCAGCAGCGATTGAACCGCAAGGTGGTCTCGCCGAAACTGACCAAGGAGTTTCCGATCCATCTGCGCGCCTATGATCTCCTGGACGACGACGAGAACGATTTGCGCGAGCTGCCGTTCGTCGAGCGCCGCGCGCGTCTCGAGCGCTTCGTCGCAAGGCTGGACGATCCGCGCATCGACCTGTCGCCGATGATTTCGTTCACAAGCTGGGAGCAGCTGGCGGCGGCGCGCGCCGATCCGAAGAGCGCGGGCGCCGGCGACGATGCCGACGCGGTCGAAGGCGTGATGCTGAAGCGACGCGACGCGCCTTACTTGCCGGGGCGGCCGAAGGGTCCGTGGTGGAAGTGGAAGCGCGATCCGCACATCATCGACGCCGTGCTGATGTATGCGCAGCGCGGCCACGGCAAGCGCTCGTCCTATTATTCCGACTACACTTTCGGGGTCTGGACCCGTGGTGAAGCCGGCGACGAGCTGGTGCCGGTCGGCAAGGCCTATTTCGGGTTCACCGACGAGGAGCTGCTGCAGATCGACCGCTTCGTCCGCCGTAACACCACCGAGAAGTTCGGCCCCGTGCGTCATGTCGTGCACGAACCGGATCAGGGCCTGGTGATGGAGGTCGCGTTCGAGGGGTTGCAGCGCTCGCCGCGGCACAAATCCGGCGTCGCGATGCGATTTCCCCGCGTCAGCCGGCTGCGCTGGGACAAGCCGCCGCGCGAGGCCGACCGGCTGGAGACGCTTGAACGGTTGTTAATGACCATGACGACGAATTAATTCCGCTCGGACATGGCAGCCATTGATCGGGACGGGCGGGTTCCCCATCTGCCCCGCCGTGACCTATAATGAGGCGGACGATTCCGCCAGGAGAGATCGATGCAACACGACGTCAGAGACTTGCCGGCCGGCAGCGCCGACGCACTGCACCGCTTTCTCGGCGGCTCGCCGCTCGCGGTGGCGTTCCGGCTGATCCTGCTGTCGATCCTGGTCGGCGTCGTGCTCGCCGCAATCGGCTTCGATCCCTGGAATATCATCCACAGCATCCGCATGCTGTTCCAGCGGCTGTGGGATTTCGGCTTCGACGCGATCAACTGGGCCTGGCGCTACTTCCTGCTCGGGGCCGTGATCGTGATCCCGGTCTGGTTCCTGTCGCGGCTGTTCGGCGCGCCGCGCGGCCGCTAGGGCCGCGCATTGCCCTGAGGACAATTCCAGCATGGCCGCGCGACGGACGAGGCGATAGAAGCGTGTATACTTCGCACCTATAGCCATGCACGCGCCCGTCCACCCCAGGATCACGTCACGCCAGGTGTTCGCCATCGCCGGCCCGGCGATGGTCGCGAACCTGACCACACCGCTGATCGGCATCGTCTCGACCACCGCGATCGGCCACCTCAATGATGCCGCGCTGCTCGGCGGCGTCGCGATGGCCTCGATAATCTTCGACTGCCTGTTCTGGCTGTTCGCCTTCCTGCGCATGAGCACGCTGGCCTTCACGGCGCAGGCGCTCGGCGCCGGAGAAACGTGGGAGTTCAGCGCGATCCTGGTCCGCGGTTTCATCGTCGCCGGCCTGATCGGCATCGCCCTGATCGTGTTGCAGGTGCCGCTGGCGTCGGTCACGTTCAGCCTGATGGGCGGCAGCGAGGGCGTCACGCGCGCCGCAAGAACCTACTTCATGATCCGGATCTGGTCGGCGCCGCTGGCGCTCGCCAATTACGTGATCCTCGGCTGGCTGGTCGGACAGGCGCGCGCCAATCTGGCGCTCGCGCTGCAGATCGTTATCAACATCATCAACATGATCGCGACGGTAGTGCTGGTGCAGGCCTGTCATGCCGGCATCGCGGGCGCGGCGATCGCTGCCGTGCTGGCCGAGGCGGCCGGTTTCATTGCCGGTATCGTCGTGGCCTGGCGTATCGCAAAAACCGGCTTCACGGTGCCGGGCGCCACGCTGTTCGATCGCGACAAGCTGATCCGCATGCTCGCCGTCAACCGCGACATCATGATCCGCACCGCGGCCCTGATCACCGTGTTTCTGTTCTTCACCGCGAAGGGCGCGCGTGCCGGCGACGTGACGCTGGCGGCCAATTCGGTGCTGAACAATTTCCTGCTGGTCTCGGCCTTCTTCCTCGACGGCCTCGCCAATGCCGCCCAGCAGCTCTGCGGCAAGACGTTCGGCGCGCGCGATGCGCGCGGCTTTGCCGACTCCACCCGGCTCGTGTTGACATGGGGGATCGGCTTTGCGCTCGTGGTCTCGGTGCTGTTCGCGCTGTTCGGGCCTGCCCTGATCAACCTGATGACGACCAGCGAGGACGTCCGCCGTGCGGCGCGCGACTTCCTCGTGTTCGTGATCCTGGCGCCGCTGCCCGGCGTGTTCGCATTCGGCTTCGACGGCATCTATGTCGGCGCAACCTGGGCGCCTGCGATGCGCAATCTCATGCTGCTGTCGCTCCTGATCTTCCTCGCCACCTGGTGGGCACTGAGCGCGTTCGGCAATGCCGGCCTGTGGGCCGCGCTGATCGGCTTCTACGTCGCGCGCGGCGGCCTGCAGGGCGCGTGCTATCCGGCGTTGCTGAGGAAGACGTTCAGGTGAAGTTCATCCCGTAGCCCGGATGCAGCGCAGCGAAACCCGGGGTCAGCATCCGCGGTGAGGCTATCCCGGATTTCGCTGCGCTTCATCCGGGCTACAAGATACTACCTCACCGGCCAGTCTTCGGCCGTGATCGTTGCGGCATCGGCGCCTACGATCTCGGAAAGCGAATCGCGACCCGTCCGCAGCAGGGTCGACGAGAGGTCGCGCTTGATGTCCTCGACCAGGCCGAGGCCCTTGTAGACCAGCGACGAATAGAGCTGGATCAGGCTGGCGCCGGCGCGGATCTTGGTCAGCGCGGCGCCGCCGGAGTCGATGCCGCCGACCCCGACCAGCGGGAATGCGCCTTCGACCCGCACGAAGGTCTCCGCTACCATCCGGGTCGAGAGGCGGAACAGCGGACGGCCCGACAGGCCGCCCTGTTCCTTCGCGCGGCTCTCCTCGCGCAGCGTGGCCGGCCGCGCCAGCGTGGTGTTTGCGACGATCATGCCGTCGACGCGGCGCGAGCGCGCGACATGCACGACGTCGTCGAGCTCGGCGAGGCTGAGGTCCGGCGCGATCTTCAACAGCACCGGCGAATCGCCGGCGTTCTTGCGGACGCGCTCTCTGACGTCGATGACCCGCGCCAGGAGGTCGTCGAGCGCAGCCGATTGCTGCAGGTTGCGCAGGCCCGGCGTGTTCGGCGAGGAGACGTTGATGGTGAAGTAGCTCGCCACCGGCGCAAAGGTCTCGATCAGCTGGACATAGTCGGCGATGCGGTCTGGCGAATCCTTGTTGGCTCCGACATTGACGCCGATGATGCCGCCAAGGCTCGCGCGCGAGGCGAGCCGCCGCAGCACGGCCTCGGCGCCGTCATTGTTGAAGCCCATGCGGTTGATGACGGCCTCGTCGCGCTCCAGCCGGAACAGCCGCGGCCGCGGATTGCCGCTCTGGGGGCGCGGCGTCACCGAGCCGATCTCGACAAAGCCGAAGCCGAGCCGCAGCAACGCGTCCGGCGCCTCCGCGCTCTTGTCGAAGCCGGCCGCCATGCCGATCGGGTTCGGGAAGTTGAGCCCGAAGGCACGCACCGCGAGCTTGGAATCATCCGGCCGCGGCCGCATCGGCGGCAGCAGCTTGAGGCCCTGGATCGCCATGCGATGGGCATCTTCGGGATCGAACCAGCGCAGCAGCGGCAGCGAGAAGGCATCGAAGGCGCGGATCACGGCTTGAACTCCGGAACGTCGTGCCCTCCATCGGAGCGGGCACGCAGCTCGAGGATTTCGACAACCGCGCCGAGGTCGAGCTCGCCATAGAGATGCGGAAACAACTCGTCGTTGCGCGAGGGCTCCCAGCGCAGCGCCTCGCCGAGCGCGTCGGCATCGACCGCGACCAGGAACAGGCCGGTCTGGCCGAAGTAGTGCTTGCGCACGGTCTCGGCCACTTGCGCGGCGGTCGAAAAATGGATGAAACCGTCGCGTTCGTCGTCCGCACTGCCCCGGTACACGCCTTGCCGCTCGGCCTCGCGCCAGGCCGAAGCGGGGGTGATTTTGTAGATCGAAGGCACGTGCCGGCGGTCCCTTTCGTCGTTGAGTCTCTTGGGGTTTTGTCCGGACTTGGCGGGGCGGACCCCAGACGCCACCGGGCGAGAGCGACCGTATCGGCGGCCGCGGCGCAACTCAAGCGGCGCACGGCCAGATCAGGAGCAGAATTGCGGAACTCGTCGATTTGAGGTAATAATTCCTAGAAATGTGCAAGGATGGTTCCGATGGTCAAGCAGCCAAAAGCCGTCCGACCGCTCACCCACGGCCAGGTCTGGGCAGCGCTCGACCGGCTCGCCGAACGCGCCGGCCTGTCGCCTTCCGGCCTCGCCAAGCGCGCAGGGCTCGATCCCACCACCTTCAACAAATCGAAGCGGATCACCGGCGACGGCCGCGAACGCTGGCCGTCGACCGAATCGGTCTCCAAGGCGCTGGCCGCAACAAATGCCTCGATCGAAACCTTCGTGGCGCTGATCGGCGATGGTGGGCGCACCGGCCAGGCGGTGCCGATGATCGGCTTCGAACAGGCCGGCACCGCCGGCCTGTTCGACGACAGCGGCTTTCCCTCCGGCAAGGGCTGGGACGAGGTGGCGCTGCCAACGATCCATGACGAGCATGCCTATGCGCTCGAGATCGAGGGCGATCAGATGAAACCGGCCTATCGCGAGGGCGACATCATCGTGATCTCACCGGGCACACCGATCCGCCGCGGCGACCGCGTCGTGCTGCGAACGGCAGGCGGCGAGATGCTGGTGAAGGAACTGAAACGCCGCAGCGCGAGGACGTTGGAGCTCGGCTCCCTCAATCCTGAACTCGCAGACCGCATCCTCGATGCAGAGGAGGTCGCATGGATCGCGCGCATCGTCTGGGTGAGCCAGTAGCGAGGCGAGTTGTCGCCACAATATTGGTGTCGTCCCGGCGCGGGCCGGGACGACAGTGGAATTCGCGGCGAATTACGTCGCGTAATCCGGCTCCCTGCGATCCAGCATCCGCTTCAGTGCATCGAAATGCCGCTGCGACGGGGTCGGTCCCTTGTAGAGGTGTTCGTCGCGGAAATCGCGCTTGGTCTTCTCGACGACCTGCGGCGGCAGCTGCTTCAGCGGCTGGTGGGTCCACATCGCGTAGATCTGCACCTGCGCGGCCCGCTCGATGTAATAGAGCCTGTCGAAGGCGTCCGCGACGGTTTCGCCGACGGTCGAGATGCCGTGATTGGCCATGAACAGGATCGTCTTGTTGCCGATCACCCTGGCAAGCCGCGCGCCCTCGGCCGGATCGAGCGCTGGACCAGTGTAGAGATCATCATAGGCGATCGCCTCGGACAGCCCGACCTCGGTCTGGCCGATTTCCTTGATGCGGGGGTCTTCGAGCCGGGTCAGCGCGCTCGCGAACGGCATATGGGTGTGGAACACCGCCTTTGCCTGCGGCAGCGCCTTGTGGATCGGCGCGTGGATGCAATAGCAGGAGCGCTCGACCTCACCCTCGCCGCGCTTCACCTCGGCATCGTCGATGCCCACCTCCATGAAGGACGACGCCGTCACCTCCGACCAGTGCATGCCGAACGGGATCTGGTAGTAGCGGTCGGTGCGGCCGGGCACCACGAAGGTGAGATGGTTGAAGATGCCTTCGGAGAAACCGTGGATATAGGCGAGCCGGTGGGCGGCTGCGAGGTCGACCCGCGCCTGCCATTCCTCGGCGCTCGAACTGTCCTGCAGCGATGTCGGCGAAACCCTGAACTGCATGCGTGTGCTCCCGTTCATCCCGGCCCCTCGGCGGAGGCACTGTTGATTTTGTGGGCGCAAGTCTAGCGCAATCCGACGGCAGCCTCCGGTGAAATTGCCGATGGGCTGCCATCCCGATTTTGCGGGCTCGGCGGCGCCCGTAGCCCGGGTGGAGCGCAGCACAATCCGGGACAGCTGTCGCCACTTGCGAGAGTCCCGGACTACGCTTCGCTGCATCCGGGCTACACACGCCCGCGGGGTGCGGCAAAGCGTAGCGTGCCCGCCGTTTCAATCACTGCTCGTGTGTTGGGCACAGCGCTTCCGCGCCTTTGCCCAACCTTTGCAATGCCTACGACGACCGCGCCAGCGCGCCGTCGATCATGTCGACCGCGTTCTGCACGCCGTAGACCGCGACGAAGGAGCCGAAGCGAGGCCCCTTCTCCTGGCCGAGCAGAACCTGGTAGAGCATGTTGAACCAGTCGAGCGAGACGCCGGGACGGCCATCCTTGCCCTTCTTGTTGGTGTCGAGGAACGGCTCGCGGCGGCCGATCTCGTAGACCACGTTCTGGATCTCTTCCGCGGTCGCACCCTCCTGCATGTTGGCAAGCGCATCGCGCAGATCCTGCAGCGCGGCGCGCTCGCCCTCGGTCGGCTCGCGGAACTGCTTCGTCGGCGCCACGAAGTCGCGATAGTAGTTGATGGCGTAGCCGACCATCGCGTCCAGCTTCGGATGGGTCTGCGGCGTCACGCCGGGACGGTAGCGACCGATGAAGCCCCACAGCGTCCCGGCATTCTCCGCATTCGACGACGACACCAGCGTCAGCAACAGCTGGAAGGTGACCGGCATATCAGCCTGCGGCGGCTTGCCGGAGTGGATATGCCAGACCGGGTTCTGCAGCTGCTGCCGCGGTTCCTGACGCGGGAAGCCGTCGAGGAACTGCTGGTACTCGTCGACATGACGCGGGATGACGTCGAAATACAGCCTCTTGGCCGCCTTCGGCTCGCGATACATGAACAGCGACAGCGATTCCGGCGAGGCATAGCGCAGCCACTCGTCGATGGTCAGGCCATTGCCCTTCGATTTCGAGATCTTCTGGCCCTTCTCGTCGAGGAAGAGCTCGAAATTGAAGCCTTCGGGCGGCGTGCCGCCGAGCGCCGCGCAGATCTTGCCGGACAGCTTCACCGAGTCGATCAGGTCCTTGCCGGCCATTTCGTAGTCGACGCCGAGCGCATACCAGCGCATCGCCCAGTCCGGCTTCCATTGCAGCTTGCAGTGGCCGCCGGTGACGGGAACGGTGACGCTCTCCCTGGTCTCCGGATCGTCATAGGAGATCGTACCGGCCTTGGCGTCATGCGCGGTGACCGGCACGTAGAGCACGAGGCCGGTACGCGGGCAGATCGGCAGGAACGGCGAATAGCTCGCCGCGCGCTCCTCGCGCAGGCTGGGCAGCATGATCGCCATCACCTTCTCGATCCGCTCCAGCATGCGCAGCAGCGCCGCGTCGAACCGGCCCGAGGTGTAGTATTCGGTCGAGCTCGCGAATTCGTAGTCGAAGCCGAACTGGTCGAGGAAGGCCCGCAGCCGCGCATTGTTGTGCGCACCGAAGCTCGAATGGGTGCCGAACGGATCGGGCACCTTGGTCAGCGGCTTGCCGAGGTTCTTCTCCAGCAGCTCCTTGTTCGGCACGTTGTCGGGCACCTTGCGCAGCCCGTCCATGTCGTCGGAGAAAGCAAGCAGACGCGTCTTGATCTTGTCCTCGGTGAGCACGCGAAAGGCATGGCGCACCATCGAGGTGCGCGCGACCTCGCCGAAGGTGCCGATATGGGGCAGTCCCGACGGGCCGTAGCCGGTCTCGAACAGCACCTCGTCCTTCGGATTTTTCTTCAGCCGCGCCACAATCGCTTTCGCCTGCTCGAACGGCCAGGCGTTGGATTGTTCGGCGAGCGCACGCAGGTCGCCAGGGCTGAACGGAGGATCGATCACGGACATTCCTCAGGCTTTCTCCAAAAAGGCCGCGAAACTAGCGCTTTCGCGGCGAAATGCAAAATGACGGCGAAGCCCCCGTCATTCCGGGATGGTGCACAAACACCAGACCGGAATCTCGAGATTCCGGGTTCGATGCTGCGCATCGCCCCGGAATGACTGCGTCGGACGACTCCTAGAACGGGCTGATCGAGAAGTAGCGCAGCCACAGATCGGTGAAGCGGCCTTTTTCCCAGATCCGGAACAGCGCCCAGTTCAGTGATTGCCGCAGCAGGTCGTTGCCTTTGCGCACAGCGATCCCGACGCCCTCGCCGAAATAGCGGCTCTCGACGAAAGGTCCGCCGGAGAAGGCGCAGCACTCGGCAGAGTCGGTGCCGTTGATCCAGAACGCGAGCGAGATCGCATCGCCGAAGATGAAATCGACCTCGCCGCGGCGCAGCGCCGCGCGCAGCGCATCGTTATCGGGATAGGAATGGATCTCGGCGTCGGTGAACATCGCCTTCAGATACGCCTCGTGCGAGGTGCCGGCGATGACGCCGACCTTCTTGCCCTCGAGATATTCGGGGCGGATCTCGGGCATCACATTGTCGCGGCGCGACACGAAGCGCGCCGGCGCACGGTAATAGGGATCGGTGAAATCGACCTTGGCGCGGAGCTGCGGCGTCACCGCCATCGAGGCGATGATGGCATCGCCCCGATTGGTGGCGAGCGCATCGACCAGGGTCTCGAAGCGACGCATCTGGATGGTGCAGGTGACCTTGATCTCGTCGCAGAGCGAGCGCGCAAGGTCGACGTTGAAACCAGCCGGATTGCCGTCGGGACCGGTGAAGTTGAACGGCGGATAGTCGGTCTCGGTCAGGAAGCGGATCACGGTGAGGCGCGACAGGTCGGGCCGGTCTGGCCGGCGCCGCGGATCCCAGAAGCCCGGCACCGCCTGGGGCGCGGCTGCGGCAGCAGCCTTCGGCGGAGGGGTCGGGGTCGATGGCGTGACCGGCGAGCCGGCCGCCGGAGCGGACTTGGCGGCCGGAGCCTGGACGGAGGGAGCTTGGGCCGGCGGCGTCTGTGCCATCACGGGTCCGGCCGATGCCAGCCACGCAGCCGCCATCATCTCCGCAGCCAGGTGGACGATCTGGCGCGGCCGGACGGCAAAGGGCTGGTTGGAGTGATCTGGCATAAAATGGGCGATTAGAGGAAATCGGACGGCCTTATAGACCATCCGGCGCCCGATGCGAGCGCCGATTGGGTCAAGTGCCCGCCGGGAAGCGGGCTCAGAGATACCGTTTCAGATCGGCGGCCGCCTCCTCCGGCGTCCGGTTCAGGTTGAACGGCGAGACGAAACGGCCGTCGCGATCCATCAGATAGATCAGCGCGGTGTGATCCATCGTGTAGTCACCATCCTTCAGCGGCACCTTCTTGGCGTAGACGCGATATTCCGACAGCACCTTGGCGACTGAAGCGGGATCGCCGGTGAGGCCTTTGAGGTGCGGATCGAAGCTCGAAAGGTAATCCTTCATCGCGGCCTGGGTGTCGCGCTCGGGATCAACCGAGACGAAATAGGTGTTCACCCGGTCGGCGTCCTTGCCCATTGCCTTGAGCACCTCCGACATCTCGAACAGCGAGGTCGGACAGACGTCGGGACAGTGGGTGAATCCGAAGAAGATCAGCGTCGGCTTGCCCTTGAGGTCCTTGTCGGTGACCGTCTGCCCGGACTGGTCGGTGAGCTGGAACGGGCCGCCGATCGCGGCCGGTGCGGCGACAGTGCGCAGGCCTCCGACCGCCCACAGCATGACGAACAGGCCGACGGCCAGGCTGGCAGCGAAGGCGGCGAAGATCACCAGCGGTCGGGTCGTCCGGGGCATGATGTCAAAACATCCTTCTCGGTCAGAAACAGGCAGAGATTCCGGCGGCAATCATCTCGAAAAACACCGCCGTGCCATAGTGGAACCAGAGTACGCCGGCAGCCAGCAGGGCCATCCCTCCAATGCCGGCCCCGCCCCACAGAATCACCGACGCCACCGCGCCCTGCGTCGGCTCGGCGATCGGGTGAGGCGGGGCGGAGACCGGCTGAACCATGCGGTTCAGATAGGCCGGGTTCCGGCGGGCGGCAAGCACAATGGGGGCCGGCCCGATCACGTCATGCGGAGGGTTTGCTCGTCAATGCGATAACGGCTTGTTCGCCGAGGCCTGCGCGTCGAGATAACAGGGCTTGTACAGCGCCTGCAGCTGCTTGCCGCGCAGAAAGATCATGTGCGGCGTCAGGCCACCGCGGGCCGCGATCCATCTGCGCACCGCCGGCGGATACATCGAGTACAGCATCTGCGTCGCTTCGGGATTGGTCACCGCGCGGCCGTTGGCGCCGAAATCCCAGGCAGCATGGAAACCGAGATTGGCATGCGAGGTGACGCAAATGCGGTCGCGGGGAACCGCGCCGAGCACAATGGTGCAGGCGGACGCACAAAGGCCGTCGATGATCACGGTTTCGCCCGACGTGCGCAGGCTTTGATATTTGTCGACGTAGGTTCCGATCCGCCCGCCGCGATCATCGGCAATCCTGACCACCGCGTGTGACGCCCCCATTCCCGCCAGCAGAAGAACCGCAGCGAGCAACCCCGTCATCAACTTCATTTGGCCAGCCCCAGTCGAAACCGAATCTGCTTGTTTTGGTGATGCAGTGCAGGTGAGCGTGTTGCGAGACCGAAGTTTTGTCCAGCCGAGCGAACCGCGTCAAAACAAATTCAAATTGGGTGTTGCGCGCGGGCTGCAGTCGGGTGTGGAAAGGTCCCAAACTGAAACAATTTGCCGCGACGGCTTGGTGCCTCGGGGCCACAGGCAAGGATCATTTGGCGTTGACCGCGCGCGAGGCCGCAGTCTTCAATCATGGCGGGGTTGGGGAGAATCGGAATGGCCGAGGATGCGGATGTGATCGTGGTTGGCGGCGGGCTGGCCGGGCTTGTCGCCGCAACCGAGATTGCCGACGCCGGCAAGCGCGTCATCGTGCTCGATCAGGAAGGGGAACAAAGCC
The DNA here is from genome assembly GCF_018130215.1 of Bradyrhizobium jicamae. Lineage (GTDB taxonomy): Bacteria > Pseudomonadota > Alphaproteobacteria > Rhizobiales > Xanthobacteraceae > Bradyrhizobium > Bradyrhizobium jicamae_A. Next base: position 59,256 of record NZ_JAFCKQ010000007.1, read on the forward strand.
TCGGCGGCCAGGCGTTCTGGTCGTTCGGCGGATTGTTCCTGGTCGATTCGCCGGAGCAGCGGCGGCTCGGAATCAAGGACTCCTGCGATCTGGCGCTGCAGGACTGGATGGGCACAGCCGGCTTCGACCGCGACGAAGATCACTGGCCGCGCAAATGGGCGGAGGCCTATGTCGCCTTCGCCGCCGGTGAGAAGCGCGACTGGCTGCGCGCGATGGGCCATCGCATCTTCCCGATCGTCGGCTGGGCCGAGCGCGGCGGCTATGACGCGATGGGGCATGGCAATTCGGTGCCGCGTTTTCATGTCACCTGGGGCACCGGCCCGGGCATCGTCGAGCCGTTCGAGCGCCGCGCGCGCGAGGCCGCCAAGACCGGACGGCTGGTCTTCAAGTTCCGCCATCGCGTCGATGCGCTCGATGTGACCAACGGCGTGGTCGGCGGTGTCCACGGCGCAATCCTGGAGCCGACCAGCGTCGAGCGCGGAAAAAGTTCCTCGCGCAAGGTGGTCGGCGATTTCTCGCTGCGTGCGCAGGCCGTGATCGTCGCCTCCGGCGGCATCGGCGGCAATCATGACCTGGTGCGGCAGAACTGGCCGAAGCGACTCGGCGAGCCGCCAAAATTCATGATCTCGGGCGTGCCCGAACATGTCGACGGCCGCATGATCGGTATCACCGAAGCCGCCGGCGCGCGGCTGATCAACCGCGACCGGATGTGGCACTACGTCGAGGGGATCCAGAACTGGAACCCGATCTGGCCACGTCATGGCATCCGCATTTTACCTGGACCGTCGTCGCTCTGGTTCGACGCGACCGGCAAGCGCCTGCCGGCGCCGCTGTTCCCGGGCTCCGACACGCTCGGGCAACTGCATTACATCATGAGCACCGGCCACGACTACTCGTGGTTCATCCTGACCCAGAGCATCATCAAGAAGGAATTCGCGCTCTCGGGCTCGGAGCAGAATCCCGATCTGACCGGGAAAAGCTGGCGCATGACGATCAAGCGCGCCACCAACAAGGGCGCGCCGGCGCCAGTCGAGGCGTTCAAGCAGCATGGCGCCGACTTCATCGTGCGCGACAAGCTCGGCGATCTCGTCGATGCCATGAACAAGCTTGCCGGCAACGACCTTTTGAAGTTCGACGCGATCAAGGCGCAGATCGAGGCGCGCGACCGCGAGATATCGAATCCCTTCGTCAAGGACGCACAGGTGATGAACCTGCACAATGCACGCCGCTATATCGGCGACAAGCTGATCCGTACCGCCAGGCCGCACCGCATCCTCGACTCCGCGCACGGCCCGCTGATCGCAGTGAAGCTCAACATCCTGACCCGCAAGACGCTCGGCGGCTTCGAGACCGATCTCGATTCACGAGTGTTCGGCAACGACCACCAGATCATCCGCGGGCTCTACGCGGCTGGCGAAGCCGCCGGCTTCGGCGGTGGCGGCGTGCACGGCTATCGCTCGCTGGAAGGCACCTTCCTCGGCGGCTGCCTGTTCTCGGGACGGAATGCGGGACGCGCGGCGGCGAGAGCGGCGGGCTAGTCTTGCCGTGTCAGGTGCTTGCTCCGTCGTCATTGCGAGGAGCTCGCGACAAAATTGCAGAGAAATTCTCCGCTGAAGCGACGAACTCGTGTAACCAGCCCGCCGGTCTTTCCGCGCTGATGGCGAGACTATCGCGCGATCCTCGGGCGTGTCCGGTTCTTGCCCGCGACCTTGCGGCGCGCCCTCGCACGCGGCACGCGGGGAGCGACCGCCTGCTCCACAGACGCGAAATGCGCCCGCACGATCTCGAAGGCCCGCTCGGCCGCAGGCACACGGGTCCGACCGGCGCGCTCGACAATGCCCAAGGTGAGCTGCAAGCTCAGTGGAGGATTGACGTCCAGGCAAACCAGCGTGCCGTCTCGCAGATCCGTGAACACCGAAACGTCTGTGGCCGGAGCGATCGCATTGCTGGAGAGGAGCAGCGTCAGCAGGGTGGATGCGTCGTTGGTGTTGACCGAGAAATGATCCTGCAACGGTCGCGACAGCCCATACAGAGCCGCCATCTGCTCCAACAGCCCCTCGTCGGCATACCCGGATCCAATGAGCGGATACGTCCTGAGCGCATCAATGGTGATGTTTTCCCGCCCATCCAGCGGATGGCCGCGACGAGCATACCAACCGAAGCTGCAGCGGTAGACAGGCTGGACCTGCATCTGACTGTCGTGCGCCACCGCACGGATGTCGCCGATGAAGAAGTCGAGCTCTTCGCGGCGCAGTGCAGCCAGCAGCGCATCAGTGCTTTGCACGACTGTGCTGAGCCGCAATCGCGGCGCGTCCGATAGAAGTTGCAGCAGCATCGGCGCCATCAGCATGCGGGCAATCGACGAACCCATCCCGAAATGCAGTGACCCCGACTCGCCGTCACGCATCAGAGCCAGCGAGCGAGCGCCTTCCCTCTCGTCGAAGACGATTCGCCGGGCGCGCTCGGCATACATCAGCGCATAGGGCGTGGGTCGCAGGCGCCGGTCCTGGCGGTCGAACAGCGGCACGCGCAATTCATCCTCGAGCGAGCGAAGGCTGCGCGACAGAGCCGGCAGGCTCAGGTGCACGACCCTGGCGGCGGCGCTGAGCGAGCCGCGGTCCAATACCGCAAGGAAGTGGCGAAGCTGGCGAGTGTTCATGATGCAGTCACTTGCAGATCATGCAACTAAGCTAGAGTTAAATTGCAATTTACGCAAATAGATCGTGGTCCTACACTCAGGGCATCCCTTAGAGATTGCCCTGAACATGACCTGCGACGCTCTCCGCCGTCCTCTCGTGATCGTTGCCGCCGATCGGATCGATCGGCATGGCCACGCTGCGCATGCCGTCCTGCACGGATATGTCCGCGCAGCGTCGGAGTGTGCCGGCGTTATGACACTGGGCCTTCCCGCCGAAGCGGGAGCTTTCGATGCCGACAGCCTCATCGATAGCATTGACGGCGTCTTGCTCACCGGCAGTCCCTCCAACGTATCGCCCGCGTGCTATGGAGCTCCGGCGGCGCCCGACGAGATGCTGCTCGACCTGGCGCGCGATGCAGCCGTGTTGCCGCTGGTTCGGAGAGTCGTAGCCGCCGGCGTACCCATTCTCGGCGTATGCCGCGGCTTTCAGGAAATGAACGTGGCCTTCGGAGGCACGCTCGATCCGGCGGTCCACACGCGCTCTGGTCGCCTCGATCACCGCGAAGGCGATCACGCACGACCGATCGAACGCTGGTACGACGACAGCCACGACATCGACATCGCACCAGGCGGCGTGCTTGCGGGCCTGGTTGGCGAGCAGCGCGTGCCCGTCAATTCTCTCCATCACCAGGGGATCGACCGGCTTGGACAAGGCTTGCGGGTCGAAGCCACTGCACCCGACGGCCTGGTCGAGGCTTTCTCGGTCGCCTGCGCGCCGGCCTTTGCGCTCGCGGTACAGTTTCATCCCGAGATGCGTATTCACGACTGTCCTTTGGCGCAGGCCATCTTCACGGCTTTCGGCACCGCATGCCGCAAGCGCCTGTTGCATCGGTTGCGCGCCGTCGAGCCGGCGGCCGCATTGGCATAAATTCCGTCAGGAGTAGACATGTACGATATCTCTTCCCGATCCCTCGATCTTTTCAGCCCGACCTACGCCATCGCACGCAGCAAGTTTCTGGGCGCGGCCAGCGCCCGCGGCCTTGTGGTGGACAGCCATGTACTGGACCTGCCCGGCGCTGAGGGAGAAACGCTGGCCGTAGACGTGGTGCTGGACGGTCCCGCTGACGCATCGAAAATGCTGATCGTGCTCAGCGGCGTGCACGGTGTGGAGGGCTTTTGTGGTTCCGCCGTACAGGTCGGCCTCCTGACCGATGATGCACCGATGTATGCCGACACCGCGACACTGTATGTGCACGCGATAAACCCCTACGGCTTTTCACACTTGCGACGCGTCACGCAGGAGAATGTGGATCTGAACCGGAACTTCGTCGACTTCACGAAGTCACTACCGGTAAACACCGGCTACGCAGAGATCCACGATTGGCTGCTGCCGGCCACTTGGCCGCCCGGAGGGGCCGCAGAGGCCGAACTGGCCGCCTACCGCAGCCGGCATGGCGCGCGCGGCCTGCAGCGGGCCATCGGCCTCGGCCAATACATCCGTGCCGACGGCATGTTTTTCGGGGGAAGCGAACCGACCTGGAGCAACCTGACTTTCCGCTCGATCCTGAAGCGCTATACGCGAAACGTGAAGCAACTCGCGTCGATCGACATCCACACCGGGCTCGGACCAAGCGGCTTTGGCGAGCGCATCTTCGCGAGCTTCGATCAAAATGCGTTGCCGCGCGCCAAACAGTGGTGGGGCGAATTGACCGACGTCCACGCCGGCACGTCGACGAGCATTCCGTTGACCGGGCCCATCCAGACGGCGTTGTTCGAGGAGTGCCCGCAGGCCGAGCAATTCGGAATCTGCCTGGAATACGGCACCTATCCCAGCGATCGCGTCACCTCAGCACTGCGGGCCGAGCACTGGCTGCACCGTCATGGTTCAGCCGATACGGTATTGGCACAGCAGATCAAGTGCGATCTCAAAGAGGCATTTTACCCCGATGCCGACGACTGGAAGCGCGACATCTGGCGTCAAGGCCGCCAAGCCTGCCTGCAGGCCCTCGAGGGGTTGCAAGCGGATTGCCCCGTCGAAGCCTGAGCGGCTCCCCTCCATCAAACTCACGAGTTCTCCCATGAGCACTACGACCCTGAATTCCGATCTCGTGCCGCAGAGCGCCACGTTTGCAAGCGATGGCGCGCTGTCCGGGACAACGATTAGCCGCAAGGCTGTTGTCGCCGCCGTGGCGGGCAACGCGCTGGAGTTTTACGACTTCGTCATCTACGCCTATTTCGCCGTATACATCGGCAAGACCTTCTTTCCGGTGGAGGGCGAGTTCGGCAGCTTGTTGGCGGCGGTGGCGGCCTTCGGTGTCGGCTTCTTCACACGCCCGCTGGGCGGCGCGCTGATCGGTGCTTTTGCCGACAAAGCCGGACGCAAGCCGGCGATGATTCTCACGGTCGCGCTGATAACCGTCGGAACCTTGGGCCTGGCCGCTACACCCGGCTACGCCAGCATTGGAATGTTGGCTCCCATCATTGTGGTGCTATGCCGTCTGCTGCAAGGGTTCGCGCTCGGAGGTGAAGTAGGACCAGCCACAGCCTTGTTGATCGAAGCTGCGCCACCCGGACGCCGGGGCCTGTATTCGAGCTGGCAGATCGCGAGCCAAGGCCTGGCGGTGGCGGTCGGCGGCATCTTCGGTGTGGCGCTTTCGCTGCTGCTGTCACCGCAAGATCTGGCGGCCTGGGGTTGGCGCGTGCCGTTCCTTGTCAGCCTGGTGCTCGTTCCCATCGCCGTCTATATCCGCCGCGACCTGCCTGAAACCCATGGCGGCACCAAGCAGCACAGCGGCCCGGCCATCGTCGCATCGGTGTTTCGCGACCACGGCAAGATCCTGATTCTGGGCGTGCTGGCCTCGGCAGCTGCGGCTGTTGCCTCTCAGGTGGGTAACTACATGGTGACCTATGCGGTGCAGGTGCTGAAGCTGCCTGCGGCCCTGTCGCAGGCCAGCGTACTGATGGGCGGAGTGATGACCTTCGCGTTCGCCCTGGCCGGTGGCGCATTGTGCGACCGGTTCGGGCGCCGGACCATCAACCTGCTGCCGCGCTTGGCGCTGATGTTCCTGATCGTGCCCCTGTTCATGTGGCTGTCCGGCGCCACAGGTGCCGCGACCCTGCTGACCGTGAGTGCCGTGCTTGCGGCCCTCACTGCGATGTTCGGCACCGCAGGACTGGTCCAGGTGCCGGAGCTGCTCCCTATCGCGGTGCGCAGCACCGGTCTGTCGCTGGTCTACGCCATCGGCACCTCGCTGTTCGGAGGCACAACGCAATTCGTGGTGACCTGGCTACTGGCGGTCACCCACAATCCAATGGCGCCGGCCTGGTACGTTGCAGTCATGTGCGCAGTGAGCACCCTTGCGATGTGGATGCTGCCGGAATCGCGCGACGTTGACGTGAGCCGTTGATCAGGCAGCGGTGCCGTGACGTCTATTAGGCCCCGTCGCGTCCTGGTCCGGCTTACCTCCTGCCTCGGACGCGACGCCGATCATGGCAATCTGACGCGGTCAGCCATAAGGCGACATCGAGCCAATGAATGCGATCATCGAGTGAACGCATTCATCTACCTCGTGCTCAGCGCGTGAAGCAGCGAGAAGCCTGACCCGATTGAACCGCTTCTAAGGTGCCCCACTGCCGAACAGTTTCTTGCCCGCAGCAGTGCGGGACATCGCATCCCTGCAGGGATCGCTCACCTCTGCCATGTGTGACTTTATGCAGGCTCTGATACCGCCGGTGCCCGGTACAACGCCGGCGCACAGCTTTGTAACATCGGTCTTGCACGCCTTTCCTGTCACTCCTACCCCAAGCACGCGGGCCTCGCAGGTCTCCGATAGCTCGGTCAAATGGGATTTGATGCAGGCCGTGATCCGGCCTTCGCCGGGCTGAACCCCTGGGCACAGTTTCTTGAGATCGCCCCCGCAGGGGTCGCCCGCCTGCTGTGCCACGGCGACAGAACTCGACAGCAACAAGGCAGTCCATACAACGAACCCAAATCTCGTTCGCGCCATTCTAGAGTCCTCCAGGAAATTGAATTGGGGAATATACGAACGCCTGCCGCGCAGCTAAGCGGCCCCTCTGGAACGCGATAGCGGGCAAAGATGGCTTGCACTGCCGATAGCATCTCCGCTTTGATTGTCTTATTCGGTACCTGCCTGGTCAATGATCCGGCAGCATGCGCTCCGCCGAAGATTCTATCTCCAAAACGGGTCATTTTCGACGGATTCATCAGGACTTTCGGCTGGTTGATGTCCGCTTTCGCTCGTGAGCGCCGAACCAGGGCCGGGTCAGGGGCGTTGCGCCTCCACCTCCGCACTGAGGAAACGGACCCCGAACGTGTCGGCGTTGGCTTGTCCCCAATCGTAGAGTGCCTGCAACATCGGTTTCAGCATTTCGCCGCGTTTGGTCAGGCAATAGCGCGACGAGACGCCGGCGCGCTCCTGCTTCACGAAGCCGCAGTTGCAGAGATCGCGCAGCCGCTCGGTCAACACCTTGTCGCTGAGCTGCGGGATGTCGTGGCGCAGTTCGCCGTAGCGCATCGGGCGGACCTTCAGCCGGCTCAGGATCACGGTCTTCCACTTGCCCGAGAGCTGATCGATCGAGAACTCGACCGGGCAGCCATATTTGCGCTTGGTCTTGCGTATCATCCCGCTCTCCCGCGGCACTTTCCATCTGGTTCGTTGAGAGCCGCCATCGATCCATCTAAGCACGCTTTGCGGGTTGGGGAGAGCGCGAGGACCATTGCAAGGCATGACAGAGGACAGTTCGGCGAAGACTCCAAACACGATACCCAAGCGCATCGTCGTCACCCGCAATGGGCCCTATCAACCCGATCCCGACATTCCGATCGTCGATCATCTCGGCGTGCGGATTGCAACTGAAGCACCGGTGCGGCTCTGCCGCTGCGGACAATCGCAGACCAGGCCGTTCTGCGACGGCAGTCACGTCAAACGCGGCTTCACCGATGCAAAAGATCCGCGGCGGGTACCCGACAAGCTCGACATCCATGAAGGGCAGCAGGCGTACCTGTTCGACAATCGCGGCACCTGCGCGCATTCAGGCTTCTGCACCAACCGCCTCCGCTCCGTGTTTCATCCCGGCGAGGAACCGTTCATCAGCCCGAGCGGCGCACGGCTCGATGATCTCATCAACGCGGTCCGCAGATGCCCGTCGGGCGCGCTCGGCATCGGCATCGGACCCGCACGCGACGCTGCGCTGTCGGACGTCAGCCGGCCGCCGGGGATCGAGGTCTCGAAAGATGGACCCTACCGCGTCACCGGCGATGTCGAGCTGGTCGACGAGGATGGCAAGACCATCGCGCAGAATGCTGGCGCCTCGCACGAACATGTCAGCCTGTGCCGCTGCGGCTCGTCATTGAACAAGCCGTTCTGCAGCGGGATGCACTGGAGCGTATCGTTTCACGATCCCGTCCCTGATCCCCTGCGCGAGCCGACCTTGTTCGAATGGGCCGGCGGCTATCCGGCGCTGCTCGACATGACACGCATCTTCTACAGCCGCTACGTACCGGAGGACCCACTGCTCGGCCCGCTGTTCGCCCAGATGTCGCCGGACCATCCGGAACGGGTCGCGGCCTGGCTCAGCGAGGTGTTCGGCGGCCCGCGCCTCTACAGCGAGCGCTATGGCGGCTACCGGCGGATGGTGTCGCAGCATATCGGCAAGGAGATCCGGCCGGAGCAGCGCGCGCTGTGGGCGACCTACATGGTGCAAAGCGCCGACGATGCCGGGCTACCGTCCGATCCCGAATTCCGCGCCGCCTTCGTCGCCTATATCGAATGGGGCTCGCGGATCGCGGTCGAGAATTCCGGCGCCGGCGCCAAGCCGCCGCCGAACATGCCGGTGCCGCGCTGGTGGTGGGTCTGCAACGCGACACCCGGCGCGCGGCAGCCTGCCGCGGCCGGTGAAACGCCTGACGCCGGTGAGACAGATGCGCCGCCCGGTGCCGACGAGACCGTGCAGTTCGAGGAGCACATCCGGCCGCTGTTCCGGCCGATGGATCGCAACTCCATGCTGTTCGCATTCGATCTCTGGAAGAAGGCCGATGTGCTGAAGCATCGCCGGCAGATTCTGGCGCGGCTCGAGGCCGGCACGATGCCCTGCGACGGCGCCTGGCCGGCCGAACGCATCGCGCTGTTCGCCCGCTGGGCCAGCCAATCAGAAACTGAAGCCGCGAGCGAATAGCAGCTGTTGAACCGGCCGTCCGGGCGTGATGCAATCGCGCCTCGCGCGGACGGGATTTTGGCGATGCGATGGCGTCGGATCGGCATGTTGGCGCTTGGCGCGCTCGCGCTGGGTCCTGGCCCGGCGCGCAGCGAGACGATCGTGATCAACGGCACCACACGGACCTTCACGGCTCAACTGCCGGACAGCAAGCCCGCGCCGCTGGTTATCGCCCTGCACGGCAAGACGCAGAGCGGCCTCGATATGATGACGCGGACGTCGTGGCCCGCGGTCGCAAAACGCGAGCAGGTCGCTGTGGTGTTTCCCGACGGGCTCAACCGGGCCTGGGCCGACCTGCGGTCGGACGAGGAGCGCGCCAGCAACGGTCCGCCCAAGGGCACCGACGATGTCGCCTTCATCAGCCAGTTGATCCAGAAATTCATCGACGACGGCACAGCTGACCGGAAGCGGATCTATGTCACCGGCATCTCCAATGGCGGCGCAATGACCATGACGCTGCTCTGCAGGCGGCCGGACCTGTTCGCCGCGGCCGCGAGCGTGATCATGAACCTCACCAATCACTCCGCTCGCGCCTGCCAGCCGTCACGGCCCGTGCCGCTCTTGATGATGAACGGCACCGCCGACCCGCTGATCCCCTATCAGGGTGGCCGCGGCTCCAGCAGCTTCGCGGTCGGCGGATTCTGGTCGACCGACAAGACGCTGGCATTCTGGCGCGACGTCAATGGCTGCGAGGCGAGGAACGCCGGCAGCAGCGAGCTCGAGGACCGCGACCGCAACGACCACTCCACCGTGACCCGGATCGGTTCGCACTGCCCGGCCGGCCGTGACGTCGTGCTTTACCGAGTCAACGGCGGCGGCCATCGCATGCCCGGCAGCTTTGCCGATGCGCGCTTCGAGCGGCTTGCCGACAACATCCTCGGTCCGCAGAACCATGATATCGACGGCGCCGAGACGATCTGGGCCTTCTTCCAACGATTTCCGTGAGCCGAGCCTCACAAAAGCCCGGCCTTCAAAATCCGAGCCTTGCAAATTGCGCAGTGGCGGCGGACGCCGCGGCGGGGTAGAGAGTGCCCGCCATTCCAGTGGAGACCCAAATGAGCATCGAGCGTATTGAATCCGGCCCGCGCATGAGCCAGGTCGTCGTGCACGGCAACACCGTCTATCTCGCCGGCGTCGTCGCCGGCAAGGCGGCGGGCGGCAGCGTCACCGAGCAGACCAAGGACATCCTTTCGATCATCGACGGCCACCTCGCCAAGGCCGGCACCGACAAGTCGAAGCTGCTCAGCGCAACGATCTACATCACCGACATGCGGACCTTCGCCGAGATGAATGCAGTGTGGGACGCCTGGGTGTCGCCGGGCAACACGCCGGCGCGCGCCACCGTCGAGGCCAGGCTCGCCGCCCCGCAATACACTGTCGAGATCATGGTGATCGCAGCCAAGTAGGCGCGACCGCGCACACCGAGGTGAGCTTCCAATGCCCCGGATTGCAAACTGCAATTCGGGGCAGGTTTTGGTCGGCGGCCCTGAGTATTTTCGGTTCTGATTGGATCAGAACCGAAGCTCTGGATTCTTGTATTGCGGCGTTTTCTTCACACGAACCGCTCGAAAACGCTCTAAGCGCTCATCCGCGGCGTCTCCGAAGCATCGCCGATATCGGCCTGCAGCCAGCGGGCGATCCGGCGCCACGAATTGTTCAGTGCCTTGCAGCCCATGAAAAGGGCGAGGTGACCACACGATTCGGTGGCGCGCTCCTGCCATGCCGGCGGCGTGCCCAGCAATCGCGCGGTCGCCAGCGCCTGGTCGCGCGGGACCACGATGTCGTTATCGGCGGCGAGCAGGAAGACCGGCGTTTTCACCTCGGCGAGATCGAGCGCGCGGCCGAGCGCGACGAAGCCACCGTGCGCGATCCGGTTCTGGCGAAAGATCCAGTCGGTGACCTGAAGATAGTACGTGCCGGGCAGATCCAGCGTCTCGCGATTCCAGCGCTCGAAGCGATCGTGGAGCGCCTTGCCGGTCTCCGATCCAGTGAGATCTCGCTGCAACGCCGCTTCCACGTCATTTCGCGTGAGGGGCATGCTCCAGATCTGCAGCATGTTCGCGCCGCTGACGATGCCGTCTCCCTGACGCACCATCGCCTCGAAGCCCGGCTGCGGAAGCGAGACCACCATTTTGGCAATTTGCGACGGCACCGAGATGTCGATCGGGCTGCCGGCGAGCACGAGCCGCCGCACCTTGCCCGGGAAACGCGCGGCATAAAGCAGCGACAGCCATCCACCCTGGCAGAGGCCTGCAAGATCAACCGGAGGCCCGATTTCATCGACGGCGACGTTGAGCTCTGCAAGATAGGTATCGATCGAGAAGTAGCGCATATCGGGGGTGGCCGAGCGCCAGTCGGTGAGATAGAGGCGCGTAACCCCGGCGTTTCGCAGCACCTCCACCAGGCTGTGGTTCGGCGCAAAATCCGCGATCAACGAACGGTGCAGCGCGTAGGGCGCACAAACCAGCAACGGCCGGCCTTCAGCGCTTCGCGAAAAATCCACCAGACGCATCGACGGCAGCTGCAGCGCTACCCTGTTCGGCGTCGTCCACGGCAACGGCGCCTCGCCTTCGGGCCTCTGCGCGCGGTCGGCGTACCATTGCCAATATGTGTCGAGCACGACCCTCGTGGCCTCAAATGGCCACAGCCAGACGTGCTGCGCCAAGCCGGCGCCCGCATGTCGTTCCGGAGGTCCCGTCTTGTCGCTCAAGACTGTTCACCCGATTGATGGACGCCGATTTGGTCGGGGGCGCATGGGTCAAGACGTTCGCGCCCGACCGAAAACCGACGAATTCAGGCCCATCACCCTACGCCAAATCTGGCGTGAGCGGCAGCCATAAAGACTGCCGCCATCAATATTATGCCGCACGCGCCGCGTTCCGCTCGGCCTCGAGCTTCCGCGCAAACAACCAGCGGAAGTAGGTCAACGGTGCGTCGGCACCGATGGCCAGCAGCTGATAGTTCGGGTCGGCATCGAACACCTTCTGCTGGGCTTCGATGATGTCCTTGTCCTCGTTGAAGCCCTCCTCCAGGGAATGCCGCAGCGAGAGCGCGATGTTCGGATTGTCGACGTCGAAATCGTGCAGATAGTTCCAGAAGAAGTGCGTGGTCGAGCGCGTCTCCGGCGTCATGAACTGCGCATTTCGATATGACCGCGTGCCCGGAACCTGGACCCCCTTCTCGACGCCCTGCCCGGCAGGCGCGAAAGTGGTGTCGAGCGTGAAGATGCCGGGAATGATCATGCGGCCGATGTTGCGGCGGTCGATCGGATCGGTTTTGTTCGGGATCACCTTTTTGTGGTACGGCGGCGGCTCGGCGCCCATGTGCCAGCGCTCGACGCGGAAGCCGTCATCCAGCTTCTCGATCGCGACCGGCTTGGTCTTGTAGGCATACTCCTCGGAGCCACCGAGCGTGTTGGTGTGCACGAAGGCGAGATGGGCGAAGTCGCTGAGGTTATCGACGATCAGGAGCCAGTTGGCCTTGTAGTGCATATAGCCCGGCAGTCCGCGCCACTTCGGATCCTCGAGCGGCGGATAGTCGAGGACCAGCTTCGGATCGGCCTTCTCGGGATCCCCGGTCCAGATGAAGATCATGTTGTAGCGTTCGACCACGGGGTAGCTTCGCACGCCGAGCTTGGCGGGAATGACGTCCTGGCCGGGAATCTGGATGCACTTGCCGTCGGAGGCGAATTTCATGCCGTGATACATGCACCTGATGTCGTCGCCCTCGACACGCCCCATCGAGAGCGGCGCGGCGCGATGGCAGCAGCGATCGTCGAGCGCGACGACCTTTCCGCTCGATCCGCGATAGAGCACGATCGGGCGTTCCAAAATCGTCCGCGCCAGCTTCTTGCCGTCGATCAGTTCGTGATTCCACGCCGCCACATACCAGCTGTTGCGCAGGAAAATTCCGTCGTCGTCGGCCATGTCGTCCTCCCCGATGCAATGTCCGTTGCGACGACGTTAGGTGATCTCCGTCATCAGGATAATCCGATTTGGCTGGACACACTGTACCGCTGCATGGACAATCGCGCGTCATGGAGTGGCGCGACTGGGAGCTGTTTTGCGAGGTTGTCGAGCATGGCGGCTTCACCGCCGCTGCCCGCGTGCTCGGCCATCCCAAATCGAGCCTTAGTGCTGCAGTGCAACGGCTGGAAGCCAATCTCGGCCTGCGGTTGATCGAACGCACCACCCGGCATTTGCGGCTGACCGATGCCGGCGAGACCATCTATCGCAAGGTCCGCCCGCTGTTCGCGGCGCTGCACGACACCCACAGCGAGGCGCTGGCGATGAGCAGCGCGGTGGCCGGCACGCTGCGCATCAAGGCGCCCTACGAATTCGGCGCGCATCATGCCGGGCCGGTCGCCTGCGCGGTGATGAGCCGCTACCCGGAGCTTTCGATCCGGATCGATGTCGAGCACGACATCGTCAATCCAATCGCCGAGAATTACGACATCGTATTCGCGATGCTGGAGGCGCCGCTGCCGGCGGCCGGCATCGTGATCCGCCGCGTGTTCACCCTCGAGCGCGGGCTGTTTGCCGCTCCAGCGCTTCTGGAGAAATTCGGCGAACCACGAAATCTGGAGGACCTGAGGAAGCTGCCGCTGCTGACAGGTCCCAACGACACGCCGTGGGCGATCACCGCACCCGGCGGCGCCGTCGAGCATCTCGATGTCGAGAAGGCGCGCCTCACCTCTTCCAACGCGCATGTCCGCCTGCAGGCGGCGCTCGCCGGCCACGGCGTGCTGCGGGTGACCGCGAGCTACACCCGCGCCGCAGTGGCCGCCGGCCAGTTGCGGCGGCTGTTGCCGGATCATGCCTGCGAGCCCCTCAACGTCCACGCGCTGCTGCCGGCCCGGCAATTCGTCCCCGCGAAGGCGCGCTGCTTCCTTGATGCGATGGAGGCGCACGCGCGCGGCGATCCCGAGGCCTATATCAAGCCGTAGGCTTGGATCCGGTGGCCGAATTGTTCGAGCCTTGGCCACTTTTTTGGGAACCTTGTCCGGCCCGGCAGCATCCAATGCGGGCAAGCTGCGAAGAACGAGAGCGATCCCGCCATGCGACAAGCCCAGCTAACGTCCGTTGCGCCCGCCAGGGCGGGCGACGCCGCGCTCGTCAAGCGCGCGCTCGCCCGCGACGAGGCCGCCGTCCGCGCCATCATGCAGGCGAATAATCGCCGGCTGTTCCGGCTGGCGCGCGGCATCCTGCGCAACGACGGCGAGGCCGAGGACGTGGTCCAGGATGCCTATGTCCGCGCCTTCACCCATCTCGACCAGTTCCGCGGCGACTCCAGTCTGTCGACCTGGCTGTCGCGGATCGCCATCAACGAGGCGCTCGGCCGCCTGCGTCGCGAGCCGCCAAGCGTGGAGTGGTCCGAGTTGCCGCCAGGTGCCCTCGAAGCCCAAATCATCCAGTTCCCACTGTCGTCGGTGGACGATCCGGAAAAATCCATGGCCCAGCGCGAAATCCAGCACATCGTCGAACATGCGATCGACGAATTGTCCGCGGCGTTTCGCCTCGTCTTCATTGCCCGCGTGGTCGAGGGCATGAGCGTCGAGGAGACCGCGGAACTCCTCCATCTGAAGCCGGAAACCGTGAAGACGCGCCTGCACCGCGCTCGAACCATGCTGCGCCACAATGTCGAGAAGAAGATCGGCCCGGTGGTGCTGGAGGCCTTTCCCTTTGCCGGCAAGCGCTGCGAGCGGCTGACCGGCGCCGTGCTGAAGCGGCTGGGCTACAGCGCCTAGATTTTCGGGAACCTCTCCGCTTCAGCGCCATCCAACACCTGTGAGATCAACCACGCGCCGGCACCATCTCCGGCGCCACAGGAGTGTCAAACCATGTTCGTTCGATTGAGCATCGCGGTCGCCGCGCTGAGCCTGTTGAGCAGCGCCGCGCTCGCACAGGGCGCGAAGCTGACCGACCCCCAGATCGCGCATATTGCCTATACTGCCGGCGTGATCGACATCAATGCCGCCAAGCAAGCGGAGAAGAAAGCCTCCAACAAGGAGGTCAAGGCGTTCGCCAGGGACATGGCGCGCGACCATGAGGCGGTGAACAAGCAGGCGCTCGCCCTCGTCAAGAAACTGAAGGTCACGCCCGAAGACAACGACACCAGCAAGGCGCTGTCGAAACAGGCCGCCGACAAGCTCGCCGAACTCAGCAAGCTGAAGGGCGCCGCCTACGACAAGGCCTACATCGACAACGAGGTCGCCTACCACAAGACCGTCAACTCCGCCCTGGAGACACAGCTGATCCCGTCGGCAAGCAACGCCGAGCTCAAGGGCCTGCTGCAAACCGGCCTGAAGATCTTCCAGGGCCACGAGCAGCATGCCGAGCACGTCGCGGCCGACCTGAAGTAGGAGCCACGCCATGTCGTCAGGACGCCATCTCGCGACGCTTGCCTTTCTCACGTTTGGCGCGATGGCCGTCCCGGCACATGCGGCCACGATACAGATCGTGATGCAGAACCTTGTGATCTCGCCGTCCGAGGTGTCGGCCAGGGTGGGTGACACCATCGAATGGGTCAACAGGGACATCGTGGCCCACACCGCCACGGCAAGGAACGGCGACTTCGACGTGATGCTGGCACCGAAGAAGACCGGGAGCGCGGTGCTGAAGAAGCCTGGAACGGTTGATTATTACTGCCGCTTCCATCCCAACATGAAGGCGATGCTGAAAATCGCGCCGTAGCGCGCGCGATGACGTCCGAGGTAATCGATCGGCATGCGCGAACCTTCGATAGTGCGGTCAGCCGAACCATCCGGCTTCAATCGAAGGAGAACGCAATGACCGACCATGCCACAATCGCCCGCCGCTATATCGAACTCTGGAACGAGCGTACGCCGAGCCGCCGTCGCGAGATGCTGAGCGAGAGCTGGACGGCGGATGCACGCTATGTCGACCCGCTGATGAGCGGCGATGGTCACGCCGGCGTCGAGGCGCTGATCGCGGGTGTGCAGCAGAAGTTCCCCGACTTCACCTTCAGGCTGATCGGCGAGCCCAACGGATTCGGCGACCATGTCCGCTTCTCCTGGGGCCTCGGACCGGACGGCGTCGACAGCCCGATCAAGGGCACGGATTTCGCCGTGCTGAAGGAGGGCCGCATCACGAGCATCACCGGCTTCCTCGACCAGGTGCCGGGCGCCTGACGCCCGCCGTCGTTCCAGGGCTCGCGGAGCGAAACCCCGGAACGACGAGTGGACAGGCCCGCGTCAACCGATAGTACTGCTGCTTCCACGCGAGCGATGTCGCTGATAGTCTTGCCGAAACAATTCGGAGGACAGCATGAAGGCAGATTTCGCCTTCAGGACATCCGCGGTCAGCGACATCACGCCGGCCCTGCTGGCGATCGGCCGCGAGGCTTTTCCGCAGGCGCTGATCGGCGCGCTGAGGCGCGTTGCCGATGTCGGCCATTGCATGGTGTTCTCGTTTGCAGGCGCGCGCTCCGCCGCGTGCCTGCTCGACGTCGGCAACATCCCGACCGGCCGCGACCTCGGCGTAGCCTATTCCGAGCATTTCCACCGGGCCGATCCGAACCGCGACGCCGTGTTCGAGGGCCAGGCGCAAGGCGCGCCGATCGTGCTGCCGACCTTTGCCCGCCGAATGTACGACGACAGCTATCGCAAGATCTTCTTCGACGATTCCGACATCGTGGACAAGTTCGCCTCCGCGATCTGGGTCGACGACACCTGCTTCTACGTCAATTTCTACCGCATCACCGCGCAGGGCCGTTTCACCCGCGACCAGATCGCGCGACTGACCGCGGTTGCTCCTGCGGTCAGCGCGGCGGTGGCGCGCCACTTCCAGCACGACGCGGAGCCGGACATCGATCCGATGCAGCGGCTGAAGGCGCTGTTTGCAACCGCAGAGCCGCTGGCGATCCTGACCGGGCGCGAGAAGGAGGTCTGCCTGCGGATCCTCTGCGGCCTGAGCTCGGAGGCGATCGCAGCCGAGCTTGGCATCGGCCTGCATTCGGCCCTGACCTATCGCAAGCGCGCCTACGACAAGCTCGGCATCTCCTCGCAGAACGAGCTGTTTGCGATTGTCCTGCGCCTCATGGCGTTGGCGCACCGGTTGAACTGACCCGTGCTATTTCCGGGACGCTGTCCCCAACCATGGGGACAGACACCGGTGACCGGCCTGGCCTAATGTGCGGCGGGAAGAGAGAGCCAGACCATGAGCACCGCGCCGCATTTCGACATCGACGTACCGGCCTTCTGGCAGGATCCCTATCCGACGCTGGCGCGCCTGCGGAAGGAGGCGCCGATCGCCTTCGTGCCGCAGCTCGGCAGCACCTTGCTGTGCAGCCGCGACGACATCTTCGCCTCGGAGAAACAGATCGACGTGTTCTCGTCGCATCAGCCCGAGGGGCTGATGAACAAGCTGATGGGCCACAACATGATGCGCAAGGACGGCGATGCGCACATGAACGAGCGCAAGGCGATCTTTCCGGCGATCTCGCCGAAAACCGTGAGATCGCACTGGACCGCGCAATTCGACGGACATGCCACGCGCATCCTCGATGCGCTGCGCCCGGACGGCGTGGTCGACTTCGTGCAGGCGTTCGCGCTGCCGTTCTCGGCCGAATGCCTGAAATCGATCACCGGCCTCACCAACATGCGCTTCCAGGACATGAACGCCTGGTCGCAGGGCATGATCGACGGCATCGCCAATTATACCGGCGATCCCGCGGTCGAGGCCCGCTGCCATGCTGCGACGTCGGGCATCGACGCCGCGATCGACGACATGGTGCCGGTGCTGACCAGGAAGCCGGATCTCAGCCTGCTCGGCGTGATGCTGCAATCCGGCATGCCGATGGAGAGCGTCCGGGCCAACATCAAGCTGGCGATATCAGGCGGTCAGAACGAGCCTCGCGATGCCATCGCCGGCACAGTATGGGCGCTCCTGACCCATCCCGATCAGCTCGCGCTGGCGACGAGCGGTGCGATCCCGTGGTTGCAGGCGTTCGAGGAATATGCCCGCTGGATCTCGCCGATCGGAATGTCGCCGCGACGGATCGCAAAGCCGTGGACCATCCGTGACGTCGCGTTCGAGACCAGCGAGCGGGTGTTCCTGATGTTCGGCTCGGCCAACCGCGACGAGAAGCATTTCAACGACCCCGAACGCTTCGACGTGCGGCGCGACGCCAGCAAGAGCATTGCCTTCGGTGCGGGCCCGCATTTCTGCGCCGGCGCCTGGGCCTCCCGAGCCATGGTCGCCGACGTCGCCCTGCCCGCGATCTTCAGGCGGCTGACCAATCTGCGCCTGATCGACGATAGGCCGCCGCGGATCGGAGGCTGGGCATTCCGCGGCCTGCTGGACCTGCCGGTGACGTGGGATCGATAACCGGCGGCGCTCGCTGGCGCCGGAATATGCAAATGCAGAAACACTAGACGCTGACAACGCGTCCGCTGGCGTCCGCGCGGACGACTGCCGGCCGCGGCGGCGCGGTCACGAACCTGCCGATGAGCCCTCTATGTGCTGTCCGTCACCCCTGCGGCGATGGGCCTCGAAGGACTGTCACTCAAGTGTCATGAATCCATTTCAATCGACCGTTATTGATGAAAGAGCAGTCAGTTAGGCCGTTACAAGGAATTTGCGGATGAACCCGAAGCACAATGGTAGTAGTCACGACGAGGCGATTCACGATCACGATGCGGTTGACCAGAACGTCGACGAGGGCAACGGCATCAACAAGACGGTTGCCGTCGTCGCAGTGGTGGCTGTGGGTGCAGCGGTGTTCGAAGCCGCCCTGCTTCCGGGACTTGCACTCGGCGTTGCCGCGGTCGCGGCGCCGAAATACCTGCCGAAGCTGGGTAATGCGCTCAATCCGCTCTTCAAGTCCACCGTTCGCGGCACCTACAAGTTCGCGCAGAAATCCCGCGAGATGTTCGCCGAAGCCCAGGAGCAGGTGCACGACATCGTCGCGGAAGTGAAAGCTGAAGGCCAGGCGACCGACGCGAAGGCGGCCGACGGCCGCTCTCATCAGCCGGCGGCCTGATCCGGACCGGGCGGGACAGCCGGAGAGGCTGTCTCCGCGAGCCAAGACAGCGGCACTGCGTGCAATCGCGTTTGACGACGGCATGATGTGTGTCCGACGCCGGCTCCCGAGTTGCTGGAGGAATACGATGACCAAGATGAAGCTGCAGATTGCGCATCAGGTTCCTGGCCGGATTCGCATAAAGGTGCCGTCTGCCAAGGAAAATCCCGAGCTCCTCGAACAGATCAAGCAGACCTTCAACGTTATCCCCGGCATCGAGCAAGTGACGGTCAACCCGACGACGGGAAGCGTCGTTCTCCATTACGACACCGAGCGGCATGACGAATTTCATGGCCGGCTGCAGCATCACACCGGCGGCCACCACAAGCCGCCATCTGACGAGATCGACGCATTGGCAAGCAAGATCGAGCAGGAAGCAGAGTATCTCGCCGAGCATTCGCACGCGGCCAGGGTCATCGTCGATTTCTTCAAGGACTTCGACAAGGGGATCAAGGTCGCCACCGGAAACGTGGTCGATCTGAAAATCCTGCTCGCGACCGGCATCGCCGGCTTCACCATCTTCGAGGTCGGCGCCAGCGCGGCGACACCGGTGTGGGTCACGCTGGCGGTCTTCGCGCTCAACCACATGATCCAGGCCAACTTGCCCAAGGAAGACGAGGCAGAGCCGGCGCCCGCGACGGCCTAACCCCGCCACCGGCGAGAGTGCAACCTCATGGACTTCTGCTTCCGTCACTCGATGCCAGGGCGCATTCGCCTGAGCATTCCTGCGCTTGGGCAGAATCGCCGGCTGGGTGAGGCGTGCCTTGCCTGGCTGAAGACGCAGGAGGGCATTGCGAGCGCGCGGATCAACTACGACTGCGCCAGCCTCGTTCTCGAATACAATCTGAAGCACGAGCAAAGGCTGCTGCTGCTGCTTGAGCACTTCAAGACCATGAGCCTCGCCGACCTCAAGGCGCTGAGCAGCCGTGCGATGCAGGATGCGGTCGCCGCGCCCGTCGCCAACGCGCCCGAGGTCTCCAGGCGGTCGCCGCTGGCGTTGCCGACGCTGTCGCTGTTCATGGCCTTCAGCGCCAATCCGGTGGTCATGGCGATCAACATGCCGCTGATGCTGTGGAACGCGATCCCCATCGCCAAGCGCGCCTGGAAGGTATGGTCGAACGAAAACCGGCTGAACATCGATGTGCTCGACACGCTCGCGATCACCGCGTCGGTGCTCCAGGGCAATCCGATGGCGGGCTGCATCGTCACCTGGCTGATTAAGCTCGGCGACTGGATCCGCGACCTCACCGCGGCTGGCTCGCGGCGGGCGATCAACGAGCTGCTCGAGTTCCAGTCGAAGACGGCCTGGCTGCTGCGTGACGGCGAGGTCGTCTCGATCCCGGCCGCCGAGCTCCAGGCCGGCGACATCGTCGTGGTCTATCCGGGCGAGATGATCCCGGTCGACGGCGAGATCATCGAAGGCTCGGCCACCATCGATCAGAAGACCATTACGGGCGAAGGCCTGCCGGTGCATCGCGGCAAGGGCGAGGCCGCCTTCGCCGCCACCGTCATCCGCGAGGGCCAGATCACGCTCCGCGCGCTGCGCGTCGGAGCGGCCACCACGGCCGGCCAGATCGTGCACCTGATCGAGTCGGCGCCGATCGGCGATACGAGAATGCAGAACCATGCCGAGCGCTTTGCCGACCGGCTGGTGACCCCGACGCTGGCACTCGCCACCGGCACCGCGATGGTATCGGGCGATTTCAACCGCTTCCTGTCGCTGGTGATCGTCGACTACGGCACCGGAATCCGTGTCGCGGCGCCGACCTCCGTGCTGTCCTCGATGACGCTTGCCGCGCGAACCGGCATGATCATCAAGAGCGGCGGCCACATGGAGAAGCTCGCCGGAATCGACACCATGGTGTTCGACAAGACCGGCACGTTGACCCATGGCACGCCGGCGGTCATCGACGTCATCTCCTATCAAAGGAACATCACGCCGAACCATTTGCTCGGGCTCGCCGCGGCGGCCGAGACCAAGCTCCAACATCCGGTCGCGGAGGCGCTGCGCACCAGGGCGCGGCAGCTCGCCGTCAACATCCCGCCATGCAACGAGACCACCTACCGCCTCGGCCTCGGCGTCGAAGGCCAGGTCAACGGTTACTACCTCCATGTCGGCAACCAGCGCTTCATGCGCCAGAGCGAGATCGCCGTCGACCAGGCGCTGGGTGATCGCGCCGCGCTGGACGAGCGCGGCTTTTCGAGCCTCTACATCGCGGTGGACGGCAAGCTTGCCGGCCTCGTGCCTTATTCCGACGAGATCCGCGCCGAGAGCCGGTCGGTGATCCAGCGCCTGCACGCGCTCGGGGTCAAGAACAGCATCATGCTGACCGGAGACAACGCCGTCGTGGCGCGCGCCGTCTGCAGCAACCTGGGGCTGACCGAGCACTTCGCGGACATGCTGCCGGCAGACAAGGCCAGCGTGATCCAGGAGCTGCAGCGCAAGGGACGCCGCGTCGCCATGGTCGGCGACGGCATCAACGATTCGCCTGCGCTCAGCTTCGCCGATGTCGGAATCGCGATGAAGCACGGCGCCGAAGTGACGCACGAATCCGCCGACGTCATCCTGATGGAGGATTCGCTGTGGAAGCTTGTCAGGGCAGTCGAGATCTCGCAAGGCGCCGTCAGCCTGATCAGGCAGAATTATTCCATCGTCGCCGCGCTCAATACGCTGGCGCTCGGACTGGCCCTGCCCGGCGGCCTGATCACGCCCGAGGTGACCGCCCTCATCAGCAACGGCTCGGCCATCCTGGCGAGCCTGAACGGCATAAGGCCAATTCTGCGCTATCAATGAGCCAGGATGTCAGCCAGCTCCCCCTCCCTCCGGCCGATCACGCGGCTCTGCAACGCGCCGTCAAAACTCTCGAGAGTCCCAACCTTGCGGCCAAGATCGCCGACTACGCCGGCATCCCGGTCAACCGCGTCCTGAACCTCCTGCCACGGGCCGCCAACCGCCAGCTCAGCGGGCTCGTGCGCTCGGCGGTGCTGAAGGGGCTCGACGTTGCCGTCGACACGCTCAACGAGAAGCCGCCACCCTCGCCGGCGGTCGGCTTTTCGTCCCTCCTGGCCGGGGTGACCGGAGGGATCAGCGGCCTGTTCGGCTTCGGCGCGCTCGCGGTCGAGCTGCCGCTCACGACCACCCTGATGCTGCGTGCGATCGCCGAGATCGCCCGGCACGAGGGCGAGGACCTGTCGAAGCTCGAGGCGCGGCTGGCCTGTCTCGAAGTGTTCGCCTACGGCACCAAGCGGACATCGGACAATGTCGATATCGGCTATTACGCCGCCCGCGCGCTGATCAGCAAATACACCAACGACGCGGCGGCCTACATCCTGGAACGCGGCGCGGTCGATGCATCCGCTCCGGTCATCTCCAATCTCGTCAGCGAGATCGTCTCCCGGTTCGGCCTCGTGGTGTCCGACAAGGTGGCGGCCGGCGCCGTGCCCGTCATTGGCGCGGTGTGCGGCGCCACCGTCAATATCATCTTCATGGATCACTTCCAGCGCATTGCGAAAGGACATTTCACACTGCGCCGGCTGGAGCGTGTCCATGGCAGCGCCGGCATCCGGCAACATTACAGCGCGATCGCGAGCACCCTCGCGGTGACGCGCGGCGTCGCGACGGCTTCAGGTGTACGATAGAACGACCATCGGCGCCGAGCCGACGCCCGCGGACACCAGGCTGCGTGATCTTCGCCGGATGCGGGCGCTGGCGACGGCACTCCTCGTGGTGATGCTGCTGGTCTTCCTGGCGACCTCGATGGCGCTGCCGCAGTGGCCCTGGCTGGCCTATCCGCGCGCATTCGCGGAAGCCGGGATGATCGGCGCCTGCGCCGACTGGTTCGCCGTTGTCGCCCTGTTTCGCCATCCCTTGGGCATTCCGATCCCGCACACCGCGATCGTGCCGCAGAGCAAGCAGCGCATTGCAGTCGCGCTTGGCCGCTTCATCGCCAACAACTTCCTGTCGCCGCGCGTGGTCGGCGATCGCATCCGGGATGTCGACATCGCCGGATGGGGCGCGCAATGGATCGAGCGGCCGTCGAATGCCCATGGTGCGGCACAGCGCGCCGTCACGGCTTTCCAGCAGGCCCTGCGGGCAACCCCGCGCGACGAGGTCAACGCGTTCCTGAGCCGGCAGACCCTGCACGGCCTCGCTGCGGTTCAGGCCGCCCCGCTGGCTTCACGCGTGCTGACGCTGTTGTGGGCACATGGCGACGCGCAGGCGGTGATCGAGCGGTTGATCACCTCGGCGAGC
Source organism: Bradyrhizobium jicamae (assembly GCF_018130215.1). Classification (GTDB taxonomy): domain Bacteria; phylum Pseudomonadota; class Alphaproteobacteria; order Rhizobiales; family Xanthobacteraceae; genus Bradyrhizobium; species Bradyrhizobium jicamae_A. The sequence goes on from NZ_JAFCKQ010000007.1 coordinate 82,421, forward strand.
ACGGCCCTCGCAAACAACCGCGACACGATCAAGCAGAAGGTCTCGCAACGCTCCTATCGGTTCGTTCCGAAATGGGTCGACGGCATCGTCGCCGACCGCGTCATCAGTGGCGTCAGCCAGACCCTCGAGGAATTGCGCGAGCCGGGCCACCCCTGGCGCATCGAGCTCAAGGCCGAGGTCGAGTGCCTGATCGACCGGCTGGCGACAGATCCCGAATTCCTCGCCCGCGGCGAGGAAATGAAGCAGCGATTACTCGATAATCCAGCCGTGATACGTCAGATCGACGCGATGTGGGGCGCGATCGAGACGCGGCTGAATTCGGCTGCCACCTCGACGACCCTTGCCGCGACCATCGAGGCGGCGCTGATGTCGGTGAGCACGAGGATCCGCGACGACGCCGAGCTGCGCGACCGGATCAATCGCTGGCTGCGGGTCGCCGCGCTACGCACCGTCGCGTCGCGGCGACAGGAGATTGCGGCTTTCATCCGGAAAGTGGTCGAGAACTGGGACACCGAAACGCTGATCACGCGCATCGAACTGCAGGTCGGCCGCGACCTGCAGTTCATCCGGATCAACGGCACCGTGGTCGGAGGACTGGTCGGCCTCGTGATCTTCACCGTTTCGAAGTGGCTGTAGCGCATGATCCGGACAGGCGCGAAGCGGTTTTCCCTCGCGACAAGCGCGACGCGTTTGCGCGGAGATCATGCTCGAACAAAGAGCGCGTCAGGGAAACCGGATTCGAAGCAGTGGCAATTGCGCGAGCCTGTCGAGCAGATTGGCCACCTGGCCTGCGACCACGCTGAGGCAGCCGAAGATGAAGGCGCGGCGGGTCACGCCCGCCTTGTGGCCGGTGAAGCTCAGTCGCTCGAGGCGTGGTTCGATGCAAGCAGGCGCTCGCAAGGCGGGAAGCGTTGTCATGCCGCTTCAGCCGACGGGAATGCGGATTTCAGGCGCAGTGGTCATCCGCTCGATCGTTGCATCAAATGACAGGCAATCCGGGTTCTCGCCAGGCATCCGGCGCAATGTTTCAGCGAGCTCTTCCTGCTCGAGCAGGAACGAGCAACCGTCACGCAGGCGGGCATAGGCCGCCCACGGCACGAATTTGGTCAGCGGAAACGGAAATTCCTCGCGCGGCGACACATCGATATTCACGCCGGAGACGAACAACACGTTCTTGGTGCGGAACGCCGGCTCGCGCAGGATGCTGCGATAGGTGCGGTCGAACTCGGCCTGGGTGACAAACCGGGCGGCATCCAGCGCCGGATTGGCCGACGTCACCAGCACCGGCATCACCGGGGCGAGTGCCGCTTCGAGAATATCGTGCCCTTCGGGACCCTCGGCCGGGACGCGCCTGAACTCGAACAGGTCGGGCGAAAGCGCCGAGCCGAGGGGCGCGAACGTCTCGCCGAAACCGGCTTCACCGAGGCGCTCGCGCAGCAATGGGCTGGCACGGAATAGTTTCGAGGTGCTCAGCACATGCAGCGGCTGCCGCGATGACTCGACCAGGCTGTCGAGCCGGAGAAAGACGCCTTCGCTGCGGCTCTCGTCCAGATATTGATTGTCGATCCGGACCGCCGCCTCGTCACCGATCCGACCGCACTGCACCTGCCGGCAGGCATGCGCGTATTCGTCCTGGTACCAGTGCAGGACAGCGCAAAGCTTGCCGCAGCAATCCCCGAAGCCGCATCCGTCGGTGCGATGGCGCTGATAGACGCCGAAACGGACGGCGTCGGCGTCATAACCGACATGGCTCGCCTGGATGATGACGAGGTCCTCGCCATGATGGGCATAGGGCCCGTGGCGGTTGATCGCGACCTTGCCGCCGACGCGGCCATGGTCGAACGGAAACGTTCCGAAATGCTGGACCAGCAGCATCACCGGATAGCCCTGGCTCTCATCCGAGCAGAACGCCCGCGACGGCATCATCCGCCGGCGCTCGAAGCCGAGCGAACGGCAATAGTTGTAAAGCCGGGGAACAAATTGGCTGTAGCGCATTGCAAAGGGGCCAACCCGGAAGGTTTCGATCATCCGTCGTCTGCCCGAGCGGTGCCGCGCGGGAGCGATCCCGTCGCCGAATTCGACGGGAACGGTAGAGGCCCTTGTTGACACTTATGTGAATGCGGAGGGTGCGGCCCCGGTCGGCGCGACCAGGGCGCTCACCGTCCCCGGGGCGCTCATCGTCCCCGGGGCGCTCACCGTCCCCAGCGCAACACGACCGGATCGAGCTGACGCGCGATCTCGATCAGGCCGGCGCGCGTGGCCGGATGCAGCGGCTGCAAGGGATGGCGCACCATATCCGACCTGATGACGCCGCCCTCGCGCATCAGCACCTTGCAGGCATGCAGCCCGCATTGCCGGTTCTCGTAATTGATCAGCGGCAGCCAGCGCGCATAGGCCTGCATCGCCTCCTCGCGCCTGCCGGCGAAGAACGGATCCATGATCTGGCGGATGCCGTCGGGATAGCCGCCGCCGGTCATCGCCCCGGTGGCGCCGGCATCGAGATCGGCCATCAGCGTGATCGCCTCCTCGCCGTCCCAAGGGCCTTCGATCACGCTGCCGCCCTTCTCGATCAGGCCGCGCAGCTTGTTGGCCGCCATCGGCACCTCGATCTTGAAGTACCTGACATTGGCGAGTTCCTTCGCCATCCGTGCCAGGAAGTCGACCGAAAGCGGCGTGCCCGCCACCGGCGCGTCCTGGATCATGATCGGGATGCCGACGGCATCGGACACCACCCGGAAGAATTCGTAGATGCCGGCCTCCGGCACGCGGAAGGTCGCGCCATGATAGGGCGGCATGATCATGACCATCGCCGCACCCGCAACCTCCGCCTGCCGGCTCCGCGCGGCGCAGACGGCCGAGGAGAAATGCGTCGTCGTGACGATGACGGGGATGCGGCCGGCGACATGCTCGAGCACGGCATGCATCACGGTGTCCCGCTCGGCGTCGGTCAGCACGAACTGCTCGGAGAAATTGGCGAGGATGCAGATGCCGTGCGAGCCGGCATCGATCATGAAATCGACGCAGCGGCGCTGGCCGTCGAGGTCGAGATTGCCGTTGGCATCGAAGATGGTGGGCGCGACGGGAAATACGCCGCGATAAGGACGCTGTGCCGGAGATGCCATGTCAAACCTCGCTCATTGTCTGTCACACCTTGCGGAACGGCAGGGCCGGCCCGTCCAGCTTGCGCAGGCCCGGTTCGCGCCGCTCCAGCCACCAGCCATATTGCTTCGGCCAGGCCGCGAAAACTTCGCCGCTTCCGCCGCCAAGCGCAAGCTCGGCATGCAGCGGCCAGTTCGGATCGAACAGCGCCTCACGCCCGATCGCGACGAGGTCAGCATGACCATTCGCCAGCACGTCTTCAGCCTGCTGCGGATGCAGGATCAGGCCGACCGCGATGGTCGCGATGCCCGCGGAGCGGCGGATCCCGTCCGCGTAGGTCACCTGGAAGCCATAGCCGCGCGGGATCCGTGCAGCGGTCGCCGAGCCGAGCAGGCCGCCGGACGAGCAATCGATCAGATCGACGCCGCGCGCCTTGGCCTCGCGCGCAAACGCGATCTGATCGTCGAGTTGCAGGCCGCCGTCGATGCCGTCGACCGAGGAGATGCGCACCGACAGCGGCCGCTCCGCGGGCCAGGCGGCGCGCACGGTCTCGATGATCTCCAGCGGATAGCGCATCCGTCCGGCCCGGTCGCCGCCATAGGCGTCGGTCCGGCGGTTCGACAGCGGCGACAGGAATTCGTGCAGGAGATAGCCGTGGGCGCAGTGCACCTCGACGAATTCGAACCCGGCCTCGACCGCGCGCAAGGTGGCGCGGCGCCATTGCTCCCGCAGGGCAGCGAGCTCCGCCACGTCAAGTGCATGCGGCATCAGCCAGCCTTCTTCCATCGGGATCGCGCTCGGCGCCACCGTCGGCCACGGCCGATCGCCGCGAGCGTGATCGGCAGCATTGAGCGCTGCGTTGCCGTACCAGGGCCGCTGCATGCTGGCCTTGCGGCCGGCATGCGCGAGCTGAATCGATGGCACGGCGCCGTTGTCCTTCAGGAACGCGGCGATGCGCTCGAGCGGCGCGATCTGATCGTCATTCCAGATCCCGACATCGCCGTGGGTGATGCGCCCCTCGGCGGTCACGGCCGCAGCCTCGACCATCACGAGCCCGGCACCGCCTTGCGCGAATTTGCCGAGATGCACCAGGTGCCAGTCATTAGCGAAGCCGTCGGTCGCCGAATACTGACACATCGGCGAGATCAGAATGCGGTTCCGGGAGGTCACGCCGCGAAGCGTGATCGGCTGAAACAGGAGCGGCTGAGACATCAGAACCTGCGGGAGCAAGGTGGCGGAGGGACGGATCGCGGGAAGCTAGGCGGCTGGCCGGCTCGCCGCAAGCCGCGCAACGACGCAGGCGATCCGACCTGGATGCATGATGACGCGCGGTTCGCTGTCAGCCCAGCATATCGACGTTCGCAAATCATCCGGGATATGCCTACATTGCCCTCATGAAAAAGATCGGATTCCTTTCCTTCGGGCACTGGACGCCCTCGCCGCAATCGGGAGCGCGTTCGGCCTCCGACGTCCTCCTGCAATCGATCGACCTCGCAATTGCCGCCGAGCAATTGGGCGCGGACGGCGCCTATTTCCGCGTCCATCACTTCGCCCGTCAGCTCGCTTCGCCCTTCCCGCTGCTGGCCGCGGTCGGAGCCAGGACCAGCCGCATCGAGATCGGCACCGCCGTGATCGACATGCGCTACGAAAATCCGCTCTACATGATCGAAGACGCCGGCGCAGCCGATCTGATCGCGGGCGGACGGCTTCAGCTCGGCATCAGCCGCGGCTCGCCCGAGCAGGTCATCGATGGCTGGCGCTATTTCGGCTATCAACCGGCCGAGGGCGAGAGCGAAGCCGACATGGGGCGGCGTCACGCCGAGATCTTCCTCGACATGCTGCGCGGTCAGGGTTTTGCAGAACCCAATCCGCGCCCGATGTTCCCGAATCCTCCCGGGCTGCTGCGGCTCGAACCGCATTCGCAGGGCCTGCGCGAACGAATCTGGTGGGGCGCCGGCTCGAACGCGACGGCAGTCTGGGCGGCGAAGCTCGGGATGAACCTGCAGAGCTCGACGCTGAAGAGCGACGAGACCGGAGAAGCCTTCCACATCCAGCAGGCCGCACAGATCCGGGCCTATCGCGCTGCCTGGAAGGAAGCCGGCCACACCCGCGAGCCGCGGGTCTCCGTCAGCCGCAGCATCTTCGCGCTGGTCAACGATCGCGACCGCGCCTATTTCGGCAACGGGCAGGAGGAAGACCAGATCGGCTTCATCGATGAGAGGACGCGGGCGATCTTCGGCCGCGGTTATGCGGCCGAGCCCGACAAGCTCATCGAGCAGCTCAAGACCGATGAGGCCATCGCCGAGGCCGACACCCTGCTGCTCACCGTTCCCAACCAGCTCGGCGTCGCATACAACGCCCATGTGATCGAGACCATTCTGACCCACGTCGCGCCCGCGCTTGGCTGGCGCTGAGTGGAATTCGGATGTCGGAAAAAATGGAGCGGGCGAAGGGAATCGAACCCTCGTATGCAGCTTGGGAAGCTGCCGTTCTACCATTGAACTACGCCCGCGATCTCAATCGCTTAAGCCAGTCTCACGCGGCGAGACTTGCCCGACCATAGCCCGGGCCGAGGCAAGGGATCAAGCGTGCATTGCACTGTTCAGGCGAGATCGATCATGGGCCCGGCCAGGTTCATGAATCGCTAATAGTCGAGCCGCACCAGCGTGTCATTGATGACGAACGGTGTTGCCGCTGAAGTGGCGGCGCAGGCGCCGCTTCGCGCGAAGATGCAGGCGTCGCCGTTGCCGACGGCGGCGCAGCTGCGCCGGGAGAACGCCGCAGGCAGGTCGGCCGCGGCATCCGGTCGCGCGAGGATGCGGTTGAACGCCGGACTGGTGGTCTGGACCAGCTCCTTCAGATGCCCTCTCGCAAGGGGATCACCGGGCTGAAGTGCGTAGAGCGGCGACGGGCCCGACAATCGCTCGCGACCCGGCAGCAGATGGAACGGAAGATTGTAAAGCGCGAGACCGCACGTGTCCGGATCGCCCCGCAATTCCGCAGCGAGTCGCGCGGCGCCGATGCCGCGCATCCAGTTGTCGCGCATCGTTTCGCTTGCCCCGGCCAACGCCAGCGAAAGCAGGGCCCAAACGCCGGCGACGAACGGCACGGCCCATGGTCGCCATGCACGCCGCGAACGTAGCGCCACGATCCAGTCGACTGAACCCAGTGCCGCCAGGATGACGAACAGCACGACCGACAGGAAGATGAAGCGATATTCCTTGTGCCCGATCAGGCTGTGAAAGACGAGGTTCGCGAGCGCCACGACGAGCAACAGCGGCGCATGCCGCCAGCCGCGCCAGATCGCCGCGACCAGCAGCACTCCTGCCGCCGACCACAAGATCCAGAAATCGGCGAGGTAGGTGATCGCAGGCGTCACGCCGAATTCGGCCGCACGATCATGCAACAAATTCTGCTCGATGTTGGCAATCAGCCAGGCGAATGGCACAACGCCGTGTGTCACATCGACGATGGCGGCGAGCAGCAGCACGACCAGCCCGCCGGCGACCAGAGGGAGCAGGTTTCGCCAGCGTCTCCAGCAAGCGCCAATCGCAAGCACGGCAATAGCCGGCGCGTACTGAAAACGGCAGACGAAGGCGAGAGCAAGCAAAGCGCCGGCGACGACGAAGCGCTTTTGCGATGGTTCATCGGTCACCAGCAATGCGGCACGAACGATCAGTGCCGCGGCCAGCGGTTCGCTCAACGTGTGTGGCGCGAAGAAGACGAGATCGAACCAGACCGCAGCGGCAAACGCCGCAACGATCGCGTGCAGCCGCGAGACTCGCGCGCCGAAGAACCAGGCGCTGACCACGATGGACAGCGATGCGAACACCGCCGCCACACGCGGCACGACGAAGGCGCCTGCCCCGCCAGGCGCGATCCAATCGCCCAGCGCCACCGGCCCGGCCAGCAAGGTCGGCAGGAACCAGCCACGGATGCCGTAGCGCCACTCCCAGGTGACGATGCCGTCATGGCCGAGCATCCGCCATGCCGGTTCGAGATATTGGAATATCTCGTCGGGGTGGATGACGTTGGGCCAGAAGGCGAGCGGAAGACGAACGGCCAGGGCCAGCAGCAGCAGTGCCGCCAGCAGCCGCAGGCGTTTGATCGAACCTGTGGCTTTCGCATCATCGATCGTTGGATCGGCGCTGGTGCTCGTCATTCGTTCGCCGATCGTATCGGGAGGCTTGGAACCTCGTTGAGCTGCATGCCCGGCGAACAGATACCGCCGAAGCCTTTAGGATGCGTCACCGGCGCCGGCCGTCCCGATCCGGTCGCGACGCCGTTAACGAAACATCAAGATTCGAGATGCGCGCGATCACGGGGCTGTTATGGTCCGTGCCGGAGCTGGTGGCTTGATGGGGCGTGGGTACACCATTTTCGATACGGCAATCGGCCGATGCGGGATCGCATGGGGCGAGGCGGGTGTGGTCAGCGTGTACCTCCCCGAAGCGCGCGAGATCGAAACCCGCAGGCGGCTGTTCCAGCTCTATCGGGACACGCGCGAGATGCGGCCATCAGAAGAGATCGAGGCCGCGATCAAGGGCATCGCTGCGATCCTGCGCGGACGCAACAGTGACCTGTCGGGCGTCACACTCGACATGACCGGCATCCCTGCCTTCGCCCAGCGCGTTTACCAGTTTGTCCAAACCATTCCGCACGGCGAGACCCGCATCTATGACGAGGTAGCGAGTGCCCTGCACGCCCCGGGCGCGGCCTATTCGGTGGCGCAGGCGCTTCAGCGCAATCCCTTCATGATCATCGTGCCGTGCCATCGCGTGCTGGAGGCGGGCCATTATGCCGACCGGATCTCGCCAAACGGCGGCAGCATTTCCAAGCGACGGCTGCTCTCGATCGAGGGCGCACGGGTAAGCATGAGCAAGACACTGTTCGACGTGCTGCTGCCGGTTGAATCGTCCCGGCCGCAACCCTAAATCCCGGGGATGAATCGCAGGACGCTGCTGCAGCGCGATCGCATTACCGTGAACGAGTTTCGCTGCACCGCGGAGCCCGGCGACAGGCCGTTCGCCGAGCAGTTCGGCAGCCATTCGCTGTCCTATGTGCGCAAGGGCAGTTTCGGCTGCCATTGCCGCGGGCGTTTCCACGAGCTGGTGACAGGGTCGATCCTGGTCGGTCATCCCGGCGATGAATACACCTGCACCCACGACCACGTGGTCGGCGACGAGTGCCTGTCGTTCTTTCTGGACTCGAAGCTGGTGGAGACGATCGGTGACCGAGCTGCGGTGTGGCAGGTGGGCTCGGTGCCGCCGCTGCCGGAGCTGATGATTCTCGGCGAGCTGGCGCTGACGGCGGCAAACGGCAGCAGCGACGTCGACCTCGACGAGGTCGGGCAGCTGTTCGCCAGCCGCTTTGTCGAGGTGGTCTCGGACCGCAAGGCAAAGCCGCTTGACGTCACGCTTCGGGATCGCCGCCGCGCGGTCGATGCCGCGCTGTGGATCGACGCCAACTCGCACCGCGCCATCGATCTCGATGATGCGGCCGCGCAGGTCGGCCTCAGCACCTTCCATTTCCTGCGGCTGTTCTCCACCGTGCTCGGCGTCACGCCACATCAATATCTCGTGCGCTCGCGGCTCCGCCACGCGGCGCGCCGGCTCGCGGACGATGACAGCCCGATCACCGACATCGCCTATGACGTCGGATTTGGCGACCTCTCCAATTTCGTGCGCAGCTTCCACCGCGCTGCCGGCGCTTCACCGCTGAAGTTCCGCCAGGCCTCGCGGGGCGATCGCAAGATTCTCCAAGAACGCCTCGGCATGCCTGGCTAGGCTTGCTCCAGGCCGCGCGTCACCGACGCGCTCAACCAGCCTGGAGATATCTCAATGTACGACCATATCGGTTTGCGCGTTGCCGACCTCGACGCCAGCGTGCGCTTCTACACCGCGGCACTGGCACCGCTCGGCTTCGTGCTCTGCTCGCGTGACGACAGCGGCGCCGGCTTCGGCCCGAAGGGTGAACCCGCGCTCTGGCTGCATTTGCACAAGGGCAAGACCGGCGGCGGCGCCCACGTCGCCTTCCGTGCGCCGAGCCACGACGCCATCAAGGCCTTCCATACCGCAGGCATCGAGGCCGGCGGCAAGGACAATGGCGCGGCAGGCCACCGCAAGGACTACAGCCCGACCTACTACGCCGCGTTCCTGATCGACCCCGACGGCAACAATGTCGAGGCGGTGCGCACCTGAGTGCGGCCGCCTCTCCTCCCGTCATCACCAAGGATCAAACCATGGCTTCCATTCACAAGGACATTCCCATCGACGCGCCGGCCGACCATGTCTGGGATGCGCTGCGCGATTTCGGCGCGCTGCACACGCGCCTCGTGCCGGGCTTCGTGACCGACACCAGGCTCGAAGGTGACGTCCGCATCGTCAGCTTCGCCAACGGCACCGTGGCGCGCGAGACGCTGGTCGATTGCGACGACCTCCGGCAACGGCTGGTCTATGCGATCAAGAGCGAGCGGCTGACGCAGCACTCGGCCTCGGTGCAGGTGTTCGCCGACGGTGCTGCACGCTGCCGCGTCGTGTGGATCGCCGACGTGCTGCCGCACGAGATCGCGCCGTATATGGACGCGCAGATGGATCTCGGCGCGGCCGCGATGCAGCGCGCGTTCGCCCGCCCGGCCAGCGACCAGACCGCTGCGTGATCTTCCTCACAGAAGATTGCCTGCCCCGCCCGTAAGCCTCACTCCGTGCGTCCGGTCTCTCGCCCGCAATCGCGGCACGGGCGCACGGGAGGTTTGTCATGACTGGAGCCGACAAGGTCGTCTGCCAGGCGGCCACGCTGCTTCTCCTGTTTGCGCTGACATCGACACCCGCGAACGCCCAGTTCCTGGGCGGCGGCGGAGGTGGCCAGGACATGATGACGCAGATGGCGCCGATGCTGGAGATGATGAAGTCGAAGATGGGCAAGCGCCGCTTCGGCATGATGATGCAGACCATCGGCCCGATGATGAGCCGCATGATGGATGGCGGGGGCGGCATGATGGGCGGCAGCGGATTGCCCGGTCTCGGCGGCGGCGCGCCGAGCGGTACTGACGGCTACGAGGGCGGCCTTGGCGGCCTCGGAGGCGGCTTCGGCGGCGGCGACATCATGGGCATGCTAGGGGGCGCCGGCGGCGGCGAGTTGATGGGCATGATCCCGCAACTCATGCGCATGGCGAATCTTGGCGGTGGCGGACACCACGGCCGGCGCCATCGGCATCGATAAGCAGTCATTCCGGGATGGTCCGAAGGACCGGACCGCAGATGCACAATCGCGCATCGGGAATCCCGGGACACCGGAATCGACGCTCGGCATTGCTCCGGAATGGTGCCGGTTACGACAGCGCCGGCTGCACCTTGGCGACCGGCACGGGCTTGCCCCAGCGCGTCAGGATCACGCTGAGGCAGGAGAGCACGCCGAGCACGCCCATCGAGGCGGCAGCGAGCGCGAAGAAATTCTGTGCGGTCGCGTCATGGGTCGAGAGCCACCAACCGCCGCTGCCGATGAAGATCAGCCGTGCGGTCTGCGCCAGCACCGGGCCGAGCACCTTCGCCGCACCTTGCGAGGAAAAATACATCGACATCGCGAGGCCGATGAAGGCGTACATTGGAGCTGCGGTCGACAGATATTGATGGCTGGTGCTGCGCACATGCGGATCATCTGTGAAGAGATTGACCCACAGATCCGGGAAGACGGCGATGAAGCTGCCGACCACGCCGACCGATAGGAACGACACCGTGCCCGCAGTCCAGGCGATACGCCGGGCGCGCGCGATCCGCTCGGCTCCGACGGCCATGCCGATCATCGGCACCGAGGCGATGCCGACCGCGAACGCAACCGACGTCAGCATGAATTCGAGCCGCGCCCCGATGCCGTAGCCGGCGAGCACGGCGGTGCCGAACTGCGCCAGCATGTGGGTGAAGATCGAGATCGTCAGAACCGATTGCAGCGGCGAGAAGCACGAGACCGCACCGACCCTGAGGATGTCGATGAACATCGCCCATTGCACGCGAAGTCCCTTGAGCTTGGGCACGACGCGGGCCCGGCCGGAGAACAGGTACCAGCCCATGACGGTGATGCTGATCGAATAGGCGATCAGCGAGCCCGCGGCGACGCCGCGCATGCCGAACTGCGGCACCGGGCCAAGACCCAGCCCGAGCGTGCCGCCGAGCATGATCTGCCACACCGCGGACGACAGGATCATGGTCGACGGCAATTTCATGTTGCCGGTGCCGCGCAGGATTCCGGCCATGGTGTTCATCGTCCAGGGCAGGATCGCACCGCCAAAAAAAACTTGCGAATATGCGATCGCCTGCGCCAGCACGTTGCCGCGGCCACCGAGCAGTTCGAGCAGGCGCGGCCCGAAGATCAGCATGCCCAGCATGAATGTCACGCCGAAGGTCAGCCCGATCAGCAGCGCGTGTGCGGCAAGCGTCGAGGCGCGCTCGATCTCGCCGGCGCCGAGCGCACGTGCGATCGAGGACGCGACGCCGCCGCCCATGGCGCCGCCCGACATCGTCATGGTGAGGATCACGCAGGGAAACACCAGCGCCATCGCCGCGAGCGACTCGACGCCGAGCCGGCCGATATAGGAAGTCTCCGCGATCACGACGCAGGTCCCGGCGGAAAGCGCGATCACGTTCGGCCATGCAAGCCAGAGCAAGGTGCGCAGGATCGGCCCGTCGAGCAGCTTGTTGCGCGCCGGCTTGGTCACAGCCGGCGGCAGCGGACGTTCGTCTTCGTCGACAGGTATTTCGGCAAGGCCGAGATCGGACATTTCTGCTCCCGCGCGCAGTCGTCGGGAGCTGCGCCATGGTGTTTCACTACCATGGCGGGGCGCGATTCAACGTGCGCAGGACGCAAGGGGGGCCTGCGTGATTGCAGGTGAACCGCTGATCTAGCCGATCGACCACACCAATGGTGCGTTGGCCGCACCATGCGGCTTCAAATGCACCGGAATATGCCGCCCGCACCCGGCCGCCAGGCCCTCGAACAGGCCCGTCAGCACGCTGGCACAGGCCGGATGATAGTCCGCCACATCAGTCATCAGCTTCCAGCCCTGCTGGCGGATTTCGAACTGGCCTGAGGACTCGCTGATTTCCGCGACATCATCCTGCGACTCGAAGAGCACGCGCAGGAACGCGACAAATTCCGCCGCGCGGCCGCGGCCCTCACCGAGCGCCTGCGCGACCTCGTCGAAATACTGCATGCCGATCAACTTTCCGGTGAGATGCAGCAGATAGCTCGCATCCTCCGGACCGAACACCTGCACGATCACGGGCGCCGCCGTCTTCACATATTCCATCGCGTAGTTGCGATAGGCCTTCTCCAGCCGCGGCTTCGGCCAGCTGTCGACCGGCAGTGCCGGCGCCGTCCTGGGATCGAAGGGCGGCGCTTCCAGATGACGCGCGAAGACGAGGCGCTGGTCGAGTTCGAGCGGGTGGTCATATTCGCAGTAATAGCCTTCGAGACCGTCCTGCCCGTCGACGCTCTGCTTGGTGCAGACGAAGCCGAGCCTGAGATCGCCGAGCGCGACACCGTTGTTGGCGTGCCAGCCGCGCAGCATCGCGCGTGAGACCTCGCCGGGCACGCCGCAGATCGCGGTGCCTTTCCAGATCCAGCGCGGCGGCGGATAGCGGATCCAGGCCTTGCGGTCGGTCTCGTACATGTATTCGACATTCACGCCGCCGATCCAGTTGGAGAGATAATGATATTGCGCGGCGGCGACCGCCGGCGGCAGGCTGTCGAGGCCGAGTTTCTTCAGGCCCGGCAGGAAGCGCTCCTGCTGCTGGCGGCGGAAAACACGAAACACGAATTCGGCGGCATCGGCCGTACCGCGACGCGTCACCACGGTGAGGATAAGCCCGGTGAAGAAGGCATGGTAGAGATCGGCGACGCTGCGCCACTTCCGCCATTGCGCCTCTCGTGCAGCACTCTCGCCCGCGGTCATCTTCGCTCCCAGGTTATTGTTGGCGAGACATGCCTCGCGGACACGATCGTAGCCCGGATGGAGCGAAGCGCAATCCGGGGCAAGTCAATCCGCGCGTGCACCGCCCCGGATTTCGCTTTCGCTTCATCCGGGCTACGGAATATCGCTAGACGCGAAAATGCTTCGAAAGCTTCAGGCCCTGCGCCTGATAGTTCGAGCCGATGCGCTGGCCGTACAGCGCGTCGGGGCGCTCCAGCATGCGCTCATAGACGAGGCGACCGACGATCTGGCCGTGCTCGAGGATGAATGGCACTTCACGCGACCGCACTTCGAGCACGGCGCGCGCGCCCTTGCCGCCGGCACCGGCATAGCCGAAGCCCGGATCGAAGAAGCCGGCATAGTGGACGCGGAATTCGCCGACCAAGGGATCAAACGGCACCATCTCCGCGGCATAATCCGGCGGCACCTGCACGGCTTCCTTGGACGCCAGGATGTAGAACTCGCCGGGATCGAGAATCAGGCTGCCGTCGGGACGCGCCTTGATCGGCTCCCAGAACTCGTCGACCGCATAGCCGCCGCGGCGATCGACGTCAACAACGCCGGTGTGGCGCTTGGCACGATAGCCGACGAAGCCGCCCGAGTTCTCGCCTGAGAGATCAACCGAGAGTGCCACGCCTTGGGATAGATCGGCATCGTCGATGTCGACCAGCCGCTCCGCGGCATGCAGCGTCTCGAGCTCGTCGGTCGTGAGCACCGCATCGCCGATCCGGAAGCGCACCTGCGAGAGCCGCGATCCCTCGCGCAGCAGCACCGGAAACGTCTTCGGGCTGATCTCGGCATAGAGCGGCCCGTGATAGCCGGCGCCGATCATGTCGAAGCGGCGGGTGCCGTCGGCGATCACTCGGGTGAAGACGTCGAGCCGGCCGGTCGAGCTCTTCGGATTGGCGGCCGCCACGATCTCCGGCGGCAGCGCCAGGCTTTCCAGCAGCGGGACAATATAGACGCAATTGGTCTCCAGCACCGCGCCGTCGGAGAGATCGATCTCGTGCAGCTTCAGCTCGTCGATGCGCTCGGCGACGGTGGCATTCGGCCCGGGCAGGAAGCTGGCGCGCACGCGATAGGCGATGTCGCCAAGGCGCAGGTCGAGGCTCGCCGGCTGAATCTGGCTCTCGACAAAGTCGGAGGCGGGCAGGATGAGGCCCGCCCCCGCCATTTCCGCGATCATGCGGTCGGGCAGGATTCCGTTGGATTCTTCTTCCAGCGCAAACGACACGGCGGGTCCCTCGGGATGGTCCAGATCACGTCTGAGCGGCCATCTGAGCCCCAAAATATGGGCTTTTACGGGTTATCCGATGACCGCCTTGACGGAAAGGGCGCGAGGGAATATCAGCTGCACTTATCCCGTGGTGATTTGAGCCGGCCGGCTTGCAGCCACGTTAAATAAATCGCTAAACAGGCCGGGGACAGTGTGATCCCGGCCTGTGGAGGTAACTCCAGGCCGGTTTTTTTGTGGCCATTTCCAACCGAATGGCCGCCTTGGAGGTCACATGTCTGAATCTGAAACGACTGCGCGTTATCGCCCCGAAACCCGCCTCGTCCATGGCGGCACGCTGCGCTCGCAATTCGGCGAGACGTCGGAAGGGCTGTTTCTCACCCAGGGCTATGTCTACGACACCGCCGAGCAGTGCGAGGCGCGCTTCAAGGGCCAGGATCCCGGCTTCATCTATTCGCGCTATTCCAATCCGACCATCTCGATGTTCGAGCGCCGCATGATCGAGCTCGAGGGTGCGGAAGCCGCGCGCTCGACCGCGACCGGCATGGCCGCGGTGACGACCGCGATCCTCGCGCCGCTGAAGACCGGAGATCATGTGGTCGCCTCGAAAGCCCTGTTCGGCTCGTGCCTTTACGTGGTGCAGGATCTCCTGCCGCGCTATGGCATCGAGACGACGCTGGTCGATGGCCTCGATCTCGACCAGTGGCAGCGCGCCTTGCGGCCGAACACCAAGACCTTCTTCCTGGAGAGCCCGACCAATCCGACCCTCGACGTGCTCGATATCGCGGCGATCGCCAGGATCGCGCACAGCGGCGGGGCGCGGTTGATCGTCGACAACGTGTTCGCGACACCGATCTGGCAGAGCCCGCTGTCGCTCGGCGCCGACGTCGTGGTCTATTCGGCGACCAAGCACATCGATGGCCAGGGCCGTTGTCTCGGCGGCATCATCCTGTCGTCGGAAGCCTTCATCGCCGAACACCTCCACAATTTCATGCGCCAGACCGGTCCGTCACTGTCGCCGTTCAACGCCTGGGTGCTGCTGAAGGGGCTCGAGACGCTCGGCATCCGGGTCCGGGCGCAGACCGAGAGCGCGGCAAAGATTGCGGACGCGCTGGCGAAACATCCGAAGGTTACGCGCCTGGTCTATCCGGGCCGCGCGGACCATCCGCAGGCCGAGACGGTGAAGAGGCAGATGGGCGCCGGCTCGACGCTGGTCGGCTTCGAGGTGAAGGGTGGCAAGGCCGGCGCCTTCCGCTGCCTCAACGCGCTGAAGATCGCACGCATCTCCAACAATCTCGGTGATGCCAAGAGCCTCGTCACGCATCCGGCCACCACGACGCATCAGCGCCTGGCGCCGGAGGCCCGTGCCGAGCTCGGCATCAGCGAAGGCTTCATCCGCTTCTCGGCCGGGCTGGAGCACGCCGACGACCTGATCGAGGACCTCGCACAGGCGCTGGAGAAGGTGTGAGGCTGGATAGAAGCCGCGGAACGAACCGAGCTCCCTCTCCCGCAAGCGGGAGAGGCCAGGTGAGCAATCCGCTACGTCGCCGCAGTGGTGACGCCGCCATCGATCACGATGGTCTGGCCGGTCATGAAAGTCGACGCGTCGGAGGCGAGATAGGCCACGGCGCCCGCGATCTCGTCGGGCTCGCCGATGCGGCGGAGCGGCGAGGACGCGGTGCGTCGCTTCAGGTTCTCCGGATCCTCCCACAGCGCGCGCGCGAAATCGGTCTTCACCAGGCCAGGCGCCACGCAATTGACACGCACGCCCTTCGGCCCCCATTCGCCGGCAAGACTGCGGCACAATGCGAAATCCGCCGCCTTCGAGATGCCGTAGGCTCCAATCACGGTCGAACCGCGCAGACCGCCGATCGAGGAGATGATAACGACCGAGCCCTTGCCGCGTTCGGCCATCTGCGGGACCGCGAGTGCACACAGCCAGATGTTGCTCTTGACGTTCGAGCCCATGATCTTGTCGAAGGCCTCGTCCTTGATGTCGAGCAGCGGGCCGTAATACGGGTTCACCGCCGCGTTGCAAACCAGCGTATCGATCTTGCCGTAGTGCTTGATCGCGCCTGAAATGAGCGCCTCGACCTCCTCGCGGCGCGAGATGTTGCAGGGGATCACGATCGCATCGCCGCCGGTCTTGTTGATGCCGTCGGCGACCTCCTTGCAGGCGTCGGCCTTGCGCGAGGAGATCACGACCTTGGCGCCGAGCTTCGCCAGCAGTTCAGCCGAGGCGCGACCGATGCCGCGGCTCGAGCCGGTGACGACGGCGACAGTGCCCGTGAGATCGAACGGGGTATTTTTCACTGGTGTTGCCTCCCTGAGGTTCACACGTCATTCCGGGATGCGCCGCAAGGCGCAGGCCCGGGATCCAGTCATCTGTACGTCGAGATTCCGGCTTCTCGCTGCGCGAGCCCCGGAATGACAGCTCAAGCCAGCAGCCCACCGCCCTCGCTGACGCGGCGGAGGTGGTAGTCGGTGTCGCCGAGGGTGTTCTCGATCATGGTCAGCCGCTTGAAATAGTGGCCGATCTTGGCCTCCATCGTCATGCCGATGCCGCCATGGAGCTGGATCGACTGCTGGCCGACGAACTTCAGCGACTTGCCGACCTGGACCTTGGCCGCCGCGACCGCCGAGGAGCGCTCCCTGGCGTTGTCGAAGTCGGACGCCATGGTTGCGAACATCGACATGCTTCGGGCCTGCTCCAGCGCCACGAACATGTCGGCGGCACGATGCTGCAGGCTCTGGAACGAGCCGATCGCAACGCCGAACTGCTTGCGGGTCTTGATGTACTCGACCGTGGTCTTCAGCGACTCATCCATCGCGCCGACCGCCTCGGCGCAGACCGCGGTGCGGGCTTCGTCGGCGACGCGCTCGATCAGCGGCAGGGCGTTCTCGGGATCGCCGAGCGCGGCATCCGCCCCAACCTCGACATTGGTGAAGCTGATGTCGGCCGCATGCAGGCCGTCTTGGGTCGGATAGCCCTTGCGGGTGATGCCTCTGGCATCCGCCGGCACCAGGAAAAGGCCGATGCCGGTCTTGTCGCGCTGGCCACCCTTGGTGCGCGCGGTGACGATCAACGTGTCGGCGTTCTCGCCGTTGAGCACGACGAACTTCTCGCCGTCGATCACCCAGCCGTCGCCTTTCTTCTTCGCCGTCGTGACGACGTCGTGCAGATCGTAGCGCGAGTTCTTCTCGAGCTGCGCGAAGGCAAAGGTCTTGCTGCCGTCGATGATGCCCGGGATGTGCTTGGCCTTCTGGTCGGCCGAGCCGCCGTGGCGCAGAAAGCCGCCGCCGATCACCACCGTGGCGAGATAGGGCTCGACCACCAGCGCCCTGCCCATCGCCTCCATCACGATCATGGTCTCGACCGCGCCGGCGCCGAAGCCGCCGTCGGCTTCCGCGAAGGGCAGACCGAGCAGGCCCTGCTCGGCGAGCCGATCCCAGATGGCTTTGCTCCAGCCACCCTTCTCCTTCATGTACTTCTTGCGCGCATCGAAATCGTAGGCATCAGCGAGAAGCCCGTCGACGCTTTCCTTGAGAAGCCGCTGCTCCTCGGTCAGATCAAAATCCATTTTCGTTCCCTTAGACTGAAAGTCGTTACTGAAACCGGGGTCTCTCTTCAACCTCGCCCCGCTTGCGGGGAGAGGCCGGATCGCGAAGCGATCCGGGTGAGGGGGTACAGGCCTCTCGGCAATCCTTGCCGGGAGAAAAGCTCCTCACCCCAATCCTCCCCCCGCAAGAGCGGGGCGAGGGAGAAGAGGAGAATCAAAGCCCCAGCACCGCCTTGCTGATGATGTTGCGCTGGATCTCGTTGGAGCCGCCGTAAATCGAGACCTTGCGGTTGTTGAAGTAGCTCGGCGCGATCTGCGCGCTCCAGTCCATGCTCTCGTTCGAGCCTGCATCGCCGTGCTCGTCATAGGGTGCTGCGAAGGGGCCGATCACCTCCATCAGAAGCTCGGTCGTGGTCTGCTGGATCTCCGAGCCCTTGATCTTGAGCACCGAAGAGGCCGGATTGGGCTTGCCCTTGCCATGCTTGCCTTCATCGGCAACGACACGGAGCTGGGTGAGTTCGAGCGCCTTCAGCTCGATCTCACAGGCCGTGAGCTTCTCGCGGAACGCCGGATCCTCGATGACCGGACGGCCGCCGGACTCGACCTTGGAGGCGAGATCACGGATACGGCGCAGCCGCTCCTTCGACACGCCGACCCGGGCGATGCCGGTGCGCTCATTGCCGAGCAGGAACTTGGCGTAGTCCCAGCCCTTGTTCTCCTCACCGATCAGGTTCTCGTAGGGCACCTCGACGTCGTCGAAGAACACCTCGTTGACCTCGTGGCCGCCGTCGATGGTCTGGATCGGGCGCACGGTGACGCCCTTCGACTTCATGCTGAACACGATGAAGGAGATGCCCATCTGCTTCTTGGCATTGTTGTCGGTGCGGCAGAGGCAGAAGATCATGTCGGCGTGCTGGGCGAGCGTGGTCCAGGTCTTCTGGCCGTTGATGATCCACTTGTCGCCACGGCGCTCCGCCTTGGTCTTGAGGGAGGCGAGGTCCGAGCCGGAGCCGGGCTCCGAGAAGCCCTGGCACCACCAGTCGTCGACATTGGCGATGCGCGGCAGGTATTCCTTCTTCTGCTTCTCGTTGCCGAAGGTGTAGATCACCGGGCCGACCATGCTGACGCCGAAGGCAAGCGGCTGCGGCGCCGGGTAAGACTGCAGTTCCTCGTTGAAGATATAGCTCTGCACCGAGGTCCAGCCCGTGCCGCCATATTCCTTCGGCCAGTGGCTGACGCCCCAACCCTTCTTGTTCAGGATGCGCCACCAGGTGACCATCTCGTCCTTCGACAGGTGGCGGCCTTCCTGCAGCTTGCGCCGCGTGTCCGGCGGCACGTTGTTCCTGAAGAACTCCCGCACCTCCTCGCGAAACGCTATCTCTTCCTTGGTGAAAGCGAGATCCATCGGATCCTCCTTTTAAAGAAACCCAAACTCGTCATGCGGTGTATTGCTGATGGGGTCGAGACGTCGGCTGTTGCTGGCGCAGCTCGTGGCGCGACAGCTTTCCAACCGGCGTGCGCGGCAGCTCGGCGACGAACTCGACTGCCGCCGGCAGTTCGTGCTTGCCGAGCTTGCCGGTGAGGAAGCCTCGCAGCTCGTCGATCGAGAACGGCATCTCTCCGTCGCGCAGCTTGATGAAGGCCTTGGCGGCCTCACCGCGATATTCGTCGGGAATGCCGATGACGATCACTTCCTGCACGGCAGGATGCGTGTAGATCGCCTGCTCGATCATCTGCGGATAGACGTTGAAGCCGCCGGAGATGATCATGTCCTTCTTGCGGTCGACGAGGTAGAAGTAGCCGTCGGCGTCCATGTAGCCGATGTCGCCGGTCAGGAAGCGGTCGCCGACGAAGGCTTCCGCGGTTTCCTTCGGCCGGTTCCAGTAGCCCTTGGTGACATTCGGGCCGCGGATGCGGATTTCGCCGACCTCGCCGACCGGCATCACCCTCGTGGAATCCTCCAGCGACACCACGTCCATCTCGATGCCGGGCAGCATCAACCCGATCGAACCCGGTTTGTCGGGCCCCTCCTTCGGGTGGCCGGTGCCGGGCGAGCAGGTCTCGGTCATGCCCCAGCCGCTCTTCAGCTTCATGCCGACGCGCCGCTCGAAGACCGCGGCGACCTCGACCGGCAGCGGTGCGCCGCCGGAACCGGCGACCACCAGCGAGGAGAGATCGCGCTTGTCGAGATCGGGAAGCGAAGCGATCGCGATCCACATCGTCGGCACGCCGGGGAAGACGGTCGCGCGCTTGACCTCGATGTCGCGCATCACGGCCTCGACGTCGAAGCGCTGATGCAGCGAGATCAGATGGCCGCGGCGGATCGCCGACAGCAGCACGACGGTCAGCGCGTAGATATGGAACAGCGGCAGCACGCAGATCACGCGCTCGATCGCATTGCGCTCCAGCCGTGCCGGCTTGCCCCAGACGTCGTAGATCGACACCGCCGAGGTGAGGTTGCCGTGGCTCAGCATCGCGCCCTTTGGCAGGCCCGTGGTGCCGCCGGTATATTGCAGCAGCGCGACGTCCTCGACGTCGATCGCCGGCCATTGTGACGGCCTGGTCGCGCCGTCGACGAACCGCCCGTACGTGATGATCGCAGCATTATCGGGCAGCGCCGTCTGGGGGGTGCCGACCTTGCCCCAATTGTCGTCCTCGCAGACGATCAGCCGGTCGAGCAGTCCCTTGGCGAGGAATTTCAGCGCGGTGGGCAACAATGCCGACAGATTGCTGGTGACGAGCACCCGCGCGCCGGAATCCGACAGCTTGTGCGACAACGCGATCTCGCCGTCGAGCGGCGACAGATGCACGACGCGGGCGCCGGCCTTCAGCGCCCCGAAGAAATTGATCGGATGATCCGGCGTGTTGCCGAGGAACAGCGCGACCGACGCGCCCTTGCCGTAGCCTGCGCGCATGAAGGCGCTGGCCGCGGTTTCGACCAGGGCCTCCAGCCCGGCATAGCTGATCGGCCGGTCACGGAATTCGAGCAGGGGCCGCGCGCCGAACTCGGCGGCCGCCGATGAGAGCAGGTCCGGCAGCGTGCCGCGCGCGATCTCGTCGCTCCACCGCACGCCGCTCGGATAGAATTGTTCGCCGGGATAGGTCATGAAGACATCGATTGATATGAGGTGAGCACCGGCCCGTGGGCTCCGCTCCCCGTTGTGCGGTCGAGACGAGCGAAGCTCGCTCTTAGGGGCTGGGGAAGGGAATTCACACCGGCAGTCCCGATGCGGCCACCCCTCCCCCTGACCCCCTCCCGCAAGGGGAGAGGGAACCCAGACAGCGAGTCCGTTTCGCCGGGGCCAATCACGCCGCTTTCGACGGCGCGGCCAAGGAGGCGAAGGTCTTGCCCTCATCGGCGAGCTTCTTGAGCAGCGGCGCCGGCTCGAGCGAGGGATCGTTGGTCTCCTTGGCATAGAAGGCGAGACGATCGGCGATGTGCTTGAGGCCCACCGTGTCGGCCCAGAACATCGGGCCGCCGCGATAGATCGGCCAGCCATAGCCATAGAGCCAGACCACGTCGATGTCGGACGGCCGCGCCGCGATGCCCTCTGCGAGGATCTTCGCACCCTCGTTGATCATCGGGTACATCATGCGCTCGAGGATCTCGTCGTCGGTGACGACGCGCTTCTTGCGGCCGAGGCGGGCCAGGGTCTCGTCGATCAGCTTCTCGACCTCCGGATCCGGCAGTGCCGCGCGCGAACCCTGCTCATACTTGTAATAGCCCTTGCCGGTCTTCTGGCCGAAGCGGCCCGCTTCGCAGAGCGCGTCCGCAATCTCGGACTTGATGCCGCGGTCCTTGCGCGAGCGCCAGCCGATGTCGAGGCCGGCGAGGTCGCCCATTGCAAACGGGCCCATCGGCATGCCGAACTTGGTGACGACGGCGTCGACCTGCTGCGGCAAGGCACCTTCGAACAACAGCTTCTCGGACTGCTTGCCGCGCTGCGCCAGCATGCGGTTGCCCACGAAACCGTCGCAGACGCCGACCACCGCCGGCACCTTCGCGATCTTGCGCGCGATCGACACGGCGGTGACGAGCGCGTCGGGCGCGGTCTTGTCGGCGCGCACGATCTCGCACAGCTTCATGACGTTGGCGGGCGAGAAGAAGTGCATGCCGAGCACGTCCTGGGGCCGCTTGGTCGACTTCGCGATCTCGTCGATGTTGAGATAGGAGGTGTTGGAGGCAAGCACCGCGCCCGGCTTGGCGTACTGGTCGAGCTTGCCGAACACCTCTTTCTTGACCGCCATGGTCTCGAACACCGCCTCGATCACGAGATCGGCATCCCCGACGTTCTCGATGCCGACGACGCCGTTGATCAGCGCCATGCGCTTGGCCGGCGCATCCGCCGGGATGCCGCCGCGCGCCGCGGTCGCCTCGTAGTTCTTCTGCATGATGCCCATGCCGCGCTTGAGCTGCTCCTCGCCGGTCTCGACCAGCGTGACCGGGATGCCGGCATTGGCAAACGACATCGCGATGCCGCCGCCCATCGTACCGGCGCCGAGGATGGCGACGCGGGCGACGTTGCGCGACTTGGTGCCCTCGGGCACGCCCGCGATCTTGGCCGCCTCGCGCTCGGCGAAGAAGGCGTAGCGCTGCGCCTTGGACTGGTCGCCCGCGACCAGCTTGAGGAAGCCCTCGCGCTCCTTCTTCAGGCCTTCGTCGAACGGCAGGTCAATCGCGGCGCCGACGGCGTCGGCGGCCGCAAACGGCGCTTCCAGACCGCGAGACTTCTTGGTCATCGCCGCCACCGCATTGGTGAAGATCGAGCGATCGGCCTTGGCCGCCGCGAGCTTGCTGTCATCATCGCGCAGCTTGCGCAGCGGACGCTTCTCGGCGACCAGCTTGCGGGCAAATGCCTCGCCACCCGATGCCGGCCCTTCCACGATCTCCTCGATCAGGCCGTTCTTGAGCGCTACCTCGGCGCTGATCGGATCGCCGCCGACGATCATCTTGACCGCGAGTTCCGGTCCCACCGCGCGCGGCAGCCGCTGGGTGCCGCCGGCGCCCGGCAGCAGGCCGAGTTTCACTTCGGGCAGGCCGAGCTTCGCGTCCTTGGTGGCGACACGGTAGTGGCAGGCCAGCGCGACCTCGAGGCCGCCACCGAGCGCGGTGCCGTGGATCGCGGCAACGATCGGCTTCGGCGAGTCCTCCATCAGGCTCAGCACCTCGGCGAGACCGGGGGGCTTCGGCGGCTTGCCGAATTCGGTGATGTCGGCGCCGGCGATGAAGGTGCGGCCGGCGCAGGTCAGCACGATGCCAGCGACCTGCGGATCGGCGATCGCGCTCTTCATGCATTCGAAGATGCCGCCACGCACCGCGGCGCTCAGCGCATTCACGGGAGGGCTGTTCACCGTGACGACGGCAATGTTGTCATGACGTTCGAGCTTGACGACTTCACTCACCGGGACTCTCCCTGCATGCTTGTTCTTGAACTTGTGTTGAGTAGCTGCCCGGCTTGCCTCGAGCCGCTACGTTTAGACTAATTTCGCACTGCGAAATTTAATTCCACATCTTGACACGGAGGGTTATTTTGAAGCACGAGCCTTGTCAACGAGCATGACAAAGCGGCAGGGAATGAAGCGTTCTGGCAAGAAGGCAGCGACCGATCGCAACTTCGTCGTCGCGCTCTCCCGCGGACTTGATGTCTTGCGCGCATTCCAACCCAATGACGGCCTTCTCGGCAATCAGGAAATCGCGGCCCGCACCAAGCTGCCGAAGCCAACCATTTCCCGGCTGACCTATACGTTGACCAAGCTGGGATACCTTACACCTGTTCCAAGGTTCGAAAAGTACCAGTTGGCGCCGTCGGCAATGGCGCTGGGCTATGCGGCGCTCGCCAATCTCGGCGTTCGGCATTTGTCCGAGCCCTATCGAGAAGAAGTGATGCGTGCGACCGGCGGCGCGGTCGCGGTCGGCGGCCGCGACCGGCACAGCATGATCTACTTTGGTCAAAGCCGGAATGGGCTGACGCTCGGCGTGCAGCTCGACGTCGGTTCACGGATACCCATCGCGACCACGGCGATGGGCCGTGCCTATATTTGGGCATTGCCCGCAGAGGAACGTGCGGCTCTAGTGCGCGAGCTGCGCGACCATTACGGCAGCCGCTGGGGCAAGATGCGCGACGGCATCGAGCGGTCCGGCGAGATGGTGGCGAAGCACGGATTCACGATGTCGACGGGCGACTGGCAAAACGACGTCGCCGCGGTCGGCGTGGCCTTGAAATTAAATGACGGAACCGGTCCGTATGCGTTCAATTGCGGGGCACCGGCATTCCGCTTCACGGAAGACCGGTTGCTCAACGACATTGGACCTCGTCTTGTCGCGATGGTAAGGAACATCGAGCAGGCGCTCGGTGGAATGGCGCCGCAATCCAAAAAACAAGAAATCAAAAAATCTAGAGTAGGAGGGAAAATTGCACGTTTGGCCGAGGGGATCAGGTAGCCTCCATCACGACCGGCGAAAGGCTTCGCAGGTCCGCCCGCATCGCTTGAAGATGGCGGGCGAGACGAGATGACGCAGGCACAGCTCGCGCAGGGGAATGACCCCCTGCTCGCGGTTCGCGACGTCAGCGTCGTGTTCGGCGGCATCGTCGCGCTCAACGGCGTGTCGTTCGACATGCGCCAGGGCCAGATCCTCGGCCTGATCGGACCGAACGGCGCCGGCAAGACCACGCTGTTCAACTGCCTGTCGCGGCTCTACCAGCCGTCGTCCGGCGACATCCTGATGGAAGGCAAGAGCATCCTGACGCGTCCGCCGCACCGGATCGCCGAGATCGGGATCGGCCGCACCTTCCAGAACGTCGCGCTGTTTCCCAATCTTTCCGTGATCGACAACGTGCGGGTCGGCGCCCATGCGCGCACCTCGAGCGACATCGTCAGCGACTCGCTGCGGCTCGCCTGGGTCCGCCGCGGCGAAGCCGACATGAACAAGAAGGTGCACGCGATCCTCGCCTATCTCGACCTCGAGGAGGTCGCGCACACCGTGGTCTCGGGGCTGCCCTTCGGCACCCAGAAGCGCGTCGAGCTGGCGCGTGCCCTGGCCGCAGACCCGAAGATCCTGCTGCTCGACGAACCCGCGGGCGGCCTCAACCATGAGGAAGTCCACGTGCTCGGCGATCTGATCCGCAAGATCCGCGACGATCGCAAGATCACCGTGCTCCTGGTCGAGCACCACATGGGCCTCGTGATGTCGATCGCCGACCACGTCGTGGCGCTCAATTTCGGCCGCAAGCTCGCCGAAGGCACGCCGGCCCAGATCCAGGCCGACCCCGATGTCATCAAGGCCTATCTGGGGAGCAAGGACCAATGACCGCGATGCTCAACGTCAAGGACCTGCGCGCCTATTACGGTCAGGTCCAGGCCCTGCACGGCCTCAATTTTTCGCTCAACGAAGGCTCGCTGACCACGCTGCTCGGGGCCAATGGCGCCGGCAAGACCACCACCCTGCGGGCGATCTGCAACATGGTGCGATCGACCGGCGCGATCGAGTTCGACGGCAAGCCGATCGGCACCCGCTCGACCGAGAACGTGGTCCGCCTCGGCATTGCCCATGTGCCGCAGGGCCGCGGCACCTTCACCACCATGACGGTGGAGGAAAACCTGCAGCTCGGGGCCATCACCCGCACCGACAAGAAGAACATCGTCGCCGACATCGAACGGATGTACGATCACTTCCCGAAGCTGAAGGAGCGCTATTCGCAGCAGGCCGGCACCCTGTCGGGCGGTGAGCAGCAGATGCTGGCGGTCGCCCGCGCGCTGATGCTGCGGCCGCGGCTGATGCTGCTCGACGAGCCGTCCTTCGGCCTCGCGCCACTGATCGTGCGCGACCTGTTCCGCATCCTCGGCAAGATCAATCGTGAGGAGAAGGTGACCATCCTGGTGGTCGAGCAGAACGCGCAGCTTGCGCTCGAACTCGCCGACCAGGCCCATGTGATCGAAACCGGACGGATCGTGATGTCGGGCAACGCCAAGGACATCGCGAACAACGAAGACGTCCGCAAATCCTATCTCGGCTACTGAAGGAGCTGGCACTATGGAGCTTTTTGCCAACCAGATCCTGGCCGGCATCGCCACTGGCGCGATCTATGCCTGCATGGCGCTCGCGGTGGTCATGATCTACCAGGCCATCGACCATCTGAATTTCGCCCAGGGCGAAATGGCGATGTTCTCGACCTTCGTCTCCTGGCAGCTGATGCAGTGGGGCGTGCCGTATTGGGGCGCCTTCGTGCTCACGGTCGCCTTCTCGTTCGCCGCCGGCATCGCGATCGAGCGGTTGCTGTTCAAGCCGCTCGCCAAGGCGCCGGTCCTGACCAACGTGGCCGGCTTCATCGCGCTGTATGCGATCATCAACTCGGTCGCCGGCCTGATCTGGGACTTCACGATCAAGCAATATCCGACGCCGTTCGGCTCCTCGCCGTTCCTCGGCAGCCAGCTGATCTCGACCCACCAGGCCGGCATGATCGGCATCACGCTGTTGATGCTGCTGCTGCTGTTTTTCTTCTTCCGCTTCACCCGGGTCGGTCTTGCGATGCGCGCGGCCGCCTCGTTGCCGGAGTCGGCGCGGCTGGTCGGCATCAACACCTCCTGGATGATCGCACTGGGCTGGGGCATGGCCGCCGCGATCGGCTCGGTCGCCGGCATGATGATCGCCCCCGTGGTGTTCCTCGAGCCGAACATGATGCTGGGCGTGCTGATCTACGGATTTGCCGCCGCCGTGCTCGGCGGTCTCAGCAGCCCGTTCGGCGCGGTCATGGGCGGGTTCCTGGTCGGGATCTTCGAGAACCTGGTCGGCACCTACATACCCGGTGTCGGCAACGAGCTGAAACTTCCGATCGCGCTTGCGCTGATCATCATCGTCCTGGTCGTCAAACCGGCAGGCCTGTTCGGCCGCGCCATCGTCAAGCGAGTTTGATCATGAGCGCAGTTGAAGACGTCGTCACAGAATCCCCGGCCGTCGAGGCCGTTCCAAAGCGCGCAATGACACTCGGCTACGGCACCTCGCTGGTGGTGCTCGCCGCGCTCATCATCATCCCGCTGCTCGTGAAGAACTTCATCATCTTCCAGATGACGATGCTTCTGATCTACGGCCTCGCGGTGCTGGCGCTCAACATCCTGACCGGCGGCTCGGGTCAGTTCTCGCTCGGCCAGAGCGCGTTCTATGCCGTCGGCGCCTACACATCGGCGATCCTGATGGAGCACGCGGGCATGAACTATGCCCTGACGCTGCCGATCGCCGGCATCATCTGCTTCGCCTTCGGCTTCCTGTTCGGCCAGCCCGCATTGCGGCTGTCCGGCGTCTATCTGGCGCTCGCGACCTTCGCGCTCGCCACTGCAATGCCGCAGCTGCTCAAGCTGGGCTATTTCGAGTACTGGACCGGCGGCGTGCAGGGCCTCGTGGTCACCAAGCCGGACGCGCCGTTCGGCCTGCCGATGGGCCAGGACATGTGGCTGTATTACTTCACGCTGGTGGTCACGATCGCGATCTACATCGCTTCGGTGAACCTGCTGCGCTCGCGCTCGGGGCGTGCCTTCATGGCGATCCGCGACAACGAGATCGCGGCCTCCGCGATGGGCGTCGACGTCGCGCTGTACAAGACGCTGGCGTTCGGCGTTTCGGCAGGGATCACCGGCGTCGCCGGCGGCCTGGGTGCCATCGCGGTGCAGTTCGTCGCCCCCGACGGCTACACCATCACGCTGGCGATCTCGCTGTTCCTCGGCATGGTGGTCGGCGGAGTCGGCTGGCTGCCCGGCTCGATCGTCGGAAGCGCCTTCATCATCTTCGTGCCGAACATCGCCGAGGGCATTTCCAAGGGCCTCTCGGGCGCCGTGTTCGGCGTGCTGCTGTTCCTCGTGATCTTCCTCGTGCCCCATGGCGCCAGGCAAGTTGCGATCATTGCCCAGCAACTGGTCGCCAAACTCAAGAAGAACTAAGAACCTCAAAGAAGAAACCAGGAGACACTATGCTTTCGACACTACGGATCGCCGCGGCTTCCGCGGCGGTCATCGCCTTTGCCGCGACGTCCACTGCCGCATTCGCCCAGAAGAAATACGACACCGGGGCGACCGATGCCGAGATCAAGATCGGCAACATCATGCCCTATTCGGGACCGGCCTCCGCCTACGGCGTGATCGGCAAGACCGAAGAAGCCTACTTCAAGATGATCAACGACCAGGGCGGCATCAACGGCCGCAAGGTCACCTTCATCACCTATGACGACGCCTATTCGCCGCCGAAGGCCGTTGAGCAGGTGCGCAAGCTGGTCGAGAGCGACGAGGTGCTCGCCGTGTTCAACCCGCTCGGCACGCCGTCGAACACCGCGATCCAGAAATATCTCAACGCCAAGAAGATTCCGCAGCTGTTCGTCGCCACCGGCGCCACCAAGTGGAACGACCCGAAGAACTTCCCGTGGACCATCGGCTGGCAGCCGAGCTACCAGAGCGAGGCGCAGATCTACGCCAAGTGGCTGATGAAGGAGAAGCCCGGTGCCAAGGTCGCGATCCTCTATCAGAACGACGATTTCGGCAAAGACTACCTGAAGGGCACCAAGGACGGCTTCGGCGCCAAGGCCGCCTCCAGCATCATCATGGAGGAGAGCTATGAAGTGTCCGAGCCGTCGATCGACGGCCATATCGTCAAGATCAAGGCCGCCAATCCCGATGTGCTGCTGATCTACGCCACGCCGAAATTCGCCGCGCAGACCATCAAGAAGACCGCCGAACTCGGCTGGAAGCCCCTGCAGATCGTCACCAACGTCTCGATCTCGGTCGGCAGCGTGATGCAGCCGGCCGGCTTCGAGAATGCGCAGGGCCTGCTCTCGGCGGCCTACGCCAAGGATGGCACCGACCCGCAATGGGCCGGCGATCCCGGCATGAAGAAGTGGGCGGCGTTCGTCGACAAGTACATGCCGGGCGCCGACAAGACCGACAACGGCGTCGTCTACGGCTATGGCGCGGCACAGACGCTGGCCAAGGTGCTGGAAATGTGCGGCAACGACCTCACCCGCGCCAACCTGATGAAGCAGGCAGCGAGCCTGAAGGACTTCACGCCCGACACGCTCCTGCCCGGCGTCAAGATCAATACGTCGGCCACCGACTTCGCCCCGATCGCGCAGTTGCAGATGCAGCGCTTCAAGGGCCAGAAATGGGAGCTGTTCGGCGAGATCATCTCGGGCGACGTGCCGTCCGAATAACGCTGCACCGCAGAAACCGGATGACTGGCCCCCGCGACAGCAGTCGCGGGGGCTTTTTGTTGACGCCCGGTGCCTTTGGTATTCAATGCACACGCCAAGAACACGAGGTGGGGAAATTATGACTGCAGTACGCCTGTCCCGGACGGCGCTCGCATCGGCGCTCGCACTCTTCGTCATGACTTGCAGTTTCGCCCGGGCCCAGAAGGCCTACGACACCGGAGCCAGCGACACCGAGATCAAGATCGGCAACACCATGCCCTATAGCGGGCCTGCCTCGGCATATGGTTCGATCGGCAAGACCGAGGCCGCCTATTTCAAGATGATCAATGGCCAGGGCGGCATCAGGGGCCGCAAGATCACCTTCATCTCCTATGACGACGCCTACTCGCCAGCGAAGACGGTGGAGCAGGCGCGCAAGCTGGTCGAGAGCGATGACGTGCTGCTGATCTTCAGCTCGGTCGGGACCGCGACCAACTCGGCGATCCAGAAATACATGAATGAGAAGAAGGTGCCGCAGCTGTTCGTCGCCTCCGGCGCGTCCAAATGGAACGATCCGAAGGATTTTCCGTGGACCATGGGCTGGCAGCCCAACTACCAGGACGAGGCCCACATCTACGCGAAATACATCCTCAGGGAAAAGCCGAACGCCAAGGTCGCGGTGCTTTACCAGAACGACGATTTCGGCAAGGACTTTCTCAAGGGCCTCAAGGACGCATTCGGCGACAAGGCCTCGATGATCGTCGCCGAGGAGGGTTACGAGACCTCGGAATCCACGATCGACAACCACATCGTCAAGCTGAAGGCGGCGGGCGCCGACACGTTCATCAGCGTCACGACGCCGAAATTCGCTGCGCAAGCGATCAAGAAGGTCGCCGAGATCGCATGGACGCCGCTGCAATTCCTGGTCAGCATCTCGGCGTCGCTCGGCGGCGTGGTCCAGCCGGCCGGCTTCGAGAATGCGCAAGGCATCGTGTCGGCCGTCTATGTCAAGGACGCCGCCGATCCGCAGTGGAGCCAGGATCCCGGCATGCAGAAATTCCTGGCCTTCCTCCAGAAGGATTTTCCGGAGGGCAACAAGCTCGA
This sequence comes from Bradyrhizobium jicamae, assembly GCF_018130215.1. Lineage (GTDB taxonomy): Bacteria > Pseudomonadota > Alphaproteobacteria > Rhizobiales > Xanthobacteraceae > Bradyrhizobium > Bradyrhizobium jicamae_A. Next base: position 112,550 of record NZ_JAFCKQ010000007.1, read on the forward strand.
TGGCGCAGACGCCTTCGGCTATGCTGCAGCGCAGACCATGGTGCATGTGCTGGAGATGTGCGGTGACGACCTCACGCGCGCCAACGTCATGAAGCAGGCTGCGAGCATCAAGGAGTTTGCTCCGGACACGCTGCTGCCCGGCATCACCGTCAACACTTCGGCCACCGATTTCGCGCCGATCAAGCAGTTCAGGCTGATGCGCTTCAAGGGCGACAAGTGGGAGCTGTTCGGCGGAATCATGTCGGGCGACCAGGGCCACTGACCGCTCGCCGCGCGGCCGCCTGCCGTCCCTCGCATTCGACTAAATGACGCCCCCTGCGGCAGGTTCGCGGGGGGCTTTTTGTTGCTGGCATCAGGCGAAAGGTATTGAATGCCGCGAGGAGCCGCCAAGTGCTCCCAATCCAAAAATCGTGACGCATTCATAATGGTCCAAGGAGATCAAAATGCCTGCTATCCGTTTGGGATTGGCGGCCGTTTCGGCCGCCGTCGTGCTGCTCGCGGTAACCGCGAGCCCCTCCTTCGCACAGAAGAAATACGACACCGGCGCCTCCGACAGCGAAATCAAGATCGGCAACATCATGCCCTACAGTGGTCCGGCCTCCGCCTATGGCGTGATCGGCAAGACCGAGGACGCGTACTTCCGCATGATCAACGCCGAAGGCGGCATCAACGGCCGCAAGATCAACTTCATCTCCTATGACGACGCCTACACGCCACCGAAGACGGTCGAACAGGCGCGCAAGCTGGTGGAAAGCGACGAGGTGCTGCTGATCTTCAACTCGCTGGGCACACCGCCGAATTCGGCGATCCAGAAATACATGAACCAGAAGAAGGTGCCGCAGCTGTTCGTCGCCACCGGCGCCACCAAATGGAACGATCCGAAGGAATTTCCCTGGACCATGGGCTGGCAGCCCAACTACCAGAGCGAGTCGATCATCTACGCCAAGTACATCCTCAAGAACAAGCCGGACGCCAAGATCGCCGTGCTCTATCAGAACGATGATTACGGCAAGGACTATCTGAAGGGATTCAAGGACGGCCTTGGCAAGAAGGCGGATTCGATGATCGTCGCCGAGGACGCCTATGAGGTGACCGAGCCGACCATCGATTCCCACATCGTTCGTCTCAAGGCCACCGGTGCCGACGTGTTCTTCAATATCACCACGCCGAAATTTGCGGCGCAGGCGATCAAGAAGAATGCCGAGCTCAACTGGCATCCGCTGCACTTCCTCAACAACGTCTCCTCGTCGATCGGCAGCGTGATGAAGCCCGCAGGCTTCGATAATGCGCAAGGCATCATCTCGTCACAATATCTGATGGATCCGACGGATCCGCAGTGGAAGAAAGACAAGGGAATGATCGCCTGGAATCAGTTCCTGGATAAGTATTATCCGGAAGCCAATCGCGCCGATGCCTCGGTGATGTACGCCTACATCGTCTCGCAGGGGCTGGCGCATGTGCTGAAGGCCTGCGGCGACAATCTGACCCGCGATAACGTCATGAAGCAGGCGGCCGACCTGCGTGACCTCGAGCTCAACGGTCTGCTGCCCGGCGTCAAGGTGAACACCTCGGCGACCGACTTCGCGCCGCTTTCGCAACTGCAACTGATGCGGTTCAAGGGCGAGACCTGGGAGCGCTTTGGTGACATTTTGAGCGGCGACGTCGGCGGTTAGGCCGAGGACAGCCTACTAAAGACGCAGCCCTTGCGGCATTGCCGCAGGGGCTTTTCGTTGAGACGGCCCGCCTAAAATGATAATCACGTCGCCAAACCAAGAGCGCTCCGGCAAGGAGGCCACGACACGGTCTGAAACAGGGAGAGAGAGACATCTATGTCCGCCACCAGGAAACTTGCGGTCCTCGGGGCCGCCATCGCGCTCATCGCCGCCTCCGGCAGCGCAGCACTTGCCCAGAAGAAATACGACACCGGCGCCACCGATACCGAGATCAAGATCGGCAACATCATGCCCTATAGCGGTCCGGCATCCGCCTACGGCATCATCGGTCGCACCGAGGCCGCCTACTTCAAGAAGATCAACGATGCCGGCGGCATCAACGGCCGCAAGATCAACTTCATCTCCTATGATGACGGCTATTCGCCGCCGAAAACGGTCGAGCAGGCGCGCAAGCTGGTCGAGAGTGACGAAGTGCTATTGATCTTCAACTCGCTGGGCACACCGCCGAACACCGCGATCCAGAAGTACATGAACTCCAAGAAGGTGCCGCAGCTGTTCGTCGCCACGGGCGCCACCAAGTGGAACGACCCGAAGGATTTTCCCTGGACCATGGGCTGGCAACCCAACTACCAGAGCGAGACCCAGATCTACGCCAAGTACATCCTGAAGAACATGCCGAACGCCAAGATCGCCGTGCTCTATCAGAACGATGATTACGGCAAGGACTACCTGAAGGGTCTGAAGGACGGGCTCGGCCAGAAGGTCGCGAGCATGATCGTCTCCGAGGAAAGCTATGAGACCTCCGAACCGACGATCGACAACCACATTGTCAGGCTCAAGGCTTCCGGCGCCGACGTCTTCATCAACATCACGACGCCGAAATTCGCGGCGCAGGCGATCAAGAAGATCGCCGAGATCGGCTGGAAGCCGACCCACTTCCTCAACAACGTATCGGCCTCGGTCGGCGCCGTGATCAAGCCGGCCGGCTATGAGAACGCGCAGGACATCATCTCGGCGGCATACCTGAAGGACGCCTCCGACAAGCAATGGGACAATGATCCCGGCATGAAGGAGTTCTACGCCTTCATGGCCAAGGACTTCCCCGAGGGTGACAAGCTCGACGGCGGCACCGTGACCGGTTACGGCGTGGCCCAGACCCTGGTGCAGGTGCTCAAGCAGTGCGGCGACAACCTCACCCGCGAGAACATCATGAAGCAGGCAGCGAGCCTGCACGATTTCCGCACCGAGGTGCTGCTGCCCGGCATCAAGATCAACACCGGCCCGACCGATTTCGCCCCGATCAGCCAGCTTCAGCTGATGAAGTTCAAGGGAGAGAAGTGGGAGCTGTTCGGCGACGTGATCAGCGCCGATGTCGGCGGCTGAAGACTTTCCCGCATCGTGAAAATCCGCCCCCTGCGGCATGTCCGCAGGGGGTTTTGCCTCGTCTTTGGCTTTCAGTGGCACAATCGCCGACACCAGGGGGGCGGCGAGCCGTTTACACCTGACTTGGCGATGCGCTAAAGCGTGATCCGGAAACGTGTGAAGCGTTTTTCCCCCGCAACAGACGCGAAGCGTTTGTGCGGTGATCATGATCAGGCAAGAAGCGAAACCATGACCAACCGGCGTCCTTTCCTGCGTTCGATCTTCGATGCGGCGGTGGCGGCCGCCCATCCCGACGTCGTGCTGGCGTCGCGGCTGCGGCCCGTGCCGAAGGGACGGATCATCTGCCTCGCCGCCGGCAAGGGCGCCGGCGCGATGGCCGCGGCAGCCGAGCGGCATTATCTCGATGCACTCGAGCTCGACCCGTCACGGCTGGTCGGGATCGCGACGACGCGTCATGGCCACGGCGTGCCGACCCGGCGCATCAAGGTGGTGGAAGCCGGTCATCCCGTGCCCGACGAAGCCGGCCTGAAGGCGGCCGACGATACGCTGCGGCTCGCCGCCGAGGCGGCGGCGGACGATCTGCTGCTGGTGCTCCTGACCGGCGGCGGCTCGGCGAACTGGATCGCGCCGGTCGAGGGCGTGAGCTTCGCGCAGAAGCAACAGGTCAATCGCGCGCTGCTGCGCTCGGGTGCGCCGATCGGTGAGATGAACATCGTCCGCAAGCACCTTTCGCGTATCAAGGGAGGCCGGCTGGCGCGCGCCGGCCAGCGCGCCGCCGAGATCGTCACGCTCGCGATCTCGGACGTGCCGCATGACGATCCCTCCGCCATCGCTTCGGGGCCGACGGTACCGGATCCGACCACGCTGGCCGATGCCCGCGCCCTCGTCGCAAAGTACAACCTCTCCGTCGATGACGCCGTGCGCCGCGCGCTCGACGATCCCGCCAACGAAAGCTGCAAGCCCGATGATCCCGCTTTCGCCCGAGCGACCTTCGAGTTGCTGGCGAAGCCGAAGGCCTCGATCGACGCGGCGGCCAAGGTCGTGCGCGATGCCGGCTACGAGACGATCGCGCTCGGCGCCGATCTCGAGGGCGAGGCGCGCGAGGTAGCCGCCGAGCACGCCCGCCTCGCGCTGAAGGCCCGCGGCGAAGGCCGCCGCGTCGCCATCCTCTCGGGCGGGGAGCTCACGGTGACCGTGCGCGGCAACGGCCGCGGCGGCCCCAACCAGGAATACGCGCTGGCGCTCGCCGACCTCCTGAAGGATACGCCCGACGTCGCGGCGCTGGCCGGTGACACGGACGGCGCCGATGGCGGCGCCGGCAGCGCCACGGATCCCGCCGGCGCCATGATCGACCAGGCCACGTTTGCGAAGATGAAAGCGATCGGCCTCGATCCCAGGGCGTATCTTGCCAACAACGACGCGACCGGATTCTTCGCGCAGACCGGCGATTTGTTGCTGACGGGGCCCACACTGACCAACGTGAATGACGTCAGGGTGATTTTGGTGGATTGACCCAACCGTCATTCCGGGGCGGCGCGAAGCGACGAACCCGGAATCTCTCGCCACGATCTCCAGATTCCGGGTTCGCGCTGACGCGCGCCCCGGAATGACTGCAAGCCTCAAAATTCCTGCGCGAGCTTCGCCAGCATCTCCAGCAGCGCGGCGTGATTGGCCGGTCCGAGCACCTCGATCAGGCGCGCCTCGTGCTTGTTGGCGACCAGCTTCTTGGCGCGCGCCAGCACCGCGCGGCCCTTGTCGGTCAGGACGAGGATGTGGGAGCGGCGATCGTTGGTGGAGCGCATCCGCGCGCAGAGATCGCGGCTCTCCAGCGCGTCGAGCATGGCGACGAAGTTCGGCCTGAGGATGCCGAGCGTGGCGGCGATCTCGGTCTGGTTGCGGCCGGGGTTCTTGTCGAGCAACAGCAGCACCGAGAACTGCGCCGGCGTCAGCTGCAGCGGCGCGACGCAGCGCAGGAAGTCCTCGAACACCTTGAGCTGCGCGCGTTTCAGGGAATAGCCGAGCAGGCCGGACAGCTCGCCCAGCTGCAGCATGCTGTCGTCCCCGGCGGGATCGACCGGTTCCCTGCGCAGCGGGCGCGAGGCCCTGGCGGCGTCGGCGGCAGTCTTGGAAACAGTCATCGCTCCAGGCTCGCAATCCCGATAGAAAGATCCCGCGCGACGCTCGCGGACCTTGAGATTATAATTGATAATTGTTATGCGGTATATCAAATATCGGCCGCTTTCAACAGCCGATATCGGCCGAGGCAACCAGACCTGCTGGCTGCCGTGGCCGGACGCTTGAGGGGGAGCGCTCGGTCTTGAACACGACAATCTTGCTGTTCCTGCTACAGGACGGCATCACCAATGGCGCGATCTATGCGCTGCTCGGGCTGGCCCTGGTGCTGGTGTTCGCGGTCACGCGGGTGATCCTGATTCCGCAAGGCGAGTTCGTCACCTACGGCGCGCTGAGCTACGCCATGCTGGCCACCGGTCAGGTGCCGGGGACGGTACAGCTCGCCGTCGGGATGGGCCTCGTTGCCTTCGCTCTCGACCTGTTCTTCGCGCGCAAGGCGCTGCGGGCCCGGTTGGTGGCACGCTCGGCCGCGCTCAATATCGCCTTTCCCGTCGGGCTGCTTGCCGTCACCTACAAGGTCGCGGGCCCGACGACCCCGATGGCGGTCAACATCGCGCTGGCGCTGCTGATCGTGGCGGCGATCGGGCTGTTCCTCTACCGCATCGCGTTTCAGCCGATCGCGCACACCTCCGTGCTGGTGCTCCTGATCGCAGCCGTCGGCTGCCACCTCGCCCTGCAGGGCCTGGGGCTGGTGTTCTTCGGCGCCGAAGGCTTGCGCGGCCCGGCGCTTTCGAGCGCCGCGGTGACCGCGGGCCCGCTGCGCTTCACCGGCCAGAGCCTTGCCGTGTACGGACTGACCATCGCCTTCATCGTCGGCCTGTGGCTTTTCTTCGGCTACACCAAGACCGGCAAGGCGTTGCGGGCCACCGCCGTCAACCGGCTCGGCGCCCGCCTCGTCGGAATCCGCACCTCGCTATCGGGCCAGATCGCATTCCTGCTCGCCTCCATGATCGGTGCGATCTCCGGCATCCTGATCGTGCCGATCACGACGCTCTATTACGACACGGGCTTCCTGATCGGCCTCAAGGGTTTCATCGCCGCCATCATCGGCGGCCTGGTCAGCTATCCCTTGACCGCGATCGCGGCCATCCTGGTCGGCATCGTCGAGGCCTTCTCCTCGTTCTACGCCAGCAATTTCAAGGAAGTCATCGTCTTCACCCTGATCCTCCCGGTGCTGGTGCTGCGCTCGCTCGCGGCGCCCGCGGTCGAAGAAGAGAAGGATTGAGCGCGATGACGCAGCGGCTGCCTCTCATCATCTTCGCACTCGTGATGGCGGTGATCCCGTTCGTCCCGGGAGTTCCGCCATTCTGGATCGTGCTGCTGGACAATATCGGCCTCGCCGCGCTGGTCGCGATGGGGCTCGTCCTGCTCACCGGTGTCGGCGGCCTCACCTCGTTCGGCCAGGCCGCGTTCTGCGGTTTCGGCGCCTACACGACCGCCGTGCTGACCACCGCCTACGGCCTGTCGCCGTGGCTGACGTTGCCGGCCTCGCTGCTGGTCAGCGGCATCGCTGCCGTGCTGCTCGGCCTCGTCACGGTGCGGCTCTCCGGCCACTATCTGCCGCTCGGCACCATCGCCTGGGGCATCGGGCTGTTCTATCTGTTCAGCAAGCTCGAATTCCTCGGTCGCAACGACGGCATCTCGGGCATTCCGCCGCTCTCGATCGGCAGCTACAAGATGCTGAGCCCCGACGCGATCTACTACGCGATCTGGATCGCGGTGCTGATCTCGGCGCTGCTGACCATGAACCTGCTGGATTCCCGGACCGGCCGGGCCATTCGCGCGCTGCGGCGCGGGCACGTGGCGGCGGAAGCGTTCGGCGTACAGACGCCGCGCGCCAAGCTCCTGGTGTTCATCTATGCCGCGGTGCTGGCCGGGCTCTCGGGCTGGCTCTACGCGCATTTCCAGCGCGCCGCCAACCCGACGCCGTTCGGCGCGCAGGCCGGCATCGAATACCTGTTCATCGCGGTGGTCGGCGGCGCGGGCTATGTCTGGGGCGCCGTGCTCGGCGCAGGCATCGTCGTGATCCTCAAGGAAGTGCTGCAAAGCTATCTGCCCTACATCTTCGGCGGCCAAAGCCAGCTCGAGACGATCGTGTTCGGCATCCTGCTGGTGCTGCTGCTGCAGCTCGCACCAACGGGCGTGTGGCCGTGGCTGATGTCCCGACTTCCGCTCAAGCCGGGCCGCAAGACGCCCGACACGTCGCTCAAGCTGCCCGCCCGCGCGCAGGCAGGGCCCACCTCCTCAGTGCTGCTGCATATCGAGAAGGCGCGAAAGCAGTTCGGCGGCGTTACCGCCGTCAACGACGTCTCCTTCGACGTCAACGCCCGCGAGATCGTCGCCCTGATCGGGCCGAACGGCGCCGGCAAGAGCACCACCTTCAACCTGATCACGGGCGTCCTGACCGCGACGAGCGGCAAGATCTCCGTGCAGGGCAAGGAGGTCGAGAACGCGCCGCCGCAGGAGGTGGTCAAGCTCGGCGTGTCCAGGACCTTCCAGCACGTCAAGCTGGTGCCCGACATGACCGTGCTGGAGAACGTCGCGATCGGCGCGCATCTGCGCGGCTCATCGGGTGCGGTCTCCAGCATGCTGCGGCTCGACCGCGCCGACGAAGCCGGGCTGCTGGCGGAGGCCGCCCGGCAGATCGAGCGGGTCGGCCTGTCCGACCAGATCGACCAGCTCGCAGGCTCGCTGTCGCTTGGACAGCAGCGCATCGTCGAGATCGCGCGCGCGCTCTGCGTCGATCCGATGCTGCTGCTGCTCGACGAACCCGCCGCCGGCCTGCGCCACATGGAGAAGCAGCGCCTCGCTGCCTTGCTGCGGCAACTGCGCGACGGCGGCATGTCGGTGCTGCTGGTCGAGCACGACATGGGCTTTGTGATGGATCTCGCCGACCGCATCGTGGTGCTCGATTTCGGCACCAAGATCGCGGAGGGCACGCCGGCCGCGATCAAGACCAACCCCGACGTGATCAAGGCCTATCTCGGAGCCGCCGCATGAGCGCGCTGCTATCGGTCGCCGACGTCCATATCTCCTACGGCAAGGTCGAGGCCGTGCGCGGCGTCTCGCTCGAGGTCGCCGGAAACGAGATCGTCACCATCATCGGCGCCAACGGCGCCGGCAAGACCACGCTGCTCAACGCCATCATGGGCATCCTGCCGCTGAAGGGCCGCGCCGCCTTCGCCGGCACCGACCTTGCGCCGCTCGACATCGAGGACCGCGTCGCCACCGGCCTCAGCCTGGTGCCGGAGCATCGCGAGCTGTTTGCCAGCATGAACGTGGAGGACAATCTCGAACTCGGGGCCTTCCGCATCTCGAAGGCGACCGCCGCGACGTCGCTGGAGAAGGTGTATGCGCTGTTTCCGCGGCTCAAGGAACGGCGCAAGCAGCTCGCCGGCACGCTGTCGGGAGGCGAACAGCAGATGCTCGCAATGGGCCGCGCGCTGATGGGCGCGCCGAAGCTGTTGATGCTGGACGAGCCGAGCCTGGGGCTCGCCCCGATCATCGTGGCCGATATCTTCCGCATCGTCGGCGAGCTCCGCGCCGCCGGCGTCTCGGTGCTGCTGGTGGAGCAGAACGCGCAGGCCGCGCTCCGGATCGCCGACCGCGCCTATGTGATGGAGCTCGGCGAATTCGTGCTCTCCGGCGCGGCAAAGGATATCGCATCGAACGAGCGCGTGGCGGCAAGCTATCTGGGCTTCCAGCACGAGGGCGAAAGCGCGATCTAGCAGACAACGAAAAGCCGGCCTTCTTTCGAGGGCCGGCCCGTTTGTTTCGCAGTCGGCAACCGGCTCACATCGCCGGAACGTATTTCCCGTCCTTGACCGTCAAAAGGATGCGCGAGCGGTCGTCGAGGCCGTAGCGATCCTTTTCGGTCCAGTTGTAGACGCCCTGGGTTGCGACGATCTCCTTCTCGGAGATGAACGCCTTGCGGATCGCCTCGCGGAATTCCGGCGTGCCGGGCTTCGCCGTCTTCAGCGCAACGGGAACGACGCGCTTCAGCACCTCGAATGCGTCGTAGGAGTGGCCGGCGAACTGGCTGCGGCTGTTGGGGCCATACTTGGCTTCATAGGCAGTGTCGAGCGCAAGGCCGGGCTTCTTGGTCAGCGCGCTGTCCGGCTGCGTCTCCGGCGACATCACCGGGCCGGCCGACATGATGACGCCCTCGGCGGCCGCACCCGCGATGCGGATGAAGTCCATGCTGGCGGCGCCATGGGTCTGGTAGATCAGGCCCTTGTAGCCGCGTTCGCGCAACGCGGTCTGCGGCAGCGCGGCCGCGGTGCCGGAAGCGCCGACCAGGATCGCGTCGGGATTGGCGGCAATCAGCTTCAGCACCTGACCCGCGACCGAGGTGTCGGGACGCGCGAAGCGCTCCTCGTCGGTCATGGTAAGGCCCATCGGCACGGCCTGCGCCTTGAAGTCGTTGACCCAGAGATCGCCGTAGGAATCGGAGTAGCCGATATAGCCGACGGTCTTGATGTTGTGCGCCTTCATGTGCTCGTAGAGCACCTTGCCCATGATCGGGATCGACTGCGGCAGGTCGACCGACCATTTCGCGCGCGCGTCATTGATCGGGAACGGCGCGAGGCCGAGATGCGGAATGCCCGCCTCGTTGGCGACCGTCGACACTGCGATCGACGGCGGCGTGGTGCACGAGCCCATGATGATGTCGGCCTTGGACTCGGTGACGAAGCGTCGCGCATTGGTGGTCGCAGCCGTCGGATCGCCGCCGTCATCGAGCACGATCAGCTTCAGCGGCACGCCGCCGATTTCCTTCGGCACGAAATCGAGCGCGTTGCGCTCGGGAATGCCGAGGGCTGCGGCGGGTCCCGTGGTCGAGATCGAGATGCCGATGGTGATTTCATTGGTCTGCGCCAGAACAGGCGAACCCGGCAGCGCGAACACCGCAGCAAGCGCCGCGGCGGCAACAGTGGCCTTCTTCATTCATTCCTCCCTGCGGATATGTCTTTTGGTTTAAACCGGTTTGGCGGGCCAATTCAGCCCCTTCTTTAGGTCATGGGCACGGGCGAGTCAGCCCTTCATGAAACGGTCGATGATCTCCTGCGGGAACGGCGCCGATTTCAGCTTGCCCGGATCGTCCGGATGACGGCCGACCAGCACCCGGGTCTCGAAGGCCTCGATCGCAAGCGCCTCGCCCTTGAACACCCGATGCACCACCTCGAAGCTCGAGCGCTTGATGCTGTCGATCCGGCTCTCGATGGTGATCCAGTCGCCATGGGTTGACGGGATGTGGAATTTCGCACGCGTATCGACCATGGGAATGCCGACCAGGCCGTATTTGTGGATGATATCCTGCTTCGAGAAGCCGGCCGCTTCGAACATGATCGAGGTTGAATCATCGAACATCGCAAAGTAGCGCGGGTAATAGACGATGTTGGCGGGGTCGCAATCGCCCCACTGGATCTGAACGTCGCGCCGGTTGATGAACATCGGCTTACTTCGGCGCCATGCGAAGCGAGGCATCGAGCCGCACCACTTCGCCGTTCAGGTAAGCGTTGTCGATCATGTGCAGCGCCAGCGAGGCGAACTCGTCGGCCTGGCCGAGACGGCGCGGGAACGGGATCGCGGCGGCGAGCGAATCCTGTGCCTCCTGCGGCAGATTGGCGAGCAGCGGAGTGAGGAACAGGCCGGGCGCGATGGTCAGCACGCGGATACCGAACTGCGCGAGTTCGCGCGCGATCGGCAGCGTCATCGCGACGATGCCGCCCTTGGAGGCCGAGTACGCCGCCTGCCCGATCTGGCCGTCATAGGCGGCGACGGATGCCGTGCAGATCACGACACCGCGCTCGCCTGTCGCGAGCGGTTCAAGCTTGGACATGCCTGATGTCGCGAGCCGCAGCATGTTGAACGAGCCGATCAAATTGACCTTGATCACCTTGTCGAAATCGGCGAGCGCCATCGGCCCTTCGCGGCCGATCACGCGCTTTGCAACGCCGATGCCGGCGCAGTTGACGAGCACGCGCGCCGGACCATGCACGGCTGCCGCCTTGGCCACCGCCGCTTCGGCGGAAGCAGCGTCAGCGACGTCGCAGACCAGCGGGATGCCGCCGATCTCGGCCGCGACGCTCTCGGCGAGCTTTGCGTTGAGGTCGCAGACCGCGACCTTGGCGCCCTGCGCGGCGAGACGCCGCGCAGTCGCAGCGCCCAATCCCGATGCGCCTCCGGTGACGATGGCGGCCTGGTCCTTCAACTGCATGGCTTTCTCCTCTTCGAATTCGGGTGCGAAATTCAGGTCAGGGTGATCACCGAGGCCGGCGGCACCGGCGCATAGAGCGTGTCGATCAGTGCGCTGCGATGCTCCAGCACCGCGCGCTGGTTGATCGAACCTTTGTCGGTGACCTCGCCGCGATCGATCGACAGCGGCGTGTCGAGCAGGATCGCGCGGGCGATGCGGGTCGACGAGCCGGTGGCAGCGGCAAGGAACCTCGTGAAGCGCTCGCGGAAGGCGGCCCGCACCAGGGGATCATTGGCCGCGGCGGCGATGTCGTTCGGTGCGAGCTTCGGATTGATCAGGCGGCAGCCGTCGAGATCGAGGATGACCAGTGCCGAGATCTCGTCGCGGTTGAGGCCGGCAATCACGACGTCGCGCACCAGTGGCGCGCAGGTGCCGACGAAGCGCGCGCGCAAGGGCCCGACGCTGACCCAGGTACCGCTGGCGAGCTTGAAATCCTCGGCAATGCGGCCGTCGAAATCGAAACCCGCGTCGAAATCAGCCGGATCGGCCGGCTTCAGCGCATCGCCGAACTTGTAGAATCCTTCCTCATCGAACGCCTTGGCGGTCAACTCCGGCTGGCGCCAGTAGCCCGGGGTGACGTTCGGTCCCCTGGCCCGGACCTCGAGCTTGCCGTTGTTCGGCAGCAGCTTTGCGTCATTGCCCGGGACCGGCAGTCCGACATGGCCGGAGCGGCTCGTATCGGGACGCACCGACATGAAGAACGGCGAGGTCTCGGTGGCGCCCAAGCCAGTCAGCATCGGCACGCGATACCCCTTCTCCTGCACCGCAAGCTCGTCGAGGCTGTTCCAGATGAACGGCGACAGCGCCGCGCCGGAGAAGAACATCGCGTGAAGGCGGTCGAAGAATTTCGCCCGCAGGCCGGCATCGTCGCGCAGATAGGGCAGCAGCGACTCATAGCCCTTGGGCACGTTGAAATAGACCGTCGGCGATATCTCGCGAAGGTTTCGCACGGTCTCCTCGATGCCACCCGGCATCGGCTTGCCCTCATCGAGATACATCGAGCCGCCATTGTAGAGCGTCAGCCCGATATTGTGGTTGCCGCCGAATGTGTGATTCCACGGCAACCAGTCGACGATGACAGGGGGCTCGTCCTTGAGGAACGCCAGCGTCTCGCGCAGCATCACCTGGTTGGCGCAGATCATGCGCTGGGTGTTGATGACGGCCTTGGGGTTGCCGGTCGAGCCCGAGGTCAGCAGGAATTTTGCGATCGTGTCGGGCCCGATGCGGTTATTGATGGCGTCAAGTCGCGGATCTTCCGGAGTCACGATGAGATCGGCGAGCCGCGTCACGCCGCGGCCGGGGATCGCACCGCGGCTGGCGGCGATCTCGGTCCCGGCGGGCAAATTCGTCAACAACGCGTTCGCATACTTGTCGGCGTCGTCGACGAAGACGAGGCCGGGCGTCAACAGCTTGACCAGGAAATTCAGCTTGCCGTAGTCGCGCGACACCAGCGAATAGGCCGGCGACACGGGGCAGAACGGAATGCCGGCATAGAGCGCGCCGAACGCGATCAGCGCGTGATCGATCGAATTGCCCGACAGGATCACGATCGGCCGCTCCGCGGACAGCCCGCGAGCGATCAGGGCCGAGGCAAGACGCCGCGTCGTGTCCAGTAGTTGCGCGTATGAAATCTGCCGCCAGCCACCGCCGGCCGCACGTTCGGCCATGAAGACCCGGTTCGGCTCGGCTTTTGCCCAATGGTGCAGGCGGTCGGTGATGCGGGCCGGATAGTCGGCGAGCTTGAGTTTAGGGCGCAGATAGATCGTGCCATCGTCGCGGCGCTCGACCGTGACCTCGGGATTGCCGAACGAGATCGGACGCAGAGGATGCGAGCCTGTAACGGACACTGACGGCCTGACGCTCATGTCGGCTTCACCTTCGCGGTCTTGCGATCGAGAAATGCGCGGATGCGCTTCTTCGCTTCCTTGTCGCTCTGTGCCACCGTCGCCATCAGCGATTCCATCAACAGGCCGGTCTGGGGATTGGCTTCGGCGATCATCGGCAGCGCCTGCAACACGGCGAAATTGGTCAGCGGAGCGTTCGCCGCGACGCGCTCCGCGAGTTCCAGCGCCTTGGCCAGCGCACCGCCTTCATCGGTGAGATATTGCGAAAAGCCATAGGCCGCGCCTTCGGTCGCGGAGTAGACCCGGCCGGTCAGCATCATGTCGGCCATCCGCGGTACGCCGATCAACCGCGGCAACCGCACCGAGCCGCCGCCACCGACGAAGATGCCGCGCTGGCCTTCGGGCAACGCGAAATAGGCCGACGGTTCGGCGACCCGGATATGCGCGGCGCAGGCCAGTTCAAGTCCGCCGCCGATCACGGCGCCCTTGAGCGCTGCGATGACGGGCACGCGGCAATACTGGATCCGGTCGAACACGCGGTGCCACATCTGGGAATGGACGAGGCCCTCGGTGGCGTCGCGCTCGGTCAGTTCGGACAGGTCGAGACCGGAGGAGAAGTGGTCGCCGACGCCATGGATGACGACCGCGCCGACCGCGTCGGGAATGGCCGAGAAGCACTCCTGCAGCGCGAGGATGATCCCGTCGTTCAGCGCGTTGCGCTTGGCGGGACGATTGAGCCCCACGGTCAGTACCGCGGCGGTTTGCTCGATCTTCAGCAACGCGGTGTCGCTGGCAGCGGCGTTTCCCATCGGCTTATTGCGTCCTTATCAGAATAGTTATGTCTTATAACTAATCCGGAAGGAGTCAAGACCATCGCCAAATCCGCCGGGGAGGCACTTCCTGCCAAAGCCACATTGGCGTGCTACAGCAGCCGCATGCTTGTTCTGGATCGCCGCACCAAGATTCTCGCCATGCTGTTCGCCGCGACGGCCTATTTTGGATTGGCCTTTTGGTCGCGCGCGACCTGGGTCGATCCGCGGCCGCCTGGGAAGATTGTCCTGCGAATCAAGGGACCGTTCGAGACCGCTCCCGGCACGCATATCGCGGTGTATCATGGCCTGGACGAGCTGAAATCGCAGGCGGATTCCGCCACCGACCCGAGGCGATCTCCTGTCCTGCTGTATGAAGGAAACCGCCTGTTGGGGCCGCCGCACAGCTCGGCTTACAACATCATGACGCTCGGCGAAGGCCGTTACTCGCACTGGCACGACCAGGGCATTCTGTTCTCGAGCAGCGACAACAGCGATCCCAACACGAATCACCGGGTCTACTGGGTCGTCGTGCCGAATTAACCTCACCGCGTCCGCGACCGGCCGGTCAGATCACCTGATGGACGTCGATCACGACGCGGTCCGCGTGGCGGGCGGCGGAGGCGATGAAGATGTGCTCCATCAGCCAGCGGTATTTTTCGGAACCGGTCTCGAACTTCGGGACGGTCCGGAAATAGATCAGTTTGGGGTCGACGGGCTCGCCGCGCTTCAGCTTTTGCAGCAGTTCGACCGGCCCGAAACGGATGCCCCTGTTCTCGACATAGACCACCGCGCCGTCGTCGGTCTCGAAAGCGTATTTGGCTTCCAGTTCGATCAGCTCGTTGGGACGGATGATCTGGAAGTCCGCGCCGAAGCCGAGCACCCTGCCGTTGACCATTTCGCCCCTCACCTCTCCACCAATGATCGGGATGATGCGGCGGACGCCGGTCCCGATGTCGCCGGCGGAGGTGACCTCGGCGATCCGGGCGGTGATGGTGAAGACGTAGCGGGTCTGGATCTCTGGTGTCATGGAAAAAACTTTCGTTTAGGGATGATCTTTTCGGAAAACCGGTCTCAACTTTTCCGGATCATGCCTAGCCGATCATGCGCTGCGGCAGCCAGGTCGCAAGCAGCGGGAACAGGATCAGGATCACCAGCCGGATCAGGTCGGTGATCACGAACGGCAGCACGCCGACAAAGATTGTCGACATGTTGACATCCTTGATCACGCTCTTGATCACGAACACGTTCATCCCGACCGGCGGATGGATCAGGCCCAGTTCGACCGTCATGACGATGATGATGCCGAACCAGATCGGATCGAAGCCGAGCGAGGTCACCACTGGAAATACGATCGGCACGGTCAGGATCACCATCGCCATCGCGTCCATCAGGCAGCCGAGCACCAGATACATCAAAAGGATCAGCGCAAGCACGCCATAGGGGCCGATGCCGAGCCCGGTGAGAAAGCTGGTGACGTTCTGCGGCGTCTGCGTGATGGTGAGGAAATAGCCGAAGCAGAGCGCGCCGATCAGCACCGTAAACACCGCGGCAGCCGTGCGCGTCGCCTGCAGCAGCGATTGCAGGATGCCGTCCCTGGTAAGTTTTCCCCGCAGGATGCCGATGATGAAGGCGCCGACGGCGCCGACCGCGCCGGCCTCGGTCGGAATGAAGAAGCCGCCATAGAGGCCGCCGATCACGAACAGGAACAGCAGCAGCGGCGACCAGACGTCGCGCAGCGCCAGGAAGCGCTCGTGCCATGATGCTTTCTTTCCTGCCGGCAGGAATCCCGGCCGCGTCGCGCCGATGATGCCGATCGTGATCATGTGCATGAGGATCGCAAGCAGGCCCGGCACCACGCCGGCGATGAACAGCTTGCCGATGTCCTGCTGGGTGATGATGCCGTAGACGGCGAGCACCGTGGACGGCGGCAGCATCGCACCCAGGGTACCGCCGACGGCGATCACACCGGTGGAGAAGGATTGCGGATAGCCGAAGCGGCGCATCTCCGGATAGGCCACGGCCGAAAACGTAGCGGCGGTTGCGACCGACGAGCCCGAGATCGCCGCGAAGCCGCCGCAGGCCGCGATCGTCGCGATGCCGAGGCCGCCCTTCCAATGGCCGACGAAGGTGTTGGCGGCCCGGAACAGCTCGCGGCTGATGCCGGACACCGACACGAAGGCGCCCATCAGCAGGAACATCGGTATCACGCCGAAGGAGTAGTCGGTGACCGTGCGCATGGTGGTCTGCCCGACCAGCTTCAGCGCCGGCCCGAATCCGGTGAGGTAACCGAAGCCGGTGATGCCGACGAGGCCCATCGCCATGCCGACGGGCACGCGCAGCAGCATCAGCGCGAACAGGCAGACAAAACCGATGACGGCGACAGTCTCGGGACTCATGGCCGTCTACTCCGCAGTCTTGATCTTGGCGTCATGGATGTCTTCCGGATGGAAGATCAGCCGGTAGGTGCGGATTGCGATCAAAAGCACCGCCGAGACGTCGCCGATCCACGACACCAGGAAGAACGGCCAGACCGGCACACCGAGATCCATGGTGACGATGTGGCTGTTCCTGGTGTCGATCACCTTGTCGACCAGCGTGTAGGTCTGCACCGTCACCACGAACAGCAGCACGAGGGTTGCGAAAATGTCGATCCAGCGCTGGTGGCGCGGCGTGGCATTGGCCCAGACCAGATCGACGGTGATGTGGGTGCCGCGATAGCTCGTCGCCGCGATGCCCCAGAAGATCAGGATGCCGAGCAGGAACTGGCCGAAATTGTAGTAGTCTGGAATCGTCACCGCGAAGAACTTGCGCATGACCACCGCGACGAAGGTGTTGAGCGCAACGACGCCGACGAAGAACGCCGCGACCCATTCGATCGAGTCGATGAAGCGGTCCATGAAATTCTTGCGCGCCGGCTCGGGCGGGCCGGTAATCGCGCCGTCTCTGGTCACTTCAGGGTTGGCAGCCATGGCAAGGAACGACCGTTGTGGGAAGCCGTCATTCCGGGGCGCCCGCGAAGCGAGCGAACCCGGAATCCGGTGACTGGGCGCGAGATTCCGGGTTCGCGCCGATGCGCGCCCGGAATGACGGGATCAGATCCCCGCCTCGTACTTCTTCAGCGTGGCCTGCAGGTCGGCGTCGATCTTGTCCGGGTCGCCCCCGGCCTTCTTCACGGCCTCGGCCCAGCTGTCATGCAGCGGCTTGACCGCCTTCTTCCACTCGGCGAGCTGATCGGGCGTCAGCTGATAGACCTCGTGGCCTTCCAGCGCCTTCATCTTGGTGCGGCCATTGGCCTCGAACTCGGTCCAGGGGTCGGTGACTTTGGAGGCCCATTGCGGCGTGCAATGGTCGTCGATCACCTTCTTCTGAGCGTCCGACATCGAATTGTATTTGGCGAGATTGATGTTGTAGGTGAACACCGTCGTATAGAGCGGTACGTCCATGTGGTACTTCACCACCTTGTCGATACCGAACAGGAAGATCGAGCCCCAGGGGAAGGTGATCTCGTCCGCCACGCCGCGCTCGAGCGCGTCGCGCGCTTCGGGCGCGGAGGCCTGCACATTGGTGCCACCGAACATCTTCACCATCTCGCCGATGGTGCTCTGGGCCGGGCGCACCTTCAACCCGCTGAGGTCGCTCGGCAACAGGACCTTCTTCTTGCCGTGCAGCGCGCCCGGATCGTGGATGAAGGCGAAGCACAGCTTGGTGTCCTTCATCTCGGTCGGCGCGTATTTGTGATACCACTCGTTCAGCGCCAGCGTGCCCTTCTTGCCGTCCGAGAACACGAACGGAAGCTGGCCGGCGGCCGCGATCGGGAAGCGACCCGGCTGATAGCCAGGATTGACATAGGTGACGTCGGCGATTCCGTCGCGCGCCATGTCGTAATGGTCGAATGCCTTGCCGAGCTGCTCGGACGGGAACACGGAAACCTTGATGGTGCCGCCCGACGCCTTCTCGATGTCGGCGGCCCAGGCTTGCGTCGCCGGCACCAGCGGATGCGCCGGCGGCACCCACAGCGACACTTTGAGATTGACGGTCTTGTCCTGCGCCAAAGCGGGCGCGATGGCCGGCACGACGGCGGCGGCCACCAGCAGCGCCAACAGTGATTTCCTCATCGCATCTCCTCCTCTCCATGATTGCGGGCTTCTCGCCCGGTCTCGTTACTTAACATGTTATATAATTTACGCGCCGGTTCAAGGCGAAATACGCCCGGATGGATGCCTCGTCGCACCGCCCGACCCGGCCACAGTTCGGCCTCTTGCGGTGCGGCGAGACGCATTTCCCGGACAAACGCGCTTTGCCAAGACTGTTATATGATATAGTTGCCATAGCAAGTTGACACGGCCGCCCGCGAGAGCGGGCGCCGGGCACGAGCCTACCTTATCGGGAGGAGCACGTATTGCGGACAAAAGTAGCAATCATAGGCGCAGGTCCGGCCGGACTGTTGCTTGGGCAACTACTTCATACTTTCGGCGTAGACAACGTCATCCTCGAGCGCCAGACGCCGGAATATGTGCTCGGGCGCATCCGCGCCGGCCTGCTCGAGGAGGGAACAGTATCCCTGCTCGATAAGGTGGGCGCCGCCGGCCGGCTCCATCAGGAAGGCCTGGTCCATCACGGCGTCGAGCTGGCCTTCGGCGGCGCGCGGCATCGCATCGACATGCATGCGGCTACCGGCAAGACAGTCACGATCTACGGGCAGACCGAGGTCACCCTCGACCTGATGAACGCCCGCAAGGCGGCCGGCCTCACCACGATTTACGCCGCCAGCGACGTCAGGCCGCATAATTTCGACACCGATCATCCGCGCGTCACCTGCGTGAAGGACGGCGTCAGCCATGACATCGCTTGCGATTTCATCGCCGGCTGTGACGGCTTCCACGGTGTCAGCCGCGCCAGCGTGCCGTCACAGGCGATCACTAGCTATGAGCGGGTTTACCCATTCGGCTGGCTCGGCATCCTTTCGGAGACACCGCCGGTGTCGCCGGAACTGATCTACAACAACCATGAACGCGGATTTGCGCTCTGCACCATGCGCTCGACCCATCGCAGCCGCTATTATGTGCAGTGCCCGCTCGACGATCACATCGACCAATGGTCCGACGAGCGGTTCTGGGACGAACTGAAGCGCCGTGTCGACCAGAAGGCGGCGGACGAGCTCGTCACCGGCCCGTCGATCGAGAAGAGCATCGCCCCGCTGCGCAGCTTCGTCGCCGAACCGATGCGCTTCGGCCGCATGTTCCTCGCCGGCGACGCCTCGCACATCGTGCCGCCAACCGGCGCCAAGGGCCTCAACCTCGCCGCCAGCGACGTGCACTACCTCTCGCAGGCGCTGCGCGAACATTACGACGAGAAATCCTCGGCCGGCATCGATGGTTACTCGGCGCGCGCGCTGGCGCGGGTCTGGAAGGCGGTGCGCTTCTCCTGGTGGATGACCTCGATGCTGCACAAGTTCCCCGACGATGGCGAATTCGCTGCGCGCATCCAGATCGCCGAGCTCGATTATCTCGTCAGCTCGAACGCCGCATCGACGTCGCTGTCGGAGAATTACGTGGGGCTGCCTTTCTAGGGTAACGCTGCCGCCATCGTCCTGGCGGGAGCGCCGGCGGCGAAGCTGTCATTTGCCACTTGCGCCCCGATGGATCGCCTCGCTACGCTCGCGATGACGGAACAAGCCGCTGCAGGTTTGCCATGCTCACGCTGTACTTCGCGCCGGGCGCCAGTTCGATGGCGGTGCACATTGCCCTGCACGAGGTCGGCGCCGCTTTCGAGGCCCGGCCGATGTCGTTCAAGCGCAACGACATGCGCTCCCCCGACTTTCTCGCACTCAATCCGGTGGGCCAGGTCCCGACGCTCCTGATCGACGGCCGTCCGCTGACCGAGGTCGCCGCGATCCTGTTCTACCTCGCCAGGCGATTTCCCGACGCGGATCTGCTGCCGCGTGATGATCCGGAAGCCGAAGCGCAGGTGCTGTCCTGGATGTCCTTCATCGCCTCGACGCTGCATCCCGCACGCCGGCAGGGGCTGGAGCACGCCAAGGCTGTATGGGGGATCGCTGACCGCCGCCTCGGCACGGGCTGGGCGATCGGCACCTACTCGATCGCCGATATCCATTTGTTCCGGCTGTACTGGCGGCTTGCGAACTCGCTCAAGCCGTCGCCGGACATGTTTCCCAATCTGACGGCGCACCATGCGCGGATGATGGCCCGGCCGGCGGTGCAGAAGACGATCGAGATCGAAAGCGCTGTTGGCTACGAGTTGCCGGCGTGACACGGCGCGGACGCCTTTCAAACACCCGCGCGAATCCCGTTTAAAACTTTGTAGGCGGTGAAACCGTCACCGACATCGCGTTCAATGGCGCCAACGAAACGCTATCACGCGAGCTTCACATGACCATCGATCCATCAATCGCCGGCATCCCCCGAGATGTCCCCCACGGCTTCGAGCCGCATTTCCGCAAGAGCCCGCTCACCGACCCCTGGGAGCCGCTGTACGCGAGGAAGACCGAGAGAGCCGTGATCCTCGGCCTGCGGCTGGCCAGGCCGCATACCAACAGCCGCGGCCTGATCCATGGCGGCCTGATTGCAGCCCTCGCCGACGCCGCGATGGGCTACAGCTGCGCGCAGGCGACCGGCTGGACGACCTCCTTCGTGACGATCTCGCTGGCGGTTGATTTCGTCGGCAGCGCCAATGTCGGGCAATGGCTCGCGGTCGAAGGCGACGTGATCAAGACCGGCAGCACGATCTGCTTTGCGCAAAGCCTGATCAAGGCTGACGACGTCACGATTGCGCGCGCCAACGGCACGTTCCGTGTGGTGCCGAAAAAGGAGCCGGCGAGCTGAGTGCCGTCAACAGAATGACAAATTCTGCAACATCTCTTGACATCTTCGCCACATCCCGACGACCAAGCGCGGGTAGGATCACGGCGTTGCGATTCGGAGACCGATCTGATGTCTTGGAAATTTTCGATCATGCGAAGCGGCGTCGCGGTGTGCTTCGCACTGATGACCTTGAGCGCGTCGCATGCGGCGACAAGTCTGGACGATCTGGCGGGCGGATGGTCCGGATCGGGCTCGATGAAGCCCTCGGATGGAGCCTGGGAGAGAGTCCGCTGCAAGGTCGCATATAACGTCACGAAGCCGGGCAAGTCGATCAGCCTGAACCTCCGATGTGCGAGCGACGCCTACAAGATGTCGTTGTCCGCCAACATCGATCAAGACGGGACGCAGCTTTCGGGCAACTGGTTCGAGCACGAATACCGGCAGGGCGGCAAGATCTCCGGGACCAATTCCGACGGGCTGATCGAGGCGCGAATTGAAGGTGAGACCGTTGCCGCGCTGGTGACGATCCGCACCAAGGGTGACCACCAGTCGTTTGTCATGAAGGCCCCGGGCTCCTGGCTGTCGCAGGTTGCCGTCGAATTGAACAAGGACGCCAAATGATCGAGAGCATGATCCGGAAAAGTGTGTAGCGGTTTTCCGAAAGGATCATGCTCAAACAAAGAGCTAACGCGCGATGACGATCAAGCCTCGTCTCATCGCGCTCTAGCCGAAATGCCAGTTGCTGATTTCGGTCACGAGATCGATGAAGGTCCGCACCTTGGCCGATAGCAGCCGTGTCGTCGGATAGACGACATGGATCGGCACCGCCGGCTGCTCGAACTTGGCAAGCACGATCCTGACCCGCCCGGCCCTGAGCGATTCGGCAGCCTGATAGAACATCACCCGCGTCAGCCCACCGTCCTGCTCGGCATACTGGATGGCGGCATCCGAACTGTTGCTGGTGAAGCGTGGCGAAGGGGCGATCCGAACCTCGCGCCCGTCCTCGACGAAACGCCAATCCGGCGCGGCGGTCATGGCGCCGAACACGATCGTGTCATGGGTCGCGAGATCGGCAGGCCGGCCCGGCTCGCCGCGGCGCTTGAGATAACCGGGCGAGGCCACCACGATCCGGCGCATCTCGCCGACATGGCGCGCGACCAGCGTCGAATCCGGAAGATGCCCGATCCTGACGGCGAGGTCGACGCCATCCTCGACGAGGTTTATCCGGTGATCCGACAGCCGCAGGTCAACGCCGACGTCGGGATACCGCTTCAGATAGGCCGATACGACCGGGCTGACATGCAGCCGTCCGAACCCGAACGGAGCCGAGATCACCAGCCGGCCCTCGGGCCGGGTGCGCTCGCCCTCTACCGCGTCCTCGGCCTCCTCGACGTCGGCAAGAATTCGGCGCGCCCGCTCCAGGTAGCGGGAACCGGCATCGGTCAGCGTCACCTGCCGGGTGGTTCGCTGCAGCAGCCGCGCGCCGAGCCGCTCCTCCAGCGCCGCAATCAGCCGGGTGACGGCTGAGGGCGAGAGCGCGAGCCTGCGCGCCGCGGGGGCAAAGCCCTGCAGGTCGACCACGGCCACGAAGGCCTGCATGGCATCGAGGCGATCCATTTCACTATTGCATATTCGGCAATAGTGAAGTGTCAATTCACAAGATTGCCTACATTCCAGAAACGACCATTTTGACCCCGGGACGGCCGCGTGGTCGGCCTTGGCGGGAGGTTCGGATGTCAGACGCTCACGGCTATTCCAGCGATGTCGCGTTCACTCCGGCCGTGAAGGCGATCCAGACGCGCAAGGGCTCTCGCGAGGCCTATGCCGGGATCGAGGCCCACGGCGGCTGGCGCACCGAGATCGACGATGGTCTCGCAGGCTTCCTCGCCGACACCGGGAGCTTCTATCTTGCTACCGCCTCGGCCGAGGGTCAGCCCTACATCCAGCACCGCGGCGGACCGAAGGGCTTCATCCGGGTCCTCGACAAGACGACGATCGCGTTCGCGGACTACGCCGGCAACCAGCAATACATCACGCAAGGCAATCTCTCGGAGAATCCCAAGGCGCATATCTTCGTGATGGACTATGCGCATCGCCGCCGGGTCAAGATCTGGGGCGAGGCGCGGATCGTGGAAGATGACCCGGCATTGACGCGTTCGTTGATGCCGCAAGGCTATCGCGCGCGCCCCGAGCAGGTCATCCTGTTCGAGGTCAAGGCGTGGGACATCAACTGCCCGCAGCACATTCCGCAGAAATTCGATGCGACCGACGTGGCCGCAGCGCTGGGGTCGCGCGATCAGCGGATCGCCGAGCTCGAGGCCGAGCTGGCAGCACTGAAGGGCCAGCCCGCTCCCGCCGGCTACGCGGCCTCCTGCAGCGGCGCCCAGGCGAACTCCGGATAGTACTGCAGCATCATCCGGTCGACATAGGCGGTGAGATTGCCGAACTTCTCGGTGCGCTCGCGCAGCGGCGATTCGAAGAATGGCGTCAGGATGCCCGCGAGTGCGCCGAATGCGGTTGCGTCGGTACCGCAGGGCGCGTTGCCCATCAGATAGGGCTTGTCGCCGAGTTGCACCGAGAGCGCGAACAGCGATCGGATCGCGAGGTCGACATCCTCGTCCGGCGCATGGCGGCCGAGACCGCTCAACAGATAGTTCTCGGCGACGCGGAACTGGGCGTCCTCGCGCATCTTGTCGCGCAGGTGGTCCGGCGCGCCATCGAAGAAATGCGCCGGCCCCTTGGCGAAATTCGCATCGTCGACCCAGCGCGCGCCGACCATCGCCCAGTAGACGTGATGCTCGATCATGCGCTCGAAGGCCCAGGCCTGGGCGCGCGCCTGCAGGCTCAGCGGCGCGTCGAAATCGAAGCCGTATTTGCCCTCGACATGGGCGCGGATGAAGGTCGAATCGGCAATGGTCTCGCCGTCATCGGCGATGAAGGGCAATTGGCCCTTGGGAGACGCCGGCGGCCTTGCCAGTTCCTTGCGGTAGTCGAGCCCGGCCATCTTGAGCTGGACCTCGGTCTTGGTCACGAAGGGGCTCATTTCGGGCAAGCCGA
The DNA here is from genome assembly GCF_018130215.1 of Bradyrhizobium jicamae. Taxonomy (GTDB): domain Bacteria; phylum Pseudomonadota; class Alphaproteobacteria; order Rhizobiales; family Xanthobacteraceae; genus Bradyrhizobium; species Bradyrhizobium jicamae_A. The sequence goes on from NZ_JAFCKQ010000007.1 coordinate 136,529, forward strand.
AGCCGGCGCCAAAGCCGTAGAGGGTGATCATTGTGAAGCTCCGATTGCCTGGGGTCGTGGATGGAGGCTAGCGCCCCCCTGCTGCCACCATGGTGTCAGCAGCAGCGGCACTCGCCGTCGAACGGGCCGACGGGCGCGAGGCGGCGGACCGCCTCGCGAACCCGTTTCGCCACCCGCGCCCGCCCGTACGACCAGGCGGCTGCGACCGATTGCGCCATCAGCGCAACCAGCGCCCAGCGCAGATCGCCCGATGTGGAGTAGACTGTGATCAACTGTTCCAGCGCGAAGGACCGCGCCTGCCGGAAACCAAGCTCGTCAAGATTCGTCATGGACAAATTCCCTTCACTTGAGGTGTTGTCCTGATATAGCCCCCACCTGCTGCCAACATGCTGTCAGCAGCAGCACGGCGGGTCCGAGAAAAGCGACGAGCCGAGAGCCAAGAGACTGCGAAGAGATTTGCCATGCGACGCGCCGACCGGCTGTTTCAGATCATCCAGGTGCTCCGCCGCACCCGCAAGCCGCTGACTGCGGATGCAATCGCGGCCGAGCTCGAGACATCGAAGCGAACGATCTATCGCGACATCGCCACCCTGATCGAGCAGCGGGTGCCGATCCGCGGCGAGGCCGGCATGGGCTACATCCTGGAGAAGGGATTCGACCTGCCGCCCCTGATGCTGACACCTGACGAGATCGAGGCCTGCGTGCTCGGCGCGCAATGGGTGGTCGGCCACGCCGACCCGGCGCTGGCGCGTGCCGCCGAGGACCTGATGGCGAAGATCGCCGAGACCGTGCCCGACCGGCTGCGGCCGTTCGTGCTGGAGCCGGCGAGCCGCGCCCGCTCCGCCTGGAACCGGGAGCCGGACCGCATCGACATGGTCAAGACCCGCAGCCAGATCCACGAGGGCAAGAAGATCACGCTCAACTACCGCGACGAGCACGGCCGCGACTCCGAGCGCACCATCTGGCCGATCGCGGTCGGCTATCACGAGGCGGTGCGGCTGCTCGCGGCGTGGTGCGAGCTGCGCAAGGATTTCCGCAGTTTCCGTACCGACCGTGTCGTCACCGCTGTCTATCACGACGAGAAATATCCGGAGCGGCGCGACCTGCTCAGGGCACGCTGGCGGCGCAGCCTGGTGTGGGAAGCGCCGAGGGACACGTGATGGCCGCGGATGATATCGGAGCCCTCTGCCAGTCGTGCGGAGCGTGCTGCAGCTATTCGGAGAACTGGCCGCGCTTCACCATCGAGGATGACGCGCAGCTCGATCTGATCCCGCCGCAATTCGTCAACGCGCGGCAGTCGGGGATGCGCTGCGAGGGCGACCGGTGCACGGCGCTGTCGGGCAGGATCGGCGTTGCGACGCGCTGCGAGGTCTATGCGGTGCGGCCGGAGGTGTGCCGGACCTGCCAGCCCGGCGATGCGGAATGCGCGATGGCGCGACGCCGGCACGGCCTGCCGGTCATCGCAGGCCGCGAGACGACCTGATCAGGCCGTCACGGCGTCGCCGATCGTCTCGTCGTCGATCTCGTCATCGACGACGGGCGCGAAGGTCGAGAGCGGCTTGGTCGACAGCGTGATCGGCTTGCGCCCGCCATGCGAGGCCGTGGCCGTACGCACCGGTTCGCGCGACAGCGCGTAGAGTGTCGAGCCGACCCGTCCGCCGAAACTGACCAGCTCGCGCTCGGTGCAGCTCGTCGCGACGGCGAGCGCGAGTGCGTGCAGGTGGCTGCGGCGGTAGCAGAACAGCGCCAGCATCGCGCGGACGTCGGGCGACACGTTGGCAACCAGAAGCGACAGGCCGTTTGAATTAGCGCGATACATCTGGCCGAGCATCTCGTCGCCGACCGGGCAGGCATCGTTCTCGAAGGCGTCGCGGCTTGAAAACATTTGCAAATCCCCCTCGATCGCGAAGATGCCGCGCAATCCACTAACGAAAGGTTAACCACCGCCACCGGTCGTCCACGGGGGCGCTTGCCCGTTGCAGGCGAATCACATCCTGCGCCGCGGCGGCCGCCGCGTGACCTGGGACAAATACGGGCTGCCGTTCCTTTTCCCGCCCCCGACGCGCTTTGCTCACGCGAGCCGGCATCCCCTTCATCTTTTCGGAAAGCCGCTACACCCTTTTCCGGATCATGCCCTAATTCGCGGCCATGTAGATCGACAGCGCGAAGCCGGTGAGATGGTGCAAAGCCTGGTCGACGCCGATCAGGGTCCAGAACCAGGGATGCCCGGACTCCAGCGTCACCCCGAAATGCGAGGCGCAATAGCCCTTGGCACGGTCGACGATGATGTGGATGACGAAGTCGACGAAGGCGACGTACCAGAAGCGCGGTGCGACGACCGAGATCAGCACCAGCGCGACGGCTAGATGCACGAGGCAATGCGCCAGCAGCGGCATCGCCCAGCCGGTCTTCTGGTCCTTGCCGATCGCCATCCAGGCGTTCTGCAGCATGAAGTCGGCGATGACGTGCTTCGCGGTGAGAAGCAGCATCCATCCCACCAGCGCACCAACCGGCACCGACGATGACATGGAAGGAAACAGCAAAGCCGACGCCCCCTGGATGGGATGAATGTGGTGTAACTCTGGGTGAGGCCGTCAGCGCAATCTGGTAAAGCCGGACAATTCCAAAGCCTGTCTCATTTATGACACCTCCGGAGGCGGAATGCACCTGCGGGTCGAGTGAAAATCGCATGATGGTTCACCGCGACGGTAGTGGCGATCGTCATGTGGCATGTGGCGCCGCGGCAGCGGTTAAGGTTACGTCCTGCGACTGATTTGCATTCGGCACAGGGGGCGCTATCATCGCGGCGCCCAAGGAAATTTTCTTTCTTTTATAGTCATTTACCATTTCACCGGGCTCGCCGCATCGGTCGAGATACGGCAGGAGCTTTCCCCGGACGGGTGATGAGCCATGAGCGCCGAAGCCCCGACGCCGTCGTCGATCCTGCCGCCGCCTCGCGCCCGGGTTGTAAAGAGCAACCGGGCACAGATCGTCATCTTCTCCATCCTGACCCTGATCTTGAGCGCTGCGACCGTGTGGGGCGGCCGGGTGTGGCTGCGCAATTCGGAGACGCTGGTGTTCGCGGTCGGTGACGCCAACGGCCCGGAGGCGAGGTTCGCCACCAGGCTCAAGACCGTGCTCAAGGCCAATTCGTCGCGGTTGCGGCTGAAGGTCGCCGCGAACCCCGACAACGCCAAGGCGCTGGCGCAGTTCGATCGCCGCGACGCCGATCTTGCGATCCTGCGCACCGACGCTCGCGTGCCGCCACGCGCCCGCGCGATCGCGATCCTCGAGCATGACGTCGTGCTGGTGCTCAGCCCGGGCGACAGGAAGATCAAGTCGCTCTCCGACCTCAGGAAGAAGAAGGTCGCCGTCGTCGGCGACGGCGAGAACAGCGTCAATTTCGTCCGCAGCGCGCTCGAGATCTCCGACAGTCCCGATGTCGCACAGCGGGTGCAGCAGGCGCCGCCCAACACACCGTTCGAGAAGCTGTTCGCCTCCGGCTTCGCCGCCGTCATCGCGATCGAGCACACCTCGAAGATCGTGAAGGACAAGACCTTCGAGCAATATGCCAAGCGCGGCGGCTTCACGCTGAACGCGATCGATTCGGCCAAGTCGCTCGCCCGCAAATATCCGGCGATCTCCGAGGAAACCGTCTCGACCGGCATGCTGTCGGCCTCGCCGGCGATCCCGGACGACGACGTCGACACCATCGGCCTCGAATGGCTGCTGGTCGCGCAGTCGCAAGTGTCGACCTCGACGGCGGCCGAACTTGCCCGCATGGTCTACGAGAACAAGGCCGAGCTGGTGCTCGACGACGGCTTCGCTTCCAGGATCGAGCCGGCCGCCACCGACAAGGATGCCTTCATCATGGCCCATCAGGGCGCCGCCCAATACATCAACGACGACACCAAGTCGTTCATGGATCGCTACAGCGATATGATGTATCTCGCCGCCGCCGCGCTCAGCGTCATCGGCTCTATCTTCGCCGCGATCTACGCCAAGATCACCCGGATCGCACCGGAAAAGGCCAGCGAGCTCGCAACCCGGGTTCTCGACATCGGCGAGCAGATCGAGAACACGACCTGCATCGAGCATCTCGACCAATTGCAGGACGAGCTCGAGAAGATCCTGCGCCATGCGGTGGTCGGCCTTCGCGATGGCACCGTATCGAGCGACGGGCTCGAAACCTTCAAGCTCGGCTACGAGTTCGTCCGCGACGACATCGCCCTGCGCCGCGATCATCTCAAGCGCCACCCGGTGCAGCCGGACGACAACGTCGTGGTGGTGAAGGCCGCGAGCGGGTGAGCTTGCGGCACGATCTCGTCCCCGTCATTGCGAGGCGCGACGCGATGAAGCAAGGAGGGAAACACGCATTCTCATTCTCGCGACATGGTTTGCCCGAGTTTTGCTCTTCGTTTTCGCCACTCTGCAAGCAGAGGGCGCAGGGAAAGCCGGGTGCCGATCGCACCCGTGGGTCCCGAGCAATGGAAAGCTCGGGAGGTAGGACCACAGGTGTAACCGGGAACATCCCGGCTTTCCCTGCGCGATGGTTTACGGCTTATACGTGCTCTCCCCGGTGAGACTGGGCTTTCTTGTCACCGTCTCGCGAAGATGCTTTCGCATCTCGCGGGAGACACCTGCCACTAGGGCGTCAGGCCTGCACGATTTCGCCGTCCGCTCTGGTGCATTCGTCGCGCGCACCTCGGCGTCCACCGCATCCCACCGCGCGTTCGTGACGTGCGCTCGCCCCTCGCATCGGGTGGGACGAGCCAATTCATACATCAGATCGCACTTCATTAAAACAGAAATATTATTGCCTGATGGGCTTGACGGGTCTTGGGTGAGTTGCCCGTCGGGTTGTCTTGTCGCAGCTCTTGTCTCCACAGGCGCTGCCGAATGTCGTGATCCACGAAGCTCGGCGATCCTCCGGATTCAGCTCCCTGGCGTTCGACCCGATCGTTCGGCGAGGAAGAAGCCGATCGCAAGCGTCAGGATCCCGCCCGCCACGGCGCCGGTCAGCACGTGGGCGACCGCCATGCGGTACCGTCAGCAGGTTCTGGCTGCCGTTGCCCGTCACGATGGTGACGGCGGCCCCTTGCAGGAACGCGCCGCTCAGCGCGCCGCCGACGATACCGGCGACGCTGTGACCGACGAAGCCGAAGCGATAATCCCGGGCGGCGCCTGCGATCGCATGGGCGCCGAGCAAACCTGCGACCGTCTGAACCGCCAGCCCCCACAGCGTCCACGTCATGCGATCGGCCCTTGCGTTTGACGGCGTTGTTCGCCGGGCGCGCGTTCTCTCGCGGCGCGCGAAATGCCCCTTGATAGCCTTTCCCGGGTTAAAAAGCTGGTTCATACTGCCCGGCAGCCGGCCGTGTGCAGCGCGCCGACCGCACGATGGGTCCGGCGCGGCGCGCGTGGACTTACAAGGCTCTCGATCAGCGGACTTGCCGGCACCAGTTCATGAGACGCATCGCGGGCCTCGACACCACGGACGGGAACGAAGTCTGCGGGACGCTGACGAACGGCGGCGCATGAACGACTTCCTGCGATCCGTCAGCGCCGCCCTTTCGCTCATCGGTGAGGCCGATCCCGAGCTTCTCTCCATCGTCGCGCTCTCGTTGCGCGTCAGCCTGATGGCGAGCATCGTTGCATTGCTGATCGGCGCCCCCATCGGAGCCTGGCTCGCGATCTCACGTTTCCGCGGACGGCAATTGGTCATCGTCCTGACCAACGCGCTGCTCGGCCTCCCGCCGGTCGTGGTCGGTCTTGCGCTCTATATCCTGCTTTCGCGATCGGGACCGCTGGGATCGGCAGGACTGCTGTTCACGCCGACCGCCATGGTGATCGCACAGACGCTGCTCGCCACGCCGATCGTGGTCGCGCTGGTGCACCGTCCGTCCACCCTGCTGTGGGCGGAGTACAGCGACCTCGCGCGTACCGACGGCCTTTCGAGATTGCGCAGCATCGCCCTGTTGTTTGCACTCGGCCGCGCTTCACTGCTGACGGCGTTCCTGGCGGCGTTCGGGCGGGCGATCGCGGAAGTCGGCGCGATCATCGTCGTGGGCGGCAACATCAGGGGGTTCACGCGCACCATGACGACGGCCATCGCGCTCGAAACCAGCAAGGGCGACCTGCCCCTGGCGCTTGGGCTCGGCGTGATCCTGCTCCTGCTCAGCGTGATGGTCTCGACCGTCGCCTTCCTGCTAATGGGACGCGTTGGGGAAAAATAGCTGCTTGCCGCCGATCTTGTAGCCGGCGATCGCTTGTTGTCCCGAAGGCGAGATCAGCCAGTCCACGAACGCCTGTCCGTCCTGCGCCTTCACATTCGGATGCTTGACCGGATTCACCAGCATGACGCCATACTGGTTGAACAGTCGCTTGTCGCCCTCCGTCAGGATCGTCAAATCGCCGCGGTTCTTGAACGACAGCCAGGTGCCACGGTCCGAGAGAACATAGGCGTTCAACGACGACGCCATGTTCAGGGCCGGCCCCATGCCCTGACCGATCTCGCGATACCAGCTGTCCTTCCCGGTCCCGACGTCGATGCCCGCCTGCTTCCAGAGGCGCAGCTCCGCTTCATGCGTGCCGGAGTGATCGCCTCGAGAGATGAACGGAGCCTTTGCCGTCGCGATCTTGCGCAGCGCGTCGACGACGTCCTTGTCGCCAGCGATGTGTGCCGGATCGCTTTTCGGCCCCACGATGACGAAATCATTGTACATGACGTCGAAGCGCTTCACGCCGTGGCCCTCGGCCATGAACTTGTCTTCGGCCGGCCGGTCGTGAACGAACACGACATCGGCATCGCCACGCCGGCCGATGTCGAGCGCCTGACCGGTGCCGACGGCAACGACCTTTACCTTGATGCCCTCGGCCTTTGAGAATTCGGGCAGCAGGTAGCCGAACAGGCCCGACTGCTCGGTGGACGTCGTCGATGCGACGGTGATCGCGCGATCCTGCGCGAAGACTGCCGTGGACCAAATCAGAATCGCTCCGATTGCGGCAATTGCTCTCATCGGTGATCTCCCGTTTCCGCTTCGCTGGTTAGCCTCGGACGAAAAACCGGAGAACCCCGACATTCGGACGCTCGCAGACCGGCCCGGACAACCGTCTTGACGCCGCGACGGACCTTCGATGATCTATCAGGCACAATTCGATCAGTTGACCGCCCGGCTCGCCTTGCCCACCGAAAACTGCTGCCACGGTGTTGCCGGCGCGCCCGCGGCGATCATGCCCAGGCGATCGCCCCGCAAGGACAGACCATGAAGCGCATGCATGTTCACGTCTCCGTTGCAGACCTCTCGCGCTCGGTCGATTTCTACTCGGCCCTGTTCGCAGCCAGGCCGTCGGTCGTGAAGCCGGACTATGCGAAATGGATGCTGGAAGACCCGCGCGTGAATTTCGCGATCTCGACGCGCGGACGGCAACCGGGGCTCGACCATCTCGGCATCCAGGTCGAGAATACGGACGAATTGCACGAGGTCTATGCGCGGCTGCATCGGGCCGGCGGCGAGATAACCGACCAGGGGCAGACCACCTGTTGCTATGCCAGGTCGGAGAAATCCTGGATCGACGATCCTGCCGGGATCGCATGGGAGACCTTCCACACCACGGGCGAAAGCACTGATTATGGCGACGGCACGGGCGAGAACCGCGCCCGGGTCGCGCAAGAAAAGCAGGAAGAGAAGCAAGGCGCATGCTGTGCTGCGCGGTCGGCGGCACCGCGATCAGGCGCCTGCTGCTGACGCTCATCGGCTCGCCACGTCACCCGACGGCGGTGTCCGTGATGCTGGCGGCGTCGAGCTGCCGCCCCTCGTGATCCATGTGCAGGTAGTTCGGGTTGAACAGGCCTGCCTCCATCAGCCGATCGAGATTGGGAACGGCGAGCGTCTTGCCCTTGAGCACGATCAGGCCCGCGGCGCGCAGCTCCTGAAGCGTGCGATTGACGTGGACCTTGGAAAGGCCGGTGGCGTCGGCAAGATCGCCCTGGGTCAGCGGGAAATCGCAGCTGTCGCCCTTGGTCAACCCGCTCAGTCGGAGACGAAGCCAGATCTCGCACAGCAGATGGGCCATCCGCTCCAGCGCCGTGCGCTGGCCGAGGTTCATGGTCCATTCGCGCTGGATCGCGGCGTTGACCAGGGTCTCCCACCAGAACGCCGTGACGATGCGCGGATGACCGGCCGCGACCTGGTCGAAGAACTCTCGGGACAGATCGGCGACCGCGACCTGCGTGATGGTGCCGATCGAATGATCCATCTCGCGCAGGATGAAGACGTTGACGTCGCAGATGTCGCCGGGCAGGAAGAACGCCACCACCTGCCGCCGTCCATCCTCGAGTTGCTTGTAGCGGCAGGCCCAGCCGGACAGGATCAGATGCACGTCCTTCGGCTTCTCGCCCTCGCGCACGATATCGACACGCGGCCCGAAATGCCGCACGCGCTCGGTCGACGCCCGATTGAGAATGGCATGATCAACCGGCGAGAGCCGCACGAATTGCTCTAATTTCCGAACCAGTGATGCCAACGACACAGGTCTCCCCGGTTGTTCATCGGGTAACCGCCGGGCTGATTTCAATTACGCATGTTATCTTGCGCAGGGATCGGCGTATGTTCACTAGTGTACAGACGCCGGAGAACATGGCGTTCGCCTCGTGCCCGGCTGCGGCGCCGCGAGGCGTGCGTCAGTCCCGCCGGAAAGGGATTCCGACACCGTTCAAGCCAACGGCACGCCGTAGTAGTCGTCCACCATGCGCGTGGTGGCGATGTCGGACCAATTCCAGTCCCTGTCATTGCCGTATTTCGGCGCCTCGCGAAGCTGGTCCTCGGTGACGCCAGTGACATAACCGCCGAGGCGGGTATCGTATTTCAGCGACGGCCAGGGCAGCGGATAATGGTCGTTGCCGAGGCCCAGAATTCCGCCGAAGCCGAGCACGGCGTAGGACACGCGTCCGCTCACCTTGTCGATCATCACGCGCTCGATCGACCCGATCTTGCGATCGTCGGCACCATAGACCGCGGTGCCCTCGACCTTGTCGCTGCCGATCAGATTCCCGATCTCGTTGTCGTTGCTTGCCATCTGAGGTTTCCCTTGATCATGGCGCGATCTCCCGGGAGCAACAACCGGACGGGATCATGGTTCCTGCCGCTGCGCTGCGATCGCTGCGCGGCAACAAGGCGTTCAGCCTGTCGGGGGATCGCCGCGATCATCGGGCAGCACGCCCGAACCCGGTGTCTTCTCCTGGTCCGTCAGCCGGGGATCGCGCGTCGCTTCCCTCGCGCCGGATTTTCCGGGAGTGGAGATGTGAGCGGTCCGGGCGCGGTGCTTGTCGGCCGGCGGCTCCTGACCCTTGCCGTCCTTGACGACACCATGATTGGAATGCGCCAATTGCAAGTTCTCCCAAATCGCGGGCCCCGGCGACGACATTCGCCAGGGCCCGCAATCGAGGTGGTCCGCAGCTCTCGGGGCGCGAGCGGCGAACGCATCTGCCTTACGCGTGGCCTCGCAAATCGTTCCTGTCGCTCTTCTTCGATTCATTTTGCGAGGGATGTCACATGTTAGCGACGGCCTCCGGGAACCTGCCTAGCATCGTGCTCCCACCGGAGGCGACATGCCCAAGAAGAAACGCAACAGGTCACGACCCGCAGGCTCTTTCGAGGACCGCCTGCAGAAATTTGCCGATGATGCGCGCAGCGCCGCCCGCAAGATGCCGCCGGGACGCGACCGCGAGGCATTGATGAAGAAAGCCAGACAGACCGAAGCCGTGATGGAGGTCAGCGAGATGCTGACGCGCCGCAGGATAGACGCGCCGTTGGGAGCCGACAGGGAGAGCTGTGATGATCGAGGAGAGGTTTGACTCACGCACGCTCGCCAACATGAACGTCGCGCTCGACCGCGTCTGCGGCTGCACTCCGCACGGCGAGGAACACGCGACACGCAGGCGCGTTGCCCGGTATATCATCAAATGCGCCGGGAGCGGCCGGACCACGCTCGGCGAACTGACCGAGGCCGGGCATCGGGCCCTGGCCAAGGCTACCGCCGCCGCCGCGGGCTAGAGGCTCCAATTCCGCGCTGCTCCCCGCTTCGCAGAGGCAGACACGCATGCGAGTTGCAATCAGCATCTTCCTGCTGGCTCTTCTGGCCGCCGTCGGCGTCTACGCCTATCAAGGCATGATGGTGCCGGATGCACCAGTGCCGACCTATGGCGTCGTCGTCTTCACGATCGGTGCCGCCGTGCTGGCCATTGTCGGCATCGGGTTGATCGCGCTGCTTTTCTACTCCAGCCGCCACGGCTACGACGAGCCGCCGCATATGGAGCGCTAGCTCGCATGGCGGAGCGGATCGCGGTAGTCGAGCAACGAGACCCGTCATCCTGAGGAATGCGTAGCGCGTTCGGGTGCCGCCTCGCGTCTACGTGGTCGCGGCCGGCACGCTTGCACGGATTTCGGCGATCTTGCGCTTCAGCGACGCCTGGCGGGGATCAGGCATGATCGCCGATCGCGCCTCGGCGATTGCCGCAGCGAGATCCGGTAGCGCCAGCGTGCCGTCGAACACCGGTTTCGCCAACCCGTCGATGATCGCGTGCCAGTCCGCCACGCCCTGGCGATAGGGATCGCCGTAGCCGCGAATCATGGTCGCGGTCTCGATCACAGCCATGGTCGCCGCCGGCTGCTTGGTCAGGCAGCGGTCGATCATGTGCAGCCAGCGCTCGACCCAGACGCGCTCCTTGGCATAGCGGATCGAGAACAGCCGCCAACGCTTCAGCCCGGCCTCGATCCGCAGGCGGCGAACGCTGAAGCGGGTGTGGCCGGAAAACCGGATCGACACCCTGCGGCGGCGCCAGCCGAAGCGGTCGAGCACGCTGAGGATGGGATCGGCGACCACCGCCGGCAGGGCGTCAATCAGTTCGTCGAGGCGAAATATCTTGACGTCGTCGGCGGAGCGCACCGCAAGCCCGCCCGCCGTGGCGACCTCGCGGAGCTTGAATTGCGCGATGCGGATCGGATCCTCATAGGCCATCCGCTCGGCCATCAGCTGTGCGATGCCGGCGAGCATGGCCTCATCGACACCGCGCCGGCCGACGAAACGCCTGAACCGGTCGACATAGAGGTTCGCATAGTGGATGCTTTGATAGTCGATCAAGAGGCCAATGGCCTCGCCGATCGCCGGCGCGATCTGCGCCGGGCAGGCCTCCGGCAGCAGCGGCGGCTCGTCGTCCTGGTCGCCGATGATGTCGGCGAAGAGGTAACGGAGCGAAGCCAAAAGACCATCGTCATCGGGCACTGCGGTGCCTCCACCGACCGGGCTCACGCGGGCTTCGGCTCTGCGGCAACAGGTGCGGTGTACTGCGCCAGCCGCTGCTCCAGCGTCGAAATGTTCTGGAACAGCCGCGCGCTGGCCAGGCGCAGGAAGTAGAAGCCGAACGCCGGATTCTGGACGTAGAGCTGCTCGACCTGGTCATAGGTCACCGAGAGCACCACCCCGCTCTCGACGCATTCCAGCGTCTGGGTCCGCGTGTTCGACGGCGACAGCATTCCGAACTCGCCGACGATGGCGCCGATCGGCAGCTCGATGCCCGATTCGACCAGGCGGAAGCGGCCGCTGACGATGTAGAACATGCTGTCGGCCTTCTCGTCCTTGTAGAACAGCACTTCGCCCAGGGTGCATTTGCGCTCCGTCGTGAACGGCCGCAGCCAATCCATCGACAGGTCGCTGTTGACGGATTTCTTCACGTTGCGGACCAGTTGCAGCATCTGGTGCAGTCGATAGGTGTTGACCGGCAGCAGCACGGAATGCAGCACCAGCGTGGCGTAGTTGTGGGTCGGGACGGCGGTCGCGATCAGGATGATGTTGGTCAGGATGGCGAAGACGCGCAGCGGGATCATGGTGCGCATCGACAGCGTGGCGACCACGAAGATCGATGCAAAGAAGCTGCCAGCGGCGCCGGCGTGCTCCGCGAGGTGCGAGGTATCCATCGGAAACCAACCAATTCTCAGGAGTGAACAGCATCGCCGTATTAGTCGCCGCAGTGCGGCCGAGGTCGCAACAGCCGGCTGCATCCCAGATATACGGTGAAAAGGCGACGATTTGTCGGGATTCTCACAGTCTCTGCGCCGGAATCCGTGCAGGATGGCTAAGCTACACGCCCAACGACACGGGACATCCGGCGACTTGAAGCTGTCGGCGCGGGCGCGTTGACGGCCTTGCCCGGGACGGGCAGGCTGCGGTGTCGGCCCCGCGTCCCGAGGGGCTGTTTCAAGCACTTTATCGACAGGCACCCGAGGTCCGATGGCCAAGCCGCTCGTCTTTCCGGTTTTGGCACAATTTGTCTCCGCCACTGCCGGCCGCAACATGACCAGGACGGCCTATGTCGCGGTGACCCTCGGCGTCGCCATGATGACCGTGCTGACAATCGGGCCGGCCTATGACGCGGTCGCGCATTGGGTCGACGCCGTGCTCTGGCTATGCCTCGCCTATTTCGTGTTCGAGTGGCTGGTGCGGCTGCGCCACATGAGACAGCGGGGGCGCTTCTGGTTCTACCAGCTGTCCGGCGCCGGGCTGGTCGACGCTGCCGGCGCGCTGGCGGTGCCGCTCGCTCTGCTCGCGGGCGTCCAGCCCAAGACGGCCTGGCTGCTCGCGATCCTCTGGGTGCTCAAGGTGGTGCCGGGCATTCCCGGGCTGCGCCAGCTTCGGCGCGTGCTGGTGCAGGAGTCCGGGCCGCTGATCAGCGTGCTCGTGATCTTCCTGATGGTGGTGTTCCTGGCCTCGGTCGCGGAATATTTCCTGGAGCATGATGTGCAGCCGCAGACCTTCGGCAGCGTGCCGGCGGCGCTGTGGTGGGCGGTGGTGACGCTCACCACCACGGGCTATGGCGACGTGGTGCCGATCACCCCGCTCGGTCGCATCGTCGCAGCGATGGTGATGATCTCGGGTCTCGGCGTGTTCGGGCTGTGGACCGGTATCCTGGCGACCGGCTTCGCCGCCGAGACCCGGCGCGATAATTTCCTGAAGACCTGGGAGACCGTCAGCAACGTGCCGTTCTTCGCCAATCTCGGCCCCGCTGCGATCGCCGACGTCACCCAGATGCTGCGGACCGTGGACCTGCCGCCGCGCACCACGATCATCCGCAAGGGCACCAGCGGCGACTGCATGTATTTCGTGGCGGCCGGCGAGGTCGCGGTCGACCTGCCCGGCCGCAAGGTCTTGCTCGGCGAGGGCGACTTCTTCGGCGAGATGGCGCTGCTCGGCAACACCATGCGCGGCGCCGACGTCATCACCACCAAGGTGGCGCGGCTCCTGGTGCTTGACCTGGTCGATTTCCGCCTGTTGATGGCACGGCACCCTGAACTCGCCGAGACCATCGACGCCGAGGCCAGGCGACGCCAGCTCGAGAACCAGTAGTGGAGACCACCATGCCAGATGCGGCCGAGACCGCCAGCGGACCCGTGCTCGAGATCTCGGGCGCGCGCGCCACCATCCGCCTCAACCGGCCCAAGCATCTCAACCGGTTGCAGGCCGAGGATCTCGGTGAGCTCGTCAACCTGTTCGACCGGATCGAGGCCGATGCCTCGATCCGCGTGCTGGTGCTGACCGGAACCGGGCGCGCCTTCTCGGCCGGCTATGACCTCAATTCGGTCGCCGAACGCGCGGTGAGCGCGCGCGAGCAGCAGAGCGCGGGCTCGGCGTTCGAGGTGGTGGTCAACCGGCTCGAGGATCTGGCCGTGCCGACGATCTGCCGGCTCAATGGCGGCGTCTATGGCGGCGCGACAGATCTGGCGCTGGCCTGCGACTTCCGCATCGGCGTCGACACCGCGGAGATGTTCATGCCGGCGGCGCGGCTCGGGCTGCACTACTACCGGAGCGGCATCAAGCGCTACGTGACCCGGCTCGGCGTCGACAACGCCAAGATGCTGTTCCTGACGGCCTCGCGGATCACGGCACCCGAGATGCTGCGGATCGGCTACCTCACCGCCATGGTGCCGCTCGATCTGCTTGACGAGGAGGTCGACAAGCTCGCCAACGTCCTCGCCGGCAATGCGCCTGTTGCGATGGCCGGCATGAAGCGCGCCATCAACGAGTTCGCCCGCGGCGAACTCGACGAGGCCGCCGCTGACGCCCGCCACCGCGACAGCATGCGCGGCGAGGAGATCAAGGAAGGCATCAAGGCGTTCGCCGAGAAACGGGCGCCGAAGTTCTAGGGCCCGTACTCACGAATACATTTCAGCAACGGATGGACTCGATGCGCCGGCGCGCACATGCGGCCTAAACATCGTCTGCGATCCGCTTCTCTTCCGCCGTCGCGTTGGGTTTGTCGGTGATCACTTGCGGGCAACGGAGGCAAGCGTTGCGGCCCTCCTGACTGAACCAGCGGCAGGTTGAACGAATCTGGCAGGCCGGCAGGGCGTTGACGACGGGTGCCAAACCTTCGACGATTCTCTGGACGAGCGTGCATGCGTTGGCTTTGAAATGCTTGCAGCCGCTCGTCGCGCAAGGCGCTGCGATACGAAAGACTTCGGTCGGCCTTGCCGGTCCTGACAGTGCCAGAAGCTCCTCGGAGACGGGCAGCGTCTCGGTCAGGTAACCCACGCGGGGTGCCTCTGGAGTGCCGGTGCGCACGCCGTAGACTCGTGCGTCCTTGGCGCCCGCTTGAGCGCTCGGACAATCGAGGGGTCGGGAATCTGGTTTCGACATCAAGACCTCCAATCCACTTCCGATGCCAGGCGGGCGCCTTGGGGGATCACAGCTTGTCGACCGACGGGATGCCGTACGGCTGCTGTGGCGGGGCGACGACGCCGGTCGTGGCGCCACCGATGCCCGTCGTACCGAGGACGCCACGCAGCGGCCCCGCCAGGCTGACAAGGCCGCCAACGACCGTCTCGAGCTGGTCGGGCATCAGGGCAATGGGAGCCTCGAGAGCAGGATCGAACGGCTCCTTGGGCCGCCTGGTCGTTTTGTTGGACAACGAGGATTTTGGCATGGACATCTCCTTGTGACTGAACCGGTCCTTCAGCCGGCGCGGTCATCTTGGATCGGGTTCTCGGGCCGGTCGGTGATTGCGGTCACACAGGGGCCGTCGCGGCGACAGCCTTCCCGGGGCGCGCCAGGCCGGCGCCAGCCGCAATGGGCACGGGCGAGCGGGCTCACGCCCGCTTTGATCGCATCGCGCGCGTCTGCGCGATCCCGGGGTCGGCGGCGAGTGCCTGGTAGTGCCTGCTGTCGACCGCATAGATCGCGATGCGGCCCGCGGCATCGGCGTGAACGCCCCAGCCGAAGCGCTTGCCGAGCGGCGAGGCGCGCATGCAGGCCTGGCCCTTCGAGAAGAACGCCTCGCGCGCGAGCCCGCGCTCTTGCTTCGTCGTCTTCGCATCGAGCGAACGCCCCGCTGCCGACGTCGCGAACACGACGTCGTCGGAGGTGTATTTGTACGGCGCGCCGGCGATCATGGCGTATTGCAGCGTGCCCACCGTCGGATTGCCGCCGCGTGGCTGCGGCTCCTCGCCGCTGCGCGCGGGACAATCGTCCGCAACGCGGATGAACGTGTTGAAGCAGTTGGTGCTGTGCAGCGGCTTTGCCATCGACACTGCCTATCACACTCCCGCGGCAGCGGCATGCGCTGCTGCCATCTCGTCGTCGGCGGCCGATATGCGCTGGAAGGCCGGACGCGCGGCGATGCGCTCGGCGTAGCGAACGAAGACGTCCGTCCGGGGCACCAGGCCGAACATCATGGTCCAGTTCAACGCGATGCCCCAGAGGATGTCGGCCGCGGTGATCTGCCCGCCGAACAGATACTGCCCCCTGGCGAGCTGCGATTCCAGCGCGCCCAGCATGGTGTCGAAATCGGCATAGGGCGATTGCGTGACCGGCGCCGGCTCGCGCTTCATGAACCTGTCGATCAGGGCCGGCTCGAACGAGGAGCCGTAATAGGCGATCCAGCGCAGATAGGGGCCGCGCCTGGCATCGTCGAGCGCAGGCGTCAGGCCGGCCTGCGGGAACAGGTCAGCGAGGTAGATGAAGATCGCGACCTGCTCGGTCACCAGCGCGCCGCGGTGGTGGACCGCCGGCACCTTGCCGAGCGGATTGATGGCAAGATAGGCCGGCTTGCGCTGCTCGCCCGCCTTCATGTTGAGGACCTGCAGGTCGTAGGGCGCGCCGAGTTCCTCCAGCAGCACCCGGGCGCCGGTGGCACGGCTTTGCGGCGCGTAATACAGCGTGATGCGGTCGGTGGTGGTCATGGACAGGTCTCCTTCCGTTCAGGGCGATCCCCTTATGCGCACCTATACCTGACATCCTGTGTCAGGTATGAATCGCCGATGCGCGCGAGCCGGCTGTTTTCGATCCTGACCACCCTGCAGGCGCGGGGGCGTGTCACCGCGCCCGAGCTCGCGGAGACCTGCGAGGTCTCGGTGCGCACGATCTATCGCGACATCGACGCGCTCGCCGCCGCCGGCGTTCCGGTCTATGCCGACCGCGGCGCGGAGGGCGGCTATCGCCTGCTCGACGGCTACCGTGTCAGGCTGAACGGGTTGTCGCAGGGCGAGGCCGAGGCGCTGTTCATGGCGGGGCTGCCCGGGCCGGCCGCCGCACTCGGCCTCGATGCCGCGATGGGGACGGCGCAGACCAAGCTGATGGCGGCGCTGCCGGAGAATCTGCGCCCCAATGCGCGCGGGATGCAGCAGCGCTTCCATCTCGACGCGCCGGGCTGGTTCGGCGAGAGCGAGGAGCCGAAGCATCTGCGCGCCATCGCCGGCGCCGTGCTGCACGATCAGCTGATCGAGATCCGCTACCGGAGCTGGAAGGCCGAGAAGCGCCGCCGCGTGGCCCCGCTCGGCCTCGTGCTGAAGGGCGGCGGCTGGTATCTCGCCGGGCGCGTCGATGGCAGCGTGCGCAGCTACCGCGTCGCGCGCGTGCTCGATTGCGCGGTGCTGGACGAAGCGTTCACGCGGCCTGATGATTTCGACCTTGCCGCCTACTGGCGCGCCTCGATCGCGCGGCTGGAGGCCGAGCTGCACCCGAACCAGGCCACCGTGCTTCTGTCGCCGCTCGGCCAGAAACTGTTCGATGCGCTGGCGCATCCTTATGTGAAGGCGCGGCTGCGGGTTGCGGAGATCACCGGGACAGATGGCTGGCAAGTCGTGACCATGCCGGTCGGAAAGACGCTGTGGCACGCCGCGACCGAGCTGCTGCGGCTCGGCGCCGAGGCCGAGGTGCTGGAGCCTCGCGAGCTGCGCGACAAGATGGCGGAGATGACGGCCGCGATGGCGGCGCGTTATGCGGAGGCACCGCGGCGCCGGGTGACAGCCCGGCGCGCCTGAGCGCTACTCGTCGACGAACGTCACGGTATCCGCCACATCGGCACGTGACGTCCGATAGCCATTCACCTTGTGCGCATGGTCGGCATAGCCGAACGAGATGCCGCAGACGACGCGGCGGTCGTCGGACAGATTGAAGTGCCGGCGGATCAGGCCGGAATAGCGGGCGAGTGCGGCCTGCGGAATGGTTCCGAGCCCGAGCGCCTGTGCCGCCAGCATGAAGTTCGAGACGTAGCCGCCGCAATCGATCGCACCGTAGATGCCGAGTGGCTCGTTGGTGTGGATCACGGCGACATGCGGCGCGCCGAAGAAATTGTAGTTCTGCAGCGCCTGCCTGGAATACCCGGCCTTGTCGCCTCTGGGGATGCCGAGCGTGTTGTAGAGCTGGAAGCCGCTCTCGCGGCGGCGCTCCAGGTAGACGCCGACATATTCGCGCGGCGGCGTGAAGTCATGATCTTCCTTGGCACCGGACGCGGCCTCGGCATAGATCGCCTTGCGGAAGCGCTCCCTGGCCTCCCCGCTTGCGATCAGCACCTGCCAGGGCTGGCTGTTGCACCAGGATGCGGTGCGCTGCGCCACCGTCAGCACATGCTCGATGATGTCGCGCGGCACCTCGCGCGGCAGGAATGCGCGCACCGAGTAGCGTTCGTTGAGCAGTTCCTCGAGCGCGCCGATGCGGTCTTCCGTTGCATAACGCGGCTTGGTCACGGCATCCATGGTCAGCGTCCCTTGGTCGGAATCTTGTTGTAGGGCACGTCCTTGTCGACCCTGATGTCGCCGGGCAGCCCGAGCACGCGCTCGGCGATGATGTTGCGCAGGATCTCGTCGGTGCCGCCGGCGATGCGCATCGAGGGCGAGGACAGCAGCATCTGCTGGAACTGGCCGTGAGCGAGTTCCTCGCTCTCGCCGGTGAGGCTGCCTGCCGCGCCTTCCAGATCCATCGCATAGGCCGCGATATCCTGCAGCATCATGCCGGAGACGAGCTTGCCGATGGAGTTTTCCGGTCCCGGCCGCTCGCCTTTCGACAGCGCCGAGATCGCACGGTAGCTGGTGTATTTCAGCCCGCTCGATTTCACCGCCCAGCTCGCGAGCCTGGAGCGCACGGCGGGATCGTCGATCGCAAGACCGTCCTCCAGCATCAGGCTGGAGCAGAACTCGAACATTTCGGGGACGCCGGTCGCGAGCCGCGCGCCGATCGACATCCGCTCGTTCATCAGCGTCGTCAGCGACACGTTCCAGCCGTCGCCGACGGCCCCCAGCCGCTGGCTGTCCGGAATCACGACGTCGGTGAAATAGACCTCATTGAACTCCTGCATGCCGTTGGCCTGCTTGATCGGCCGCACTTCCACGCCCGGGCTCTTCATGTCCAGGAAGAACATCGTGAGGCCCTTGTGCTTGGGCACGTTCGGGTCGGTGCGCGCGATCAGCAGGCCGTAGTCGGAATAATGCGCGCCCGAGGTCCAGATCTTCTGGCCGTTGACGACCCAATTGTCGCCCTTCTTCTCGGCGCGGGTGCGCAGGCCGGCGACGTCGGATCCGGCGGACGGTTCGGAGAACAGCTGGCACCAGATCTCCTCGCCGGACGCGAGCTTCGGCAGATAGCGGCGCTTGGCGTCCTCGGAGCCCCATGCCATCACGGTCGGGCCGCACATGCCCTCGCCGATCTGGAACGGCTGTGTCAGCTTGCCGTAGACGCCCTCCTCCTGCTGCCAGATCACCTTCTCGATCGGGGTGGCGCCGCGGCCGCCATATTCCTTCGGCCAATGCAGGCAGGCCCAGCCGCCTTCGGCCTTCTTCTTCTGCCAGGCCTTGCCGACCTCGACCATGTCGTGCCTGGCGAGCCTGATGCGGCCGAGCGAGGATTTCGAGAGCTCCTCCTCGAACTCCTTCGGCGCGTTCGCCTCGATCCACTTGCGGACGGTGGCGCGGAATTCGGCTTCCTGCGGCGTGTCATCGAAATTCATGGCGGCTCCTTTTTCTTGTCATTCCGGGGCGATGCGAAGCATCGAACCCGGAATCTGGAGGTTAGATATGCGGCTCGAGGTTCCGGGCGCCGCTTCGCGCCGCCCTGGAACGACGGCTAAGCTCTTCCCTTGGTCGGGATCTTGTTGAAGGGAACGTCCTTGTCGACCCTGATGTCGCCGGGCAGGCCCAGCACGCGCTCGGCGATGATGTTGCGCATGATCTCGTCGGTGCCGCCCTCGACGCGGGTGCCCGGCGCGCGCAGCAGCATCGCCTGGAATTTGCCCGCGACCTCGGCATCATCAGGCCCGTTCAGCGCGCCGGCTGCACCTTGCAGGTCGAGCGCGAAGGCCGCGACGTCCTGGATCATCGAGCCGGCGACCAGCTTGCCGATCGAATTCTCCGGTCCCGGGCGCTCGCCCTTCGACAGCGCAGAGATCGCGCGCATGCTGGTGTATTTCAGCCCACTCGCCTTCACCGCCCAGTTCGCAAGCCTGGAGCGCACCGCGCGGTTCTCGATCGCGGGGCCGTCTTCCAGCATCAGGCTGCTGCAATAGTCGAGCAGCTCGGGGAAGCCGGTCGAGACGCCGGCGCCGATCGACATGCGCTCGTTCATCAGCGTGGTCAGCGACACGTTCCAGCCGTCATTGACATTGCCGAGGCGTTGCGAGTCGGGAATGCGGACGTCGGTGAAATAGACCTCGTTGAAGTCGGAGGCGCCGCTCGCCTGCTTGATCGGCCGCACCTCGACACCCGGGCTCTTCATGTCCAGGAAGAACATCGTGAGGCCCTTGTGCTTCGGCACGGTCGGATCGGTGCGGGTCAGCAGGATGCCGTAATCCGAGTAGTGCGCGCCCGAGGTCCAGATCTTCTGGCCGTTGATCACCCATTCGTCGCCATGCTTCTCGGCGCGGGTGCGCAGGCCCGCGACGTCGGAGCCGCCGGCGGGCTCGGAGAACAGCTGGCACCAGACCTTCTCGCCGGAGGCGAGCGGCGGCAGAAACGTCCGCTTCTGCTCCTCGCCGGCGAACGCCATCATGGTCGGGCCGCACATGCCGTGGCCGATGATGAACATTGCGCTGAGGCGGCCGAACGGCCCCTCCTCCTGCTGCCAGATCACGCGCTCGATCGGCGAAGAGCCGCGACCGCCATATTCCTTTGGCCAGTGCAGGCAGGCCCAGCCGGCATCGGCCTTCTTCTTCTGCCAGGCCTTGGCAACCTCAAGGATGTTGGCGCCCTTGAGCTGGACGCGGCCGAGCGAGGCCTTGCTCAGCTCTTCCTCATATTGCTTCGGTGCATTTGCCGCGATCCAGGCTTTCGCCTCGGCGCGGAACGCGGCCTCCTGCGGGGTGTCGTCGAAATTCATCTTGATCTCTTTCCGTCATTCCGGGGCACGCGTAGCGTGAACCCGGAATCTCGATCCAAACCTCTGGATTCCGGGTTCGCGCTACGCGCGCCCCGGAATGACGAATCGTCGGGCTAGGCCGCGTTCTTCTTGCGCATGCGATCGATCAGGGCGTCCTCCCAATAGGACAGGCTGCCGAGGCCGAGCGCCACCGCATTGGCGCGGCGATAGTACATGTGGCAATCGAATTCCCAGGTGAAGCCCATGCCGCCATGCACCTGGATGTTGTTCTTGGCGCAGTGCTGGAACGCCTGCGTGGCGCTGATGCGTGCGGCGGCCGCCGCTTCCGGCAGCTCGCCGGCATTGGTCGAGAGCGCCCAGGCACCGTAGTAGCAATTGGAGCGCGCCAGGGTCGCCGAGACATACATGTCGGCGAGCATGTGCTTGACCGCCTGGAACGAGCCGATCGGACGGCCGAAGGCGATGCGGTCGAGCGCGTAGTCGCGACCCATCTCCAGCGCGCGATCGGCGCCGCCGACCTGCTCGAAGGCCATCAGCACGGCGGCGCGATCCAGCACTTGGCTGATGACGCTCCAACCGTCGCCGTGCTCACCGAGCGGCTCCGCCTTGGCGTTCTTGAATGTGATCTCGGCCTGGCCGCGGGTCAGGTCGATATTGGTCAGCGGCTTGACCTCGACGCCCGCAGCCTTCAGCTCGACGATGAACAGCGATATCTCGGACTCGCGACTGCCGGAACCGGTCCGCGCAGCGACCACGGCGAAATCGGCGATCGCGCCATCGGGCACCGGCTTCTTGAAGCCGTTGAGCGCGCCACCATTGGCTGAGACGTTGATCGCCTTCGGCGACGGATTGCCCTTGCCCTCGAACAGCGCCAGCGTGCCGATCGCCTCGCCTGCGGCGATCTTCGGCAGCCATTTCTGCTTCTGCGCATCCGAGCCTGCGATCAGGATCGCCTCTGCGGCGAGGTAGACGGTCGAGGAGAACGGCACCGGCGCCAGCGCGCGGCCCATTTCCTCGGCGATCACGCAGAGCTCGAGATGGCCGGCGCCGGCGCCACCGAACTTCTCCGGGATCGCGACACCGAGGAAGCCCATCTCGGCGAGGCCCTTCCACAGCGCCTTGTCATAGGGCGCCTTGCCGTCGAGCACCTCGCGCACGGCCTTGGGCGGGCATTGCTCGGCGAGGAACTTGCGCGCCTCGTCGCGCATCTGCTTCTGTTCGTCGGAGAAATCGAAATTCATGGCGGCTACCTTTTTCTTGCTGTCGTTCCGGGGTGATGCGCAGCATCGAACCCGGAATCTCGATGTACTAACCTCTGGATTCCGGGTTCACGCTTCGCGTGCCCCGGAATGACGTTCTGGTTGCGAATGATCGATATCGCTGCGCTCTACCCATCCTGCGTTCAGTTCAGAATGATCACCTCGTCGCCGGGCTTGTCCGCATAGAGCTTCTCGACGAGAGCGGCACGACGTTCGAGGCCGGCGCGCTGGTTGATGTAGCCCTTGTCCGTCAGCTCGTTGCCGTCGATCGAAGGCGGCTCGACCATCAGCATCGCGCGCGCAACGCGCATGCTGCTGCCGGTGGTCGCGGCATTGTGCGCCTGCAAACCCTTCTTCAGGCAGGCGATCACCTCTGGATGGCTGATCACGTCCTGATAGTTCGCCTCTGCATTGCCGACGAGCTGTCGGCACGCATGAAGGTTCGGCCAGCACAACAGCCCGATGAATGCGCGGTCCTGTCCCGCGACCAGCGCGTCGTGCACAACAGGCGTCGCGGCGGCGATTGCGTCCGTGCGCAGCGAGCCGACATGGACGAAGGTCCCGGTCGTCAGCTTGAAGTCCTCGACCACGCGGCCGGCGAAGATGATGCCCTGAAGCGGATCTTCGGCGTCGACGAACACGCCGGCATCGCCGATGCAGTAGAAGCCTTCCTCGTCGAACATCTTCCTGGTCAGGTCAGGCTGGCCGAAATAGCCCGGCGTGACGTTGACGCCGCGCAGCCGCAATTCATATTTCGAGCCGCACGGCACCATCTTCAGCTCGACGCCGGGGAACGGCAGGCCGATCAGGCCGACGCGCTCGGTGTCCCAATAGGTGCCGGTCGAGGTCGGTGCAGTCTCGGTCGAGCCCCAGCCGGTGTAGAACACGATGCGCTCGCCGGTGGTCTTCACCGCCAGCGCCTGCATGCGGTCGTAAAGATCGTCGGGCAGCCGCGCGCCCCCATAGGCCATGATCGAGAGGTTCTTGAAGAAGCTGCGGCAGAGCGCATCGTCCTTCTCCATCGCCGCCGCGAGCGCGGCATAGCCGGCCGGCACGTTGGCATAATAGGTCGGCGATACCTCGCGCAGGTTCCTGATCGTCTCCTCGAGCTGGCCCGGCATCGGCCGGCCGTCGTCGATATAGAGCGTGCCGCCGTCGACCAGCACCGGATTGAAGGCGGCGTTGCCGCCCATGGTGTGATTCCACGGCATCCAGTCCAGCACGGTCGGGATCGGGCCGCCGCGCTCGCGCGGGCGCACCTGCATCATCATCGCCGCATTGGCGCACATCATCCCCTGGGTGTTGATGACGGCCTTGGGCATCCCGGTCGAGCCCGAGGTGAACAGCAGCTTGCCCACGGTCCCGGGCGTGATCTTCGCGATCGACCCGTCGACCGCTGACGTCACCGGCGTCGCGGCGAGATCGGCGAAGGCAACGCTCTTGATGCCGTCGCACGGGCGCAGCACGTGGACCACCGTGATGCCGGTGAGATCGAGGGCCTTCAGTGCCTTCTCGAAGGTCGGGCCGTCCTGCACCATCACGACGGCCGGCTTGATCAGGTCGAACAGATATTTGAGCTTGAGGTGGTCCTGGCTCATCAGCGAATAGGCCGGCGACACCGGCGCCGCCGCCAGCCGCGCCTGCATCGCGGCCTGGGTCATCAGCGCATGCTCGATTGAATTGCCTGACAGGATCGCGACGGGACGGCCTTCCGCGAGGCCGAGATCGAGCAGGCCTTGCGTCAGCGCATCGACGGTTCGTTTGGCTTCGCCATAGGACAGCTTGCGCCACTGGCGGTCAGGACCACCGCGCTGCGCGAGCCAGATCCGCTCCGGCGCCTCGTCAGCCCATTTCGCGAGATAGGCTGGAATATGGGTCGCATAGGCTTGCAACGGAATCCGCGACTTCAGGACGATGGTGCCGTCGTCGCGCCGCTCGACCGCGATGTCGCGCTCGAGCCAGTCCACCTTGCGAAAGGCCGGCTTCGTCATCACTGCTGCGGCACTCCCATCCATTTTGCGTCTCCCGGAATTTCTCGTCCTTTGCAGGATCTTGTCTCAGCGCCTGATATAGACAGGCTTTCGTTTCTCGAGGAAGGCCCTGATTCCCTCCTGGAAATCTTCGGAGCGGCTGCACAGCACCTGATTGCGATCCTCCATCGCAATCACGGCCTCGATCGAGCCGGCGTCGACACTCATGTTCAGGCATTCCTTCGACAGGCGGAGGCCGACTGGCGAGGCCGTCATCATCGCATCGACATAAGGATTGGCCGCGGCGTCGAGATCGGCGGCATCGACCACCTCCGACACGAGGCCGACGGCGAGCGCGCGGTCGGCCTTGATGAAGCGTCCGGTGAGGATCAATTCGGAAGCAACGGAGACGCCGACGAGGCGCGGCAGGAAATAGCTGGTGCCGATGTCGCAGCCGCCAAGGCCAAGCTTGATGAAGGCGCAGTTCATCCGCGCATTGCTTGCGGCGATGCGGATGTCGGCGGCGAGCGCCAGCGCGAAACCGCCGCCGGCGGCCGCGCCCTGCACCAGCGCGATGATCGGCTGCGGACAGCGCCGCATCAGCATCACGATGTCGGCAATGCGGCGCTGCGAGTCGAGCGATTCCGTGACGCCGGGCGGCTCGGCCTGCCCGCCGCGGCGCGCCATCGCATGCTTGAGGTCGAGGCCGGCGCAGAAATTGGCGCCGGCGCCCTTCAGCACGACGACGCGGGTGTCGCGGTTGCGCTGCAGGCCCTGGAAGTAGCTGTTGAGCGCATCGATCAACGAGGGATCGAGCGCATTCAGGCTTTCAGGGCGATTGAGCGTGACCCAATCGACCCCGTCGTGATGTTCGATCAGCAGCGGTTGAGACACGCGGGCATTCCTCCTCACCGTCGTCCCGGCCAAGCGAAGCGCGAGCCCGGACCCATAACCACCGGCAATAGTCGTTGCGGCGGGCTGCGGCCCCATCGCGCTTCAGTGGAGAAAGCCGGGGTTATGGGTCCCCGCGTTCGCGGGGACGACAACCGAGTGTTATCGCGGCGCCATGCGGATGGCGCCGTCGAGGCGGATGGTTTCGCCGTTGAGCATCGCGTTCTCGACGATGTGCACGGCCAGCGCGCCGTACTCGTCGGGCTCGCCGAGGCGCGCCGGATGCGGCACCTGGGCGCCGAGGCTCTTGCGGGCTTCCTCGTTCAGACCCATCAAGAGCGGCGTGAAGAAGATGCCGGGCGCAATGGTGTTGACGCGGATCTTCAGGCTGGCGAGGTCGCGCGCGGCAGGCAGTGTGAGGCCGACGATGCCGCCCTTCGAGGCCGAATAGGCGATCTGGCCGATCTGGCCTTCATAGGCGGCAACGGAAGCCGTGTTGATGACGACACCGCGCTCCTCGCCGATGGTCTCGATGGTGGCGGCGCGCTCCGCGAACAGGCGCAGCGCGTTGAAGGTGCCGATCAGATTGACATTGATGATGCGGACGAATTTTTCGAGCGGATAGACGCCATCCCTGCCGACGATGCGCTGCGAGCCGCCGATGCCGGCGCAGTTCATCAGCACGCGCGCCACACCGTGCGCGGCTTCCGCCTTGGCGATCGCCGCCTTCATCTGCTCTTCGCTGGTGACGTCTGCATGAAGCGCTACGCCCTTCACTTCTGCCGCGACCTTCTCGGCATTGTCCTTGTTCTGGTCGAGCACACCGATCCTGGCGCCCTTCGCGGCCATGGCGCGGGCGGTCGCGGCACCGAGGCCGGAGCCACCGCCGGTGATGAGAACGGCAACGTCTTTCAATTGCATGGGAACAGCCTTTCCTTGAGCGTTTCTTCTCTAGACTTTGTTATCCGGCCGCCACGGCGGCCGTTTCGTTCTTGGAATTGAGCATGCCGCCGAAGATCAAGGCTTCCATGTGCTTGATGTATTCGCGGCAGACCTCGTCGGTGACCGGACCAACGCCGACCGCCCGCGACATCGCGTGGCGGGCGAAGAACAGATGATCGCATGCGCCGATCAGGCTGGTGTAGAACAGTACCGGATCCACTTTCCGGAACTCGCCGGCCTTGACGCCTTCGGCGAGCAGGCGACGATGAAATTCGAGCAGCGGCGCGACGAAGAATTTCGACACCTCGTCGGCGGCGTCAGGCGAGCTCTCATGCAGGAGACAATGGATCAGCCGGTTCATGTAGGGGAACTGGTGATAGGCGCGGATGATGCCGCCGATATGCAGCCGCAGTTTCGCGGTCGGCGTGATCGGCTGCGCCAGCAGATATTCGAGCTGCGACATCTCGGTGGCGGCATCGCGCGCCAGCAGCGCCAGCAACAGCCCTTCCTTGTTGCCGAAATGATATTTCACCAACGCGGCGTTGACCCCGGACTTCTGCGCAATGTCGGACAGCGACACTTCGATCGAGGCGCGCTCGATCATCAGCTCGCTGGCCGCAACCAACAGCTTGTCGGCGGTGGCGTTTTTGCTCGCGGCAAGTCTCGTCGGTACGCTGGTATTCAACTGCGCTCGGGTCCTGGGGGCGGTGGAATGTCGAGGCCGCACATAAACCCATGGCGGGGCTGCACTCAAGAGTTAATTGATTGATTGACTAAATACGGGGGCGTCCCTTAAATCCGGCCGATCTTTGAACAGCCCAATCCAGAACATCAGGGAGATCAGACATGGCCGAGGCATATATCGTCGCCGCCGCTCGCACCGCGGGCGGCCGCAAGGGAGGGCGTCTTGCCGGCTGGCATCCGGCCGATCTGGCCGCGACCGTGCTCGACTCGCTGGTGGAACGATCAGGGGTCGATCCGGCGCAGATCGAGGACGTGATCATGGGCTGCGTCATGCAGGCCGGAGAGCAGTCCAACAACATCGCGCGCAACGCGGTGATGGCCTCGAAACTGCCGGAGAGCGTGCCCGCCACCTCGATCGACCGCCAGTGCGGCTCCTCGCAGCAGGCGCTGCACTTCGCAGCCCAGGCGGTGATGAGCGGCACCATGGACTGCGTGATCGCCGCCGGCGTGGAATCGATGACACGCGTGCCGATGGGCCTCGCCTCGCAGCTCCCGGCCAAGAACGGCTTCGGCCACTACAAGAGCCCCGGTATCGAGGCGAAGTATCCGAACATCATGTTCAGCCAGTTCACCGGCGCGGAGATGATGGCGGAGAAGTACGGCCTGTCGAAGGACGTGCTCGACGAATATTCCTATAACAGCCATCAGCGCGCGATCGCGGCCACGCAGGCCGGCTACTTCAAGGACGAGATCGTGCCGGTGAAGATCACCCGCGCCGACGGCTCGACCGACACCCACCACATCGATGAAGGCATCCGCTTCGACGCCAGCCTCGACGGCATCAAGGGTGTCAAGCTGATCGCCGAGAACGGCAGGCTGACGGCGGCGAGCGCCAGCCAGATCTGCGATGGCGCCTCGGGCGTGATGGTCGTCAACGAGAAGGGCCTCAAGGCGCTCGGCGTCAAACCGATGGCGCGCATCCACCACATGACCATGATCGGCCATGACCCCGTGATCATGCTGGAAGCACCGCTGCCCGCCACCGAACGCGCGCTGAGGAAGGCCGGCATGTCGATCGACGACATCGACCTGTTCGAGGTCAACGAGGCCTTCGCCTCGGTGCCGACCGCCTGGCTGAAGACGACAGGTGCCGATCCGGCGCGCCTCAACGTCAACGGCGGCGCGATCGCGCTCGGCCATCCGCTGGGCGGAAGCGGCACCAAGCTGATGACGACGCTGGTCAACGCACTGAAGCAGCGCAACAAGCGCTGGGGCCTGCAGACCATGTGCGAAGGCGGCGGCATGGCAAACGTCACCATCGTCGAACGGCTGTAACAGTCGCGCGAATAGCGGCTGGCGAATAGCGAATAGAGGAACGAACAAGGAGAAGCGGACGGCGAGTAGCGGGTGACGAATAGAGGAGCACGCAAGATGTCCCTATTCGCCATTCGCTACTCGCTATTTGCGCGAGAGACACCGATGACCCATCCCTCCGTCCACGCCCGCACTACGCCCGACAAGATCGCCTACCGGATGGCGGGGACCGGCAAGTCCATCAGCTATCGCGAGCTCGACGAGCTCTCGAACCAGGGCGCACATCTGTTCCGCTCGCTCGGTTTGAAGGCCGGCGACCACATCGCGCTGTTGATGGAAAACCGGCTCGCTTTCATGGAGATCTGCTGGGCCGCTCAGCGCAGCGGGCTCTATTACACCGCGATCAGCCGCTACCTCACGGAGGAGGAGATCGCCTATATCATCAAGGATTGCGGCGCCAAGGTGTTCATCACCACGCCGCAGTGCGCCGACAAGGTCAAGGGCCTGATCAAGGGCGAGCCGGGTGAGCCGCTGTTCTACATGATGGACGAGCCCGCCCCTGGCTTCCGCTCCTATGACAAGGAAGCGGCCGCGCAGCCGACCACGCCTGTCGCCGACGAGGTTGCGGGCTACGACATGCTGTATTCCTCCGGCACCACCGGCCGGCCGAAGGGCATCAAGAAGGAATTCGAGGGCAACCGGATCGATGTACCGAACCCGTTCCTGCGCATCCTCTGCGCCGACATGTGCGGCATGAATGCCGACAGCATCTATCTGTCGCCGGCGCCGCTCTATCATGCGGCGCCCTTGCGCTTCAACATGATGGCGACCGTGCTCGGGGGCACCTCGGTCATCATGGAGCATTTCGACGCCGAGGAATTCCTGAAGCAGGTCGAGAAGCACCGGATCACGCAATCGCAGCTGGTGCCGACGATGTTCGTGCGCATGCTGAAGCTGCCCGACGACGTCCGCGCCCGCTACAACGTCTCCTCGCTGAAGGGCGCGATCCATGCGGCGGCACCGTGTCCGGTCGACGTCAAGGCGAAGATGATCGAATGGTGGGGACCGATCCTGATCGAGTATTACGCCGGCTCGGAAGGCAACGGCGTCACGGTCTCGACCTCGCAGCAATGGCTCAGCCATCGCGGCACCGTCGGTCGCGCCGTGGTGGGCAAGGTCAAGATCCTGGACGAGAACGAGCAGGAGGCGCCGACCGGCCAGATCGGCCAGGTCTATTTCGCCGATGCGCCCGTCTTCTCCTATCACAACGATCCCGAGAAGACGAAGAAAGCCTATAACGCGAAAGGCTGGTCGACGCTCGGCGATGTCGGCTATCTCGACGACGAGGGCTTCCTCTACCTCACCGACCGCAAGAGCTACATGATCATCTCAGGCGGGGTGAACATCTATCCGCAGGAGACGGAGGACGTGCTGATCACGCATCCCGCGGTCTCCGACGTCGCGGTGTTCGGTGTGCCGAACGAGGAGATGGGCGAGGAGGTCAAGGCCGTGGTGCAGCCGCACGACATGGCGAAGGCCGGCAAGGACCTCGAGGCCGAGCTGATCGCGTTCTGCAGGCAGCATCTGTCGCCGATCAAATGCCCCAGGAGCATCGACTTCGAACCGGAGCTGCCGCGAACGCCGACCGGCAAGCTGGTGAAGCGCCATTTGCGCGACAAATATTGGCCGAAGAAGGCGTAGGCGAAGATCTCTGGGAGGTGCGCAATGAACACGACAACGGATCTCCCCGACGTTCCGCTCCCCTCCACCATCCGCTCGCGTTACGTCGACGGCATCAATGGCCTCACGATGCATGTGCTGGAGGCGGGCTTCGAAACGTCAGGCCGTCCCTGCCTGCTGCTGTTGCACGGCTTCCCCGAGCTCGCCTTCTCCTGGCGCAAGGTGATGCCGGCGCTGGCTGCGGCCGGCTATCACGTGATCGCGCCGGATCAGCGCGGCTATGGACGCACGACGGGATGGAGCGCCGACTATGACTGCGAGCTCGCACCGTTCCGCCTGCCGAACATGGTACGCGACGCGCTCGGGCTGGTCGCAGCGTTCGGTTACAAACATGTCGACGCGGTGATCGGGCATGATGCCGGGTCATCGGTCGCAGCATGGTGCGCGCTGATCCGGCCCGATGTGTTCCGCGCCGTGGTGATGATGAGCGCGCCGTTTGCAGGACCGCCGTCGCTGCCGTTCAACACCGCCAACGCGCCGGCGAGGCCCGCGACCGAGGATCCCGTGCATCGCGAGCTGGCGGCGCTGCCGCGCCCGCGCAAGCATTACCACTGGTACTACTCGACGCGCGCGGCCAATGCCGACATGCATCGCGCGCCGCAGGGCGTGCATGATTTCCTGCGCGCCTACTACCATCACAAGAGCGCGGACTGGACCGACAACAAGCCCTATCCGCTGCAATCATGGTCGGCGGGCGAATTGGCGAAACTGCCGACCTACTATGTGATGGATCTCGCCAGGGACATGCCGGCGACGGTCGCCGAGGAGATGCCCTCGCGCGAGGCGATCGTCGCGAACACCTGGCTGCCGGACCATGAGCTCGCCTATTACAGCGCCGAATATCAGCGCACCGGGTTCCAGGGCGGGCTGCAATGGTATCGCTGCGGCACCTCGGGCGCGTTCGTGCCGGAGATGCAGACCTGGGGCGGCCGTACCATCGACGTGCCCTCCGCCTTCATCTCGGGAAGGCAGGATTGGGGCACCTATCAGCGGCCCGGCGCGTTCGAGGCGATGCAGACCAGGGCCTGCACCAACATGATCGGCTGCCACCTGATCGACGGTGCCGGCCATTGGGTGCAGCAGGAGCAGCCGGACGAGGTCGGCCGCCTGCTGCTTCGGTTCCTGGCCCGTGCGGCGCAATAGGACGACGTCCGGAAACATCGAGGAACATTCGTCGGAACCTGGCGTTGCGGTCAGCCGGTTGTTCGTCCGGTGACCTGATCAGGAGGAGAATTATGGAGAAGAAGATTGCCGGACTGCTGGGTGCCGTCGCGTCGCTTGGCGCGCTCGGCGCAGTGCAGGCCGCGCCGGCGCCGGCCGACGTTCTGCAGGCGAACTCCTATGCGGAACTGCTGGAACCGATCTCGGATGCCTCGGCCAAGCTGCAAGCCCTCGACGAGGCCACGCCGCCGCAAGCCCACGAGAACGTGCAGCTCGCGCAGTACTATCATCACCATCATCACCACCATCATCATCACCGCTACTATCGCCGCTATGGGCCGGTCGTCGTGGTGCCGGGCTATCGGCGCCACCATCACCATCATCACCACCACCATCATCATCACCATCACGGGTATTATCGCTACTGAGCAGTGCGAAGCGCGACAACGGGGCCCACAGGCCCCGCTGTCCTCCGGCGATGATGCCGGCGACTGCTCAGTCGTGGCGCGCCTTCTCCTTGGCGGCGCGATGCAGGTGACGATAGGTGCCGTCGAACACCGTGTCTGACGACGACGTCCACTCCGTGCCGGCGGCGAGCTTGGGCCGGTTGTTGTAGATGCGGCGCGACTGCAGTTCGCGTTCGGCAGACTCCTCCTCGCCCATCGGCTCGAGCTGGAAATTGGCCTCCTCCGGAATCACGATGATCTGCGCGAACGGCTCGTTCGGCCGGAAGATGTGCGTGCGTCCTTCAGCCGGTGATTTGAACACGCAGAAGAACATCATCGGCCACCAGTTGCGGATCAGCGCGGGAACGGCGATCGGCACGGTATCGGTGCGATCGGTGTAGAAGCGCGGATGCGGTTCGGTGCGGACCGCCATGCCTTTCGCGACCTTGAGATCGAGCAGGATCTGATAGGTGTAGAAGGTGTCACCGAAATTCCGGAACGGCGGCCACTGCACACCGCTGTCCGGCGGCGCGCCCCAATCGGCGTCAAGCTGCAACCTGCCGTCCTTGGTGGTGACGTGCAGTTCGAAATCATAGGGATAGAACAGCTCGATCCCGTATTGCGCGCCTTCAGAGAACGGCACGCAATGCCAGACCTGCTCGCGCGAGCCGTCGGTGCGCGGATCGCGCTTGCCGGCCCAACCCGGAATCTCCAGCTTCGTCCGCCGCGGCGCCAGGCGCGGATCGTTCAGGCGGTATTTGACGGTCTCCATGGCATCCCCTTCGCGAGCAGCAGGAACTCGAACGGGCGTAGGGCGGCCCGGTTCCTTCTTTTGTGATCGTGAACGGGCGACTGTGCGTGCTTTTGGATTGACCTTGCCTTGGGCGACAAATATTAGAATTATTCTAATTCTAAAGCAGGTAAAGAAGGCGCTGCCGTGAAGAATTTCGCCGATCTGACCGAGCGCGAGGTGCTCGCGGTCGCGATTGCCTCCGAGGAGGAGGACAGCCGGATCTACATGAGCTTCGCCGAGGACCTCGCTGAGCGCTATCCCGATACCGCGAAGGTGTTCGAGGAGATGGCCGAGGAGGAGCGCGGCCATCGCCACCGGCTGCTCGAAACCTACGAGCAGCGCTTCGGACCGCATCTGCCTCCGATCCGGCGCGAGAACGTCAAGGGCTTCCTGCGCCGGCGGCCGATCTGGCTGACCAAGAACCTGTCGCTCGACACCATCCGCAAGGAGGTCGAGACCATGGAGTTGGAGGCCGAGCGCTTCTATGCAAAGGCGGCCGGGAAGGCCGAGGATGTCGGCGTGCGCCGCCTGCTCGGCGATCTCGCGGAAGAAGAGAAGGGCCACGAGAAGCTTGCGGTGAAGCTCACCGGCGACATCCTCAAGCCCGACGTCCGCGCCGAGGAAGACCGCACGCGGCGACGGATGTTCGTGTTGCAATATGTGCAGCCGGGCCTCGCCGGGTTGATGGACGGTTCGGTCTCGACCCTGGCGCCGCTGTTCGCCGCCGCGTTCGCCACGCACCACAACTGGCAGACCTTCCTGGTCGGCCTCGCCGCCTCGATCGGCGCCGGCATCAGCATGGGCTTTGCCGAAGCGCTGTCCGACGACGGCTCGCTGACCGGTCGCGGCTCGCCATGGCTGCGCGGCATGACCTGCGGCCTGATGACGACGGTCGGCGGTCTCGGCCACACCATTCCCTATCTCGTTCCCGACGCCTGGCCGAACGCATTCTGGATCGCGACCGCGATCGCCGGCCTCGTCGTGTTCATCGAATTGTGGGCGATCGCCTTCATCCGCGCGCGCTACATGGACACGCCGTTCCTGCAGGCGGTGTTCCAGATCGTGCTCGGCGGCGCGATCGTGCTCGCCGTCGGCATCCTGATCGGCGCGGCGTAGCGCGAGGTGCGGCATCCCGGCCGGCTTGTCGTCGATACTATCCTCGGCTACGCGTTCGCGGTGCCGGGCGCCACCAGCCGCTGCGGACGTCAACATCCGCGGGGGAGTCAATGGCCAAACGATTGCACTACGGAACCACGGCCAAGCTGCTGCACTGGGTGATCGTCGCGCTGCTCGCCGTGCAATATCCGATCGGCTGGCTGATGCCGGACATTCATCGCGGCCAGTCCCCGGGTGCGGCGATGACGTTCCACATTTCGTTCGGCATCGTCATCCTTCTCCTGATCGTATTGCGGTTCATCTGGCGGCTCACCCATCCGGTGGCGCCGGAGAGCTCGCTGCCGCCCTGGCAGCGGCTCGGTTCGGAAGTCGTGCACTGGATGCTCTATGTCCTGGTGCTGGCCACCACCGTCAGCGGCTGGTTGTTCGCGTCGTTCCGCGGCTGGGCGGTGTCGTTCTTCTACATCATGCCGCTGCCGATGCTGGCCTCGGACAACGCGGCAGCGGGCAAGGCGATCGATGGCCTGCACCAGGCCGCGGAATGGTCGCTCCTGGTGCTGATTGGCGCCCACATCGCCGCGGCGCTGGCCCATCTGCTGGTCTTCCGCAGCCGGGTCATGCAGCGCATGCTTCCGGGGTAGCTTCGCCCACGCAATTGCGATCAAGCCGAGCTTGCCGGGCCGCGCCATTCTGCGCATGATCCGCGCCAAACCGGGAGCACGCCGTGGCCAAATCGCAATGGAGTTTCAAGACCGCCGTCGGATTGTCGGCGGCGCTGAAGACGAAGCAGGTTTCGGCAGTCGAGCTGGCAGAAGACGTCATCGGCCGGATCGAACGGCATGACGGCAAGATCAACGCGGTCTGCGTGCGCGATTTCGAGCGCGGTCTCGCCGCTGCGCGCGCTGCCGATACGGCGATCGCGCGCGGCGAGCACCGGCCGCTCACCGGCATCCCGATGACCGTGAAGGAATCCTTCAACGTCGCCGGACTGCCGACGACCTGGGGCAACCCGGCGCAAAAGGATTTCACGCCGAGCGAGGACGCGCTGTCGATTGCGCGGGTAAAGGACGCCGGCGGCGTGATCCTCGGCAAGACCAACGTGCCGCTCAACCTCGCGGACTGGCAGAGCTACAACGAGGTCTACGGCACCACCAACAATCCCTACGATCTCGGCCGTACGCCGGGCGGCTCCTCCGGCGGATCGTCGGCCGCCCTCGCCGCAGGCTATGGCGCGCTGTCGCTCGGTTCCGACATCGGCGGCTCGCTGCGCGTGCCGGGCTTTCATTGCGGCATCTATGCGCACAAGCCGACCATTGCGCTCTTGCCGGCGCGCGGCCACACGCCGCCGCCATTCGCGCCGCTGCCGTTCGACGGCGATCTGTCCGTGATCGGTCCGATGGCGCGCGGCGCGGCCGACTTGTCGCTGCTGCTCGACGTGATGGCCGGTCCCGATCCGCTCGAAGCCGGCAAGGCCTACCGTCTCGACCTGCCGACGGCACGGCACACCAGCCTGAAGGATTTCCGCATCCTCGTGATCGACACCGATCCGGTGCTGCCGACCGACCGGACGATCCGCGGCACCATCGACAGGCTGGCCAGCAACCTCGACCGCATCGGCGCGAAAATCTCGCGATCGAGCCCGCTGCTGCCGGACTTCGCCGCCTCCTCGCGTCTCTATATGCGGCTGCTGCTGTCGTTCCTCGGCGCGACCTTCCCGCAAGAGGTCTATGCCGGCGCCTGTTCCGCGGCCGCGGCGCTTCCGGCCGGCAATACCAGCCTGCAAGCCGAGCGGCTGCGCGGCATCGCACTCAGCCATCGCGACTGGGTGATCGCCAACGGCGCGCGGGCGCGGCTGCGCGCGCAATGGCGCGAGCTGTTCAAGTCGTTCGACGCGGTGATCTGCCCGATCATGCCGACAGCGGCCTATCCGCACGATCATTCAGCGGAGCAGGAACAGCGCCGAATCCTGATCGACGGCGAGCCGCACGTCTACACCGACCAACTCGCCTGGCCCGGCATTGCAACCCTTCCCGGCCTGCCCTCCACCGCGATCCCGACCGGCTTTGCGCCGGACGGATTGCCGATCGGCGTTCAGATCGTCGGCCCGTGGCTCGAGGACCGCACACCGCTCAAGCTCGCCGAGCTGATCGAGCGCGAATATGGCGGGTTCGTGCCGCCGAAGATGTTTGATGATTGAGAGCTAACAGAGCCGTCATTGCGAGGAGCGAAGCGCCGAACGGAGAGACAGGGAGCAACAACGATGAGCAACGATCTCGAAGAGCTCACAAAACTCAACAAGGACTATGTCGATTCCGTCCAGAACTGCGACGTCAAGCGCTTCGACGAGATCCTGGCGCAGGACTTCTACGCCACCAATCCCGACAAGAGCCTCGTCGACCGTGCCGCCTTCCTGAAACAGACGGCCATTCCGGTGAAGATCAAGGGCCTGACGGCCGAGGATGTCAAAATCCGCATCCTCGGCGATTTCGCCATCATCCATGCCCGTACCAGCTATCTCGACGCCGAGGGCAGGCAGGCCTTTGGACGTTACACCGATTGCTGGGCGAAGCAGAACGGAACGTGGCTCGCGGTCTCCGCGCACGTCGCACGGTGATTTCAACCGTCGTCCCGGCCGAGTGCGCGATCGCGCACGGAGGCCGGGACGACGACACCTCAGCTATCGAACATGATGACGCTGCGCAGGGTCTTGCCGGCCTTCATGTTGGCAAAACCTTCGTTGATTTCGCTCAGCTTCAGCTTGGCCGAGATCCAGTCCTCGAGATGCAGCCTGCCGCGCATGTAGAAGTCGACGAGTCGCGGCATGTCGACGCGGAAGTGGTTGGAGCCCATCGATGACCCCTGGATCTTGCGCTCGCGCAGGAAGTCGAAGCCGTGCAACTCGATCTTCTGGCCGAACGGGATCATGCCGACGATGGTCGCGGTGCCGCCGGGGGCCAGCATGCCGAACGCCTGCTCGGCCGTGTCCTTGCGGCCGAGCACCTCAAAGGAATGCTGCACGCCGCCGCCGGTAAGCTCGCGCACCTGCTGCACCACGTCGCCCCGCGCCGGATCGACGATGTCGGTGGCGCCGAGTTTCGTCGCGAGCTGCAATTTGGCCGGATTGGTGTCGATCGCGATGATACGGCCGGCGCCGGCGATCTGCGCGCCGTTGATCGCGGCCATGCCGACGCCGCCGCAGCCGATCACGGCCACCGTTTCGCCAGCCGTCACCTTCGCCGTGTTGACGACCGCACCATAGCCGGTGATGACGCCGCAGCCGATCAGCGCGGCGAGATCGAGCGGCATCTCCTTCTTGATCTTCACGATTGCGTTCTCGTGCACCAGCATCTGCTCGGCAAAGGACGAGAGGTTGAGGAACTGGTGCAGCTTCTCGGACCTGTTCCAGGACAGACGGTTGGAGGCGCCGGGCAGCATCTTCACCGTAGTATCGGTGCACAACACGGTGCGGCCGGTGGTGCAATTGTCGCAGGTGCCGCAGAATACGGACAGGCAGGTGACGACGTGGTCGCCCGGCTTCACATAGTTGACGTCGGAGCCGACCTTCTCGACCACGCCGGCCGATTCATGTCCGAGCACCGCCGGCAGCGGGTGCGGATAGAGCCCTTCCATGAAGTGCAGGTCGGAATGGCAGAGGCCCGCGACCGCAGTGCGGATCAGGACCTCGCGCGGCCCCGGGTTGGGCACACTGACATCCTCGATCACCAGCGGCTTGTTGACTTCATGCAGGACGGCGGCCTTCATCGGGGTCTCCTTGACGTTCTTGATTGTTTGAATGGTGCGCTCGGCTCGCAGCCTACGCCGCGAGAAGCAATTCGCCAACCTCGGCCATGCCGATGGCACGATCGCCGAGCAGATGCTCGGTCATCCTGCGCTGAACGGTATTTTCCGTTAGCCGGAACGGATCGCCAGGCGTCACGCGATGGTCGATCACCATCCGCGACAGCAGCAGGCGCCGCGCGTCGCCGCGCATCTCGTGGATGCGTCCGCCTTCCCAGGCCAGCGCCACCGCGCTTGCGACATGATAGAGCAGGCTGGTGGCGCGCCGCGCATCGCCCTCATTGTCCACGCGGCTCGCCACCTCGCGCGCGAACACGACCGCGCGGTCGCTGAGATCGCGCAGGCGGCTGCGCCACCCCTCGGGCACGTTGACGCTGTCATCGAGCCGCGCATGCAGGTCGGCGGCGAGCGCATTGTCGGCGCCATGGCGGCCGACCGCGCGCTTGAGCGCATCGATCGCCACGATGTTGCCGGTGCCCTCCCAGATCGAGCCGAGATGCGCATCGCGCAGCAAGCGGGGCGTGACGAATTCCTCGATGTAGCCGATGCCGCCGCGCATCTCCATGGCGTCACCGCAGACCTTGCGGGCGTCACGCGTGGCGCGGAACTTCAAGGTCGGCGTCAGGATGCGGAGCAGCGCCGCGGCGTCCTGGCTGCCGGCCTCGGCGCGGTCGAGCGCATCCGCGGTCAGGAAGCTCATCGACAGCGCCTGCTCGGTCGGCAGCATGATCTTCATGAGCTGCCGGCGCGCCAGCGGCAGGTCGATGATGCGCTGGCCGAACACCACGCGGCCCCGCGCCACCGTGATCGCGTCGTGCCAGGCGCGACGCATCAACGCGGTCGATTTCACGCCGTTGGAGAGCCGCGAGGAGTTCACCATCTCGGCCATCTGGACGAAGCCGCGGTCGAGCTTGCCGACGGCATAGGCGATCGCGCCATCGAATTTGATCTCGCCCGAAGCCATCGAACGGGTACCGAGCTTGTCCTTCAGGCGAACGATCCGGTAGTGGTTCTGCGAGCCGTCATCGAGGAAGCGCGGCATCAGGAACAGGCCGACGCCCCTTGTGCCGGGCCCTGCGCCCTCCGGGCGCGCCAGCAGCATCACCACCCTGGCATCGGCATTCGAACAGAACCATTTTTCGCCATAGAGCCGCCAGTGGTCACCCTCCTGCACGGCCCGCGTCGTCAGCGTGCCCACGTCGGAGCCGCCTTCCTTCTCGGTCATGAACTGGCCGCCCTGGGTCAGCTTGCTCATGTCGGTCTGCGTCAGGCCGTCGAGATATTTCGCCTTCAGCGCCTCGCTGCCGAAATTCGCGAGCAGCTTGGCGCAACCGTCGGTGACGTTGATCGGGCAGCCCATGCCGAATTCGGCCTGGTTGAACAGGAAGGTGAATGCATGCTTGGCGACGACGGGATATTTGTCGGGCCAGCCCATGATGCCCTTGCGGATCGACAGCGCGTGAATGCCGAACTCGCCGAAGGCAGCCTTCTCGATCTCGCGGTAGGCCGGGTGATATTCGATCGACTGGACGTCGCGGCCGAACTTGTCGCGCTGGTGCAGCACCGGCGTGTGCTTGTCGGCGAGCCGCGCGCATTCGTCGAGAGTGCCGCCGGCGAGTTCGCCAAGCCGGTCGAGATGCGGCTCGATATGGCGAAACAGCGCCTCGGGCAGATGCAGCTTGAGAAGATCAGTCAGCGCCGGATCGGCCCGGTAGAAATTGATTCCCGTCGTGTCGGGGGCGAGCAGTCCGGGCTGGCCGGCGGGTGATTGCGTGTGATCTTGCTCGAGCGGCTGCATTGAAATCCCGGCTTCGGTCCTCATTTCTTCAGGCGAGACTATCCTCCTCCGGCCCAGCAAAGGAAAGCCAAATGGATATTCCAGAGTACAAGATCGCCCTGATCGTCGGCGCCGGCGAGGGCCTCAGCGGCTCGCTCGCGCGGCTATTTTCGCGAGAGGGAATTCGCGTGGCGCTGGCGGCACGCAGCACCGAGAAACTCGGTGCGCTCTGCTCCGAGACCGGCGCCCGCGCCTATGCCTGCGACGCCACCAAGGCCGAGGACGTGGAACGGCTGTTCGGACTGGTCGAGCGCGAGATCGGAACCCCTGATATCGTGGTCTACAATGCCAGCGGCCGGACCCGCGGACCGTTTCTCGAGTTGGTCCCTGCCCAGGTCGAGCAGACCATCGCAATCTCGGCCTTCGGTGGTTTCCTGGTGGCGCAGGAAGCCGCCAAGCGCATGCTCCCCAACAGGAAGGGCGCGATCCTGTTCACCGGCGCCTCCGCCAGCGTGAAGGGTTATGCACAGTCGGCGCCGTTCGCGATGGGCAAGTTCGCGCTGCGCGGGCTGGCGCAGAGCATGGCACGCGAATTGTCGCCGCAGGGCATCCATATCGCGCACTTCGTGATCGACGGCGGCATCCGCAGCAAGGCCCGCGTCGAACCCGCCGACCGGCCGGACTCGATGCTCGACCCCGACGCGATTGCGCTCAGCTACTGGAACGTGCTGCAGCAGCCGCGCAGCGCCTGGAGCTGGGAACTCGAATTGCGGCCCTGGGTGGAGAAGTTTTGAGAGGACGAACATCATGTGAACGGCGTAGGGTGAATGCACCCATCCGCCGTATCCGTCATTGCGAGCGAAGCGAAGCGTCCATAATGCCGCCAGCCGAGATATGGTTGCTTCGTCGCTCCCCGCAATGACGGCAAGAATTGACCTCGGGAGAGAACATGACCAGCGAAATCAAGATCGATACCGGCACCGACGAGCTGCTCTGCGTGATCCGCGACCGTGTCGCGGTCATCACGCTGAACCGGCCCGAGGCGCGCAACGCGATGTCCGACAATCTGACGCCGGCGCTGCGCACGATGATCCGCGTCTGCGGCGAGAACCCCGAGGTCGGCGTGCTCCTCGTCACCGGCGCCGGCAAGGCGTTCTGCGCCGGCGGCGACGTCAAGGGCATGGGCGCCAACCGTGACAGGAAGAAGCTGGAGATGTCCTATGAGGACAAGGTCGCCGATCTGCAGGAGCGCCAGCGCCTGCTCACCGGCGCGCTCGCCTCGGTGCGCAAGCCGACCATCGCCGCGCTGCCCGGCCCGGCGGTCGGCGCCGGGCTTGCGATCGCATTGGCCTGCGACATCCGCATCGCCGCGCAATCGGCTTTCGTCTCCACCGGCTATTTGCGCGTGGCGCTGAGCGGCGATTACGGCATCGCGTGGCTGCTGACGCGCCTGGTCGGCACTGCGCGCGCCCGCGAACTGATGTTCACCGCCGCGAAGGTCGATGCCACGCGGTGCGAGCAGATCGGCCTCGTCAACCGCGTGGTGCCGGACGAGACGTTGGGCGAAGAGGCCTTCACGCTCGCGAAATCGATGGCGGAAGGTCCAACACTCGCGTTGCGCTACATGAAGGACAATCTCGACGAGGCGCTGCTGTTCGATTTCGCGACCGCGCGCGATCACGAGGCCGAGCGGCTGATCCGCCTGACCACGACATCCGATCACAAGGAGGCGGTGCAGGCGTTTATCGAGAAGCGCAAGCCGGTGTTCAAGGGGAATTGATGATCCCTCTCCCCGCTTTCGGGACGCGGCGATGAAGCCGGTAGCCCGGATGGAGCGCAGCGGAATCCGGGACAGGGCTCTCCGCCGTAAGACTGATCCCGGATTGCGCTTCGCTGCATCCGGGCTACGCAGCTTCATCGCGCGCAAAGTCCACGAACGCCCGCAGCGCAGCGGGCAACTGACGGCGGCTCGGGTAATAGAGGAAGAAGCCCGGATAGGCCGGGCACCAGTCGGCGAGCACGCGCAAGAGCCTGCGCCTGGCGATCAGCGTCTCGACCTGCGCCTCGAACACGTAAGCCAGGCCTGCCCCGTCCAGCGCCGCATCGACCATGAGATCCTGGTCGTTCAGCGTCAGCGGACCCTCGACGTCGATATCGACCTCGATGCCGCCGCGCTCGAACTCCCAGCGATAGATGACGCCGCTGGTAAAGCGATAGCGGATGCAGGGCAGGCCTTTCAGCTCGTGCGGCGTGGCGGGTGGCTTGTGGGCCTTGATGTAGCCGGGTGAACCAACCACGGCAAAGCGATGCCGGGGACCGATCGGGACTGCGATCATGTCGGCCGCGATGGTCTCGCCGAAGCGGACGCCGGCGTCGAAGCCCGCGGCAACCATGTCGATCAGCGCGTCGTTGATCATGATCTCGACGCTGACATCGGGGAAGGCCTTCAGGAAGCGGGTGACGATCGGCAGCAACACCAGCTGCGCCGACTGGCGGGCGGCCGTGAAGCGCAGCGTTCCCGCCGGACGCCCACGGAAATTGTTGAGGTCCTCCAGCGCATCATCGATGTCGCGGAAGGCCGGGCTGATCCGCGCGAACAGAAGCTTGCCGGCTTCCGTCAACGCGACACTGCGGGTGGTGCGGTTGATCAGGCGCAGACCGAGCCGCTCTTCGATGTTGCGCAGCGCATGCGACAGCGCCGATGCGGACACGCCGAGCTCCGTCGCCGCCGCGCGAAAACTCCTGTGGCGGGCGATGGCGAGGAAGGTGCCAAGGTCGGACGGGTTGATCCGCATTGATGAATTTTTCTCAATAGCTTAACGAGTATATAGATGATTATTTCATCTATGGCGAGCCGCTATCCCTTTGGCCCATCGGGCTCGGCATCGCGCCGGCCACAACAAAAGGGCAAGACCATGCGTGTCTGGTTCATCACGGGAGCTTCCCGGGGTTTCGGCGCCTTGATTGCCGAAGCGGCACTCAAGGCCGGCGATGCGGTGGTCGCTACCGCCCGCGACCCCAAGACCGTCACCGCCCGCCTGGGTGCGCATGAGCGATTGTTGGCCACACGGCTGGACGTCACCAGCGAGGCCGAGGCCCATGCGGCTGCAAGCGATGCGGTCAAGAGATTCGGCCGCATCGATATCCTGATCAACAATGCCGGCTACGGGCTGCTCGGCGCGGTCGAGGAGGCGAATGCGGAAGAGACGCAAAGGCTGTTCGGCACCAATGTATTCGGGCTGCTCGGCGTCACGCGCGCGGTGTTGCCGCATATGCGCCGGCAGCGCTCCGGCCACATCATCAACATCTCCTCGGTCGGTGGCTACACCGGCTATCCGGGCTGGGGCGTCTATGGGGCGACCAAGTTCGCGGTGGAAGGCATCAGCGAGGCGCTGGCCGGGGAGGTCGCGCCGCTCGGCATCAAGGTGACGGTGGTCGAACCCGGCTTCTTCCGCACCGACTTCCTCGACGACGCTTCACTGGCACGCACCGCGCAGCAGATCGAGGATTATCATGCGAGCGTCGGCAAGACCCGCGCGCTTGCCGCCGACTTCAATCACGGCCAGCGTGGCGACCCGCGCAAGCTTGCCGGCGCGATGCTTCAGCTCGTCAACGCCGAGGAGCCGCCGCTGCGGCTGCCGCTCGGCAGCGACACGGTCGAGCGTATAGAAGCGAAGCACGCGTTCGTTGCGAAAGAGCTTGCGGAGTGGCGGCAGGTCGCGGCGTCGACGGATTTTACGGATTGAGGGCGAAGGTGGGGCCGGCAAAAAAGAAGCGGCCCGGTTCTGAGGGGCCAGAACCGGGCCGAGTTTCGTCAAACCGCAAGCGAGGACATCGCGGCCATGCGGGAAGCGGCGGCAAGCCGCCAGCTGGCACAGGGAATGTCTTGCGGTTTGACGTGGATCTCTTTGGTGAAGCGCACCAGCTTCCAGTCGCCGGGGCTGGCGGTGAAGGCGTAGTCCGACTTGCGGGCGAGGCCGATCATGTTGGTGTTGGAACGCAACGTATCGCCGAAGATCCGCTCGGCTCCAAAGGACGCCGCGCGGCATTCGAGGTTCTTCAACAGGGCCTTGCCAATGCCGTGGCCCTGCCACCGGTCGTCGATCGACAGGCCGAACTCGACGCTCGACGTGTCGGCATGGAAGGCATAGCGGGCCTCGCCGACAATGGTCTCGAAGCCATCGACCACCATCGTCGCGACCACCGTGAACCGGTCAGCCTCGCCGACGTGGATGAAACGTTCGAGCTCCGTCTTCGGCAGCTCGCTCAGCGCACCCAGGAAGCGGTTGTAGCGGGACCCGGCCGACAGCGCGCGGATATAGGCCTGCAGTTCCTCGCGGTCGCGCGGCTCGACGAACCGCACCTTGATCTCGCGACCGTCCTTCGCGCGCAGCACGTCGGAATATTGCTTGAGATCGTCGAGATGCAGCGCAGTCATGACACGCTCCCGGGGTGAAAGAATTGACCGGCGCCCCTCGATCGAGGCGGCGCCGGTGACGGCGGCCTGTCAGGCCCGCCAGAACGGCTTTTCGGTTTCGAAAGCCACGTCGCTCCGGGACATGCCGATGTCGTGCAGGTCGCGGTCGGACCACTGCGCCAGCTCGCGGCGGCGCTCGTAGCGGTCCCACCAGACATGGAGGGTCTCGCCGACCTGGCTCAGGAGA
The DNA here is from genome assembly GCF_018130215.1 of Bradyrhizobium jicamae. Taxonomy (GTDB): domain Bacteria; phylum Pseudomonadota; class Alphaproteobacteria; order Rhizobiales; family Xanthobacteraceae; genus Bradyrhizobium; species Bradyrhizobium jicamae_A. The sequence continues at coordinate 179,721 of NZ_JAFCKQ010000007.1, forward strand.
CCATCGGCATGATGATTTGTCATCGATTCATGGGTGAAAATGGACATCTGCGGCTCCTATCGCTAAGCTTTGAAGGTAATATCTGCGCTGTCGGAGCTTTTCACAAACGACACTTTGTACCGTTTCGCATGAATTAAAGTCATGCATTGGAGTCACGAAAAGATGACCAGCAGACTGCCTTCGCTGAACGGTTTGCGGGCGTTCGAGGCCGCCGCGCGGCACATGAGTTTCACGCTGGCGGCGTCCGAACTGAACGTTACGCAGACCGCGATCAGCCATCAGATCCGGCGGCTCGAGGAAGAACTCGGGGTGCGCCTGTTCGTCCGGCAGAACCGGTCGCTGAGCCTCACGGCGGAGGCCGTCGAATACCTTCCCGGCGTCCGTGCCGCCTTCAACGACCTGCGGCTGGCGACCGACCGCCTGCTGCGCCGGGACGACGATCACGTGCTGACCGTCTCCACCCTCGCCTCGCTCGCCGCCAAGTGGCTGCTGCCGCGGCTGTCGGCTTTCCAGGAGGCGCATCCCGGCATCGACGTCCGCATCACCACCTCGACCGGCCTGGTGGATTTCCAGCGCGACAAGGTCGACGCCGCGATCCGCTACGGGCGCGGCCAGTGGTCCGGCCTGCGGTCCGACTGGCTGATGGCGGATGAGCTGTTCCCGGTGTGCAGCCCCTCCCTGCTGCAAGGAAGCAAGCCGCTGAAATGCCCCGAGGACCTCAAGGATCACGTGCTGCTGCATACCAGCGGCGCCAACACGGACGACTGGCGACTGTGGCTGACCGCGGCTGGCCTGCCGACCGACATCTCCAGGCAGCCCGGCCTCACCTTCGACCTGACATTCGTGACCGTTCAGGCCGCGATCGACGGGATCGGCGTTGCGATGGGTCGAACATCCTATGTGCGAGACGACATCGCGAAGGGACGCCTGGTGGTTCCCTTCAAGATTGCACTGCCCGCGGATGCCGGCTTCTATCTGGTCTCGCCGCAGGGGCGGGCGGATTCGCCGAAGCTCGCGGCGTTCCGGGACTGGCTCAGCGCCTCGGCGCGCGCGCCCGCCTGATGCAGGCTGCGTCGAGCCGCGTCAAGACATGTCGGCTTACGGCTTTTTTCTCATAGGCGCGGGCGCAATTTCAGGTTGGTCATGCCGGACGGGCGTGCCAGATTGCCGCACAAGGCAGGCTAACTGCCCTGGCTGGCGAGACACTTTTCGCCGGCCGTTTTGTCACGGGGAGGAAGGGCGTTATGCCGCAGTCGGGTTCATCGCAAGCACCGCAAATCAAGTCGCGCCTCGGCGCCATCCTGCGCGCGACCAGCGGAAATTTCCTTGAGCAATTCGACTTCTTCCTGTTCGGCTTCTATGCGCAGGACATCGCGAAGGCGTTCTTTCCGGCCCAGAACGAGACCGCGGCGCTGCTCAATGCGTATGGCGTGTTCTGGCTCGGCGCGCTGATGCGCCCGGTCGGCGCCGTCGTGCTCGGCTCCTATATCGACCGCATCGGCCGCCGCCAGGGCCTGATCGTCACGCTCGCGCTGATGGCGCTCGGTACCGTGGTGATTGCATTCTGCCCGTCCTACGCATCGATCGGCATTTCCGCGACGATCATCGTGCTGATCGGCCGCCTGATCCAGGGGTTCTCCGCCGGCGTCGAACTGGGCGGCGTCTCCGTCTATCTCTCCGAGATCGCGACACCCGGCAATCGGGGGTTCTACACCTCGTTTCAATCGTCCAGTCAGCAGGTCGCCATCTTCGTCGCAGCCGTCCTCGGCTTCATTTTGCGCGAGGCGATCCCTGGCGACACCATCCTGACTGCCATCGGCGGCGGCGTCGCCAAATGGCGCATCCCGTTCTTCGTCGGCTGCATCATCATCCCCGTCATCTTCATGCTGCGGCGATCGCTCGAGGAAACCCCGGCCTTCCTGGCCATGAAGAAGCATCCGACCCCGAGCGAGGTGTTCGCCTCGGCGATCGCGAACTGGCGCATTGTCGTCCTCGGCATGATGATCGCGGTGCTGACCACCACGACGTTCTATTTCATCACGGTGTATGCGCCCGGCTTCGGCAAGGAGCTGCATCTTTCGGCGACCGGGACACTGCTCGTCACCCTGCTGGTCGCGGTGACGAACTTCATCTGGAACCCGGTCGGCGGCGCGCTGTCCGACCGGATCGGCCGCAAGCCGGTTCTGCTCGCGATCGCGTGCCTGTCGTTCGTGACGGCCTACCCGGCGCTGTCCTGGCTCTCGCATGAGCCCACGCTCGGGAAACTGCTGGCGGTCCAGATGATGTTCTCGTTCTACTTCGGCGTCTACAGCGGCACGATGCTGGGATGCCTGGTCGAGATCGTGCCTGCCCACGTCCGCACCACCTGTTTCTCGATCGCGTTCGCATTGGCGGCCGGCATCTTCGGCACGTCCACTCCCTTTGTCGCAACCAAGCTGATCAGCATGACCGGCCACGACAAGGCCTCGCCCGCCTATTGGCTGATGTTCGGCGCCGCGCTCGGCATCGTCGCCGCGCTGATCGTCTACCGTGGCGGACAGACCGCCGAGCAGCGCAACACGGTTGCGGCCTGATCGCCCGCATTGCATCCGGGGCAGGCCGTTCGCCTGCCCCGGCATGTTGCTTTCCATGCCAACAACGATAACAAGAGTGCATGGTTGATCTGACGCGCAGGTTCGACGTGCTGGTGATCGGGGGCGGCAACGCCGCCCTCTGCGCTGCAATCAGCGCCAGACGGGCCGGCGCCTCGGTGCTGGTGCTGGAAGGCGCGCCGAAGTTCTACCGCGGCGGCAACACTCGCCACACGCGCAACATGCGCTGCGCCCACGACGCGGCGACCGAGATCCTCACCGGCCCCTACACCGAGGAGGAATTCTGGAAGGATTTGCTGCTGGTGACCGGCGGCCAGACCGACGAGGAGCTGGCCCGCTTCATGATCCACGAGTCCAAGGACATCCTGAACTGGATCGTCGAACAGGGCGTGCGCTGGCAGCCCTCGCTCGGCGGCACCTTGAGCCTCGGCCGCACCAACTCGTTCTTCCTCGGCGGCGGCCGCGCCATGCTGAACGCGCTCTACCGCACGGCCGAGGAACTCGGCGTCGACATCCTCTACGACGCCGAGGTGATCGATCTGAAGATCGAGGACGGCATGTTCCTCTCGGCCGCGCTGAAGCAGCCGGTCGGCGGCAGGACCGAGGTGCGCGCCTCGACGCTGGTCGCGGCCGCCGGCGGCTTCGAGGCCAACATCGAATGGCTGAAGCAATACTGGGGCGAGGCCGCCGACAATTTCCTGATCCGCGGCACGCCGTTCAATCGCGGCGCGATCCTGAAGATGCTGCTGGCCAAGGGCGTGCAGGAGATCGGCGACCCCACGCAGTGCCATGCCGTCGCGATCGACGCCCGCGCGCCGAAATTCGACGGCGGCATCATCACGCGACACGACTCGGTCGTGTTCGGCATCGTCGTCAACAGGCATGCCGAGCGTTTCTATGACGAGGGCGAGGACATCTGGCCGAAGCGCTATGCGATCTGGGGTCGCCTGGTCGCCGCCCAGCCCGACCAGATCGCCTACATCATCTTCGACTCGTCGGTCGTGACCAGCTTCATGCCGACGCTGTTTCCGCCGATCGCGGGCGCGACCATCGCCGAGCTCGCCGGCAAGCTGACGCTCGATCCAGCCGCGCTGGAAAAGACCATCACCGAGTTCAACGCCGCTGTGCAGCCAGGCACCTTCGATCACACCATCCTCGACGACTGCCGCACCGAGGGCATCACCCCGCCGAAGACGCACTGGGCGCGCCGGATCGAGACGCCGCCCTACCTCGCCTATCCGGTGCGGCCCGGCATCACCTTCACCTATCTCGGCACCCGCGTGAACAGGCAGGCGCGGATGCTGATGAAGGACGGCAAGCCTTCCGCCAACATGTTCGCCGCCGGCGAGATCATGGCCGGCAATGTGCTCGGGAAGGGCTACGCCGCCGGCATGGGCATGACCATCGGCAGCGTGTTCGGCCGCATCGCCGGGCGGGAAGCGGCCAGAAATGCCCGGAATTGAGGCTGGCGCGATGCACGGGACGAAGATCTTGCAGGAGGCCGACCGTCTGATGACGGTGTGCAATTCCTGCCGCTATTGCGAGGGCCTGTGCGCGGTGTTTCCCGCGATGGAGATGCGCCGCGCCTTCTCCGACGGCGACCTCAACTACCTGGCCAATCTCTGCCATGCCTGCGGCGCCTGCTACACCGACTGCCAGTTCTCGCCGCCGCACGAGTTCAACGTCAATGTGCCGAAGACGCTCGCGGTCGCGCGCACCGAATCCTATGCTGCCTATGCCTGGCCGCGCGCCTTCGCCGGCGCGTTTGCACGCAACGGCCTCGTCATCAGCCTGATCGCCGCGTTGAGCGTCGCCGTTTTCATCTTCGGCTTTGTCGCGGTCAACGATCCGAGCGTGCTGTATGGCATCCATACCGGCCCGGGCGCCTTCTACAGATTGATGCCGCACGATGTGATGGCGATGCTGTTCGGTGCCGCCCTGCTCTACGCCATCCTGGCGCTGGCGATGGGCGTCCGCGCGTTCTGGCGCGATATCGGCGAGCCGGTCGGCATGAGGACGGACGCGAAGGCGCTATTGCAGGCGGTCCGCGACGCCGGAGAGCTGCGCTATCTCGATGGCGGCGGCGTCGGCTGTTTCAATGAGGACGACCACCCGACCGACCGCCGCAAGCTGTATCACCATTTCACCTTCTACGGCTTTGCGCTGTGCTTCGCGGCAACCTGCGTCGGCACGCTGTATCACTACCTGCTGGCACGCGAGGCGCCCTACGCGTGGTGGGATCTGCCGGTCGTATCAGGCACGCTTGGCGGAATCGGCCTCGTGCTCGGTCCGATCGGCCTGCTCACGGAGAAGCGGAAGCGCGATCGCGTGCTGGTCGACGAGCAGAGCACGGGCATGGACACCGCGTTCATCGTGATGCTGTTCCTGACCGGCGTGACCGGGCTTGCCCTGTTGCTCTGGCGCGATACGGGTGCGATGGGCCCGCTGCTGGCACTGCATCTCGGCGTGGTGTTCGCGCTGTTCATCACCATGCCCTACGGCAAATTCGTGCACGGCATCTACCGTTTCGCGGCGCTGGTGCGCTACGCGCGGGAGCGGCAGATGATGCAGGAATAGGCGAGCTCTGTCCTCGTCATTGCGAGCCGCTACAACTCCACCACGACGTAGTCGCTCTCCACCGCGACCCTGACGGTCTCGGCGACGTACGGGCCCTTCACCAGATGAGTGCCCGGCTCGACATTGACCGGATAGGCGCGGACGCGGAAGCGGCGGGGGTCGCAATAGGATTGGCCGGTGCGGATGTCGAATTCCCAGCCGTGCCAGGGGCAGCGGATGATCTCGCCGAGTTTCGTGTACTCGATCTCGCCTGGATCGGACGACGTGGCGAGCCCGATCAGCGGCCCCTCGCACAGCGCCGCGCCCTGATGCGGGCAGCGGTTCAACAGGCCGAAGAACTCGCCCTTGACGTTGAAGACCGCGATCGGCCGGCCGTCGATCTCGAGGAATTTTCGCGACCCCGGCGGCAATTCATCCACCGGGGCGATCACATGACGCGCCATCAAGCTATGCCGTAAAGTTTCTTCGCATTGTCGAGATAGAAGGCCTGCCTGTTGGCGTCGCTGACGCCTGGCGGCAGCACGCGCGATGGCTCGTCGTAGTCCCAGTGCGGATAATCGGTCGCGAACAGCAGCTTGTCCCAGCCGATCCATTCGATCACCTGGAACAGATGGTCGCGGCTCTCCGGATCCTCCATCGGCTGCGTGGTCCACCAGATGTGGTCGCGGATGTATTCCGACGGCTTGCGCTCGAGATGCGGCACCTCGGCGTGCAGCTTCGAAAACACCTTGTCGAGCCGCCAGGCCAGCGACGGCGCCCAGCCGAAGCCGGCCTCCACCATCACCATCTTCAATTTCGGAAAGCGCGCGAACACACCTTCGAGCACCAGGCTCGCCAGCACGGTCTGCTGGCACTGCGAATGACCGACCATCTCCTCGATGTAGTAGCTCGGCCAGCCGGATGCGGTGATCGGGTTGCCGCCGTAGCCGAAGGCATGCACGCCGACCGGCAGTCCGGCTTCCTGCGCGGCCTCGTAGATCGGCCAGTAGCGACGCTGGCCGAGCGGCTCGGCATTGCGGCTGAGCAGCAGCACCTGGACGAAGTTCGGATCGCCTGCGCGCTTGCGGATCTCGGCGGCGGCCGAGACGCCGTCCTCATTGGCGACGACGACGGAGCCCTTCAGCCGTGCGTCCTTGCTGGTCCATTTCTCGATCTGCCAGTCGTTGACCGCCGCACAGATCGCCGCGGCCAGGTCGTGGTTGCGCAGGCCCTGCCCGGTGGCCAGCGGATTGAGCACGCCGAGCACGACATTGTTGGGATCGAGATGCTGCTTCTGCATGAAGGACAGTGACGAGCCCTGGGGCCCACCCTCCGGCGGATAGGCGTCGCGGCGCGCGGCGTTGGGCTGGGCCTTCGGATAGGGCGGGCCTTCCATCATGCCCTGATGGGCGTGGGCGCCGAAGCTTTCGAGATGGCTGTGCCAGCGCTTCGCCAGGAACGGATACAACTCGTCCCTGGTCGCGCGCGCCGGATGGATGTCGCCATCGGCGATCGCGGTCTTGATGCCGGTGGACGCTGCACTCTGCGGACGCTCGCGAATCTGAATGTTCATGGCGTCGTCTCCTTGACCCTCAAGCGCGAATAGGTCGCGAGCGGATTGTCGATCATGATCTTGCGGACCAGATCAGGCGACAGGCCTTCCGGCAGCACCGCATCACCGTCGAACTGCCAGTGCGGATAGTCCGTCGAGAATAGGATCAATTCGTCCGACTGCATATGGTCGAACAGCCGGTTCAGCGTGTCCGGTTCCGGCGGAGCGTCGACCGGTTGCAGCGAAAAGCGGATGTTGCTGCGCACAATTTCCAGCGGCGCGCGGTCGACCCACGGCGTCTCCATGCGGATGCCGCGCCAGAACTTGTGCAGCCGCCACAGGAACGGCGCCAGCCAGGTGAAGCCGCTCTCCAGCATCACCATCTTCAGGTTCGGATGGCGCGCGAACACGCCTTCGACGATCAGGCTGGTAAGCTGGGTCTGGAACGCCTGCGCCTGCGCGACATAGTCCTCGATGTGATAGGAGCCCCAGCCGACCGAACTCGGCGGGTTGTGATAGGCGCTGCCGGCATGGATGCCGATCGGCAGGCCGAGCCGCTCGGCCGCGGCATAGATCGGCCAGTAGTAGCGCTTGCCGAGCGGTATGTCGCCCATGACAAGCATCAGCACCTGCACGAAGCGCTTGTCCTCGGCGCAACGCTCGATCTCGGCGACCGCCTTCTCGATGCTCTGCACCGGGATCACGATCGAGCCGCGCAGGCGATCGTCCTTGTCGAGCCACTCCTTGACCAGCCAGTCGTTCAGCGCGCGGCAAAACGCGTTTGCCATGTCCTCGGAGAACACCATCTGCACGCCATAGAGCGGATTGCAGATGCCATAGGCCGTGCCGAATTTGTCGAGCGCCTGGGCCTGCATATCGGCGATGGCAGAGCCCGGCTTGCCCTGCGCCGGCCGCCAGTCCGGGCGCGACGAGATCGGCGAGTTGACCGGATAGGATTGCGAGATCAGGTCCGCCATGCCGCGCGTCGTCACCTGGTCGCGCCAGTAATCGGTCATGTAGGGCACGAGGCTGGTGAGATGAGGCACGGCGGGATGCAGGTCGCAATCCACGCCGCCCGCGATCGGCGACGTCATGGTGTTTCCTCTCACGGCATCTTGTCCCCGCGCCGCTCGGTTGTTCCGATATTCAAGCAGGCTCACCGGTGGGCCGCAACTTGCGCAAACGGCGTGGCCGTGTGCTAGGAAAACATGGGCCGGCGGGGGAGATTTTCGATGATTCGAACCGGATTGACGACGCTTGCGGCCGCCATGGCGTTCGGCGGATGGGCGCTGGCCCAGCAACAACCGGCCGCGCCGGTACCGCCCGATTTATCCAGGGTCGAGATCAAGACCACCGACCTCGGCGATGGCGTCTACATGCTGGAAGGCCAGGGCGGAAACATCACCGTGGCGACGGCCAAGGACGGCATCATCATGGTCGACGGCGAGTTCGCGCCGCTGCACGACAAGATCAAGGCCGCGATCGCGACGATCTCCAACCTGCCCATAAAGTACCTGATCAACACCCATTTCCACGGCGACCACACCGGAGGCAACGCACCCTTCGCCAAGGACGGCGTCATCGTCGTCTCCGAGATCAACGTCAAGACACGGCTCGCGGCCGGGACCACCAACGGCCTCACCGGCGTCAAGACGCCGCCGGCCGCAGCGGACGCACTGCCGGCCAAGACCTACACCGGCGCCTACAAGATCCGCATGAACGGCCGCGTCGCCGATCTCAAGCACATCGCCAACGCCCATACCGACGGCGACACTTACGTATGGTTCAAGACCGCCAACGTGCTCGCGACCGGCGACACCTTCACCAATGGCCGCTATCCGAACATCGACTTCGCCAATGGCGGCAACATCGCCGGGATGATCGCGGCCACCAACATCTATGTGAAGCTGACCAACGCCCGGAGCCGGATCGTGCCTGGCCACGGCCCGATCGCGGACAAGGCTGCGCTTCTGACCTATCGCACCATGCTGATCACCGCGCGCGACCGCATGGCAAAGCTGGTCAAGGACGGCAAGAGCGAAGACGACGTGCTGGCGGCAAAGCCGTTCGCCGATCTCGATACGACATGGGCGCCCACCGAGCTGGCGTCGAAGAACTTCATCCGCGTCGTCTACCATTCGCTGGCCGACAAGTCGGAGACGAAGCCGCTGCTGAAGCGGATCCTGCACAGGAGTTGACATGAAAGAGCTCATCGCGATCGCCGAGCGGATCGCACCCAGGCTGATCGCAGGCAAGCAGACGATTGCGGTCGCGGAATCATCGACCGGCGGCTTGATCTCCGCGTCACTGCTCGCGGTACCAGGTGCATCGGCCTATTTCCTCGGAGGAGGCGTGATCTATACGCGCGACGCGCGTCGCGTGCTGATGGACATTCCCAATGATGCCATGCACGGCATCCGCTCCGCTTCCGAGCCCTACGCGCAACTGCTTGCGCGCCAGATCCGCGAACGCCTCTCCACCGACTGGGGCTTGTCGGAAACCGGCGCGACCGGCCCGACCGGCAACCGCTATGGCGACGCCGCCGGCCACAGCTGCCTGGCGATCGCCGGCCCGCGGCAGCAGGTGATCACGATCGAGACCGGCAGTTCCGACCGGCAGGCGAACATGCAGGCGTTCGCGAAGGCAGCGCTGGAGTTGTTGCTGGAGAATTTGTCGTAGACCGGAGTGCAATCCGGGACAACTCGATCCGCATCGCGACCGTTCCCGGATTTCGCTGCGCTTCATCCGGGCCACGAAGAGTGAGAAACTCTCACTTCTCGCGGAATGAGCGCATGAACTGGTCGCTCAGCGGCTTCATCAGGTAGGACAGCATGGTGCGATCGCCGGTCTGGACGAAGGCTTCCACCGGCATGCCCGGGATGATCTTCACCTCGCTGCCGAGGCGGGCGACCTCTTCCGGCGGCATCGAGACGCGGATGGTGTAGTAGCTCTGCCCGGTGCGCTGATCAGTGGTGGTGTCGGCGGAGACGCGGGTGACGACGCCGTTCAGCTCGGGCGTGGTGCGCTGGTTGAAAGCGGAGAGCCGCAGCAGCGTCTTCTGTCCGATCTGCAGCTTGTCGATGTCCTGCGGATTGACCTTGGCCTCGACCGACAGCGCGTCGGTCTTCGGCACGATCATCATGATGGCATCGCCCGCGGTGATGACGCCGCCGACCGTATGCACCGTCGATTGCAGCACGACGCCGTCCTGCGGCGCGCGGATGTCGACGCGGCGGAGCTGGTCTTCGGCGGTGACCTTGCGCTCGACGAACTCGCCGATCTTGTCGTTGGTCTCGCGGAGGTCCTTGGAGACCTCAGCCAGCATATCCTTGTCGACCTGGATGATCTGAAGCTCGGTCTCGGTGATCTTGCCCTTGGCCTGGGCGCGCTGCGAGATGTATTGCGCGCGTTCGCCGGCGAGCCGCGCCGCGTCGCGTTCCAGCGTGGTCAGGCGCGTGAGCTGCACCAGATGCTGCTCGTAGAGCTGCTGGACGCCGACCAGTTCCTGCTGCACCAGCGCGATCTCCTTGTCCTTGGCCGCTTCCTGCGCCTCGAGGCCCGAGATCTCCTCGTTGAGCTGGGTGACGCGTTCGCGCAGCTGCGCCTTCTGACCGACCCGGCCGTTGACGCGGACCTCGAACAGCTTGGTTTCGCTGGCGATGATATCGCGCACGTCGGGATCGCTGGCGGCCTGATCGGTGAGCTGCGGCGGAAATGCGATCTTGTTGCGGCCCTGCTGCTCGGCCTCGAGCCGGGCCGAGCGGGCGTAAAGTCCGTTCAACGTCTTGACCACGATCGCAAGGCTCGCCTTGACCACCGTCTCGTCGAGACGCACCACGACGTCGCCGGCCTTAACCGTGTCGCCGTCGTGCACCAGGATCTCGCCGACCACGCCGCCGGTCGGATGCTGCACCTTCTTGACGTTGGAATCGACCACCACCTGGCCGGGCGCGATCAGCGCGCCCGAGATCGGCACGGTGGAAGCCCAGCCGCCGACGCCGCCGCCGAGAACCAGCACGACGGCAAGGCCGACGATCAGATGCTTCTTGATCGAGCGCTGGGCGCTGCGCGGCTTGTCGATCATGACTTGGCTGCCCCCGCATCGGCGACGATCTTGATCGGGGTCGGCGGCGCGACCCGCTGCAATACCTGGCCGAGCACGGTCTCCTTCGGACCGAAGGTCTGCATGCGGCCCTCCTTCAGCACCAGGAGCTGATCGACGCCCTCGATGCCGACCGGCCGGTGCGCGACCACGACGACGATCGCGCCGCGTTCGCGCGCGGCACGCACCGCACGGGTCAGCGCCTCGTCGCCATCGCTGTCGAGATTGGAGTTCGGCTCGTCGAGCACGATCAGGAACGGATTGCCGTAGAGCGCGCGAGCCAGCGCCACGCGCTGCGCCTGGCCGGCGGAGAGCGCGGAGCCCTGCTCGCCGACCTGGGTGTCGTAGCCCTCGCGCATCTTGATGATCATCTCATGCACGCCGGCTTCCTTGGCGGCGGCGATGATACCCTCGGATTTGGCTTCGGGGTCAAAACGGCTGATGTTCTGCGCCACCGAGCCGTTGAACAGCTCGACGTCCTGCGGCAGGTAGCCGACATAGCGTCCCAGCACATCCGACGACCATTGGTCCAGCGCCGCACCGTCGAGCCGCACCTTGCCGCGTGCCGGCGTCCAGACACCGACCAGCGCACGGATCAGCGACGACTTGCCGGAGCCGCTCGGACCGATCACGCCGAGACCCGTGCCGGCCTCGACCGCGAAGCTGATGTCCTGCACGATCAAACGCTGGTCGCCCGGCGCGACCATGCTCACGCCCTCGACCGACAGCCTCCTGGTCGGCGGCTGCAACAGGGTCTGCTCGGGCCGCGCCGGCATCTGCTGCAGGAGACGATTGAGCCGCTGCCAGCTCTGGCGCGCGGCGACGAACCCCTTCCAATGCGCGATCGCAAGATCGACCGGCGCCAGCGCCCGCGCGCTCAGGATCGAGCCGGCGATGATGATGCCGCCGGTCGCTTCCTGGTGGATCACGAGATAGGCGCCGACAGCGAGCACCGAGGATTGCAGCATCATGCGCAGCACCTTGGCGACGGCACCCAACCCGCCGGTAACGTCGCTGGCACGCTGGTTGCCGGCCAGATAATCCTCGTTTGCCTCGTTCCAGCGCTTGTTCATCCGCCCGGCCATGCCCATCGCGACGAGCACCTCGGCGTTACGGCGGCTGGAGGCGGCGAGATCGTTGCGCCGCGCCGCGAGCGTCATCGCCTCCTTCGCCGGACTGCGCGACATGTATTCGGTGATCAGCGTCAGCGTCACCAGGATGACGGCGCCGACCAGCGCGGTGACGCCGAGCAGCCAGTGGAACGCAAAGCAGATCGCCATGTAGAACGGCAGCCAGGGCAGGTCGAAGAACGCGCCCGGTCCCATGCTGCCGAGGAAAGAGCGGACATTGTCGAGGTCGCGCAGCGGCAGCAGACCCTCGGTGCGATTACCCATCATCAGGGGCATCCGCACGACAGTGTCGAACACCCGCGCATTGAGGGCTTCGTCGAGCGAAGTTCCAACGCGGCCGAGGATCCGGCCGCGCAGCAGATCGAGCACGCCCTGGGCCATGTAGAGGCCGGCGGCGATCACCACGAGGCCGACCAAGGTCGGAACACTGCGGCTCGGCAGCACCCGGTCGTAGACCTGCAGCATGAACATCGAACCTGTCAAATAGAGCAGGTTGATCATGCAACTCATGAGACCGACGCCGATGAAGGCACTGCGACACGCTCGCAGCGCCTCACCCAGTTCGGAACGCCGGACGGCGGGAGCGACTGCCATTAAATTGGATCTCTGCAAATCGGGATCGGTAATGGTCACGTTTTACCGATGTTCGCGACCATCGTCCATTTGTGGCTTTCGTTCATTTAAGTCGCGTTAACCCGGGGCCGGGTTCGCGGCTCGATTTCGAGATGGCACGGGGAGTTGAAGGAAAATGGCTAGCTTGCCGCCGAACCGATCCGGGCCGGGGAAAAGGGCACGAGAATGACCGACATCGAGACCCGGCCGATCTCGCCATGCCGGTCGAGCAGCACACCGCTGCCGACGCCGAGCCCGCTCTCCGGACGCCAGCGGGTCTCGGCCCGGATGCCGACCCATTCGCCACGTGGCGGCCTGAACAACTGGACCGCCAGATTGGGATTGGGGTCCGCGACGACATCCTGGACAGGCCGGCCGATGCCATGGGTCCAGTCGGCGGGACCGAGCACCTGCGCGAGCGGACCGGCGCCCGGGATCACGCTGTGAAGCATGCGGAACCAGGCGGCATCGCCGCCGGCGCGAGCCTCCATCGCGTCCATGAACCAGCTGCGGCCTTGGATTGCGTGCGGGCGATGCTGCGGAAACGCGGAGGGATCGACAGAATCGGCCGCATAGCCACGAAAACCTGGAACCTCGACCGCGCGTTCGCGTGACATGGTGATCCGGACCGTGGCGCAGGGCTGCGCATCGCCGACCGGCCACAACGTGTTGTCGACGACGCTGACGCGGCCACCTTCGGTCACGACGGCAAGCTCGGTGCGCAACTCCGCCATCGGCGTCGGCCGCAGGAAGCAGGCTGCGGCCGAGATCGCCGTTCCCCAGTTGCGCGCGCCGGCCAGCGCCTCGACCTCCGCGGTCAAGAGACTCGCGACCGCCCCGCCCTGCAGGCCGGCGAATGGCCCCGCCGCAAGGGCGGAAGGTCTCCAATGATGCGGCGTATCAAGCGGTTCGAAGATGGCCAACAGGGGCGGTCCGTGAGATGAGAAACATTGAGCAATCCGGCAATCTGAGCCAGGAATAATGGCCATGACAAAAGGCAATTCGTCACTTCAGGTGAACCAGATTCATCTATCGGGCGGACCTGACTCCCGGCTGATTCCGCCGTTGACGGCACTGCTCGCTTTCGAGCGCGCGGCGACGCTATTGAGCTTTCGCCGGGCCGCGCGCGACCTGGCACTGAGCCCTTCCGCGATCAGCCATCAGATCCGCGGGCTGGAAGAGCAGTTTGGCACCAAACTGTTCGTGCGCGGCGCGCGCTCGGTGCGCCTGACCGCCGAGGGCGAGCGCTATCTTGCAAAAGTGTCGGCGGGGCTGGCGACCTTGCAGGAGGCGAGCCGCGACATGCTGCAGCAGCGCCGCGAGACCAGCGGCGAACTGTGGATCAGCTCGCTGCCGTTCTTCACCAGCACCGTGCTGCTGCCGGCACTGCCGGAGTTCAAGCGGCGGCATCCGCAATTGACGCTGCGGATCGAAGCCACCCATCAATATGCCGATTTCAACGCCTCGCGCGTCGACATCGCGATCCGCTACGGACGGGAGCATGCGGCGGGGCTGAAGATCGAGCCGCTGATCGAGGTCAGGAGCCTGCCGGTCTGCGCGCCGGCACTCGTCAAGGGCGGCTTGCGAACACCCACGGACCTGGCCCGCGAGGTGCTGATCCATGTCACCGGCCAGCCACGGACCTGGCCCGTTTGGCTCAAGGAGGCCGGGCTACCGCATCTGGCGCCGCGCGGGCATTTGTGGCTCGACAGCGTGCCGGCGATGCTTGAGGCCGCCGAGCACGGGCTCGGGGTCGCGCTGGGGATGGCGCCGCTCATCAAGCTGCGGCCGGGCTTCGGCAAAAGGCTGGTCGCGCCCTTCGCGTTCGAGGCCGCGCAGGTCGAGACGATCTACCTGATTTCCCGTACCGAGCAGGCACGGGACCGGCGGATATCAGCTGTCCGACGCTGGATCGCGGACGCCGTCGCCCGCGCGGGCTGACTACCTTCGCACCAGCCGAACGATCAGCAGCAGGATGATCGCGCCGATCGCGGAATAGATGATCTCGGACACCAGGCCGCCGCCGAGATGGAAGCCGAGCCGCGGGAAGATCAGCGTGGAAATGAACGCGCCGGCGATGCCGACCACGATGTCGCCGACGATGCCGAGACCCGCACCGCGCACGATCTTGCCGGCGAGCCAGCCCGCGGCGAGGCCGACAAACAGAATGACGATGATGCCTTGACCCGACAGATACATGGACGCCCCCAGTCCCTGCGCGCCATGCTGCGCGCCGCCCGGAACCTAGCGTTATTTCCGCGAGGTGACGACTGGAATCTGACGCAAGCGCTAGCTTGCTGCCATCGCCGGCCCGGCCAGCACGCAGCGCGCGAGATGGCCGGGCGCGATCTCGACGCTGGCCGGCAACCCTTCGCTGCAGCGCGGCTGGGCGAGGCCGCAGCGCGGCGCAAAGGAGCAACTGGACGGTGCGCGATCGAGCGAGGGCGGCGTGCCCGGGATCGTCCCCAGCCGCTCGCCGCGCCTGGCGCCGTGAATGGTCGAGGCCAATAACCCCTTGGCGTAGGGATGGACCGGCGTGCGCACGATGTCGCGAAGAGCACCCCGCTCCACGATCTGGCCGGCATACATCACCGCGACGCGGTCGCAGATCTCGATCGCGACGCCGATGTCGTGGGTGACGAAGATGACGGACATGCCGAACTCGCGCTGCAACTCGCGCAGCAGCAGCAGGATCTGGATCTGCACGGTGGCGTCGAGCGCCGTGGTCGGCTCGTCCGCGAGCAGGATCTTCGGCTTGCAGGCTAGCGCCAGCGCGATCATCGCGCGCTGCCGCATGCCACCCGACATCTCGTGCGGATAGGAGTCGAGCCGACGCTTCGCCGAGGGAATCCGGACCACCTCGAGCATCTCGAGCGCACGCGCGACAGCTTCGCGCTCGCTCTTGCCCTCGTGCCGCATCACGGTTTCGGCGATCTGCCGGCCGATGGTGTAGACCGGATCGAGCGCCAGCGCCGGCTCCTGGAAGATCATCGAGACCGTCTGGCCGCGGAAGGCCGACAGCGTCTCGTCGTCCATCGCCAGCACCTCCTGGCCCAGCACTGCGATGCTGCCGGAGATCTGCGCCCGTTTCTTCGGCAGCAGCCGCATCAACGCCCGCAGCGTCACGCTCTTGCCGGAGCCGGACTCGCCGAGCAACCCCAACACCTCGCCTTCGCCGAGCGACAGGCTGAGATCGTTCACGGCATGAATCGTGCGATCGCCGGTGAAGCGGATGGTGAGGTTGCTGATCTCGACGAGGTTGGTCATGCTGACGTCGGCATCCGGGCATGGAAGTCGGTCACACGCTGGAAGGCGGCGCCGATCCGGAGCAGTACGGCCTCTTCAAAGGCGCGGCCGATCAGCTGCATGCCGACCGGCAGGCCCGTCCTGGTGAAGCCGGAGGGGATCGCGAGCGAAGGCAGGCCAAGATAGTTGACCGGGCGGGTGAACCGCGTCAGCCGCTGGATCACGGCCTCGGCGCCCGGGCCGTTGCCGACGTCGCTCTCGGCAATGGTCGGCGCCGGGATCGGCCCGACCGGTGCGATGACCGCATCGATACCGCTGACGGCAGCATTGTGCGCGGCAAGCGCCGGCCCGCGCCAGCGCATCGTCTCCAGATAAGTGACCGCCGGAATGGCGAGGCCGTTCTGCAGGCGCATCAGGACCTGGGCGCCGTAATCCTGCGGCCGCTCGATCATCCAGCGCTTGTGGAAGGCGGCTGACTCCGCCGCAAGCACCAGTTGCGACGCGGCGCTGAGCTGGCGCTGATCCGGCAGCTCGACCTTGACGATCTCGGCGCCGTCCTTCCTCAGCGTCTCGATGGTCTCGTCGAGGACGCGCGCGACCTCGGGATCGAGATCGTCGACATAGAACGCCGTGGGCACGCCGATCTTCAGCCCCTTCAGCGGCTCGCGTGTCGCAGCAAGATAGTCCGGCACCGGTTGCGTCGAGGCCGTGAGATCCTCGGGATCGGAGCCTGCCATCAGGCCGAGCAGCAGCGCGCAATCCTCGGCGGTCTGCGCCAGCGGACCGACGGTGTCGAGCGACTGCGACAGCGGCATCGCGCCGGCGCGGCTGACGCGTCCGACCGTGGTCTTGAGACCGGTCACGCCGCAGAAATGCGCGGGCATCCGGATCGAGCCGCCGGTGTCGGAGCCGAGCGCAGCAAAGGTCAGGCGCGCGGCAACCGCCGAACCCGACCCGGACGACGAGCCGCCGGTGATGTGATCGACGTTCCAGGGATTATGCACTGCGCCGTAATGCACGTTGTGGCCGGTCGGGCCGAACGCGAATTCGACCATCTGCAGCGAGCCCAGCCGGACCTGCCCGGCATCCTTCAGCCGCTGCAGCGCGGTCGCGGTCGTCTTCGGCACGAAATCGCGGCGGATCAGCGAGCCGCAGGTCACGACCTTGCCGGCCTCGTAATACATGTCCTTGTGCGCCATCGGCACGCCATGCAACACACCGTGGCTGCTTCCCTTGGCGAGATCGGCGTCAGCCGCGTCGGCGGCGGCGAGCGCCTGTTCCGCCTCGATTGTCATATAGGCGTTGAGACGCGGCTGCCATTCCGCGATCCGGTGCAGCACCGCGCGCGTCACCTCGCGCGAGGACACCTTCTTCTCGGCAATCGCCTTGGCGACCGCGACGAGCGTCATCAATGCGGGCTCGGTGCTCATTTCGACACCTTCCCGGGCTTCTGTGCGATCTGCGCCAGCAGGAAGCTCGCGGGTTCAAGGTCCATGGGCAGCGTGCCGGAGATCGGCGTAAATCCGTCGAATGCGGGCCCGATCGACGTCGCGATGCGGTTGGCAACCTCGTCGTCGGCCGGCACGTCGGCGACATGCGCCATCGCCTTGACGTCCTTGGGGGTGGGTCTTGTCATGCCGCATCGTCTCCTCTTGCCTTTGCCGGCGCACGGCTGTGCCCCGAGCCCGGGACGGCCATGTAGCACGCCGCCTGATGGCCCATTGTATCGAGATCGCCGAGCTTTGGCGTGTCGTTTGCGCAGACCGGCTCCGCGAACGGGCAACGGGTGTGAAACCGGCAGCCCGACGGCGGATCGATCGGATTCGGCGGGTCGCCCGAGATCGGCGGCACCTCGGTGCGCCGGTCCGGAACGGATGAGGGCATCGCCGCCAGCAGGGCGCGCGTATAGGGATGCGCGGGCGCGTCCCAGACGGCATCGACCGGGCCGAGTTCGACGACCTCGCCGAGATACATCACCAGCACGCGGTCGGAGATGTAGCGGACGACGTTGAGATCATGGCTGATGAAGAGATAGGTCAGGCCGAATTCGCGCTTGAGGTCGGCGAGCAGATTGAGCACCTGCGCCTCGACCGATTTGTCGAGCGCGGAGACCGCCTCATCGAGGATCACCAGCCGCGGCGACAGTGCCAGCGCACGGGCAATGTTGACACGCTGGCGCTGGCCGCCGGAAATCTCGTGCGGATAGCGGTTGGCGAAGGTTTCGGGTCGCAAGCCAACCTTGCCGAGCAGTTCGCGCGCCAGGGTGCGGGCAGCGCCGTCGGCCATCCCGTGAACCTTCGGTCCGAACGCGATCGATTCCTCGATGGTGAGGCGCGGATTCAGCGAGGCGTAGCTGTCCTGGAACACCATCTGCATGCCGCGGCGCAATTCGCGCAAGGACAGCGATCGGCCGACCTGCATGCCGTCATAGACGATGTCGCCGCCGTCGCGCGGCATCAGATGCATCAGCAGCCGCGCCGTGGTCGACTTGCCGCAGCCGGACTCGCCGACGATGCCGACGGTCTCGCCCTTCATGACGGCGAACGATAAGTTGTCGACCGCGCGCACCGTCTTTTGCGGGCTGAAAAGCCCGCCACGGACCGGGAAGTGCTTGGTGAGGCCTTTGACCTGGAGCAGCGGCTGCGCGATGCCGCCGACGTCCGCGACGGGCTCCAGCATGTCGGCCGGGAGATTTGCCTCGGTCATCATCTCAGTTCCTGATGTCCATCGCGCTGCGCATGCCGTCGCTGAGGAGATTGAAGCAGATCGAGACTGCGAAGATCATCGCGCCGGGCAGCGCCGCCACCCACGGGTTGACGTAGATCGCGGTGCGCAGGGTGTTGAGCATCAGCCCCCATTCCGGCTCCGGCGGCTTTGTGCCCAGACCCAGGAAGGACAGACCGGCGGCCAGGATCATCGACACCGAGATCAGTCCGGTGGCGTAGACGAAGATCGCGCCAAGCACGTTGCCGAGCATGTGCACGCGCATGATGGTGATGGGACCTGCGCCGGAAGCGCGCGCCGCCTCGACGAAGTCCATGTTGCGCACGCCCGTGGTGACGCTTTCGGCGACGCGGGTGATCTGCGGCACAAACACGATGGTGAGCGACACGATCGAGTTGGTGATGCCGGCGCCCAGCGCGCCGGAGATCGCGATCGCAAGCAGCACCGAGGGGAAGGCGTAGAACACGTCGACCGTGCGCATGATCGCGGTGTTGATCCTGCCGCCGACATAGCCGGCGACCAGGCCGAGCGAGGTGCCGATCGCAAAGGCGAAGATGACAGGCAGGATGCCGACGATCAGCGACAGCCGCCCGCCATAGATCAGCCGCGCCAGCATGTCGCGGCCGAGTTCGTCGGTGCCGAGCGGATAGCCTGGCGTGCCGATGTGGCGAAGCCGGCGGATCATCGAGCCCTGGTAGGGATCGGCGAGGCCAAGCCACGGTGCGAGCAGTGCGGAAGCAAATATCAGCACCAGGATGATGGCGCAGGCCATGCTGACCTTGTCGCCGACGATGCGTCGGGCAACGGTCGCCCAATAGCCCCGCGCCTTGGTCGCGGGTGCCGCCTGCAATGCGGAATCGAGCATCGCGCTCATGGCCTAGCTCCGCTTGATGCGCGGATCGATCGCGGCCTGCGCGATGTCGACCAGGAGATTGAGCAGCACGAAGAACAGCGCCAGCACCAGGATCGTGCCCTGCAGCAGCGGCAGGTCGCGCTGGAAGATCGCCGAGTTGAGCAATAGCCCCGAGCCGGGCCAGGAGAACACCGTCTCGATCAGGATCGAGCCGCCGAGCATGTAACCCAACTGGAGTCCCATCACCGCGAGCGCCGTCGGTGCGGCGTTCTTGACGACGTGGCGGAACACCGCGGTCTCGCGCAGTCCCTTGGCGCGCAGGGCCTCGACGAAATCCTGGCTCAGGATGTCGCCGGTCAACGCACGCACGGTGCGGGTGATGATGCCCATCGGGATCACCGAGGTCGTGATCGCAGGCAGCACCAGATAGCGCAGATGCTCCCAGTCCCATGCCCAGGCGCCGGAGCCCCCGGGCCCGGCACCGACCGCGGGCAGCCAGTTGAGCTGCACCGAGAAGATGATGACCAGCACCATGCCCAGCCAATAATGCGGCAGCGAGACGCCGGCGATGGCAACCGACGTCGCGACCTTGTCGACCCAGGTATCGCGGAAATAGCCGGCGATCAGGCCGAACAGCAGACCGAACGTGAAGCCGATCATCGCAGCCGCGACCGCCAGCATCACGGTGTTGCCGACCGCGCGCATCACCTCCGTCAGCACGGGACGGCCGGTCGCGATCGAGCTGCCGAGATCGCCATGCAGCGCGCGCCACAGCCACAGCCCGAACTGCACCGGCAACGGACGATCGAAGCCGTAGGCCGAGCGCAATTGCGCAGCGAGTTCCTGCGAGGCATCGGCCGGCAGTACCGCGACCAGCGGATCGCCGGGCGTGATGTGCACCAGCAGGAAGCACACCAGCGCCACGCAGATCACGATCGGAATGACGTAGACGATCCGTCGGGCGATATAGGCAAACACGTTGCGCTCTTTCCTCCCTCCCCCTTGTGGGAGAAGGTGCACTGATGACGCGGCTACAGCCTCAAGGCACGATCGTGACCGGCGAGAAGTCGACGAACCAGCTCTTCGCCTGGACGAAGCCCTTGATCTTCGGGCTCATCGCGCGCGGCGCGACATCGTGAGCGACATAGAGAAACGCCGCGTCGTCGACGGAAGCCGCGTGCAATTCGGCGAGCGCGGCATCGCGTGCGACCGGATCGAAGGTCTGCCGCGCCTTCTTCACCAATTCATCGAACTTCGGATTGTTGATGAAACCCCAATTGTTCGAGACCGGCGGCGCCATCCCCGACTGCAGGAAGCGCACCAGCGCGAAGAACGGATCCATCGCCGCGTAGGTGACGTTGGTCGCGTTCGAGCCGTTGGCCGACGGATCCTTCGCCCCGCGCCGCCAGTTGGTGAACAGCGTGTTCCATTCGATGACGTCGAGCTGCACATCGAAATAGCACTCGGCCAAGGCCTGCTGCAGATACTCGTTCATCGGCAGCGGCAGCATCTGGCCCGAGCCCGACGCCGAGGTCTGGACCTTGACGGTCAGCTTCCTGTTCGGACCATAACCCGCCTCCTGCATCAGCTTCTGCGCGGCCGGCTTGTCGTATTTGATCTGGAAGGTCGGGTTGCCGCGCCAGGGATGACCGGGCTCGAAGGTGCCGGTGGCCGGCACCATCAGGCCGGCGAGCAGGCCATCGCGCAGGCCTTCACGATCGACGCAGAGATTGGCGGCCTTGCGGACGCGGATGTCGTTCCACGGCGAGCCCTCGACGCGGGAGAACTGCCACGGCCAGACATGCGGCTCCTCGTTGGAATAGAGCACGAAGCCACGCTGCTTGATCTCGGGCAGTGCATCGGGCGCCGGCGCCTCGATCCAGTTGACCTGTCCCGACAGCAGCGCCGCGGTGCGCGCATTGGCCTCCGGCATCGGCAACAGCACCATCTTGTCGACCTTCGGCACGCGCGCCTTGTCCCAATAATTGTCGTTCTTCACCAGTTCGAGGCGTTCACGCGGCGTGAAGCTCGACATCTTCCACGGTCCGGTGCCGGAGGCATCCTTGGCGAAAGCCGCCCAGGCGGCCTGCGATCTCGCCTTGGCATCGGCGCCTTCAGCCTTGCCGTAGAACTGCTGCCACTTTGCCGGGCTCGCCATGAAGAGATTGGTGAGGTTGATCGGCAGGAAGCTGTCCGGCTCCCTGGTGAGCAGTTCGACCGTCATGTCGTCGATCTTGCGGGCCGAAACCAGCGTCGGCATGCGCGATGCGGTGACGCCGACCTGGCTCGGGTCGAACTGCGGCGCATCCTGCTTCAGCACCTTGTCGACATTCCAGACCACGGCATCGGCGTTGAACGGCGAGCCATCGTGGAAGGTGACGCCGGGACGCAGCTTGAAAGTCCATTTCGTCTTGTCGGCGTCATCAACCTTCCACTCGGTGGCGAGGCCCGGGATCACGACGCTGGCCTTGTCCGCCGACGACAGGTCCCACATCGTCAGCGCGTCATACATCGTGAGGCCGGTGAAGCGGTTGCCCTCGAACCCCTGGTCGGGCTGGCCGAGCGTGCGCGGAATATCGGCTGCCGTCATGCCAATGCGCAGCACGGTCTCGGCGCCGGCGGCGGCCGGCGCGCCCGCGGCCAGCGCGCACGCCAGCATGACGGCCGCGGCCTTGATCTTCTTGTTACGCATCGTGGCAACCTCTCTCGGCGTCAGGTGATTTTTTTGGTGATTATTGCGTGACTATTTCTTGGGCAAGCGTATGCAATGCCTGTGCCAAGGGGAATAGTTGTTCGGCAGATAACCGCAGGCCGCGTCATTTCTTCCCCCTTTGCGACAGGACGCAGCGAGGATGCCTAATCTGGCATCATGCTTGCAAGCTTTGGCCCCAAGCTTAGCCTACGGAGCCCCTCACTATGCGCGCACGCAATTTCATTCTGGTGGCGGCAATGGCGCTTGGCCTGGCCATGGGCTGGCCGGTGATCCCAGCGCGCGCCGAGTCCATTGTGCGCTACGGCATATCGATGGCCGACATTCCCTTGACGACGGGTCAGCCCGACCGCGGCGCAGGGGCCTACCAGTTCACCGCCTACACGATCTACGACCCGCTGGTCGCCTGGGACATGGACGTCTCCGACAGGCCGGGCAGGCTGGTGCCGGGGCTCGCGACCGAATGGAAAGTCGACGACAGCGACAAGACCAGGTGGCGCTTCACCTTGCGCAGAGGCGTAAAATTCCACGACGGCAGCGACTTCAACGCCGACGTCGTGATCTGGAATCTCGACAAGGTGCTGAACGACAAGGCCCCGCAATTCGACAAGCGGCAGAGCGCGCAGGTCAAGACCCGGCTGCCCTCGGTCGCGAGCTACGCCAAGATCGACGACTTCACTGTCGAGATCACGACCAAGACGGTCGACTCCTTCTTCCCCTACCAGATGCTCTGGTTCCTGGTCTCGAGCCCCGCGCAGTATGAAAAGCTCGGCAAGGACTGGGACAAGTTCGCCAGCCAGCCCTCCGGCACCGGCCCGTTCAAACTGACCAAACTGGTGCCGCGCGAGCTCGCCGAGCTTTCGAGGAATCCGGACTATTGGGACAAGAAGCGGATTCCCAAAGTCGACAAGATGATCCTGATCCCGATGCCGGAGGCGCTGACACGCACCAATGCGTTGCTGGCGGGACAGGTCGACCTGATCGAGACGCCGGCACCCGACGCCGTGCCGCAGCTGAAAGCCGCCGGCATGAGGATCGTCGACAACGTCACGCCGCATGTCTGGAATTATCATCTGAGCGTGCTGCCCGGCTCGCCCTGGACCGACATCCGCCTGCGCAAGGCGCTCAACCTCGCGATCGATCGCGACGCGGTGGTCGGCCTGATGAATGGCCTGGCCAAGCCGGCCAAGGGCCAGGTCGATCCGTCGAGCCCCTGGTTCGGCAGGCCGACCTTCGAACTGACATACGACCTCGCAGCCGCGAGGAAGCTGGTCGAGGAGGCCGGCTACTCCAGGGACAAGCCGCTGAAGACGACCTTCATCATCGCGCAGGGCGGCACCGGGCAGATGCTGTCGCTGCCGATGAACGAATTCCTGCAGCAGAGCTTCAAGGAGATCGGCATCGACGTCGACTTCAAGGTGGTGGAGCTCGAGACCCTGTATACGCACTGGCGCAAGGGCGCGGGGGACGAGATGAATGCCGGCATCACCGCCAACAACATCGCCTATGTGACATCGGATCCGCTGTACGCCATCGTGCGCTTCTTCCATTCGGGCCAGGTCGCGCCCGTCGGCGTCAACTGGGGCGGCTACAAGAATCCGAAGGTCGACGCGCTGATCGACGAGGCCAGGCAGACCTTCGACACCGCAAAGCAGGACGAACTGCTGGCGCAGGCGCATGCGCTGATCGTCGACGATGCCGCCCTGGTCTGGGTGGTGCACGACACCAATCCGCACGCGCTGTCGCCGAAGGTGAAGACCTTCGTGCAGGCGCAGCACTGGTTCCAGGATCTGACGCAGATCGGGCTGGAGTAGGTCACCCCAGCCGCCCCGCGTGTGGTCATGCGCGGGCCGTCGTGGTGATCGGGCCGAAGCTCACCTCAGATTGGGCCGGCGCCGCGACAGTCTCGGTTGTCCGTTTCGAGACGCCTCACGAACGACGGATCGTGGATTATCCATTGCGCACGATGCCGCTTGTCGCGAAGAGGAAAACGGCTCGCGGTCGGCGGCATCGCCCGGCTGCGCTCACCGCACGGGATCGATCGGCGTCTTCAGGCCGAGCCGCGCCTCGATCGCTTCTGCGGCTTCCAGACACAAATCCTCTCGGAGGCGAGGGCCCATGACCAGCACGCCGATCGGCAGCCCCGTCGCCTCGTCGCGGCCGGCCGGCACGCAGGCCGACGGCAGGCCCATCAAATTGGCAGGGACCACCGGGCGCATCATCTCCATGGTCGCAGCCGTTCCTTCCGGTGTCGCCGAATCGAAGCCATGCGCGAAGGGCAGTTGCGTCCAGGTCGGCGACAGCAAGAGCGGCCGCTCGGCCATGAAGGTCGACCAGGCCCGCGCGACGCCGTCGCGCTCGACCATCAGGTTGGAGAACGCAGCTGCGCCGGCGAGCGGCGGCACGGCCTGATTGGCGACGTTGAGGAAGGCGAGCGCGTCGGCGCCCATCATCTGCGACAGCGGCTCCAGCACGGAGGCGAAGTCGCCCATGATCAGGCGCGCCCAGCAGCTGATCGCGTCCTCGTAACGCGGCGGGCTCGCTTCCTCGACGACATAGCCCGCGTCGGCCAACGCTTGCGCCGCGCGGCGCACAGTTGTCGCGACTGCCGGATGCGTGCTTCCGCCGGGCGGCTCGGCCAGCACCGTCACACGGAGCGGCCGTGCCAGCGGCGGGCCCTCGAACGGCGCGTCGATCGACCAGGGATCGCGCGGATGCGCGCCCATCAGGACGCGGAGGCCAAGGCGAACATCGGCGATCCGTCGGGCCATCGGGCCCTGCACGTTCATCAACTGCACCGCGAGCAGATGCTCCTGCGTCGGCACAAAGCCAGCATCGGGGACGCGCCCGGCAGAGGGGCGGATGGATGCGATGCCGCAGGCATTGGCGGGGTTGCGCAGCGAGCCGCCGATATCATTGCCGAGACCGATCGGGCTCATGCCGCTGGCGAGCGCGGACGCTTCGCCGCCGCTGGACCCGCCGGCAGTACGTTCGGGGTGCCAGGGATTGCGAGTTAACCCGTGCAACGAACTCACGGTGTGGACGCGGAGTGCCATGTCGGGAAGATTGGTGCGGCCGATCGGGATCGCGCCGGCAGCACGCATGCGTTCGACGACGGGTGCATCCATCGGCACCACCGCCTGGGCCAGCGCCGGCACGCCCCAGGTGGTGGGCAGGCCGGCCATGTCGATGTTCTCCTTCACCGTAAATGGCACGCCGTGCAGCGGTCCGACCTTCTCGCCAGCCGCCAGCCGCCTGTCGGCCTGCCCCGCTTCCGCGCGGGCCTCGTCGGCCAGGATATTGGTGATCGCATTGAGCGCGGGATTGACGGCATCGATGCGTGCGAGGTGCGCATTCACCACCTCGGCCGAGCTCAGCTCGCGACGCGCGATACGCTGCGCGATTTCAGTCGCCGACATCTGCCAGATCTCGCTCATGCGATATTTCCTCCCTCGCCCAGGGCCGTGATCTTGCTCGGAAAGCCTGGAGGCAGCAACGAAAAACGACCCCGGCCGAAGCTCACATCATGTGGGGGCCGGCGCCGTCTGCCGCCTCCAGCACGGCCGCGCGCCATTCGCGCTTGACGGGGAGAATTGGCGGCATTGGCGCCAGGCTCGGCTCCGCGGTCGCCGGCGCGATGGAGTCGATGTGTTCGGTTCGAGACGCCTTGCGCATGAACAGATTGTAGATCATCCATTGCGCGCGATGCCGCTTGCCGCGGACAGGAAAACGGCTTGCGATCGACTGCGTCGAATAGAATCCCATATAGGCGCTGTTCTGACCGATACGAAGCTCGTCTGCCGACATTCCACCCGGGCGGTACACCACGTGGCCCTGATCGTACATCGTCCAGTCGAACGAGACGATGCGACCGGCCTTCTTCATCTCGTACCAGGTCAGCGTGCCCGGATAAGGTGTCAGCACCGAATAGGCACAGGCGTCGTAGCCGGCCGTGACGTTGAAGTTCACGGTATCGTCAAAAACGGAGGTGGTGTCGCCGTCAAACCCGAACATGAACAGGCCAAACACCATTATTCCATACGAATGAACCTTCTCCACCAGGGCCTGGAAATTCTCGGGGCGGTTGACATGCTTGTGGACGCTCTTCAGCGTCTCGCGCGATATGGATTCGAACCCGATACTCAGCATTGTGCAGCCGCTCTCGGCGGCGAGCTCGAGCATGCTGTCATCATTGGCAAGCTTGGAGGTGACGCCGGCCTGCCATTGAATGCCGCGTCCCTTCAACGCCCGCATGACCTCTTTTGGACGTTCGGGGGTACCAAAGAAGTCGGCATCATTCACCGAGATCGTGCGCGCGCCACAGTTCTCCATTTCATGGATGACTTCATCGACCGGACGGTAGCGAAACTTGAGACCATTCATCAGCGGCTCGGCGCAGAACGTGCAGCCCTGGTGGCAGCCGCGTGAGGTCTGGACAAAAGTTCGGTTCACATAGCGGCTTTTCTTCAGCAGGTCGTAACGCGGCATCTGCAAACCGACCATCGGATGAAGCTTCTCGGATTTGTAGGTCCCGCGCATCGTCCCCTGACTCAGATCGTCGAGCAGCTTGTCGATCACGAGTTCGACCTCCCCAACCACAACCGCATCCGCGTGCTCAAGGGCCTCTCGCGGCATGAAGCTGGGATGTACACCCCCCATCACCACGGGTACGCCCTTGGCGCGGAACCGATCCGCGACTTCATAACCACGATTGACGTAGCTCGTCATCGCGGAGATCCCTACGAGATCGGCCTTCAGATCGAAGTCGATCGTCTCGATGTTCTCGTCCGTGAGCACCACCTGATACTGGTCTTTCGGGATGCAGGCGGCGACGGCCAGCAAGCCCGCCAGCGGGGAATAGAGCGCGCGATTGAAATAGATCGGGCGTGTCGTCAACGAGTCGGTCTTCGGATTGATCAGGTGGATGAGGCGAGTACGCACTGGAACCTCCTGTTGTACGATCCGGTCTTTGGCAACGACGCGCGGCGAACCGGGTGAGGCGTCAATCGACCTCCATCACCAGTCAAACGCCGTGCCGGGAGCCCCTCTCAGCCTTCCTTGAAAGCGAGTATTCCAGGTTCGCTACTCCTCAAGCCTGAAAGCGGAAAAGGTTCCAAGGCAGCTCGCAAAAAACATCGCCGGAGCGATGCGGCTGCCGGGACATTCGTCCGCGCTGACGCAGGCGGGGCGGAGCCATGGCGCGACGCAACTGCCCAACGGCGGATTTCCGTTACGTGCCTATTTGAGCTTATAGGTGCCGGTTTGGTGATTGCAGTCCTGAAACGTTCCGGCCTTGACGACCGGAAACGAGCCCAATGGGTGGACGGTGCCGGTCATCGTCATGCCCTCATATTTGCCGGTGCCAGCAACAATTTCCCGGGTGAGACTTCCATCGCTCGCAAGCGAATAATTCGACAGGCGCTTATCACCGTCCACATCCAGGCTCTCGCATACGGCGGACCCGGTGAACTTCCCCTCCAGCGATGCGTTCATCCCCACGCAACGAAAGCTGTTCTTGTCAAACATGCCGCCGGAAGGATTGCTGAGGATCGTCCCCGTCATTTCATAACTGGATGCGGTGTCGGTCTTGGAGAACGTGATCGCGTTGCTGACGCCCGACCAGCACGCGGTGTAGTCGTAGCTGCCTTCCTTTGGCAGCTCGGTCGCGAGTGCAGAGCCGGCCGCCACGGGGACCAGGAATGCTGTCGTCAAGAAGAACAAGCTAACGGATGTTCGCATCGTGTCCTCCCTAAAAACAAATTCGTTCATCGAAGATCCCGCGTCCCAGCCTTCGCGGGACGCTGCGCAAGGATAACGCGGCAATCGCGCGCAGGGAATGAGGAAGTAAGGAGATGCCAGAGGCGTCACGCCTCTACCCGGCGCCTTGGCGTCGTCAAATTCGCCGAACTCGTCGCCGATGGCGCCGATGGCGCCGATGCCCACTCGAGGCCGATTGGCACAAACTGCACATGCCGGGCGACAGGCGAAGGTGCGCGCGCCACAACATGGAGTTTACGTCGCCTATTTCGTCGTCAGCGCAAAGGCTCCATCCCAATCGTCCGGTGGCGGCTCCTTCTGGAAGTTGCGGATGCGCGCCTCGTAGAGGCCGTACAGGTATTGCAGCGACTGCGCGTCGTCGCTCCTGCGGCCGCGCTCGATCGCGGCAAGCGCGCCGTCCCAGTCACGGCTGCGATAGCAGGCAAGCATCTCGATGGTGAGGTTGCGCAGCCGCTGGAACCGGCCGGAGGCAGCGACATCCTCGCGGCCTGCGATCGCGTAGATCACCTCGGGCTCCTTCTTGCCCTTCACCATGATGAAGTCGAGCTCGAGGATCGCGAACTTCTCCTTCACGGCGAGCGCAGTCTTCGAACCCACGATGATCGGAAAGCCGTATTCCTTGGATTGCCCCTCCAGGCGCGAAGCCAGGTTGACGCTGTCGCCGAACACCGAATAGTCGAACCGCACGTCGGACCCCATATTGCCGACCACGCAGGGGCCGGTGTTGAGACCGACGCCGATGTTGAGCGGCACATAGATGTGGCCACCTTCCTTTGCCTCCTCCTCGCGCGTCTGGTTGAGCCGGTCGACGCGCTCCAGCATGTCGAGCGCGGCCTCGCAGGCGTTGAGCTGGTGATCCCGGTCGTCGAGCGGCGCGTTCCAGAACGCCATGATGGCGTCGCCCATATATTTGTCGATCGTACCCTTGCGGGCCAGGATCGCGTTCGAAAGCGGCGTCAGGAACCGGTTCATCAGCGCGGTGAGGCCCTGCGGATCGCTCTTGTAGGTCTCCGAGATCGAGGTGAAGCCGCGCATGTCCGAAAACATGATGGTCATCTCGCGCTCCTCGCCGCCGAGCACGAGCTTCTCCGGCGAAAGCGCGAGTTGCTCGACCAGCGCCGGCGACATGTATTGCACGAATTGCGAGCGGATCTGCCGGCGCTGCTGCTGCTCGCGCACGAAGCTCGCGAAGATCAGCGTGAGGTAGATCGCCGTCGTCGACATCAGCGGATAGGTGAAGTCGATCAGCAGGCGGTGCTCCTTGAAGAAGAACCAGGATGTGCCGACCAGGACCGATGCGAACATGCCGCCGACCGTCACCAGCGTCACGGGTCCGAATCTCGGCGCGAACGCGATCACCAGCAGGCCCATGATGATCGCGCCGAGGAACTCGAGCACGATGCCGTAACTCGGCTGCTGCACCACCGCCCCGGTCAGGGCGCTTTCCAGCAGCTGGGCGTGGATCTCCACACCCGGCATCGCCGAGGAGGCCGGCGTGGTCTTGATGTCGTTCAATCCGACCGCCGATGTCCCGATCAGCACCAGCTTGCCCGATATCTTGTCGACCGGCACAGTCCCTTCGAGCACGTCGGAAGCGGACACATAGATCGACGGATCCTGGCGCGCGAAATGCACCCATAGCTGTCCGTTGCGATCGGTCGGGATCTCCAGTCCCCTCAGCGCAATGCTCTTGACCCCGCCCTTGTCGGACTTGATCAGCACCGTCTGCGTGCCGGTGACGATCCGCAATATTTCGAGGCTGAGCGACGGCATCATCATGCCCTGCGCCCGCATCACCATCGGCACGCGTCGGACGATGCCATCCCGCTCGGTCTTGATGGTGAACAGGCCGCGCCCGGCGGCAGCGCGCTCCAGCACCGGCACGTTTCGCAGCAAGCCGGCGAACTGGTAAAGGAATGGCTCGGCCGGCTCGCCGAGCGTGGCAAATCCTGTCGTCGGCAGGGTCTCGTCGAGTTCCGACCTCACCTGCGCGAGCCCGGTCTCGCCCAGCACCACGCGCGACCGACGGATCGCGTTGGACAGGATCTCGTCGTTGGTCGGCAGCTCCCGCAGCCGCTTCCTGGTGACCTCGTCGATGAAGCGCATCTGAGCGGCCACCTTGTCCGGATTGAGCCGGTCGGGCTCGGAGAACACCACGTCGAAGCCGATCGCGACCGCGCCGAGATTGGTCAGGTTGATGATGATGTCGGCGATGGCCGTTCGCGGCCACGGCCACTGGCCCAGTTTGGCCAGGCTCTTCTCGTCAATATCGACAATGGTGACCGGATGGATCGTCTTCTGGCGGGGTTCGAAGCGCTGGAACGCGTCGAAGACCCTGACCCTCAGTTCCTCGACCGGCGCCGGATCCCAAATCCGCAGGGCCGCGCTGCCGATCAGCAGCGCCACGCAGGCCAGCCGCGCATAGCCGAAGCGCCGCGCGAACCACCGTCGTATCGCCCTGAGCCATTTCATGCGGCCTGAATATCATGCTTGGAAGCTTGTTCCAATCAGACGCGCAACTCGCCGCGCAGGACGGGGCCGCTGCTTCGCGCCTCGGCGTCCATCAAGCGAAATGAAGGATGAAATCGTGCTGGGTCAGACTCGCCTTCGACACGTTGTGCAGCGTAATCGTGTCGGCGGCATCGACCGTGATCAGCGTATCGGCGGAATTCGACGACGACGTCGTGACGTTCTGATTGAACCAGGAGCTGAAGTCGCTGGTCGAAACGACCGCGGACAGGTCGATCTGATCCTGACCGGGCGTGAAGTTCAGGATCGTGTCGTGATTGAAGTTCGGCGCAAACACGAACTTGTCCTGATAGCCGGACGCAAAGAACACATCCTTGTCGCTGGTGCCGGTCAGCGTGACCGGCTGCGTCGGGTTCTGCTGGACGTTGAAGATCAGATTGACCGTGTCGCTGGCACCATGGCCGTCGGCGACGGATACCGTCACCATGTCGGTGGCGGGCGGCGCGGCGCCCTCGTCATAGGCGATGCCGGACGCGAGCGTCGCGTTGATATCGGTCAGGTGCCCCGTCTCGGCGCCCGGTATGACGCTGCTGGTGCCCGAGCCGGCCGTGTGGGCCGTCAGGGTGAAACTCTCATCGGCCGTTGCATCCGCATCCGTGACCGTCAGGCCGGCGATCGTCGCCCCGCCCGCATTTTCGCTCACTGAGAGATTGTCGGCATTGATGACGGGAGCATCATCTGCGCCGGTGACGTCGACCGTCAGGGTCGCGGTCCCCGTGGCTCCGTGCACATCGATGGTCTCGACCTTGAACGTATCGGTATGGTTGCCCGCGGCCAGTGCGTTGATCTCGGCAGCATTGGGAACGTAAGTGTAGCCGCCGTTCGCATTGACGGTCAGCGCGCCGTAGAGGCCCGTGATCGCGGCATTGGTGGGAATGTCGTTCGCATCGAGCGCGGCGTAGGTCAGGGTCGCGGTCTCGCCATGGTCGACATCGTTGCCGTGAAGCGTGCCGGTGAGCGGGTTGAAGGTGTCGTAGGCGACGGTATCCACGACCGTGCCGGCATTGACGCTGGCCAGCGTCGGCGCGTCGTTGGTGCCGTCGATCGTGATGGTGATGGGCTCGTTCACCACCCCGCCGTGATGGTCGTCGACCTGGACGTTGTAGGTCAGCGTCAGCGTCTCGCCGGCGGCGAGGTAGTCGAAGCTCTTGTCCGGGGCCGAGAAGGTCCAGGCATCGGAACCGGTGGCCCCGTTCGTCGAATCCGACAGCTTGCCGAGCGTCAGCCAGCTCTGCACGGCATCGAGGTCAAGCCCGGACGTGACGCCGGACTCCGTCACACCGGTGATCGTGACGCTATGGGTGTCGCTGAGGTCGGGATCGGTGAAGGCGATCGCGCCAGCGGCGATATCCGGGGTGCTCGAATTGGTCGTATCGGGCGCTTCGGCGATTGTCGCCGTCTGCGGTGCCGAGGTGATGACGGGCGCGTCGTTGGTGCCGATGATCGTGATGGTGACCGGCTGGGTCACGACGCCGCCGTGATGGTCGTCGACCTGGACCGTGTAGGTCAGCGTCAGCGTTTCGCCGGCGGCGAGATAATCAAAACTCTTGTCCGGGGCCGAGAACGTCCCGCTTTGCCAACCGGTGACCCCACCGGTCGAGTCGGTAAACTGGTCCAGCGTCACCCAACCCTGCACGGCATCCAGGTCAAGCCCCGAGGTGACGCCGGTCTCGGTCACGCCGGTGATCGTGACGCTATGGGTGTCGCTGAGGTCGGGATCGGTGAAGGTGATCCCGCCAAATTCGACATGCGGGGTGTTCGAATTGGTCGTATCGGGCGCTTCGGTGATCGTCGCAGCCAGCGGTGCCGAGGTGAAGACGGGTGCGTCGTTGGAGCCATCGATCGTGATCGTGACAGGCTCGTTCACCACCCCGCCATGGTGATCGTCGACCTGGAGGTTATAGGTCAGCGTCAACGTCTGGCCGGCAGCGAGATAGTCGAAGCTCTTGTCGGGGGCCGAGAACGTCCAGGCATCGGAGCCGGTGGCTCCGCCGGTCGAATCCTTCAGACTGCCCAGCGTCAGCCAGCTCTGCACGGCATCCAGATCAAGCCCCGTGGTGATGCCGGTCTCGGTCACGCCGGTGATCGTGACGCTATGGGTGTCGCTGAGGTCGGGATCCGTGAAGGTGATCGCGCCATGGGCGGTATCAGGCGTCGCTGAACCGGTTACTCCAGGGATTTCCGTAATCGCGGCCGCCTGCGTCGGCGAAGTGATGATTGGCACATCGTTGGTGCCGGTGATGGTGATGGTGACCGGCTGGGTCACAACGCCACCGTGGTGGTCGTCGACCTGGATCAGGTAGGTCAGCGTGAGTGTCTCGCCGGCGGCGAGGTAGTCGAAACTCTTGTCCGGCGCCGCGAAGGTCCAGTGGTCGGCTCCCGTGACTCCGTCGGTCGAGTCCGTCAGCTTGCCCAGCGACAGCCAGCTCAACACGGTCGCATGGTCTGGAAGGCCCGTGGTGACACCGATCTCGCCCACCCCGGCAACAGTGACGTGGTGGGTGTCGCTGAGATCGACGTCGGTGAAGGTCACCAGACCCGAGGCGGTATCCGGCGTGATGGAACCGGTTACTCCTGGAATTTCGGTGATCGCAGCGGCCTGCTTCGGCGAGGTGATGACCGGCGTGTCATTGGTGCCGGTGATCGTGATCGTGATCGGCTGCGTGACCACCCCGCCGTGCTGATCGTCGACCTGGACGAGATAGGTCAGCGTCAGCGTCTCGCCGGCGGCAAGGTAATCGAAGGCCTTGTCCGCCGCGGAGAAAAACCAGGAGCGGGATCCCGCGGCACCGTCGGTCGAGTCGATCAGCGAGCCGAACGTCAGCCAGCTCAGCACCGTTGCCTCGTCGGCGAGACCGGTGGTGACGCCGGATTCGGTCAAGGCGACGACGGTGACGCTGTGGGTGTCGGTCAGGTCGGGATCTGTGAAGGTGATCGTGCCGCTGGCGGTATCCAGGAAGGGAGAATTCCGCACCGCCGGGATCTCGGTGATCGCGGCCTGCTGCGGCGCCGACGTGATGACCGGCACGTCGTTGGTGCCGGTGACGGTGATCGTGAAGGTCTGGTAGCTGACCTGCTCGGACGGCGCGAAATTGTTGTCGACGGCCACCGTGTAGGTCAGCCTCAGCGTTTCACCGGCCGCCAGGAAGTCGAAGGCGCCGTCGGGAAGGCTGTAGGTCCAGGTGGCGGAGCCGACGTTCAAATTGCCGGGAGTCTGCTCGATCTGCAGTGGAATCTCGACCGCCTTGATCGCGGCCAGCTGCTTGGCCGTCAACGACGAGGTGACGTCGACATTGGCGGCATCATAGTAATTGAAGGACGTGAAGCTCGCACTTGCACTCGGACGATCACCGACATTGATGTCGACCCACCTGATGACACCGGAGACCGTGTCGGCGGACTGGCTATGCGAGAGATCCAGCCGCTCGTCGAACGACGTACCCTGGGTCACCAGGACCGTCGGCGCCAGCGCGACGTGTCCGAACGCATTGGTCGGCCCGGCCGCCGGATGGCTGGCGATGTTCGCCAGGAAGATCGTCGCCGGCACCACGATATCGGTGCTTGCGAGCTTGAAGTTCGTCGTTTCCGGGATGACGCTGTCGGTGAAATTTGTCGTGAGCTTGGTGTTCGTATTGCTGTTGTCGGTGAACTTCAGCGCGAACACGTCGGCGATGAGTTTCTGCGCATCGGCCGAAAGCGGCGCCGACGCCAGGAAGCTGACGCTGCCCTGGCCGTTGACGACCGTCTGCGTGCCGGCCTGATCGACGGTTGCGATCGGGTTGAGCGTCGTCTTGTCGAACAGGATGTAGGAGCCGGTGGTGCCGTCCGGCTCGACCAGTACCTGGAAGCTGGCCGGCGGGGCGCCGCCCTGAGCCGGGACGGTGAAGTCGATCTCGACCAGCACTGCGGTGCCGCGGATGCCCATGGTCGCGACCGGCGTGTCGACCTTCATGTCGCCATGCTTGGCGGTGGCGCCGGCAACAAACGAGATCGTGCCCTGGACCAGGCTCATCAATGACGAATTGTTCGACCCGTTCGGGTCGTACACCATCTCGTTCAACACCATCTTGGCGTTCGGGCCGAGACCGAACACGGTGCCGTCGATGAAGGTGATGCCGAGTGACGAGTCGGCGCCGGCCTGGACCACGTCGCCCTTGAGGACGTTGTCGCCCTGGTTCAGCACGATCGCGACGCCGTTGCGAACCGCAGTGGCACTGCCGGCCAGCTTGCTGACGTGACCGATGACCTTGGGTGGCTCGACGGCGCCGGCCTGCGCATATTGAGTGTAACCGGTCAGCGCGTTGACGATGTCGCCGGTCAGATGCGCGCCGTCGGGCGAGGCCAGCGCAGCGCGCTTCTCGCCCTTGAAGTAATCCTGCAACACCAGTTCCCGATCGTCCTTCGACAGGACCAGATCGAGGCCGGAACGCTTCAGGTCGCCGGTAAAGAGGAGTTGCGCGTCGTTGACGACGATCGCGCCGGGCGGTGCATGAGTGGAAACGCTGTCGACATGGACATGCCCACCGACGTGAGCGTCCAGACCCGGCGAAAAGCCGTCGAATTTCTCGACAAAGTTCACTGCGGATCACCGCACTAAGGTTAATAATTATGGAATAAGCAAACGATTACGCTTGCATATCATCGGAAAGACCCCGACGGAACCATTCTGTGCTTGCGCGGGTCCCGACCTTCGCCGCGATCTTGACGGGCTGCTCAGCCCCTTCTGCCTGATCTCGTGTAGTTTTGGTTTATTTGCAGGTAACTGGAGGTGAGATTCGACCGAAGATACGTAATTGTCCACGTATTCGTGGTATTGTTTGGCATATCATTACTTGCCTCTATTTCCCCTCAATTCCCGAACGGGATTTGAGCCCAATTTTCCGGTTAAAGCTGTGAATTGGCTTACAAAATCACAGATATTCCAGCAGGCGCCAGATTAACCGGAAAACAAGGATAAGGCGCCGGCAGGCGGCAAAAGGTTCGCCGGAACCGTTCATGAAACCGATAAAGTTTTCGGCACCCCGACGAGGCAGCCTTCACGGTCTTTTGCGCTTCCCGCGCCGATTCGGCCGGTCTTAAACCGATTCAAAGTCCCACGTCCCATGCTCACGGCACGAAACGATCCGGTCACGTGCGGGCGATAGGTCGCCTCGCCGATGCCTGGACCACGGGTGTCAAATGGGGATCCTGCTTCGCTCGCGCGTTCTGCGCGCCATCATTCTTGCTTGCGGCCTGGCCTCGATCGCGCCGGTCGGGCAGCTCAATGCCGCATCGCTGCTCACACCCGCCCCGGCGGAGCTGATCAGGAAATCGGCCGAGCCGTTCGGGCTGCCCACCGCGTTGCTGATCGACGGTGGTCTGCACGACAAATGGCTCGGCGTGCAGCACCATCTCGCCGACGAGCTGGTGCAGCTTGCAATCTGCGACGGCGATCGCGAGGGCTGCGCCTCTCCCGAGGCGCTCCGCTTCCTCGCCATCATCGATCTGGGGCGCGCAAGCGAAGGCCGTGCCCGGCTCGGCCAGATCAACCGCGCCATCAATCTCGCGATCCGCCCGGGCAGCGACCTCGCGCTCTATGGCCAGCTCGACGTCTGGACCTCGCCGCTCGCGACCCTCGCCAGGGGCGCCGGCGACTGCGAGGACTATGCGATCGCGAAATTCGTCGCGCTGCGCCAGGCCGGCATCGCGGCCGAGGATCTGCGGATCGTCGTCTTGCGCGACCTGCTCAGCGGCGAGGACCACGCGGTCGCCGCGGTGCGGCTCGACGGTCGTTGGTTGACGCTCGACAACCGCCGCATGGCGATGATTGAGGATTCCGACGTCCATAACGTTCGGCCGACCTTCGTGATCGGCGAGAACGGCACCAGCAGATATGTCGACGAGGCCCCCCTCGCCGAAGCGGCGCTGCAATCGCCGACGCGGATGAATTGACGAACCATCGCGCCGGCGGTGCAGGCACGAGGTGCTCGCGACAGAATTGCGAAGCAATTTTGCGCTGAAGCGACGAAGCAATCCATTGCACCATTTTCGGTGAGATGGATTGCCTCGCTCGCGATGTCTCCGAGCCACCCTCCTCAGAACATCAGATTATCCTTCACCAGCACCCAGCGGCCTCCCTTGACCTGCTGCACCTGGGTGATGGTGTTGGCAAGATGATCGGTCTTGGAGAACTTGGTCGGCGGCGAGTTGAAGATGTCGAGGAACTTGTCGCCTGATTCCAGGGCATCGAGCATCTTCTGGCCGGTCAGATCCTTGCCCGCCTTCTGTGCGTAGAAGGCAAAGGTCTCTACGGCGTTGTAGCCGATGATGGCTTGGGTGTTGGCGTCGGTGCCGAACATCTTCTTGTAGTTGACGAGCCAGTCCTTGACCCTGCCCTTCGCGGTGTCCTCGTAGGGGATCTCGAAGCCTGACGCCGCATAGAGCCCCTCGACCGCTTCCTTGCCGAGTGCCGGCACTTCCAGCACGTTTGTCGGGGTGGCGCCGAGGAAGGTCACGTCCCAGCCGAGCTTCCTGGCCTCGCTCATCGCACCGATGGTCTCGCGGATGATCGTGCCGAGCACGACGAGATCGCAGCCGTCGGACTTCATCTTGGCGACCTGCGCCGAGAAGTCGGAGGCGCCGCGCTTGTAGCTCGTGATCGAGGCCGGCTGTATCTTCATCGCCGCGAGCTGCTGGTTGAAGCCGTCGAGCACGTTTTTCCCGTACTCATCGTCCTGGTGCATGATGCAGGGCTTCTTGAAGTTCTTCCAGTCCATCATGTATTTGAGCGCGGCGCGCGTGCTCTCGACATAGGGCAGCAGGTTGTTGAACTTCAGCCGTTCCTGCGGCTTGTTCGGATCGAACTTGAAGGTGAATTCGGCCGCTGTCAGCGGAAACAGCTGCAGCACGCCGGCGTCGAACAGGATGTCCTGCGCGGCGAGCACCGTCGGCGAGCCCATCGGGCCAATCATCGCAAAGACCTTGTCGCGCTCGACCATCTTCTGGGTGGCCAGCACGGCGCGCTTGGGATCGTAGCCACTGTCCTCGAGAATCATCTTGATCTTGCGGCCGTTGATGCCGCCGCTGGCATTGATCTCCTCGACCGCCATCTTCATGCCGTTGGACACCGGAACGCCCCAGACCTTGATCGGGCCCGAGAGATCCTGGTGCGTCCCGATCACGATCTCGGTCGGCGAGACGCCTTCATTGGTGACCTTGGTCTGGGCTGCGGCCGGCAGACAGGTCAGCGCCAGCGCGCTGACCGCAAGGCCCAGCGCATTCAGCAATTTCGACATTGCAGTCTCCTCCTTCATTGGCCCGTGTTGAGCGAAGGGTTGGGCCCTCGTCAGCCCTACGCCGTTTGTCCTCGATTCCTCGTGAGCATGATCTTGCCGGAAAGCCGCCTCGCGCCGTTCCGGATCATGCTCTAGGCGACCGCGCGCTCGCCATACATGGCGTCGATCTCGGTCGCGTAGCGCTTGTTCACGAAGCTGCGCTTCAGCTTCATGGTCGGCGTCAGCTCCTCGTCCTCCGGGGTGAGCTGGCGCTCGATCAGGTAGAACCGCTTGATGGTCTCGACGCGCGCGAAATTGGCGTTGACCGTCTCGATTTCGCGGTGGATCAGGTCCTGGATCTCGCGGGCGCGGCACAGGCTTGCATAGTTGGTGAAGGGGATGTCGTGGTCCTGGGCGAATTTCTCGACATTCTCCTGGTCGATCATGATCAGGCAGGTGAGATAGGGCCGTTTGTCGCCGATCACGACCGCGTCCGAAACATACGGCGAGAACTTGAGCTGGTTCTCGATCTCCGACGGCGTGACGTTCTTGCCGCCCGAGGTGATGATGATGTCCTTCATCCGGTCGGTGATCTTCACATAGCCTTCATTGTCGATCGAGCCGACGTCGCCGGTGTGCAGCCAGCCCTTGGCGTCGATGGTCTCGGCGGTCTTCTCCGGCTGGTTGAGATAGCCCATGAACAGGAAGTCGCCCTTGATCAGGATTTCGCCCTTCGGGCAGATCATCACCTCGCCCCACGGCGCGGCCTTGCCGACCGAGCCGAGCTTGATGCGGTCGGACGGCATCAGGGTGGCGACGCCGCAATTCTCGGTCTGGCCGTAGACCTCGCGCATGTCGATGCCGAGCGCGAGATACCAGCGGATCAGGTCCGGCGCGATCGGCGCAGCGCCGGTGAAGGCGATCCGGCAGCGGTCGAGCCCGAGCATGCGGCGGATGTTGCGGAACACCAGCCAGTAGGCGGCGCGGTTCATCAGCCGCAGCGACAGCGGCGGCGTCTCGCCCTCCAGCCGGCATTCGGTCATGCGATGACCGACCGCCAGTGCGCGGCGGTACATCCAGTTCTGGAACGGAGTTGCATCCTTCAGCGCGATGGTGATGCCCGAATAGAACTTCTCCCAGATCCGCGGCACGGCGAGGAACGCGGTCGGCTGCACCTCGCGCAGATTGTCCGGCACCGTCTCCGGACTTTCGGCGAAGTTCATCACCGAGCCGAGTGCGAGCGAGATGTAGTAGCCGCCGACCCGTTCGGCGACGTGGCAGAGCGGCAGGAACACCAGCCGCTCCTCGCTGTCGGTCGAGGGGAAGAGATCGTTGGCATGGCGCATCTGGTGCGTCACGCTGCGGTTGGAGTGCATCGCGCCCTTGGGCGGTCCAGTCGTTCCCGACGTATAGACCAGGATCGCAAGATCGGACGCTGTGCGGCTGCCGGTCATCTCGTCCCACAGCGGCTCGTTCCCCGACGCGTGATTGCGGCCGATCGCCATGAATTCGGCAAGCGACAGCACCATCGGATCGGAGAAGCCGCTCAGGCCCTCCATGTCGAACACGACGATCTTCTCGAGCGTCGGGCAGCGCGCGCGGCAGGCCAGTACCTTATCGAGCTGTTCCTCGTCCTCGACAAAGACGATCCTGGTGCGGGAATCGTTGAGGAGATACTCGACCTGCGCCGACGAGTCGGTCGGGTAGATGCCGGACGACACGCCGCCGGCGCACAGGATGCCCATGTCGGCATAAACCCACTCCGGCACCGCATTGGCGATGATCGAGGCGACATCGCCGGGGCTGAAGCCGGTGGCATGCAAGGCGAAGGCGATGTCCTTGGATATCTGCAGCCATTCTCGCCAGCTGGTCGGCTGCCAGATGCCGAACGTCTTCTCGCGGATCGCGGGCCTGTCGCCCCGCGTCTCCACCGCCTTCAGAAAGCTCCTCGCAATCGTGTCGGCGACTGTCAGCACCGCCGGTCTTGCCATGCGCGCCTCCTCCTCTGCCGCCTGTCTCCCGTGCCGGTCCCCGCCGGTCTTGTTCGCGAAACAGGCCTGAAATCTAGCTCCAAGTCCCTCTCAACGCCAAATCTCCCGGGCACCAGGTCTTCCTAGCGCCACGTCTTCTTCTTTTTCCAGCGCCGCTCGCCCCGCGCGCCCGCTTCCTTGGCGCCGAGATAGAACTCCTGGATGTCGGGTGAATCAATCAACCGCTCGCAAGTGTCGTTCATCACGACGCGGCCGATCTCCAGCACATAACCGTAGTGCGCCGTCTCAAGCGCGATCTTGGCATTCTGCTCGACCAGCAGGATCGACATGCCCTGCTCCTCGTTGACGCGGCGGATGATGGTGAATATCTCCTTCACCAGGATCGGCGACAGGCCGAGCGACGGCTCGTCGAGCAGTAACAGCGTTGGGCGGTTCATCAGCGCCCGCCCGATCGCCAGCATCTGCTGCTCGCCGCCCGAGAGCTGCCCGGCCGGCTGGTCCAGCCGCTCCTTCAGCCGCGGGAAATAGCCGTAGACACGCTCGAGATCCTTGGCCACGGCGTCACGGTCCTTGCGCGGATAGGCGCCCATCATCAGGTTCTCGCGCACCGACAGGAACGGAAACACCTCGCGTCCCTCCGGCACATGGCTCAAGCCGAGCCGCACGATCTTGTCAGCCTCCATGCGCTGGATCGGCCGCCCCAGGAATTCGATCGTGCCCTTCTGCGGATCGAGGATGCCGGAGATCGTCTTCAGAACCGTGGTCTTGCCGGCGCCGTTGGCACCGAGCAGCGTCACGATCTGCCCCCGCGGCACTTCGAGGCTGATGCCGCGGATCGCCATGATCGGCCCGTAGTAGCTTTCGATGTTGGAGAGCTTCAGGATGATGTCCGACACGCTCATGGCATCACCCTCATGCGCCGAGATAGGCTGCGACGACGTCGGGATGGTGCTGCACCTCGGACGGCGAGCCCATCGCCAGCACGCGGCCGTAATTCAGCGCGATCACGCGGTCGGAGACGCGGTTGACCAATGTCATGTCGTGCTCGACCATCAGCACGGTGATGCCGAGCTCGCTCTTCATGTCGCGGATCCAGAACGACATGTCGTCGGTCTCTTCGACATTGAGCCCCGATGACGGCTCGTCCAGCAGGATCAG
The DNA here is from genome assembly GCF_018130215.1 of Bradyrhizobium jicamae. Lineage (GTDB taxonomy): Bacteria > Pseudomonadota > Alphaproteobacteria > Rhizobiales > Xanthobacteraceae > Bradyrhizobium > Bradyrhizobium jicamae_A. Next base: position 220,506 of record NZ_JAFCKQ010000007.1, read on the forward strand.
CTTCGGCTCCGAGCACAGCGCACGCGCGAGTTCGATCACCTTGCGCACGCCGTAGGGCAGGCCCGAGATCAGCTTGTCGCGGTAGGGCTCCAGATCGAGGAACTCGATCACCTGCTCGACCCTGCGGCGATGTGCCTTCTCGGTGGCGCGCACGCTCGGCAGGAACAGCAATTCCTGCCAGAGCTGCGTGGTGGAATGGCGATGGCGGCCGACCAGGAGGTTGCTCAGCACGGTCGCATTCTCGAACAGCTCGATGTTCTGGAAGGTGCGAGCGATGCCGAGCCTTGCGATATCGTAGGCCGGCTGTCGCGTGATGTCCTGATCCTCGAAGAAGATCCTGCCCGAGGTCGGCGGATAGATGCGCGAGATCAGGTTGAAGATCGAGCTCTTCCCGGCGCCGTTGGGCCCGATGATCGACAGGATCTCGCCCTTCTCGACCGCGAAGCTGACGGCATCGACCGCTTTCAGGCCGCCGAAATGCAGGGACAGGTTCTCTGCGCGGAAATAGCTCATCGGTTCCGCTCCGACTTCACATAGATCTTCTGCCGCTTGAAGGTCGCGCGCTTGTAGAGCGGGAACAGCTGAAAGAACAGCTTGATCTTGAGCCAGCGGCCGTAGAGTCCGAGCGGCTCGAACAGCACGAACACCACGATGATCACGCCATAGATCGCGCCCTTCAGCCCGTTCGCCGACGCAAACGCCGCGACCGCGTCCTGAATGTGCCCGGCGCGCACCTCGCCGGCGCCGAACGTCGCGGCGATGCCCGATATCACGCCGGGCATGTCGTCCTTCAGATAGGTCAGGAACGGGTCGATCATCACCAGGAAGATCGCGCCCAGCACCGCGCCGTGCAGGCTGAAGATGCCGCCGATCAGGATCACGATGATGAACTCGATCGAGAGCTGCAGCGTGAACATCTCCGGCGAGATGAAGGACATCTTGTGCGCGAACAGCACTCCGGCAAGGCCGGTGATGCCGGCCGATATCGCGAACGACTTCACCTTGTAGAGCGAGACGTTGATGCCCATGCTGCGCGCCGCGGTCTCGCTGTCGCGGATCGCGACGAAGGCACGCCCGGTCGGCGAGCGCAGCAGATTGAGGGTGCCGACGATGGTCAGCACCAGCACCGCAAGACAGAGATAATAGAAGGTCGGACCATCGCGCGAGATGGTGGCGCCGAGCAGCTGGATGGTCTTGACCCGCATCCCCTCATTGCCGTTGGTCACGCTCTCCCAGCGCGCCATGATCTCCTCGACGATGAAGGCAAAGGAGATCGTCGCGATCACGAGATAGATGCCTTGCAGCCGCAGCGCCGGAAAGCCGACCAGCGCGCCGACCACGCCGGTCAGGAGCCCCGCCGCGAGGAAATAGACCGGAAACGGCACATTGAACTGCTGCAGATAGGCCGCAGTGTAGGCGCCGATCGCAAGGAAAGCGGCGTGACCGAGTGACGCCTGCCCGGTGAAGCCGGTCAGGATCATCAGCCCGACGCCGACGGTTGCATAGATGCAGACGAAGACGAGCTGGCTCATCAGATAGCTCGACAGCACGTAGGGCGCGATCACGAGCGCCGCCAGCAGCAGGCCATATGAAGTGACGTAGCCCGAATGCGGGAACAGCCTGATGTCGTCCTGGTAGTCGGTCTTGAAGAGAAACCGCATGTGTCCTCCTCAAACCTTCTTGCGTGCGTGCAGGCCGAACAGGCCCTCGGGCTTCAGCAGCAGGACCGCGAGCAGCACGATGTAGGGCGCGACATCCTTCCATCCCTGCGGCAGGTAGAAGCCGGCCATGCTCTCGATCACGCCGATCAAGACGCCGCCGACCACGGCGCCGGGGATCGAGCCGAAGCCGCCGAGGACGGCGGCCGGAAACGCCTTCAGCCCCAGCACGAGCCCCACGTTGGAATGGATGAAGGTGATCGGCGCCAGCAGCACGCCGGCGCAGGTCGCCACCGCCGCCGAGATCGCCCAGACGATCGACACCACCCGCTTGACCGGAATGCCCATGTAGTAGGCAGCCAGCATGTTCTCGGAACTGGCGCGCATCGCGGTGCCGAGCGTGGTGCGGTTGAAGAACAGGTAGAGCAGCGCGCACAGGATGATGGTCGCCGCGATCACCGACAGCTTGTCATAGGCCAGCACCAGATTGCCGATCCGCAGGACACCCTGGCTGAACGGCGTCTCGATCTTGAAATCGTCGGTGCCCCAGATCATGCCGGCGACCGAGCGCAGGAAATAGCCGAGCCCGATCGTCGCCATGATGATCGAGAATTGCGGATAGCCGAGGATCGGCCGCACCACGATCCGCTCGGCCAGCATGCCGAACAGCGCCATGCAGATGACCGCGCCGGCAAAGCCGACCCAGTAGTTCAGTCCGAGGATGCCGACGAAAGTGAAGGCGAAGAAGCCGCCCAGCATCATCAAATCGCCTTGCGCGAAATTGACGACCTCGGTTGCCTTGTAAACGAGCACGAACCCAAGCGCGATCAGGCCGTAAACGCAGCCAAGCGCAACGCCGCTGACGAGTTGCTGAACAAAGTCCAGCATCGTTCCCTCCCCGATGCACCGGCAATTCCTGCCGATCGCCTTGGTGCATCCCGCCTTCGCGCCCTTGTGCCGCAAGCACTGAAAGCCGCCTATGTCCGGGGGCCGATTGAGCCAAAAGGCCCGATCCGTGTCAACAAACCGCCGGCCGGCCCGCATTATCACAATTGGGGAGAAATCCGGCAGCACGGACTATTACGGATATCGTCTCCGATTTGGCCAGCGCGATTCATTGTGCCGAAACAGTTTCTGCCCCACACTGCGCAACCGAAGAGCGCAATCCGGGATCATCACGCCATCATGACATCGGGGCTGTCCGCACTCGAGGTGCGAGGGTTAACGAAGCGTTTTGACCGCCCGGCGGTCGACGCGCTCGATCTCACGGTGCGTGTCGGCGAGTTCTACGCGCTGCTCGGCCCCAACGGCGCAGGCAAGACCACCACCTTGCGCATGGTGGCGGGTCTGCTGCGGCCCGATGCCGGCTCGGTGTCGATCCTCGGCATCGACGCGCTGACCGATCCGGTCGCCGCCAAGCAGGTGGTGGCCTGGGTCTCGGACGAGCCGATGATTTACGACAAGCTGACCCCGCTGGAGTACCTTGAGTTCGTCGCCGGGCTCTGGGGCGTCGATCCCCGCGTCTCCGAAGGCTCGGCGCACGACCTTCTGGTGTCGCTGGGGCTCGAGGCGCATCTCAACGAGCGCTGCGAGGGCTTTTCCAAGGGCATGCGCCAGAAGGTGGCGCTCGCCGGCGCGCTGGTGCATGAGCCGCGGCTGATCATTCTCGACGAACCGCTGACCGGCCTCGATGCGCTGTCGGCGCGTCACGTCAAGGGACTGCTGCAGGAGCGCGCGCGCGCCGGCTGCACCGTGATCATGACCACGCATATCCTCGAAGTCGCCGAGCGCATGGCCGACCGGATCGGCGTGATCGCCGCCGGAAAGCTGATCGCCGAGGGCACGCTCGCCGAGTTGCGTCAGCAGAACGGACGCAACGACACCAGCCTCGAGGACATGTTCATCGCGCTGGTCGACACCGAGGCGGCCGCCGCGTGAGTTCCGCAGGCCACCTCTCCTGGTTCGTTCGCCACGAATTCCGCCTCGCCTGGCGTGAATGGCTGGCGATGATGACCGGCGGCCGGCGCCGCCGCAACCGTGCAGTGATCGGGCTGTTGATCGCCGCCGCGATCCTGCATCTGCCGGCCTATGCCGTGGTCGGCCGCTTCGCCGATTTGCGCTTCCCGCTCGATCCGTCATCGCTGATCGTGCTGTCAGCGACGATCTTCCTGTCCTGGGCCCTGATGCTGTCGCAGGCGATCGAATCCGTGACACGGGTGTTCTATGCCCGCGCCGATCTCGACCTGATCATGTCGTCGCCGGTGAAGCTCACCAACATCTTCTCGGTGCGGATCGCCGCGATCGCGCTCTCGGTGACGAGCATGGCGCTGCTGCTCTCGACGCCGTTCGTCGACGTGCTGGTCATCCTCGGCGGGGCACGCTGGCTCGCCGGCTACGGCGTCGTGGTCGCGATCGGCCTGTCGGCCGCGGCGGTCGCGATCGCCATCACCGTGTTCCTGTTCCGCCTGATCGGCCCGAGCCGGACGCGGCTGGCAGCACAGATCGTCTCCGCCGTCATCGGCGCCGGCTTCGTGATCGCGCTGCAGATCGTCGCCATCCTCTCCTACGGCACGCTGTCGCGCTTCGCCGTGCTCAACTCTGCCACCGCGGCGCACCTCGCTCCCGGTCCGAACAGCCTGGTCTGGTGGCCGGCCCGCGCGGCGCTTGGTGATCTCGAAGTGATGCTGCTGCTCGTCGCCGGCGGGCTCGTGATGCTTGGCATGGTGATGGCGGTGTTCGCGCCACGGTTCGCCGACACCGTGGTGAGCGTCGCGGCCAATCCGGCTGCCACCATCCGCAGCCGCACCCGCGCATTCCGCATCGGCTCGCGCCAGCAGGCACTGCGCTGGAAGGAATTCCTGCTGCTGCGTCGCGACCCGTGGCTATTGTCGCAGAGCCTGATGCAGATGCTCTATCTGGTGCCGCCGGCGCTGATGCTGTGGCGGAGCTTCTCCGGCTCCTCGACCGCCATCGTGCTTATCACGCCCGTCATCGTGATGGCGGCGGGTCAATTGGCCGGCGGCCTGGCCTGGCTGACGATCTCGGGCGAGGACGCCGCCGATTTGGTGGCGACCGCCCCGCTGCCGCCATCGCGCGTGATCCGTGCCAAGATCGAGGTGGTGCTGATCGCGATCGCCGCCATCTTCACGCCATTGATCACGGCACTGGCGTTCGCCTCGCTCCGGCAGGCCGTGGTGACGGCGATTGCGGTGGTCATAGCGACCGCATCCGCCGCAGCGGTCCAGCTCTGGTTCCGAGCGCAGGCCAAGCGCAGCCAGTTCCGCCGCCGCCAGACCTCGTCACGTGTCGCGACCTTCGCGGAGGCCTTCTGCTCGATCGGCTGGGCCGCGACCGCGGCACTGGCGTTGACGATCCCGGGCGCCGCCATCGCCAGCGGCATCCTGACCACGATGACACTGGCCACAGCCTGGAAGATCAGCCCGAAGAAGGCGTGAGCTTACGCCCTCATCATGTGACGGCTGCATCGGCCTGCGATCAGGCGACGCTTGCGATCGACCGGATCAGGCACCCATCAGGCCCTGATCAGTTCCATCACGGCCGCAGCAAAGGCTTCCGGTGCTTCCTGCGGCAGATTGTGACCGGCGTGCGGGATCACCCGATACGCCCGGCGAGCGCTGTACTTCGCCGCGGTGGCGACGCCGTCGGTGGCGGCCGTGACGCCATCGTCGCCTCCGTCGAGCACGATGGTGGGGACCTCGATCACCGGCAATGCGGCCAGCCTTCGCTGCAACTCGGCATATTGCGGATCGCCCTCGGCAACGCCGAAGCGGTGGCGATAGCTGTGGATCACCACGTCGACATAATCCGGGTTGTCGAATGCGATGGCGCTGCGCTCGAAGCAGGAATTGTCGAATTGCCAGCCCGGCGACCATTGCGACCACAATAATCTGGCGATCCCGCGCCGGTTGGCGGCAAGCCCGGCGCGGCCGCGCTCGAGCTGGAAATAATACTGGTACCAGAGCGGCACCTCGCGCTCCGGCCGCGCCGGCACCATCGCGTTCGCGATGTCCTGGATCATGTAACCGTTGCTGCAGACGAGCCCGATGCAGCGCTCCGGCCAGAGCGCCGCACCGATCGAAGCCGCGCGGCCGCCCCAATCGTAGCCGGCGAACACCGCGCGTTGGATGCCGAGCGCATCCATCAGCGCCATCATGTCGGCGCCGACGGCGGCCTGTTCGCCGGAGCGCAGGGTGCTCTTGTCGCGGAACCTGGTGAGGCCATAGCCGCGCAGATAGGGCACGATGACACGGCAGCCTTGCGCCGCCAGGTCGGGCGCGACGTCGACAAAGGAATGGATGTCATAGGGAAAGCCATGCATCAGCATGACGACCGGACCGCTGGCGGGACCCGCCTCGTAATAGGCGATGTTGAGCACGCCGGCGTCGACGTGACGCAGCGGTTCCAGCCGCTTCGTCGAAGGCGCGCGCGTCGCTGAGGCAGTTTCGGTCACGGCCGGCTCCCCTGATGTCGATGGCTTGTGCGGCATGGTAACGCCTCTCGGCGGAATAATCGCCGATATCGTGTTGCAGGGCACGCCATGGAGCGATGCGCCGGCGTCATCATGACGGGAGCCTCGATCGGCGATAATCTTCCGGCCGCGGACGTCGTGACGGACGGAACATGCCATGCCGAGACTGCTCGCCTTGCTCGTCCTGCTCGGGGCCTTCATCGGTCATGCGCGGGCGGAAGAAGCCCAGCGCAGCGAGTGCCTGGCGATGGCAAATGCGCCGCCGCGCGCGATGCCGGTCAGCTTCCGCCGCGTGGCGGCCAAGGCCGACGAGGTCGCGATCACCTATGCCGGCCATTCGACCTATTACATCGAAACGCCGGGCGGCATCCGCATCGCGACCGATTACAGCGGCGCCTATCAGGTCGGCCGGCTGCCCGACGTCGTAACCATGAACCGGGCACACTCGACGCACTACACGCTGTTTCCCGATCCCCGGATTCCCCATGTGCTGCATGGCTGGGGCGAGAACGGGCAGGCTGCGCATTACGCGATGCGGATCGGCGACGTCTACATCCGCAACGTCACCACCGACATCCGCCGCTATTGGGGCGAAGGGCCCGGCGGCGAGATGATCAAGGACGGAAATTCGATCTTCATCTTCGAGGTTGCCGGCCTCTGCATCGGCCATCTCGGCCACCTCCACGTCAAGCTCGACGACAGCCATTTTGCGGCGATTGGCCGCCTCGACATCGTGATGGTGCCGATCGACGGCACCTATACGATGTCGCTCGACGGCATCTCCGAGATCACGAGGCGCCTGCGATCCGCCGTTGTGCTGCCGATGCACCGCTTCTCGACCCCGCTCGACGAATTCATGCGCCTGATCGGCCAGCAGTTCGAGATCGACCAGCGCAGCGAACGCACCTTGCGCATCTCGCGGGATACGCTGCCGGCGACGCCGACCGTGATCATCCTCGACGGCGTCTGAGCGCCCTGACACGATTTCGTGCGCCGGTCATTTTTCGCGCTTGACCTAGAGTATGCTCTAGCATGTTCACTCGGGACTGTCGGCGACGTCAATAAAGAGGACCAGCAGCATGACGACCACCACGCTTCCCCACCGCAAGCTCGGCCAGAACGGTCCAGAGGTCTCCGCCATCGGTCTCGGCTGCATGTCGCTATCCGGCGTCTATGGCGCCAATGACGATGCGGCGACGCCTGACTTGATCCGCCATGCCATCGACCTGGGCATCGACTTCCTCGACAGCGCCGACCTCTACGGCTGGGGCCACAATGAGGAGCTGCTGGGCCGCTCGCTCAAGGGCCTGCGTGACAAGGTCGTGATCGCCACCAAGTTCGGTCAGGTCAGGACCGCGACGGGACAGGGCGTCGACGGGCGGCCCGCCTATGTGCAACAGGCCTGCGAGGCAAGCCTGAAACGGCTCGGCATCGAAACCATCGACCTCTATTACCAGCACCGCATCGATCCGAACGTCCCGATCGAGGACACGGTCGGCGCCATGGCACGGCTCGTCGAGCAGGGCAAGGTCCGCCATCTCGGCCTCTGCGAGGCGCGGCCCGAAACCATCCGTCGCGCCCACAGGGTGCACGGACTGGCCGCGGTGCAGACCGAGTATTCCCTGCTCTACCGCAGGGAAGCCGAGGAGACGCTGGAGACCACGCGGGCGCTCGGCATCGCCTTCGTCGCCTATTCGCCGCTCGGCCGCGGCTTCCTGACCGGGCAGATCCAGTCGCAGGCCGACATCGCCGGCGATCGCCGCGGCGATCATCCGCGCTTTGCCGGAGACAATTTTTCCCGCAACCGCGATCTGGTCGGCGGCATCGTGGCGATCGCGCACGACAAGGGCTGCACGCCCTCGCAGCTCGTGCTCGCCTGGCTTCTGGCGCAGGGACAGGACATCGTCCCGATCCCCGGCACCAAGCAGCGCGGCCGGCTCGAGGAGAACATCGGCGCGCTGGAAGTCACGCTGTCGCCGGAAGACAATGCGCGGATCACTGCGGCAATTCCGCCGGGCGCCGTGGCCGGCGAGCGCTATCCGGCCGGTGCGATGAAGGCAGTCTATCTGTGATGGATGCCCGCACACCGCCTTCACGGGCCGCGCCGGGCGCGCTCTACATCGGCGACATCGCCCGCCGCTCCGGCCGCAGCGTCCACACCATCCGCTGGTACGAGGCGCAAGGCCTGATGCCCGGCGTCGTCAGGGACCGCGGCCGCCGCCGCGTCTACAGCGACGACCATATCGGCTGGCTCGATCTGGTGGAGCGGCTGCGCCTGACCGGCATGTCGATCCGGCAACTACGCGAATACACCGTGCTGGTGAAGCAGGGCAGCGCGACCTTGCGCAAGCGCCGCGCGCTGCTTGCCGACCACCAGCGCCGTGTCCAGGCGATGATTGCCAAATGGACCGAGGCGCTCGCGCTGGTCGACGCCAAGATCGAGTTCTACGACGAATGGGTCGCAAAGGGCTCGCGCCCTGCGGTCTCTGCCCAGCAGCGCGCACGCGCCAGGCCGCCTGCGACCAGGCCCTGACGGCCAACCCCAATGCCCCCGTTTGACGCATTCCCCCCGGCCTCGTTATCCTCCGAACAGCCGACATCGCATCGGCGGCCGACAAGAGCAAGAACAGGGAGCATGATCCATGGCCAGCACTCTGCCCGCCTCGGCGAGCGGGCTTTTTGCCAATCCGCGTGAAGACTGGCTTGCCCAATATAGCGAGGAGATCATCGACCCTGGCCGGCCGATCGTCGATCCGCATCATCACCTCTGGGACCGCGGCGGACTGCGTTATCTGATCGAGGAGATGCGTGACGACATCGCCTCCGGCCACAACATCATCGCGACCGTCTATGTCGATTGCCGCTCGATGTACCGCGCCGGCGGGCCGGAAGCATTCCGCCCCGTCGGCGAGGTTGAATTCGCCAACGGCGTCGCCGCGATGTCCGCGAGCGGTGGCTATGGCAAGGCCGCGATCTGCGCCGGCATCGTCAGCCACGTCAATCTCCTGCTCGGCGATCAGGCCAGGGCCGTGCTGGAGGCGGAGATCGCTGCCGGCAACGGCCGGTTCCGCGGCATCCGCCATTCCTCGGCCTGGGACGAGGACCCCGACGTCGCCCACATGTATGCGAACCGTCCGAAGGGACTGCTGCTCGATCCGACGTTCCGCAGGGGCTTTGCCTGCCTGGCGCCGCTTGGCCTCAGCTTCGATGCCTGGCTGTTCCATCCGCAGATCGGCGAGCTCGCCGACCTCGCCCGCGCCTTCCCCGAGACCCGGATCGTGCTCGACCATTGCGGCGGCCCGGTCGGGATCGGCCGCTTCGCCGGCAAGCGCAACGAGACCTTTCCGGTCTGGAAGGCCTCGATCCGGGAGATCGCCAGCTGCTCGAATGTCGTCGTCAAGCTCGGCGGGCTGGCCATGTGCCTGCTCGGCTACGATTTCCACCTCCGCCCGAAGCCGCCGTCCTCGGAGGAACTTGCGGCCGCCTGGCGGCCTTATGTCGAAACCTGCATCGAGGCTTTCGGCCCCGACCGTTGCATGTTCGAGAGCAACTTCCCACCTGACAAGGGTCAATGCAGTTACCAGGTGATCTTTAACGCGTTTAAACGGCTTGCGTCACAATATAGCGAAGTTGAAAAGACTGCGTTGTTCTCAAAGACGGCAAAGGATGTTTATCGGCTCCACATCGGGTAGTCTTGCGACTCATGGATGACAGCATCACCATCCGGCCGCTCCGGGAGACTGATGCGGACGCGGTTGTCGCACTCTACAGCAAGGCGGCCACGGTGGAACCGAGGCTTGGGCCGATCACGCTGCCGCAATGGGGCCAGTTCCTGAAGCTGCCGCAGAACCGCGGCGGGCGTGACTTTCGCGTCGCCGAGCGGAATGGCCGCCTCGTCGGACTCGCCGAATCCTCCCTGCGCGACCATGGCGGGCATCATTGCCGGTTCCTCAAGATCGTCGTGGTGCCCGAGGCGCGACGCCGTGGCACCGCGCTTGCGCTGTTCGATGACGTGCTGGCAATCGACGCCGGCGACGACCTCGCCATACAGACGCTGGTAAGTCCCGACTGGCCGGCGGGAATGGCTTTCGTATCGGTGTTCGGCTTTGCCCGGATCGAATCCGAGATCGGCATGAAATGCGTGGAGCCGTTGCAGCCCGCGCGCACGCTTGCGGCGGCTCGCGCCAGCATCGAACGGGCCGGCGATGTCACGGCCTGCGCGGCCGAGATCGCGCATATCCACAATACCGCCTACGCCTCGGACGCCGCGTTCCGCCTGTATTCGCCGGAAGAGATGGCGCAACTGCTGACCGAGAGCGAGGTCTGGATCGCCTCGGAAGACGGGCAGGTGTCGGGCTTTTGCCTGACCGAGCCGGAGCAGAACTCGATGTGGATCGAGTCGGTGGCGGTCGATCCCGCGCGGCAGGGACGCGGGCTCGGCCAGGTCCTGGTCTATCACGTGCTGACCGCGCACGAGGTTTCGGTCGAGCATCCGTGCTGGCTGAACGTCTCGAGCCGCAACCCCGCCGCGCTCAAGATCTATCGCCGGCTCGGATTTCGGCCGCAGCACGAGACCTGCCGCTTCAGCGCGACGCGAGGCGAATTGATCGCCGCGCGTCATCGCCGGTTCAACTGAAGCCGCCGCTACGCCCATTCACCCTGCCGGAATACCGGCACGCTGCGTCCGTCGGCATGGATGCCGTCGATATCGGTATGCGCCGAGCCGATCATCCAGTCGATGTGGATCAGGCTCTTGTTGCCGCCCTGCTCGGCGATCTGCTGCGGCGTCAGCCTGTCGCCGTTGACGAAGCACTTCGAGTAGCATTGGCCGAGCGCGATGTGCGAGGCGGCGTTCTCGTCGAACAGCGTGTTGAAGAACAACAGTCCGCTTTTCGAGATCGGCGAGGAGTGCGGCACCAGCGCGACCTCGCCGAGCCGGCGCGCGCCCTCGTCGGTGTCGAGCACCTTGTTCAACACCTCCTCGCCGCGCGAGGCCCTGGCCTCGACGATCCGGCCTTCCTCGAACCTCACGGCGATGTTGTCGATCAGCGTACCCTGGTATGACAGCGGCTTGGAACTGACGACGTGGCCGCTGACGCGCCGGCAATGCGGCGTCGTGAAGACCTCTTCCGTCGGGATATTGGCGTTGCAGACGATGCCGTTCTTGGCGGTCGAGGCGCCGCCTTCCCATTCGTGGCCGTCGGCGAGCCCGATGGTCAGATCCATGCCCGGGCCGGAATATTTCAACGCATGGAAGCGCTGGCCGTTGAGCCATTCGGTGCGCTCGCGCAGCTTCGCATTGTGCCTCTCCCAGGCCGCGACGGCGCCGTCCTGGTCGACCCGCGAGGCGGAGAAGATCGCATCCGCAAGCTTCGCCACAGCGACATCCTCGGCATCGCCGGCGAAGACCTGCTTCGCCCAGGACGCACTCGGATAGGCGATGATGTTCCAGTTGGTGTCGAAATTGACGATCTTCTCCAGCGCCGGCTGGTAGGCGATCGAATTGGCCTTGCTGGCGCGCGCGACCTTGGCCGGATCCTCGCCCGACAGCAGCATCGGATTGTCGCCGACGATCGCAAGCCGCGCCGTGTTGGCACCGAACGCCTTGGCCATGCCTTCATAGAGCCAGGTCGCGGCGCGATCGAAGCTCGCGTCGTTGGCGTAGCGGTAGCGCGCCAGCGTCACCTCCTCATCCGAGAAGAACGGGGTGACGATGCCGGCACCGGCCTTGTAGGCATGTTCGGCGATCCGGCGCACCAGCGGCATCGCCACAGCCGGGGCCGTCAGCAGGAGATCCTGTCCCGGCTGCAGCCGCAGCCCGACCTTCACCGCGACTTCGGCGAGCCGGTCGAGCTTCACGGGGTCGATCGAGGCGGTAAGTTGACGTTGATGTGCGGTCATGAAGCGTCCGGCATGTCGGTTGAGGGATCAAGGATTCGTAGTCCAATTCGAGCCGCCTTCGCAAGGTTCCCGCCGTCTCCGCCGATCACGCCACGGCGAGCGGACACCTACCGCCTCACCGATGTCAGCACGCGATCGACCATGTCGGGCGCGAGCCCGAGATAGTTCTTCGGCGCAGTCAGGTGGTCGAGCGTCGAGCGATCGATACGATCAGCCACGCGCGGGTCCGCGGCCAGTGCATCGGCGAGCGCGAGGCCCTTGTCGCTGGCAACGCGGCAGGAGTCGTAAACGACGTCATGCGCCTCCTGGCGGCCGATCTGGGGCGCGAGGCCCATCATCACGGCTTCGGCAACGATCAGCCCGCGGCTGATGTCGAGATTGTCGGACATGCGCTTCTCATCGACGACGAGACCACCAAGCGCGAACTTTGCCTGATGCAGTGCGCCCGCGGTCAGCACGAAGCTCTCGGGGATCGCCATCCATTCGGCGTGCCATGGCCCGGTCGCGCGCTCGAAATCCTGCACCATCGCATCGAGCATGAGCCCCGCATGCTGACGCACCGCCTTTGCCGCGGCCAGCATCAGTTCCGACGAGATCGGGTTGCGCTTCTGCGGCATCGTCGACGACGCGCCGCGTCCTTTCACGAAGGGCTCATAGACTTCGGCAAACTCGGTGGAGGCCATGATCATGATGTCGAGCGCGATCTTGCCGAGCGATCCGGTCACGAGCGCGAGGAAGTTCACCGCCTCTGCCAACCCGTCGCGCGCGACATGCCAGGTCGAGACCGGTATGCCGAGGCCGAGTTCCTCGCACAGCGCCTGCTGCACCTCAAAGCCCTTGTCGCCGAGCGAGGCCAGCGTGCCGGCGGCGCCGGCGAACTGTCCGACCAGCACGCGCGGCTTGAGCTCAGCCAGTCGCTCGGCATGACGGTCGAATGCGGCGAGCCAGATCGCGGTCTTGTAGCCGAAGGTCACCGGCAGCGCCTGCTGAAGGTGGGTACGGCCGGCCATTGGAGTGTCGCGATACCGCTTCGAAAGACCGGCGAGAATGCCGCGCAGCGCGGCGATGTCGTCTGCAATGATATTCAGGCCGTCTCGGATCTGCAGCACCACGGCGGTGTCCATGATGTCCTGCGTGGTGGCGCCCCAATGGACGTAGCGGCCGGCCTCGCCGCACTGCTTCGCCATCTGGTGCACCAGCGGCATGATCGGATAGCCGACGATGTCGGTCTCCTCGCGCAGCAGGTCGAAATCGAGCGCGGCAACGTCGGTCCGCGCCGCAATCTCCACGGCCGCCTCCGCCGGGATCACGCCGCAGCGCGCCTCGGCCTTCGCCAGCGCGACCTCGACCTCGGCATAGCGCGAGATCAGCCGCAGATCGGAGAACACCTCGCGCATCTCGCTTGTGCCGAAGGCGTCGCGGAACAGCACGGAATCCAGAACAGTGGTCGAGGTCGGAAAGGCGGGCATGGGCGCATCCTGTTGCCGGTCGCAATTCGGCAACGTCCCTACCATGGCCCGCGTGGAGACCCTATTCCTCCGCGGCCACTGCGCCGAATACCTCGGCCGCGATCCTGCTGGTCTCGATCGCGGCCGGAACGCCGCAATACATCGCGACCAGCAGCAGCACGTCCTGCACCTGAGCGGGGGTACAGCCATTGGCCAGCGCGCCCTTGGCATGGACGCGGAACTCGGCCGGCTTGCCGCTCGCCGCGGTGATGCCGAGCATGACGAGACTGCGGATCTGGTCGGACAGGCCGCCGCGCTCCCAGACATCGCCATAGACGTAGGCGTTGATGATGTCCTGCAGCGGAGCGCCGAATTCGCCGGCGGCGGCCATCCGCTGCGCGACATCGGCCTCGCCGAACATCTGCTGACGCCGGCGCAAGCCGCGCGCATGGAGATCGCTGGTATCGACCATGGGGTATCAGGCTCCCTGTTTCGGTCATTTATACGGACATATTTGATCGACCTCAATCGCAGCTTGCGGTCAGCGCTTGCGTATTCGCTCCATTTGTCCGTATAAATTCGCACAAAATGGCCTCCGGAGGGATCGGGATGAGGTTGCGCAATCGCCTGCTTGCCGTCCTGTTTCTGTCCGCTGTCGTAAGCCTGCCGGCGCTGGCCGCGGATGATTTCCCGCAACGGCCGCTGAAGATCATCGTCCCCTTTCCGCCAGGTGCCGGCCCCGACAACGTCGCACGGCTGATCGCCCGGCATTTGCAGGACGCCTTCGGCCAGACCGTGCTGGTCGAGAACCGGGCCGGCGCGCTCGGCAGCATCGGCGCGCAGGAAGTCGCGCGCAGCGCGCCCGATGGCTACACGCTGCTGATGGGCACCAACACCACGCATGCCAGCAACGTCGCGACCTTCAGGAGCCTGCCCTATGATCCGGTGAAGGATTTTGCGCCCGTGATCCGCACCACGACGACGGCAATGGTGCTGCTGGTCAACCCGAAATTCGCCGCAAGGGACCTGCCGCAGTTCCTGGATTACGCCAGGGCGCATCCGAATTTGACCGGAGGTTACGGTTCCGGCGCCTCGCAAATCTCGATCGCGCAACTGCAATCGCGCGGCGGGTTGTCCGTGGTCGCCGCCTCCTATCGAGGTGTGCCGCAGGCGATGACCGACGTGATGGCCGGCGTGATCGACCTGACCTTCGGCGACTTCTCGGTCGCGATCCCGCAGATGCAAGGCGGCACGTTGCGCGGCATCGGCGTCACTTCCGCGGCGCGCAACGAACTCACCCCCGGCCTTCCCGCGCTGTCGGAGGCGATGCCCGGCTTCGAGGCTACGATCTGGTACGGACTGTTCGCGCCGGCCGGCACGCCGGCGGCTGTCGTCGACAGGCTCTACGCCGAATGCGCGAAATACCTGGCGATGCCGGAGACCAGGACGAAGCTCGCCGATGTCGGGGTGATCGTGGCGCCGCTGGCACCGACCGAATTCGGCGCCTTTGTCAAAAGCGAGGTCGTGCGCTGGTCGGCCGAGGTGAAGGCCGCCGGCATCGAGCCGCAATGATCCGGACCGGCGGGATTGCGTCATGGACGGCGGAACACCGGTTGGAGTGATTGGCCTGGGATTGATGGGATCAGCCCTGTCCGCGCGCCTGATCGACGCCGGCGCGGGAGTGATCGGTTTCGACATCGACGCGGCCAGGACCGGCGCGTTGAGCGGGATCGGCGCCGAATTCGCTGATTTCGCAGCTGACGTGGCGGCCCGCTGCGGAACGGTGATCATCGCGGTATATGACGCGGCCCAGATCAGGGCATTGCTGCCCGATATCGCCCGCGCCAAGGCGTCGCCGCTGGTGATCTGCACCACGACCTGCGCGCCAGACGAGATCACGGGCATTGCCGAATTTGCGGCGCGCTCGCGCCTTGCCTTCATCGAGGCGCCGATCTCGGGAACCAGCGCCGAGGTCCGCGCCGGCACCGCCACCGCGCTGGTCGCCGGCGAAGCCGATGTCATCGCAACAGCCGCAGCGACGCTCGATATCCTCTGTCCGCTGCGGGTCAATGTCGGCGCGATCGGCAATGCCAGCCGCACCAAGCTTGCGATCAACCTGATCCTGCAGAGCAACCGCGCTGCGCTCGCCGAGGGCCTCGTCTTTGCCGAGAGCCTCGGCCTCGACGGCGCCGCCTTCCTTGCGGCCGCGCGCCGGTCGGCGGCATATTCTGCGGTGATGGACAGCAAGGGCGAGAAGATGCTGGCGCGCGATTTTTCGCCGCAGTCGCATATCGCGCAGACCCTGAAGGATGCCGAGTTGATTCTGCGCGAGGCCGAACGGCACGGCGTTGCCTTGCCGATGACGGCGGCGCAGGCCGGGCTGCTGCGCGCGGCTATCGCCCTGCAAGGCCCGGGCACCGACAGTGCCGCGGTGATCGAGGCGATCCGTGCGCGGCGCGCCGACAAAGAGGAACGCAGATGATCAATTGCGCGATCGCGGGCCTCGGACGATGGGGCCGTGCGCTGGTCGAGGCCGCCCGCCACGAACCGCGGCTCAACATCGTCGGCGCGATCGAACCTGATGTCATCGGCGCGAGGGATTTTTGCGGGGCACATGGCCTCCGGCCCGCGGCGAGCCTCGAGGAGGTCCTGGCCTCCCCCGAGATCGACGCCGTGCTGCTGGCGACGCCGCATTCGCTGCACAAGACACAGGTGATCGCAGCGGCCGCCGCGGGCAAGCAGGTGTTCTGCGAGAAGCCGCTTGCGCTGCGGCGCACCGACGCGGCGGAGATGTTCGCCGCCTGCCGCAAGGCCGGCGTCGTGCTCGCGGTCGGGCATAACCGCCGCTTCTGGCCGTCGATGCGGGCGCTGCGCGGGATCGTCGCCAGCGGCGAGCTCGGCACGGTCCTGCATGTCGAGGGCCACAACAGCAACGAGAACTCGCAGGGCATCACCGCGGGCTGGCGGCTGTCGCCGGAGGAATCGCCCGGCGGCGGACTGACCGGCGCCGGCCTGCATGTGCTCGACGGCATTGTCGCCCTGCTGGGTCCGGCGCGCCAGGTCTATGCCCGTCTCGCCAGGCGCGAGGCCGGGCCGCCGCCGCTCGACACTGCCATGCTCGCGATTGAATTTGTGAATGGCGTCAGTGCAACCCTTGCGACAATCCGCGCGACGCCGTTCTATTGGCGGGTGCATGTGTTCGGAACGAAGGGATCCGCCGAGGTGCTGGACGAGGTGACGATGGTGCTGCGCAAATCCGGCGAAGCGCCCGCGACCGTGCGTTATCCGGCGCTCGACACGCTCGCCGCGGAACTGTCGGCCTTTGCCGACGCGGTCGAGGGCAGGCACCCGTTCCCGGTACCGGAGGCCGACGTGCTGGCGACGCTTGGCGTCTTCGAGGCCGCGCTCCGCTCGATGCAGACGGCTCAACCGGTGGCATGCCAGTGAGCCGTCATGCCTGACAATCCGCCGAAGGCGAAATCGTCCCGCTACCGCGACATCGCCACCCGGCTGCAAAAGGACATCCGGCTCGGCACCTACGCTGTCGGCAGCCTGCTGCCGACCGAAACCGAGCTGATGGCGAGCTACCAGGCGAGCCGCCAGACCGTGCGCGAGGCGCTGCGCATCCTGATCGACCAGGGCCTGATCGTGCGCCGCGCCGGCCTCGGCTCGGTGGTGATCGCGGCCGAGCCGCCGGTGCTGTTCACCCACAGCGTCAAATCCCTGGGGGAATGGCTGCGCTATTCCAACGAGACCTATCGCGACGTGGTGCAGAGCGGCGACGTCGTCGCCGACCGCAGGCTCGCCGCGCTGCTGAAATGCGAGCCCGGCAAGAACTGGTTCCTGATCGAGGCGGTGCGCCGCTCGGATCAGTTTGCAGCTCCCCTCGGCTGGGCCGAGATCTACGTGCTTCGCAAGTTCGCCGATGTCGTGAAGCGAAGCGACCACGGCCGTACGCCGGTACACGAGCAGATCGCCAAGATGTACGGCCAGACCACCGAATATGCGCAGATGGAGATCTTCGTGCGCGGCATGCCGGCGCCGCTCGCCAAGGCGCTCGGCGTCAAGACCGGCTCGCCGGCGCTCACGGTGGTGCGCCGCTACTACGGCCTGCGCGAGGAATTGTTCGAGGTCACCATCACGACCCACCCGGAAGGCCGCTATACCTACACGATGGACATGCAGCGCTCGCTGCGGCCGCGGCTCTAGAGCTGTCTCCGATCCGACGGAATCGGAATGGAGCTCCAGACTCTTGTCTTGACCCGTTTTCTCGGCGCGAACCGGTATCCAACTCGCTCGAAAAGGCGCTAATGCGAGCGAGCCAGATGCGTGTTGGCGGAAGTGTGCGCCATCTGCGGGGTGCCTGACACGCCCCAGATCGCCACCGCGATCAACGCGGCAGCCCAGACATAAGGCGCAACATTCGGCCTGTTCATTTCCAAGACCATCCCAACTTCCGACGGGACCGATGAATCGCCCAACCCGCCGCAGGGTCAAGGTGTCATCAGCCACGCCACTTTCACAAGACCGACTAAGGTTAGACCTTGTCGGTTTCAGGACGTTGTCGTGCAAATTCCGAAATGATTTCATCGGAACCGGCGCCATCTCATCCAAATTGATGAGATTGCGAGCCAACAACGGCGGCTATTTCGTTCGAAGCGCAATCGAGAGAATTTTCTGCCCAAATTCGAGTCAGACGCACAAGAAACATTCCAATCCGTGCTCACTGAATTCTTTTTGATTGTCGCCCGGAGTCCGGCCGTGCGATCAATCCCCGTGACAACGTGATGACAAGGGCTCTCCCGTGACTGCGCAATCGGCCAAACCACAAGGCGGCCACCGCCGCTCCTCCAGCGAATCGCATGAGGAGGTGGCACGATCGCTCGAGCGGGAGCTGAACTTCCTGGCCGAGGAACGGCGGGAACGGGCGCTCGAGCTCGGCCTCGACATCGGCGCTCCGCCGACCAAGGTGCGCGAGTAGACTGGAGCCGGGCGACGACACTGGGGATGAGGACGTAACTCTGCATTCTCGCGACATGAATCGTCCGAGTTTTGTCTTTTGTTCCGCCCACTCCTTGAAGAGAGGGCGCAGGGAAAGCCGGGTGCCGATCGCACCCATGGGCCCCGTGCAGTGTAGAAAGCACGGGGGTAGGACCAC
>NZ_JAFCKQ010000070.1 GCF_018130215.1 Bradyrhizobium jicamae
CTCCGGTCGGCTCCGCCTCCCTCCGTCCCGTCAGCGGCGGAGCCAACCTTCAACCGACACCATGAACCCGAGGGTGGAGGCAGTTCTTCATGACGCAAAGGGGGCAGTTCCGGATGGCGTTTGACACTTGCACGAACCGGGCCAAGGTTCATGACCCAAATGGGTTTTTGTTCCCGTATGACTCCGGTACTCCGAAGGAGCCGAGGATAATGCCCAACCAGGGTCTAGAATCGAGGGAGTACCAACCTCTTCTGCGGCCCCGCGCTTGTCCCCCACATCACGGGGCCGCTTCATTGGGGGGACGTGGCTGAAGTTGTCGGACCAACCGGCGCTTAGCGGTGGCCCGATGGAAGACGACAACGACGAGTTCTGGACCGACGAGCGGCGAGCGCGGATTCGCGAAATGCTTGAGCGCGAAAACATCCGCCACGACCAACTCCGCTTTCATGTTATCCCAGAAGAACTGGAGCTGTCGTTACAGCGCAGGGCATCACGGCGGCGGACCTTTCTTTTCTGCCTCGTCTTCGTCGTCGTCGCCAGTCTCGGAATCGGAGCGCTGTGTTGGTTTCTTGACTTTTGATTATGAGTGGCGATCCGGGCGTCCGATACCTATCAGCTGACCATGAGCCTCGGATCAATCTCTTGAGGTCGAAGCCTCGAAGCCGTGGCGCGCCAGCGCGTCACAGTCGGGGTCGTCCCAACTTGGAAGATCAGAGCGCAGACGCGCCACGCTCGGATGCCAAACTGGCGCGCAATATCCGGAGCGGGGAGCTATTCACCGGTAACGCTGCGGCACGCTCTTGTGAGCAGCTGCGAAGGCCAAATGCGGCAAAGCGGCAACACTTAGACGAAAATCGCGGCAGCCATGGCGATACAACCTTTGCTCGCAACCCAAGCCGTGCATCATAGCGCCATATTTAATTCTTGTTGGTTAGGGTGGATACAATGAAAAAGATACTGGCAGCGGTAGCGTTGACGATTTCGGCTGGCACTGCGTCCGCCGCCGACATGTCGGTCCCCTATACCCCGTATACGAAGGCTCCTTACGTTGCACCGATGGCCAGTTGGTCGGGCTTCTACCTCGGGGGCATGGGCGGTTACGGCTGGTCGGACGACGTGCGAGCAAGCATCGGAGGGCTATCCGTAACGACATCAAGCAGCGATCTTAACGGCGGCTTTGCTGGCGGCACGATCGGCTACAACTGGCAAATGGGTAATTGGGTGATTGGCGCTGAAGCCGATGCCGCTTGGTCCGATATCAAATACTCGGTGTCAGGTTTTGGCGTGACAGCCACCGATAAAATTCAGTCCTTTGGGAGCGCTACGGGCCGAATTGGCTACGTGCCCGCACAGTCTGTCATGGTGTATGTCAAAGGCGGTTACGCCTGGGCCGACAATCAAATATCAGCGTCGGGTTTCGGAGCGACTTTCGCTGAGAGCCGATTTCATTCAGGCGGAACGATCGGTGCTGGTATCGAATACATGTTTGTGCCCAACCTCTCCGGGAAGCTCGAATACATGTGGACCGACTACGCCAATACAAATTACCTGACCAGTTTTATTCCGGGCGGGGTTGGCTTGGGTGCTACCGTCAACACGGTGAAGGCGGGCATTAACTATCACTTCTTCGGGCCTGCCACAGCTCGATACTGAGCCAACCGGTCTCCCTTGGAGACGATTTTCTAACGTTGGGAGCTTTGGGCTACTCACATCCTGTGCCGCCAGGCACCCATGTATCGCATTGCCCTGGCGGCGCATTTTCATCGCGCACTGTAAACGGAGCGTCCGGTCTCCGAAGCAATCTTCTGGGCCGCCCTCATGGCGGCATGCTCATCACCTAGTGTCGATTTTGGTAGGGCTCGGCGGGCTTGTCAGTCCGAACTATGGTCCGACCGTGGACGAGCGCATAGGGATGAACGGTGAGCACCGTGGGTGACCCCCTTTGCCCTCCCCTCTCTGTACGCAATGCGGAGCAAGGAGCAAGTGACGAAATGGCGATCGCAAGAGCCTTCAGCACCTCGATGGCTGCATCCAACAAGAGTGAGTTCGGCAGGAAATCAGACTTGCCGCATCGCCGATGCCGGCCGATCCTAAATCTGCGGCGATAGAAATCTCCACTCAGTCCATCGGTCACACGACCTTGCGCAGCGGCCGGTCTCGATCCTCGAACGCGCGACCCGTGCGATATCCGGACGGAAGCCCAAAGATCGCAAGCCGCGCGCCACACGTCACCATCAGATTACCAGTGGGGCCTCATGCCTAACAGCCGCTGGGTCTCTAGCCTCGGCATCTCTCCGTATATCTACGGGTCGAAGACGCCAGCGGGCATTTCCTCTGACTGGCAACCAGTGTTGGATACTCGCAAAAAGCGGGAAGTCGCGGCACCATCCTGTGCTACCAATTCACTTGCCAGAGCGGGAAGCATGAACCTGCCGATCCGCAGAAGGCGCTGATTTTCTGAACGTTTGAGGCGAAGGTTATGGCGGCCGAATTCATCGACTACTACGAAGCGCTGGAAATCAGTCCAAAGGCTAACCCCGACACGATCGAGCGCGTCTTTCGCTACTTCGCGCAACGCTATCATCCCGACAATCAGCAGACCGGGGATCGCGACCGCTTCGACACCGTCATGGAAGCTCATCGAACGCTCACCAATCCGGAGAGACGCGCACAATATGACCTGGAGCACAGGGATCGTGTGCATGCGCGCAACAGACTTGTCGGCGAGTTGCGCGACGGAAAGCCTATCGAGCATGGTGTCGAGATTCAAGAAAAGCTGCTGTCGCTTCTGCTATTGAAGTGCCGGCAGAACGTCCGCGAACCCGGCGTCGGCGATGCTGAACTCGAACAATTGCTGGGCTGCCCGGCTGAGCATCTCGAATTCCATCTTTGGTATCTCAAGGGAAAAGGCTGGATAAGCAGAACCGAGAACGGCCTGCTGGCGATCACCGTCCAGGGCGTCGATCAGGTCCATTCCCAACAACAACAACGTCGCGGTGCAACAGGTCTATTGACCGACCGGACCCAGATGCGTTCTGCGTAGCTTCCACGCCCTTTCGACGCTAGGCCAACTCCAGAGACGAGCCTACGAAAGGCCGGCGCCGATCGCAAGCTTGTCAGCGACGTCCGGATCCGGCGCCGCGGCGACATGAGGAAGTGACCCGTTGTTGTTTTGTTGGAATGCCACTCGCGAAGCGCCCCACATCGTTCTCTGGCGAGCGAGCAGCCTGCGTCACGATTCCTTTCCGCACCGGCGACTATCTCGGCTGCGCTATGAACCAAAACCACGGGCCAACGTAAGCAAGGATGTGGGCGAGATCGACGTGCGCCGCTCGTAGGATAAAAATACAGATCAACGCCGCAGCAACCGACGGAGCGAAAGGAATAATCCCTCGGTGACCGCTTGCGGTCTCCCGGCTCTTCACCCAGCCGCGCGTTGCGGCCAGGCTATGCATCGCGCAAAATAGCCCAAGCAGGATCGCGAACATCAACGCGTCCGAGATGCCGGTCCAGAGAAAAGCAACGCCCATGATCTTGACGTCGCCGGCCCCCATCCAACCCATCAAATAGAAGACAAACATCGCCAGAAACATCAGCGCGGCGAATGCGACATTCCAACCGAGACCGGCCCACTGGCCATTCAAAACGGCGTAGAGAACGAAGAGACCGAGAAGCGCCAGAACGCGGTCGTTGCGGATCTTGTATTCGCGCAGATCGGTCCATGCGGTCTGAAGCAGCACAGCGCTGGTCACAACCAGGACCAGCTGGCTCCATCCAACTGGAAATGCCGTCACATTTCCGCTCGTGCAGCGCGGATGTAGAGCAGGTGCGAGACTGCGAAGGATAGCAGGCAGCTGCCGAGGATCGTGGCGAGCACGTAGAGGCCGGCACCGGACGGTACTGCGATTCCCACGAGTGAGGCCTGGGCGGTAGGCGGTCCCGGGGTTTGCCAGAACAACACCAGAAGCGCCGCACAGGCAAAGCTCAAATGGCTTGCCAGCGCCAATGGAAAGCGCGATTTCACAACCAGGCCGACGCAGGCCAGTGCGAAGATCGGTAGCGCAATGCCAAACAGCTGAAAGCCCTGGATCGCGACGACGTCGCTCAGCGCCATATAGCTTCGCTGGAAGATCCCGAACATTCGGAGATTAACGAACCAGAGCCATTCCGAGCCTGGCGCATATTCCAGCGCGCGTGCGGCAATCTCCGCGCAAAGGGTAGCCGCAAAGAGCGCCAACGGTCCCAAGAACTGCAGTCTGTGGATTCGGGTCATGAGACCAGCCATACGCCAAAGACGTTTAGCTAGTCTTAAGGGGTTCCATTACTCGAGTGAGCGGGCCTGGCAACCCAAGTTAAAGTGCCAGTCTAACTAAACAAAAGGTGACACAGGCCATCAAGGCTGGTTCTCCGGAGGCCGTTCGATGAACCTGCGGCTTCCATTGAGCAGCTCGATGTTATTGGCGATGACCGGGTTGCCCGGATCAAGCGAATAGGCCTTCATGAACTTCTTCCGGGCGCCGCTCAGGTTGCCCCGGAGCATCAGCGAATAGCCCTGGTCATTCAGGACCTGAACGGTCTCTCCCCCAAGCCGAATCGCCTGCGCATAGGCCTGGTCGGCAAGGTCGAAGCGTCGTAACCGGTCATAGCTCGCGGCGAGCCCGACCCAGGCAGTAACGTCTTTCGGCGACTTTTCAACCGCGTCCTTGAAGTAGCGCTGGGCATTCCCATAGCTGCCGCGATTGAACTGCTCGAGCCCCATCCGCGTCGGCTCGTCCGACGGATAGTATTTGACATCGGTTGGCTCCTGGACCGGATCGGCTCCCGCAGGCGCGACAGGTGCATCTACGGCCGCATCGCGTACCGTCTCGCAGGCCCCCAGAGCCAACGCCAGCCACGCGCATGCCAGCCAGCAGATTAGACGCCACATAGTCGTATCCCCCACCCGGACCACCCCCGGGAATGCTCCGAGCTTACTGTAGCGCAATCAAACTTAATGTACCGTTTTGATCACACTCATTAACTTTAGAACGACCGGCCATGTGACGTTCACCGAGCCAGCCCGGAATATCCGGGCTATCGCATCGGTTGCGATGCGGCCGGCGCTCGTTTCCCAGCGCGGAGCGGATTCGTGCCAGCGAACGAGCTTCGTGTTTCCTGGCCAATTGGGCATCCCTGAGGTGGTCTGGCCTGTCGGGGGCAAACCGCCCCGAGCTGCGCGCACGCCGTCCGGCTCGCCTCAAGGAGGCATCGGCGGCGATCGTCCGAGCGGAAGGCTGCGCGCACGGAGGCCCCCGTTTCGGCTGCATTGCACAAGGCCTAGTGGTGCACAGCCTTGAATACAATCATCAGCTTCACAATCACCGGGAACAGGATGACGATCAATATCACAGGGAAAATGCACGTTCCCAAGGGAATCACCATCTTGACCGGCAGCGTATTGGCACGTTCTTCAGCCCGCAGCAGGCGCTTCTCCCGCATCTCGTCCCCAAAAATGCGGAGCGTCTCTCCAACGTCGCTACCCAGTTCGATTGATTGACGGAGGGTGCCAACAAACGCGCGCGCTTCGTCAAGCCCGAGACGATCGGCGAACGATCCGAGCGCATCGATCGTGCTCCGGCCGGCGCGGGTCTCCGCACCGAAGAGCATCAGGTTCATGCCGAGCGCGCGGCTTCGCTTGATGATCTCCGAGCTGATTCGCTCGAGCGCCGCCTCGAGACCCATCCCCGCGTCGACGCAAACGACCATCAGATCGAGCAAATCCGGAAATGTCGTCGCGTATTCGTCGGCCAGTTTCCGTGTGCGCCGGGAAATGTATGCATCGGGTCCGAAAATACCGATGATCGTCAGCACCACGACAAGCCCGAGCTTCGCAAGCGGGTTACTGTCACTCATCAGGAGGAGCGTGACCAGATAACCGAGGATCGGCAAGGCGACGACGAGACCGAGCCGCCAGACGATGTAGTAATTGATGGCGTTCGGATGGAAAAAGCCCGCGCGCAAGAGCTCCTGACGCAGCTTCGTTCGCGCCGGCCCCTCGACCTTGAAACGCTTCTCGTTGAAATACTTCAGGACGACGGAGTTCAGACTGTCGAACGCCCTGGGGGCAGATTCCCGGTCCCGCAGCGGAAGGGAAATCCGCTGCTGGACCTTCATCTCCCTGGTCACATATTGACCGGCGACGAACACCAGCCCGCTTACGGCCGCGAAGGCCATGAGAGAGATGAGAACTGGAGAGGATTCAAACATGTTCAGATCTTGAAGTTGACCATTCGGTAAATCACGAAATTCCCAATTCCGAGCAGCAGCAGACTTCCTACGACCGCGACACCGACCAGCGGGTGGTCCCTTACCTCGGTGAAGTAGCTCGGATTGATCAGGTTCACGAGCACAAAAAGGATGAACGGTATCGCCGACATAAAATAGCCGGACATCCTGCCTTCTGACGTCAGCGCTCTGACCTTCAGGCGCAACTTGGCGCGGTTGCGCAACATGCGGGACAGCCCGTGCAGGATTTCTGCGAGGTTGCCGCCGGTCTGGCTTTGGATATTGATGGCGATGGAAACGAAAGTCAGATCCTCCTGACCGACGCGGGCCGCAAGGTGATCGACCGCCTGCTGCTGGTCGAGGCCGAAGCTGATTTCGTCGATCAGGATGCCGAACTCGGTTCCGATCGGGTCGGGCAGTTCGCGCGCCACCAGCCCAAGCGCCACGCGGAACGGATGTCCGGCGCGCAGGCCACGGACGACGATATCGAGCGCTTCCGGAAGCTGCTCGCTGAACCGGGCGATCCGCGACGCCCGCTTCATCCGCAGAACAAGATATCCGGCTCCCACGGCCGCGGGGATGGCCAAGACGATCGCAACGGGGCCAAGCTTGAGCCAGAACGCCAGAGGCAGGTAAAGCAGCGCGCTCACCGCCACGAGGAAGATGCCGATGCGAGCCGGATCGAGCTTCATCCCGCTCTGCATGACGAGTTCATCGACCCACTGCAGACCCGGGACGGCGCCCACTGACGCAAACCCGCGTTCGCGACGAAGCACGTCCAGCACCTGAGCCTGGTCCTTCAACTCATTGCTGAGCGTGAGGCGGCGATTGATGATTTTTCGTTCGGTGCGCGAGCGGAACAGCAGCCAATAGAGTGCACGGACGCCGAGCAGCACCGCCGCGAATATCAGGGCATAGATGACCCAGAGTTGATTGCTCATGATCGCTCTACAGAGGCCGCGTGGGATCGAAATAGCTGGCAGGGAAGTCGACGCCGGCATGCTTCAGTTCGGACAGGAACACGGGCCGGATGCCGGTGGACCTGAAGCTTCCCTGGATCATGCCGCGATCGTCGGTGGATTCCTTGACGTATCGGTACAGCTCCTGCATTTGCAGGATTTCCCCCTCCATGCCGGTGACCTCGCTCACGCTGGTCACCCGCCGGCTGCCGTCCGGCAGGCGTTGCAGCTGGACGATGAGCCGGATCGCGGATGCGATCTGGCTCCTGATGCTTGCGGTCGTCATCGACGCGCCGGCCATGCCGACCATCTGCTCGAGGCGCTTGACCGCATCGCGCGGGGTGTTGGCGTGGACCGTGGTCATCGAACCTTCGTGACCGGTGTTCATCGCCTGAAGCATATCGAACGCTTCGTCGCCGCGACACTCGCCGATGATGATGCGATCGGGCCGCATACGCAGCGCGTTCTTCACGAGCTCGCGTTGCCGCAGCTCGCCCTTGCCTTCCGCGTTGGCGGGGCGGGTTTCCATGCGAGCCACGTGCGGCAGCTGCAATTGCAGTTCGGCAGCATCTTCGATCGTGATGATACGCTCGCCTTGCGGGACGTAGCAGGACAGCGCGTTGAGCAGCGTGGTCTTGCCGCTGCCCGTGCCGCCAGAGATGATCATCGACATCCGGCCCTGCACCGCCGCTTCCAGCACCTGTGCGACCGGGCTCCGCAGCGCGCCGAGTTCGATCAGGCGATCCATCGAGAACGGCCGCTTCGAGAACTTGCGGATCGAGACCAGCGGTCCGTCGACGGCAATCGGCCGAATCGCCACGTTGACGCGCGAGCCGTCGGGTAAACGGGCGTCGACCGTCGGTGACGACTCGTCAATCCGACGCCCGACCGCCGAAACGATCTTGTGAATGATGCGAAGCAGGTGACCTTCGTCCTTGAAGTGAACGGTGGTTTCCTCGAGTTTTCCGAACCGCTCCACAAAGCAGCTTTTGTGCGTGTTGATCAGGATGTCGGTGATGGTCGGATCCTTGAGCAGAGGCTCGATTGGTCCATATCCGATCATCTCGTCGACGAGATCTTCGACGAAGGCCTGCATCTCGCGCTGGTTGAGCGGAATCTTCTCGGTCCGCACGTACTCGGCGACATAGACGCGGAGCTCATTGACCAGCTCCTCGCGCGGCATCCGCTCGAGCACGGCCAGATTGAATTCATCGATGATCTTGGCGTGGAGCTTGATCTTGTCGTCGATCAGCGCAGGTCGCTGGGAGATCAGCTCCTGGTACAGGCGCTCGTCATCGAGCGGCGGCGGCGGCGGCGCAACAACGCGCGGCTTGAAATTGGGACGCTGCTCTCGGGTGGCGATGCCTGTCGAGAAAAAAATACTCATGAAAAAAACCCGCAACTTTATCTGTGGGCCCGAACCTGCGCTAATTTATTGCGCCGCAAATTTAAAGTTACACAATCCTTAATCCTTGTCACGTGACACTATGCAACGAGGTAAACAAGCCCGTGTTATTCCGGTCCCCGCTGAGGCCCCGTGCCGGCGGCGACAACTGGCTTGGCCTCGGAGACGATCAGTGCGACAGGCGAGATATCCTTGCTCGCCTTTCCTGTCCCCTCGACCGTCATCGGTATTCCGGTATTGACCGCGTGAGTGGCAATGTCGGGACAGTCCCGCACGTAGATCACCTCCTCCGAAGCGAGAAGATTCGTCACGTGATTGCGCCGGGCGAAGCCGCCGACGAGACGGTGTTCGCACCGATTGAGGACCACGACGATCTTCGGAGGCACCCGCTCCACCGCCCGCACGGCGGCCAGCGTCTCCGCGACCTGGCGAAGGCCCGGAATCGTGTTCAGCCCCGAGACCACCGTCACCTCGACGGCCGAAAGCAACTGGCGCGTCCAGTTGAACCAGGCCACCGGAAGATCGAGCAGGATGAGATCGTAGCGCGCGGCGATCATCTGGAACAAAGCCTCGAGCGCCGCGGGATCGATATCGGCCGGCCCGCCCTTGCTGCGCGGCGCCGCCAGGACGTCGAGGCCGCTGCTGTGATGGGAAACGAACAGATCGAACAATTGCTTGTCCAACCGCTCCGGATTGCGGGCGATTTCCTGGATCTGCATGCGCGCTTCGATGTCCAGATAGTCGCAGACGTGGCTGTTCTGGAAATCGAGATCTATCAGGCAGACGCGGCGGTTGCGGCTTCGCTTGGCGGTTTTGATCTGGATGCCGACTTCGATCGCCAGCGTGCTGTTCCCGACCCCGCCCGCGCCCGGCACGAATGCCACCATCACGGGTTCCGTGGATGGCGCCGCCTCGACGGTATCAGGGCCGCTTTCCTTGCCAAGGCGTGACAGGATGTCGAGAATTTCGTCGGGTGCGCCGCGCGTCGAGGCCCAATCGGCGCCGCCGGTCTGCACCAGGCGCTTGTAGTCCCGGGCCGGAATGTCGTCGCTGATGAAAATGAAGAACAGGGAATCCCGGTATTCCGTCGCGATGGAAACCATCCGGTCGAACGATTCCGGCGAGTTCAGCACGACCGGAAACAGGATACAGGCCAACTCGCCGCTGCGCTCCGCATTCTTCGGCAACGCCTTGCTGATCTCCTCCAGACGGCTGACGATCTGCAAATCGGGCAATTTGTCCCGGATGCGTCGTTCGAGGTCCTTCGCCTGATTCGCGTCGCCCCCGCCATTGAACAGAAATATTTGCATCGTCCGATTAAGCCATCAAAGAGCGGCGCCTGCGCCAGGCGTCAAAGACGCGCCAACGTCCCAGCCAATGATCGTTCCCCACAATCTTCATTGCAGCAAGCGAAATCGCGGCTGTCGTTGTCGCAGTAAAGACAGCCGCTTACAGGTGCCTGATGTCAATGGGAGCCTCGCAGTAACCTTTACGGCCCGGGCAGCTCCGGAAAGACGCCAGCCCGATCGCCTCACGAGCTGGGAATTGTCGGGTAGCAGGACTGGGCGTGCAGCGTAACCGAGAACAGGTAGGTCATTGCAGTAAACGGATAGGACGCGGTGACCATGTTGCCGTTGGTGCAGGTAGGTGTGCCTGGATTGACGGAGAATGTATTCGTGGGCGGATTGAGGCCAAAGGAATTGGCTGCCGCGTAACTCTTGATGGCGGCAACATTGGCCGAGGCGTTCGGCGAAGAGGACACGTTCGTGTAGCAAGGCGACGCTTTCGTCAGCCCGCCGTATTTTATCGCGATGTCAGTGACGCTCGCGCAGCGCGCCGCGAGTTCCACGCCGTGCTGCAGCCCGACCTGTGCCCACAGCACCAAGCCTGCCTGCATGATGCCGAATGTCAGCGAGAGCCAAAGCGGCACAACGACCGAAAATTCGACCAGCGCTGCGCCCCGCTCGTCACGAAATAGCTGTGATAGCTTCATCGGAGGCGCACCGTGGAGGTTGCGGAGATGTTGTAGGAACTGCTGTTCACCAGGCCGTAGCGTATGAGCGGCTTGTACGGCGTGGTGGGCGTCGCGGTGACGGTGACGTAGAGTCCCTGGACGTTGACCGGGCAGGTCCCTGTGCCGCACAGATCGCACGAAGCTGCACAATAGGTCACCTTGGTCGCCGCCGGACAGCCGCAGAACTGCGATGACGTCGCCGTCACCGCAGTGAACCTAGTCGCGCCTGTCACAGCCGTTGTGATGGCCGACGAATTGTAGGAGTTGTTCGTCAACGCGTATTGGGCGCCGGCCTGCGCCGCGTTCTGCACCTCCATCTTGTTGAAGACGAGAAGCCCATAATCCATCGTGTAGACGGCCATGGCGACGAGCATCGGCGCGAACAGGGTGAACTCGACCATTGCGGCGCCCGTTGCATCACTTGCCCGGGTGACGATCCTGCGGACAGCGTTCCACATCCCAAGCCTTGAAAAGCGTGGTTGCCCGAACATCGCTACCTACTCCACCAGCGCCGCGACTTGCCCGAACGTCTTCACGCCCGGCACGCCGGTACAATTCCCGGTGAAACCGATGGAGTTTCCGCCAAGCTCGACGGTCTTGGAAATGATCTGAGTACAATTGGGCGTGCTTCCGGTATTGCCCAAATACTGAATATCCGCATTCGGCGCGTAGATCACGCCGGTGATATTCGCAATGGAGCTGTTGCCTTGGGCAAACATATTGCTCCCTGTCGAATTGGGCTCCCAGATGGCAATCCCTTGATTCCAACCGCTGGCCGTCGGCGCGGTCAGGTTCAGCGTGGAATTATTGGGGTTGTAGAGAACGACGCTGCTGGTGCCGGTCAGCACAAGGGTTGCGCCGGTGCCAGTAACGGTCTCATGACCCGTACCGTCTTCCTCGAAATTCCCGGACAGGTAATAGATGCCCGGGCCGATCGTGGTGCTTGTGCCCTGAATGTTCCAATTCACCATCGACCCGGAATTGGTGCCGCTGCCCATGGTGAAGTTCGCATTCGTCGTCAAGTCACCCGCTATAGCGAACGTGTAATTGCCATTTCCAAGCGTGGTTGCTGTTCCAATATTCCAATTGCCTGTCAAAGTGAACGTATAGTTGCCCGTCCCAAAATTAGTCGTCCCGTTGAGATTCCATGCCGGCGTCGTCGCCCCATTACCAACCGACGAGAAGGTGTAGTTGCCGCTTCCAAACGTCATCGTTCCGGTGTTCGCCCAGCCCCCGGCACTGATTTTTATATTATAATTGCCGGTTCCAAAATTGACGATACCAGCGTTGTTAAAGCCACCGGTCGTTACGACGATTGTCGAAGCGGCGCCGATATTCAAGGTGACGCCGCTCGGAACGGTTAAGCCCGCCGAAAAAATATAACCTCCCGCGCTCATGGTGACGGTCGTACAATTGGTGAAAACAGGCGCCGCCGCGTAGGTCCCCGGACTTAACGTTATTGTCGTTGGTCCTTTCTTGGCGCAAGTCGGTGGCGTTTGGGGCGTGCTGCAACCCGAGCAAGCCGCTGGCAATGTCGGCGCCGTCTGCGACGTTGGCCAAGATGCAGCGGCCGTCGCATAGGGGTCGGCAACGGGTGGATCACCGGTGCTGCTGTTGAAAATCGTCGATTTCGAATTTCCGTTCAAGACGATCCCACCGGCCGTGCCGATCGCCTCTGCAGAGAGGACGTTGTTGTTTCCATTGATCGTGATTGAGTTGGAGCTGGTCGAATTGCTGAAGATGCTGCAATTGGTCAGGGTGATGTTGAGGTTGTTGATCTTGGCAACTGTGGAGATGCCCGCGCCACTTCCGGCGAGTGCTAATATGCAGTCCCCCACGCTGGGGACGATCGCGACGCCGCGGCCACAGATACTGACATTGCTCTTGAGCCAGATCCCCGAGAGTGCGGGAACCTGCGGCTTGGTCACGATGACCTCGATCGCGTTGTTGCCGGTATAGTTCGACGTCGAACCGTAACAGCTTCCGCTCGGCGGCCTGTTCACCGCAACCGTCACATTGTTCTGACCGTTGACGAGGTTGTAGTCGTTGGCAGTGATCGACCTCGCCTGCGACGTGATGTCCGACGCCGTGTTCGCCGCATAGGCTGCCGCAGCGCTGTAGGCCGCGTTGTCGGCCGCGCTCTGCAGCATCCGCTTTTGATAGAGCCAAAAGCCACCCTCGGTAGCAAGAGCGGCGATCCCAACGAAGACGGGCACTGCGATCGTCATATAGACGATGATGCTGCCGTCCTCATCGTGCAAAAGCCTCGTTAATGGACCGAGCCGGCGGGCGCTGTCAGACTCGGCGAATCGGGGCCACGGAAAAAAACGCTTGAAGCTCCGTTTCATGTGCTCAACCTCTTCTAAAATGACTCCTCACCAAAAACTTTCCCCCAATATCCCGGGTTCGGCATCTACGCCCCATCGCCGGCCCGGGCACTATCCTCCTCTGCCATGCCGCCGAACCCAAATGGTCCGCCGGTGATGTCCTCGACCGCCGTTACCGGGTCGGCACGGAAATTCCCGCAGATCCCGCACCAGATCCGCTGATATTGATGTTCTGGTTGCTCGGCGGCGGCTGGCCCATCGCCTCGCCTCCATTCCCAATGTTGGGAAGCTGATCGACCGGCCGCGTCGTGGTGCTGTAACGGTTGACGGCCGCGCCGACACGACGGGCGTCGGACACGATCCGGCGATCGCCGACATAGCGCGGCCACGGATGGATAATGTGGGTGGCGGCGTTGACCTGCTTGGCGTCGCCGGCGCTCAAAGTGATCTGGTCGGAACGCTGGAAGTAGCGATCCATTTCATCGTTTCCGGCCAGGCCGTTGCAGGAGCCGATCGTGACGATTGCAAGCAGTACAGTGCATGTCATGCCGGTGGTCCTTTAGTTTAGGGTCTTGACGACGGGCTGTTCGACCGCGACCGGCTGCGGCGCGATGACGCCGCGGACTTCCGGCCCGATCAGATGGCCATAGGGCCCTTTGATATCGCCGCCTGAATTGACGTAGTCGTTGTAGCGCTTCTTAACTTCCATCTGGCCGTTAAGGAAGAAGTCCACGTCATTGGCCGGCAGCCGCGAATCAAGCGGCGTGGCCAGCGCTTGGCCCGGCGCAGCTGGCGCTACCAGGTGCGGCGTCACGATGATCACGAGATCAGTCTCGTTTTGCAGATAGGACTTACTGCTGAATAGCGTCCCCAGCACCGGCACCGAGCCGATCCAGGGTAGTTGCGAAATATCCTGCTGGTTGCGGTTCTGCAGGAGGCCGGCGATGGCGAAGCTCTGGCCGTCCCGCAATTCAACGGTGGTGCGAGCGTCGCGACGGGTTAGCGCCGGAATCGTCGTCCCGGCGATGCTCACCGCGTTGGTGAAATCGAGCTCGCTGACCGAAGGCTCGATGCGGAGGTTGATGATACCCCGGGACAGTACGGTCGGAACGAAGCCGAGCTCAACGCCGAACTTCTTGAATTCGATCGTCACAGTCGGCAACGCGCCGGCGACGGCCGTGGAGGCCACTGGCACCGGGAATTCGCCGCCGGCCAGGAAGCGGGCAGCATCGCCCGACAGCGCGATCAGATTCGGTTCGGCCAGCCGACGCACCAACCCTTTGGTCTCGAGCGCCGTGATCAGCACGTCGAGTCGGTTGCCACCCTGGTTGATGACATTGGTCAGAACGTTGCCGAACGGAACCGCCGACCCGGCCAGCGTGCTGGCCGTACCGAGGAGCGGGATACCCGATAGGCCCCCCGTCGCGGAACCTGGCTGCGTCTGCGTGATCGCTCCGTTGGAGCCGCCGGCGCCAAGTCCCGTGTTAACCAGTTGGTTGCCGGCGCTGTTGCCGCCGTAGAGGTTTACACCCAGCTGTCGGCCCGCCGTTCTGTTGACCTCGAGGAAGCGCACCTCCAGCATCACCTGCTGCGGCGCTGCGACGTTCATAGCGTTGACGACGACGGCGCCCTTCGGAACGGTGCCTGTCGCGATTGACATGGCGCGCTCGGCCACGACTGCATCGGTGACCGTTCCGCCCAGGACGATCTGACCTTCCGAGGCGGAGACGCGAATGCCGCGGGCGCCGGTGGCGGACGCGATGTTCTGCTGCAAATTGGCAGTATCGATCATCACTTGCACATCGAGCACCGCGATCTGGCGCGACTGGTCGTCGAAGAACACGACATTGGTGGTGCCGGTCTGCTTGCCCAGCACGTAGATCGTGCGGTCGCCGAGCGCCTTCACGTCGGCAATATCGGGGGAGCCGGCAACGATGCTGGCGAAGGGCCGTTCAAGCCGGAATGTTTTCGACTTGTTGACGATGACGGTCACCCGGTGAACGTCAGACGCGTCGGCAATGATCCCGTTCTCGATCTCGCTCTTGCGATCCGCGGCCGCAGCTCCGTCGAGGGTGCTGCTCCATGGCATCGCTGCGACGACCAGGCCGAAGGCGAGCAGTTTCCGGCGGGCTTTCCGCGCACCCCGATGTTGATCCATTCCCCTCGCCCCGTTCGTCGTCATGGCGGCTATCCCGTTGCCCCGCCTCTCGCAAAGGCCCCTTCCCGCTAGAGTACAGATACACCCTAACCAGCAAGTTTATTTGCAACACCCTTGCAAAATTTTACTCGGTGGCGCCGGCGACCTTGCCCGCCGCCTGGTCCTTAGCCAACTGCTCCTTGCCCGAGCGCTGGCGGATCACGTCGTACTGCTTTTCGTCCGTCCCGTGGTAAATCGTGACTTTGACGGTATCCGACTTGCTGAAGACCTGCGCGATCGTCGGCACTGGCTTTTCAGACTCCGGGGCAGGCTTGGCCGCGCCGGCCTGGCGCTTGGGGAACCCCGGCAGGTCGCTGTCGGTGACACGAGCGGCCTCGGCCGACCGTCCCTCGCCGGGCTGCCGCAGCACCAGCGACAGTTTTCCAATGTTCTGGGCCAGCAGGATTTTCTGCGCCTGGTCCGGGCTGGCCTGCAACGTGACGGCCTTGGCGACCGTGGCCACAGTGGGCTGGTCCTGACGATCGTTGGCCAGTTGGTCGATCGCCAGCACCTTGACGTACTGGACCAGCACGTCGGCCGAACTTTCGGTCTCACCCTTCTGGGTTTCGCTGCGAAGCAGCACGACGTCGACCCGATCGCCCGGCAGGATGAACCCGGCCACGCCGCGGACATCGTCGACCCGAATAGTCACCGCCCTCTGTCCCTCTTCGAGCAGGACCGACAGCGACGCGCGCTGCCCGGGCGCAGTGATCTTCGACTTGACGATCATTTCATTGCGTTCCACCGCGTTCAGCACGACCCGGCGGCCGTCCTTTAGCAGGTCCGTTTTGGAGGCGAACGCCCCATCGGGGAGTTTCGGCTCGGTCCAGGCAATCTCCGTGACGTTGTCGGGCGTCAGAACCGTGCCGAAAGGCAGGGACGCTCCGGCCACTACAATGGTGCCGGCGGTTGCCGCGGTCTGCGGAGCGGTGTGCTGGGCAATCCAGCTGCGCGCCATCAGCGCCGCAACGACGCCCATCGTCAGGGCAAGAAACAGGATGATAAGATTACTTTTGCGCATGATTTAAATCCGCCATGTCGATCAGAGCTGCAACTGGCGTCTGATTAAAAAAACACCGACGAAATATGTCGCCGCAATCAGGTAAAGTGCGTCAGCTTCGTGGATCGCACGAAGCTGACACGTCTCAAAATCGACTTCGCAAAATCGATCTCAAATCCGCAGTCCCGATGAGCTGGGAGCGGATCAAGCAGCGCCGGTCGGCAGCGCCCCGTTCAGGGCAGACCACTGATTGCTGATCCAGGTGCCCACGGACACGATAACGGCGATCACGGCAACCAGCAGGATCCCGAGCAGCACGGTGTATTCGATGAGCGCCGCACCGTCTTCTTCCTTGCCGAACTTCTTGAGAGCCCCGAAAAACTTACGCATGTCATACGCCTCCAAAAAAGGGATTGGTTTCGATTACTAGGTCAATGGTGAGGAAATGCTCCGATCCACCATTGATTTAATTTTGAGTTAAATGAGGGCCGGTGTCAATCAACCCCCTAATTTTACGGGATTTATCGTTAATCTGGTTGTCTGAATGTAACTGAAAGTTCCCCATGACATGGGGGTGGGAGGACCCTACTCGCCTAGAAACTATCGGGGATTCGGAACGCACTGTGATCGCACTTAGCGGCCAAGGCCCGGAAGACTCCGCGGGATGACCCGTGGAGTCCGTGCGGCGTAAGAGAGGTACTCCGGAAAAGCCGACCTCAGGACCGCCTCTTCATTAATCATGCGCCGAAACTGCAGTGCCGCAATCGCCAGCACGACGACGATGGCGAGAGGAGAAATGACCTGGATGGCAACGCCGAGGAGAGCGATGCCTTCGCAAAGGTAGAGCGGATGACGCACGATCCGGTACGGCCCGTTCGTCACCAGTCGCCTGGCTTCCGCGTGGATGCTGAAGGATTTGCCGAGCCAACGAAGCACTATAAACGACATCACCGCGCCAATCGTCGTCAGCATCGTCGCCATGATCGACAGGACCGGACCGATATTCGCCTTCGGAAAAACAACCAGGGTCAAGCATAGGAAAGTGCCGAGCAACGCCGACACACGCGGCTCGATGCCCTTGGCTTTCATGATCGGCGACAGCCGCGTCAGTGCCGTTGCGGCGATCAGGACCAGAAACATGCAGTTGGCGAGGCGAGCCGCAGCCGTCAGACCGCGTTCGAAGCTATCTATCGGAACGACGTGATAGATGCCCGCGAGATTGACCATCGCTAGCAGCGTGAACACCACGACGATAACAACTCGAGCGGACCACTCCAGCACAAACCTGGAACCGAGCGCGCCGCTGGGAAGCTCCGTCACACCTTCGCCCGCACTCACGATGGTTTCGCCTTTGCCGATCGGTTGCAACACACGGCGTCACAATAGTCCGCCGTAGCGATAGTTTAAAGGCACAAATTAATGGTTGGTTAACCCTGAGCGGAGATCTTGATCGAATGCGCCTGTGAAGATTGAGATCTCGACGCTCTGCCCCGACGACCGTTACCGCGCACTTCGCCCATCCCGACAGGCCGCTTATCCCGAGATACACGAGAGATCAAGGCTTCGAGGCTCCCGCCTCCGCGCGACGAATGTGGACGACCGCGACGCTGTCCCCGTAAATCCGCTGCCATCCCTCCATTCGATCCAGCAGACCAACGGCCGGGGTCTTCGGAGACAGCAACGTCGCACCGATCTGGTACTGATCCAGCATCCGCACAAAATCGCTGCTGTCATTGAGCGAGACGGCTTGCTGGTATCGCGTGATGAACTCCGCTCCAAACAGCTCCGCGCGGGAATCGATAAACGTCGGAATATCCGAGCGAATCAGAAATCCCCCGAACTCGTAGTCGTTGAGGATGCGGCCGACATTCGCTTGCCTCGCTCTCTCCAATGCCGCCAACGGGGTTGATTGCGGCGCAAAGCCGGCCACCCGTTCTGCCACGCAGGTCGCACCAAGCAGGGCCGCAACGGCCGCGACGAATGCCGCACGCATTCCGGCGGTCAGGCTCGGTTCGCGCTGCGGTGGATGGTACGACAGGTGTTTCGCCAGCGGGCCGGCAACCACCAACGGTCCGAAAAGTCCCAACACGTCGACGTAGCGCCTGTGCGCGAGCGTCTCATGGACGATTGCGAGCACCACAAGGATTCGCAGGGGGGACAGCCTGAAACCGCTGTACAGCACGTAACCAATGCCGGCCAACAGGCAGACCTGCACGATCCCCAAGCTGGCGAAATCCAGCGGTTGCCACTCGCTGATCGTCGAAAGGATGCTACCCAGGCCAAGTATTCGAAACGTTACGATAAACGACTTAAATCCGTATGGAGTAATGCAGGCGGCTCCGACCGCCAGCAGGGTAAAGCAAAGCCACTGAACAGCCACCGCAACACGGGCGGATTTTTCCGAGACGACAACAGCCTCCAGCGCGAACGGCGCGATCAGCGCCAGCCCCAGCGTGAAGCTTCCATGCAAATTCGCCCAGAGCCAGATCACCGGCAGGTACGCAACCGAGGGCGCGCCCCGTTCCTCCGCTGCGCGGACGATGGCATGGCCCCAAAGCACCAGCAGGGGAAAAACGAGCACATGCGGCCTCGCGAGCGAATGAGCCGCCGTCATCGCCATTGCCGCCCCCACCAGGATCATCACGGGAATGTTCGGCAAGGTCTTGAGCAGTAGGCGGGTGAGCAAAACGAACGCCGCGGCAATCGACGCTGCGGCCAATATCACCGGTCCCGCCCAGCCGGCGGCCTTGAACGCGCCGAGATAGAGAATTTCGGACAACCACTCACTTGTTATCCATGGCGCTCCGTACATCGTGAACGAGAACGGATCGGCGTGCGGTACAGCTCGATGGTCGAGCATCCATTGACCGACTGCAATATGCCAATAGACGTCGGAATCATTGAGCAGGTGATTGCCGCTGGCCAGAAGGCTGACGTATGCCGTGGCGCCAAATATCAGGGGCAGCCAGAGCCTGATGCCATCGATGTCCTCACGATCGCGGACACTGGTCGGCGTAACCGGATGCGCGGACGAATGAGGATCGCCATATCTCTCGTCAGAGTTCACCGTCATGGGGCCGGCCGGAACAATCCAGGAATGTATCGCTTAAGTGGAAGTGACATCAGGTTGACCGCCGGATCGTGTTTGACGGGCGCCCCCTCGCCCTCAGGCGAGATTGGCGGCGCCTGGCTCCCACGGTGCTGGCCGGTCTCAACGTTCGCGATCCCCGACGAAGGGGTACAACATCTGGAACGCGTAACGCTGCGGCATCGGCTGGTCCAAACCATACGCCGTTGGCATTTGCTCCCTTGGGAAATGCAGCGTTCCGAACAACGCATCCAGGAACGGCAGTTGGGCGGCAAAATTCTTGTCACGAGCTTCACGATCACTGCTGTGATGCCAACGGTGAAACGCCGGAGAAACGAGCAGCATACGCAGCGGACCAAACCCGATGCGGACGTTGGAATGAACGAGGAATGCGTGCCAGGCAGAAATCAAGGCGCAGACGCCGATCGCCCATTCGGAGAAGCCCAACGAGATAACCGCAAGTAGCGGCGCACCTCTGGTGAGGATCTGGTCGACGGGATGAACACGCACGGCCACGAGCCAGTCGAGTTCCTCGCTGCTGTGATGGATCTCATGGAAGCGCCATAACCATGGAACTGCGTGAAACATCCTGTGAACCCAATAAATTCCCAGGTCGGTGATCACAATGATTAGGAGAATCTGAATCCAAAACGGCATGCCGCCGACCGTATCCTGAACGGATGCGGGGATGAGGCGCACTGCAACAAACAGGCTCGCGGCAATGACGGCCAGCATGCCAAGCTTGATCACCAGACCGTTCAGGAACAGGAAGACAAGATCGTTCCCCCATCCCGGTCGAAAGAGCTTCTGCTCGCCCTCCAAAGCGAACAAACGCTCGAGCGGCACGAAAACAACAAAGGTGATCAAAATAAGCTTCAGTCCGAGCGGGTCCATGCCGGCTCCCAAAAAATGCAGACTATCAGAGCCGACCGGTCTCGACCACGTGGCGGATCTGCGTGACGTCAAACGAGCTTAATTTCCGCACTGAGCCAGACCGTCTGCGCCGACGCCCGGCAGCAATTTGCCAGATTTGTTTTAAATTACAAATACTTGTGAATTGGCATTAATTCCCATTCACTTTAATACGACGCCATGTTTCAATATGTTTTTCGCGGAGGACTCGCTTCCGATGCATTACTCCGAATTTAATATGCCCACCCAGTTCGGCCTGATCGGCCTGATCGTGGTCGTGGGTGCGGGCTTATTGACGAGGACAGCATTCTTTTTTCGCCACGAACGCACGGGTGTTCGCCCGCTGTATCCGAGCAACTGGAATGCGACGCAGTGTCGGACCCTGGAACGATTTCGGCTGCTGATCGGCCTTGGACTCGCCACGCTGTGGGCTACCTATCTCTTCGTCGTCTCCTCGATGCCGCCGAATCGTCAGTACGAATATTTGGCGGCGATCCTGCTGATCATGATGCTGTCGGTAAGTTATGCCTGGGCCGTGCTGCTCTCCGCCCGCGACTGGAGCCGGCTCAACGCGATTCCGCACTCCTTCACGCTGTTGATCGCTCTGCTGGTGGTCTGGTGGGGAACGGCATTTTCGGCAATCGGCTGGACGTTGACAGAAGCGTCGACGGCTCAAGAGCTTCCTGGAATTTCAGATGGCGTCTACGCGGATCGAGGCGCATCGACCTTCGAAGGTCCCACTATCATCTGTCCATCATAGCGCCAGGTACGTCCCAATCGAAGCAGCGGGGCCTCCATCAACCTGGACGAGGCCAAGGCGAATGCGATCGACAGCAGCAGGGCGGCAAAGGTCACCATGACTTGCGGCACGGTTCCGATGTCTGGCCGCCCGTCAAGGATAAGGCCATGCAAGGCGCCGGCGATCGGTTGATGAATGAGATAAAGGCTGTAGGAGATAGTCCCGAACATCTGCCAGAAGCGCGAACGGAGAAAGCGAAATTGCGGCCAACCCCGCGCCGTGAGCAGCAGATATGACGCGAACAAAAACGCCATCAGGAGCGGACTGACAATAAACAGCAGAGTGCCGCCGCTGGCGCGGAATTGGAACACCGCCAGCAGCACCGCAGCCACGGCCGCCAACGGGATCAGGCGAAGAAGCAATTCACTCGGCATGAACCGTCGATGGACATAAGCGGCAAGTATTCCCGTCAACAGGATGTCACAGCGACTGAGTAGCAGCACCTGCCCCGCGATTTCACTGCCGTTGAGATAGAACAACGCGCGCGCGATACAGCCGATCGCAATGCCACCGATGATCGCGGGCAACAGCCAACGCGAAGGCAAGAGAGTGATGATCAGCGGGATGACCAGGTAGAATTGCTCCTCGACCGCCAACGTCCAGGTCGGCAAAAGCCAGGGTGCTCCATAGTCGCCCCGCAGCGCCATCACGAAGTTCTGCGTGAACGTGAAATAGGAGAGCGCAGGCAGGGGCGGACCGATCCATGGCGCGGGACCATGCAGCCAAATGAACCCCAAGGTGAGCGCAAGCGCCGTGAAGTAGGCCGGGAAAATACGGAGCGTGCGGCGGATATAAAATACCGAAAAGAAGTTTGAGCAGCCTTTGCGCTCCAGGATGATGGAGCCGATCAAAAAGCCCGAAAGCACAAAGAACAGGTTGACGCCCATCCACCCGACGGTGAAGCCGGGGAGCCCGTGTGCGACCTCCCCGAAGTAGTGAGCAAGCACCACGGCCAAGGCCGCCAATCCGCGCCCACCGTCGATCTCTGGAATGCGCGTTCCACTTGATATCCGACGCGGATGGCCCTGCGATTCCGCTGTCATCACATCGTCAACAGCGGCGGTCTGTCGGGGTAAAGGGCGTTCTGAAATATCGAGCATCAACCGCTTGGGCTGGTGTCCAGGGGGGCCAATTAAAATATACCACGAAAGCATAGCAGGAAAGGACATGAACTGGAAAGACATTTGCGCGGCCGAATCCGGAGGACTCGGCAGACTGCGGTGGCGATCGAAAAGGAACGACTCCTGGCGGGAAACGATCGGGTCGTTCAACGTCTCGGCATAGTTAAATGGGGGCGGAATGGCAGCGCTCTTGCTTTGCTGATGAGGTTGCGGTCTGTTGAGGCTTGAGTGAAGCGATCATTTCTGTTCTTCGATCTTTCGGAGCCCAAGTGATTTGATTGGCCAACCTGGCGAATTCGATTCCACGCGCAGAGCCCAACGCCTCCTGGCGGTCGATGGGCTTCGTGGCATTCTCGCTTTCACGGTGCTTGTTCATCATGCTACGGCTCCGATAGGCGCTTACTGGCTATTTCCCGTCGCCAACGTTTGCGTCTTCATCTTTTTCGCGCTTTCCGGCTATGTTCTTACGCGCGGGTGGAACGGACGCTTCGGTACCTTCCTGCTGCGTCGTTTTGTTCGCCTCTGGCCGGTCTATGCCGCTTGTCTCGGAGCAGGTTATCTGATCGCAGGCAAACAGCCAATTTGGTCTGAGTTCTTCTGGTATCCAATCCACTATCCCAGCGATCCCGCCAATCTCCATGGGGTTGATCCGCCAAGTTGGTCCCTTACGGTAGAAGCCTGGGCAATGCTCTTCATGCCTCTGATCGTCTGGATCGTGTCCGGGACGTTTCGCAAATTGGTGATCGGCTTCGCCGTTTTCGCGCTGGCGGTTCAGGCCTATCCTGCGATGTCAGTGGGCATTTTCTTCTTGGGCGGCGCCGCGTTGCACCGGTGGGAGTTTCAGAATCGCATCCTGGAGGCTTCAGTTCCGCAATGGCTGGGAAAAATCTCCTACAGTCTTTATCTGTCCCATTGGCTGGTGCTTACATTACTATGGCGCTGGTTCGGACCATGGACCGCAGCTTTGATCGGGCTCCCGTCTGCTCTTGCTCTGGGTTATTTCGTTTGGCGTTGGATTGAAAAGCCAAGTATCTCCGCTTCGCGGCGGGTTGACGGCTTCCCGCGCTTTCAATGGATTCTCGGATGGCATCGCCCGGCGCGGATAACTCCATTGCCTTCAAGTGACAATCGTGACGTCGCGCCCAGATGACTTGCTTGGCCGGATGGGCCCGAGTCAGGTAGCGCGAGCCACCAAGGATCTGCGCGCCAGTTGCACTGCGGCGACCTACAAGCCCGCACAATGGCTCGAGAGTCCCCTATAGTGGCTCGATCAGCTGAGGCCCGTCCTCGCCTTCAAGATAATAGCTTTGGAGGCGATCCTGATATTCTCGGGCGCACCCGCCTTCATTGGCTCGCGTGCCGAATTTTTTGTTTACCGCGTGATGTCGCACTAACCACATCGATGACGTATCTACGCCGACGATGTGGCGGTGATTTACCTCTGGCGCGCAAGAGTCGACAATCCAGACTTCACACGGATTGACCGGTTATTTCTAGAACCACCCGCTCATCATGAGGCCGACAGCCGAACGACGTCGCTGATGGTTGTGAAAATCATCAATACGAGAACCAACACCAGGCCGGTCCTCATCCCCCATTTCTGGACGTTCTGGGAGACCGGTCGGCCACGCCCCGCTTCAATCGCGTAGAACAGGAGGTGTCCGCCATCGAGCGCTGGAATGGGAAGCAGATTGATCAATCCTACGGTGGCCGACAACATGCCGGCAAGCTCCAGGAGAGCCGTAAGTCCAAACGTGGCAACCTGACCGGAAATCTGCGCGATCTTGATTGGACCGCCCAGCCGGTCGGTGGATTCCCGGCCCACGACGACCTTAAGCAAATATTGGAGCGTCTGATCCGCGATAAACCATGTCTGGTTGACCCCAAGCTCGATGGCTCGGGCCGGACCAATTTGCTCGATTCTCGTATCCGCCGGCGCCGCCGACCTGCTTATCCCAATTTGCGCTATCCGTGTGACGTTGCCCAGGGCATCCCTAGTCTCCGTAACAGCCGGAGCCACATCGAGTACCCTGCGAGAGCCCTGCCGGTCGACCGTTATCCTGAGGGTTTGCCCGGCGCTGACGCTGACGAGTTGTATCAGTTCGTTGAACCCATCAATCTTCACGTCATCGACGGCGACCACAATGTCGCCCGGCAGGAAACCGGCTGCGGCGGCTGGGCTGTTTGGCCGGACCTCTGCGATGCGCGCCAGCGTGACCGGCCTTCCGAACAACATCAACTCGCCAGAAAAAATACAAACGGCAAGGAGAAAGCTTGCGATCGGGCCAGCAGCAACAATTGCCAGCCGCCGGCCAACTGAAGCGCCGGCAAAGGTTGCCCGTCGCTTTTGCACGTCAAGTGAGCTCGCGGAGTCGCCAAGGCTTGCGGCATTCCCGTCGCCCAGGAATTTGACAAATCCACCAAGAGGAATCGCACAGACCTTCCAGCGCGTGCCCTTGCGATCCGTAAACCCGAACAACTCAGGACCAAATCCGACAGAGAACGCCGTGACCTCGACCTTGCACCATCGCGCGACCAGGAAGTGGCCGAGCTCGTGGAAGAAAACGACGATAGACAGAACAAATACGAACGGGACGAGATAACCAGCGAGCCAAATACTCGAGCTTGCCAGACTTCCGATTACCGCCATGATGCCAATTCCTGTCCAGTCTTTCGACGCCCGCGCAGCGTGACCTCACGAATATTAGCGCGATTCGTAAATTTAGCGACTCAACCGCCGCGAAACTTGCGAAAAGGCTTGCGTCCCTGATCGGCCTGCAGGAGATTTGGCGGAAGCGAGGGTCAGGCTTTGATGAAACGGAGTTGCGCAATTGGGCTCGCAACAGCGTCTGCGCTCTGCTGCGGTACGCCGGTTGCCTCGTCCGAGATAACGACCTCCCCCGGCCGGGAGGGCCGCGTCGTTATCCAGATCGAGGGGCAACTCCAGCCGGGCGATGCGGATCTGTTCGTTGCTTCCGTCAACAAGGCAAAGGCGGCCGGAAAGACCGTCGAGAGTGTTCGGCTCAATTCGACCGGTGGCCGACTTGCGGAGGGCGCAAGATTGGCGGGGATGATCAAGGTCGCGGGATTTTCGACCAGCGTCAGCCCGGGTGCGGTTTGTGCGTCGGCCTGCTTCCTGGCATTCGCCGCCGGCGATCCCAGGTTTGCCGGCGAAGGGGCGATGATCGGCGTCCACAAGGCATCAGAGCGCGGCGGTCAGGAGACCGCGCTCTCGGATGCGGCGACCCTGTCCATGGCTCGCTTTGCCCGGGAGCTCGGCGTCCCCTCCCCGATCATAGGTCAGATGGTTTCCACGCCGCCAAGGCAGATCGCATGGCTCGACGCTCGAGAGCTTCGATCGATGGGGGTCAGGATTATCCGGAATATCGAGCAGGCCAGAAGCACCCCGGCAGTTATTGCGACCGCCGAACCGCCACCTGATCAAACGAGCCAGCCGTCTTCGACTTCG
Source organism: Bradyrhizobium jicamae (assembly GCF_018130215.1). GTDB lineage: Bacteria > Pseudomonadota > Alphaproteobacteria > Rhizobiales > Xanthobacteraceae > Bradyrhizobium > Bradyrhizobium jicamae_A. The sequence continues at coordinate 25,556 of NZ_JAFCKQ010000070.1, forward strand.
CACCCCAGTGCGGAGACGACCAATTATTCGTGGAATGCCTTCATCGACCGGGCCATCACCGTTTCCACCGAGCAGAATCGGGGAAGCGCAGCGATGTCGCGATTCTGCAAACCAGATTCCAGCGAGTGCATCATGACCGTGGCTTATCTGCTCGGCGACGGTCGACGCGGCGTCGCCACCGTCGGCCAGGATACGACAGGCAACATCACGCGGCGGGAAGTTTGCGAAAGCAACGTCTCCGATGACGTTAGAGAATGCGTCGACTGGGACACCGGCAGAAAATATCACGATATGAAGAATACCAAGGGCGATTGGGTCCAAGTCGCCGAGTAAATGCAAGGCGCAATTGGCGGAACCGCAATAACAATCCAGAACAATCCGCGCGACCAAGCAACCGGCATTGCGCCGTCCCCCCGAGCGTTGACGGCGGTCACGCCCTGGCGCGCGGAAGGAACACGGCGCGCGATCTCGAGCCGCAGATCGGCCAGATCGATGAACGCGTCAGCCTGGCGCCGCAGATCGTAGGAGGTTGTCGTCGATCGGCTTGCGACCGTACCACCGTGACGCGCACGCCGCGGCGTTGCATTGCCTCGACCAACCGGCGGAACCCGCCGTCGCCGGAGAAATAGGGCTTAAGGGGTTGGAGCCTTCCTCACGGGCACGCAAAACGACTGATTGAGGACATGCCCATTTTCTTATCAGCCAACCGGCTGACTGCCGTGCGGGCCTGATCAGGTAGTGGTCAGCCCAGGTGCTCTTGCCCTCGATGCGGATTTCCTCAGCCGGCTCCGTGATGATGCCGCACATCAATTGCCCGGCTTGTCGATCGTCCGTTCGCCGGCTCTGGTTGCTGCACAGGCGGTACGTCTCATGTGTTTGGAGAAAAGTCGGCGAAGGGCCGCCCAAACAGCGCCAAGAAATTCAAATCACTGGCGCGCGCCACAGCGGAGCGCGACTCTCGATGCGGATCAACTGAACCGCTTTGCAACGCAGTGTGAGGCGATTGATACAAACCCCGCCGTTTTCGAATGCAGTCGAGACCTGCGTTTTCCGCACCTGTGGTCTGCAATCCTGTTAGAGGTAACCGGAGGTAGAGGCAGTCATTGAAATTAAAATCGATTTTGCGGTTCGCACCAAGCGAACTGCGCGAGGCGGCCCGAGTTCCCGGTTCCTACCCCGAAATGGGTGTGACGTTGTGCCACCTACCTGTGCTGTAAAGTCGAATTAGCGTGCTGGTTCTCGATCTTTGATAAGCACCTGATGATCGACGCGAATGAAGACTCTCAGTCCTTTCCGTCGTGAGAGTGCTGCCTGCTCATATTGCCAAGCCAACCCTGCTACTTCGAATTTCAGAAGAAGTCATAAAAGATTTCCCAGATCGGATGGCGGGAGCATGATTGCGATCGAAAGCCGGGCCGCGCAGGCAAATGTTTGGTCGCAAACAAAGCGCATCGCTTCCGTCGATATCATCGACAATCTCGCTGCCGCGGAGACGATCTGGCGCGGCTTTGAGGGCCCAAACCATTCCGTGACGCCCTATCAGCGGTTCGACTTCCTCGCCCCGTGGCAGCGTGAGGTCGGTGAGCGCGGGGGGCTGTCGCCGTTCATCGTCATCGCGCGCGATGCAGCCGGCCGGCCACGGGGCTTGCTGCCACTTGCCCTGCAAACAACCCTTGGCGTGCGCTGCGCGAGTTTCATGGGCGGCACGCATGCAAACTTCAACATGGGCCTGTGGGAGCGCGAGTTCGCTGCCGCGGCCACCGAAGCTGATCTCAAGGCGCTATTAGCGATGCTCGCCATGAGCGACGAAGTCGATGTCCTGGCGCTGCGCCAACAGCCGCTACATTGGCGCGACCTGCAAAACCCGCTGTGGCTCCTGCCCCATGAACCCTTGGCCTTCGATTGCCCGTTGCGCACGATCAGGTCCGGCGCGACGGCGGCGAACCTGATCAGCAATTCCCTCCGTCGCCGCCTGCGGAACAAGGAGCGCAAGCTGCAGCCGCTTGCCGGCTACCGCTATCACATTGCGTCCGCGGACGCCGATATCACCCGCCTACTCGACTGGTTCTTCCGCGTGAAATCCCAGCGGTTGGTCAGGCAGAAGCTGCACAACGTGTTCGCCGAGCCGGGCGTGAGCGAATTCATCCGCGCCGCCTGCAAGACAAAGCTGCCTTACGGCGGCCGCGTCATCGAAATCCATGCGCTTGAATGCGACGAGGAAGTGATTGCGATCTGGGCCGTGGTCGCAGATGGCAACCGCTTCTCGACGATGTTCAACACCTACACTCTGTCCGGAAATGCGAGATTTAGCCCGGGCTTGCTTCTGATGCGCCACATCATCGATCGTTTTATTGGTCAGCACGGTTGCTCCTTCGACTTCGGGATCGGCTCGGACGACTACAAGCGGGAATTCTGCAAGGACGACGAGCCGACCTTCGACAGTAATATCCCGCTCACCGCGCTCGGCCGGCTGGCCGCCGGCGCGATGTCCGGGGTAAGCGGTGCCAGGCGCCTCGTGAAACGCAATCCGGCGCTGCTCGGGGTCGCGCAGAACCTGCGCAGCATGTTTCGCCAAGCCGCATAGTCGAGGTGCGCAAGAGGAAAAGTTCGGTTTTGCAACTTGTAGGTGCGCGGACGAGGGTCAACCCTGGCGGGCGGAAGGAACACGGCGCGCGATCTCGAGCCGCAGATCGGCCAGATCGATGAACGCGTCAGCCTGGCGCCGCAGATCGT
>NZ_JAFCKQ010000071.1 GCF_018130215.1 Bradyrhizobium jicamae
CCGTCTCACCCGCCTGAGGGGCGCTCGCGATCGTCACGAACGTTGTGGTGGGATGCGGTGGACGTTGCGTGCGTGACTGACGAGAGCGCATGAAGCGGACGGCGAAATCGTGCAGGCCTGACGCCCTGGTGGCAGGTGTCCTCTCGTGAAGTGTGCGCAAGCATCTTTGCGAAAGCGGTGACAAAACAGCCCAGTCTCGCCGGGGAGAGCACGTATAAGCCGTAACCCATCGCGCAGGGAAAGCCGGATTGCCCGGTTACACCTGTGGTCCTACCCCCGTGCTTTCTACATTGCACGGGGCCCATGGGTGCGATCGGCACCCGGCTTTCCCTGCGCCCTCTATTCAAGGAGAGGGCGAAACCAAATGCAAAGCTCGGACAAATGATGTCGCGAGATCGCGAACGTGTGACTCACTTGGACGACGCGGGTGCGTGACAGTACAGCGTTCCTCACGCCCCGATCTTCACCACCATCTTTCCCAACGCCGCACGGGTCTGCATCGTCCTGAACGCGGCGCGAAAGTCCTCGAAGGCGAACACCTGTCCGACCACCGGCGTGAGCTTGCCGTCGTTCAACCAGGCCGACAATTGCGTCATCACGCGCGCCTGCGCATCCGGCTCGCGACGCGCGATCTGGGCGGCGTCGACGCCGACGAGAATGCCGCCTTTCAACAGCGGCAGGTTGAACGGCAGCGCCGGAATGCTGCCTGCGGCAAAGCCGACCACGATATGCCGCCCGTTCCAGGCGATGGAGCGGAATGCCTGCACGGAGACCTCGCCGCCGACCGGATCGAAGATCACGTCGGCGCCGTGGCCGCCGGTCAGATCCTTCAGCGCATCGCGCCAATCTGTCCTGGTGTAATCGACGACGGCGTCGGCGCCGAAGCTCGCGGCGAAGTTGCGCTTCTCCTCGGTCGACGCGGCGGCGATGACGCGGGCGCCGAGCAGCTTGCCGACCTGGATGGCGGCGATGCCGGTGCCGCCGGCCGCGCCGAGCACGAGCAGTTGCTCGCCGGCGCGGAGCGAACCGCGCTCGCCGAGTGCATAGAGCGCGGTGAGATAGTTGGTGCGGAAGGCGGCGGCAGCCTCCATCGACAGCCCGTCGGGCATGATCTCGACCGCCGACGCCGGCACCACGATGGTTTCAGCCAGCGCCCCCGAGCGCGCCGCACCCATCACCCGCATGCCCGCCGCAAGGCCCATGACATCACCGGCGACGTCGTCGACCACGCCGGCGAACTCCGCGCCGGGCGTGAAGGGCAGGGGATCCCTGGTCTGGTAGCGGCCCTCGACCTTCAGCCCGTCGACGAAGCCGATGCTCGCAGCGTGCACGCGGACGCGGATTTGCCCCGGCCCGGTTGCGGGCTGGGCAACCTCCTTCAGCCCGATCTGGTCGATGGGTGCGTAATGCTCGACGACGACGGCCTTCATCCGGTGCTTCTCGCTGGTTCGTTTCCTCTGGGAAAGGAAGCTTTCCCACGTCCGGTGTACTACGGGGAGGGCTTTTGCACATGCCGCATCGGCGTTCGAAGCGGAAATCCAGCATCTTCAACGACATCGCGAGGAAGCGGGCGTTTACCCGTTGTTATCCCTACCGAATTCAGTAACCCGTCCTTAATGGCATTAACGTTAGGGTTTTCTCACGTGGTCCGCCCTGGGCCGCGCGCCGTCCAGGACAGGCGGTGTTGCGTACGCGTTGGAGTTTCTCATGGATATCATGACAGGCGCCGGGCTGCTGGCGGGCATCATCGTGATTTCGGTGATGATGCTGTTGGGCGGCGACCTGCACATGTTCATTTCCGAACATGCCATGATCATCATCTTCGGCGGTTCGATCGCGGCGACCATGATCCGCTTCCCGCTCGGCGTGATGCTGCACGGCCTGCCGCTCGGCGCCAAGTTCGCCTTCACCATGAGCCGGCTGTCGGCGCGCGACCTCGTCGACGAGCTCGCCCGCATCGCCGAGATCGCCCGCAAGCAGGGACCGGTCGGGCTGGAAAAGGTCGAGACCGACGAGCCGTTCCTTGCCAAGGGCATCCGTTACGTCGCCGACGGCTACGACCTCGAATTCATCCGCGACAATCTGGAGCGCGATCGCGACAACTTCCTGATGCACCTCGACGAGGGCAGCAAGATCTATCGCGCGATCGGCGACTGCGCGCCGGCCTTCGGCATGATCGGCACGCTGATCGGCATGGTGCAGATGTTCGCCAACATGACCGACCCTTCCAAGCTCGGCCCGTTCATGGCGACCGCGCTGCTTGCCACCCTGTACGGCGCGCTGGTCGCCAACCTGTTCTGCCTGCCGATCGCCGACAAGCTGCACGGCAAGCTGCTCGACGAGGAAACCAACCGCACCCTGATCATCGACGGCATCCTGATGATCCGCGATTCCAAGAGCCCGGCGCTGGTCCGCGAAATGCTGCTGGCCTATCTGCCGGAAAAGCATCGCCACGAGGAAGGCGAGCCGGTCCCGGCCTGACGGCAGGGCGGCGCGGCCGGGAAAGCTTGAACGATGGCGAAGAAAAAGCGCGGCGATGCACATGGCGGAGGTCACGGCTGGTTCGTGACGTTCGCCGACCTGATGGGTCTGATGATGAGCTTCTTCGTGATGCTCGTCGCCTTCTCCACCATGGACAACAACAAGCTGAAGATCGTCGCCGGCTCGATGCGCGATGCCTTCGGTGTGCAGACCGATGTCCGCTATTCCGGCATCATCGAATCCGACGGCCTGCCGACGCGGCCGAAGCTCAAGAACGTCGACCACATCTCGCCGGAAGAATCCTCCGCCAATCCGACGCCGGACGAGAAGGAGCGCAGCCAGATCAACGGCGCGCGGCTGAAGATCGACCGCGAATTCGCGCTGGCGTCCGCCTCGCTCCGGCAGGCGTTGCAGGACATGCCGGAACTGACCGAGATCTCCAAGAACATCATGTTCGAGGAGACCAAGGAGGGGCTCAACCTCGAGATCATCGACCAGGACGGCCGCTCGATGTTCGCCGACGGCTCGAAGGTGCCATACGACCGCACGAGGCGGCTGATCCAGAAGCTCGCCGCGCCGCTGAAGGCGACGCCGCTGCGGATTGCGATCGTCGGACATACCGCGGCAGGCTTCGTGCCGGCGCGCAGCGACTACGGTGCCTTCGACCTGTCCGCCGACCGCGCCAATGCGGTGCGCCAGATCCTGGAGCGCGAGGGCCTGCCGGACTCCCACATCTTCGCGGTGTCGGGAAAGGCCGACGGCGAGCCGCTGTTTCCCGACGATCCGACGCTGCCGTCGAACCGTCGCGTGACCATCACGTTGATGCGGGAAAACCCGCCGCTGCCGCCGGATCTGAAGCCGTAGGGTCCATGCTGCCGTGGCAGTGACGTTGTGCTTGGTTGACAGCGAGCGCCGAAGCGCCGATAGCCGCGCGGATCAATCAACCGGTAGCGTCTCCCAACCCCACCATGGCCGTCAGCGTCTCATCCACCGAAGCCCAGGAGGGAAAGGTCGCCTCGGGCTTCTGGGCCCTGACACTGGGCAGCATCGGCGTGGTTTTCGGCGATATCGGAACCTCGCCGCTCTATGCGTTCCGCGAGGCGGTCGGCGGTGCCGCGCACGGCCAGCCGGTCACCCGCATCATGGTGCTGGGTGTGCTCAGCCTGATCCTGTGGGCGCTGTTCATCGTCGTCACCGCGAAATACGTGTTGCTGCTGCTGCGCGCCGACAACAATGGCGAGGGCGGCACGCTCTCGCTGATGGCGCTCGGCCAGCGCGCGATCGGGCGCCGCAGCTGGCCGCTGCTTGCGCTCGGCGTGGTCGGCGCCTCGATGTTCATCGGCGATTCCATGATCACGCCCGCGATCTCGGTGCTGTCGGCGGTCGAGGGCCTCAAGCTCGCCACGCCGCATCTCGAGCACTACGTCGTGCCGCTGACCATCCTGATCCTGGTCGCGCTGTTCGCGGTGCAGCGCAACGGCACCGCCCGGGTCGCCTCCGCCTTCGGACCGGTCATGGTGGTGTGGTTCGGCGCGCTCGCGACGATGGGGGTCGTCAACATCACGGACGATCCGTCGGTGCTGGCGGCGATCAATCCGTATTACGCGCTCCAGTTCATGCTGACCCACGGTACGATCGGCCTGGTCACCCTGGGCGCGGTGTTCCTGGCGGTGACCGGCGGCGAGGCGCTCTATGCCGATCTCGGGCATTTCGGCCGCAAGCCGATCCAGTCCGGCTGGCTGTTCTTCGTGCTGCCGTCGCTGCTTCTCAACTATTTCGGGCAGGGCGCGCTGGTGCTGTCCGATCCGACCGCGATCGAGAACTCGTTCTATCGCATGGTGCCCGACGTGCTGCTGCTGCCGCTGGTGATGCTCGCCACCGCAGCGACCGTGATCGCGAGCCAGGCCGTCATCACCGGCGCCTATTCGCTGATCAGCCAGGCGGTCCAACTCGGACTGTTGCCGCGCTTCGAGGTTCGCTACACCTCGGAGGTCCATGCCGGCCAGATCTATCTGCCGCGCGTCAACCGTATGCTGCTGATCGGCGTGCTGTTGCTGGTGCTGCTGTTCCGGACCTCGAGCGGGCTGGCCTCCGCCTACGGTATCGCCGTCTCCACGACGATGGTTGCCGACGGCATCATGGGCTTCATCGTGATCTGGAAGCTGTGGAACTGGCGCGCCGCCTCGGCGGCGGCGTTGATTCTGCCGTTCGTCGTTGTCGACATGACCTTCTTCAGCTCCAACCTGCTGAAACTGTTCGAAGGCGCCTGGGTGCCACTGCTGTTCGGGGCGATCGTGGCGATCATGATCTGGACCTGGCTGCGCGGCGCTGCGATCCTGATTGCCAAGACCCGCCGTATCGAGGTGCCGCTGCGCGAGCTGATCAAGAGCCTGGAGAAGCGGCCGCCGCATATCGTCAAGGGCACCGCGGTGTTCCTGACCAGCGATCCGAGCTTCGTGCCGACCGCGCTGCTGCACAATCTCAAGCACAACAAGGTGCTGCACGAGCACAACGTGATCCTGACCATCGAGACCGCGCCGACGCCGCGCGTCGATCTCTCCGAGCGCGTGCACATGGAGAAGATCAGCGACAAGTTCACCGCGGTGCGGCTGCGCTTCGGCTACATGGAATCACCGAACGTGCCGAAGGCGCTGGCGGTGGCCCGCAAGCTCGGCTGGCAGTTCGACATCATGGCGACGTCGTTCTTCGTCTCGCGCCGCTCGCTGAAGCCGTCCGCCCAGTCCGGCATGCCGCAGTGGCAGGACCACCTGTTCATCGCGATGAGCCGCTCCGCCAACGACGCCACCGATTATTTTCAGATCCCGACCGGACGGGTCGTTGAAGTCGGTACCCAAGTAACTATCTGATCGCCATAGCAGATTCCGGCTTTGAGGAACCATGACCCATGCGCAAAATGCATGGCGGAGGCCTGAATCCGTGCTAACCTATGCATTCAGGCCGGGAGTATAGGCCTGCCACTCTGCGTTGTGCAGTGCGGCAAGAGGTAGAGGCGCAGCTTCCCATGTCATCCGAGAGTGCGATCACCGCGGCGGAAACGCCTGCGGCCAATGGACATGGCGAGGCGCATTCCACGGCGGGGTTCAAGGCCCTGATGCTGGGCAGTATCGGCGTCGTCTACGGCGACATCGGCACCAGCCCGCTCTACGCGCTGCGCGAGGCCGTCGTCGCGGCCAACGGCGGGGAGGGCGGCGTCACCGCGCAGGGGGTACTCGGCGTGCTCAGCCTGATCCTGTGGGCGCTGATCGTCGTCGTCACGCTGAAATATGTCGTGGTCCTGCTCCGCGCCGACAACAACGGCGAGGGCGGCACGCTGGCGCTGATGGCATTGGCGCAGCGCGCGGTCACCGCGGGGGCCGGCACGATCGTGCTGCTCGGCATCATCAGCGGCGCATTGTTCTACGGCGATGCCGTCATCACGCCGGCGCTGTCGGTGCTCTCGGCGGTCGAGGGCATCAAGCTCGTGACCGCGACCTTCGATCCCTACGTCGTCCCGATCACGGTGATCATCCTCGTCGTGCTGTTCTCGGTGCAGTCACGCGGCACCGCGCGCGTCGCGGCGTTCTTCGGCCCGGTGATGTGCGTCTGGTTCGCCGTGATCGCGATCGCCGCGGTGCCGCCGATCCTGCGGCATCCCGAGGTGCTGTACGCGCTCAACCCGATCCACGCGGTCTGGTTCATGCTGCATCATGGCGTGATCGGCTTCGTCACCCTCGGCGCGGTGTTCCTGGCCGTGACCGGCGCGGAGGCGCTCTATGCCGATTTGGGCCATTTCGGCAAGCGACCGATCCAGACCGCGTGGCTGTTCATCGTGCTGCCCTCGCTGGCGCTCAACTACATGGGACAGACGGCGAACGTGCTGGCCGATCCCAAGTCGATCGAGAATCCGTTCTTCCTGATGTTCCCGGATTGGGCGCTGATCCCGATGGTCGCGCTGGCGACGGTGGCGACCGTGATCGCGAGCCAGGCCGTCATCACCGGAGCCTATTCGCTGACCCGGCAGGCGATCCAGCTCGGGCTGCTGCCGCGCTTCGAGATTCGCCACACCTCGGAGGCGCATTCCGGGCAGATCTATATGCCTCGCGTCAACCGGCTGCTGTTCATCGCGGTGATCCTCCTGGTTCTGATGTTCCGTTCCTCCAGCGCGCTGGCTTCGGCCTATGGCATCTCGGTGACCGGAACCATGGTGGTGACGGCGATGATGGGCTTCGTCGTGATCTGGCGGGTATGGAGGTGGTCGCCGATCGCCGCTGCCGGGCTGATCGCACCGTTCCTTTTCCTCGATCTCACCTTCCTCGCCGCGAACCTGCTCAAGGTCTGGGAGGGCGGCTGGGTCCCGCTGGCGCTCGGCGCCGCGATGATCGTCGTGATGTACACCTGGCGGCGCGGCAGCAGGCTGCTGTTCGAGAAGTCGCGCAAGCTCGAGTTCCCGCTCGACGATCTCGTGAAGATGCTGGAGAAGCGGCCGCCGCAGCGGGTCTCCGGCACGGCCGTGTTCCTGACCAGCGACCCCCACAGCGCGCCGACTGCGCTGATGCACAGCCTCAAGCACTACAAGGTGCTGCACGAGAAGAACGTCATCCTCACCATCGATACCGCGCCGACGCCGCGTATCGATCCGTCCGAGCGGGTGCGGATGGAGCAATTGAGCGAGACCTTCTCGAAGGTGACGCTGAAGTTCGGCTTCATGGAATCGCCGAATGTACCGAAGACCCTGGCGATCGCGCGCAAGCTCGGCTGGCAGTTCGACATCATGTCGACGTCGTTCTTCCTGTCCCGCCGTGCCCTGAAGCCGGCGGCCCATTCCGGCATGCCGCGCTGGCAGGACCATCTGTTCATCGCCCTGAGCCGCGCCTCGAACGACGCCACCGATTATTTCCAGATTCCGACCGGACGGGTGGTCGAGGTCGGCACGCAGGTCACCATCTAGCTCCGCGCGGGGCACCAAGCCGTTTCGAACGCTTGATTTTCTCCGCGCGAGAGGCGACTTTGCGGCCAGGACTGGCGGGGGGCGCGATGCTGGCCGATCTGATGTCGGGAGGATTTTTCCGTGGCGGACCACAAGGTGCAAGATTTGTTTCCGGACGAGGTGTCGAAGGGCATAGAAGAGGGCCGCTATCTCCTGGTCGACGTCCGCGAGCCCAATGAGGTCGCCGTCGAGGCTTATCCCGATGGCGTGGTGGTGCCGCTGTCGACGTTCGATCCGGCGGCGATCCCCGATCCAAAGGGAAAGCAGGTGGTGTTCGCCTGCCGCTCCGGCAAGCGCTCGGTGACCGCTTCGCTTGCGGCGCAGGCGGCCGGGTTGCCGTACGACAAGCATCTGGCGGGCGGCATCATCGGCTGGAAGGCTGCGGGGATGCCCACCAAGACGGGCGGCTGATCGCGGCCATGATCTCCATGAACAAGGTCTTCGCGGACCTTCCGGTCACGATCTTCGAGGCGATGTCGCAGGCTGCGCGCGACAACAACGCCATCAATCTCGGACAGGGCTTTCCCGACGATCCCGGACCGGAGGACATCCGCCGCGCCGCCGCGGACGCCTCGGTGAACGGCTACAACCAGTATCCGTCGATGATGGGCATCCCTGAGCTCCGCCAGGCGATCGCTTCGCATTACGGCCGCTGGCACGGGCTCAACCTCGATCCGATGACCGAGGTGATGGTGACCTCCGGCGGTACCGAGGCGCTGACCTCGGCGATCCTCGCGGTCGTTCAACCCGGCGACGAAGTCATCGTGTTCCAGCCGGTCTATGATTCCTATCTGCCGATCATCCGTCAGGCCGGCGGCATCCCGCGGCTGCTGCGCCTCGAGCCGCCGCACTGGCGGCTCAATGAGGAGATGCTGCGGAGCGCGTTCAATCACAAGACCAAGGCGGTGCTGTTCAACAATCCGCTCAATCCGGCGGCAGTCGTCTATCCGCGCGAGGACCTCGAACTGCTGGCGCGGTTCTGCCAGGAGTTCGACAGCGTCGCGATCTGCGACGAGGTCTGGGAGCACGTGGTCTTCGACGGGCGCGAGCACATCCCGCTGATCACGATCCCGGGCATGCGCGACCGCACCATCAAGGTCGGCAGTGCCGGCAAGATCTTCTCGCTCACCGGATGGAAGATCGGTTTTGTTTGCGCCGCGCCGCCGCTGTTGCGGGTGGCAGCAAAGGTGCACCAGTTTCTCACCTTCACGACAGCGCCCAATCTGCAGGCCGCCGTCGCCTACGGCCTCAACAAGCCGGACGACTACTTCCTCGACATGCGCAAGGACATGGCGCGCAGCCGCGATCGCCTCACCAGCGGATTGGAGAGCCTCGGCTTTCCGGTGCTGAAGTCGCAGGGCACCTACTTCCTCACCGTGGATCTGTCGCCGCTCGGGCTCAACGAGACTGATGCGGAGTTCTGCTGGCGAATAGTGCAGGATTACAAGGTCGCGGCTATTCCGGTGTCGGCATTTTACGAGCAGGATGCGGTGACGTCGGTCGTGCGGTTTTGTTTCGCCAAGAAGGACTCGACGCTCGACACTGCGCTGGAGCGGCTCTCGGACGCAATCCACCGCCGCAAGAGGTAGCCAGCATGGGACGGCAGGGCCGCTACGTCAGCCTCATCGGTGCAATCGTCGCGGCCCTGTTGTTGTCTGCGTCTGCGCGTGCGGAAGAGCGCACGGTCAATTTCTACAATTGGTCGAACTATATGGCGCCGGGAGTTCTGGAGGATTTCACCAGGGAGACCGGCATCAAGGTCGTCTATGACACCTTCGACGCCAACGAGACGCTCGAGACGCGGCTGCTCGCGGGCAAGTCCGGCTACGACGTGGTGGTGCCGACCGGCTATTTCCTGCAACGCCAGATCACCGCGAAGGTGTTTCTGAAGCTCGACAAGTCGAAGCTGCCGAACCTCGCCAATGCGTGGCCGGTGGTGACGAAAGAGCTCGCGACCTATGATCCCGGCAACACCTACGGCGCCAACTACATGTGGGGCACCACCGGCATCGGCTACAACGTCAAGACGGCGCAGCGGATCCTCGGACCGGATGCGAAGATCGACAGCTGGGACATGGTGTTCAAGCCGGAGAACCTCGCCAAGTTCAAGGATTGCGGCATCCACATGCTCGACTCCGCCGACGATATACTGCCGGCCGCGCTGAGCTATCTCGGCATCGATCCGAACTCGACCAAGCAGGCCGATCTGGAGAAGGCCGCCGATCTCGTCATGAAGATCCGGCCCTATGTGCGCAAATTCCACTCATCCGAATATCTCAGCGCGCTGGCCTCGGGAGAGATCTGCTTCGTGGTCGGCTGGTCGGGCGACATCATGCAGGCGCGCAGCCGTGCGGCAGAGGCCAGGAACGGAGTCGAGATCGGCTACACGATCCCGAAGGAGGGGGCGCAGATGTTCTTCGACAATCTCGCCATCCCTGCCGATGCGAAGAACGTCAACGAGGCCTACGAGCTGATCAATTATCTCTACCGTCCGGATGTCGCGGCGAAGAACTCGAACTTCCTGTCCTATGCCAACGGCAACCTGGCGAGCCAGAAGCTGATTGACCCAAAAATTCTCAATGACCAGAACATCTATCCCGACGAAGCGATGCAGAAGAAGCTGTTCGTGATCACCGCACGCGATCCCGCTACGCAGCGGATCGTCAATCGGCTGTGGACCCGGGTAAAGACGGGGAAGTGACGCGAAGCGATATCTTATCGCCAGCGCCGGTGCAGCCAGAGCCACTGATCCGGATATTCACGCACCCAGCTTTCCACGACGTCAGTGACGGCCTGCATCGTGCCCTGGATGTCGATCTGGCCGGACGCATCGAACGCCGGCTTCACTTCCTCCGACACTTCGCCGCGGAAGCGGCCATCGGGCAGGCGGATGATCCGGGTGCCGTGGATCGGGCAATCGACCTGTCGGCGCAGCCGCGCCAGCAGCGGATTGGCCATGGTCTTGCGGCCGAAGAAGGTGACCGGCACGCCGTTGGTCAGATACTGGTCGACCAGAATTGCGACGTGCTGGCCGTTCTGCAGGGCCTGTCCGAGCCTCAGCGGCGCGTCGCGGCCGGCCGGGATCAGCGTGCCCATCTTGACTGCGCGAATGCGTTCGATCGCGCGGTCGGCGGATTCGATGTTCGGCCGCCGGAACAGGATTGCTGCGTCGAGCCCGTGGGCGACCGCGGCGAGCGCGGGAAGCTCCCAATTGCCGAGATGCGCGGCGAAGAACAGCGCCGGCTTGCCATCGTCACGGAGCCGGTCGAACAGCTCCTTGCTGCGCGGGGAGAACTCGACCCGGCTGGGTTTATCGGGGTGCTCCGGGTCATGGTCCCAGATGTGGTCGAGATGGGCGAACTCGGCGCCGAGGCGGCCGAGATTGTGCCAGACACCGGTGAGGATCGTCTCGATCTCCTCCGGCGACTTCTCCGGAAACGCGGCCTTGAGATTCTCGCGGCCGATGCGGTCCTCGCGCAGCCTGCGCCCGATGAAATGCGCGGCCCGGCCGAAGAATTTGGCCGTCTTGTCCGGGTCGAAATAGCGCGTCGTGCGCAACATTCCGATCGTCAGCGCGCCGATCGCCGCCTCCGAGAACGGCTTCGTGGCGTCGCGCAGCTGCGCTTTGGTCCGAAGGAGCAGGCGTTTCATCGCAAGGAGCGCTAACCGGCTTAAGCCGGTTCGCGCGTCATGATCAGCGAGGCGTTCTGGCCGCCGAAGCCGAACGAGTTCGACATCACGGCGGTGACCTTGGCGTCGCGCGCCTTGTTGCCGACCACGTCGAACGGAATAGCCGGATCCGGCACCTCGTAATTGATGGTCGGCGGAATCCGCTGATGCTCGAGCGTGAGCAGCGAGAAGATTGCTTCGACTGCGCCCGCTGCCGAGATGGTGTGGCCGACCATCGATTTGTTCGACGACACCGGGATCTTCGCGGTGTGGTCGCCGAACACGGCGGCTGTCGCGAGATATTCCATCTTGTCGTTTTCCGGCGTCGAGGTGCCGTGCGCGTTGATGTGGTCGATCTGGTTCGGCTCCATGCCCGCATCCGCGAGCGTCTTGCGGACGCAGCCGATTGCCGGCTTGCCGTCCGGACTGGAGCGGGTGCGGTGGAAGGAGTCGGTGAGTTCGCCGCAGCCGGCGACGACGCCGAGGATGTGCGCGCCACGGGCCATCGCCGCGTCGTAGCTCTCCAGCACCAGTGCGCCGGCGCCTTCGGCCATCACGAAACCGTCGCGGTTCTTCGAGAACGGTTTCGAGGCGCCCTGGGGCGGATCGTTCTGGGTCGAGAGGGCCGAAAGCAGCGAGAAGCGGACCAGAGCCTCCGGATTGACCGAGCCATCGGTTGCGACGCACAGCGCCGCATCGGCTTCGCCGCGGCGGATCGCCTCGACCCCGAGCTGGATCGCGGTCGCGCCTGAGGCACAGGCCGTCGACAGCGAGATCGGCGAGCCCTTGGTTCCGAAGGTCTCGGCGAGGTTGAGGGCAACCGAGCCGAAGGTAAAGCGGCGGTGAAACTCGGTGAACTGACCGTTGCCGCAGGCCGCGAGATACTCGATGATTCCGAAGTCCTTGGTCGGGACGGCACGCGCGACCTCGATGCGCTGCGGCCATTCGGTCTCGACCGGAGCGACCGCCAGGAACATCGGGCCCGGAAAGTCGCCCTTGCGACCGACGCCCGATTGCCCGAGCGCTTCCTCAGTGGCCATCACGGCCAGGCGCTCGGACAGGCTGGTCGAGGAGAACGGCTCGACAGATACGAAATCGATTGCGCCGGCCATCGTGGTCTTCAGGCCGTCGATCGGAAAACGGGTCACCGTCTTGATGCCGGATTCGCCCGCGGTCAGGCGTTTCCAATTGTCCACCTTGCCCGCGCCGAGCGAGGTCACGATCCCCATACCGGTCACGACAACGATCGGCCTGCCGAATTTATCGCGTGGTGCTGCCATGGTCTCCCCGTCGATCCTGCGCCGGACTCAGCTTACGGCCTCGACCAGGGCCATGCCTTCGCCCTGCCAATGACCGGCCCCCAACACGACAATCTGGGTCGGTGCGCCGGTCTTTTCAACCTCCAATCCAGTCGGATCGTTGGCTGGATAGAGCGCCCCGCGCGAGATCGAGAGCGCCGCCAGCGCGAGCCCGAGCGGAAACTGCGCTTCCACCGTGTGGCCGAACGTCGTTCCGGTGGCGCGCACGGCGAGGCGAGGGTGCTCGCTCAGGAAGGCGCGCTCCTCAGCGGTCGCAGGTTCAACACCCGTCGCGCCCGTGATCAGGGCCGTGTTGTCGTCGCTGACGCCGAGTTGCGGCCACATCGTCTGCAGCGATTTCGTCAGGGCACCGGGTTGCTTGCGCTGGGCAAGGTCGGCGACAACCTTGGAGATCCTGGCGAAGGGTTTTGCGCCACGGGCTTCGGCATGCTCGCGCGACTCCATCACGAGGAAGGCGCCGACGGAGCCGAGCGCGAGGCCTGGACTGTCCTTGCGCGCCCAGATCGGCCTGTATTGATCCTTTAGAGTGAACTCGCCGAACGCATAAAGCATCAGGAGATCGCCGCGATCACCATTGTGGGCGGCGCCGACCAACGCGATGTCGCTCTGTCCGGCTCCGATGCGAGCCACTGCGTTGCGCGCGGCGTCGATGCTGGAGGCTTCCTCGCCCATGAAAGTGCGCGATGTCCCGCACACCCCATGGACGATCGCGATATTTCCGGCGAGCAGGTTGGAGAGCTGCGCCAGGAAAAGCGTCGGGCGCAGCTCGTTCATCAGCTTTTCGTTGAGCATCGCCGGCGGCAAATTGCCCTGCGCGCCCGCGTTCATGATGGCCATGTCGACATTGAGGTCACGCTCGCCACCACCGGCGGCGATGATCATGTCCATCCGCGACAGGATATCCTGATTGCCTTTGACGCCCGCGGAGTCCAGGGCGAGGCCGGCCGCGTAAGTGCCGATACGCTGCCACAGTTCCATCTGGCGCTGATCGCCCTTCTTCGGAATCTGGGCGTCGAAGCTGACGGGCGCGATCGGATGAATGATGTAGGGCGCCAGCCGCTTCTCGTCGACATTGACGCGCCTGGTGCCGAGCGCCTCCCAATGGGCGTCCAGCCCCTCGCCAAGCGAGGAGAGCAGGCCTATGCCGGTGATCCAGACTTCTTTCGGCTCAGCCATTGATTATTGCCTGCATCGGGAAGCCGATCTTGTTGGCCATTGCATCCATGTACCCACGCAAGTCCGGACTTGGGAACGGGATCGTGCGGAAGGTCAGCTCGGCGTTGCACTTGAGGTCCTTGCCGACTCGAATCTTCGCCGAGGTGACGGCGAAGCCGGAACCCTCATGCTCGACCTTGGCCTCGATCGTCAGCAACTCGCTCGGGTTGACGAAGCCGCGCATCTTGGCTTCCTTGATCATCGCCAGGAACGGCATGCGCTCGAACTTCATCAGGCCGAGCAGCAGCCAGCCCGAGCTCTGCGCCATGGCCTCCGTCAGCAGCACGCCGGGCATGATCGGGTAGCCGGGAAAATGCCCCTCGAAGATCGTGCTCGCGGCGGGGACCTGTGCTTCGACCGTGATCGTCTTCGTGTCGAGGTTGAGGTCGACGATCCGATCGATCAGTTGAAAGTAGTCAAGCTGCATGGCGGGCGATTACGAGCCCGTGCCCGCGCCCGCGTTCTTGGCCGCGACCAGCTCGTCGATGCGGTCGGCAAGATTCTTCAGCACGAAATACTGCTCTGTCGTTGCCTTGCCGTCGTTGACCTCCTGGGTCCACTTCTCCAGCGGCATCTTGATTCCAAAGGCCTTGTCGATGGCGAAGGCGATGTCGAGGAAGTCGAGGCTGTCGATCCCCAGGTCGTCGATGGCATGGCTCTCCGGCTTGATCGTGTCGCGCGGGATGTCGCAGGTCTCCGCGATAATGTTGGCGATCTGATCGTAGGTGGAAGACATCATTAAGCCTTTGATATATTGGAGATAAATCCGGGGCGGCTTGAAAGAGGCTGGCGCGTCGCCCGGGAACGCCCTATTCCCGCTGCCGGAGTCGAGTGCCCGTATATCGGAGCGGGGCCGTTAGTTCAATGGAGCTTGGCCGGCCCTGCGGGGCGGGATTGAGCAGAAGGTAGGCGGGCCTAGTTTCGCGGCATTACCGAGATCTTGACGCAGTCGCGGCGGCCCATCAGCACGCAATCCTGGGTCTTGCGCAGATCGGCAATGCTCATGGCAAGCCAGATGCCGACGGCCGTGAGCGCCACGGTGAAGGCGAAGGCGGCGACGTTGGCGAGCATGCGCTGGCGGAAGTCATCCGGCTCCTCGCGCGGCTTCTCGTAGCGGGAAAGGTCGTTGGCGACTTGCGCAGGACGGGCCAGGCGGGCTGGCTCCTCGCGCTTGGCGGTCGGCTGGGCCGAGGTACGCGGCCGGAATTTGAGCACCACGTGCTCGTCTTCCGAGGTGATTGGCCGCTGCGTTTTCACTGCTGTCAGTCCGGTCGCGTCGCCATCCTTGTTTAGCATGTTCGCCGCGAGTCACATCTAAAATCTTGGCGCGCGCGGAGGTGGCATTCAACCCTCGACCGTCTCGTGGAACCGGCTGTAGTCGATCCTCAGACCATCCTCGGTCACACGGAGGATCTCGACATAGCGATGGCCGAAGCGGATCTGGTCATGTTCGTACGACTTTCGCGCATGCACAGTTTGCGCCGCAACGTCGTCATAGCCGGACACCATGAGGCCGAGCCCTACATTGGCGGCTTTCAGGCCCGCTGCGTCGAGACCATGGAGCGGGCTGGCCTCGTCGATGACATGAAACACCGTCCAGCTCAGCGCCAGCGCCGGACTTTGGCTGCGTATCAGCGGCAGGTCATAGAACCGGCGGTAGGGCACGCCCTCCTTGCTGACGCCGCTCTTGAACACCCACAGCTGTGCGGTGGCGTTTGCGATGATGTTGTGCCGCTCGTTGGCGAGACGGATCATCAGCGTCTGCCGGCCCTCGTGGGTCGAGATCACGGGATTGTCGGCGAACAGCAGTCGGGCGCTCGGCCGCGAGAACCGGGCGAAGATCAATCCGGTCATCAGCGACATCGAGAAGATGCCTGTGAACAGCTCGACGGCTGCAATGAAATGTCCGTAGTGCGACTGCGGATGCATGTCGCCATAGCCGGCGGTCGAAAGCGTTTCGATGCTGAAATAGAGATAGTCGATGTATGCGCCGCGAGGCACGTTGGAGATGGGCTGATCGCCGAACCAATAGAGCAGAGCGAAGAAGCCGTTGAAGACGATGAACACCAATGCCGCGCCGCCAATGAAGGCAGGCCAGGATGCCGTCATGCAGCGATGGCTGATGTCGGCCCAGAAGCTGAGCTCCAGTCCCTCGGTCACGACCTCGCGGTTGCCGAGGCGGATTCTGCGGGCCTTCGGTGCCCGATCGCCTGCTCTTCCAGCCATTCCGTTCATCTCGAGCGGCCTCTTTTACCGGCCCGCAACATCATGTCATAATGGAACTCATTGCAGAGCGGCGGTCAAACGGGAGTACAGATCATGGCCCACACGCGCGAACCCTACGTGAAGCCGGTTCCAATCCTGTCGCTGCGGCCGACCCAGATGACGGTCGGCATGCACGAGGTGAAGGAGAAGCGGAAGCGCTGGCGCGAGCACAAGTCGGACAAGAAGCGTGCGGAGCTTCTGGGCAAGCACATGATCCCCGTGGTCCATGGTCCTGACGATCGTTACTACGTGGTCGATCACCATCACATGGCGCGGGCGCTGCATGAGGAGGGCGTGAAGGACATCCTGGTCACCGTGATCGGCGACCTCACGATGGTCGAGCGCGACGTGTTCTGGGGCGTGATGGACAACAAGCGCTGGGTCTATCCCTACGACGCCAAGGGCGAGCGCCGCCATTTCAGGGACATTCCGAAGTCGATCAAGGATCTGAAGGACGATCCCTACCGCAGCCTCGCCGGTGAGATGCGCCGCGCCGGCGGCTTCGCCAAGGATACCACGCCGTTCAGCGAATTCCTCTGGGCGGATTTCCTGCGCCGGCGCATCCCGCGCAAGATGGTGCAGGACAATTTCGCCAAGGCGCTGGAGAAGGGGCTGGCGGTCGGACGCGGCCCGGGCGCGACCTATCTTCCCGGCTGGTGCGGACCGGCTTCGGACGACTGAGCAGGTGCTCTACTTCGGCTGACGCCCGAGCATGTAGAACTCGTCGTTCGGGCGCATCGCGGTGACATTCGCCATCCGGTTAGAGAGCGCGAAGAAGGCTGCGACCGCCGCGATGTCCCAGATGTCGTCGTCGCTGAAGCCGTGGGCGGCCAGCGCGGTAAAATCTGCGTCCGATACCTCGGCGGCGCGGCTCACCTTCATCGCGAAGTCGAGCATCGCGCGCTGTCGCGGCGTGATGTCGGCCTTGCGGTAGTTGACCGCGATCTGGTCGGCGATCTGCGGGTTCTTGGCGCGGATGCGCAGGATCGCGCCATGGGCGATCACGCAATACTGGCACTGATTGGCGGCGCTGGTCGCCACCACGATCATCTCGCGTTCGGCCTTGGAGAGTCCTGAGTCCTTCTCCATCAGCGCGTCATGATAGGCGAAGAACGCGCGAAACTCGTCGGGACGATAGGCGAGCGACAGGAACACGTTCGGCACGAAGCCCGATTTCTCCTGCACCGCCAGGATGCGGGTGCGGATGTCGTCGGGGAGCTTGTCGAGGGCGGGTGCGGCAAAGCGCTTTGCGGCGGGCTGCGTCATGAGATGGTTCCGGCATGCCGCGGGACGCGGCGTCATGCCAGACCATAGTGGATGACGGTCTCGGTGCAAGCCGCATCGGCGGCGGTGCGGCGATCCAGCTAGCGCAACGGCTTCTTCAGCAGCGAGAAGCGATCGGGGTCGAGCCCCATCGAAGGCTGCAGCATCGGCGCTTCGGCCGTTGGCATCGCCCGCGGCGGCGCGCGATCGTTGAGGCCGGGATCATTGGGCACGTCGCGATGCGAGGTCGCACCGCGCCAGCGTTCCAGCACGGCGCTGACGAAATGCATGTCGTGGCCGGCCGTGACCGAGGGCACGGTGGCGATGGTGGCTTCGCCGCGCGGCAACTGGTGCGGCGGCACCTCCTTGAAGCGCAGCCGCGTCGGCAGCGCGACGCCTTCGCCGAACGCGAGCACCTCGCGGGTGCCGAGCGAGGGCACGAAGGACAAAAGATTGGCGGCGGCGTCGGAGACCGCGGAGCGCAACAGCGCCTGGTCGCGGTCGTTGGCGAGGCGCATCGTGAACAGCGTGTTGCACTGGGAGATGATGGTCGCGTCGAGCTCGGCCGGGCGCTGGGTGATGAGGCCGAGATAGACGCCGTATTTGCGGCCTTCCTTGGCGATGCGCGACACCGCCTTGCGGGTCGGTCCGAACCCGATGTTGCGGTCGGCCGCGGCGTAGCGGTGCGCCTCTTCGCAGACAAACAGCATCGGCGAGACGCCATCGCTCCACAGGCCGAAATCGAACGCCATGCGGCACAGCACCGAAACCACGGAATCGACGACTTCGGCTGGGAAGCCGGCGAGCTGCATGATCGTCATCGGCTTGCCGTTGGCGGGCAGGCGGAACAGATAGCTGATCACGTCCGCCATGGTGTCGCCGCCGACATTGGCGTTGTCGAACATGAAGGCATAGCGCGGATCGTTGCGCACCGCGTCGATGCGCGAGATCAGCTTGTGATAGATGATGCGCGAGGAGCGGTTCTCGAGCTTGCCCATGCGCTCGTCGATCAGCGAGATGAGGTCGACCAGGCGATAGGGCACCGGCGTGTCGACGGTGTAGCCGACCTGCCGGGGATCGACGCGCTTCAGCCCGAGGCCGACGCGGTCGGAGTTCTGGTACTGGGTATAAACGCCCTTCGCGACCGGAATCACTTCCGCGAGGATGTCGAGCTCTTCGGCCACGCCGGGACGGCCGGCGAACAGCACGTCGACGATCTCTTCGAAATTGAACAGCCAGAACGGCAGCTTCAGGTTCCGCGGGTTGAGCACCTGGGCGCGTTCGCCGAAGCAGCGACCGTATTCATTGTGCACGTCGAGCAGGAAGACGCGCAGCGTCGGCCGCGACTTCAGGATCTCGTTGAGCAGCAGCGACACGCCGGTCGATTTGCCGACGCCGGTCGAGCCGAGCACCGCGAAGTGCTTGGAGAGCATTTCTTCGATGTCGACATAGGCGATGATCGATCGGTCCTGCTGCAGCGTTCCGACATTGATCTGGTCCGAGCCGCTTGGTGCATACACCGTGCGCAGCTCCTGACTCGTGATCAGCTCGACGGGATCGCCAATGGTCGGATAATGGGTGACGCCACGCTGGAATTTCGGGCGATCGCCGCCGAGGATTTCACCGAGCAGGTCGACCGAGGCGGTGGCGATGTAGCTGTCGGAGGCCGGCAGATTCTCGCAGGATACCTCGGTGATCATCGCGACGATGACGGAGTTCGCGCAGCGGATGCTGACGAACCGGCCCACGGTCGCACGCATTTCCACGAGCGGCATCTGGCCGCCGGCCAGAAGCCCCACCCGGGCCTGCGAGCCGCGCACAGAGATCACACGTCCAAAGGATGTCACGATTTCAGCCTGGCCTGTTCAGAGAGATGTCCGGTCCGTCCGGTCTAATATGCCGCGCCGGGGCTGGAAAAACCGTTAAATCGTCGTAGTTCCGGATTGGCTAAATCTGCGCCATTCCGGTCAGGATTTGTTTCTGAACTGTGGCTATATATGGCGCCACGATGCTCTTCGGCGGCGAAATCGTCGCTTTCCGGCACGAACCATCGCCGTTTTGCGGCTGCCGCGTTAACCCGCCATTTACCATGTCCGAGGAGAACGCCCGTTGGCGTGCAGAGTGGCGGAAGGTGGAGACAGCCTGCCTGACCTGGTCTCACGGTATCGCGTAACCGATTGCTAACCGCAACTTGTAACCCCCTTTCCATCTGTGCTGCGTAACGATGCCGCGCTCTGGGGAGATCAGCGTGAGCATCAAGGACCGCAATCGATCGTCTGGGAATGTCGATCCCGGCTCGACCAGGGGGCTGGCCTTCTGCGCGGGCATGCTCGTCGGAAGCCTGCTCGGAAGTGCGACCGCGGCCTGGAGCGTGCGCGAAGGCCTGCTGATGGCGGCCGTCGTGATCCTCGCCGTCATCGTGTATCTGGTGCTGAAGCGGCATGAGATCTCCGACGAACGGCTCGCCGCCGAGCGCCGCAACCTCACGACCGCCGTGAACAACATTCCGCAGGGCCTCGTGCTCTACGACGCCTCGGCGCACATCATCATCTGCAATCAGCCCTACGTCGAGATGTTCGGCCTCTCGCCCGAAGTGGCAAGGCCAGGCTGCTCGATGCAGCGGCTGATCGCACACCGCAGGGAGACCGGATCGTTCGACGGCGACGTCGACGAATTCTGCGACGCCATCATCCGCAACGTGAAGCTCGGCAAGGGAACGCGTCAGCTCACGGAAGCGCCGGGCGGACGCGCGATCGAGATCGTCAACAAGCCGCTGAAGGAAGGTGGATGGGTGGCGACGATCGAGGACATCACCGAACGCACCCGCGCCGACGAGAAGATCGCCCACATGGCGCATTACGATGCGCTGACCGATCTGCCCAACCGCATGCTGTTTCGCGAACGGCTCGAGCAGGCGCTGAAGGCGATCCGGCCGGGCGAGCAACTCGCCGTGATGTATATCGACATCGACGAGTTCAAAGGCGTCAACGACGCGCTCGGTCATCAGGTCGGCGACGAACTGCTCAAGGCGATCGCCCGCCGCCTGCGCTCCTGCCTCGCCGATACCGACGTCGCCGCACGGCTCGGCGGTGACGAGTTCGCGGTGATCCAGACCGCGATCTGCAGCCATACCGAGACCATGCAGCTGCTTGCCGCGATCTACCACGCGATCCGGGATCCGATTGATTGCAGCGGGCACCTGATCACCACCGACGCCAGCATCGGTATCGCGCTCGCACCCGGCGATGGTCTCGACATCGATCAATTGCTGCGCAATGCCGATCTCGCCCTCTATGGCGCAAAGAGTGACGGCCGCCGCACCTACCGGTTCTTCGAGTCCGGCATGGACGCCCGCGCCAAGGCGCGGCGCAGCCTGGAGCTCGAGCTGCGGCAAGCAATCGCCGACGGCGGCTTCGAGCTTCACTATCAGCCGCTGCTTCATCTCGAGGCCGGCGGGGTCAGCTGCTGCGAGGCACTGCTGCGCTGGCGCCATCCGGAGCGCGGCACCATCTCGCCCGCCGATTTCATTCCCGTCGCCGAGGATACCGGGCTGATCAACGATCTCGGTCGCTGGGTGCTCGACACAGCCTGCTGCGAAGCGGTGAACTGGCCGGAGCACGTCCACATCGCGGTGAACGTTTCGCCGATCCAGTTCAAGAGCGAGACGTTGGCGCTGCACGTCGCCGCCGCGCTCGCCGCGTCGGGGCTCTCGCCCTCGCGGCTCGAACTCGAGATCACCGAAGCGGTGCTGATCCGCGACGACGAGGCGGCGCTGGATGTCCTGCACCAGCTGCGTGCCCTCGGGGTGCGGATCGCGCTCGACGATTTCGGCACCGGCTATTCGTCGCTGAGCTATCTGCAGCGCTTTCCGTTCGACAAGATAAAGATCGATCGCACATTCATCAAGGACCTCGCCGGCACCGGTGCGTCGTCCACGATCGTCCAGGCCGTCGTCAACATCGCCGCCGCCAGCGATATGACGACCACCGCGGAGGGCGTCGAGACCGAGCAGCAGCGCAGCATGCTCCGCGTCCTCGGTTGCACCGAAATGCAGGGCTATCTGTTCAGCCGGCCGATCCCGGCGGTCGAAATCCGAAAGCTGCTGTCGTCGCACAGGGAGAGAGCGGCTTCGGTCGCCTGACGATCCGCTGCGGCGACTGATCCGGGGCCCGGCCGTCGCGGCCGGGTTGCCCTTGTTGACGGGACCTAATCTTTTGTACACTGGTACAAATCGTTGTGCGGCCCCTTGCCGCCGCGGAACGATTCGCCGGGACGCCGGTCTGGCGTCGGCGCGGGAGGAGGCCGTCGCATGCAGCACGAACCGATCTTCGACCTTGCCCATCTCGGGCACATGGAGCTGCTGACGCCGAAGCCGGATGAGAGCCTGAGGTTCTTCGTCGACGTGATGGGCATGACGATCAGCGGGCGGCAGGGCGAGTCGGTCTATCTGCGCGGCTGGGACGATTACGAGCGCTATTCGCTCAAGCTCACGGCGTCGAAGACGTCCGGCATGGAGCACATGGCGCTGCGCGCCCGCAGCCCGCAGGCGCTGGAGCGTCGCGTCGCCGCGCTGAAGGGATCGGGCTTCGAGATCGGCTGGGTCGATGGCGACATGGGGCAGGGCCCGGCGTTCCGCTGCCGCGACCCCGATGGCCATGTCGTCGAGCTCTATTACGAGACCGAGTGGTACAAGGCGCCTGATGAGCTGAAGCCGGCGCTGAAGAACCAGGCGCAACGCTTTCCGGCGCGCGGCGTCAACGTCCGGCGGCTCGATCACCTCAATTGCCTTGCGGTCGACATCAAGGCCAACCGCCTGTTCTTCGAGAATTATCTCGGCTGCCGGACCACCGAGCAGATTGTGCTGAACGACGGCACGGAGGCGGCGATGTGGATGACGATGTCGAACAAGAGCTACGATTTCGCCTATACCCGCGACCATTACGGCAAGGCCGGCCGCTTCCATCACGTCACCTACGCGCTCGACAGCCGCGAGGAGATCCTGCGCGCCGCCGATATCTTTCTCGAGAACGGCGTGCATATCGAGACCGGCCCACACAAGCATGCGATCCAGCAGACCTTCTTCCTCTATGTCTATGAGCCCGGCGGCAACCGCGTCGAGGTCGCCAATGCCGGCGCCCGTCTGATCCTCGCGCCGGACTGGAAGCCGATCGTGTGGACCGAGGAGGAACGCAAGAAGGGACAGGCCTGGGGACTGAAGACCATCGAGTCCTTCCACACCCATGGCACGCCGCCCGTGACGGGTTGAAGCACGCTCAATTCCGAAGTCATTGCTGCCGAGGGCGCGCCTCGCGTCCGCCCCGGGCCGGCTTGTCGCAAGTCCCGTTAATTTGATGCTGGCCATACCGTCGCGGTCCGTGCGCCGGTCTTGCGTGCACACGATGCCCCACCATGTTCCGTGCGCCCAACGGCAGCATGAGGTGATGCCATGGCATCCCAACCCGATTTTGCCAGCGATGTGTTCAACCGAAATCCAGCCGCCGGCATTTCCGCGCTGCGCGCCCGCGGCCACGTCGTCGAGGTCAGGTTCCCGATCGTCGGCCGGGTCTGGCTGACAACCACCCATGAGACCGCCGCGGCGATGCTGAAGGACAGTGCCACCTTCTCGCTGCGCAAGGAGGACGGCGAGGTCGCCGGCCTGCGCTGGTGGATGCCGAAATCGATCACGGTTGTCGCCGACAACATGCTGACGATGGATGAGCCGGACCACACGAGGCTGCGCGGCATCGTCGACGAAGCGTTCCGCCGCCGCGCGGTGCTCGACATGCAGCCGCATATCCGGACGATCGCCGATCGGCTGGCTGACGAGCTGTTTGCGGCGGGGCGCCCCGCCGACCTGATCCAGCGCTATGCGCGTATCCTGCCGGTGTCCGTGATCTGCGAGCTGCTCGGCCTGCCGCTCGCCGACCGGCCGGCATTCATCGCCTGGGCGAATGCGATGAACAGGCTCAAGGGGCCGATCAGCTTGCTGCGCATGATGGGCAGCCTGTCCAGGATGCGGCGATATCTCGAGCAACGATTGCAGGCGGCGCGTGAAGAGGGCGGCGAAGGGCTGATCGCCGAACTGGTGCAGGTCGAAAAGGAGCGTGGCCGCATCACGCGCGACGAAATGGTCGCAATGGTCTTCCTGCTGCTCGCCGCCGGCTCCGAGACCACGACGCATCTGATCAGCGGGTCGGCGTTCGAGCTGCTCAGGGATCCTGCGCGCCGGGACTGGCTCGCGGCGGACTGGAGCCGCCTTGGCCTTGCAGTCGAGGAATTCCTGCGCTTCGTGTCGCCGGTGCAGTTCACCAAGCCGCGCTATGTCAGGCGCGAGGTCGAGCTCGGCGGCGTCACCCTGAAGAAGGGGGATCGCGTGATGGCGATGATCGCGGCCGCCAACATCGATCCCGACGTGCACGAGAGTCCCGACCGGATGGATCTCGCGCGCAAGCCGAACCGGCACATCTCGTTCGGCACCGGAATCCATTTCTGCCTCGGCCATCAGCTCGCTCGGATCGAGGCGGCGTGCGCGCTGGAAGCCCTGTTCGTGCGCTGGCCGCGCCTCCGGCTTGCGGTCAAGCCGGAGCAAATCCGCTGGAGCGGGCGACCCGGCATCCGCTCGATCGACAAACTGCCCGTCGTCGCGGGCAGTTGATGGGCCGCTCTGCGCTGATCCTTGCGATGTCTCGGGCGTTTGGTGCTAGGTTGCGTGGATACGAACGTCAGAGGAAAACGTCGATGAGCGAACAGACGACGGACAAGCGCGTGCGAGAGGCGTCTCGCAGGCATTTTCTGCAGGCGGGCGCGGCACTGGCAGGCGGTTCTGTGATGGCAGGTATCGGCGACACGAATGTGCTCGCCGGGTCCGAGAGCAATCTTCCGCCCAGCGTGCCCGAATGGATGAAGGCGCCCGGCGACCCGATGGGAAGCCAGCCCTACGGCACGCCGTCGGTCCATGAGAAGGGCGTCATCAAGAACATCTCGAAGACGTTGCCGCAATATATCTCGGCCTCGGGCCGCTCGCCGTTGCAGGAGCTCGACGGCATCATCACGCCGAACGGCCTGTTCTACGAGCGTCACCATGGCGGCGTGCCGACCATCGATCCGGCCGAGCATCGCCTGATTCTGCACGGCCTGGTCGATCGTCCGCTGATCTTCACCATGGAGGACATCCGGCGCTTCCCGTCGCAATCGCGCATCCATTTCATCGAGTGCTCGGGCAATCCGGTCTACACCAAGCCCTACGGCAAGACGGCATCCGATCTGGTCGGTCTCGTCAGTTGCGCCGAATGGACCGGGGTGCCGCTGAAGACGGTGCTGAACGAGGCCGGCCTGCAGGCGGGCGCCAAATGGATCGTGGCCGAAGGTGCGGACGCCGCGGCGCTGACCCGCAGCATCCCGATCGAGAAATGCCTCGATGATGCGATGCTGGTCTACAGCCAGAACGGCGAGCGGCTGCGTCCGCAGCAGGGCTATCCGCTGCGGCTGCTGGTGCCCGGCTTCGAGGGCAACATGAATGTGAAGTGGCTGCGCCGGTTGAAGGTGACAGCCGAGCCAGCTTATTCGCGCGAGGAGACCTCGAAATACACCGACCCGATGCCGGACGGCACCTCGCGTGAATTCACCTTCTACATGGAAGCCAAGTCGATCATCACGCGGCCCTCGGGTGGGCAGAAGCTGACCACGAAAGGCTTTCACGAGATCACCGGGATTGCCTGGAGCGGCCACGGCAAGATCAAGGGTGTCGAGGTCTCGGTCGATGACGGCAAGAACTGGCAGGAGGCCACGCTGCAGGAGCCGGTGTTGACGCGAGCGCTGACGCGCTTCCGTTTCCCCTGGCATTGGGACGGCGCGCCAGCGGTGATCCAGAGCCGCGCGATCGACGAGACCGGCTACATGCAGCCGACGCTGGCCGAGCTTGTCGCGGTGCGCGGGGTCAATTCGTTCTATCATAACAACGCGATCTGGCCGTGGCGGATCGATGCTGACGGAGAGGTGAGCAATGCGCAGGCTTGACCTCACGACCGCATTCCTCGCTGGTGCGATTGCGGTACTCGGCTTTGCCGCGCGGGCCGAGGACCGTTACGGCATCGGCCGGCCGGCCACCGCAGCGGAGATCGCCGGCTGGAACATCGATATCGGCCGCGACGGATCGAACCTGCCGCCCGGCAGCGGCAGCGCCGAACGCGGCAAGGTCGTATTCACTGAGCAATGCGCGGCGTGCCACGGCGACAGCGGGCAGGGCGGCGTCGGCGACCGCCTGGTCGGCGGGCAGGGCACGCTGGCGAGTGCGAAGCCGGTCCGTACCGTCGGCAGCTACTGGCCCTACGCATCGACGCTGTTCGACTACATCAGGCGCGCGATGCCGCAGAACGCGCCGCAGTCGCTCAGCAATGAGGATGTCTATGCGGTGGCCGCCTATGTCCTCAGCCTCAACGGCATCGTCCCCGCCGACGCCGTGCTCGACGCGAAATCGCTCGCGGCGATCAAGATGCCGAACCGCGACGGTTTCGTCAGCGATCCACGGCCCGACGTGCATAACCGTTAGGTGCCCGGAGCGGCCGCGGCGGTGATGCGTCGCCGCGGCCAGATCGCAGCCTTGTGAAGCAGCGTCTCGCTGCGGCCGGAATTTCCGACTCACCCGATCGGTCCTTGATGTGAACGAGGGCGGCAGCGCCGTCCTCGTTCCAGTCGACGCATCGGAGGTCTCATATGACCGGACTCAAGGTGGTTGCAGCCGCCGCGCTGCTGCTCGGCGCGACCTTCACGCCTGCCGTGGCCCAGATTTCGGAGCCCGCGGGCGCAGCTCCATCAACGGCGGCGCCCTGACGCCCTGGGGAGAGGCACAATTGGCGGCAGAGCGCCGCGGTGATCCCGCCAACGCCTATGGTGCCATGGCGCCGCTGCCGCTCTCCGCTTGCACACGCACGCGCATCTACGATCCGGCCTCCGGCAGGCTCCGCCGGCGCTCCTGTCATTAGCGACCGGTTCATGTTCGGATTCGAGCGCCGGCTCTGGCCCGGCGTTCGAATGCGTCGAACCTCCTGGCCGTGGCGCTCGACCAAGCATTCAGCTTGCAAGTGTTCAGCTTGCAAGTGTTCAGCTCGCAAGTGTTCAGCTTGAATGCGCGCGCCGCGCGGAGGGGGCATCATGAGGACTTCCATCATCGGTGGATTGTTGTTGGCGGGCGCCGCGGCGTCCGCCAACGCCGCCCCGGTCGAATATCTCGGCAATTGGACGATCGCGAGTTCGCAACCCGCACCCTGGGCGGAGGCGAATGAGAAGCCGGTCGCATCGGACCTCAAGGCGCTGATCGGACACGGCGTCATTTTCCGCACCGACCGTATCGAGGCGCCGCCACCGCTCGGCTGCCGCAAGCCGCATTACGCTATCAAGTCGTACGAGCCCGACATGCTGTTTCAGGGCGGATTGACCGATCCGAAGCCGCAGGCCGCCTCGCTCGGGTTTTCGGGGGCCACGATTCCGACGCTCGAGACCGGCTGCGAAGGCGCCATCGACTTCCATTTCCCTGACGGCAACACTGCGCTGTTCGGCCTCAATAATCGAATCTACAAACTGGTCAGGACCAGGCCGGCCGGTCGGTGACGGCGGCGCGATCGACGTCATTGCGGGCGCCGGGTTTGTTGCGCGATCAGTCGGTGTGATCACCCGCGCATGCGGGTGATGACACCGATGAGGACGCAACTCTGCATCCTCGCGACATGAATCGTCCGAGTCCTGCATCTCGTTTCGCCGCTCTGTGTGAAGAGGGCGCAGGGAAAGCCGGGTGCCGATCGCACCCATGGGCCCCGTGCAAGGTAGAAAGCACGGGGGTAGGACCACAGGTGTAACCGGGAACAACCCGGCTTTCCCCGCGCGATGGGTTACGGCTTATACGT
>NZ_JAFCKQ010000072.1 GCF_018130215.1 Bradyrhizobium jicamae
GTGGTCCTACCCCCGTGCTTTCTACATTGCACGGGGCCCATGGGTGCGATCGGCACCCGGCTTTCCCTGCGCCCTCTGCTCACGGAGTGGCCAAACCGAAGAGCAAAGCTCGGACAAATCATGTCGCGAGATTGCGCACGCACATCCAGATCGCTGTTTGACAGGTGAATCGGAACCACCCATGTTGTTGTCTCGGACAAGCGAAGCGCGATCCGGGGACGGCGTGCCACAACCTAATGCGACGAAACCAGCGGAACGTAGTCGTATTCGCCGACGCCTTGCAGGATCAGGAAGGTGAGCGAGGTCGTGCCGGCATTGGTCACGAGATGCGGCCGCGTCGGCTTGACGACGTAGACGTCGCCGGGCCTCAAGGTCACGTCCTCCTTCGGCTCCTGCAGGAACAGCCGCATCTGGCCCTCCAGCACGTAGAAGGTATCGGATATGTTGGAGTGGGTGTGCCACGGCACCTTCTGGGTCGGGGAGAGCTGCAGCTCGGCGATGCGAAAGCCGGGGCGGGCGGCGTGTTGGGCGCGGCGCTCGACCTCGTAGAGATGGCTGGCATCCTTGACCGGTTGTCCTGGCTTCATGGCGGCCTCCCTGCGTTGTTTGGTCCCATCGGGTGGGAAAGGCGATGCTAGTCCTGTTCCGACATGCGCGGAACAGCCGGAATGGACATGACAGGTCAGACGCCTGCGGGTTCACGTAGCTGAATGCGCGGTTCAGCGCGCGTTCACGTCGCAGCCTCGACACTCGCCGCCCGCACTCTCTTCACAGTAAAGGAAGCCTGCATGGAACGTCGAGATTTCCTGATGATAGCATTCGGCGTCGCCGTCGGCGCCGCGGTTTTTGCGGCGGGCAGCCAGGCGGCACCCCTTGCGCCCCGTCCGCTCACCGAGGAGGTACGGCAGCCGGTCAACCGGGATGCCCATCCCGCCGTGACCACGACCGACGAGGTCAGCCGCCTCAAGCCTGAACAGGTCCACTGGCATCATCGCCATTGGGGCTGGCATCACCGGCATTGGCACCATAGGCATTGGGGTTGGCACCACCGGCACTGGGGCTGGCATCATCACCATTGGCACCGGCATTGGCATCGCCACCACTGGCGGCATTGGTGACGCGCGGAATTTCAGTGAACCGTTTTCGAACTGCGCGCTCGTATCGACGAGCGCGTTGTCGCGCGGAGTCGATGGCGAAGCCTGCAGTCGACAACACCATCCGCGTCGCCGGCGGCTGTGTCGCCGGCTGGCACCGTGCTCCCTATGGTGGTTGCCGCCCGATGCACCCGCGCGGCTGTCATTCGGGCCCGTTCGGCCGCCACTGCTTCCGCAACTGGTAACGGCACCGGCGCGCAGTCGGGTAAAGAAAAACCCCGCACGAGGCGGGGTTTTGTTTGTCTTGTGATCGAGCTGCGATCAGATCGGACGGCAGTGGCCATAGCGCCACACGAAGCCATAGGGGCAGGCTCGGACAACCGGCGCCACCACGACGGGACGCTCGACGACGACCGGACCCGGGGCGACGACAACCGCGCCGTGATTGTAGACGCATCCACCGTAGGGGCCGCGATGCCGGCCGGGGCCGCATCCACCCGCGGCATCAGCCGCGCTCACGCCGGCGAAGGCGGTCGACACCAAAACTGCTGCAGCAAAAAGATACTTCATATGGTCTCCCTTGAATGTGCGCCGCACTGCGGCATCGCAACAAAGCTTCGCTCAATGATTCGCCGTGCGGGAGTGTTGCAGAACCCGCGCCCCCTGTCGCCCACCATAAGGCAGCCGGCTGAATGTCACATGAACGCTGCGCGGCCTTCTCACGTCATGGCAGTGCAGGGGAGCCGCGCAACAATTCGTCATACTTCGCGGTGCGGCTATTCGGGCACGCCGAACAGCGCGGCAAATCGCTTCTCGCCGTTGCGCGAAAAATTCACAACGCGGCTGCCGGGCGTGGCATCGCGCGCCGCCCATTTCAGCTCCGTGAAGCGATCCATCATGGCCGCGCCGAGCGTGCCCGCGAGATGGTGGCGCCGCTCGCTCCAGTCGAGGCAAGCCTTGCAGACGGGACGACGCGGATGCTCCAGCGTATCGGCTTCGATCTGCAGCGCCTCGGCCATGAAGCGCTTGCCTTCGCCGGTCAACTCCATCGCCTGCTTGCTCTGGCGGATCAGCTTCTGGCTCTTCATGCTGTCGAGCATCTGCACGCCGAGGTCGCCGGCGAGATGGTCGTAGCAGATGCGGGCGCGGCGCAGCGCCGGATCCTTCGGCCCGGTGCGCACGCGCATATGGCCGGCGCGGGCGGCGATGCCCTGCAGGCCCTCGAGCACGTCGGCGACGTCGGGGCCGGTGAGGCGATAGTAGCGGTGGCGGCCCTGCTTCTCCGGCTCGATCAGCCCGCCGGCCTCGAGCTTCGAAAGATGCGAGCTCGCGGTCTGCGGCGTGATGCCGGCCTCCTGCGCGAGCTCGCTCGCGGTCAGCGCGCGGCCGGTCAACAGCGCGGTCAGCATGTTGCAGCGGGCGGGGTCGCCAACCAAAGCGGCGATCCGGGAGATGTCGGGTCCTGATTTCATAGTTCGATGATAGCCGAAGCATCGACGTCAGGCAAGCGGCTAGTGTCGCGATGCCAGCAAGCACAGAGGACATGCAAATGACCATCACCGTCTTCATCCGCTACCAGCTCGATCCGTTCAAGCGCGCGATGTTCGAGCAGTATTCGAGGAACTGGCTGTCGATCATCCCGCGCTGCGGCGGCGACCTGATCGGCTACTGGATGCCGCATGAGGGCACCAACAACATCGCCTTCGCGCTGATCTCGTTCGAGAGTCTCGCTGCCTACGAGGCCTATCGCGCCCGGCTGCGCACCGACAGCGAGGGCATGGCGAACTTCGGCTTCGCGGAAGAAAACAGGTTCATCCTGGCGGAAGAGCGGACATTCCTGCGCAAGGTCGCGCTATAGTGAGCACACAACAGCAACGGAGGCGCCCATGATCGCCGTGATCTTCGAGGTCTGGCCCAGGCCGGAGCACAGCCAGCAATATTTCGACCTTGCCGCCGAATTGAAGCCGCTGCTCGAGAGCATCGACGGCTTCATCTCGGTGGAGCGCTTCGAGAGCATCACCGAGAAGGGCAAGTTCGTCTCGCTGTCGTTCTTCCGTGACGAGGCCGCGGTCGAGACGTGGCGCAACACGGTCGAGCATCGCCGCACCCAGGCCAAGGGCCGCGCGCGGATCTTCGAGAATTATCGGCTGCGCGTCGCCAGCGTCGTCAGGGACTACGGCATGACCGAGCGCGCCGAGGCGCCGAAGGACAGCCGCGCGGTTCACGAGCCGCACTAGCGTATCAAGGCGCGCGTGCCTATCTCTGCGCGGCCAACGACATCAGGGAGAGACCAATGCCACTGACAACTGCTGACAAACGCGCCGCCTTCAAGAAGCTGCATGAGAGCGGATGCTTCATCATTCCGAATCCGTTCGATGTCGGCAGTGCGCTGGCGCTCCAGCATCTCGGCTTCAAGGCGCTGGCCTCGACCAGCGCGGGCTTTGCCTGGACCATCGGCAAGGCCGACAACGACGTCACTGTCGACGACGTCTGCCATCACCTGACCGCGGTGTGCGCGGCGGCCGATATTCCCGTCAATGCGGACTACGAGGACGGCTTCGCCGTCGAGCCCGAGAAGGTTGCCGTCAATGTCGCGCGCGGCGTCAAGACCGGCGTCGCCGGGCTCTCGATCGAGGATTTCACCGGGGATGCCGCCAAGCCGCTGTTCGAGCACAAGCTTGCGGTCGAGCGTATCAGGGCGGCACGCAGGGCGATCGACGCCGACAACAGCGGCGTGCTGCTCACAGGTCGCTGCGAGGCGATCCTGCGGGGCGTGCAGGATCTGAAGCTGGTGATCGAGCGGTTGCAGGCCTATTCGGAGGCCGGCGCCGACGTTCTCTATGCGCCGGGCATCAAGACCAGGGAAGAGATTTCCGCGGTCGTGAAGGCCGTGGCGCCAAAACCCGTCAATCTTCTGATTGGCGGTGGCGGCCTGTCGATGCAGGAGGTCGCCGATCTCGGCGTGCGCCGGATCAGCGTCGGCGGATCGCTGGCGCGGATGGCCTGGGCCGGCGTCATGAAGGCGGCGAAGGAGATGGCCGAAAAGGGCACCTTTACCGAGTTCGCCAACGGCTATCCCGGCGGCGAGCTCAACAAGATGTTCAAGTGATCGACACAAAAGAGCAGCGAGCCCGATCGGGGCCCGCTGCTCGTCTTGCTCCCACGCATCTCTCGTTACTTGTTGTCGGTCTGCGGGGCGGCCGGCTTGTTCGTGTCCGTAGACGGTGCCGCAGGCTGCGCCGGCGCCGCGCCCGTGGTCACGCCGGGTTGAGTGTTGGACTTCGGCGTCACGTCGCGCATGCCCGGAGGCGCCCCCGCCGGATTCGGCTGGGTCTGCGCGGTCTTCGCCGGCGGCGTCGTGCTGGCCTCGTGTACCGACGTGTTGTTGAGCCCGTAGAACAGCGCACCCAGCACCACCGCGACCGCAACGGCGAACATCGCGATCTTGGTACTGCTGGCCGGACCCTCCGCGAGTTCCGGGTCGGGCTGCAGCTCGTTGTCCAGGCTGTTGAAGCGCGCCTGACGTCGGATTTCCTCATCGGTCAGGTTGGCGCGATACGGATCGTCAGGGTTGTATGCCATTTCCAGGTTCCTCCGTTAGCACCCCAAAGCTAAACGCCCGGGACAATGGCTGGCGCGAACGGATGTTCCGCGCCAATGTTGCAACCCGTTCATCATGGAACCGCTGATTCCCTGTTCCAGCGCTGTTCCGAGAGAGAGGCTTTCCGATGTGGAACATGCCGCCCACCGATTCGGTGCTGCAGGTGCTCTCTTTCATCGCGGTTGCGGCGCAGTCGATGACGGCGGCGCTCGCCGCCGGCCGGCGCAGCATGGATTGGGCCGGCGTCTGCATGCTGGGCGCCATCACCGCGCTCGGGGGCGGGACCATCCGCGACGTGCTGCTGGGGCATTATCCGCTGCTCTGGGTGAAGCATCCGATCTATCTCGTGATCGCGGGCGTTGCGGCGTTCGTCACCATCGTGCTGTCGCGGCTGGTGGTCAGGCTCAATCTCGCCTTCCTCGTGCTCGATGCGATCGGGCTCGTGGTCTTCACGATGTCCGGTTGCGACGTGGCCTGGCAGGTCGACGCCTCGCTGCCGATCGTGATCGTCTCCGGCATGATCACCGGCTGCGCCGGCGGCGTGCTGCGCGACATCCTCTGCAACGACGTGCCGCTCTTGTTCCGCAGCGAGCTCTACGCCAGCGTCTCCGTCGTCACCGGGCTGTTCTATGCGACCGCGTTCGGGCTGCAGCTGAACGACACGGTCTGGACCACCCTGACCTTCGCGCTCGGACTGACGTTCCGGCTGCTCGCGATCCGCTACAAATGGGAGATGCCGAAATTCGTGTTCAGCGGCGAGGAGCGCTGAACATCTATTTCGCCTGTCGCGCCTTGGCGACGTCGTCCGCCGTCACTGCGGGCGCCGCATTGCCCCAGGAATTGCGGATGTAGGTTGCGACATCGGCGATCTCCTGGTTCGACAGTTTCGGATAGGACGGCATCGAGCCGGAATTCGGCGCCCGCGGCGTCGTCACGGTCTGTGCGCCGTCCAGCATGATGCGCAGCGTGCTCGCCGGATTCGCCGATTGCAGATTGGCATTGCCCGGAAGCGGCGGATAGATCCGCGGTGCGCCCGAGCCGTCGAGCTCGTGGCAGGCGATGCAGGCGCTGCGGTAGATTCGTTCCCCATCGCTCATCTGCGCCGGCGCGGGCGGTGTGACCTCGGGCTCGGGCGCACCGGGCGGAAGGCTCTTCAGATAGACGGCGATCGCGCGCACATCGGCGTCGGCCATCTTCGAGGTGGAATTGACCACCACCTCCGACATCAGCGGCCCGGCATGGCTGTGCCCGTTGCGACCGCTCTGCAGGTACTCGACGATGTCCCCGACGCTCCAGGATTTGAGCCCGCTCCGCGGTGCGCCATCGAGCCGCGGCGCGAACATGCCCTGGACCATGCCGCCTCCGAACGCCTGGTCGCGTCGGTCGGCGCCGAAGGCGTTCTTCGGCGTGTGGCAGGTACCGCAATGGCCGAGGCCCTCGACGAGGTAGCGGCCGCGATTCCATTCCGCAGGCTTGCCCTGATCCGGCTGGTTGATGCCCGGCGTGAAGAAAAGATAATCCCACACCCGCATCAGCACGCGGTAATTCAGCGGCCAGCGCAGTTCCGGCGGCGGCGCCTCGTTGCTGACTGGCGCCAGCGTCGCCAGATAGGCGCGGATCGCAAGGATGTCGTCACGGATCAGCTTGGTGAAGCTGGGGTAAGGGAAGGCCGGATAGTAATGCTCCCCGTCCGGCCCGACGCCGGTGCGCAGGGCGCGCAGGAAGTCGTCGTCACTCCAGCCGCCAATGCCGGTACCGCGGTCGGGCGTCAGATTCGGCGAATACACCGCGCCGAACGGCGTATCGATCCGCTTGCCCCCTCCGAATGGCTTGGCCGGATCGGCGGTGTGGCAGCTCGCGCAATCGCCCGCGATCGTCAGCGCCTTGCCGCGGGCGATCACCTCCTCGGACGGAGTGGCGGAACATTCGCAGGGCGCGAACGCGCCGCACGCCAGAAAGGCCGCCAGAATCGTCCGCGTCATCAAAGGTCGTTGCCCCATCCGTCCACCTTCCGGTCCAACCAACACGTTATGCCGTTTCGCCGCGGGCCCGTCCTGGGACAGAAACCGAAACGGCTATCCGATATTCCCGGCACGAAATTGCGATTTTTGAGCGCCGGCCTTGATGGGCCAGAATTGTGCTGCGCGCACCGGATAATCCGACATAGACTGGTTCTAACAAGCTCGGATGACTAGCTAAAATGAGTTGTCGCGACCAACGAAAAGAGGGCTAAATGGGCATCAACCAAGGGCCTATCAGTCTCGACCAGAAATACACCCAGGACACCGGCCATGTCTTCCTGACCGGCATCCAGGCGCTGGTTCGCCTGCCCATGGCGCAGATCAGACGCGACCGCGCCGCGGGCCTCAACACGGCAGGCTTCGTCTCCGGCTATCGCGGCTCTCCGCTCGGTGGCTACGATCAGCAGCTGTTCGCTGCCCGCAAGCATCTCGAGCAATATAACGTCAAGTTCCAGCCAGGCGTAAACGAGGACCTCGCGGCCACCGCGATCTGGGGCTCGCAGCAGCTCGGCCTGTCGCCCGGCGCCAAGCATGATGGCGTGGTCGGCATCTGGTACGGCAAGGGTCCCGGTGTCGACCGCTGCGGCGATGTCTTCCGCCACGGCAACGCGGCGGGCTCGGCCAAGCATGGCGGCGTGCTCTGTCTTGCCGGCGACGACCACGGCGCAAAATCCTCCACCGTCCCGCATCAGTCCGACCACGCCTTCATCTCCGCGCTGATGCCCTACCTCTACCCCTCCAGCATCCATGAGATGATCGAGATGGGCCTCCTGGGTATCGCGATGTCGCGCTATTCCGGCTGCTGGGTCGGCATGAAGGTGATAACCGAGACGGTCGAGACCACGGCCGAGATCGACCTTTCCGACGAGATGACGCCCTTCGTGATCCCGTCCGATTTCGAGCTGCCGCCCGGCGGGCTGAACATCCGCTGGCCCGACGACCGCTTCGAGCAGGATCGCCGGTTGCAGGACTACAAGGGCTTTGCGGCGATCGCCTTTGCCCGCGCCAACAAGGTCAATCGCGTCACCATGGATTCGCCGAACGCGCGTTACGGCATCATGGCGTCCGGCAAGAGCTACGAGGACATCCGCCAGGCGCTGCGGGAGCTCGGCATCACGCCCGAAATCGCCGCCAAGATCGGCATCCGGCTCTACAAGATCGGCATGCCCTGGCCGCTGGAACCGGAGGGCGTCCGCAACTTCGCCGTCGGCCTCGAGGAGATCTTCATCGTCGAGGAGCGCCGCG
The DNA here is from genome assembly GCF_018130215.1 of Bradyrhizobium jicamae. Taxonomy (GTDB): domain Bacteria; phylum Pseudomonadota; class Alphaproteobacteria; order Rhizobiales; family Xanthobacteraceae; genus Bradyrhizobium; species Bradyrhizobium jicamae_A. The sequence goes on from NZ_JAFCKQ010000072.1 coordinate 7,962, forward strand.
AGATCGTCGAGAACCAGGTCAAGCAGGAGCTGTTCAACTGGCGCGACGACGTCCGTCCACGCATCGTCGGCAAGATGGACGATCACGACAAGCGCTTCCTCACCTTCGCCGCCGAGCTCAGTGTCGCCTCGCTCGCAAGCTCGCTCACCGAACGCCTGCTTCGACTCAATCTCAACCCCGAAATCGCCGAGATGCTGCGCGCCAAGGCCGACTGGTTCAACGGCCGCCAGTCGACCCAGATGCAGGCGACAGCACCGGTGACGCGCACGCCGTATTTCTGCTCAGGCTGCCCGCACAACACATCGACCAAAGTGCCCGAAGGCAGCCGCGCGCTGGCCGGCATCGGCTGTCACTTCATGGCGCTGTGGATGAACCGCTCGACCGAGACATTTACGCACATGGGCGGCGAGGGCGTGCCGTGGGTCGGCATCGCGCCGTTCACCAACGAGAACCACATCTTCGCCAATCTCGGCGACGGCACCTACTTCCACTCCGGCATTCTCGCGATCCGCCAGTCGATCGCCTCCAAGGCCAACATCACCTACAAGATCCTCTACAACGACGCGGTCGCGATGACCGGCGGCCAGCGCCATGACGGCGATCTCTCGCCGCAGCAGATCACCTTCCAGCTCCACGCCGAAGGCATCCGCGAGATCTACCTCGTCTCGGAGAATCCCGGCGCCTATCCAGCCGAGACCATCGCGCCCGGCGTCAAGCTGTTCCATCGTGATGAGCTCGAGAACGTCATGAAGATGTGCCGCGAGCACAAAGGCACCTCGGCGATCGTGTTCGTGCAGACCTGCGCGGCCGAGAAGCGCCGCCGCCGCAAGCGCGGCCTGATGGAGGATCCGCAGCGTCGCGTGCTGATCAATCCGGCCGTCTGCGAAGGCTGCGGTGACTGCTCGGTGCAGTCGAACTGCATCTCGGTCGAACCGCTCGAGACCGAGCTCGGCCGCAAGCGTACCATCAACCAGTCGACCTGCAACAAGGACTATTCCTGCGTGAAGGGCTTCTGCCCGTCCTTCGTCACGGTTGACGGCGGCACACTGAAGCGGCGCGCGCCGCCCGACCTCGGCACCATCGGCGATCTGCCGGAGCCTGCCTCGAAGCCCGCGCTCGACCGTCCCTACAACATCGCGGTCGGCGGCGTCGGCGGCACCGGCGTATTGACGATCGGTGCGCTGCTCGGCATGGCCGCGCATATCGAGGGCAAGGCCAGCATGATCCTCGACATGTCCGGCCTCGCGCAAAAGGGCGGGGCGGTGCTGAGCCATGTCCGCCTCTCCGAGCATACCGCCGACGTGACCTGCTCGCGCATCGTGACCGGCACCGCCGATCTCGTGCTCGCGGCCGATGAGGTGGTCGCCGCCTCGAAGGACACTATCACGCTTTGCGATGCGAGCCGCACCGTCGGCGTCATCAACAGCCATGTGATCCCGACCGCAGATTTCATCCTCAACCGCGACTTCAACTTCCAGAGCCGCAAGGTCAACAGCGTGCTGGAGACCGAGCTGCGCAAGGACTCCGCCTTCCTCGACTTCACCAGGCCGGCCGAAGCGCTGCTCGGTGACAGCATCGCCACCAACATGATGATGATGGGATTCGCCTATCAGCGCGGCCTGCTGCCGCTGTCGGCCGAGGCGATCGAGAAGGCGATCGAGGTCAACGGGGTCTCGATCAAGATGAATACGCAGGCGTTCGGGCTCGGGCGCCTGGCCGCCGCCGATCCGGCGCGGCTGGCAGCGATGCTGAAGGATCAGGACGATGCCACGCCGCCGAAGACACTTGATGCGATGTCGCTGGACGAGATCATCACCCATCGCATCGGACTGCTGACCGACTACCAGAGCTCCCGTCTCGCAAAACGCTATCGCAAATTGGTCGATCAGGTCCGCGACGCAACGACCAAGGGCGGCTACGGCGAGGCGCTACCGCGCGCGGTTGCGGTCAATTACGCAAAGCTGCTCGCCTACAAGGACGAGTACGAGGTGGCGCGTCTGTTTACCGACGGCCGTTTCGAGAAGCAGCTCCGCGACCAGTTCGAGGGCGAGTACAAATTCTCCTTCAATCTCGCGCCGCCGATCCTCGGTGGCGGCCTCGATGCGCAGGGCCGGCCGAAGAAGCGCGCCTTCGGCCCGTGGATGATGTCGGTGCTCAAGACGCTGGCCAAATTCCGCGTCCTGCGCGGCACGCCGCTCGACATCTTTGGCTACAACGCCGACCGCAAGCTAGAGCGTGACCTGATTTCCGGCTACGAGAAGGATGTCGCAACCGTGCTCGGGCTGCTGTCGCCGCTCAATCACGACATCGCCGTCGAGCTGCTTTCGCTGCCCGATCGCATCAGGGGCTACGGCCCGGTGAAGGACAAGGCGATCAAGGAGACAAAGGTTCGCTACGCGCAACTCGCCGCCGACCTTGCCAACCCGCCGCCCGCGCCGCGGCAGATGGCGGCGGAGTAGGGCTGCAGTCGAGCCGATACGATTGCCAATCATAATCGTATCGGGTCGAAACCTGACGACCGCAGTCTCGCCTGACGGAATATTTCCGCGCTTGCCAAGGCCGCCACGGCGGTTCAGAAAAACGCTGGAGTTAAGAAACGCCAGCGGAGAGCGATTTGACCATCAAGGGCAAGGCCTACATTGCCGGGATCTACGAGCATCCCACCCGGCACGCACCCGATAAATCAACCGCCCAGCTTCACGCCGAGGTTGCCAAGGGCGCGATCGAGGATGCGGGGCTCACCAAGGACGATATCGACGGCTACTTCATGGCCGGCGATGCGCCGGGCGGGTTGTGGCCGATGGTCGATTATCTCGGCTTCAATACCAAGAAGCTGCGCCACGTCGATTCCACCGAGACCGGAGGCTGTTCCTACCTGATCCATCTCGGCCACGCCGCGGAAGCGATCGCGGCCGGCAAGTGCTCGGTCGCACTGGTCACGCTGGCGGGCAAGCCACGCACCGGCCCGATGCCGCCGCGCGCGGCCGGCGCCGAGGCCGATTTCGAAGCGGCCTACGGGGCAACCACGCACAATGCCTACGGCATGTGTGCCATGCGCCACATGCACGACTATGGCACCACCTCCGAGCAGCTGGCCTGGATCAAGGTCGCGGCCTCGCATCACGCGCAATACAATCCGCACGCGATGCTGAAAGAGGTCGTCACCGTCGAGGACGTCCTGAACTCTCCGATGATCTCCGATCCGCTGCACCGGATGGATTGCTGCGTCGTCACCGACGGCGGCGGCGCGATGATCGTCACCACGCCCGAGATCGCGAAGAGCCTGAAGAAGCCGCTGGTGCGCCTGATCGGCCATGGCGAGGCGATGAAGGGTCCGCGCGGCGGCAAGGATCTCGATCTGACCTATTCCGCCGGCGTGTGGTCCGGCCCGCGCGCCTTCGAGGAGGCGGGCGTGACCCCGAAGGACATCAAATACGCCTCGATCTATGACAGCTTCACCATCACCGTCCTGATGCAGCTCGAGGACCTCGGCTTCTGCAAGAAGGGCGAGGGCGGCAAGTTCGTCGCCGACGGCAATCTGATCTCCGGGGTCGGCAAGCTGCCGTTCAACACCGACGGCGGCGGCCTTTGCAGCAATCACCCCGTCAATCGCGGCGGTATGACCAAGGTCCTCGAGGCCGTCCGCCAGTTGCGCGGCGAAGCACATCCCAAGGTGCAGGTGCCGAACTGTGATCTGGCGATCGCGCACGGCACCGGCGGCCTGCTCGGCGTTCGCCACGCCGCCTCAACCTGCATCCTGGAGCGTGCGTGATGTCCGAAGCGAAAAAGTACAATGCCCCGGTGACCAACCCGGAAACCGCGCCGTTCTGGGAAGCGGCCAAGGCCGGCAAGTTCATGATCAAGCGCTGCACCGCCTGCGGCGAGCCGCATTACTTCCCGCGCGCGATCTGCCCGTTCTGCTTCTCCGACAAGACGGTGTGGGAGGAGGCGAGCGGTGAGGCCGTGGTCTACACCTACAGCCTGATGCGGAAGTCACCGACCGGTCCCTACGCGATCGCCTATGTGACGCTGAAGGAAGGTCCGTCGCTGCAGACCAACATCGTCGATTGCGACCTGGACAAGGTGAAGATCGGCCAGAAGGTGAAGGTGGTGTGGAAGCCGACCGACGGCGCTCCGCTGCCGTTCTTCACGCCGGCCTAGCCTCAAAAGTACCTGGCAGCCGAAGGCTGCCGGAAGAGGGGTTTCTCTCCGCGAACGGAGTCTCTCTGCGGAGACAACCCCTCTCCCAAAGCGAGTGTATGGCGCTTCCGGTGTAGCCCTCTCCCGCAAGGGGAGAGGGAGCGATAACGGACAGCGGCGAGGAAAGAATAGTTCGGGGAGAGAACAACAATGCCGATCGTGTACGAACAACTGATGGCCCTGAAGAACCTCGGCCAGAAGTACAGCTACAGCGACCGCGAGGTGATGCTCTACGCTTATGGCATCGGGCTCGGCGCCGATCCGATGGATGAGAAGGAACTCGCCTTCGTCAACGAGGGCGTGCTGACGCCACGTCCGCTGAAGGTGGTGCCGACATTCGCGTCGGTCGCCGCCTGGGGCGCGGGGCCCGGCGAGATGAACCTCAACCGCGTGATGGTGGTCGATGGCGAGCGCGACATCACCTTCCACAAGCCGTTCGCGACCGCAGCCCACATCACCGCCGACTCCACCGTGCTCGACGTGTTCGACAAGGGCAAGGACAAGGGCGCGGTGATCCGCCACCAGACCGTGCTGAAGGACGACAAGGGCGAGAAGCTCGCCACGCTGGTCGCCTCGCGCTTCGCGCGTGGCGATGGCGGCTTTGGCGGACCATCGGACGGCCAGCCCGAGCCGCACAAGGTGCCGGAGCGTGCGCCCGACAAGGTGGTCGACATCGCCACACGCCCCGACCAGGCGCTGATCTACCGGCTCTGCGGCGACCGCAATCCGCTGCACTCGGATCCCGAGTTTGCGAAGAAGGCTGGCTTCCCGCGGCCGATCCTGCACGGCATGTGCACCTACGGCATCACCTGCCGCGGCGTGCTGCAGACCTATGCCGACTACGATCCGTCCGCCTTCAAGCAGCACGCCGCGCGTTTTTCCTCGCCGGTCTATCCCGGTGAGACCGTGACGATGGAATTGTGGAAGGACGGCAACGTGGTGTCGTTCGAGGCCAAGGTGAAGTCGCGCGGTGTGACCGTGATCAAGAGCGGCAGGACGGTGCTGGCGTAAGCGGCGAGAGCGGTGCGCTCCCTCGCCCCGCTCTTGCGGGGAGAGGGTTGGGGTGAGGGGCTCTAACCGCGAGTTGTGACCGTGGTGAGACCTGTACCCCCTCACCCGGATCGCAAGAGCGATCCGACCTCTCACCGCAAGCGGGGAGAGGTGAAGAAAAAGGAGCAAGGGAGAAGAAGCCATGGGATTACTCGACGGCAAGGTCGCCATCATCACGGGCGCCGGGGGCGGACTTGGTGAGGCCTACGCAAGACTGTTCGCGCGCGAGGGCGCGGCTGTGGTGGTCAACGACCTCGGCGGCCCGCGCGACGGTTCAGGCTCGGACAAGTCGATGGCCCAGAAGGTGGTCGACGCGATCAAGGAAGAGGGCGGCCGGGCGGTCGCCAACGGCGCCGACATCTCGACCATGGCCGGCGGCCAGTCGGTGTTCGACGATGCGATCAAGAATTTCGGCCGCGCCGACATCCTGGTCAACAATGCCGGCATCCTGCTCGACGAGACTTTCCACAAGGCCCAGGAGGCCAACTGGGACAGGGTGATGAAGGTGCATCTGAAGGGCACCTTCTGCTGCACCCAGCCGGTATTCAAATGGATGCGCGACAATGGCGGCGGCGTCATCGTCAACACCTCGTCGACCTCGGGGCTGATCGGCAATTTCGGGCAGACCAATTACGGCGCGGCCAAGGGCGGCATCTGGGGCCTCTCCAACGTGCTGGCGATCGAGGGGCGCAAGTACAACATCCGGATCTGGACGCTCGCGCCGGGCGCCTTGACCCGCATGACCGCAGACTTGCCGCGCTACAAGGAGAACCCTGGTGCGGCGCTCGGTCCTGACGGCATCGCGCCGGCGGTGCTATACATGGTCAGCGACTTGTCGGGCGACCAGACCGGCAAGGTTCTCGGCGTGTCGGGTCCGCGCGGCGTCCGTGAGATGCGGATGATGGAAATGGAAGGCTGGAAGCCGCCGTTTTCGGGCTGGAACGCCGAGGACATCGTCACCCATGCCAAGGAGATCTTCTTCTCCGAGGAGCAGATCAAGATGGGCGCGCGGCGGTTTTAGGTGCTACACGTCGTTCCGGGGCGATGCGCAGCATCGAACCCGGAACCTCGAGATTCCGGGTTGACGCTTGGCGTGCCCCGGAATGACGATAGAGAGAGGCACCCATGAAACTCACCGCCCAGGCCGCTGGAACCTTCGCGATCGCGCCGACGCCGTTTCACGATGACGGCCGCATCGACGAGGCCTCGATCGATCGGCTGACCGATTTCTACACCGAGGTCGGCTGCAACGGCGTCACGGTGCTGGGTATCCTCGGCGAAGCGCCGAAGCTCGACGCCGCCGAGGCCGAGCAGGTGGCGCTGCGCTTTGTCAGGCGTGCGAAGAAGCTGCAGGTGATCGTCGGCGTCTCCGCGCCGGGCTTTGCCTCGATGCGCGCGCTGGCGCGGGCGTCGATGGATGCGGGTGCTGCGGGCGTCATGATCGCGCCACCACCGCATTTGCGTACCGACGACCAGATCGTCACCTATTTCAAGCAGGCGCAGGAAGCGATCGGCGACGACATTCCCTGGGTGCTGCAGGACTATCCGCTGACGCTCACAGTCGTGTTCACCCCTGCGGTGATCCGCAGGATCGTGATGGATTCACCGTCCTGCGTGATGCTCAAGCATGAGGACTGGCCGGGACTGGAGAAAATCTCGACGCTGCGCAACTTCCAGAAGGACGGCTCGCTGCGGCCACTGTCGATCCTGGTCGGCAATGGCGGCCTGTTCCTGGATTTCGAGATGGAACGCGGCGCCGACGGCGCGATGACCGGCTACGCCTTCCCGGAGCTGCTGATCGACGTCGTCAATCTTTCGAAGGCCGGCAAGCGCGACGCTGCGCATGATCTGTTCGACGCGCATCTGCCGCTGATCCGCTACGAGCAGCAGCCCGGCGTCGGCCTTACCGTGCGCAAATACGTGCTGCAGAAACGCGGCATCATCTCGTCCAGCGCGCAGCGCAAGCCCGGCGCCGTCATCACGCCGCAGGCAAGGGCGGAAGTCGACTATCTCCTGTCACGCGTCGCGCGGGTCGACCGCCGCGCCCATCTGCAACCCCAATCCAGCGCCGCAGGCTAGCTCTTCATGACCGAGATCGTCGCTCCACGCCTTGCATCGACCGTGCTGCTCCTGCGTGACGGGACTGCGTCCCGCGAGATTGAAATCTTCATGATGGTCCGCCATCACCAGATCGAGTTCAACTCGGGCGCGCTGGTGTTTCCGGGCGGCAGCGTCGACAAGAACGACAAGGAGATCGCGGCCGATCCCGCGCTTTACTCCGGCGGAGAGGGGCTCGATCCCGACGCGCTCGGTTTCCGCATCGCCGGGATCCGCGAGACGTTCGAGGAAAGCGGCATCCTGCTGGCGCGGCCGAAAGGGTCGAAAGACCTCGTCGATGCCATCAGCGCCGACGAGATCGCGACTGCGCACCGCACCGCGCTGAACGAGGGCAAGATCACCTTTCAGAAGGTGCTGGCCGACAACGGCATGGTGCTCGCGCTCGACGCGCTGATGCCCTATGCGCACTGGATCACGCCGGAAGGCATGCCCAAGCGCTTCGACACCTGGTTCTTCCTCGCCGCAGCTCCGCCGGAGCAGCTCGGCGCCCATGACGGCAGGGAATCGACCGACTCGATCTGGGTATCGCCGCGCGAGGCGCTGGAGGGCGGCGAGACCGGCCGCTTCAAGCTGCCGTTCCCGACCACGCGCAATTTGATCCGGCTCGGCAAGCAGGCCAGCGTCGAGGCTGCGCTCGCTGACAGCAAGGGCAAATCGATCGTCACCGTCATGCCCGTCATGACCAAGACCGCTACCGGCCGCCAGCTCCGCATCCCCAAGGAAGCCGGCTATGACGGCGAGGTGTTCGACGTCGGCGCGTTGGGCTGACATCGGCGCGACTCCCTCATGCCTGGGCCTGTCCCGGGGCATCCGCGTCTTTCGCCGCTCGTGCAAGACGCCGATTGCCTGGACGGCCATGACGGCAGAGAGAGCGCAACGCTCCGGCATACTTCGTCGAGCAGCGAATTATTCCCGTACCGCCCTGCAGTAAGTTCCGCCCGTTCACCGGAACGGAATGCTGCCATGACCACCACCACCCCGCGCCAGCCCAGCATCGCCTTCGAGCTGGCGTTGCTGCTTGCGCTCGCCACGCTCTGGGGCGGCTCCTACACTTTCATCAAGCTCGGGGTCGCCACCATCCCGCCGATCACGCTGATCGCAGCCCGCACCGCGATCGCGGGCGTCCTGCTGCTCGTGATCATGCGCGGACGAGGTGTGACGATGCCGACCGATCCTGCGACCTGGCGCCGCTTCGTCTTCCAGGCCTGCCTCAACAGCGTGATCCCCTGGACCCTGATCGCGTGGGGCGAGCGCCTGATCGATGCCGGTCTCGCCACCATCCTTAATTCGGCCTCGCCGATCTTCACCTTCCTGTTCACGGCGGCGATCACCCGCCATGAGGCGGCGAACCCGCGCAAACTGTTCGGCGTGGTCGCCGGCATGGCCGGCATCTGCCTGATCGTCGGGGGCGACGCGTTCCGCGATCTCGGCAGCGGGATCGCGGCGGAGATCGCGATCGTCGCCGCCACCATCTGCTACGCCTGCGCCGCGATCTTCAGCCGCGGCTTCAAGGGGCTCGACCCGATGGCTCCGGCGGCGGGATCGCTGATCGCAGGCGCCGCGATTCTCATTCCTCTCGGTCTCACCGTCGAACGGCCCTGGACGCTGTCGCCGTCGACGAGTTCGATGGCGGCGCTTCTGGCCCTTGCGGTGTTCTCGACCGCGATCGCCTTCGTGATCTATTTCCGCCTGATCCAGACCCTCGGCTCGGTCGGCACCACGGCGCAGGCCTATCTGCGGGTGCCGATCGGGGTGGCGCTCAGCGTGGTCCTGCTCGGCGAGCGGCTGAGCCCGACGGCATGGATCGGGCTCGCCTGTGTCGTGGTCGGTGTCGCCGCGATGACAATCCCCGCACGCAGGATTGCCGTAGCCTGAGACGGCACCCGGGAGGGAGCTTCTCCATCCGTCCCGGATTGGGGCAAGATGCCTGGGCCGGCGTGACGCCAATCGCCTTCAGGCAGGCGGCGACCGTCGACCGGCGCGAGCATGTTCCCCAAAACAAGTAATTTCCCCTATATTGCGGCCATTGGATCCCGGCCCCGATGACATGACCGCTGAATTGCCGCCGAATTCGCAAGCGCCACGGGCATTTTCCCTTTCGATCGGGCAGCTTACGTTCGGCAGCTTCCTGCTGGTGCTGGCCGTGATCATCATCACATCGACCGCCAGCGTGGTCGCGATCCGCCACATCGATGCAACCTTTGCCGAGCTGCAGCGGCTGCAAAGCGTGGGCGATATCGCCGAGGACATCGACCGTCGCATGAACGAGCTGCGGCTGGCGGCGCGGGATTTCGTTACCGAGCCCGGCAGCCAGTCGGCCCAGGTCGCGGAGGCGGCGCAGTCGCTGAGCGAGGTCCTGAAGAAGACCCGCATCGTGCTGGCGCCCGAGCAGCAGGAGATGATCGACGGTGTCACCCAGAGGCTGACGACCTATCGCAGCGGCATCGAGCGCATCTCGGCCCTGCTGACCAGCCGCGCCGAGCTCGCGGCCGGCCTGCCGCCGCTGCGCGACGCGTTCGACAAGGCGGTTGCCGCGAGCACTGATCCGGCGCTGGTGACGGCGCTGACGCAGGCCGAGAGCCGCATTGCCACGGCGCTGGTTGCGCAAAACATGTCGGCGGCCGAGCAGGCCGCGGAAGGGATGCGTGCGATCGCCATCGCCGATCCGGCGTTGCGCGCAGCCGTTGACAATTATGCCGAGACGATCAGCGCGATCTCGGTGCGGGAGGGCCAGATCGCCGACATCGACCGCGAGGTGCTCGGCGAGGAGGGCCGGCTGATCCAGCGCGTCACCGAGCTCCTGCGCGAGCTCAGCGCGCGGCGCGGCCATGTGCTGTCGCGCGACTTCGCCCGTACGCTGGCGGAGGCCAAGTGGCAGAGCATCGTGCTCGGCACCGCCGGCGTCCTGATCGGCCTGTTCGCCGCGCTCCTGGTCGTCAGGCGCACGGTGCGGCCGCTTGCCAAGATCGCAGGCTCGATCCGCAAGGTCGCGGGCGGCGAGAAGAACGCGTTCATCCCGGGCGCCGATCTCGACAACGAGATCGGCGACATTGCGCGCGCCGCCGAAGTGTTCCGCCAGACCCTGGTCGATGCAGATACCGCGCGCGAGGCGGCGCTGCGTGCGCTGGCCGAGCAGCGGCTCGCCGAGGAGAGCTATCGCAAGCTGTTCGAGGCGTCGCTCGAAGGCATCTACGTGACCACGCCGGGCGGCACGCTGCTCAATGCCAACCCGGCGCTGGCGCGGATGATGGGCTATGCGACCCCGCAGGACCTGATGAACGGGATCGACGACATCGCCTCCAACGTCTATGTCGATCCGGCGGCGCGCGCGGTCTACCAGGAGCTGATGCATCGCGACGGCATGGTGCGGGACTACGAGTATCAGGTGCGCTCGCGTGACGGCACGGTGCTGTGGCTGTCGGACTCCGCCACCACCGTGCGCGGCGACGACAGCGAAGTGCTCCGCTACGAAGGCACGGTGCGCGACATCACCGACCAGAAGCGCGCGGAGGACGCGATCGCCGAAGGCCGCCGCATGCTGCAGATGGTGATCGACACCGTGCCCGCCGTCATCAACGTCAAGGACCGCGAGCTGCGCTATGTGCTGATGAACCGCTACATGGCCGGCATCTTCGGCGTCGAGCCGCAGGACGCGATCGGCAAGACCACGGCCGAGTTGATGTCGCGCTACGGCGCCGCCAAGACCGACGACAACGACAGGCGTGTGCTCTCGGCCCGCCGCGAGCTCGGCTTCTACGAGGACGAATACGAGGACTCCGCCGGCAACATGCGGCAATGGCTGGTCAACAAGCTGCCTATCCTGGACGGCCAGGGCGACATCGAGAATATCGTCTCGGTGGCGCTCGACATCGGCGAGCGCAAGCGCTCCGAGCAGGAGATGCGCAAGGCCAAGGATTCCGCGGAGGCTGCGCTGCGCAATCTGCGCGAGACGCAGGCGTCGCTGATCGAGGCGGAAAAGCTCGCCGCGCTCGGGCGGCTGGTGGCCGGCGTCGCGCATGAGGTCAACAACCCCGTCGGCATCAGCCTGACGGTGGCTTCCGCGCTCGAGCGCAAGACCGCGAATTTCGCCGGTCAGGTCGAGCGCGGCGACCTGCGCCGCTCCAGCCTCAACGAGTTCCTCGACACCGCGCGCGATGCCTCGTCGCAGCTGGTCGCCAACCTCAATCGCGCTGCGGAGCTGATCCAGTCGTTCAAGCAGGTCGCCGCCGACCGCAACTATTCGGATCAGCGCACCTTCGATCTCGGCGATCTCACCGAGCAGGTGGTGATGAGCCTGCGGCCGGGCCTGCGCAAGCACAACCTGACGCTCAACGTCGACTGCGAGCCGAACCTGGTCATGAACTCCTATCCCGGACCGTATGGCCAGGTGTTGACCAACCTGTTCCTCAACTCGGTCGCGCATGCGTTCCCGGACGGCAAGGCCGGCGAGGTGGACATCAAGGTGAGGGCGTTGGGCAACGACAATGTCGAGGTGATCTTCGCCGACAATGGCTGCGGCATGAGTCTCGACGTGCGTCGCCGTGCCTTCGATCCGTTCTTCACGACGCGGCGCGACCAGGGCGGCACCGGGCTTGGTCTGCACATCGTCTACAGCATCGTGACGACACGCCTCGGCGGCCGGCTGGCGCTCGATTCCGCGCCGGGCAACGGCACGCGGATCCAGATCATCCTCCCCCGCATCGCCCCGCTGGAGCAGGCCGCGGAATAGACCGCGACGAGGCAACGACGGATTCGCTAATCGATATCCGCGAGCTTGTGCAGCGTCGCGCCGAAGATCAGGCTCGCCTTGCCGACCAGCGCGGTGCCGTTCATGGTTCCGCGTGTGTCGGTGAAGGTACCGGAGACGCCGATGCCGACCGGGGCCGGCCCGCCGAACAGCGGGTTGTCGGTTTCGCGCGGCGTGGTGTGACGCTGCACCAGCACCTCGCCCTTGAAGACGTTGCCCTTCACCGTGTAGCTGCCGGTGTAATAGAGATAGGCGTCGCCGCCGAGGATCTGGCCGTCGCGGAACAGAATCACGCCGCTGCCCTTGCCGGCGCGCCCATCCAGCAAGGTGACGTGGATCGAATACAGCCCGTTTTTCATGTCGTCCCGTTCGCCGGCCACCGCGCCCACGGAATGCCGGTTGGTTTTTTATGCCAAAGCGAGCAACCTCGCGCAATGCGGCAGGTTGATTCCGGGAGTCCGGAGTAGGCCGAACCCTCGGTTCCTGCCAGCCGGTGTGACGGCGCGATGACAAGCGGACCGTGCGCGCGAATCAAAAGTGGCCCGCGAAATGCATAGCTCTGGTTGCACTGGCCGGTAAGTGCTGGAGCAAGAAACACATGAGAGACTGGACTGAGTCCGGCGGGCATTTGGCGTGCCCGTGCGATGACTGTGGAACTGCCAAGAGAACTGCAGAGGGAACTGCGAAGGGAACTACCCAGGGAACTGCGACGCGTCACCGTGTGGGGCCGGTGATTATTGTGCTCAAGCTCGGCTTCGCAGCCCTGTTGTTGATAACGTCAGCGCAATTCGCACAGGCGCGCGATCCCGACGGCCGCTATGCCAATTCACCCCTGAAGCAATGGTTCGATGGCCTGCGCAGCGGCAAGGGGCCATGCTGCTCGGACGCCGATGGCAGCGCGGTCAGCGACGTCGACTGGGAATCCAAGGACGGCCACTACCGAGTGCGGCTCGACGGCCAATGGATCGACGTGCCTGACGAGGCCGTGATCACCGAGCCGAACCGCGTCGGACGCGCCATGGTCTGGCCGATCCGCGGCTACATGGGCGTGACGATCCGCTGCTTCATGCCGGGCAGCATGACGTAGCGGATACGTGGCCTGAGCGATTACGCATACTTCTTGTCGCGCTCCAGAAGCTCGATCGAGATGCCCTGCGGCCCGCGGATAAAGCAGATCCGCACGCCAGGGCGGATAGTGGTCGGCTCCTTGGTGAACTCGACGCCCTTGGCCTTGATCTCGGCGGCGACGGTGTCGATGTCCTTGACCGTCAGGCCGAAATGATCGAGCCCCTGATAGGGCGTCACCGGCGCAGGGTTGACGCCGTCGCCTGTGGCCACTTCCGCGATGAACACCTTGGCGCCGCCGAGCTGCACGTCGATGCGGCCGGGACCGCGGATGATCTCGGCGCCGAGAATGTCGTGGAGCCAGTTCGCCGTCGCTTCGGGGTCCGGACTGCGCAGGTGGATGTGGTCCCATGTGACGGCCGGCATCGAAATCTCCTCGGTTCTTATGCGCCGCTTGTGCGCGCGACGCTCGCTTAGAAGCCTACGCAATTCCGTCCCCGCCGCAATATTGGCGTCCTAAAATGAAACCAACTTCTCTCCCGGCAATTGTATTGCCAGTGATACCCGTACTGCGGCCGTCGCCCTGGAAGCCCTGCGGTGCGCCCCGTGAGGATTCTCCTGCGCGCGGCAGCCGCTGACGGCGTCACCGCGGGGTGAGGGCATGACAATGCGGATCGGCTCGGTGTCGTTTCGCGGATATCGAATCGGACGTCTCGCCGCAGCGGCGTTGATTGCGCCACTGGTCGCCGTTACGGCTCTCGCGGCTTGGTTGGTCGCGCCCGAACCGGGCGACGCCGACGATCAGGACGTCTCCACACTATCTTCGGCGCGCTTGCTCCTGGCACAGGGCCCATCCACCGCAAAGCAGGCCACGCCGTCGCCGGCATCACCCAACCCGGCCGACGAACAGGGAACCGTCGGGATCGCCAGGGTATCGGACAGGGCGCCGGAAGCGATACCGGGCGCCAAGCCGGAAAAGTCTCCGCTCGACGGCTTGCGGATCGCGTACCAGTCATGGCGGTGGGGCGGGCTCGGCTCGAAGGCGCTGGTCACGCTGACGCTGCGCAATGCCAACGACTTCGCGGTGAAGGATATCGAGATCGCCTGCGCCTTTATCCGCCGCGACGGCAGCCCCGTGACGGAGCGTACCCGGGTGATACCAGACACGATCGCGATGAAGAGCCGGAAAACCTATCCCAACATGTTGATCGGGTTCATAAACATTAACGCAGACAAGGCGAAATGCTCCGTCGTGACCGCGAGTCGGATCTAAACCCTCCATCCCGAAAAGATCTAAACCCTCCATCCCGAAAAAGTGACCACCCCGGGTGAACCATAACAGCCGGGTCGGAACTAACTGATAGATGACCCGTTACATGACCGGAAGCGGTGGGACGTCCGGCCTTCCGTGATCATACGCAACGATGATGACGTTGGAGCACGGCGATTGATGTCGTCGGGCTCGATTTGATTGATCCGCGCCAGCCGGTGCGGGGGGAGCTACCAAAATGCCAGTGGCGCGTTATTTCCTGTTTGTCGGCGGCGTGCTGCTCGCGCTGCTGTTCGTGGTTAACGCCATTGTGCCGCAGGAGACGGTGGTTGCCGGCGACGGCCTGTCGTCGCCCGCCTTCGACAAGAGCACCGTCCGTATCAGGTCGACCCAGAAATTGCCGGAGCGGGTGGTGTATGACACCAGCCTGCCTACGGTCGTGCCGCCGCAGGTAAACGCGGTCGCGGCTGCTGAACCGCCCGCAACGCTCGACACCTCGGCGCGTGCCCGCGTTCGCGACACCTTTGCCCAGTTCGTTCCGTCTGATGCGCGGACGGATGAGAAGAGCCACCAGTCCGTGGCAGAAGCGACGCCGGTCGCGCAACAGCCTCAGGCCACGCCGGCGCCCGCGCCGAAGAAGCACAAGATCGCCAGGGCCCGCGTCAATCCGCCGACCCAGTGGCAGCAGCAGCGCTACGCGCAGCCGGGCATGTACCAGTACCAGCCCTACCGCGTTGCCCAGCAGCAGCCCCGCTTTGGCCTGTTCAGCGGCTTCGGCACCTGGTAGCCCGGAAGGCCGCGCCGACCGCGCGGCGCAGCTCCCCGATCATGACGGCGGTTACCCGGCGGCTGCGGCGCGTGACCGCAGGCGTGGTTAACGCGGCAGTTTCGGAATCTTGTCGGCAAAGCCGTTGTAGCAGGTCAGGCGCTCGTCCTCTTCCTTCATGAAGCGGCACTCGTTCACGCCCTTGGCGACGGGGGCCTTCGGCTTCGGCTCCGGCTTGAAAATCTCGTCGTAGCAGTTCAGCCGGTCCTTCGTGCCATCGTCGATGTCCTGGCAGGCCTGGAGCTTCACGGCGACCGATTGCGGCTTGCCGGGAGCGGCAGCCTTCTCACCCTTCTTCTTCTTGGCAGTCGACTTCTTGCCGACCTGGACCAGCGGCTTGCCGCCGATCATCGGCGATTGCGCAGCCGCGGGCTGCTCCGCCTCGGCTGGCGGAGGTGTCGTTGGCGTGGTCGTTGTTCCCTGGGCAAGCGCGGCAGCCGGGCACAGGAGCGCCAGCGCGAGAATGATGTGTCTCATATCGAAGGTGTCCGAATGGCGTGATGACGGGAGGCCGCCCAAGTCGGAAAAACAGGGCGAGCGCGGTGACTTAGCGCAAGTTCTACACGAATCCTACCCCCTCCACGTCCCATTATAGGTATCAAAACACCATCTGACCACAATTGCCGAGGCGCGCCAGGGCACCCCTCGGGCGATGCTGAACGGAATCCGGCCGCGCCATTGCACTTGTGCGGCCCGGCGGCTATGAGCACTTCATCTGCGCGACTGGCGCTTGGATGGATGACCATCGGGGAGCGCAGAGACTTGACGCCGCGCGCCTGGGCACCGCTTCGAAACGGAGGTGCCATGACGGCGAACATTCTCGATGGGCACGTACACGCCCAAATTCTCATCGACAGCATCGAAACCGAACTGGACCGGCTATCGCATGTGCCGGGGCTGGCCGTCGTCCTGGTCGGGGACGATCCGGCGAGCCATGTCTATGTGCAGAGCAAGGTCAGGATGGCGGGGCGGCTCGGCCTCCGCGGCGAGGTCGAATTGCTGCCGCACGATGCCAGCGAGGCCGAACTGCTCGCCGTCATCGCGACGCTCAATGCGCGCGACGATGTCGACGGCATCCTCGTCCAGCTGCCGCTGCCAGCCCACATCGATGCGTTGCGCGTGATGGCAGCGGTCGATCCCTCGAAGGATGTCGACGGCCTGCATGCCCTCAACGCGGGCCGACTGTTCCACGGCGACGACGCGCTGGTGCCGTGCACGCCGCTTGGCTGCCTCAGACTGATCAAGTCGATCCGGCCGGATCTGACGGGTTGCCATGCGGTGGTGATCGGGAGTTCGAACATCGTTGGCAAGCCGATGGCCGCGCTGCTGTTGAAGGAGCAGGCAACCGTGACGCAGACCCACATCCACACCAGCGGCATCGCCGATATCTGCCGTCAGGCCGATATCCTGGTGAGCGCGGTGGGGAAGGCCGGACTCGTGCGCGGCGACTGGATCAAGCCGCAGGCCATCGTGATCGACGTCGGCACCACCCGCGTCAAGACCGCGGACGGCCGCACCACGCTGCGCGGCGACGTCTTGTTCGACGAGGCCGTGCAGGTCGCCGGCGCGATCACGCCGGTGCCGCGCGGCGTCGGCCCGATGACGATTGCCTGCCTGATGGAGAACACGGTCAAGGCGGCGAAAGCCCGGCGCGCGCGGCTGCACTAGCGCATCATCCGGAAAAGTGTGAAGCGGTTTTCCCTCGCGACAAACGCGGAACGCGTTGGCGCGGAGATCATGCTCAAACAAGAAGCTAGAGCGCGATGACGATTCAACCTGATCTCATCGCGCTCTAGACCCGTGCCCAAGGGGCGCGGAAGTTTATGTTGCATGCCTTGATATCGCGCACCCTCACGCAGTCACCGGCGCTGGCTGATCCGATGCACGCTCTGCGTGTCATGAATACCGATAGTCCACTCATCATGCAAAGAGGTGCCGAAAGTAACATGGCAAAGCAGTCTCGCCTGCGTATGCATCTGTTCCAGATGGAGCAGATCCTGGCTGGTGGAGGATAAATGGAAAGCGTGCGGTGCCGGACCTCGGACGAGGATGAGAGGCTGAGGATCAGCAACGCGCGGACCCGCAGCCCGTCGGCCGTTGCGCGCCAACCCGCGGGAGGCGTTTTGAGAGGCCGCGGCAAGGGCGAGAGGCGTGCCTGCAATCAGGCGCTGCGTCGGCTCTTCAAAGAGTTCTTGCATCTCAACAGGAAGAAGAGGAGAGCGCTTGGTCTCGCCATCGGTCTGACGGCAGTGCTCGCGGAGGCGCCGGTGCTTGCCGGGACGCTTGATGGCGGCAACAACGCCGGCGGCAGCAACGGAGCCATTGCCATCGGCGATGGTACCTTGTCCTGCGGCGTCGGCTCGATCGCCATCGGGACGGCGGGTTCGTTCGCGGCCAGGACCAAGGTCTGCGGAACCGACGCGATCGGGCTCGGTAATGGCGTGACGGCGAGCGCCCAGGCGACCACTGCTGTGGGTTCTTCGTCGGCGGCAACGGGAACCTATGCGACCTCCATCGGTGCCAACAGCACTGCGTCGGGCGCATATTCGGCCGTCCTCGGCGCCAAGAGCACCGCCTACGGCGACAACAGCATCGCCATCGGCTTGGGTTCCGTTGCCGGCGCGTCGGGCTCGTCGACGACGATCACGAACGATATTGCGATCGGCAACGGCGCAAAGGCGACCGGCGGCAATTCCTATGCCGGAGGTGCCGGGGCGCTGGCGAGCGCGGCCAATACGATCGCCCTCGGCAACGCCGCGTCAGCCTGGACGGCCGGCGCGGTCGCGATTGGCCAGAATGCCAAGGCCAATGGCGGCCAGTCCGTCTCGATCGGCGTCGGCAACACGGCCACCGGAAATGGCGCGGTTGCCATCGGCGATCCCAACACCGCCACCGGCACCGGCGCGTTGGCGATGGGCAACAACAACAGCGCGAACGGCCAGGGCGCCCTGGCGCTTGGCAATGGCAATTCCGCAACCGGTCAGGGGTCGATGGCGTTCGGCAATAGCTCTGTCGCCGGGGCGACCGGCGCGATTGCGCTCGGCGATACGGCAAAGGCCGGCAACGCCAACGACGTGGCGCTGGGCTCGGGCTCGGTGACGGCCGCGGCGATCGCGACCACCGGCACCACCATCAAC
>NZ_JAFCKQ010000073.1 GCF_018130215.1 Bradyrhizobium jicamae
CTCATCTGACAGGTTGTGCATGTGCTTCAAAATGAACAGGCCGGCAACTAGCCGCGTCGGCAAGCCCGGCTGTCCCGACCCTGCTTGGCACACCGAACTGAAGCGCTCATTCAGGATGTTCCAGTCGATCAGCGCCGCCAACCGCACCAGCGGATGACCCATGTCGATGATCTGATCAAGCGCCGGAAGCAACAAGTCTTTCTGGCGATCATCCCGCGGCTTGCTCATCGCATTCCCCAATGTCGACGACGCCGTCAGGGAATCACGAATCGCCCAAAAGCAAAACCTAAAACGCAAGAAAGCCAGATCCAAACCCCCGCTTTCCTGCAAAATCGAATACTACATCAAGACCAATTTCTGCTTATTTTTCAGGTCAATCCGCATTCTTCACGGACGACCCGATACCCCCGATCGAAGTTAGTAGATGATTGAAGTTCGCGACCGCCAAACGCGGTAGCTGCAAACTGAATTGTTCACGGCCGCCACTAGAAACCTGGCGGACGAACTTTCGCGCAAGTTTCCTTACCGGGGCGGCAGCCTTCCAAACATCGGCAGATTGCGAAGGAATCGTTCGCCCATAGCTGAAGCGAAGGCTCTCACCGAAGGCTGTTGCGGCTGGACCTCGAAATGGCCTTTGGTGATGGGGTAGGTGAGCTTCCATTCCGTAAGCAGGCGAAAACCTACGGGACCTGGAATCGGACCGCCGGCAGCCGCCGCCGCGGCGGCAGCGGCATTAGCGGCATCTGGCAAACCAACGAAAGGCAAATCGAAGTTTATTTTCCCCCGGCTTCTTACCATCCCAGAGACGGGTTGGAACTCAGCGGCGTCGAAGTTGTGATCCAGATAAGAGTAGACCCACGATCCTGTGGAGGTCTCGCCGATGATTATCTGGCCGAGGATCCTTCTGATGGTTGCGAGTAAGGGGAAATCCTGGATCTTGCCTGGAAGGCCGCCGTTACTGAAGACGGCCGACATTGATCCTCGGTCAAACCGGATATCGAATGAGTCGGCGCGGGCATTTATTTTCGCGGTCCGCTTTTTCAGTCCATAGAATCCGACCCCGATTAGCAAGGGCGGAAGCGAGTCCAACAAGATGGTCGGCATGTAGCAGAATGGCCCCGGAAATGGCTGTCTGTCCGTATGCTGGACCGAGGGCACGGCTACGACAAACTCATTGTAATGTAACCCTCCAAGCGGTGGTGCCAATCCCGGTCGAACATCCCGCTGGCGCACGAACATGAGCGCAAGCGGCCAATGCCCTCTAGGGGTCAGCGTCGAAGGCCTTGGATCTAATCGCAGGCCCAGCGGCAGCATGGCTTCGACCTGGGCGCGTGGAAAGTAGCCAACAACACAGCAGGCGTCGGCAAATCCGGTCCCAGCAATTCCGGCGCGGCGAATATCCGGCAACAGGCTTAGGACGCCAAGCGCTTCGATAGAGGGGCCGCCAAAGCCGGCCTGAGATCCGAAATCGGTGTCATACTGGCTGTTCATGTCGACTCCTGTAATTGCACGCGCGGCAGCGCGCCCGCCCAAAACCGCCTGCTCGACGCAGCCTGCGTTGAGACCGATGCGAACCCAATCCCCGGCCAGAAAAAGATTCTCGAGGCCCGACCCATCCGGTCTAAGCCTGCTTTCTAGGCTTCCCGGGACAGAAAGAACGTATTGGTCTGACGGGTAGATGTTGATCCGCACATATGGGGGGCGACTGAGTTGGCCATCGTCATAGCCATCCCACAGGAACGGAAGCGTCGTCCGCCGCCACACCTTCGCAATGTACAATGGGTCCGGAGGTGGAGGGTCGGGACAATTACCGACGAAATAGGCGAGACTTGCTGGCTTAGCACTCGGCCATTGCTCCGATTCGATAAGGATGGAATTGTCGCCCCAGGTTGTAAAAGAGCCAAACAGGGAGGTCGCGATAGCTTGCGGGCTCCATCCGTAGTCTTCCACAGTCCTCGACGACCAAAGCTGCATCGCCATGGTCGGCGTCGTTTCAATATTTTCGAGTAGGTCCCGCCATGCCGGTAACTCATCCGCCAGGTCGGTGCAGATCGTCTTTAGGGCGCCGACACTGATTCCAAGCACGACGACGTCGAAATCTTGGTTTCGCCACAAAACCTCCTTGCCCACGTCCGGCCAGACATTCTCTGGCGACTCGAGATCGGCTCCACTCTCTTTGAGCAGGGTGCCCCCGTTGAGGAGATGATATTTTGGACGATCCGGCCAAGACGAGATGTCACCGATCTGGACTAAGGGGTCGTAACTAGCTTCACTGGGCTCGATTTGGATCCCGATCTCAATGCAGTCAATATTTTTTCTATCGGGCGTAAGTAGAAGCCTGTCGACCCGAGAGAAGAATTTGAATTTGACCTGCCTATCCGACAAAACTTTGTAGAGCGGCGCAATTAAGAAATCTCCCATCGCCATATTCATCGCATAAAAAAAAGAACCTTTATAAGCGAAGAGCAAACGCAGCAAAGCGCGCGTTCCGGTCCCGGCACCTACCTGTCGGCGGTCACCTGGCACTCCGAAAACATAGTCGTAAAATCCCCTCGCGAGCGCCGAGTCTAGCGAGATGCTCCAGGCTCCATAGTCTTCCAACCAAGCCGACCATTCGCGGTCGTCGAGCCCATCGAAACCGTTGGACAAGACATTTCCATCCAGCATTCCCGTCAACAGCGCGAGGCCCATGTTGATCAGAATAGCGGCGCGACGGTCCTCCGTTGGCGCGTCAGCGAAAGCCTCCTCGAACAATTCGTGCTCAGCGGTCCGCAACAAACTCAGGAAACGGTCCATTTCGCTAGCGTTGAGCCCGAATCCGTCCGTCGCTAGGCGGTGAGCCATCTCCTGAACACGACCGACATGCGCGTCCCGCGGACGGCGTCCCGTGGCATCACGGGCTTGGCGCGCAACTTCGCGCACATTCGATGCGTAAAACACTTGCGAAATCAGGTTTAGCAGCCCGGTCCACAACTGGTGCGGGGTCAGGACCTGCTGCTCAAGACCCGGCGTGAGACCGTTCGGAGCCAAGTGCTGTCGCCAGGGGCTCCAAGCATCGTCCAGCCATTCCTCGACCCAGCAATAGTCGAGCGGTTCGAACGCGTCTCGCCAATCGGGACGATTCTCCATTGCTTCGTAGCAGCGCTGCAGCAGATCAAATGCATTGTCGTAGAACCCCGCCCAAACGTGCAGGCCATGTTCGTGTCGAACGACTTCGCCGTCTGCGCCCATTGTCCATCCGACTGAACATTTGCCTCCAAGGCGCCAGCCGACCTGATAGAGAGTAATGTCATAGAGCGACCCGTCCGGGTCTTGTTCCGTGAGGTCGAACGCCGCCGCGAGCGACCCAATGCCGCCGCCGAGGATAGCGATCTTGATCTTTGCCATCGAAGCGTCCCTTCCGCAGAAACTCAACTAAAAACGAGAGACAAAGCACGCGTCAGTAAATGCCAAGGCCCGCCGAACCCAGCTGCCTGTCCGAACTGCAAGAAGTCTTCGCCAAAAACTTTCTGCGGAGAACCACAGAGAGTGCGCGAAGCCTGCATGCCCGACATGACCGCCGCTTCGATGCACTCGGTGTTCAAGCCTGTGTCCGTCCAGGCGCCGGCAAGGACGAGATAAGCAAATCCCGATTCCCCGGCTTTCAGCCGCCACCGCGTTGTACCTGCGGCAGAAGATGCGCAACAAGCGCAAGGGTCCACGTTGGCAGCCAGGATTTGACCCTCGACGCGCGCCTCGTTTTTTCGGCCCTGCCTATCGAAAAGAATATTCCAATCGAACCGCTCGTTTCCCGCCAGCGGCCACAATTTCAAAGCATTCTGCTCGAGCCATTCGATGGTCAGTTTTCTCACCTGTCGTCTGTCGGTGGTGGCATCGACCCGCCTAGGCGACGAGTCAAACACATTGCAGAAGTAATGCAGTGAGAGTGGCCGCCTTGTAGACCATGCCTCCTCGAAGAGGATGTGCGACATGTCTGCCCAAATTTGAAGCGCGGGCTCTCCAGAAACCATCGTTGGCGACGGTCTTGTCCACCCAAGCCCTGAGAGGGTCCTCGTGCACCATAACTGCACAGAGAGGCTCGGCACGAGCGGGATATTTCCTGCAAGCGCACGAAACTTCGGGCTTGCGCGAATGAGCTCGTCACAAGGGCCACGTTTGCCAGAAAAATGCTTGAACGCACCCAATGGAATAGCCAGCACGAGGTCGGAGAAGTCCACCCCTTGCTCTAAAGTGAGCTCGCATGCCTGTTGATCGCACCACCGGGATTCGAGATCGATTTTGCGGTCGCGCAACTCGGTCCCGTTCTCGATCAGGTCCCATTTGGGGGTCAAAGGCCAACAGTTGCAGCTGTTCACTGTTGGCTCATACTCGTCGCCGAGAGCATTGACCTGGCGGACGAAGCGCAATCGAGCGACCGACTTTTTGTCTTCCGTCAGTTCTATCTCAGTGAGCTTATGGAAAAACTCGAAACGAACGCCTCGAGCTTGAAGGACTCGATAGAGCGGCGCGACTAGAACTTCGCCAAGACTTCCTTTTGGCTTCCAGACCGCGCTCCCCTTATAAGTCCCAAGTAATCGCAACACAACATTAACCGCCGTGCCGGCGCCATAGCTTGGGCTACTCGCAAGCCCGTCTGGATATTGAAACATGGTGTCGTAAAGGGCTTTCACAAAAGGCGATCGGTAGGCGGACGCGTAATCGGCCCCTTGCGAAACCAGCCATTCGCGAAAGTCGAACCGGTCGAGTTCGCTCAGTTCTATGCCGGTTATGATCACTTGAGTAATCACCCCTGCGATGAACGCGCCCGTTAGGTCATACAGATCGCCTAGAAGGCGATCAGCCTCCGTATGCTGGTGGGTTTGCATCTCGTCGGCGAGAGTGTTGAAGTAGTTTGCAGCATTTCCGAGCTCAAAGGTTGAGTGAAATTCCTCCTGTATGAGATTGAGCCACTTGATTCCGAGGTCGAGGCCCACGCGCAGTGTGATCGGTTCGATATCGTCCCTTAGCGCGTCTACGGGGGCTTCGCCCGGAAGCGAGATGCAATGTTCACACGATGTCAGACGTTGGTTTTTAGTAAGCGCATCGTGCACTGCCCCTAGGAGTTCGAGGACACCGATCATGCTGCCGAGAACCGACAGAGGTGACCCGTCGCCGGGGATGCCTTCGCCATCAGGCCAATTCAACGGAACAAATCCACCGCCTTCAGTTCCGATCGGAGTAAATCTTTGGGGCTCAATAGCAGACAGCCAGTTCGCGCTCTCGTTGCCCGGTAATTGGGCCAGTTCCCCATAGACCTCCTGAAGTAAACGAAAAGCATTCTCGTAATAGCCAAACCAGATATGCAGGCCGTGCTCTGCGATGCGTCCCTCGTCGTCGCGGCCGCTCGCGCACTTTCCCCCGAGCCGCCACCCCATTTGATAGATCACGACGTTCTCGCCGGGACAACGCCCTGGCTTGGTGAGCTCAAATGCGGCTGCCAGACCGGCCATTCCCCCGCCGACAATGACAATGTTGTCGTAATGAGGATTGGTCATGCGATGTCCCGGGCCTAGGCGGCTAAAGCGTCTTGGACGCGCGTGAGGTCGTTGCTCACACCGAGCGTGGCGAATATGTTTCGGGCGCGCATCAGGTAATCCTTCCGCGCCCGATCCTCTCTTAGGCTCGAAGCGCCGATCTCGAGGCAGGCAAGCCCGACGACATACGGCATGCCCAACTGTTGCGCGACCTCCATAGCGTGGTTCAAATGCTTTCGCGCGGCTGATTGATTGCTAGTCAAAAACGCGGCTCGTCCATGCAATAGAAGGGCCCAAGGGCGACAGACGGGAGAACGCCGGGAGAGCCGCAAGAACGTCAGCAGCGCCTGCCGAGCTATCGCCTGGAGCGGGACGAGATCGTCCCATTGTTCCCGAGCTGCACGCTCCCAAAGCGCGAGCAACGTCTGAGTAGCGCCACCCGCGCCAAACACACCAAAGGCGGCCCAAATGACGCTGCATTGTTGAAGCAGTGCAGCGCCCTCCCGCGCACTCTCCTTGGCCGCGGCGACGTCGCCGATCTGAAGATAGCCACTGCTCATTATCCCTTTGCACAAAAGTAGGTTCGCTGGAGTTTGGCTCGCCCGAGACACTTCGCGTAGTTCGTCCAAAGCGGGTTGAGCGACGGGTCCCACCGCACCATCGACACAAATTCGGGCACAAAGCCGCCACGCGTGCATCTCAGAGCTAACGTCGGGGTTGGCTGCAATAATCTCCTCGAGGTCATTCAACGCCGCATTAGCGGTCGTGATGTCGCAACGCAGCAGCGCCTCGAAGACAGCGAGGCCATAGCTATTGGCGAGTCGAACTCGATCCCCGAGTTGTCGAAACACCGACGCCGCCTTCTGGGCGCTGCGCCGGGTGGCAACCCAGTCGCCAAGTCCACAAGTCATAACACCAGCGACGAGATGAGCTCGCGCGACTTCCGGCAATTCGCCTTTTTCCTCAGCGAGACGAAAGGCGCGTTGAGAGTATTGGCGCGCGATCTTTGTCATGCCGGCCATGCCGAGGCCGAGCGCAAGACCATTGTATCCGCTGATCGTCTCAGCAATAGCGCCGCTTTGCTCGGCCAAGTTGAGCGACGCCAGCGTTCCATGGAGCACGAGCAAGGGATCGTTGCGGAAGAAGTATTCCTCTGACAGGCGTTCGTAGATGTGAGCGAGACGTTGCTTGTCGACCGCCGCCGCGTTCGGTCGCGGCGCGAGGATAAAACGATGCATGGCCTGGCGGACCGCGTTAGCAACAATGCCTTTGGCCAATTGCGCGCGCGTCGAGGGTAAGCGGTAGCCCAGCGCTTGCATGGCATTTTTATAATGGAGTGACGCCTGATCGAAATCCCTGAGCTCGTGATTCGCGTCGCCCAACATGCTTTCCCAAGCCGCCAAAGAGTGCGGCCTGTTCTGCACCACGCCGCCCTCGCTCATTTGCATGGCCTTACGGACGTAGCGGATCGCGTCCAGGTTGGCATAACTGCGCAGAGCTTGCGCTGCTGCGCGCTCTAAATAGCCAATCGCCAAATCCGGCCGATCTGCGAACTCCCAGTGTCGTGCGAGCTGCGCGCATAAGGGATCCAACATCCCCTCGTGCCTCAGCTCAAGGATCGTCGCGATGTCCTTGTGAAGCTCACGCCGCTGCGAAAAGGATAACAGCTCGTACACGGTGTCCTGGAATATACTGTGCCGGAACTCATACAGCTTGTCCGCGCCCTTGATGCCGAACTTGAGCATGTTTCTCGCAACGAGGCTGTCGAGCATTTCCTCCACGCCTTCCATCGTTGCCGCATTTGGGTAGATGTCCTGCAGCAAATCGAAAGAAAAGCTTCCGCCGAGTGCGCTTGCAACCTTTAGCAAAATCTGACTTTCGAGGGGCAGGGCGTCAAAACGGGCAATGACGACGCTCTTTACGTTTTGAGGAAGAATCGGAAATTCGGCCGTAAGTCCATGCGCCGCCAAGCACTCGCCCTGATCCACTCGCACGACGCCAATGTCACGCAAGGCGAACGTCAACTCCTCGCAGTAGAACGGATTGCCGGCCGCTCGGTTCGTAACCAACTCGGCTATGGCCGTTGGCACACTCGACACACCAAGCCGCTGGCACACGATCTGGATGACCGCGTCGTTGCTCAAGACCCCAAGCCGAATTACTGTGTCTGGCTCGAGGCTTCGCATGCGGTCGGAATCGTCCGCCTCATCAGTCGGACGCCCAGCCGCTACCAGCAGAAGTCGAGGGATACGACGCGCAACCGCGCGTGCCAACGTAACGGATGCTTCGTCCATCCACTGTACATCGTCAAACGCGATTAGGGTTGGCTGCCGCGATGAGGCTGCGTCAAGGAAGAAAATCACCAATTCCTCGAGCCCAGCGGCGCGGGAAGCACCCGACATCGTTCGTGTAACGTAATTCGCCTCTAATCCCAAGGGCATGATATCTTCAAGAAGGGGCAGCCAGCGGGCAAGTTCGGGCCTGCTATTGCTCTCGTTCAAGAGTCTCGCTTCGAACTCATTGCCCGCTCCAGCTTTAGAAGGCGCAAGCAGCTGGGCGATGACCTCCCTCCACGCAAAATATGGCGTTGCGCGGTCCACCGCGGCCGCAACGCCATGAAGCGTGCCAATGCCGGTCGCCTGCGCCGTTTCAATAACGTCCGAGAGCAAAGTCGATTTGCCGATGCCCGCCTCACCTTCGATGCAGACGATGCCGCCCGCGCCGCCATTTAGCTCACCTAGCGCGTCTCGTAATATTCTTCGCTCTTGGTCGCGACCGATGGTCCGTCGGACAACTTTGAAATGAAGGGGGGCGCGAAATCGTTTCCGGTCGAAAAGCCGCGACAGGCCTCGCCCAGCCCTTTAGATTCAAAGTTGTCGACGCGGAGAAGGTCACTCGCTTCTCAACAGCAGCTGCGGTAGCCGCATCGCACAACACTCCGTTCTCTGCGTGTTCCATCAACCGCGAAGATAAGTTGATTGCCGTCCCAAGCGCTGAATAGTCGCGCCTGCTGGCGCCGCCATATTCGCCGCAAAATAGCAATCCGGAGGTTACGCCGATCGAGGCGTTGTAACCATCGGCGCTTAGACCCTGTTGAATTGATAAAGCCGCTTCGACGGCTCTAAACGGGTCGTCCTCGTGCGCCAGGTGAGGCAAGCCAAATACGACAATGCCGTTGATTCCCTTGTCGTCCATTCGAATATGCAGAACGCTACCTTCGAGGCGAAGCGACGTCTTTTCGACCTGCGAAAACATCCCCTCCAAGGATGGCAATAGGCTCTCGTCGAATCGGACGTCGCCTAGGCGCACCTGAACGATAGATAGGTTACGGAATTCCGCTAACCATCGTCCATCCAGAGCGGCGCCGCGCTCAATGACGACAGCCGGTAGCAGCTGTCGCAGTTCTTTGAACGGCAAAGGCTCGTTCTTCGGTAAAGCGGTCGGGGCCCCGGCTATTGCGGCGCCGATTAGCTTGCTGTGATGTCTATCGATCCGCTCCTGCTCGACTAGTGTGCCAAGGCTCTCCCGTGCGTCGGGACACAAAACTACGTCGCCGGGGGCGGCCAATCGATACGCCGCGCCGACCGCCGTGAAAGGAGCGCCGACGACCAAATAGTGCGAGCGCCCCGTAGTCTCTCCGAGCCTGCAGTAGAAAATCTCGCCACATTCGATTGCAACACGCATTCGAAATACAGCTGAAGCATTGTTCACACGCTGAAGTGTGAGGCCGCACAGCGTTGCCCGCTGCGTATCACGAACCAGATTGTCGCTGTCCCACACGGCGACAATTCCGTCACCGACGAAAGCGACAATATCGCCTCCGTCCTTCTCGATGACGTCAACCAGAGGTGCAAACGTATCCTTTAGAATGACCGATAATTCTTCGGCTCCCTTAGGGCCAAAAGCGGCTAGATTGGCAGTTTGCTTTGAAAATCCAACCAGATCTAAAAAAAGTACAGCGCCTCGACTGGCGCGCGCCTGCGAGCCCCGGTCAGGCCAGCAGCGGCAAGCCCGCCTGACCCAGTTCGGGATATAGGCGCTTAAAGCTGCGGTTTGGCTGTCAACCTGCATACGCTCAGCCCCGCCTGCCCTTCAGACAAAGGAATTATCGTCTGACTCAGGCGCGATGACAAGTAGCGCTGCAGTTACGGCCCTCACTAAAGTTGTCCCCAACGCCTCTGCAAGTAGGACCAATATTGCTTAGCCCCGTCCGGCAAATCAGTGGTCAGCGGAGCTGATCCTGGACGTCACTTTGTGGACTTCGACAAATCTATCAGGCCCGGGCGGAAAATGGTACTACCGATCGGCGCGTCGGCTTGTTGGGGTAGCACGAGCACGTACGCAGGCTGCGCAGGAGGCATTGAGGCAAACCATAATTGAGCGTCTGTTCGGCACAAGAAAACGCTCGCATAGGAAGGACACAATTCATCACCAGAACGCTCCCAAAAGTGCGGCCGAGATGGCGCGTTCCGTGCTGGCCTGAGATCTGAGACGGTTCATGAACTTCGTCGGGATCAAGCAACTGATCACTGCGATCGCGGTCTGAGACACGCGCGATTCCGAGCCTCCGGACTGGCGCCCCCTCGAAAGCGTTTTCTACACGACCAAGGCCCAAAGCAGACATTGCAAACCGCGTCCATGGGCATAGACTTTCGGTCATTATAGTCATTGCCATTTTGGCGGTCAGGGGCCGCGATGGATATTGGTGAATGGCTGCGGAGCCTCGGTCTTGAGCGGTATGAGGAAGCCTTCCGCACAAACGAGATTGACGCGACAGTTCTTCCAAGACTGACGCAGGAAAATCTGAAAGAGCTCGGTGTGACCGCACTAGGGCACCGGCTCAAACTCTTGGACGCCATCGCTGCACTACCACCCGTTACGTCGGCCAAGGGCTCCTCTGTTGAGAGGCCGGTCGCCGCAGCTTTGCCAGGCACGCTGCGGAGTTGTGCAGGGTGCAAGGTGAGTGGCTTGTCGCCGGTCGCCAAAACGAGGGAGAACGAGCCGAGGCCTGCTTCCATCGCGCAATCGATCTCGCCCGAAGCCAAAACGCGAAGATGTTCGAGCTCCGCGCCTCCGTAAGCCTCGCACGGCTCTGGCGCTCTCGGGGCAAGCCGCATCAAGCTCGCGAACTGCTCGCTCTGGTCTATGGCGGGTTCACCGAAGGCTTTGGTACCCGTGACCTGAGGCAAGCGAGGGCGCTGCTCGACGAGCTATCGTGATTAGGCCATCGAAATGTCGGCGACTTCCGGTTTCGGCCCTTACCGGCCGACCCAACAGCTGTCTGCATGTCGGCTATCAGGGGGTAGACCGGACATGGTCGAGGCGCGGCGATATCGACGCAAGTGACCCATGGCCGTCTTTCGCCATGCGCAGCATTTGCACTCGCAGTGAGTGCGGCCGTAACCGAGACGTGATATTTCTGCACCATGTCGTCCTCAAACTGCGATGAGGATCGAATGGATCGGCGGCATTTCATAGCGGCTGCTGCGGCGCTGCTCGTTTCGCCACGGCGTTCGTGGGCACAGGGGACGCCTCGCCGGATCGGCTATCTTGATCCCGCGCCGGAAGGCTTGCCACTCTGAAAAGTTTGGCTGGACGGCTTGCGCGATCATGGCTGGATCGAAGGGAAGAACCTGATCATTGACTACCGATCAGCCGAGGGCCATGCCAAACGCCTTCCGTCTCTGGCCGCCGGACTTGTCGCCCTCAAACCCGATCTGATCGTTGGTCCAAGCCCGCAGGTGGCCTTAGCCCTGAAATCGGAAACGGCGACCATTCCGATTGTATTCGTCGCCGTGTTCGATCCCGTGGCGCTGGGCCTTGTAGAAAGCCTGTCGCGCCCGGGCGGCAACGTAACGGGTCTTGCAACCTACGCGCCTGGAGATTGGATCGCAAAACGAATGGAAATCTTACGGGAAGTGGTTTCTGGCGCCTCAAAACTTGCGCTCTTGGTCAATCCCGGCAGCCCGCTGCACCAATTAGTCTTAGCCAATGAAGTGTCCGGTACGGCCAGAGCATGGGCGTGGCTTTGCCGGTAGTCGAGGCAACCACGGCTGATGAACTCGATACAGCCTTTGTGTCAGCCGTCTCCCAGCAAGCTGATGCGATGATTGCTTTTGCCGATAATCTAACCAATCAGCAGGCCCCGCGCGTCACCGCCCTTGCGGCAAAGCATCGTCTCCCTGCTATTTATCTCTTCCGACAATTCGCCCCGGGCGGATTGATCGTGTACGGCCCCAATCTAGCCGATCTGTTCCGCCGTTCGGGGAGCTACGTCGATAAAATTCTCAAAGGCACCAAGCCTTCTGACCTGCCGGTCGCGCAACCGACCAAATTCGAGTTGGTGATCAACGTGAAAACGGCCAAAGCGCTCGACCTTTCCGTGCCCCCCTCGTTGCTGGTTCGGGCCGACGAGGTGATTGAATAGCCGCAACGCGCGGCGACCCCGAGCGGACGTCGTTGCCTCGCGAGACCCGCACTGCGTCAGGTCAGTTCTGTCACCAATAGTGGAGCAATCAAGAGCCGTTTCAAGCTATGCCATGGGACAGCGTCGATGACGCGGTGGCATTCTACAAATCGAAAGCCTGGACGGACCTTGCTCCCCAGCGTGACAAGGCGGTCAAGGTCGTGCGCAGGCATGCCGTCGAGATCGAGAAGTAGCCCTCAGACCGCGTGCCGCAATTAACCGAGCAGAAGGCCGTCACGGTGGGCGGCCTTCGTTCCAGTGCCCGATCACTCGGCCACTTCGACGATCATCTCAACCTCAACAGCATTGTTGAACGGAAGCCCAACTGGACAAACCCACCCTTTCCGAAGCCATCCGTCGACTTGTCGTAGGCCGAGCCGGGCATGCGAGTTTGAACGGGATTTAGCTGATTTAGACTGGCGAAGTGCGTTTTCGCGCGTTTACGCATCGCTTTTCTCCTCGGCCAAGAACTTGGTAACATCTTCGTCGATCGTGAACTCATCACCGAGCAGTTCAGGATCGTCCCATGCGAGGAAGCGCCGCCAGTTGCGCGCGTAGTCCTCAGCCCAAAGCGCCGCGGCCACGCCCTTTGCGACGCGTTCTGCGCCGATGCTGACCGCCGGGACGTCGCCGGTTATGGGCCCGTGGCTCAGGAAGGCCGGGAAATTGAAGCAGTGCACGCGCTCGACCCATGGCGCCACGCCCGAGCTGCGCTCGAGGAATTCGAGATCGGGCCCGAGGAACGGGTGGTCGGCCTGGGCGAATTCGCGATCGGCAGGCGCGAAGCGATCGCACCACTTGAGGACATGCGGCGCGAGCGCGGCAAGCTCTGGTCGGCGTGGCCAATCCACGGTGAAGCCCGTGGCGAGAATCAGGAAGTCGAGGGCGAGCGTTCCGCGCGTCGTGTCGAGCACGACGCGGCCGTCGCGCCACGCGACGTTGCGCGGGGCGCAGCGCGTGATGATGGAAAAGTTACCGTGCCGCGAGCAGCGCAGCATCGAATCGCGCGGCGGCGGGACCGCCGCATCGTCGATGCCCTGCACGAACGACCAGCGCTGCGCAAGCGTCAGCCGGTTGAAGCCGTGGAACATGCCGGAGCTCCAGATGCCTTTGCCGCGATTGATGCGCGGCACGTCCGCGCGCCGCACCAGCATCGCGACGCGCATGGCCCCCGCCTCTAGCGCCTCGGCCGCGGCGTCGACCGCAGAGGCACCGGAGCCGATCACGCCGACCACCTTGCCGCGCAGAGCGGAGAAATCGATGTCGTCGCTGGTGTGTGCGCTGCATAGTCGGTCAAGACCGGCGAACAGCTGCGGCACATAGGCGCCACCAAGACCGTCGCGGCCGTTGGCGAGGATGAGACGACGTGCGGCCACGCGCTGGACGCCGGCAGCCGAGCGCAGGGTCAGCAACACCGTATCGGAATCGCCGGTGAGGTCGACGAGCTCGGTGCGGTTCTCGATCGGCGGGTTGGTCACTTTGCGGTACCAGCGCAGATAGTGCAACCACTGTAGCCGCGGGATGCGGTGCACCTTGGTCCAGGCCACCCGACCGAACTGCGCCTCGAACCAAGCGCGGAAGGTGAGATTAGCGAAGCCGAGCGCGGGACCAGCAAGCTCCGGCGGTGAGCGCAGCGTCTCCATACGCGCGAAGGTCGCCCACGGCCCCTCGAAGCCTTCCGGGGAGCGATCGAACACACGCATGTTACGCACGCCGAGGCATTTGAGCGCAAAGCCCGCGGACAGCCCCGCCATCCCGGCGCCGACGATAGCGATATCGAGCACCGGTCCCCACTCGGGGTGGGCTCGCGGCTCAAGCCAGTCCTTCGCCGGCAGCGACAGAAAGTCGAGATCGCGCGCAAGGCGCGCCTCAAGCTCGGCGAGCGAGCGCGGCCCTAGGTCGTCTGTTGGAAACGCGATTGCGTCGCTCATTGCTCATCTCTAATCAGTACCCGACGGCTCGAATGACCCAGATTACTTGAACTGGTCATGCAAATCTCATGTTATTCTTGAATGAGCTCATATCAGTACCGTCATGGGAGACGCCGACATGCAGTTGAGCGAACGCTTGGGCCGCCGATTGAAGTTGCGAGACCTACACGTCTTCATGACGGTGGTGCAGGCCGGCAGCATGGGGAAGGCGGCACAACGCCTCAACACAGGTCAGCCTGCAGTATCGAGATCGATCGCAGACCTGGAGCATATGCTCGGTGTGCGCCTGCTCGACCGCGACCGCCAAGGTGTAGAGCCGACGCCCTACGGTCGCGCTTTGCTCGATTGCGGAGTGGCCGTATTTGACGACCTGCGCCGAGGCGTGAGGGATCTGAAGTTCTTGGCTGATCCAACTGCAGGGGACGTGTCGATTGGATGCAATCCGTTTCTGGCTGCGGGCTTCGTTTCAGCTGTCGTTGATCGGTTGTCGCGGCGTCATCCGCGCATGGCGTTCCACCTGGTGACCGGGGAAACCGAGACACTCTACCGACGACTGAATGAGCGCGACGTCGATTTCTTGATCGCAGTATTGCGGGCTCCCATCGACAATGAGCGACTGGAGCTTGAAACGCTCTATGAGGACCCTTTGATCGTCGCTGCGGGCGTGCAGAGCCCCTGGGCGCGGCGGCGAAGGATTGCGCTTTCCGAACTCGTGAATGAATCCTGGGTGCTGGCTCCGCCGGAAACAACGATTACATCGCTCTTCAATCAAGCCTTTCTTGCCAGCGGGCTGCCGTGCCCTCGTGCGACTGTGATCGTCGTCCCACCTGAAGTGCGGATCAGTCTCCTGACAACCGGACGCTTCCTCTCAGTTTTGCCGGCTTCTGTATTGAAGTTCTTCAGTCGGCGCGCCGAAGTAAAAATTTTGCCCGTCGAACTCCCGGTCAGGGGCTTGCCAAATGGAATAGTGACACTGAAGAATCGCACGCTCGGCCCCGCCTCGGAAAGATTCATCCAGGCCGCGCGCGAGCTTGGGAGATCGTTTGTAGCGGCTTAGAAATGGCGCGGATAGGAGCGCTATCGCAACCAGGGGATATCAGGCGGCGAGCAGCCGACCGTTCCGATGAGGTCGCCTGTGGCCCGAGCCGACCACTGTCGCGACCGCCGGCCCCCTCGAGGCTCATTTTTGACCAGGACCATGCGATTATTCTCTAAGTGACCGGCCGTCCACCTAGATGAGATGGGGGCGACAAGGTAAGCTATCGCAGGAATGACGTTGCGGTGCAATTATGGAAGCAACTGTCAATGCGGTTTCCCAACATTCGCTACGGCACCAAAGGATATCCCGAGAAGATTGCTCGTCGGCTGCGCGGATTTAACATTGCTGTTTGGGTGGCCGCCCCAGTTCCGGCATGTATGGCACTCGTCCGCTTCGTCGATGGGAAGTGGAAGGTTGCGGCCATAGATGTCCTTGTGGCGACAACGTATGCATCGATGCCGCTTCTTCATCGATTTGGACCGATAGTGGCACCGCTTGCCTTTTTGGGCGTCTCTTATGCGGTTATTTTCTGGGTCACTTCACTGGTAGGCACAAACGGAGCAGAGCGTATCGGCTATTTCACCACGACCGCGCTTGGTATTTTGATCATCGGAACTGAGCGTTACCTGATCACTATTGTTGTCGGGATCGTCTCGGTCGCTTTGATCATTGGTTTGGAAATATATTTGCCCCGCGATACTGGCTTCGCGTCGCCGACCCTCGTTTTTCTCACAAATTTCACGACCAGCATCGTTGTTAATTCGGGGATTCTTTATGGGATTATTTTTTACGCCGTCGGGCAAATGGAGCGAGCTGAAGACGCTGCGGAACGGGAGCGCCAACGTTCCGAAGCTTTGCTGCTTAACATTCTTCCGCCCAAGGTCGCGGATCGGTTGAAGGAACGACCAGGAAGAATTATTGCCGATTTCTACAGAGAAGCGTCGATCCTATTTGCGGACATGGCGGGCTTCACGTTACGTGCGGCTGACACACCGCCGGAAGAGCTTGTGAGACTCCTAAATACCCTATTTTCCCAGCTTGACGCTCTTGTCGAGCGTCACGGACTGGAGAAGATCAAGACTTCAGGCGACGCGTATATGGTTGTCAGCGGAGTGCCTACAGCGCGAACGGATCACGTTCGTGCGCTCGCTGGCCTCGCACTTGATATGCGGCAGGCTGCGGTCGGACTCGTCGATGCAAAGGGCCGTGCCGTGCCGGTGCGCATCGGTATTGCGACCGGACCTGTTGTGGCGGGGGTGGTTGGTACCCGAAAGTTCTTTTATGACGTGTGGGGCGATGCCGTGAACGTAGCCTCGCGCATGGAATCAACCGGCATTCCTGGAAAGATTCAAGTCTCACTGGAAGCCTACGAACTTCTGAAGGACGATTTCAACCTCGAGAGCCGCGGGCTAGTGGATATCAAGGGTAAGGGTAAGATGCAGACGTGGTTCTTGGTCGACCGCAAAGCATCGGTTGCCCCTGTTAATCCGAGCGTTGTGGCATGAAGCTGTTGCTGCGGTTCGACGCTTCCGGGTGTCCGTGCAGCCAGGATCACGCCGTGCGCTGGGCGGGGCCGGCACGGGGGCGGACGGCCGCGCTGGCAGGTGGACCAACGGTTCCATTTGTTGACGACGGGCCTCCCTAAGCCCAGACTGACGACAGGCGGCATCTGGTCAGGGATGCCGTCGCCCTGGGCGGCTTGGCCATGGAGCAAAAGCAACCAGTTCGGGTTGGACGCAGGCTAGCGGCCATTGTCGCGGCTGACGTGGCGGGCTTCTCGCGACTCATGGGCCTCGACGAGGTCGGTACCGCCCGCACCCTCCGCGAACACCGCAAGGTTACCGACGCCCTTGTGGCAAAACACGGGGGTCGGCTGGTGAAGACCACTGGAGACGGCGTGCTGCTTGAGTTTCCGTCCGTGGTCGATGCGGTCGAATGTGCGGTAGCGGTGCAGGCAGTGATGGCCGAACGCAACCAAGCAGTCCCGGAAGACCGTCGTATGCTGTTTCGGATCGGGATCAATCTCGGCGACATTCTGATCGAGGGCGATGACATTCTCGGCGATGGTGTCAATGTCGCGGCGAGGCTTGAGGGGATCGCTGAACCGGGTGGCATCTGTATCTCGTCATCCGCCCACGAACAGGTTCGCGGCAAGGTCCCGGTCGATTTCACTGACCTTGGCGAGCAGGCCCTCAAGAACATCGCCCGACCGATCCGTGCCTTTAAGGTCGGTCTAAATGCGAATGCTCATCAAACCGCCCCACTGCCGTCTTCAGCTCCACGTCTGTCCATCGTGGTCTTGCCGTTCGCGAACATCGGCGACAATCCCGAGCAGGATTACTTCGTTGATGGTGTGACCGAGAGCCTGACCACGGACCTCTCGCGCATCAGCGGCTCGTTCGTCATCGCTCACAACACGGCACTTACCTTCAAGGGCAAGGCTGTTGACGTGAAGCAAATCGGGCGCGAGTTGAACGTCCGGTACGTTCTTGAAGGCTCGGTGCAGCGCGGCGGTAACCGGGTTCGGGTGAATGTGCAGTTGATCGCCGCCGAGACTGGAAATCACCTGTGGGCCGAGCGCTTCGACAAGCCGGTCGCCGACCTCTTCGATATGCAAGACGAAATTGTATCGCGGCTCGCCAATACGCTGAACTCGCAATTAATTGCGGTCGAAGCGCGGCGAGCAGAGCATTCACCGCGTCCCGACGCGACTGACCTATGCTTCCAAGGCGCCGCTTGGTTCAATAGGGGGCGAACCCCCGAATACTTGGCACAAGCGCGCGGCTTCTTTGAACGGGCCTTGGCGCTCGACCCGGGTAATGTTGAGGCGCTGGTCGGCACAGCCCGAGTTAATTTTGCAATTAGCGCCAATCTTCTTACCGACAATCGGATAGAACATCTCAGCGCCGCCGAGGCGGCCTTCACAAAGGCGCTGTCATTGGCACCGAACCATCCCATGGCTCATGCCCTCATGGGCCTCGTGCAGATTAATACGGACCGCGTGGCCCAAGGCATCGCCGAAAGCGAGCGGGCGTTGGCGCTGGATCGGAACTTGGCCATGGCGCACGCGCACATCGGGTTTGCGAAGCATTATCTGGGTCGGGGCAGGGAAACTGAAGACCATATTGAGCAGGCGCTCCGTCTCTCTCCGCGCGATACAGTCGTCTATGTCTGGAGCGCGTTTGTCGGTCTCGCCAAATTTTGGCAAGGCGCCGACGCCGAAGCGCTTGTTTGGCTGCGCCGGAGCCTTGAGGCCAACCGAAATTACCCTCTTGCGCATTTCTATCTGGCGGCTGTCTTGGCGCACGTCGGTGAGCTGGATGAGGCACGGGCTACAGCGCAGGCGGGTCTTGCGCTCAATCCGAGTTTCACTATCCGCCGCTATCGCACTAACAGCCCAAGTAACCATCCGGTGTATCTCGCGGGACGCGAGCGCCTCATTGGGGGCTTGCGGATGGCCGGGGTGCCGGAAGGGTGAGGGCTTAGGGATAAGGGCACACATGTCAGACCCTACGGCAGTCAGCCGACGCCTCGTCGCCGTCTTCGCAGCGGATGTAGAGGGCTACAGCCGCCTCATGGGCGCAGACGAGGTCGGCACGCTCCAAGGTCTCACCGAACGGCGAGCAATCCTCGACAGGTTCATTGGGGAACACAGGGGCCGCATAGCGAACACTGCGGGCGATAGTGTCCTTGCCGAGTTTGGGAGCGCTGTAGAGGCGGTGCAGTGCGCGGTGGATGCGCAGACTGCGTTGGCTGAAGCGAACGCCGGTCTCGCACCTGATCGCCGCATTTGCTTCCGCATCGGTATCCACATCGGCGACGTAATGGTGCACGCTGGGGACCTCTTCGGTGACGGTGTGAACATTGCCGCGCGGCTACAGTCGATTGCGAAGCCGGGCAGCGTGTGTATCTCGGGGGCCACGTACGATCAGGTACGCAAGGTCTTGCCGATCAGCTTTGTGGACCTTGGTGCTCAGCAGGTGAAGAACATTCGAGAGCCAATCAGGGCCTATCAGGTGGGTGCGCCAAGTGAAACGCGAGAGGCTGCTGCAGCGCATGTTGAAGAGGCCGAGAGCCCACCTCTGATGCCAGACAAGCCCTCCATCGCCGTTCTGGCGTTCGAGAACATGAGCGGCGATCCCGAACAGGAGTATTTTGCGGACGGAATGGTTGAGGAAATCATCACGGCGCTCAGCCGGTTTCATTGGCTGTTCGTGATCGCTCGCAATTCGAGCTTTACGTTCAAAGGCAAAGCCGTCGATATAAAGGAGGTCGGACGCAGGCTTGGCGTGCGTTATGTCCTTGAGGGATCTGTGCGCGAGGCGTCAGGGAAAGTTCGCATCACAGGGCAGTTGATTGATGCGGTGACCGGCACGCACATTTGGGCGGACAGGTTCGAGCGTGACTTGACGGACGTTTTCGCTCTCCAGGACGAAGTCACTGTCGCCGTTGTCTCGGCCATTCAGCCAAAATTGCTTCAGACAGAAATTGCGATGGCAGCGCGGCGGCGATCAGAAAACCTCACCGCATATGAGTTTTATCTCCGAGCTAGGCAGCAGTTTTACCTGACGACCCGTGAAGGGGTGGCCGAGGCGATACGGCTAGCTCATCGCGCTTTGGAGCTAGATCCCCGGTTCGGCTTAGTCGCGGCTTTGGCGGGTGCCAGTCACACGCGAAACGTCATTGAAGGTTACGCTGTCGATCCTCAATTCGACCGCAAGGAAGCCGTTCGGCTTCGTGACTTGGCCTTGAGCATCGACGATAGTGATCCAGACACCTTAGCATGGGCTGCGGTTATCTCGGCATACACGGTCGGCGACTATGAAAGTGGTGTCGCATTGGCTGACCGGGCGGTCGCGCTCAACCCAAACTCAAGTCAGGCATGGGGCTGCAGAGGCTGGGTCCATAGGATTGCGGGCTTGCCGGAGGAGGCAGTCCAGAGCTTTGAACGCGCCATGCGCATGAGCCCGGTAGACCCGCTGCTGCATCGGGCGTTTACTGGGATGGCGTATGCCCTTATTGAGCTTGGTCGCTTTGACGAGGCCATCCTTGCGGCGAAGAAAGCCCAACGTCAAAACCCCGCCTGGTCGGCAACTTGCTGCTGTCTCGCAGCCGCCTTTGCCCATCTCGGACGTGACGCTGAGGCGCGTGAGGCGGCGGCGCGTGTGTTTGTGGTTGATCCCGCCTTTACAATATCTGCGCGGATCGCTCGGGGGGGACAATCAAATGCAAAGCTGCTGATTGAGGGCCTTCGGAAAGCGGGGTTGCCCGAGTAAACCCGGTGTGTCGCCTCGTTTTCCTGTGGCGAACACGCGGCTCGTTTCAGCCCGGCAGGCGCACGCAGCGAAGGTCGGTACCTTCGAAGCCGGGGAATGCCAGAGCCCAGGACCGTAGGTCACCCTAAAGAAGGACCCATTGAGGCCGAAAGGGGCCATGTCCGCAGTGTGGAGCAGAGCAGAAGCAATCAGCCAACGCTCAAAGCGACGCGAGTGACCCATTTCGGACTTGGGCACCTTGAGCGGCGTAAGGGCGCGACGAGGATCAGGCGCAAACGCGAAGCTGTTGATTGAGGGGCTTCGAAAAGCAGGCTCGCCTCGCTCCCGCAAGAGCATTAAGCCGCGCCCCGGACCGCCCAAGCAACGCTGGCAAATCCGCGAGGGCCGTCGCTTTCGCCGGCAAGATAGGCCGCTCTCACCGCGTCGCGAAGTCGATTGCGCCTCGCTTCAGGTAACGCGTCAAAAAAGCTCCCGAAGGTTCCCTGGCCGTAGACCATTGGGTGCCAGAAATCCTCAAAATCAGCGTAGTCCATGCGGATCGCGAGCATCGCGTCGGCAACATCTGAAAAACCTGCACCCTCGAATGCCGCGCGCAATTCGCCTTCGCCAGTCAGGGGCCGTTTGGCGGGTATCGCGCCTGTGCCGACCGC
This sequence comes from Bradyrhizobium jicamae, assembly GCF_018130215.1. GTDB lineage: Bacteria > Pseudomonadota > Alphaproteobacteria > Rhizobiales > Xanthobacteraceae > Bradyrhizobium > Bradyrhizobium jicamae_A. The sequence goes on from NZ_JAFCKQ010000073.1 coordinate 20,876, forward strand.
TTCCGGTTCAAGCGCACGGATCGTGTCCCAGAACAACCGCCAGCTGGGCATGCCGCCGTAGTTGTCCCAGACCGTCGCCGCGGCCATGGCACCGCGCCGCAAAACTCGCCGCATTTCGCGCACCGCTTGATGCGGATTAGACACAAAGTGAAGCACCAAAAGGGAGTAGACGCCGTCGAACTCCTCGTCTCCATAGGGCAATGCACAGACATCACCCTGTTGTGCTCTTATTCTGGGATCGGCAGAGCGATTGCGTAGAGCGGCCACGTAGTTCGCTTCGAAATCCAGAGCCTCGATCGCGGTCAAATTTGGATGGGCCGCCAATGCCAAGGTCAGACTGCCGGTGCCACATCCCGCGTCGAGTACGCGACCGCTGGATGGCACACCGGAAAAGTCGAGGAACGGTACGGCCAGCCGCTGGCTCCATCGTCCCATGATGGCTTCATAGCCATCTGCACCTTTGGCGACGAAGTTTGATGGCATGTGTTCCTTGACGCCTTTCAGAGTGCCCCTGTCGCAGCGCCACTATGGCACAGGCGTCAGGAGATTTCATTCAGCCCTGAAGCGACGGATGTCTGCTGTTGATGCTGTGGACGGCTCCTCCACGGGCACGAGAATGCCAAGGAGTGGGTGCTGTTTGAGGCTCCCAAGATTCGGAGGAGCAGCCTATGCAGTCAATTTCGACGCGGTCTGGATATCGCGAAGTCGGTCTCCCAAGTGCAGGGCGTTGATGCAGCCGGCCAGGTGGTCATACGCCGCCAGTTTAAGCGCCGGCACGTCTTGGCATTTTTCCAGAAGCTGCCGCCATGCCTGGTGTCGATCGAAGCTTGCGCGTCATCGCAATATTGGTCCCGTGAGCTGGAGACGTTGGGGCATACGATGCGGTTGAGGCCTCCGGCCTACGTGAAGCCCTATGGTGCGCCCCGACGGTGCGTACTACCAGTGGAGGAAGGATCCAAATCAATCAGATCCGCGCCTTCCTGATCGAGCAGGGCATAGCCGTCAGGACTGGAGCGAGAGCTCTGCGCAACTCTCTGTTGGCGATCCTGGATAACCGCCAGGACGAGATATCGCCGCGAATGCGCGGCTTGATTGTTGGCCTGTTCGAAGACTGGAAAGGCCTCGACGAGCGGATCGAGGCCCTTGCCAGCGAGATCAAGCAGATCGGGGAAGAGGAAGCCAACTGCCGGCGCCTCACGAGCGTCCCCGGCATCGGTCCACTGATCTCGACAGCCGCGGTGGCCGCCATCGGAACCGGCGAAGCCTTTGATCGCGGGCGTGACTTCGGGGCATGGCTTGGTCTTGTGCCACGCCAGTACAGCACAGGCGGCCGATCAATCCTGGGCCGCATCTCCAAACGCGGCTCAAAGTATCTTCGGACCTTGTTCATCCAAGCCGCAAAAGTCATCCTGATGCGTCCGCACAACTGGCAGCGCTTCAGCTTCGGAACGTGGCTGCAGAATGCAGCTCCACGGCTATACCCCAACAAACTGGCAACAGCCCTGGCTAACAAACTGGCGCGGATAGCGTGGAGCGTCCTGCGCCACGAGAAGATGTTTGATACGCCCCATCACGAAGCGATCGCAATCTAAAGCCCTACTCGAGCTCGCGACAGAGCAAATGCATGGAACGGATCGATGAACGCATCCACTTGGAAAGATTGTCGAAATTGACTGCATGGGGTGCTCCTCCGAATCGCGGGAGCTCTCAAATGGCGCCCACTCATTGGCGCTCTCGCGCCGGTAGAGGAGCCGTCCACAGCATCAACACCGGACATAAGCTTAGGAACTCATCGACGCGCCTCTCTGGCACGGCCGTCTGATCCGATCTACACTTGTGGTTGGAGCGGTCATGGCGCAGGATCGATCAGGGCGGGCCGAGCGCAGGTTGGCGGCGATAATGGCCGCCGATATCGCGGGCTATTCGCGGCTAATGCACGCTGATGAAGAGGGTACGCACGCGCGTCTGACTACCCTTTTAGGGGATGCCGTCGAGCCGGCCATCGCCGAACATGGTGGCCGGGTCGTCAAACACACTGGTGATGGCTTCCTGGCTGAGTTCCCGAGCGCTGTCGAGGCGGTTCGAGCGGCCATTCACTTCCAGAACAGTGTTCGGGACCTCGCGGCCGGAGAAGCGGAAGACAGACGCCTCGTTTTTCGTGTGGGGATCAACATCGGCGACGTGATCGTCGATGCTCACGACATATTTGGCGACGGCGTCAATATTGCCGCACGGCTCGAGGGCATAGCCGAGCCGGGCGGTATCTGCATCTCATCTTCCGCATACGACAACGTTCGCGGCAAGGTCACGGTTGAGTTTGAAGACTTGGGCATGCAGAATCTCAAAAACATTGCCCGTCCGGTGCACGTCTTTGCTGTGGTCCGTGAAGCGCTAGGCTCGCCGACGAATGCCGATTCGGCATCAACTCCGACGCCGCGTTGGTCCATCGTGGTTCTTCCGTTTTCGAATATCGGCGGCGACCCAGAACAGGATTATTTCGTCGATGGCGTGACCGAAAGCTTGACGACTGACTTGTCACGTATTAGCGGCTCGTTCGTGATCGCGCGCAACAGCGCATTCTCCTACAAGGGCAAACCGATAGATGTGCGGCAAGTAGGGCGCGAGTTGAACATACGGTATGTGCTGGAGGGGTCCGTACAACGCGGTGGCAACCGTTTCCGGGTGAACGTGCAGCTGATCGATGCGGAAACCGGAAACCACATTTGGGCTGAGCGCTTCGACAAGCCGGTTGCAGACCTTTTCGATGTGCAGGATGAAATCGTCTCGCGACTGGCCAACACGCTAACCAGCCAACTTGTTGAAGTTGAGGCGCGGCGGGCGGAACGCTCGCTGCATCCCGATGCGACGGATTTGTATTTTCAGGGATGGGCTGCTGCGAACAAGGGGATAACACTCGAATACATGACAGAAGCCTACGGCTTTTTTGACCGCGCCCTGACGCTCGATCCAAGCAATATCGAGGCTCTGGTCGGCAAGGCCAGCATCGATTTGGGATTGGCCGCCAATCACCTGGTTGACGACGGAGCCGCGCGACTGGCTGTTGCTGAGACCGCCCTCAATCGAGCGCTGTCATTGGATCCCAAGCACGCACGTGCGCATATGTTCTTGGGAGTCGTGCAAATCTATTCGAACCGCGCCACGCAAGGCATCGCTCGATGCGAGCAGGCACTAGCGTTAGACCGAAATTTGGCTAACGCGCACGGATTTATCGGATTAGGCAAAAACTTTCTTGGTCGCGGCGAAGAGACCGAGGCCCATGTTAAGGAGGCGATCCGCCTGTCTCCTCGCGATATCTATGCTTACTGGTGGATGGTGTTTGTCGCTGGCGCGAAATTGCAGAGCAATGCCGACGAGGAAGCCGTCACTTGGTTGCGCCGGAGTACCGAGGCAAATCCCAATTGGCCGCTCTCCCATTTCTTACTCGCCGCTGCGTTGACGTTGACAGGCTCATCGGATGAGGCACGAGCCGCCGCACGGATGGGGCTCGCGCTCGATCCAGGCTTTACTCTCCGTCGGCTCAGATCCCTCGGAGCAAGTAGCAACCCGACCTTTCTCGCGGGCGGCAAGCGCATCGCTGGCGCCATGCTCATGGCGGGAGTGCCGGAAGGTTAAGGTCCGCTTCGGGTCCCAAAGCCGATGGATTGCTGATCGCTCTCTTGCCCGCTTCCAGCGGCAGCAATAGGACGGCCTGGATCCGCCGCACTTAACGAGAGCTGCTGATAGCGCGAACCCCGGTTGATGCGTCGCCACAGTCATTTCTTGTTCGCAGCGGCCTCGTTCTTGATTTGCTCAATCACTGGCCCAAGTTCTTTCAGTGCGGCGGTGTCTTCTTCGCTGAGCTGCTCAGGGGTGCAACGAGGATCGGTATGCTGAATGGCGTGGAACATCGGGCGCGTCAGCGGCAAAGGAGCGCAGCCATGATCTTGCTCGCAGACGAGGTCAAATTCTGCGCGCGCTGCTTTATGGCACTCAAAGCAATTGAGCCCGAGGAAGTTGTTGACTTCCTCCGCTCCCCTGCTGACAATTTTCGTGCCGTTCTTGTCGGTATCTAGTGCGAAGAATTCCCAATCGTTCGTCCCGGGGCTGTATCCCTTCTGCTGTTTCACCATGGCCTCGTTGGGGATCAACTGCAGCATCGTGCCCTCAGGAAATTGGCCCTTTCCCGCCTGGGCGACATCGACAGTGCCTGCCAGATTGCCGGCCAAATTGTCGACGAAGAAGTGCTTCACTGAGGTCATCTTGGTGATGCATCGGAAGGTGGAGGCGTCGACCTTGTATTTTGGCGCCGCCCTTTCTTCAGCCCGCACGCTGCCGACACAATACAGCACGAGGGTAAGACATATAACCTTACCTATGTGGACAAAAATTCTCGTGAGTTTCTGCCCCATCGCTTCCCTCCCATTTCGCTTTGATTTCGTATTCGCTTAAATAGAAAAGCTCTCATTGTTAAGTGAATTTTGAGCGAATTGTGGCGATACAGTTGATGTTCGCGCAATGTGCAACCTTCCGAGGATTGGAAAATGGCTTTGCCAGTTGTTGCTGCGAACATCGCGACTCTGAAGGCCTAGTCGGCATACAGTGGTGAATTATTCTTACTTCCGCACGTGATCGATTCTGTTGAAAAGTCCCATTGGCGTGCATGCCTATCTTCTAGGGGCTGCAGGTGCTGTCGGCACTTTTAGACACGGGGACCACGTCAATCTTAGCCGGATCTGAAGTGCACCCCGTCTTGACCGGACACCGGCGTTAGCCGGAGGAGCTAGGCCTAGTCCTAGGCATATGCCTATGTCCGACACGTCTTCGAGGGTGGAAGTCATCACCGGCGTTGCCCGCCGGGGCGCTTTGTTTCCGTATTGCTTCGAGCGGCCAGGAAATGGTTTCGTCAGGCTTGAGCGTGGTCTGGGGCCGCGAACGGGATCGCGTCCCCTAGCGTGGTGTAGCTGGCGGCGGGTCACCGCGTTCACCGGCAGGAGCCGGGTAGATCAGCCGGCGATAGCCGGAAGGCTGACGATGGGATCATCGCTCAACGGTGCGATGGTTTCCAGCGTCATGTAACGAGCACGCTGGACGGCCCATTCATCGTTCTGCTCGAGCAGGATCGCACCGATGAGGCGAACGATGGCGTCCTCATTGGGGAAGATGCCGACCACCTCGGTCCGGCGCTTGATCTCGCCGTTGAGCCGCTCGATCGGGTTGGTCGAGTGCAGCTTGGTCCGGTGCTGTGGTGGGAACGTCATGTAGGCGAGCAC
>NZ_JAFCKQ010000074.1 GCF_018130215.1 Bradyrhizobium jicamae
TGCCCGCGGGATCGCCCAGTTGATCCGGATGGGATGGTTCCGGCCGGTACACGCAAAGTCGGTCGATGCGCAGGAGATCCGGGCCCTCTTAATCGCGCGCAAACAGCTTCTTGGGCGGCTGATCGACGTGGAGTTGAGTATCCGCGGGATTTTGCGTGGCTTCGGGTTGAAGGTTGGCCCGGTGACGCGGAGGAATTTCGAAGCGCGGATCCGAGAGTTGGTTGCGGGTCAGGCGACATTGGAACGCATTGCCGGTGCGATGCTTTCGGCGCGATCGGCCTTGAAGGCAGAGTACGGAAGGCTCCACAAGGCTGTGCTGGCAACGGTGCGTGACGATGCCGTCTGTCGCCGGCTGATGACCGTGCCAGGCGTTGGTCCCCTGGTGGCCATTACCTACAAATCGGCGATTGATGACCCTCATCGCCTCGGGAAATCGAAGGCGGCAGGCGCGCTGTTCGGGCTCACGCCAAGGAAATACCAATCGGGAGAAAGGGACGTCACGGGCGGAATTACGCTGGCCGGCGACGAAACAGTGCGCACGGTGTTGTATGAAGCAGCTAACGTTCTGCTATCGCGCATCACGCGGTTCTCAAAACTCAAGCATTGGGGGATGGACGTCGCCAAGCGGCGAGGTTCGAAGCGTGCAAAAGTCGCCCTGGCACGCAAGCTTGCAGTGATCCTGCATCGGATCTGGGTCGACGGCACAACTTACCGATGGACCGAAGCGGGGCCGATCGCAGCATAGAAGACGTGGAGGAGATCAGGAACGCAACCGGGCTGAACTGAAGTCCGGTGCCCGAAGTCCCGTCGCCGGGACGGTGGATCCGGTGAAGCCGTTACACGGCCAGTGGTCGTCATCTGACGAACCACGCGTATTTAGATTGGCTCACCGCTCCCTCTGACAGCATGATGTGGCGGCCAAGCGTTGACCACGGACAGAAGCATGAGCTCGGCGGCGTGACGTTCACTCGGGAGGCTTGACATCATCGGGCCCATTACAGAAGGCCGTGTACTCATAACGGACCGGTCGGCGGATGTCCGCTCAACACCCAATAGCGTTGGGAAAGCGGACAGCACCCGGGTTCGCCTGCGGGCCATCAGCCGACATGCGCGAACGATCGCTTCTTCTTAAGCGATCCGCTGTCGGCGCGAATGATGCGTTGCCCGCGAAGCAGCTGATTGTTTTACCCGGGCATCATACCTTTGCTCTTGATCACCGATATGGCTTCCGGGGTTTTCAGGTAGTCGATTAGCGCCTTCGCGGCTGCGGCTTCCTTCGTGCCCGCACTGGGCGCGGCCGTGTAGACGACATCCTGCTGCAATTCAGCAGGGAACGGACCCACCACGTCTAGGCCCGGCGCCGTCAAGACGTTCATCAAGAACAGCGCGAGTTCAGCCTGCCCGTTGGCGACCATCGCGACCACCTGTGCCGGGGTGGGCTGTGCTCTCATCTTCGCTTTCATCGCCTCGGTGATGCCGAGGCGTTCGAATACCTTAGCGATCGAATAGCCCGTTGCGCTTTCCGGAATTGACGCGACCGATGCTGCCTTGAGTAGAGCAGCCTTTAACGCGTCGGGTGTGGAAATCTCGGGCTTCGGCGCGCCGGCGCGAACCGCGACACCAAGCCCAACACGAGCTATATCTACCGTCGCCCCGGCTGCGAAGTGTGATCGCGCGGCGGCGTCGCTCATGACTTCAACCGGCACGATGCCGACATCGAAAGGCTTGCCGGAAGTCGCTTCCTTGATCAGATTCGGGGTGGTGCCGAAGAAGATATCAAGCTTGTGCCCTGAGGTTTGCTCGAACTTCGGCTTGATACTCGCCCAGACCGCTGTCATGGCGCCGCCAGCCAAAACCCTCAACTCGGCAGCGGTCGCAGCCGATGACAGCATCAAACCGGCAACGATGCCCACTACCGCGACAGAAAGTCCCCTCATGCGTCCCCCACAAGTTGATATGAACTGCGCGCTTGATTGAACATGCGGTTCTCTGACAGTACAAGAGGCGTTGAGCGCGCCTCTGGCATTGAGCTTCTTGTTGACGCGCCCACCTGCAGCATTTCCAAGTCGGACCGTTATGGGGCCGCTCTGGGTCAAGCACTCAAAATGCAATGACACTTCCGCTTCCAGGCGCATCGCGACCAAATCGCCATCGACCGGAGCCCGTTGAGTCTGCTGCCGAGCCGTGATTCAAGCCCCTGACCGAGGGGGCCGAATCATGCGCTACGAACTCTCGAGCGACGAATGGACTGCCATCAAGCCGATGCTGCCCAATAAATCGCACGGCGTGCCACGAGTAAATGACCGCCGCGTCCTCAATGGCATATTCTGGGTCTTGCGATCTGGCGCGCCATGGCGCGATCTCCCGGCCAGCTTCGGTCCGTACGCGACCTGCTACAATCGCTTTGTTCGGTGGCGTCGGGCGGGCGTGTGGGCCAAGCTCATGAGTTCGTTAGCGGGCGCCCATGATGCCGCTGTGCAGATGATCGACACCTCTATTGTTCGCGGCATCAGCATGGGGCGTGCATTACACAAAATCGGCGACAGTCGATGGGGCGATCGCGAGGTGGACTGAGCTGCAAGATTCATGCGCTGGTCGATACCAATGGCCTGCCGGTTCGGCTCGCGCTGACGGCTGGTGAGGCGCACGACAACCGTCTCGCCGGAAGACTCCTATCTCGCTTGCAATCGGGGGGAATGCTGCTCGCCGACCGCGGCTATGATGCGGGCTGGATCAGAACGCTAGCGGCCGAGGGGCGCGCGGACCAACATTCCGCCGCGCCGCAATCGCAACGATCCGATCTGCTTTAGTCCGCATCCTTACCGGGCCCGGAATCTGGTCGAGCGGTTCTTCAATAAGATCAAGCGTCGTCGGCGCGTAGCGACGCGCTATGACAAGCTCGCTGCCAACTACCTCGCGTTCGTCCAACTGGCGTCAATCAGGCTGTGGCTGCGGGCTAATGAGTCCACGTCCTGGTTCAGTCGCGGCGGGGGCGCTGCAGCGTGAACGTCTCGAAAGGCGCCAACTGGCCGTCCGGTCCCACGACATCGTAATAGACGACCTTGATCGATGTGGTGCCGCCGCGAGCCGCACCCGGATCAAGCGTGAATGCCGCAAACCCGTAGGCATTCGCTGCATTTCGGACCGCCGACCAGGGCGCCTGCTCCTTGATGTAGACTGGCGGACGCTTGCCGGTCTTCGGGTCGAGTTCGCCGACCGCGGTGATCACGCGGCATGCCGGCGGATTGAAGAACAACTGGTTCGACGGGACGGACGTTCCGCCGCCACCGATGACCATGTGCACGGTCCCCTTGGTCGTGTCGATGACGTCCGTTGCGACCGCTGTCGGCACCGGCGTCAGGGTCGCGTTGGACTCGCGGCCGCGGATCGGGTGCGAGCGCTCGTAATGGTGCTCATGTCCGCAGACCACGAGGTCGACGCCGTACTTGTCGAACAGCGGCACCCATTCCTCGCGGACGCCGAGGTCGGCGCCGTTGAACATGTCCGCAGTCGAGATCGCGACCTGGTGCATGCACACGACGACCCAGTCGACATCGCGATCGTCGCGCGCGGCAGCCAGCTCTTTTTCAAGCCACGTCTTCTGCGCCCCCTGTGAATAGCCCCGGACGTAGGAATTGCCGCCGTCCTGGTAACAGATGTCGTCGTTGGCGATGCTGATCACGCGCATCGAGCCGGCGGTGAAGGCGTACCAAAGCCCACGCGTGACCTCGGTCTGCCCGTCGGCCTCCGGCACCGAGAAAAAGGTCTGGTACGCCTGATACCCGATCGGTCCATTGCCGAGTTCGTTTTCGTGGTTGCCGGGCGAAGGCATCCATGGGCGCTTGCGGGCGCTGCGGCTGTTGTTGTCCCAGAAATCCCACCAGGTCCGCACCCGGTCCTCGGCAAGATTGGCGTAGCAGAGGTCGCCGTTGAACAGGTGAAACAGCGGCCTCAACCGCTCAACGCCGAGCGTGGTGTCGCCAGCCGCCGGAGAGCCGAGATTGTCGTTCACATAGGGAAGATTCTTGATCGTCACGCCTTCCGGCGGTACGAACTTCTTGCCGAGCGTCGGCGTGCCCTGGTCGCCGAAGCTCGTGAAGGTGAACGGCGCGCGCCCGCGCGGCGCGGTGCGGAAAGTCGCGAACTCCGGCTCGGCACCGTCATGCATCGCCCCGTAGAGATAGGCGAGGTCGGCCTGCAGTCCGGCGAGCTTCGCATGATAGGCGTAGACACGCTGGCCGGACTTCGCATCGGTGTAGTTCGAAACCCGGGCCTCGACCGTCTGCTCGAGCTTGCCGTCGAGCTGTCCGAGCAAGACACGCGGATTTTGGACGGGCTGCAACGTGTGCCACGACACCACCATTTCAGACGACGCATCCGCGCCGAACTGCAAGTGCAGTCCGGCGACAGGTGGCGTCGCGACCGGATCGGGCGCTTCGCGCGAGACCGGTGCTGCGTGAGCGGTTCCGCCACCGGCGAGGGAGGCCGCTACGATCGCTGCACCGCCGATACCGGCCGCGGCGAGCAGCTTGCGGCGACTGAGATCGAGGTCGAACGTTTCGCTGTCGTGCGTGGTCATGGTTGCGATCTTTGACTCCGAATTGGCCGAATGAACCTAGCGCAACTTGACGACAGTTCGGCAAACCGGGCAGATTCTACCAGCCGGCGCGGCGGCGGATCATGCGCTTGCCCGCACACTCTTCCCGTCAATCAGCTTCCGGATCTTGTCAGTGACCTCGGGCCCGGTCGGATTATAGACGATCATGCTGAGATCGGGCCGGCCATCGACTGCAAAGACCGAATACTCGAACGAGATCGGGCCGAGAACGGGATGCCGCAGGTGTTTGACGCCTTCGCCATGAGTGCGGACGTCGTTGTCGCGCCATAGCGCCGCGAATTCGGGGCTCAGCCGGCACATCTCGTCGACGAAGGGTTGCACCGCCTCCGCGGCGCCGGCGCGCGCCGCATCGACGCGGAATGCGGCGACCACGAAGCGGGCCACGCTCTCCCAGTCGTGCTGCGCGGCGCGGACGCGAGGGTCGAGGAACATGAAGCGCAGCACGTTGCGCTCGCGCGGCGGCAGAGATCCGTAGTCCGTCAGCATCACGGTCGCCGCCCGGTTCCAGGCGACGACGCACCATGTCGCGGTCCTGATGATGGCGGGGTGCGGCTCCAGCGCGTCGAGCACGCGTTGCAGTCGCGGCGTGACGTCCTCGTTGCGCTGATAGCGCACCTCCGGCGCGCGGCCGAGGCCGAGCAGGAACAGATGCTCACGCTCGACATCGGTCAGCATCAGCGCACGCGCGATGCGGTCCAGTACGTCGGCGGATGGCGCCCCGCCGCGGCCCTGCTCGAGCCAGGTGTACCAGGTGGCGCTGATGTTGGCGCGCTGCGCCACTTCCTCGCGGCGCAGGCCGGGCGTGCGCCGCCGTTCGGCGGAAAAGCCGAACGCGGCCGGATCAAGCTTGCTGCGCCGGTCCTTCAGATAGGTACCAAGCAGGTTCGCCTGTGTGAGTGGCTCGCTCGTCGTGTTGGTCATTATACCATGATAAGGTCGCTATTTTACTACGATAGCCCGGCCGACGACATGTGTCTCCACGAAACCGTGGAGACCGCTCATGCGCATGAGTGTTACCGGAGCATCGTCCATGAAACGGGATCAGCTGCGTCACGGGCCGTCCTTCTGGTGGATGGCGGCAGTTTGTGTAACTCGCCCAGGATATTTCGATTCACATGTGCAAATGCAGGCATCGGACGCCTATGCATCATAGGCGCTGCCTGCCCGACAGCGGACAGACGACGGCCCCGGCATTGGCCCCCCACGGCCCCAGAATGCCGGGGCCGTTTCGGGCTTTGCAGGCCGAAGCGAGCTGGATGGGTGCAGGGAGTTCGGGGGCGCGTTGCGACCCGACAACGTGCCGCGTTGCGTCCGATCCCCTTAATCCATGTAAATGCCGGAACCCGTGACATCGCGCAGGTTAGGGGTTCGTCGGATCGGCGCAGACGCGGCCCGCGTGACGGCGGTCAACGCGGCGAGCACCCCAGCCCTGTCAGCCCCGGGGCTGGGGTTCGCTTGCACCTGATGTCATCGACGGGCGATCAGCAGCGCTCGGGTCATCGGAAGGAAGCCGTCATCGGGCGGGCATTCGCACGACCCGTCGGTCCGCAATGACGGTGCGGGCTCAGAGCGGGAAGCACCGCATATAGGCCGCGAACAGCTTCTGGTCGTCGTAACTCACGAGCTGTGAGCCGATTGCGTCGGCAAGCGCGAGGTCGCGATTGAGCACGCCGAGCCATGCCTTGGTATCGGCGGTGATGCGCAGGGCCGCTTCTCCGACATGACGTCCCGGCACCACCTGGAGGTCCTTGCCCTTGATCACGACAGTCGCGGCAAACGCACTCGCCCCGGTGAAGCTCAGATGCGTCACGAAGTCGAGCCCTCGCGCCCGGCCGCGCTGAAAGCCGAGCGAGAGCGAGAACATGTAGGCCTGGATGCTGCCGGTATGGCGACCCGAGGTGACATGCTGAACCTTCTTGTGAGGAAAGCGCCGCGTCACCGTGTCCTCGGCGTCGGTGTCCGGAATCACATAGACGAACTCGTCCTTGTCGATCAGCGGCTTCACCACCTCGGTGAAATGGGCGTCGCGATCGTGCAGGAAGGGGCCGATCACGTCTTCGCCGGCCGGACAGGCCGAGATGCAATAGGCCGCCTTGTAACCGGGCTTGAACGAGAGCGATTGCCAGACATTCATCGTCTCGGTGCGGGGAACGCGGGCGCGGTAATCCTTCGCGTCTTTTGAGTCCGCGACCTTTTCGACCCACGTTGCGAAGTTGCCGAGAAAGTCGTGATAATTGTGCGTGAAGCAGGACATGAAATCAAAGCCGCCGTCCGGCTTGATCGCTCCGACCGGGCAGGCCGCGACGCACAGCTTGCACTCGAGGCAGGGATTGTAGTCGATCGGATGGTCATAGGCGTCCACCTCGCGCCCGAGCAGGATGGTGCCGAGCAGGACGAAGCTGCCGAATTTCGGGTGGATGATGCTGCGATGGATTCCCATGCGCCCTAGTCCCGCTTCCACCGCGATCGGCTTGTGCTGAACCATCATGATCCTCGGCAGATCCATCTCCATCGGGAACGCGGCGACGGAATTGCAGGACGGGATGCCGTGCTCGTCGAGCGCGCGGACGATGGCGCGCGCGGTTTCGTTGACGTGATCGTAGGTGCCGTGGAACTCCTCGTTGGCGACCGATCGCGACGGAGAGCGCACCGGCTCGCGGTTCATGTGGCAGACGATCGCGAGCAGGGACCGCGTCCGGCCGTAAACCTTGCGGATATAGTCGAGCTGCGGCGCGATCGCGGCCCGTTCGATCTCGATGATGCCGACATCGTCGGCGCCGCACTCCCGCGCGATCTGCTTCAGGAACTCCGCGGAGACTGCGGCCTCGCGGACGTTCTGGACGCCGCGGGCGCGCACGGCCCTGACCGTGGGATGATCGTCGAGACTCATGGCCGGTGCTCGTTTAAATGACGTTAATCATATTAATCGAGTGGCCGGCGCTGAGGCAAGTCAATTATATGTCATACATAATATAATGACGTCGATCCGAAGCTCGCGCTCGTCATTGCGAGGCGGGAAGCGACGACTTGTCCGCCGAAGCCGTGGCGAAGGCGGAAGCAATCCATCGGTCCGCATGCGGAGAGATGGACTGCTTCCCTTCACTCGCAATGACGCGGAGAAAATCCTTAATCCAGCAGCTTCGTATCGTCAGGCGCTTGCGGCGGCGTCTTGATCGCGATCGCCTTGATCGGACGGCCGTTCGGCTTGTTGCCGCCATGCGGCGTGCCCTTCGGGATCACGACGAGGTCGCCCGGCTTCACCGTGACCTCCTTGTCGCCGAGCCAGATCGTGCCGGTGCCTTCCAGTATGTACTGTATCTCGTTGGTGTTCGGATGCATGTGCTTGGGCACATTGCCGTCCTGGATCGAGACGGTGGCGCCGTCGGCGGAGACGAACATCTTCGAGCGGAAGCCGGCCTTGTTGGCGTCGCCGAGCTTGTCGCCCTCCATCTCGCCGGTGTGGATGATCTGCGCAGTGATGCTTTCGGCAGCAAGCGCCGGCCGCAGCAGATGGGTCACACCGCATCCGGCGGCAAAAGCTGCAGCGATCGACAGCGTCGTGGCAATGCGATTCATGAGAGGCCTCCCTTGATCCCCTTGACGTTTCTTGTGAGGGCATAATGCTATGCCGCCCACGCAGGCTTGGCCAGTTACCGGAAAGTCGCCTTCTCAAGCCTGCCGCACTGCATTATCGTGCCGCCAAATTTCGAGTGGAGGACGTCATGAGGACGATGTTGGGCAAGGTCGCGGGCGCATTGATGGCGCTCGTGATCAGCACGGGCCTTGCCGCGGCGCAAAGCAAGATCACGGTCGCGATCGGCGGCGGCGCCTGCCTGTGCTATCTGCCGACGGTGCTGGCCAAGCAGCTCGGCGAATACGAGAAGGCGGGGCTTGCGGTCGAACTGGTCGACCTCAAGGGCGGATCGGATGCGCTCAAGGCCGTGCTCGGCGGCAGCGCCGACGTCGTCTCCGGCTATTTCGATCACTGCGTCAATCTCGCGGCCAAAAAGCAGGAGCTGCAGGCTTTCGTGGTCTACGACCGTTATCCCGGCCTCGTGCTGGTGGTGTCGCCGAAGCACACGGGCGAGATCAACTCGATCAAGGATCTGGCCGGCAAGAAGGTCGGCGTCAGCGCGCCGGGCTCTTCGACCGATTTCTTCCTGAAATACATGTTGAAGAAGAACGGCCTCGATCCGATGGGCACCTCGGTGATCGGCGTCGGCCTGGGTGCGACCGCCGTGGCCGCGATGGAGCAGGGGCAGATCGACGCGGCCGTGATGCTCGATCCGTCGGTCACGGTGCTGCAAGGCAGCCACGCCGACCTCAAGATCCTGAGCGACACACGCACCGAGCATGACACGCTCGCGGTGTTCGGCGGCGAATATCCGGGCGGCGCGCTCTATTCCACCACGGCCTGGGTCAACGGACACGAGAAGGAGGTGCAGGCGCTGACCAATGCGATCATGGCGACGCTGTCCTGGATCCATTCGCATTCGGCCGAGGAGATCATGGCCAAGATGCCCGACGAGATCGTCGGCAAGAACAGGGATCTCTATCTCGCCGCGCTGAAGAACACGATCCCGATGTATTCGCAGACCGGCAAGATGGACCCGAAGGGCGCGGACGCCGTGCTCGCCGTGTTCAGCGAGGGTTCGCCCGAGGTGGCGAAGGCCGGCATCGACGTGACCAAGACCTACACCAACAAATATGTCGAGCAGGTCAAAAAGACGACCGGAATGAATGCCAAGTAGGGCCCACAGGTTGGACCTGACAAGCAGGGCCTGATCCGGGTCAGAGCGGCCCTGACGGCAAACCGGGAATCAGGACGCGGTGGGTGATATGCAGGTTCCGGTCATTCATCGCGTCACCGCGCTTGACCTGACATTGCAGCGGCGGCCCTGGCCGTTTGCGGACCAGCGGCGCGCCGAGATATCAGCGCATTTCGCCGCCGAGCAGCGTGCCAGGCCCGGCCTGTGGAACGGCCGCGTGCTGCTCGGCCGCGATCCTGTCTTTTCGGGCGATCGGCTGAGCGCCAATTATTTCGAGACCGATTTCGCGAGCTTCCTCGCATGGCGCGACTGGGGCTTTCCCGACAAGGAGATCTTCAACGGCTTCGGCATGGGCGCGCTGCTCGCCAGCGACGGCGCCTTCGTGCTGGGCGAGATGGGCCAGCATACCTCCAATCCCGGGCGGATCTATTTTCCGTCGGGGACGCCCGATCTCGACGACGTCAGGGGCGACACCGTCGACATTGCCGGCAGCGTGATGCGCGAATTGGAAGAGGAGACCGGCTTGCCGCCGGCGGATTGCCGCGCGGATGCCGACTGGCACTGCGTCTACACCGGGCCCGCGCTCGCGATGATGCGGATCCTGCGCGTCGACATGCCGGGCGAGGCGTTGCGCACGCGGATCGAGGCCAACCTCGCGCGCGAGGCGCAGCCGGAGCTCGCAGCCATCCATCTGGTGCGCCGCAGAGCCGATCTCACCGCTGCAATGCCGCGCTTCGTCACTGCGTTCATCGAGACTCAGCTCTAGAGCGCGATGAGATGGCGCCTGCAACTATCTGCTGATGCCCTGTTGATGCGTGGCGACGCAGCGGCAGCCATTGGCGCTTGACATCACCGGCCGCGCCCCCTGTGATAGGGACCCAACAACAAGAAAGTGCCGCACAATCTCCGGGGAGGGATGTATGCCGGTCACGAAGGCTGCGCGTCGGCCTGCGGCCGTGTTGGCCGCGGACGCGGGGCGTGCGCGAAGGGGATCGCCATGCTTGCCGTCGAAGGCCTGACCAAGCGGTTCGGCGGCTTTCGCGCCATCAACAATGTCTCGTTCCGCGTCGACCGCGGCGAGATCCTCGGCCTGATCGGCCCGAACGGCTCGGGCAAGAGCACGATCTTCAACATGCTGTCGGGCACGCTGCCGCCGACCGCTGGCTCGATCCTGTTCGACGGCCGCGAGATCGCGGGGCTCGCGCCGCACCGGATCATCGTCGGCGGCGTCGGCCGCACCTTCCAGATCCCGCGGCCGTTCCATCGTCTCAGCATCTTCGAGAACGTCACGCTGGCCGGTTTCTACGGCCAGGGCCGCCACGGCCGGGCCAAGGCCGAGGCGGCGGCCGAGCGCGCGCTCGCCATGGTCGGACTGCCGGCCGATCGCCACGCCAGCGTCGAGGGCCTGGGCGCCGCCGGCCTGAAGAAGCTCGAGCTGGCGAAGGCGCTTGCGACCGGACCAAAGCTCCTGCTTGCGGATGAAAGCCTCGGCGGCCTCGACGAGTCCGAGATGGACCAGGCCGCCGACATGCTGCGCCGGATCCGCGACGAACTCGGCATCACCATCATCTGGGTCGAGCACATCATGGGCGTCCTGATGCGCGTGGTCGATCGGGTGATGGTGCTGGATCACGGCGAGAAGATCGCCGAAGGGCTCCCGGCGGACGTTGCCGGCGACGCCAGGGTGATCGAGGTCTATCTCGGCACCGATGCGGATGCGAGCCTTGCGGCCGCAGCGGCCGCGCAGGCCCGCCGCCGGATCGAGGCATGATCGGCATGCTCGAGCTCAGGTCGATCGATGCGGGCTACGGCAGCTTCCAGGCGCTGTTCGGCGTCAACCTCGATGTCGGGGCAGGCGAGGCAGTCGGCGTGATCGGTCCGAACGGCGCCGGCAAGACCACGTTGATGCGCGTGATCTCCGGCCTGATCCGTCCGATCCGGGGCACCATCGCGATGCAGGGGACCGACGTCGTGGCGACGCCGGCGCACCGCATCGTCGACCTCGGGATCGCCCATGTGCCGGAGAACCGGCGGCTGTTTCCGCGGCTCACCGTCGACGACAATCTGAAGATGGGCGCCTACATGCCGGGCGCGCGTGCCAGATACGGCGAGCGGCTGGAGTTCGTGTTCGACCTGTTCCCGCGCATGAAGGAGCGTCGCCACCAGCTGGCCGGCACCATGTCGGGCGGCGAGCAGCAGATGTGCGCGATCGGTCGCGCGCTGATGTCGAATCCCAAGCTTCTCTTGCTCGACGAACCCTCGGCGGGGCTGGCGCCGGTCGTGGTGCAGCAGGTGTTCGAGCTGGTCAAGCGCATCCGCGCCAGCGGGCTGACGGTGCTGATCGTCGAGCAGAACGTGCAGCAGGTGCTGCGCGTCGTCGACCGCGCCTATCTGCTCGAGGCCGGCACCATCCGCGCCGCCGGAACGGCGCATGAGCTCGCGGCGAGCGACACCATCAAGCAGGCGTATCTCGGAGTGTAGGACGGCAGCATGCACGCGATCCTCGACATCTTCGACATCTACTTCCTGGAGGCCGTCATCAACGGCATCCTGCTCGGCGGCGTGCTGGCGCTGCTGGCGCTCGGGCTGAACCTGATCTTCGGCGTCATCGACGTCACCTGGATCTGCTACGCCGAGCTGGTGATGATCGGCATGTACGGCATGTACTATCTCGTGCAGGTGTTCGGCGTGCCGTACTGGGCCGCGGCGCCGCTGGTGATCCTGCTGGTCGCGCTGCTCGGTGCGGCCCTGCATTTCCTGGTCATCGCGCCCCTGCTGACCGCACCGCCGATCAACCAGCTGCTCGCCACCGGCGGGGTGCTGTTCATCCTGCAGAGCTTCGCCACCGTGGCTTTCGGCATCGACTTCAAGAATCTCGGCATCCGACTGCCGGTGCTGTCGCTCGGCGACATGAACTTCAGCTACGCGCGCCTGCTTTCCTTTGCCGCCGCGCTGATCGGCATGGTCGGCGTCTACCTGTTCCTGACCCGCACCTTCACCGGCACCGCGATCCGCGCCATCGCGCAGGACCGCCAGATCATGCCGCTGATGGGCGTCGATGCGAAGCGCATCTACCTGATCACGTCGGCGATCGGCGGCGGGCTCGCCGGCCTTGCCGCGTGCCTGCTCGTGCTGCAATACGACGTGCATCCGTTCGTCGGCCTGTCGTTCGGGCCGATCACCTTCCTGATCTGCGTGCTCGGGGGGCTCGGCAATTTCATCGGCGGCTTCATCGCCGCCTTCGTGTTCGCCGAGATCATCTCGCTCGGCGGCCTGTTCTCCGATCTCGAATGGGGCTACGTGCTGGCCTTCGCCTTCTTCATCGTGATGATGTTCATCCGGCCCGCGGGCCTCCTGGCGAGGCGCTCGTGAACAACAGGCTCGTCGGCTGGATCGTCGCGCTGATCGTGCTGATCGCGGTGCCTTTCGTGCACAGCGATCCCTATCATCTGCACCTTCTGGTGCTGATCCTGATCTGGTCGTTCGCCTACACCTCGTGGTCGATCATGGGCCGCTTCGGCCTCGTCTCGCTCGGCCATGGCGGCTTCATGGGCATCGGCGCCTATGTCACGGCGCTGCTGTGGAATCACCTCGATATCTCGCCCTGGATCGGCATTCCCCTGAGCATGGCGACCGCCGGCGTGCTGGCGCTTGTCGTCGCCTATCCCTGCTTCCGCTTCCGCATCACCGGTCATTATTTCGTGCTGGTGACGCTCGCGCTGTCGGGCATCGTGCTTCAGGTCATCACCGCGACGCGCGACTATACCGGCGGCTCGCTCGGCTATACGCCGCGCCGCGCGGGCGGCATTGCCGCGCTGCAATTCGACGACAAGACGACCTGGTATCTGATCGCGCTCGCGGTCTGGCTCGCCGGCCTCGTGATCTGGCGCGCCATCGACCGCGGCATGATCAGCCGTGCCATGGAGGCGATCTCGGAGGACGAGGATGCGGCGGCGGCGGCCGGCGTCAACGTGACCGCCGAGAAGCTCAAGATCACGCTGATCAGCGCCCTGATGACGGCGCTGGCAGGCGCGCTCTATTGCCAGTACCAGATGTTCATCTCGCCCGACACGGTCAGCGGCATCGCCGTGTCGCTCCAGATGGTGTTCGCCGCCATCGTCGGCGGTGTCTATGTTGCGCTGGGGCCGACGGTCGGCGCCGCCATCACCATCCTGCTTGCCGAGGTGCTGCGCATAAGCTTCGGCACCGGCGCGGTCGGCTGGGACAACCTTGTCTACGGCGTGCTGCTGGTGCTGTTCATCATCTTCCTGCCCAAGGGCATTCTTGGTAGCGTGATCGACCGGATCACATCGCCACCCAAGAAGCCGCAGAGGTCATGAGCAAGAAACCGTCGCCGTCGCTGCCGGATGAACTGACGCCCTACGTCGCTCCGTTCCGTTTCGACGGCACGGGCGAGTTTCACCTCAAATCGTACCCGACGGCCGAGAAGGGCGGCATCGACAAGGATGCCGGCAGCAGGATCATCGAGGCCAACCGCAAGCGCCTCAACGATTTCCAGGAAAAGCTCTACGCCCAGGACCGCTGGTCGATGCTCCTGATCTTCCAGGGCATGGACGCCGCCGGCAAGGACAGCGCGATCAAGAGCGTGTTCGAGGGCGTCAATCCCCAGGGCTGCGAGGTGGTCTCCTTCAAGCAGCCGTCAGCAGAGGAACTCGACCACGACTACATGTGGCGCGCGATGACCGCGCTGCCCGAGCGCGGCCGCATCGGCATCTTCAACCGGTCCTATTACGAGGAATGCCTGATCGTGCGCGTGCATCCGCAGGTGCTCGCCAAACAGAAGATGCCGAAACGGCTGGTGACGAAGAACATCTGGCGCGAGCGCTTCGAGGACATCTCGGCGATCGAGCGCTATCTGTCGCGCAACGGCACCGTGATCCTGAAGTTCTTCCTCAACGTCTCCAAGGCCGAGCAGCGCCAGCGCTTCCTCGACCGGCTGGAGGAGCCGGCCAAGAACTGGAAGTTCTCGATGGCCGACATCTCCGAGCGGGCGCTGTGGGCGAAATACCAGGCCGCCTACCAGGACATGATCCACCACACCGCGACCAGGGATGCGCCGTGGCATATCGTGCCCGCCGACCACAAATGGTTCGCACGCGTCGTGATCGGCTCAACCATCGTCGCCGCCCTCGACCGGCTCGATCTGGCCTTCCCAGAGGTCGACAAGGCCGAGAAGAGCGAATTCAAGCGCATCCGCGACGCGCTGCTGGCCGAGGGGAAGGAAACGGAGAAAAGGAAGCCGGTAGCGGTGAAGAAGTGAGGTGCGAATGCCGCAAATCGCGTTGCACCTCAGCTCAAGTCGAAATCCGCCGTCCACTTGCTTGAACCCGGCTGCTTGCGGAAGATCCAGATCGTCAGCGTTGAATTGTCCGGGACAAACATGCTGTCGCCGGTGTGAAGCGTGAATTGCCTGACGTCGCTGACCACGGTCCAGATGGCCTGAGCGTAGACATCCGGTGCGCTGGTTTGCGTGCAGGAAAGAACGGCAGCCTTCGGAACGGCGCGCGATACGGTCTGGCTGGCCGATGAATCGAGATGAATTGCGACCATAACAAATTCCTCGATATGGACCGACTGAAACAATGTAAGATTGTGGCTCGTGGTAGAGCAAGTCAAGGATGTATCCGGCTCGTCCGGACGAGGGCGAATTGAGGCCGGGGCCCCGGCAGCGGTCGCCACGCGTCTGAAACCGGAGCAGCTCCCTTCATCAGTGCGCTTGCGACGGAGTTTAGGTCAGCTCTACTGCCTCTCTTTCCCCATTGCGGCCGATTGCTATAATCGTCTAGAAACTGTCGCGCATCGCCGCCCCGGCAACCAACCGTCAATGGTTTTGGCCGAGGATTGGGCGCGCAAAGGGTCTGGCAAATGCTGATTCGCGGCCAAATTGATGGGATTTCCGGGGAGGTGGCTTTGGCTACCGCCGCGATCCCGGCTGCGCGGCCCACCCTCCTTATTGGCGGCCTGCTTCTTACCTGCCCCTGAGGGCCGGCTGGGCATTTGCGCCTGGGCACTCAGGGGGAGCTTTCGAGATCGCCAGACCCTGACATCGCCCTAGGAACCGACACGGGCGCAAAATTTCAAAGGAATTTCTGACATGGCCACCGTGAACAAGTCCGATAAGGACCGCGTCATCATTTTCGACACCACCTTGCGCGACGGCGAGCAGTGCCCCGGCGCCACCATGACCTTCGAGGAGAAGCTGGAGGTCGCCGAGCTCCTGGACGACATGGGCGTCGACGTCATCGAGGCCGGCTTCCCGATCACCTCGGAAGGCGACTTCCAGGCGGTCAGCGAGATCGCCCGCCGCTCCAAGAACTCGGTCATCGCCGGTCTGTCCCGCGCCCATCCCGCCGACATCGACCGCTGCGCCGAGGCGGTGAAATTCGCCAGGCGCGGCCGCGTCCACACCGTGATCGCAACCTCGCCGCTGCACATGCGGGTGAAGTTGAACAAGACCCCGGAGCAGGTGATCGAGACCTCGGTCGCCATGGTCGCGCGCGCCCGCAACCAGATCGACGACGTCGAATGGTCGGCCGAGGACGGCACCCGCAGCGAGATGGATTTCCTCTGCAGGATCGTCGAGGCCGTGATCAAGGCCGGCGCCACCACGGTGAACATCCCCGACACCGTCGGCTACACGGTGCCGGAAGAATACACAAACTTCATGAAGACGCTGATCGAGCGCGTGCCGAACTCCGACAAGGCGGTGTTCTCGGTGCACTGCCATAACGATCTCGGCATGGCGGTGGCGAACTCGCTGGCCGGCATCGTCGGCGGCGCGCGGCAGGTCGAGTGCACGATCAACGGCATCGGCGAGCGCGCCGGCAACGCCGCGCTGGAAGAGATCGTGATGGCGATCAATGTGCGGAACGACAAGTTTCCGTACTGGAACCAGATCGACACCACGCAGCTCACCCGCGCCTCGAAGCTGGTATCGGCCGCGACCTCGTTCCCCGTCCAGTACAACAAGGCGATCGTCGGTCGTAACGCCTTCGCCCATGAGAGCGGCATCCATCAGGACGGCGTGCTGAAGGACGCATCGACCTACGAGATCATGCGGCCCGAGATGGTCGGATTGAAGCAGTCGTCGCTGGTGCTCGGCAAGCATTCCGGCCGCCACGCCTTCGTGCACAAGCTGGAGGAGATGGGCTACAAGCTCGGCCCCAACCAGCTGGAGGATGCGTTCACGCGCATGAAGGCGCTCGCCGACCGCAAGAAGGACATCTACGACGAGGACATCGAGGCGTTGCTGGATGAAGAGATCGCGGCCGCGCATGACCGCATCAAGCTGACCTCGCTGACCGTGATCGCCGGCACCCATGGCCCGCAGCGCGCCACGATGAAGCTCGACGTCGACGGCCAGATCAAGATCGAGGAAGCCGAAGGCAACGGTCCGGTCGACGCCGTCTTCAACTGCATCAAGCGCCTGGTGCCGCATGAAGCCAAGCTCGAACTGTACCAGGTGCACGCGGTGACCGAAGGCACCGACGCGCAGGCCGAAGTCACCGTGCGGCTCGCCCATGACGGCCGCTCGATGAGCGCTCGCGCCGCCGATCCGGACACCCTGGTCGCGTCGGCAAAGGCCTATCTCGGCGCACTGAACAAGATCGTGATGAAGCGCCAGCGCGACGCGGCCCCGGCCAAGGTCGCCGGCTGATCGGACGGCTCTAGCCTCGTCATTCCGGGATGGTGCGTGAGCACCAGATCCGGAATCTCGAGATTGCGGGTTCGTCCTTCGGACGCCCCGGAATGACGGTGTGAATATTCTGGAAAACGCGGCGCTTCGGCGCCGCGTTTTTGTTCCCACCCCGCATTCATATCGCAGGGCGGATAGCGGAGCCCAATCCGCCGAATCCCGGGCTCCGAAGGCGGTGGGTTACGCTTCACTATCCCGCCCTGCATTTTTCCCGGTTCTCACGCATGTGATCGCCGCGGCAACTTGGCACAGGCGGCTGTGAGCCCGTTCACAACGCTTGCTGTGCGGGAGCGCTATCTTTCCACAGGTTGTGCCATGTCATGCAATAATCTCAGGTTGAAGAAAGGCGCAGCCACTTTTGCATCGCTTGATTTTCAGCCCTGATGCCCGCCTGCCGGCGGGCGTCCGTCACCGGGAGAATGCGTCATGGAAAAGCCCCTCAGCCCGCAGCAGATCAGGTCCGCGCTCAAGCCGCGGCCGGCATTGAAGCCGGCCGACGTGAAGATCGCCTTCGAACCGCATCTCGTGCCGCCGCGGCCCGGCGTCCGGGTGTTTCCGGAGCCGATCAAGGGCACGCTGATGAATCGCCCCGCCAGATCCGACGCGGTTGCCGCCGACCTCGACAGCAAGCTGACCGGCTTCGTGCCCGATCATCTCTCGTTCAATCCGCACGCACCCGCGCTCGAGGACCGGTTTCGCCACAAGGTGTTTTTCGATCCCGCCGCGCAGCTGAAGCAAGGCCAATTCATGGCGACGACGGTGTTTCAGCCGGATCAGCGCCGGGTGTTCTCCGACACCTCGTTCCCCTGGTGCACGGTGGGGCGTGTCGATGTCACCGGCGGCACCGGCAGCGGCGCGCTGGTCGGTCCACGCCATCTGCTCTGCGCGTCGCACATGATGACCTGGAATCCGGACAACACCGTGAACCAGGTGACGTTCACCCCGTCCTATTTCGACGGCAACGCGCCGTTCGGAAACTCCGGCATCATCCACTGGTACGCGTTCCGCAAGGTGGTCGGCCCGAACCTCAGCGTCGACGACACCCAGCAGGACTATGTCGTGCTCGTGCTGAGCAACCGGCTGGGCGACGTCTGCGGCTGGATGGGAACGCGCGGCTATTCCGATTCCTGGAACGGCCTGACGGCATGGAGCCACATCGGCTATCCCGGCGATCTCACCGGTGCCGCGCGGCCGACCTTCCAGGGCAACATCGCGATCAACAGTACGGAAGGGAGCGATGATCCGACCGATGAGGGCCTGTTGCAGAAGGCCGATGTCTGGCCCGGACAGTCGGGCGGTCCGTTCTTCGGCTGGTGGTCGGGCGAGCCCTGGCCGCGCATCACCGGCGTGCAAAGCGGCCAGAACCCGCAGACCAACTCGGCCGGCGGCGGCAACGACATTCCGATCCTGGTGAACCAGGCGCGGAACGATTTTCCGTAGGCTCGGCGTCATTGCGAGCGAAGTGAAGCAATCCATATCTCGACGTGTGGAGGTGTGGATTGCTTCCGCCCTCGCCAGGCTTCGGCGGACAAGTCGTCGCTTCGCTCCTCGGTTGGCCGCCAGGTTGGGATAAAATCCGTCCTCCGAGCTTGTTGTTGGAATCTCCTGCCAACGATTTGCGCCATCCCGCCCGGTTTTGGGATTTTTCACGGCATCGCCGGCGTTAAGCTGTCCCGCGTCTCTCCCGCAAGGACGCCAGCCATGCCGCTTGTCACCATCGAGGCCGATCCGCAGCGCAGTCCCACGCCGTCGGAGACCGCGCTGACGCGCCGCGTCGACCTCACCACGCTTCGCCTGTTCATCGCGATCTGCGACGAGCAGAACCTGACCCGGGCCGCGCAACGCGAGGGGATTGCGGCGTCGGCGGTGTCGAAACGCATGAACGATTTCGAGCTGGCCTTCGGCGTCACGCTGTTCAAGCGGCTGGCCAAGGGCATGGCGTTGACTCCGGCCGGCGAGGCGTTGCTGCATCATGCGCGCGTCACGCTGCTCAACGTCGAGAAGATTGCAGTCGAGCTCTCGGAATATGCCCATGGCGTGCGCGGCCATGTCCGCATGCTCGCCAACCTCTCCGCGATCGTGCAATATCTGCCGGAGGATCTCTCCGCCTTCTTCGCAGGCCACGGGCTGCTCCGCGTCGACCTGCAGGAGCGGCCGAGCGGGCAGGTGGTGCGCGGCATCGAGGAAGGCGCGGCCGAGATCGGCATCTGCTCGGGCGAGGCCGACAGCCGCGCGCTCGAAGGCTTCCATTATCGCACCGACCACCTGGTCGTGGTGATGCGACCGGATCATCCGCTGGCCGGCCGCGAGAGCCTCGCGTTCACCGAGACCCTCGATTTCGATCACATCGGCCTGCATACCGCGAGCTCTATCTACCTGCGCTCGCAATATGCGGCCACGCAAGCGGGCAAGGGGATGCGGCTGCGCATCAACGTACCCGGCTTCGACGCGGTGTGCCGCATGGTGCAGGCCAATATGGGCCTCGGCCTGATCCCGGACTGCGCCTTCGAGGTGGTCGGCGCCGGCATGGGGCTTTCGGCGATCCCGTTGCGCGACGAATGGGGCCGGCGCGCGCTCAAGATCGTGGTCCGCGATGCCGTTCATCTGTCGGCGACCGGCCGCCTGATGCTGGATCACCTGCGCGCCGTCGAAGCGGATCGGCGCGATGACGACTTGTGAGCGCAGGGTGTTCCCAATTCCTTCGCCTTCGATGTCATCGCCTGCGACATGATGAAAGTTCGAGTTCCTGGAACGAACCTGAACAAGGTCTGTTGAGGTCAGGTTCACGGGAGGAGGTTTGAATGCGCTATTTTCTGCTTGTTACCCTCGGTGTCGCCGCCGCGTTGACGGCAAATGGCTCCGCGCTTGCACAGCACCGCGGCACGCAGTCGGAACAATCCGCCTGCACGCGCGACGCCCAGCGCTTTTGCCGGAAGGACCTCGGCAACGACGATGCCGTGCAGAGCTGCCTTCAAATGAAACGAGCCAGCCTGAGCAGGAGCTGCAAAAAGGTATTCGAAAGCCACGGCATGTGAGACAGGCACAGAGAAAAGCCCCGCCGAAAGCGGGGCTTTTCCTGGTCATGAAATCCTGCGCATGACGACGCTCATCTAGAGCCGTCAGTCGTCCCAATCATGGCCACGGATCACGACGCCGCGGTCACGATAGTAGTCCCGATCATGGTGGTACCATCCGTGGTGCCAGCCTCGGTCGTGCTCGCGATAATACACCCGCGGACCATCATAACGGTCGCCGTAGTAGCCGTGGTCGTGGCCGACATAGACGCCAATGCCCTGCGCGCTTGCCATCGTCGGTGCGGCGATTGCCAGGGTCGCTGCGGCAGCGAGGATACAAGAGAGCTTTGTCATGGCTTTCTCCTTTTTTCGTCCCCGGGGGCAACGATCGCCATCCGCATCCGTTTCTGGAACCAGACAGGAACTTTTCTGAACAGCCATTCACGGGAACATAAAGCAGGTTGGCGAAAGCGGTGCTTTGCTGCCCTGGACCGCGGACTCCATGTGTCATATCGCAGGAGCGCCGCCCAGAAATGCGAGCAGCTGCGCGTTGACCTCGGCGGGCCGCTCGAGACTTGAGCGATGTCACTGCGGCGCTCGCAATGCTGCCTTTGACCTCAAGCAGGCCTGCAGTTGCCGCGTGAAACGTCCAGGGCATGCTATAACGGTCAAACACCGGTCGAGTTTCCACGCGCTATTCGCCGCATTTTCCAAACATGCCCATGGGAGCGAACAATGCCTGCCTACATGATTGCCCTCAACAGACGCGTGCATGATCGACAAAAACTCGAAGCGTATTGGAAGGCGGCCGGCCCGACATTCGAGGGGCGGGGGTCCAAATCACTTTCCGTCTATACGCCGCTCGTGCCATTGGAATTGATGGATCAACTCGAAGGTGTCGTCCTGATCGAATTTCCCGACGTGGCCGCAGCCAAGGCCTGGTATGAAAGCCCGGCGTATCAGAAAGCAAGACAACACCGGGACGGCGCGGCGGACACCGAGTTCTTCATCATCGATGGCGGGGTGGTGCCGTCAGGAGATCGCCTGCCTCACATCAAATGATGTCGCCGTTCGGACACGGCGGGCAAATCGGCTGCGGGCGTCGCGTCCATGCGTCCATGTCAACCGGCTGGGGTTCGGAGCCACTTGCCTTGCGATCGTGACGCTGGCGGAATTGGCGGTTCTGCATCATCTTCACGGGAAAGGGGACCGTGCCAATCGAAATCAGATTCGCAACTACAGCCGATGCCGAGGCGATCCAACGCATCTACGCGCCGTTCGTGCGGGAGACCGTGATTTCATTCGAGGACCTGCCGCCGTCGGTCGACGAGATCGTCGGGCGGATCGCGTCGACCTTGAAGACGCATCCCTGGCTTGTCGCTGTCGTTGGAGGAAAAGTCTGCGGCTATGCCTATGCAAGCGCACATCGCGAGCGTGCGGCCTATCGCTACTCCGCCGACACGACGGTGTACATCGCGCCTGAGGCGCAGCGACGCGGTATTGGCCATGCTCTCTACGCCGAACTGCTGCCGCAGCTCAAGCAGCGCAACATGCATATGGCATTTGCCGGCATCGCGCTGCCGAATCCGGGAAGCGTCTCGCTCCACGAGTCGATGGGCTTCACACCGGTCGGAATCTATCGCGAGGTCGGCTTCAAATTCGGGCGCTGGCATGACGTCGGGTGGTGGCAGCGGATCCTTTGAAGTGAGGTCCGTCTCGGGTCGATCGCGACGTTTGGGCCCGTTACCTCTGCTTCGGACCCGACGCCGATCATGGCAAACCGACGCGCTGGGGCCAGGTAGCGGACGCCGGGCCGTTACTTCACCCCGGCAGCATCAACCGCAGCAAGGCTGCCTGGCTTTCGGAGCGCCGCAGGATTGCTGCTCTTGGAGCCATCGGTCGCGGGGCTTGCAGCTCGACGGACGCGCCGAGAGATAGACGCGGATCGCGGCGCCGCCGGCATCCATGCGTTCCGCGCGATAGAGTTGCATCGGTCGCACGCCGTCGCTCACTTCGAAAGTCACCTTGGCCTGCGGATCGAAGCCAACTGCCTCGTCCACCTTGCGGATGATCGCGAGAAACTTCCCGGCAGGCATGTGGCCCCGGTTCTCCTCCTCGATGTCCCACAGTTGAATGAAGGTCTCGCTCCAGCTCTCAGGGTTCGCGCCGCAATCGAGCGCCCTGAATGAACCGGTTTTGACTTCGGTCACGTGGTAGCTGGGGCGGACGTCCCTGCCGTCGTAACTGAAGATCAGCGGTTTTTCCTTGTGCGCCTCAAGGCTGGAAAGGAAAGCCTCGGACGAGAGCTCTTCCACCGGCAGCAGGGCGCCCACGATCGAACGGGTATTGGCAAGCGTGTCCATCACTGCTATCCTCATTTCAATGATTATTGAATTGTAGGATTATCGAAAGATGGAGGAACGTCAAGCCCGAACCGCCTTCGCGGCGCTGTCGCAGGAAACGCGGTTGCGGATCGTGCGGTTGCTGGTCCAGGCCGGTCCCGAGGGGATGGCGGCGGGGGCGATAGCCCAAGCGGTCGAAGTATCGCCGTCAAACGTGTCCTTCCATCTGAAGGACCTCGAGCATGCAGGCATGATCGTGCCGCGCCGCGAAGCGCGTTCGATCATCTACTCGGCGGATTTCACCGGCCTGCGCGATCTCATCGCCTTCCTGATGAAGGATTGCTGCGCGGGCCACCCCGAAATCTGTGCTCCAGCGCTCGTCGCTGCCCAATGCAGGCCTTCTACGAACAACACGACCAGGAAGAAGGCGCACGCCTGATGCGCGACTTCGACCTGTCAAGGCGCCTTGTGGCCGAAGCCCTCGGTACGTTGCTTCTGGTGGCGACCGTCGTGGGCTCCGGCGTCATGGCCGAGACCCTGACCAAGGACGTGGCGCTGGCGCTGCTCGGCAACACGCTTCCGACCGGCGCCATTCTGGTGGTTCTGATCACGATCCTTGGACCAATATCCGGCGCGCACTTCAATCCGGCGGTCACGCTGGTGTTCCTGCTCAAGGGCGAACTCCGTCCGCCCCAAGCCGCGATGTATATCGCGGCGCAGGTGCTCGGGGGCATCCTGGGCGCAATGGTTGCGCATGCCATGTTCGGCCTGCCGCTGCTGGAGTTCTCTGCAAAGGCAAGGACCGGGTTTCCGCAGTGGTTTGCCGAATTCATTGCCGCGTTCGGACTGGTCGCAACGATTATCGGTGGCCTGCGGTTTCGTGAGACCGCGATTCCATGGCTGGTCGGGCTCTACATCACGGCAGCCTACTGGTTCACCGCGTCCACGTCTTTCGCCAATCCGGCGGTCGCCGTCGCGCGATCATTGACCAACACGTTTTCCGGCATCCGGGCGCAGGATCTGCCGGGATTCATCGTCGCCGAAGTCCTGGGCGCCGTTGTCGCGGCGGCATTCATGACCTGGCTCCTGCGGGGCGCTGACACCACAAAGGAAGCAATCCAATGACGATTACGATCTATCACAATCCCGATTGCGGAACGTCGCGCAACACCTTGGCTATGATCCGCCAAAGCGGGGAGGAGCCCGAGATCGTCGAATATCTCAAGAGCCCTCCCTCGCGCGACTTGCTGATCTCGCTGATCGCTGCCATGGGCATAACACCGCGGGCGTTGCTCCGTGAGAAGGGCACGCCCTACGCAGCGCTCGATCTCGCCAATCCGAAATGGAGCGACGACGAATTGATCGATTTCATGATGGCGCATCCGATCCTGATCAATCGGCCGATCGTGGTATCGCCAAAGGGCGTGAAGCTATGCCGGCCGTCCGAGGCCGTCCTTGATCTCCTCGCCGTGGCCGACATCGGCCAATACGTCAAGGAAGACGGAGAGGTGGTTTCACCCAAGACGCCGGGCGCGCGCGCTGGATGAGCCGCCGTGCGGATAATTTTCTGATCGTCGCGCTCGGTACCACGCAAACGCTTGCCTGGGCGTCGAGCTATTATCTGCCCGCCATTCTCGCCGACCCGATTGCGCGGGACCTTGGCATATCGACGAACTGGTTGTTCGCCGCGTTCTCGATGGCACTCGTGATCTCCGGACTGCTCGGTCCGCGCGTCGGCCGACAGATCGACCGCATGGGTGGACGCGAAGTGCTCTGCGCCTCGAACCTCATCCTGGCGGCCGGTCTGATCCTGCTGGCGCTTTCGCAGGGCGGCGGTCTGATGGCCGTGAGCTGGCTGTTGCTCGGCGTCGGCATGGGCCTTGGCCTGTATGATGCCGCCTTCGCTGCGCTCGGGCGCATTTACGGTGACGCCGCCCGGCGCTCCATCACCGGCATTACCTTGATCGCGGGGTTTGCCAGCACGATTGGTTGGCCGCTCAGCGCATGGGGACTAGCAACCATCGGATGGCGCTGGACCTGCTTCGGCTGGGCGATGGCGCACATTCTGATCTGCTTGCCGCTGAACGGCTTCTTGATCCCCAAGCTGAAAAGAGAGCATCGGATCGCGGCCAACACGCCAAAGCCGCACATTCCGATAGATCGTGAGATGGTGCTGCTCGCCTTTGCCTTTGCGGCTGCCTGGAGCGTCACTTCGGCCATGGCGGTTCATTTGCCGCGAATCCTGGAGTCGTTGGGCGCGACGCAAGCGCAAGCGATTGGGGCGGGGGCACTGATCGGCCCGGCGCAGGTGGCGGCGCGAATTGTCGAAGCGAGCCTACTGAAGCGCTTCCATCCGCTCTGGTCGGCGCGACTGGCCTGCATCACCCACCCTCTGGGCGCCTGCGTCATAGGCCTGTTTGGCGGCGGCTTCGCCGGCATCTTCGCGCTGTTGCACGGCGCCGGCAACGGAATCCTGACGATTGCGCGGGGTACGCTACCGCTGGCGATCTTCGGCCCGAAGGACTACGGCTACCGGTTGGGGCTGCTCGGCGCGCCGTCGCGGCTGTCTCAAGCCGCCGCACCTCTGATATTCGGGTTCCTGATTTCGCCGCTCGGCGGCTATACGCTTGCGGTCACATCGGCTCTGAGTTTGGCCGCGCTTCTCGCATTGACCGCACTCAAGGCGAAGAAAGCGCCCGCGACGTAGCAGCATTGGTCGCGTGATTGGTGTTGCCGATTGGACACGACGGGCAAATCAGCAAATGCTGTCAATCCGCCTGCGTAAAAATATTTCGGTTTATCAGTAGATCGAATCAGTGTATAGAATTTGCCGTCTCACCCGCTCGAGGGGCGCTCGCGATCGTCACGAACGTTGTGGTGGGATGCGGTGGACGTTGCGTGCGTGACTGACGAGAGCGCATGAAGCGGACGGCGAAATCGTGCAGGCCTGACGCCCTAGTGGCAGGTGTCTCCCGCGAGATGCGAAAGCATCTTCGCGAGACGGTGACAAAAGAGCCCAGTCTCGCCGGGGCGAGCACGTATAAGCCGTAACCCGTCGCGCAGGGAAAGCCGGGTTGTTCCGGTTACACCTGTGGTCCTACCCCCGTGCTTTCTACATTGCACGGGGCCCATGGGTGCGATCGGCACCCGGCTTTCCCTGCGCCCTCTGC
>NZ_JAFCKQ010000075.1 GCF_018130215.1 Bradyrhizobium jicamae
TATAAGCCGTAACCCATCGCGCAGGGAAAGCCGGGTTGCTCCGGTTACACCTGTGGTCCTACCCCCGTGCTTTCTACACTGCACGGGGCCCATGGGTGCGATCGGCACCCGGCTTTCCCTGCGCCCTCTCTGAGATGAGGGCGGAACGAGATGCAAGACTCGGGCAGTTCATGTCGCGAGAATGCGAAGCTGCGTCCTCATCCAAAGGTGTCATGCCCGGCTTGACCGGGCGACCCCATACGCCGCGGCCCATCGGCGCAAGTGCAACCGCCTCCGGAATACTGGATCACCCGCATGCAGCGCCGTGCGACTATCACGCGACCACACCCTCACTCCGGCAGATGATTCACCTGCTTCACCCAGGTGCGCACGTCGGCGAGCACGTCGGGCAGCACGGTCCTGACCTCCTGCACGGTCATGCCGGCCTTGATGCGGGGGTCGTAGAGCAGGTTGAGGATGTATTGGTCGTAGACGTCGAAGAAACCCATCGAGACGCTGTCGTTGAACATCGTCCATGGCACGCTCGAGGTGTCGTTGATCGGGCCGAGCGCTTGCAGGAGTTCCTCATAGGCGCAGTCGAGGAAGACGAAGTCGCCGTTGTCGACGGTGAGGATCACGTCGGAATGCTGGATCTCGTAGCTCTCGTTCTTGCGAAAGCCGGACAGGCATTGCGGATCGAGCGAGGACTTGATTTCCCTGGCGCGCTCGCTGCCGTAGAAGCTCGCGATGGTCGGATAGAGGTCGTGGTCGCGCACCAGCTTCACCAGCACGTTGGCGGTCTCGTTTCTGTCGGTCATCGCGATGTCGAGATGCCGGACCTTGGCGCCGATGTCGGCGATGACCTTGGCAAGCTGCGCCTTGCGGTCGGCGCGGGTGCCGTCCGCGAACACGCGGACCGGGCCGTCGTATTTGCGGATGCGGTCGACCCGACCGGCCAGATGATATTCGGCGCCGAACGCGGTCTTGAAGAAGCCCTCGACGATCTCGGTGTCGGTGAAGACCTTCTTCTCGTGCCGCTGGCGCGAGGCGATCGCCGCGATCTCGCCAGCCGTCGCGGGCATGACGGCATCGGTCAGGGCGAGTGCAGCGGCAAGCACGAGCAGGATCGGGAAGCGGTATCGGGGCATACACCGGACGCTGCCGCATGGACTGCGGCAGCGCAAGGTCCTGTCAGGCGTCGCGCCGCCGCCGGGTTCCGTTCAGATCCGGCGCGCTCAGTTCTTCACCACGACAGTGGCGCCGACCGAGACGCGATCGTAGAGGTCCTTGACGTCCTCATTGGTCATGCGGAAGCAGCCGGACGAGACCGCCTGTCCGATCGTCTCGGGCTCGTTCGAGCCGTGGATGCGATAGAGCGTCGAGCCGAGATACATCGCGCGCGCGCCGAGCGGGTTCTCGATGCCGCCGGCCATGTGACGCGGCAAATCGGGGCGTCGGCGCAACATGTCCGACGGCGGCGTCCAGGACGGCCATTCCTTCTTGGCGCTGATGCGATGGACGCCGCTCCAGCGGAAGCCGTCGCGACCGACGCCGATGCCGTAGCGCAGTGCCTGGCCGTTCGGCAGCACCAGATAAAGCCGGCGCTCGGCGGTATTCACCACGATGGTGCCCGGCGCGTAGTTGGTGGGGTAGTCGACGGTGGTGCGGGGGATGGGGCTGACACCGCTGCCGTAAATGTTTCCGCCGCCGAAGAAGTCATGGTTGTCGCCATTGTAGCCGCGGGAATCGAAGAACTGGGCCTGGGCATGGCCGGCGCCTGCCAGGATCGTGAGCGCGGCAAACATCAGTGCAATCGGGCGCATCGTCGTCGTCCTCGCGAAACATCAAGTATGAGCCAAGTGAGTCCACAATTGACGGCCTTTCGCAAGAGACGAAGCCGTGAGGCCCGCAGTTTCGGACAACACGGTTTAAAAAGGCAACATTCCATAGGCGATGGCTGCAATGCCCGGCTAATCCTTTGACGAGGCGGATGAACAATGGTTGATCTGGACCGGCCTTAAGAGAACATCAGGGCATTGATCGTCGGGATGGGAGCGAGATGATGAATGGAGCGGAAAGCCTGGTGCGGACTCTGGTCGCGGGCGGCGTCGACGTCTGCTTCACCAATCCGGGCACCTCGGAGATGCATTTCGTCGCCGCGCTGGACAAGGTGCCGGGCATGCGCTGCGTCCTCGGCCTGTTCGAGGGCGTGGTGACGGGAGCGGCCGACGGCTATTTCCGCATGAAGGGCACGCCGGCCTCGACGCTGCTGCATCTCGGGCCCGGGCTCGCCAACGGCCTGGCCAACCTGCACAACGCCAAGAAGGCGCATTCCGGCATCGTCAACATCGTCGGCCAGCATGCCACCTACCACATCGGCTACAATGCGCCGCTGACATCGGATATCGAAGGCCTGGCCCGACCGATGTCGTCCTGGGTGCGCACCTCGCCGGATGCCAGGTCGATCGCTTCGGATGGCGCAGCCGCGATCGCCGCGGCCAAGGGCGCGCCGCCGCAGATAGCGACCCTGATCCTGCCAGCCGATACCGCGTGGAACGAGGCCGAAGGTGCAGCCGAAGTGCCTGTTGACTCGCAGCGGCCGAGCTATTCGCCGCAGGCGGTCGAGGTCGCAGCGAAGGTCCTGCACAACGACGCCGCGCATACGCTGATGCTGGTCACCGGCAGCGCCCTGGGCGAGCAGGGGCTGGCGCTGGCCGAGCGGATCGCCGGCAAGACCGGCTGCACCGTGATGGGACAGACCTTCCATCCGCGGATGGCGCGCGGCCGCGGCCGTTTTTCGATCAACCGCATTCCCTACGTGATCGAGCAGGCGCTGCCGATCCTGAAAAATTTCCGTCACATCGTGCTGGTCGAGGCCAACGACCCCGTGGCGTTCTTCGCCTATCCGAACAAGCCGAGCATGTTGAAGCCGGAGGGCTGCGAGGTGCACCGCATGACCTCCTGGGGCGAGAACTCGGTCGCGGCGCTGGAGGCGCTCGCCAATGCGCTGCATGCGACCGCAAGGGACGTCAAGCCGCAGGCATTGCAGGAACTGGTCAAGCCGACCGGCGCGCTCAATCACACGACGATCGCACAGGCGATTGCGTACGCGATCCCCGAGAACGCCATCATGGTCGATGAGTCGGTCACCACCGGGCGCGGCTTCTTCCCGCCGACGGCGGCGGCCAGGCCGCATGACTGGCTGCAGAACATGGGCGGCTCGATCGGCTTCTCGACGCCGGTTGCAACGGGAGCCGCGGTCGCCTGTCCGGACCGCAAGGTGATCTGCATGGTCGGCGACGGCAGTGCGATGTACACGATCCAGTCGCTGTGGACGCAGGCGCGCGAAGGGCTCAACGTCGTGACCATCGTGTTCGCGAACCGCATCTACCAGATCCTGCGTGGCGAGTTCGACGGGGTCGGCGCCGGCGAGCCGGGCAAGCGTGCGCAGGACATGCTGAAGATCGATAACCCGACGCTCGATTTCGTCGCGCTCGCCAGGGGCATGGGCGTTCCGGCGCTGAAGGTGACGACGGCGGATGAATTCAGCAAGGCGCTGGCGGATGCCGTCGCCGAGCCGGGCCCGCGGCTGATCGAAGTGCAGATGTGAGCAAGTGGGACCCGGTCTTCCGAAAAGGCCAGGAAGCTTTCTCGTCAACGGCCGCGGCCGCGGTCCTCTCAGTCGGAGGCCTCATGCAGACCGAGCTGAACAAGCTGATCGCCGCGTTACAGGAGTTTTACGCGCAGGAGAAGTTCCTGCTGGAGCGGGATCTAGGCGAGCGGACTCTCACTCACCGCCTCGCGGTTTATGTCGAGCGGCAGTTCAGCGGCTGGCAGGTCGACTGCAACTACGACAGGCTCGGCGAGCGCACGCTGCGGCTTCCGCACGGCTCGATCGTCTCGACCGACGATCACCTCGGCAAGTCGATCTATCCCGATATCGTGGTGCACCAGCGCGACATTCCGAACAATCTGCTCGCGGTCGAGCTGCGCAAGGACAATAACCATCAGCCGGTCGAGCACGATCAGCACAAGCTGCGGGCGCTGACCGATCCGCATGTCTGGTTCGCCTACGCCATCGGTGTGCTGGTGACGCTGGGAACCAGCGGGGTCGGCGTCTCCGAGGTCTATGCAGGGGGAATGATCGAGCGGGCGGCCTCGATCTGGTTTGCCGAGCGGCTGCGCGTCAGCGGCCTGACCGAGACGCGAGGCGATGGCGCGCAGCATTAACTCTGACGCCGATTTCTTGCTGTCGTCCCAGTGATACCCTGTTTGGGTCATGCATCGCCGCCGCATGTCGGTCACAACTGGATGTGCGGCAGGTGGAGCAATTACAGGAGCTGGTGGTCATTTTTCAGAACGATCCGATGGCAATACCGATCATCGGCTCCGTTTCTCTTTCGCTCCCCCTCCGCACCCGACAGAAATCCGCGCCTTCGCGTCTGGTCGCGGGGCCGGACAGCAAGAGGCCGCCCCGGGGGCGGCCTCGGCGTGCTGGTCGGATGCCCGACGACGGGATCCGTTACTGCTTGGTCGCATCGTCGCCGGTTGTCGCGCTCGATTTCGCGCTGGATTTCTTGGCCGCCTTCTTGGTCTTCTTCTTCGGTGCCATCTTGGTCGCCTCGCCCTTGGCCGCCGTGCCGGCGCTCTGCGCTGCTGGCGGCGGGGTGGTGGTCTTGTCCTGCGCGAGCGCGGTGGACGAGATGAAGGCGAGGGCAGTGGCGGCGAGGATCAGTGTTCGCATCGGATCGGTCTCCCAGTTTTTTTCCGGCGCGCCTCAACGAGACCAAATGTCGCAGGTTCCGTCCTTTGGATCAGTTATCCGTGAACCTCGCGTGATCGGCGGCCGCCATGGAACCGGGAACCGGCAACCGCGTTAGCAAAATGGGCAGGATTTCCGAGGAGCGACGCCATGCGCTGGCGATCCATGACGGAAACGACCGACGCCATGCTCGACACGGCTCCCGACGACGCGTTCTACGCCGCCGGATGGACCATCAGCGGCGTGGCGACGATCGCGACCATCGTCGCGATCTGGATGTTCGGGATCTGAGGGCAACGGGGGCGGCCCCGTGGCCAGGTTGCCGTCCTCGCACGGGAGGGCGCGCGCGGCCGAGCCTATCTGCGCAGGATGACCAGGGCTTCGCGGTAGAGCTGCGAGAAGCTGACGATCAGCACGCTCGACAGCAGGAAGGTCGAGATGCTGTCGTAGTCGGAAGCGGTGGGCCAGGCGAATTCGAAATAGGGCGGCATGAATGCCCACCACACGATCGGAACCGTGATGAGCGTCGCGAACGCTCCGGCGGGAGCGCCGCCGAGCAGGCCCGCGATCAGGATCGCGGGCGCGAAGGTGGCGAAATAGAGCTGGACACCCAAGGTCGCAAACACGCCCTGCATTGCAGCGGCAAATGCCACCACGAGGAGGGCGGCGAGGAACGTAGGCGCAGACCACGGCCGCAATTTCAAAATGTAGTCGTTGCTCTTGCGCATTTTTAAGTTCCCGCCTCCGCGAGTTCCCCGGAAGGTAGCCGAGGAGGATTGCGAATAAAAGTCCGTAGAATTCCGCGGGTGCGGCAGCGCATGCACGTTGGTTTTTCGCGTTGTTGCACTGCAAAAATGGAACGAGGATTCGTCACCTCCCTGCCTTCATTGTCGGGTTATTGCAGTGCGGGGCGATGACGGGACATGACGATGTTGGCACTCCTGATCATTCTGATCTTCTTCGGTCTGGGGCTGGGGACTGGGTATGGTTGGCGCGAGATGATCTCCCGCCGCCGGCGCAGGCTGGCGCGCGGCGAACTTCCGGAGGCCGCGGTGCAGCGGCGCAAGCCGTTGGCAGCCGGCAACGAGGCCATCAATCTCGAGCGCCTTCTGGTCGCCGCCAATGACGACCATTCCGCCCGCCGCCGGCCGCAGCCGAGCACGAGGCAACAGGGTGATCAGCCTGTCCAGCCGGAAGAATTCGACGGCGCCGTCCGCGACCTGCTCGGCGAACTCAACCGGCGGCCGCAGGCCCCGTCATCGGCCTCGCATCGTCTGCGACCGTGAGCCGGACAATGGAACTGATTGCGCGAAGGGACGATCGCGAACGCGCGAAGGATCGAATCTTGGATTCCGCCCGGACCACGATCGGTAGACCCTGGCCGCTCGCGCCGACCGCTCCGGTCACCCGTCGCTGCCTTGGCGAAGCGGGCACCCGGCCACCGGTCTAACGCCGACGCTGGCCGGGTAGGCATCGCCATCGATGATGGAAGGAGCGTTCAGCGCAGGCCCTGATCAGGCGAACTCACGATCGAGTTCGGGAATAGCATAGCTCAAGAGCTCGTCTTGGAACGCGGCGGCATCAACGACAAAAAAATCCCGCCTGATGCCATCGACGATCCGCCGGATCGCCGCTTTCAGGCCGTTGATCGAGGCGCCGCTCGGACCATGGCTGAGCGTTGCGCCGGAGGTCAGGTTGTAGATGTTGCGCAAATGTGGCGCGGCGCCGGGCACCTTCTCCACAAACTCGAAATGCGGTCCGAGATAGGGGAAATCTCCCAACGAATGAGGGTCATTGGCTTGGATATCGCCGAGACGGTCACTCCACAGCGCGATTTCGTCGACAATGCCCGCAAGTTCTCTTCGAGCTCTGAGGTCGGTGCGGGTGCCGGTGCAGACTATCAACTCATCGACGTGCAGCGTGTCGGTCGTCGTCTCAATCTCGATCTTCGAACCTGCGTGGCGCAAAGCCCGCACCTCAACGCCAAAGCGCATTTCCAGATTGCGGTGCGCCGTTGCGCGATCAAAGGTCTCCGGCGGCACCGGCTCGCGCATGGGGAGAATGTAATTCATGATCCGCCATTTATCCCTATCGGGCAGGTCGCGGAAATGATTGAGGAAGCCGGAAAACTCCGTCCATTTGTGCGGATTGACCCGGTGCAACTCGGGGCGCTTCACCAGGATCGATACGGATAGCGCTCCGGCTTCGAGCGCGACGGATGCGTTGTCGAAAGCCGACGCGCCGCCGCCCAGCACGGCAACCGACTTTTGCGCGAAATCGGCGAAGGGAATGTCGTCCGTCGAAATATAGTAGCGCGGTCGTGGCAGGCTTCGCGCCACCAGGGGAGGCACGAGCCAATCGCCATTGCCGTCGGCGCCGGTCGCCAGCACGATCTTCCTGGCGTGAACGGTCTCGATACCTTCGGCCGAGGACAAAGTGGCTGTGACCAGACCGCCTGCATCGGGTTCGATCGATGTCACTTCAACGCCATACCTGATCGGCAGCCGGGTTACCTGTCCGAACCAGGTCAAGTAGTCGTTCCACAACTCCTTCGGGATCTTTCCGAGCTCGTTCCACGCCTCCTCGCCGAACTGAGCCTCGTACCACGCCTGAAAGGATAGCGAGGGAATATCGAGATCGGGTCCGTTGAAGTGCTTGGGAGAACGCAGCGTTCGCATTCGTGCGAAGGCACGCCACGGGCCTTGACCGAATCCGGACAGGGCCCGCTCAACCAGCATGATATTGCCGATCTGCTCGCGCATGAGGCCGAAGCCAAGGCCAAGGCCGCATTGTCCGGCTCCCACGATGAGAACATCTATGGCCTTGTCGCCGTTCGGGGCGTAGCTTGCCCGCACCCAGGAACGATCCGGGCTGCGGATGATGTCGAGATCCTTTTGGATGCGGGTCTCCAGCTTCTCCAGGTTCGACATCGAGATTCCTCCTCATGATTTGGTTGTCGGATCGTGGCGGGCTGGTCCGGCAAGCATTCGAGACTGGAACGTTCAGACATCGGCCGATGCCTCAATTGGCCGCGCGCGGCGTCCCGCTGCGCGTCCGCTGGCGCTGACGACTGCGACAAGCACCAAGGCGACCAGGGGAATGCCAAGGGCATAACGCAGGGAAAGATGATCGGCGACAGTGCCAATGAGCGGCGGGCCGATCACGTAACCGGCGTAGCCGGCGGTGGCGACCATCAGAATGCTGCGAGCAGGATCGGAGAAACGCTGTCCTGCGATGCTGAAGGCCAGTGGTACGACGTTGGCGATTCCGGCGCCCAGCAATGCATAGCCGAGATAGGCGGCAATCAGGGAAGGCCATGCCAAGACTACGGCAAGGCCCCCGGCGGCTACCACGGCGCCGCAACTCATGATCGTCGACGGCCCGAAGCGTCGGACCAGGCCGCCACCGGCCAGCCGAAAGATCGCCATGGAGATGGCGAAGCTGCCATAGCCTGCCGCGAACGTATCGGCCGTCGGACCGATCGAGTCGCGTAGATAGATGCTGGTCCAATTGGCGACGGACCCTTCCGTAACCAGGGCCAGGAACGAGATGAGAGCCAGTCCCAGCGTCTTCTGGCTTGGCAGAACGAGCTCGAAATGCGCTTCGGTCTTGTCAACGCGCGTGTTGAAGGCAGGCCCGAGCGTTGCCCCCATCAAGGCGATGACCACCAGAGCGGGAATGCAGAGACCGTATTCCGGGGGCAGATGATAGGCGCCGATCAGGCCTCCGGCTGCGGCGCCAAGCAATCCTCCCATGCTCCAGGCAGCATGGAAGGACGACATGATCGCTGAGCGCCACTGAATTTCGACGGCGCTTGCTTGCGCATTCATGACAATTTCGAGTGAGCCATGAGCGAGACCCAGGCAAAACAGGATCAGAGCCAGGCTCCCTGTGTTGGCGGCCAACGCGAGCGCCATCAGCAGGAAACCATAGGCCAACCCACACAACGCCGAGACCCTGCCGCCGCCATACCGGCTAACCGCAACGGCAGCTATCGGCATAGGCAGGATCGCGCCGATCGACATCGCCAGCAGGGCAAGCCCAATCTCGCTGTCGCTGATCTTGAGACCTGCCTTTACGTTTGCAATGGCGATGGACCACATGCCGACGCCAAAACCGTGGGCGAAGAACGTCGTCGTCGTCATGATGCGTGCGAGGACAAGTGCCCTGGCGTGAAGACCCTGTGCGTTCATTGCAACGTCTTCCGTGGATCGTCGAAGCGCATTGATGCCATCAGGCCGGGACTGTCCGTCTGTCATCGGTTAGTGTTTCGCGTGGAGCGAGCTGCCGCCACACGACCCCGTCTGCATCGGGAGGCGCTCCGTCGAAGCGCGATCCAGCGGAGAGCAGCCCTCCAATCACTGCGTGGTCTTCCACCACCAGTACAGCGCAGCCATGGGGGGCAAGCGTCACGACCTTGATGTGCTGACCGTCGTTGACCTCGAAGGTTTCGGAACGTTGCGACGGATTGAAGAAGCCGAGAAATTCAGCCGTGTGATCGATTCCGCGGCGCCGGATCATAACCCCTTCGCGATGACGTCCGATGTGCAAGCGGTTCAACAGCCCAGGTGCAGGTAAAGCCGTCGCTAGCCTGGACCGAACTTCGTCAATGTTGGCGGCCGTGCGTCGGTGCGAAACGGCTTGGTGCGGTTGAGCAACGAGGTGGATCACGGGAACGCCTTCATCGGGCTGCACCGCGTCCGCCCAACACGGCGCGATATGCCGCCCGTCTTGCGCCAAACTGTCACGCAACAGGCGCGCCGCCTTGGCCAGCAGGGGGACACCGGCACCGCCGAGTGTGTCCCGCATTGGAATGGGGCGGTCCAGCGCCAGAATGGCATCGATGCAGGTGCGGGTTCGCAGCAAGAGGCCGCCGAACTCCGACACGAAGCGCCCGAGCAAGGCCAGACCGGCAGCGGTTGCACCCTTGGCGCCGCCTTCCTGAAGAGGAGCGCCGGGACAATAGGGGGGAACATGCCAGGCTGGATCGACGCCTTCGGCGCGCAGTCCTGCTTCATCCATGGCGATGGTCGCGCCCCAGCTCTGCGTCGCGCAAGCGGTATAGACGCTGCAGGATTGCGACCCGAGCATGAGTCCAAGCAAGGCATGGAATAGCGGAATGCTTGGATCAGCAAAGCTCGCATCCGTCCAGGTAAATCCCCAATTTGCTTCGACGATATCCGTTCCGCCCAGGCTGACGCCCAACAGATGACTCTCGAATACCCCGGATTCGGCCGCCGCATTGCCGATCCATTCGGTATGGCCCCGCACATGGCGGCAGCTATCGAATGCGAGTTGGCGCATTCCCCAACCATTGATCGAAGCTTCGTTGCAGGCGTTCGCCAGGGGGATATTGACCAGCGTCCGGCCACGGATATCGGCCGGTAGAAAATCCGCCAGCCAATCCCATAACTGCACGGTTCCCGCTCCCGACCAGCGAGCCCATTCGACCGGATAAGGCATCGGGGGTGCGTCGGCGGCGTCCGTCCTTCCCAGCCAATCGACGAAGGCCTGG
Source organism: Bradyrhizobium jicamae (assembly GCF_018130215.1). Lineage (GTDB taxonomy): Bacteria > Pseudomonadota > Alphaproteobacteria > Rhizobiales > Xanthobacteraceae > Bradyrhizobium > Bradyrhizobium jicamae_A. Next base: position 10,257 of record NZ_JAFCKQ010000075.1, read on the forward strand.
CGGGCGAACGGACTGCCGTCGCAGCGCGCCATTGGTAAGTTTGCGTCCGAATAGATTCCTTCGTTGCCGATTTGCACGCCGACTATGCATCCGGGCGGCTGGCACGAGGGAGCGATCACGTCACGGCAAACCGCCCTCATCCAATCCGCCACTTCTGCGCGCACAGTTGGATGCCAGAGGCTCGGCAAGGGTTGATTCTGGCTGGTGACAGTGCGGCCCTCGACATCCGTTAGCCTTATCTCGCCACCGCGGCACAGACGATCCGGTAAACCACCGAGTTGAACCTCGGCATGGATGAACGGTCCCGGCTTGACGATTGCCTTGAGACCGAGAGAGGCAATGAGGCCGAGCAGACCGCGCACATCGCGTTGGGGGTCGGTGCGGCCGTCGAAATCAAATTCGCCGAGACTTAGCTCATGAAAGCGCCAGGGAACATAGAAGGTGACGCAATCGATGCCGGCGGCGGCCAAAGCCGTGAGGTCGACAGGCCAATGGTGAGGTGCAGCGCGATAATAAGGATAGTCCCCGAGGATGACGGGGCGCCCCAATTCCGGAAACAAGCGGGAGACAATGCCGGTTTTCATGGGATGAGATCCGGAACCAGCAATACCTTGAGCGCGTGATAGTCGACGGCAGGATTCGGCGCCAGCAGCGAGAAAGCCTTCTCGAACTCGCTGAGGGAAAAGCGATCGGAGATCACGGCCTCCAGCGGAATGAGGCGGGCGAGTTCGACGGCGCGCGGAAACAAGTGACCGCAATAGTCGCCGGCCCCGATGACCCGTATGGCGCGTTGAACCAATTCCAGGGGGCGTATCGACACGACACTGCGACTATTATAGCCCATCACCACGATGCGACCGCGGTCCTTGGCAAGCGAAAGACAGGCGTCGAGCTGGTCGCCAACGGAATCGATCACGACGTCGCCGACCCGGCGCAGACGGTGCTCCGGATGCGCCAGAGTGATGCGGTCGGCGGAGTCTTTGAAAATATGCGCGCAGTGCTGAAGGCGGTAGGAGTCTGACTCGATCAGCGTAATCCGCGTGCCCATGTGCAAGCATAGCATCGCGGTCACCACGCCGATCGGGCCGGCGCCGACCACCACGACGTCTTCGCCGGCCACTGTTGTGGCCGCCTCGACATTGTTGATGGCGCAGGCAAGCGGCTCAACCATCACGGCTCGGTCGAAACTCATGCCATCGGGAATGCGGTGAAGGAAGTGTTCCGGGAGCAGGATGAATTCGGCAAACGCACCGTCGCGGTCGACGCCGACTTCGGTGCCGCTCTTGTGCAGGCAGAAGCTCGTATGCCCGCTCAAGCATTCATCGCAGCTGCCGCAGTAGAGCGTTGGATTGATGATAACGCGCTCGCCGACCTTCACCCTGGTGACGGCGGTTCCAACCTTCTCGACATGGCCTACCGATTCATGGCCGAGCACGGTGCCGACTTTGGCGCGGAACTTGCCGACCAGAATACTTCGATCGGTGCCGCAGATGCCGGTTTGCCTCACTCTTACGAGGACATCGTGCGGACCCTGGGGTTCCGGGCGGGGCCTGTCTTCGAGTTGCAGGCGATTGTTCGCAGCATAAGCCAAAGCCTTCATTGTCAATTTCCTTGCCTCGAACTGTCAGGATGCTGCAACCATGCACGACGGACACAAACGCCAATCGATCGCGGCGAGAAGGTTGGCGTGAAGTTCTCGCGTGCACGCGGCGATGCAGGATTGCTGATTTGCGGGACTGATATCGGTCAGATCGGTCGGCCCGAGATCCCTGCCATAGGCATCGGTGATGATGACGCCCGCAAGTTTGGCCAAACGCAGCCGCCGCGATGTCGTAGGGAAACAAGTGCAGGATCGAGCCGTGTCCGACAGCGCGAAAAGCCGACTCCGTCTGCGGATGGTCCTTGAGCAGGCGATTCCCGATATCGACATAGGCGTCGAGTTGACCGGTAATGATGCGGGAAATCGAAAAGGTGGCGCTGTTGAAGATGAATATGCCGCCGGTGTTGGCGGAGGCATCTACCAGGGTTCCGTAGGCTTGCGCCATCAGGTTCATCGGATGCCCGTTGAGCTCGATCGACCAAAACATCTTGTTGATCGCGGTATTGGCGCCGAGCCTCGGGAGCGGGTTCGGAAAACCCCGGCTGGAAAGACCTGAACTTATGTCGCCATAGATCAGGCCACCGCCCTTTATCTCCAGCATAAGGGCGGCATCGACGTCATCGAAGATAGCCGTGCCATTTCGCATCGTGGCGTGGGCAATTGAAATCATCCCCATTTCCAAGCCCGCTGAAGTCGGCCGGGTGCCGTCAATGGGATCAATCACCAACAGGCTGCGGGGATTCGGTCCGGTTTCGATCAGTTGCTGATCTTCCGTGTAAATGGCGAGCGCCCAGGGCGCATGGTCGCGGGCATAGGCGACTGCGGCTCCTTCGGCGATGGTATCAACGTCGAACTGGGCATCACCGCCGGGTGAATAGCCATCGATGCGTCGAGCGAGCCCCTTGCCGACATAACGCAAGAGTTCGGCGCGGACATGCTCGGCCAAGCCGATGAGGAATTCCTTCATGGCGCTTCTTCGCACTCGAACAGCGTTTCGAGGCGGTCGCAAATCGTTTCCGCTTCGTCCATGGTGAGGATCAGGGGCGGCCGGATCTTGAGGACATTGCCATAGCCGTAACGCGACGTGCGCAGGATGAGCCCATACTTCATGGCGGCGTCGGCGAGAGCGTTGGTCTGTGCGACGGCTGGAGCGCCATCGGCGGTCGCCAACTCGAATCCGATCATCAGTCCGACGCCTCTGACGTCGACGATGGAGCGGTAGCGGCGCTGCATGTCGTCCAGGCGTTCCAGGATATAAGCGCCTGTTGCCCGGACATTGGCCAGAAATTCCGGCTGGCTAACGATGTCGAGCGTGGCATTGGCCGCCGCTGCAGCCAGAAGGTTGGAACCATAAGTAAAGGAGTGATGATGCGAGGGCAGCCCAGCCAGTCGTTCATTGGTAATGATGGCCGCAATTTGCGCGCCGGTACCGCCAAGGCCCTTGGCCGAGGTGATTGCATCCGGCTCGACACCAAAATACTCGGCCGCGAACATGTATCCGGTGCGTCCGATGCCGGTTTGAATCTCGTCGAAGATGAGAATGATGTCATGATCGTCGCAGAAGGTCCGGAGCTTTTGGAAATAGCCTCGCGGCGGAACGATATTGCCGCCATTTCCGGAAATCGGTTCAACGATGATCGCTGCAACCCTTCCATTGCTGGCATATTCGAGAAAGTCATCGATCTTGTCGACGCAGGTGTAGCCGCAATTGCCCGGCGTGCGGCCATAGAAACAACGAAAACAATAGGGGTCCGGAACTTGTATGGTGCCTGGGTAGATATTCGAGAACGGCGCCCGTCGGAACGAATTTCCCGACATTGACGTCATCATCATCGTTTGACCGAGATGGCTCCTGAACAGAGAAATCACCTCCGTGCGGCCCGTCGCATGTTGCGCCATCTTGATGGCGCCCTCATTGGCGACCGACCCCCCGCAGACCTTTGGGTGGACCTTGCGCATGTTCGGCGGCGAAACGGCCAACAGCTTGCTGGCCAGCGTATTGACGGGATTGCTTTGAAAGTTCGACGTAATGTGAATCAACTCGTCGAGCTGGCTCCGCATCGCGGAGAGAACCGCTTTGTTGGAGTACCCCAAGCTCAGGTTGAACGTTGCTGAGGCGCAGTCGATATATTCACGGCCACTGTCGTCGTATAAATAAATCCCCTCACCCCGCGTCATCTTGAACTTGCTTACCGGATAATACAGTGAATCTGTCTCGGCATGATGGTTCATCTCATCGATCCGCGCTGTAGGTGAAGACTGGTTGGTTTCGCGACGTTCACTTTTCGGGTTCTGTCGAGAGCAATCCTCGAACGCACGCTCCAATCTCTGCGCCACGCCGGTGACTCGGTGTGCGAATGTTCAGGGATCCAACCTCGCTCGCATCATACAAGAGCAGGGGTGCGCGCTCCCGATAGGGGAACAGGCTGGCAAAGTGTGTCATCGGGCAACCATCAAATCCTGCTGATTCTGAGCGCTCTTGTACAAAATGAGCGCGGCAGCCACACAATTTCGCGCGGCTTGGTGTCGGCAAGTGAGGTTCGATCCGTTGCCATTGTTCGACGCTCAACCTTGAAGTCGCGCGGCCTCGAATCTCAACGCGGAAAATACTGACGCGGTGGACTTGAATGAAAACCGAATTCTTGATGAAAATCCGTCAGGGGAAAAAATCATCGGGCGAAAGATGTCACGCAGATCAACCGCAAGGGACATTGCCTTGGCAGCAGGGGTGTCGTCCGCCTCCGTTGATCGGATCTTGAACGAACGTGGCGGCGTGAGCCCGGAGAAGGAAAAGGCCGTGATCGAAGCGGCCCGTCGCATGCGTCCGGATCGGCAGATCCGCTGCCATGCGCGACGCACCTTGCGCGTGGGCGTGCTGAGACAGCCACCGAGAAATCCCTTCCATGCCTTGCCGCGCGATGCCTTTGCCGCCGCTAACCGCATACGGAAAAGCTTCAACATCGAGTTCAGCATCTTTTCCGAAGAACCAACCGCGCTCAGAAATATCTACCTGCGCATCGCTGAGGCGATCGATGCCGGGCGGCGCGGCGACGAAGTTGCGCTCGCCGGCCTCCTCTATCCCGGCATCAAGGACGGCACCGAAGCCATCCGCTGGCTCGAGAACTGCGTCCGCTCGGCAGAGGCCGGATCGGCATGGGTCGATTTCGAGTGAGAAGCCGGCCATGGCGTAGCCGATCGCGATTGCGGCGGGAACGCTGTCGGCGCAATGTCGGCTCGATCCGCCAGGATCTGTCGGCCAGCCGCGATTTCCCGCACCGAGCAGGCTTCTGCGACCCCCCAAAGGAAAAGTGGCAACGACCATGACAGTGAGAATCGGCATTATCGGCACGGGCGCGATCGGCCGCGATCATGCCCGCAGGATCAATCAGGTACTCGCGGGCGGCAGGATCGTCGCGCTCACCGACGTCAACCGAAGCCTGGCCAGAGCGGTCAGCGCGGACATTGCGCCCGACGCGGCCATCTATGCGACCGGCGAGGAGCTGATCGCGGCCGGCGACGTGGATGCGGTTCTCGTCACCTCGTGGGGGGCGACGCACGAGCAGTACGTCCTTGCGTCGATCGCCGCAGGCAAGCCGTGCTTCTGCGAGAAGCCGCTCGCCACGACGGCCGAGGGCGCCAAGCGGATTGTCGAGGCCGAGACGGCGTTCGGCCGCCGGCTCGTGCAGGTCGGCTTCATGCGACGCTACGACGCCGGCTACGTCGCGCTGAAGGAGGCCATCGCAAGGCATACCGGCGCGCCCATCCTGGTGCATGCCGCGCACCGCAACCCGTCCGTTCCGGAGGCCTATGTCACGCCGATGGCAATTCACGACACGCTGATCCACGAGATCGACGTGCTGCGCTGGCTGCTCGATGACGACTATGTCTCGGCCCGCGTGCACTATCCGCGCAATGCCGCGCGCGCGCACGCGAAGCTTCGCGACCCCCAAGTCGTCGTGCTCGAAACCAGAAAGGGCGTCCTCATCGACGTCGAGATCTTCGTCAACTGCCACTACGGCTACGACATCCAGTGCGAGATCGTCGGCGAGGACGGCATCGCCCGCCTGCCGGAGCCGATGGCGATCGAGATGCGGCTCGGCGCGAAGCTGCAGAACGCCATCCTGACCGACTGGAAGGATCGATTCGTCGTTGCCTACGACGTCGAGCTGCAGGACTTCCTGAAGGCCGCGGCCGGAGGCACCGCAGCCGGTCCGAGTTCGTGGGACGGTTATGTCGCGGCTATCACCTCGGACGCCTGTGTCGCCGCGCAGGAAAGCGCCGGTGCGGCCGTCGCCATCACCATGCCCGACAAGCCGTCGCTCTACAGCTGACGAGGATCCCGCTCATGCCCGCACTTGACGTAATCACGATCGGACGATCCTCGGTGGATCTCTACGGTGACGCGCCGGCCTATCCGTCGCGCGACGAGCTGGAATTCCTCCTTGCACGTGGCGTCAGGGAGAGGGCGCTACGGCACGACGCCGATGCATGCGCGGCCATTGAGGCGCACGACCGCCACACCCGCGGCGCCGTCGTTCTCGGCCTTGATGCGCCGGAAGCTGATCTCGCCGCAAGCTTCCGTATCGCGGCGGGCTTTCCGCTCGTGAAGGGCTTTGCCGTCGGCCGCACGGTCTTCGGCGACGTGGCACGCGGCTGGTTCAAGGGCGAGGTCGACGACGCGGCGGCGGTCAAGGAGATGGCGCGGCGCTACCGCCGGCTCTCCGCCATCTGGGATGAGGCGCGCACGGGCGCGCGGGAGCAGGCAGCATGACGAAGACGATTCCGTTGACCGCCGCGCAAGCCCTGGTGCGCTGGCTCGCAGTGCAGATGACCGAAGACGGCGAACGCTTCATCGAGGGCGTCTGGGCCATCTTCGGGCACGGCAACGTCGCCGGCCTCGGCGAGGCACTGCATGGGATCGGCGACCGCCTTCCCACCTGGCGCGGTCAGAACGAACAGACCATGGCTCATGCGGCCATCGCCTTCGCCAAGACCAAGCGCCGACGCAAGGCCATGGCGGTAACGTCCTCGATCGGGCCCGGCGCTACCAACATGGTGACGGCGGCAGCGCTCGCCCATGTCAACCGGCTGCCTGTGCTGTTGATCCCGGGTGACATCTTCGCCAACCGCCGGCCAGACCCGGTGCTGCAGCAGATCGAGGACTTCGACGATGGCACCATCTCGGCCAATGACGCGTTCCGGCCCGTCGTGCGCTACTTCGACCGCATCTCGCGACCGGAGCATCTCCTGACCGCGCTGCCGCGCGCGCTCGGCGTGATGACTGATCCTGCCAATTGCGGCCCGGTCTGCGTCGCCTTCTGCCAGGATGTGCAGGCCGAAGCCTATGACTATCCGGCCGCCTTCTTCGAACCGAAAGTCTGGCGCATCCGCCGGCCGCTGCCGGACCTCAGCGAGGTCGATGCGGTCGCTGATCTCATCCGTGCCGCGAAGAAGCCCGTCATCGTCGCTGGCGGTGGTGTCATCTATTCGGGCGCCGAGCACACGCTTGCAGGCTTTGCCCACCGCCATCGCATTCCCTTCGTCGAGACGCAAGCCGGCAAGGGGGCGAACAGCTGGGAGCATGACCTCAACTTCGGCTCGCCAGGGGTCACCGGCTCCGAATGCGCCAACGAAATCTGCGCCGCGGCCGATCTCGTCATCGGCATCGGTACGCGATTCCAGGATTTCACGACGGGCAGCTGGACCGTGTTCGGCAATGAGGCACGCAAGCTCGTCTCGATCAACCTCCACGGCTACGATGCCCTGAAGCATGGCGCGACCGGCATCGTCGGCGACGCGCGCGCCACGATCGAGCAGCTCTCGGCGGCGCTCGGCAGCCACACGGCGCCGGAGCCGGATCTCGGGCCTCGCGCCGCCTGGCATGCGAAGGTCGCAGAGGTCACCGCCGCACCGGGAGCTGCCGGCAATGTCGCGCCGACCGACGCGCAGGTGATCGGCGCCGTGCAACGTGTCGCCACAAAGGACAGCATCGTCATGTGCGCGGCCGGCACCATGCCCGGCGCCCTGCAGGTGCTGTGGCAGGCGGCCCAGGGCGGCTATCACATGGAATACGGCTATTCCTGCATGGGCTACGAGGTGGCTGGCGCCATGGGCATCAAGCTCGCAGCGCCCGAGAAGGAGGTCATCTGCTTCGTCGGCGACGGCTCCTACATGATGGCGAATTCGGAACTGGCGACGGCCGTCATGCGGCGCGTGCCCTTCACCGTGGTGCTGACCGACAACCGCGGTTACGGCTGCATCAATCGGCTGCAGATCGATTGCGGTGGCGCCGGATTCAACAATCTCTACAAGGACTGTGCGGTCGAGGATCTGCCGGAGATCGACTTCGTCGCCCACGCCCGCTCCATGGGGGCGCACGCCGAGAAGGCCTCCGGAATCTCTGACCTCGAGGTCCGCATCGCCGCCGCGCGGGGGCGCACCAAGCCGACCGTCATCGTGATCGACACCGATCCGGTCCCCGGCACCGATGCCGGCGGTCACTGGTGGGACGTCGCTGTGCCGGAGGTCGGCGGACCCGAGCGTCTTGAAGCCGCGCGCGAACGCTACGCAACCAACGCGCGGAACCAACGGTCCTTCGATTGAGGCTTATTCCCATGATTCTCTACGGCACAAATCCCATCGCCTGGTCGAATGACGACGACTGGAGCATCGGCGATCACCTCTCGCTTGACGACTGCCTGGGCGACTGCCGGGACATCGGCTTCGACGGCCTTGAGAAGGGCCACAAGATGCCCGACGAGGGCCATGCGCTGAAGGCGAGGCTCGGTGAATACGGCCTGCGCTTCGCCGGCGGCTGGCATTCGACCAACATCCTCGTCAATGACATCGATACCGAGAAGAAGAACCTGCAGGTCTTCATCGACATGGTGAAGTCGGCGGGCGGGGATCACATCAACGCCTGCGAATGCTCGAACACCGTGCACGGCAACCACGGAGTTGCGGTCAACGATCGCCCGATCATGACGGACGCCGAGTGGGAGCGTTTTTCGAAAGGCTACGAGGAGCTCTCGGAACACGCTCACGACCAGGGCGTGAAGATGGGCTATCACCACCACATGGGCACGATCATCGAAAGCGGTGCCGACATCGACCGCTTCATGGCCATGGCCGGTCCGCATACCCGGCTGCTGTTCGATACCGGTCATGCCTTCTTCGGCGGCAGCGATCCGCTCGCGGTCATCGGCAAATACATCGACCGCATCACGCATATCCATTGCAAGAACGTCCGCCTGGCTATCATGCGCGACGTACGCGAGCGGGGCTGGAGCTTCCTCGAAGGCGTCCGGCGCGGCGCCTTCACGGTGCCGGGCGATCCCGATGGCTGCATCGACTTCGAACCGGTGCTGAAGATCGCCGCCGGCCACGGCTATTCCGGCTGGATCGTCATCGAGGCCGAGCAGGACAGCCTCAGATACGAGCCGCTGAAGTACCAGGGCCTGGGCCTCAGGACGCTGAAGGACATCGCCGGCCGCGTCGGCCTCGCCTGAGAACCGACAGGCATCGGAGCAGAAACGAGCTTTCGCTCAGGCGTCGGATGCTCCTGTCACCACAGTCGTACCTGGAGGACACACGAGCGGATGAGCGTGCACGATGGCGGTGCATGACGGCGACGTGGTGCTCGAGCCGCGCGGCCACCACCCCTGCGGCGCGCCCTGCGGCTTCGAGATGTACTACCTCAACGTCATGGCCGGTCCCTTGCGCAAATGGCGCTTCATTCCCGAGCCGCACGTCGAATGGATCCTGAAGCGCGACGCCTGAATGCGGTGAAGGACGGAGACTTCCATGTTTTGGCCGCATGGCGCGCACTTCGGGGCGCTGGCTCGGCACCCCTGCTTCGCTGGACGTCAATTCTGCCGAGCCGGGATGCCCCCGGTTGTTCCGCCTTGCCGGGCATGCCCTAAGGGAGGCGGTTCGCCAAGTATCTTGTAACAAAGGAAGAATGGTGGACGCACAAGGGATCGAACCTTGGACCTCTCCCGTGTGAAGGGAACGCTCTCCCGCTGAGCTATGCGTCCGGGACTGACGTACGAGAGGCCGCTGGTCGGCGGCCGGTGGTGACAGCGCTTCGTCAGAGGGTGCGATTTACGAAGTGCCGGGTGGGGGTGTCAAGCCGGGAAGACGAGATTAGGCCCCCTGCTGCCGGGCACGGGAGGCGTGGGATTGCAGCGCCCGGATCCGCTCGGCGAGGGTGCCGCCGCCCTCGGGCAGGCCGCTGCCCGCCGATGCGCCGTTGCCGGGCTTGCCGGCGCCCTTGGCAGGTACGATCGGCTCTGCCGCCAGCATGGCCTCGATCGCCGAATTCGGCCCCTCGAGCTGGATCGCGAGCTTCGCCACCTCGGCCGCGATGTCGTTGATGCGCTCGCGCAACAGCGCATTCTCCATGCGCTCGGTCGCCCAAGAGCTCTCCGCCTGCTGCTGGATCGCGTTGATGTCGCGCTGCAGCTTGGCGCGCTCGTCGCTGATGATGCCGAGCTGCTCCTCTGCGGCAGCCTTCTCCTGGCGCAGCTTCTCGAGCGCGGGCGATTTGCCGCCGCCCATCGCTGCGATCTCCTCGCGCAGCTCGCTCACCATGTGCTCGGCGGCCTCATTGGCCTTCTTGAGCTGGCCGTTCTCGAACTCGCGCTCGGCCAGCAGCTTGCCCTGGGTCGCGAGACGCGCCTCGAGATCGGTGACGCGGTTGCCGAGCATCTCGGCCTCCTTGACCTGGACGATCAGCTGCCGGTCGAGATCGGTGACGCGCTGGCTCAGGTTCTCGACCCGGCCGCGCGCATCGGTGAGGTCGCGGGTCGCGGTCTCCGACTGGGTGCGCTCATGGGCGAGACGAGCCTCGGTCGCCGCGAACTCCTTGGCGGCATCGCCTACGCGGGTCCTCAACTCCTCGACCTGGGTCCGGACAGCGACGAGCTCAATCTGGCGGCTGTCGGCTGCCATGGAGCGATCGCTGAGCGCGACATTGATCTTGCCGAGCTCGCTTTGCTTGTCGACCAGCGCCTGCTCGGCGGTGCGCAACAGCTCGGTCTTGGCGGCGAATTCCTCCTCGGTGGCGCGAAGCTGCTCCTTCATCGCCTTCTCGCGCGCCTCCAGCGCGAAGATCGCGGCGTTCTTCTCGCCAAGCTCGATCTTCATGCGGTTGATCGCGTCGGTCTTCTTGCCGAGCTCGGCGAGCTGGCTCGTGGTCTTGCTCTTGAGCTGGTCGACGCTTATTTCGAGCCGGCGCGCCGACATCGCGAATTCCGCGCGAAGCTGGTCCTTGTCGGCCTGAATCTCGGCCATCGAGAGCGGGGTGGCCGCCTCCATGCGCCGCGTCGTCAGGCGGACGGCGCGGTTGTGCACCAGCGGCACGATCATCAGGCCGCACAGCATCGAGATCAGGAAACCGATCGCGCCGTACATGATCGGTTCGATCATGAAGGGTCACTCCACACGAAGAAGGAAATTGTTAATCACAATGCCACGGCAGGCCGGCCAAAGGCCAGCCATTTGCCACGTTAACGTTGATCGCTGATCGTGATCGAGCCGGCCGGAGCCGACCACCCCTGACGACGGCGGCTAGAACGGGTTCCAGGTCGCACGCGGGGTGTATTTCAGATAGCCGACATTGGCGCCAAGTCGCAAGCCGATGCCGGAGCGGATCGGCACCAGCACGATGTTGTTGGCGGTCAGGGCGGTCATGCCGAAGCCGCCGACGATATAGGCGGAGCCGTCGATGCCGACGAAGCGCTGATAGATCGCGTTGGTCGAGGGCAGGTTGTAGACCAGTGTCATGGTCCGCGCGCCATCGCCGCCCCAGTCGAAGCCGACCGATGGCCCCTGCCAATAGACCCGGAGGTCGCCGGCGTTCTTGGTGTAGAGTGTGCCTTCGCCATAACGGAGCCCGGCCACGAACGCGCCGGAGCCTTCTTCGCCCAGCACATATCCGTTGGGCAGACCCCATTGGCTGACCGCGCGCTCGATGACCGAGGCGAGCCCGCGCGAGACGTTGCCGAAGAATTTGTGTCCGGCGCCGACCAGTTCCTCGGGCCCGTAAGTATACGGGGTCGGTTCACGCTGGGGCGGAGGATACTGCGGCGGCGGGGGCTGTTGTGCGGATGCCTGTGCGGTCCAGCACATCAGCGCGGCGAACGCGACCGCAGCAAGGCGTGATGCGAAAGTCATTAAGAACCCCTGCAATCGATATTCCGGACGTTGCCTTTAACCTGATGCCAACAGGCACGGCTCTAGGTTGCGCCCGGTGTCCCCTCGACTCGAATGTTATCGGTATCAACTATGACGGCACAACGGCAGGAAAGATATGGTTGGCGCCGTGGAATGGCCTTTTTCGGCCTGTTGGCGGGCATTTTGGCGGCCAACTGGCCATGTCTGCGGGTTGAGGCCTCCACCACCGAGCGCGTGGTGACGAACCGCTATTCCGGCCTTGCGATCGAGGGCTTCGATCCCGTCGCCTATTTCACCGACGCGGCACCGACTCTGGGGCGACCGGAATATGAGGCGGCCGAAGGCGGCGCGGTGTGGCGCTTCCGCAATGAGGGCAACCGCGCCTGGTTCATCGCCAACCCCGAGATCTACGGTCCGCAGTTCGGCGGTTACGATCCGACCGATCTGGTGCGCGGCGTGACCTGCGCCGGCAATCCGCGATTCTGGGTGGTCGCCGGCAACAGGCTCTATCTCTTCAACCGGGAAAAGAGCCGAGACGAGTTTACCGCCGACCCGTCACGATTCCTGAAGGACGCCGAGGCACGCTGGCCCGAGCTGGAGGAAAGTCTCGCGCAGTAGGATCAGGACGCCGCGGCCGGATCGCCCCAGGCGATGAACTCCGGCACCAGGAAGTCCTCGCGGCCGAGCCCGAAATGCAGCGGGCGGCCGTGCGAATCCGTCACCTTGCCGCCGGCCGCGACGATCACCGCATGACCCGCCGCGACGTCCCATTCGGAAGTGGGCGAGAGGCGGGGATAGATATCGACCTGCCCCTCGGCGACCCGGCCGAACTTGACCGCCGAGCCGAGCACGGCGCGGACGGCACCGGGACGTTCGTCGATGAATGCTTCGGTTCGTGCATCGCCGTGCGAGCGGCTGACCGCAACCGTCCATGGCGTACCGCGCGGCGGGCACGGACGGGTCTCGATCGGGGCCGCCTGCGAAACCTTGCCGTCGCGTAGCGTCAGCCGCTCCGCGCCCTTGCCGACGATGCCGCGCCAGATCAGTCCGAGCGCCGGCGCGCCGACAATGCCGAGCAGGGGGACACCCTGGGTGACCAGCGCCACGTTGACGGTGAATTCGTCGCGTCCGGCGACGAATTCCTTGGTGCCGTCGAGCGGATCGATCAGGAAGAAGCTGTCCTTGTAGGGCGGCGTTGCCAGATGGACGCGTTCCTCCGACAGCAGCGAGATGTGTGGCGCCAGCTGCGCGAGGCCTTCGACGATGATGTGATCTGCGGCGAGATCCGCCTCCGTGACCGGCGACCCATCGCCCTTGCCGGCTACATTCATCGCGGAGCGGTTGACCGCGAGAATAGCCTCGCCGGCCCGGATCACCAGTTCCGTCAGCGGTTCGAGGAGCGTGGTTGCGCCGTCACAGCCGATGACCGGCGATTTTGCCTCATTCATAAACGGGTCTCATATCCTGTTCGCTTTCCCTTATCAGGCCCGACGCATGCTGGCAGCATCCGTCTTCGCAGTGTATCAAGCCGACAGGCATGCGTGATTCGCACCCCTCCCGCGGTGTGCGGCTTTCCAGGAACAGTCTATGTCTGACACTTCGTCTCCCGGTCCCGCTCCCGATGCGCTCGAACTCGCGGCGCTGTTGTGCTCGCGGGTCTGTCACGATCTCATCAGTCCGGTCGGCGCGATCGTCAATGGGCTCGAGGTCCTCGACGACAATCCCAAGCCCGAAGATCGCGACTTCGCGCTCGATTTGATCCGCAAGAGCGCGCGAACCGCCTCGGCGCGGCTCCAGTTCTGCCGGCTGGCATTCGGCGCCGCCGGTTCCTCCGGCGCACAGATCGATCTCGGCGACGCCCAGACCATGGCGAAGGGCCATATCGAGGACGGCAAGGTCACGCTGACGTGGAATTTGCCGCGGTTGTTGTTGCCCAAGAACAGGGTCAAGCTGTTGCTCAACATGCTTGTGATCGCACAGCAGACGATCCCGCGCGGCGGCACGCTTACCATCGATCCGGTCGGCGAGGGCGAGGCCATGAGCTTCCGTATCACCTCGGCCGGTCTCAATGCCCGCGTGCCGCAGAACATCGTCGACCTCCTCAACGGAGCATCTGCGAATACGGTCGATGCGCATGCGGTGCAGCCGCACTACACGCGGCTGTTGGCGCAGGCCTGCGGATTGCATGTGACGCTCCAGCTCGAAGGCGAGAAGGTGATCATCGCCGCGGCCTGACCGCAGCCGCTTCGTTAATCAAGGGTTACTTGAGCCCGCGCGATCGAATCGCGCGGGCTTATCTCTTTGTTGAGCCCGTTCTTTTCCATTTGCTCAACCAATATTAAACGGTTTGCAGAGAAGCTGGCGCGGTTCCGTCAGGCGCGGCGATATCGCGCGCCATTGCGTTTGAGGCCAGTTTCATGGATGATTTGCTGCGGGAATTCCTGACCGAAACCAGCGAGAGCCTCGACACGGTCGACAATCAGCTGGTGCGGTTCGAACAGGATCCC
>NZ_JAFCKQ010000076.1 GCF_018130215.1 Bradyrhizobium jicamae
CGGCGAATGCTTCCGCGCCTACGTTCAGCAGATTCTCGTTCCGCAGCTCCAGCCTGGCGACATCGTCATCATGGACAATCTCGGTAGCCACAAGTCGGCGGCCCTGCGCAGCTTGATCAGAGCGGCCGGCGCCAGGCTCCGGTACCTGCCGCCATACTCCCCAGACCTCAATCCGATCGAACAGACCTTCGCCAAGATCAAGCACTGGATGCGTTCCGCCCAGAAGCGCACCATCGACGACATTTGCCACCATGTCGGCGGCCTCATCACAACCATCCTGCCTAACGAATGCAGCAACTACTTCGAAAACGCCGGATACGCTTCTATCAAAACGTGAAACGCTCTAGTCGAGCTGGGGCTAGCTGAGGCCGGCCCATCGAAACGATACTACGGCGAGATCGGTTGGCGCATTACACCAAACGGTTGGAGATGCATGTCCGGCAAAACACGCATGGAGATGACGGCGACATCCAGAGTCGCGCATCGCCAACTCAGAGTATGGCAATATGGCCGCCTTGCGGCGATTTGAGCTAGAATCGACGCGCTCCGAGATTTGCGCAGCCGCGAGAGGAACTGCCGAGTGCAGGGCAGAATGACGAACGAGGACCCCGCTCTTTTGCGTGGAGCGTACTTGAATTATGAGGCCCGCTATAAAGCCTCGCGGCTTCTTGCTCAATCTGTAGAGGATTACGAAGTGGATTTTGTTGATGCCCTACATTTTCCATCATGATGTCTATTGATTTCGTGTTTGGGTGCCTGCCGGACGCAGAAGCGGCGGATCGCCCGGCCTGAGTTGCAGAAGCTCCGGCATCAATTGGTGCGTGTGGGAGTGGAACAATCAAGCAGATCGCCGTGCGACGATGCCTGCCGCCTTTGCCGGGGCGGGCAAAGCAAAGGTATTTCATCGCCGCAGCGCGACACGTTCTGCATTCGGCATGTGTCGCTATCGTCGGTTGCTCGCTGTGCGATCAGGCTCACGCGCTCGATTTCTTTGGCCTGCTCGGTTCCGACGATCCGCCGCCGGTCAGCGCCACGTCGTTGTCTTACCGTCTAGAGATCGAAGCCAAGACGCCCGACGACAAGAGCGATGGTGACGCCGAGCAGGTCTTGCGCGACGCGTCCGGCGCATATCGCCTTCGACAGGAGCCGCCTCCAAATGGCGAAGGTCTCGTGCGCCGGCTCCAGGCCGACATCAATCCGCTGCTCGATGCGCTTTGGGGGCTCGGCCGCTACAACGCCCAGATCGATGTCACAATGGATGGAGTTCCAGTTTCCCTTGATGAGACAGCAATAGCCGCAGCGGCGCGGCGGGCGGACAGCTTTCGCAATCGGGCAGTTGTTCCCATCAAGATCACCGCACGACTTGGTCCGTTGTTCAAGTTGCGCGCCGTCGATGTGGACTATCCGCGCGACGAGGCACCGCAGGGATTGCCGCGCCGCGCCTTCGCGTTGAAATCCGGCGATCCCGCGATCTCGACAGACTTGCGCGCTGCGCAGGTGAAGCTCGTCGACTGGTTCCGGGGCACTGGGCATCCGCTCGCGAAGATCTCGGACGTCAAGGCCACCGTCGATCACGCGGCTGCCGCGATGGACCTTCGGCTGCGGGTCGAGGCGGGTCCCAAGGCCGGCATCGGCGCCGTCACAATTTCAGGCGGAGACGTCGACCCACGCGTGGTCGCCACGCACGTCTACCTCCGGGAAGGCGAGCCTTACTCCCCCGAACGGCTCGCCCTAACCAAAACGTCGATCGCCAAGATTCCGGCCATCGGAGGGATTCGCATCCGCGAGGCCGACAAGCTTGACGCAAACGGCAACGTGCCGGTCTTCATCGATCTGACCGAAAGGCCGAGGCACGCCGCAGGCGTCTCGGCGAAATATTCCACAGTCGATGGCCCCGGGATTTCCGGCTACTACGAGGATCGGAACATATTCGGAGGCGGCGAGCGGCTGCGGCTCGAAGCCTCCGCTTCGCTCTTGCAGCGGATCGACGGCACGACCTTCAGTGGCCTCAACAATCTCCGCACCTCGGATTTCGGTGCGCGATTTACCGGAACCTTCATCAAGCCGGGCATGTTCGGCACAGCCAACGATCTGCTGATCGAGGGCACCGCGTTCCGCGAACGCGTTGGCAACAACGACCTCGGCGGTTACACCGACGATACGGTGCGTGGCACGTTCGGCGTGATTCATCGCTTTTCGGCAGCAGCCTCGCTGCAGGCCGGGCTTCAGGTCGAGCAATCGAAATCGCAGGACGTGCTGGGACGGGTGGATGCGACGCTAATCGGCTTCACGGCGACCGGCCGCTACGACACGACCGACAATCCGCTCGACCCGACGCGCGGTGTACGCCTCTCGGCAACCGTCAATGCCTATCCGAAGCTGATGGGCTCCACGATCGATCTGTTCGAGGGGCGGGCCGCCGGCTCGGCCTATTATGCGCTCGATGATCAGGCCGACTACGTGCTGGCCGGCCGGTTGGCCGCGGGCTCGCTTGGCGGCGCGCCGCTCGCCGAGATTCCCGATGCGCACCGGTTCTTCGCCGGCGGCGGCGGATCCGTGCGTGGCTATGGCTTCAATACCATCTCGCCGATGATGTTCGGCCAGATCACTGGTGGTCGCAGCTTGATCGAAGGCTCCGCCGAGGTACGGGTGAGGATCACCCCCACGATCGGCCTCGTGCCGTTCTTCGACTTTGGCACCGCGTCGCGCTCGTCGCTGCCGGGCTTCGACGACTATGTCGGCTACGGGGCGGGGCTTGGCTTGCGTTACTTCACGCCGGTCGGGCCGATCCGCCTTGATGTCGCGACACCGCTGAATCCGCGCCGTGGCGACAGCCGTTACGCCATCTATGTCAGCATCGGGCAGGCCTTCTGATGCGCATCCGGCGGTCGCTCATCATCTGTTCCGCCGTCGCCCTGGTGTTCGCCTGCGTCGCGGTGCTTTGCATCATGCTCTACGGAATGTCTGGCCGGAGCGGAGAGAGCCAGCAGGATGTGCTGGCTGGCCTCGTCTCGCGGACTCTTTCGACGCCGGCGACCCAGGTCCATATCGGCGCCGTCGACGGCGTGTTGTCCTCGGATGCCACGGTCCGCGACGTCAGCATCACCGACAACGACGGAGTCTGGCTGACGCTCGACAAGGCGCGCCTTGTCTGGCGGCGCAGCGCCTTGCTGCTGGGACGACTGGAGATCGATCGTCTCGAGGTCGGCACGCTTGAGATCAGGCGAAAGCCACTGCCGTCCGATGAGCCCGTCCCGGAGGCCGAGCAGCCGATCCTGCCCGACCTGCCGGTGAAGGTGCAAGTGAAGGCTTTCGACCTGCGCGCCCTGACGCTTGGACAGTCCATTCTGGGCGAAGCTCTGACTGTCGCGGCGACCGGCAACACCGAGCTTGGCTCGCCCTCGGAAGGGCTCGTCTTCAATCTCGACGCGACCCGCACAGATTTTCCAGGCCGCTTCAAGGCTGCTCTTGCCTATGTTCCGCAGGGAAATGCACTCACCCTCGACGTTACGCTCGATGAGCCTTCGCACGGACTCATGTCCAAGATCGGCCACTTGCCGGGTGAGCCACCCGTTACGTTCGCGCTGGGCGGCCAGGGTACGCTAGACAATTTTCGCGGCGCCCTGAAGTTGCAGGCCGGCCCCACGATCGATGCAGCCGGCACGATTACGCTTGACAAAAACGGCGCAGGCCGGGTGCTCGCAACGCGCCTTGCCAGCCATCTCGGACCGCTGCTGCCGGCGATCGCCGCGCCGGTCTTTGCCGGTGAAACCAATCTCGAGAGTACGACGCATTTTGGTGACGATGGCAGCGTCACGCTGGGCGGGTTGACGATTACGAGCCGTCTCGCGCGGCTCGACGCGAAAGGTCTGCTCGGAGCCGACAAGGTCGTGGATTTCGCGGCTTCGATCCGCGCCTTGCCAAGCAAGGGCGACGTGACCGAGACTGACCAAGGGTCGATCCGTAGCCTCGTCTTCGACGGTCGCGTCAACGGACCAATCAAGGGTCCCACCGCATCGGTCAAGCTCGCGCTGTCGGGTGCTCATCTGCCGGGTGGAAACGTCGAGACCCTTGATGCTTCCATCACGGCCGTTCCTCGTGCCGAGGCCAGCGATCCCGCAACGCGTATCAACCTTGACGCGAACCTGCGCGCCTCCGGCATTGCTCCACGCGACGCGATTTTGGCGACCGCGATCGGCAACACCGCGTCGCTCGTGCTCCACGGTGATACGGACCTAGCCGGCCGCGCCAGGATCGAGCGTCTCGAGATCGGCACATCAACGGTTCAGGCAACCTATACCGGCGATGTCAGCGCCGATCGCCTGAACGGCCATGCGGCCACAACCGTGCCCGACCTTGGCGCCTTTGCCGACCTTGTCGGGCTGAAGCTCAAGGGCTCGGTGGCGGCCGGCATCGATCTTGACACGGATTTCCAGCGCGGCAGCTTTGATGTCCGAATGTCAGGTGCCGGCGAGAAGCTCGCGACGGGAGTTGCGGCGCTAGATGGGCTCGCTGGACCGCGGCTCGCATTCGCAGCCGACATCTCTGCCGATGGCCGCGACACTTACACGGTCCGCGGCGCGTCGATCGATGGTGCTCACATCGCTGTTCGCGCCAAAGGAACAGTGGCGCACGACTCGAGCGACCTGTCGGCGCGTGTGGACCTGCCAGATCTCTCAGCTTCCGACGCGCGCATCACCGGTGCGGCAGCTCTTGACGTCGGCCTCACCGGCGGGCTCGCGCATCCCGGGGTTTCGTTTGCGGTCGCGGTGGATCGCGCCACCGCGATGCGGCGCCCGATTCCTCATCTCGAACTCGCGGCGACGATCAACGACATCAATGGAGTCTGTGCGGTCGAGGCCAAGCTCGACGGCTCCGTCGACGGCAAGCCAGCGCGCGGGATTGTTCAGGTGAGTCGTCGATCGTCGGAGAGTAACGATCGCAGGGCTCCCGCCTTTGCCGGGTGGGAGGCAAAGGCCCTCGACATCACGATCGGGTCGGTATCCCTGAAGGGGGCGGCAACAATCGACGCACAGAGATTCGTCGGCGGGCATATTCGCTTCGCAGCCGGGGCGCTCGCCGACCTCTCGCCGCTTGCCCTCACAGAGCTCGCAGGCTCGACCTCCATCGACCTTGCCGCTTCTGCCGATGGCGGCCGGCAATCCGTCCGTCTCGTTGGCAAGGGTGCGGGAATCCGCGCCGCTGGTGCGGCCGTCCGCAGTTTCGATCTGCGCGCCGATGGCGCCGATCTCTACAGCCATCCTGTGCTCAACGCTGATGCACATGTCGACGGCGCCGAGTTCGGCGGTCATACGGTCTCAAGCGTCGCTCTGACGGCCAGAGGCAGTGGCAATACGAGCACGATCGATCTCTCCGCCAAAGCTGCCGGCTTCGATCTCGATGCAGCGGGCGCACTGGCGTCCGGGGAGCGGACGCGGCTCGATCTCACTCGCTTCTCCGCACGACGTGGCGCCGAGGCAATCGCGCTGCAGGGGCCCGCGAGCTTCACGCTCGACGATAGCTCGGTGCAGATCGAGCATCTGGCGCTCGCGATCGGAAGTGGCCGCTTCACGGTGGACGGCAAAGCCGGCCAGGTGCTCGACCTCAAAGCCGTGGCAAACGCGATCCCGCTCGGCGAGGCCGATGTCGCGATACCCGGTCTGGGCCTGAGCGGGATCCTCGACGCGTCAGCCGCGATTGGAGGTTCCATGAGCGCGCCGATCGGCCGGTACAAGGTCGCAGTCAAGCAGCTCACCGCGCCGCAGACCAGAAGCGTGGGCTTGCCGCCGATCGACATTGCTGCGGACGGACGACTAGATGGCAACCGCGCGAGCCTGAACACCACAATTGCCGCGGGAAAAGCCGGCGCGATCACGGCGTCGGGCACGGTGCCGCTCGACGCCATGGGTCCGATCGCGCTGACCGCAAGGGGTCGGCTCGATGCCGCCGTCGCCAATGGCGCGCTCTCCGCCTCCGGCCGTACCGTGTCCGGCAGCGTTGCGCTCGATGCGCGTGTCGGCGGAACTCGTACCAGACCCCAGGTCGCCGGCGTCGCCACCATGAGCGGGGGTACCTTCCACGACAGCATGCTCGGCTTGCGCCTCGATGCCGTCGAGGCGAAAATCACCGCAGAAGGAGAGCGCATCGTCCTGGAGCGCCTGGCCGCCGTCACGCCCAACGGTGGCACGTTGTCCGGCTCCGGTCAGGTACGGGTCGCCCCAGATGCAGGTTTTCCCGGTACGGTCTCGATTCGCGGTCAGCAGGCAACGCTTGCTTCCAGCGCGTTGGCAACCGCGCAGGCCAATCTCGCCATTGATGTCACGGGCGCCCTGGCGCGCGATCCGCGGATCGTCGGTCGCATCGATTTGACCCGCGTCAACGTCGATATTCCGGATCGCTTGCCCTCGGCACTGAAGCCGATCGACGGCATTAACCATGTGAATGCCTCGGGACAAGCCGCTGCACGGCTCGCAGCTGCGCGCGAGACGCCAAAAGGCAACAAAAAGCGCTGGGCGCCCTTCAACGCCGCGCTCGACGTGACTGTTTCGGCGCCGAACCACGTCTTCATCCATGGCCGCGGGGTAACCGCGGAACTCGGCGGCTCCGTTCATGTCGGCGGCACGAGCAACGCGCCAATCCCGAAGGGAGCCTTCTCGCTCTATCAGGGCAAGCTGTTGGTGCTCGGAAAGACGCTGACCTTCACCAAGGGCAATCTCTCCTTCAATGGCGATCTCGCGCCCGAACTCGATTTCGCGGCAGAGATACAGGCCTCTGACATCACTGCGCAGGTCGGAATCTCGGGCGCGGCCGCCGCGCCGGTCTTCGTCTTCCATTCGCAGCCCGAGTTACCGCAGGACGAAATCCTGTCGCACATTCTCTTTCAGAAAGCTTCAGGTAGCCTGACGACCTCGCAGGCCGTGCAACTCGCGGGTGTCGCAGCTCAATTCGCGAGCGGTGGCGAGGGAACGATGGACCGCATGCGCCGCTCGCTCGGGGTCGACAATCTGGACGTGAGCGCCGGAGCGGGCGGACCGATGGTCGGCGCATCGCGCACGATCGGCGACAGGCTGAGCATGGGTGTGCGGACGGGTGCGAGCGCCAGCCAGTCAGGCGTGTCGGCCAATGTTGACGTGACGCGCCACATCCGCGTCGAATCGGATGTCGATGCGAAAGGTTCGACATCCGTCGGAGTCGGCACGCGATTCGAATGGTAACGCGAGTGCGACTCCTGCGTTCGTCGCCGCTGGGTCCGTCAACCTAACGGCATTTGGCACGGTTCGCGTGCTTCCCTTGAATTTAGTCGGCCCGAGGGAGGTGGGGAGCTGAGAGCGGGCCCACCGATCTTCGGAGGCCGCAATTCCTAGCGGCTTTTGGCCTCGCGCGATCGGCGCAAGCATCGGGCACGACAGGCCCACAGAAGATCACCTTCGGCACATGTCTCTGCGCGGTCCTGGGGATGTGCCCCCTTCCGTAAGGTGCCTGTAAGCCCGCAGTGATAATCAGATGTCTCCGCTGTCAGCCTAGGGCGACAGAGGAATCCCTACGTTGCTCCTGGTGGCCTCGGTCCGTGAGCGCCGAGGCCACCATTTTGTGATGTGAAGTCTGATGCCGTCTCAACCACGCCGACCACGGGAGCCTCAAGAGAAGGTACAGCTCAGCGCCGCAATGCTAAAAGGGCTAAGAGCCGCAGCCCGCGGTGAAGTGCTCAGGACCTACACCGGTTCTGTCTATACGATCACCGGACCTGTGGGCAGTAAGGCGCTCTGGGCGATTTTCCGCGCCAGACTGATCAAAGATGGTCCAAAAAGTCAGACCAAAGCAATAATGGCCCTGACGGCGAAAGGCTGCGCAGCATTGAAGCGTTGACTACGGCGCGCGGCGCATCGGGCCTGATCTCAGACAGGCATCGCGGAATTAGCCAAGACAAAAGAACTAAGGCCGCCTCCTTTGGTGGCCATCAATAGATCGCTGAGCAAATTCCAGCCACCAACGTCAAGACCAGCAAGAGCGGAACTATGCGAGATGTGCGCTCGGTCAAGCGGGTGGCGGCCTCTTCCTATCGGCGCGCCCCTTCCGCTTTCGGTCGTCTGTTCAATTTTTGTAGTGGCCTTCTCACTCGGCACGGGACGCAGATCGTCACTCGGCCCACACCGCTTCCGCCCCAAGTGCCGTCGGCAGGACAACAACGTCTCGCAGGACTGCTGCTCTTCCTGACTGACGTTGGGCTCAACTTGTTCGTGCTCTCCACGATCTCGAACGCCCCGATTGGCGAGGTGATCAGAGGAATCTTGCTGATCGCGAGCAAGAACTCCCATGTCGATAGTCCACCTCACGATGCGACCCTCAGTTGCACGCAGCCTGGCGCGTGCCATTACTCTTTGCAGGCGGAGCGAGAAATGGCTGAATACTGAAAGCCTGGCGGGCGCATTGATAGGTGTGACCGGGACGGAGCTGGACTATGCGAGTCGCTATTTGTGGCGGTGGGGTCATTGGTGCCTGCACGGCTTACTTCCTGAGCCGGCGCGGCGCCGACGTGACAGTGGTCGAAGGGACAGAAGTCGCGGCGGCTGCCTCGGGCAAGGCGGGCGGCTTTCTGGCGCTCGACTGGTGTGCCGATACGCCACTGGACGCGCTGGCGCGGCGCAGTTTCGAACTCCATGCCGCGCTCACGAACGAAATAGAGGGCGATTGGGGCTATCGCGGCATGACGGCATACAGCGGCTCCGTAGTCAGCGACTCCGATCCACGTCGTCGCGAAAAATCTCGGCTTGACTGGCTGTCCAACGGCGTCCTTGTCGCCTCGCGTCTCAGTACTCCGGACACGACTGCGATCGTTCATCCCTTCAAGTTCACCTCCGCGGTCATGCAGGCGGCCCGGAAGAACGGCGCCACGCTGCGACACGGGCGCGCCACCGGCATCGTCAGAGACACCCACGAAATGACTGCCCGCGGCGTCGATATCGACGGCCGCGTTCTCGAAGCGGACGCCGTCGTGATCGCAATGGGGCCATGGTCGTTGCTGGCCGCGGAATGGATGAGTTTGCCGGCGGTCTACGGGCAGCGAAGCCCGAGCATTGTCTACGACACCGGCACCGACGTGCCACCCCACGCTCTGTTTCTCGAGTACGAAGAGGGAAACGGCAACGTCGTGAGCGTCGAGGTCTTTCCGCGTGCGGACGGAAGCACTCACATCACCGCCTTGTCGGACGTGGTGCCGTTGCCGGTCGATCCCGCCGTGGTGAAGCCCGAGCCGGAGGCAATCGATCGCCTGCAAGCTATTTCCGAACGGTTATCGCCGGTCTTCCGTGCCGACAGGATCATATCTCGCCAGGCCTGCTTTCGCCCCCTCACGCAAGACGGTCTGCCGCTGATAGGAAAAATCCCACGAAGCCCCGGCGTTTACGTCGCCACCGGGCACAACGTCTGGGGCATTCTCAACGCGCCGGCGACTGGCGAGGCGATGGCCGAACTGATCACAGGCGGCGCGGCTCAGAGGATCGATCTGGCGTCATTCGACCCGGCGAGACTGCCGCCACTCGATCCTTCGCTATTGCGCACGAGCTAACGCTGCGAACTCGATCCGTAGTTCACGAGACGCCGCGGGTGATACCCGCTTGGATTGGACCTCACCGCGGCAGCCTAATCGGGCGTCTTGAGCCTACTCATGCGCCAAGGATACCGATAAGTACTTTTTTGCCCGAGTTCGCCCCGGCGGCAAATTCCGCGTTGCTCGCAAACGCATGCGCTTTCAGGCACTTTCAGGCGGATGCTTCATTATGCTCCTAGACTTGAACCTGGGACCCGCTGACTAAAAGTCAACGGGCTCGCACATCGCCTGCTCGCGCCGAACGAGATAGCTCAAGCCCATAATTCGCGTTTGCGCTGTGTCATCCCTTCGCTCAAGCCCGTCGCTTTTCGTGGAGCCGGGAATTGATCTGCGACATCAGGATCGGTCCGAGGGAGAATTCCCCAACCTCCGCTTTCCGCGTCAGCCCGCGCAAATAGCCTCCGGCGGATCTGATGGCGGTGCCGCGCTGAAGAATGCAGGCAATGACGATCGCCGCTTGCTTTTCGCCCAAGACGGCTTGCGCCTCCTCCCAGGCGCTCGGGCTGACCCCCAACATCGATCGCACAACGGAGGTGGTCGCCATGAAATCGCGCCAGTTAGAAATCCCGCCCTTCGCATAGTCGACGATGTCGGGGCACGCACTCAGGACCATCCCCAACGGATACGAGTTCTCCGCGAACCTCGGCCTTGGAGTTTCTGGCTCAGGCCTCGCCGCCCTGCCTTCTTGGAGGCTAGGTTCAAGTTCAATTAGGGTGTCTGGATTTGAATTCTGTATGTGGCGCTCAGGCTGGGACTCATTGGCGCTCGAATCTTTTGTTTTGACATGTGTTTCCAGAAGATTGAGCACATCGTCAGCAAGCTGAGACAGGTCGTCAGCAATCGGCTCGAGCTGCTGGCGCGTGGCCGTCCGTGGAATCCCGTCAACCATCGCACGGAAGGCCGCGTGCACCTCCTGCCAGTCCGCGGGACCCTGCCCTCCCCGTCGCGTCGGCACCCCCTCCTCGATCCCCGTCGCAATCATCTTGGCGATGTCGCGCCGGCACAGGGTGATGCGCTCGCGCACGAGCTTGAGTGCGCGGGCTTCGGCTTCGATGTCAGCCGCCAGGCTCTCGAACTCCTCTGAGCGCACAACAAGCGGCGACAGATCGAAGCCGAAGGCGAGCTCGATGTCGCCGGCGTCGCCTTTGCGAGCGTAGCGCTTGCCGTTTGGACTGTCGCGGCGAATGATCAGCCCCGCATCCACCAGGACAGCCAGGTGCCGCCGCAGCGTCGACGCCGGCATGCCGTGTGCCCGCCGAGTGAGCTGATGGTTTGAGGGGAAGACGATCAGATCATCTTCGCCGGTGAGTGCGGTCTCGGGGTGAAAGGTGAGCAGCGCGTCCAGCACCGAGAGCGATCGTTCCGTTACCCCCAGGCGCGGCCGTGCCGTGCAGATGGCATGGAAGACCTTCCACTTGTGCACGATTTTTTCGGGAGGTCGTGTCGTCGCAACCATTTGGCTTGCCACATTGGCAAGCGTCAACGATCGCCGCCCAAAGGGCGTCGTTGGATTATGTGTCTGCATGTCTCTGCCTTCGTTAAGGCAAAGAAAAACCGCTCGCCGAATCGACGAAAAAACCGCAGCAAGACTCTTGACTGTGATTCGCGGAAATGAGATTCTCAGAGTTGCCAGACTGCTGAGAAAGGCTTCCGGGACATCGTTTCGGGGGCCTTTTTCTTTTGCCGTTTTGCTCCTGGTTTGCGGCTGGTGGACGAGGCCGTCAGGCCTCGCTGCCCCTGCTCTCATCCGACGCGGAGAACGCGTCGAACAAGTGCGGGATCTGCTGCACGAGATAGTCTGCGAATGACGCCGGCACGTTCTTGTCGATGGAGAGTTTCAGCTCTCGCTCGGCCTGACGGATTTCAGCGATCCGCCGTCCGTCCGCTGCAAGGAGCGAGGTCGGCTGCGGGCGTCTGGATTCCTGTTTCGCGGAAGGCCGGCTGGCTGCTGAGAATGCAGCCAAAAATCTTGCGTCTGAATCACGTGTCGCAAAAGAGGAATCCGCGATCGCCGTTCTGACGCGCTCGAGTGTCGAGGCATCGCCGAGCAGATCGGCAAAAGTCTGCCAGCGGCCACGTCCAGCTTTTGGAGCCTTGCCGATTGCATCGACGACGTCGCGTGGAATAGCCCTTGCAACCGAAATGAGCTTCGAAGCCTCCGCTCGATCGACGGCGAGAGCATCCTGAACGATTGAGCGCTTGTGTCCGGCATCCTCTATCCGCATTGCAAAGATCGCGCGCTCGATGAAGCTCAAATCCTCGCGGGGAGCATTCTCCAGGCCCTGCGCCACAACGAGCTCTTCGTCGGCGAGCGATCTGAGGATCGCCTTGACAGGAATTCCCAACTCACGGGCCACGCGAACGCGGCGATGGCCATAAGCGCTCTGGTAGCGCCCGGCCGTTGCGGGGTGCGCCCGGACAAGGATTGGGACTTCCTGGCCGCTTTGCGCAATCGATCGCTTGAGCGCCTCGTACGAAGTGGTGTCGTCCTCCTGGAAGCGATCCGATACCGGCGATGCGTCGACGAGCGCCGGATCGATCTCGATAATCGCGGCGCCGGTGCTAAGCCTGTCACGAAGCTCCTGGTTCTCTTTTTCGACCTCGGAGAAGGAATCCTTGAGCGACCGCACAGCTCCCGCCGAGACACGTGCCGGCAGGGCGGGAGCGACGTTGTCAGCTGACAACGTCGGCGCAGGGGCGGCCGCAAAGAGACTCTTGATCGTATCCGTGCGTTTGCTCATCGCCCCCACACCTTCTTCAAGAGCTGCACGACCTCAGCGTTGACGGCATCTACCGATTCCAAAGCCCTGTCGTAGGCTCCGCGTCCGACCGAGCCACGATCGAGTTCGTAGAGCGACTGCTTCGTCAACCCGGCATTGGCGATCGCGGTCGACTTCCATACGGTCGCCTGCAGCACGTCCGCGCCGAAAAGGTTTCGAAGCAAGGCCACGATTTGCGCCTCGGGGACGTCGTTTGGATCGTGACGCGTGATGACGTAGCGGATGAAATCGTGCTCGAGGCTCCCGCCCGCTTCCTCAATGACGGACATCAGGTCGGACGTCATGAGAAGAAACTGGCTCATCGATGCCACATCCACCATCTGGGGATGGATGGTCACAAGCATGGCCGTTGCCGCGTTCAACGCTCCCATGGTGAGGTAGCCGAGCTGAGGCGGGCAATCGATCACGACGACGTCGTACTCGTCGTTGACCTGATCAATTGCGCTCGCCAGCCTCCGGAAGAAGAGATCGTGCCCTCGCTCGCGACGTTCGATCATGGCTCGCGGCGTGTGGTGCTCGAACTCCATGAGTTCGAGATTTCCGGGAACCAGGCCTATGCCGGCGAAATACGTCGGCCGAATTACCTCGCGCATCGGCCTGCGCTGGTCGTCGTAGCGAATGGCGCCGTAGATCGTCTCGTTCAGCCCGATGTCGAATTCTGGCTGATATCCGAACATCGCCGATAGCGAGGCCTGTGGGTCAAGATCGATCGCCAGCACTCTGAAGCCTGCGAGCGCCAAGTATTGAGCGAGGTACAGTGCCGTGGTTGTTTTCGCGGAGCCGCCCTTGAAATTGGCGACGGTGATGATCTGCAGCTTTTCTTCATCGCGCCGCCGCGGAAGGAACTCGAGCCCCTCCCGGGGACGCGATTCGGCGAGATAGGCCCGGAGCTCGTTTACTTGAGCTAATGTGTAGGACCGCCTCCCGCCGTGACCGGTCGACGGCATCGGGCCCAATCCATCGAGCGAAAGCTGCCGCAGATAGCCGTCAGAAACCCGGGCGATCTTGGCGACCTCGCCAGAGGTGAAGGAACGGAGAGTCTTGCTGGCTGCCGGAGGAAAGAGCGCGGTGCCGAGAGAGCGCAATTGACCGGACAGAATCCCGGCGTGTCGCGTGATGCGCGAACTTGCGGTCTCGATCAGGGCCTGCTCTAGCTCTAGGATGCTCATCTTCTCGGCCTCAAGACGCTTTCTCCGCGTCAGACGGCGAAACACCGTCTGAAAACAAGCCACGATTCTCGATTCTGCGCAAGAAATAATGGGTTAATGAGGCGTTACCGCTGAGAATTTGCTTCGTCGAATCCATCCGCGGCATTACTGAGCATGGAATAGTCGTAGTGCGCGCCATCCGGGAATGTTGTCAGCTGACAACAAGGTCCGACTCGGCTGAAGGATGTTGTCAGCTGACAACACGATCAGCTCGGTCTCCGAAAAGTCCTCCGACCGAGAGCACCGGCCGTCTGCGCCCGGTGTTTGGAAGCACGCTCCTTTACCTTGGGTGAGCTTTGCTCGCATAACGCGCAATAATACGTCATACTCGTCTAGATTTAGTCTCTTGGATAAACTAAGGCGTCTACGCAGGTACAAGCACGGAATTGTTGTCAGCCGACAACAAGGCGATCGATCTGACCGAGGATGTTGTCAGCTGACAACACATCCAGACTCAACCGCGTGAGCCTTCTTTTCGGACGGGGCGCCAACCTTCCGGCGACCCCGGTCTCCGGGAACAGCTTCGAAGCGCCCCGAGCGCAAACACGCGGCCAGCAAGCGATGCCCGGCGACTTGATTCCCGAACCGCGGTGAGATTGAGGTTCTCGCAACCTTGACCCCGCCGCCCTGCCCGGCCGCCTGAAACTGTTGTCAGCTGACAACAAGGCGCCATCCGGCCGAAGATGTTGTCGGCGACAATATTTCCAGGTTCGCCCGCGTGAGGCCCCCCTTTTTCGGGCACGTCACCAACCTTCGGGTGACCTCGCCTTCCGGGCGCCGCCTCGCTCAACGCGCGGCCCGCAAGCGTTGAGCGCGCAGCTTCGTTCCCGAACCGGTCGCGACCGAGGTTCTCGCAGCCAGGCCCCATGGGCCCTCCCGCCTATGCGTGGAATTGTCGTCAGCTGACAACATTGTCCAGGTCCACCCGTGCGGGCCGCCGCTTTCGACCTTCAGGCGGCATGGGCTTTCGGAACCAGCCTTGAACCGCCACCGCGCTCAACATGCGGCCCGCAAGCGATCATCGGGCAGCTTCGTTCCCGAACGGCGCCGAGGCTTGGGGTCTCGCAACCTGGACACATGGCACCCTGCCCGACCATGCGTGGAATTGTTGTCAGCTGACAACGAGGCGCGACTTGGTCAAAGATGTTGTCAGCTGACAACACATCGGGGCTCAACTCCGCACAGGCTGTCGTTTAAGGTTGGCTACGACGGCATCCCTGCCCCTAAAACCGGACCCGCGGCGTTCGGCTTGACCTTAATCGCAGCACCTCAAAAATTAAGGTTAATAAGCGGTTACTGCCCAAGCATCGGACCCGCTCCACCGCAATCCATCCGGCGCAATTTGTTAGGCGGCAGCCGTCCTGGCCGGAGATGTTGTCAGCTGACAACGCAAGCGGCTCACCTTTGGAGACCCGCCGTTCGACTAATCAACCTCTCCACGGCACGGGACATCCGGGGAGGGCCCTCGGGCAGGCATCGCCACCTCGTGCAAGCTGGGATTACTACCGACGTTACGGCCTAAGCGATCGGCTCCTTACTCAGGCTATCCTTGAGATTGTTGTCAGCTGACAACAAGATCAAAGGCGAGCACGCGCCAAGCCATCTACCCTCCGACCGGATCGAACTGAGTGTCGGGCCCGTACTGATCGTCGATCCGCACCATGCTGAATTCGAATTCAACCCGAGAAGGGAGCAGGCGAGGGGAGGGAGGAGGCCGTCATCTACGAGAGGCCGGATCAAGATCAGCCAGGATGACCCCCACAAACCCGGTGCCCGAAAGACGGGCGGGGCAGGCCATTATGCGCAATAAGCAACCCGTTTCATGCCGCGTACCGAGACTTCGGCAGCTCCGAGAACAAACGAAGGAAAGTGCGCTGCCAAAAACAAGCTTGAGCGATCCATTGGTCCAGGTGGCCATTCACTCACGGCACTGCCCCCTCCGTCCGTGTATCCCAACCACTAAAGATTGCACGATATGGTCTAGAGAAGCGCTCAATGGCCTTCGACATCAAAAACCCCGAGACCAATGCGCTGGCCCGCAAAGTGGCGATGGCACCAAAGAAAATCGGCCTCACCGAAGCAGTGCACGCGCCACTGGCCCATGAGCTCGAGCGCGAACAGGGCAAGTCGCCTTTGGTTGACCTCGGCGTCCAATTCTGTCGGGACCTGCGCGCCGGGGGCAATCCGGCGAAGGGCCAACCGGCGGATAAGACGTTCCGTGACAGCCTGTATGGGGAAACCCGATGGTCATTGGCACCTCAGCGCTGACCGCGCTCCTGCCCGATGAGGATGAGCGGTGCGAACCTTTCGCGCCTCTGCAGCAGACGGGGACGCATCGAGGATGCCCGACGCACCACGGCGCTCCGCTGCAGCGTTAGCGTCAGACTGGCGCCGCGGCGGGGAGGGCGAGCTTTTCTTCCGAGGGGGAATGAGGCGGCCCACTTGGAAATGCGATCTGCTGCTGATCTAAGTTTTCAGGCGCGATTTCCGGATGTCTGGATGGCCAGACCCGCAGGTTTGCCCAACACGATGGATTTCATTGCTAGGGATTAAGTCCCAAACCATCCGCCGCTATGACGGAACAGAAATCCGTGTTAGCTTCCGTTACGTCGATGCTTGTTAGGGTTATCAAGGCCTTGTCGTGCAGCTACAGAATCCCCGATCCGCTGCCCTGGGCTCAGCTCGCCGGCCCGCTCGCCGCCGCCGAGGATGCTGTCGCTCGCCACGATGAGCGCCTCGGGAAGAGTCCCATCCGCGACGGGGCGATCAGCCGTACTCACTTTGCCGACGCATGCGCCAGTCTGTGGCTAGATGGCGAACTTGTCCACCTCGAAGATCTTGTCCTCCACGACGCCGGCATGGATGTCCGCGCACCAACCCACGAGTTGACCCGGGCACATGCTGTGCTGCGCGCCCGTCGGCGCATCGCCGAGTCAAAACCGGATTGGGCGCTCTCGGCCGCCGGGCTTGCGAGCCTGCAAGGCCGCAATCACAACGCCGAACTGGACGACGAAGAAACCTGCCTGGAGGACGGCGAGCGAGATTCCATGGCCGATGATGTCGGCGGCGAGCAAGGGTCACCAGATGTCGCCGCGCCCACCGGTATCCTCAAATCTGATTCCGATCTGGACATGGCATTTGCTGCGATCGATGCCGCAAACGCAAAGGCAGAGCGCAGACTAGCCAGCGAACTGCGGTCACAGCCGGAGCGGGACGCGCTCATCTACGATCCTGATTGGGACGAGGAGGGCCGTCTCGAACACTGGCGCGGGTTGGTCGTTCAAACCCGTAGCATGCCACCGACGCTGGCAGCGGCGATCGCGGCTGATGCTTGGGGTGTGATCGAACCGCTCGAGCACATGCCCTGGCTCGGCCGCCTGCTGGCAGCCAGTGTGCTGCGCGACCGCGGCAAAACCCGCGCGCATCTGCTCTGTCTGCACACCGGGCTGAAGAGCATTCCGCGCGAGCGCAGGCGGCCGCGCGACCCCGCGGCGCGGCTCTTAGTACTGCTCGAAGCAATGACCGCCGCTGCAGAGGCTGACCGTAAGGACCACGACCGCTGGCTGATGACCAGAAACCTGCTCGCCCGCAAGCTCGCCGGACGTCGCGCGACGTCAAAATTGCCGGCGCTCATCGACTATGTGCTAGCCAAGCCAATCGTCTCGGCCGGTATGATAGCGGCGGAGCTCGGGATCACGCCCCGCGCGGCCCAAAACCTCGTCGCCGACCTCGGACTGCGCGAAGCGACCGGGAGAGGGCGGTATCGCGCCTGGGGAATCCTTTGAGCACCTCAAGAGTCACAAGAGCCCTGGGAATGACGACAGCTACTGGCCGGATCTGCAGCGGCAAACGCTGTCACGCGCCACTGTCGCGGTCGCAGGTAGCACGGCTTATACAGCGCGATTGGTCAAAGGACGTATAATTGTCAATCGGCGTTCAAATTTGACCCCTCATCGGCGTCCAATTTTGACCCCTTTGCGCGGCGGGCTTTGCTGGTAGCGCTCGTCTCGTCGGAGCTGGCCGGGATAGCGGAGGCGAGACGAGCGCGGGTGGTGTGAGCGTCGTCTCGGCTCTTGAACCGCCAGCTATCGTTGCCGGTCTCGACAATGTCGCAGTGATGGGTCAACCGGTCGAGCAGTGCGGTGGTCATTTTGGCGTCGCCGAACACGCTCGGCCATTCGCCGAAGGCGAGATTGGTGGTCACGATGACCGAGGCGCGCTCATAGAGCCGGCTGATGAGGTGGAAGAGAAGCTGGCCACCGGACTGGGCGAAGGGCAAATAGCAGAGTTCATCCAGCACGATGAAGTCCATCCGGGTCAGATGCTCGGCGAGCCGTCCTTGCCGTCCGTTGCGGGTCTCGGTCTCGAGGCGATTGACGAGGTCGACTACGTTGAAGAAGCGGCCGCGGGCCCCGGATCGGATGCAGCTTCTGGCGATGGCAATGGCCAGGTGGGTCTTGCCTGTGCCGGTGCCGCCAACCAGCACGACGTTGCGTTGCTGGGCGATGAAGCCGCCGCCAGCGAGATCATTGACGAGAGTCTGATTGATCGGCGTGCCGTCGAACTGGAAGTCGGCGATGTCCTTGGCAAGCGGCAGCTTGGCAATGGTGAGCTGGTATTTGATCGACCTGGCTTGCTTCTCGTTGATCTCGGCGTTGAGCAGGTCGCCGACAATGCGCTGAGGTTCGTGCTGGCGCTTGACGGCAGTTGCCATGATCTCGTCGAAGGCAGCCTTCATGCCGTAGAGCTTGAGTTCGCCCATGAGGTCGAAGATTCGGGTTCGTTCCATCAGATGGTCCTCCGGAGGTTGTCGTAGCGGGCACAATCGGCGATCGGCGCATGACGGAGCGTCAGTGCGGCCGGCGTCATGATGTTGGCCGGTGGGGCGGGTTCACGTTGACGGGCCAGGATATTGAGCACGACATCGGCGGAATGGACGCCGTGACTGAGCGCTTTGGCACAGGCTGCTTCCACCGCGGGCAGACCGTCAGTTAGTACCGCGTTGAGGATGTCGACCATCTGCCGATTGCCATCGTCGGTGCTGGCAAGCTTGCGCCGGATCCGCTCGAGTGCGGCCGGCAGCACCCAGTCTTTGAAGGGAGCACCGTTGCGCAAGGCGCCGGGTTTGCGGGCGAGCACCGGCACATAATGCCACGGGTCGTAGACGGTATCGCCGCGGCCAAAGGATCGCGGGTGCTCGGCAACGATGCGTCCATCCTGACGGATCACAATGCGATCGGCATAGGCTTGAACCTCAACCGGTCGTCCGACTGCGCTGGCTGCGACCGAGTATTTGTTATTGTCGAAGCGCACCAGGCAGGTCTTTGAGACCGATGCCGTCACCGCATGGAAGCCGTCGAAACGGCCGGTATAGGGAACGAGTTTGGGGCGTTCGGCTTCGAACACTTCCCAAATCGTCTGATCGACCAACTCCGGATGGCGATGTGCCTTGGCATAGGCGATGCATTTGTCGAGCAGCCAGGCGTTCAACTCTTCCAGGTTTTTGAACCGCAGCCGTGGGGTGAAGAAGCGCTCCCGGACCAGCCCGACCTGGTTCTCGACCTGGCCCTTCTCCCAGCCCGAGGCTGGCGTGCAGGCCACTGGGTCGACCAGGTAGTGGCTGCACATCCGCAGGAAGCGGCGATTATAGAGACGCCCCTTGCCGACGAAGATCGTCTCTACGGCAGTCTTCATGTTGTCGTAGATGCCCCGGTGCAGGTGCCTTTGAACAGGGCGAACGCCCGGTCGTGGGCGTCGAACACCATCTCCTGCGTCTCCCGCGGATAGGCCCGCACGAACAGCATGCGGCTGCGACAGAGCCGGACATGGGCGGCCTTCACCATCACCGTGGTGCCGCTCAGCAAGACCACCTCGTGGCTCCAGTCGAACTGGTAGGCTTCGCCTGGCGCAAAGCTCAGCGGGACATAAGCGGCCGCGGTCGATTGCCCGCGTTCTTTGCTCCACCGTCTGGCGTAACGCCGCACGGCATCGTACCCGCCGTCATAGCCGCCCCCGCGCAGCTCTTCGAAGATCCGGATCAACGTCAGCTGTTCACGAGCCGGTTTGGTCGCGTTCGCCGCCAGCAGCCTATCGAGCTCCGATGCCCACCGTCCCAGCTTTGGTCGTGGCTGCACCTGCCGCTCGTACTCGAAGGAGGTCTCTCCGGACCTCAGCACCTTCCGGACCGTGTTCCGCGACACCTTCAGGTCGCGGGCGATCTCCTTGATCGTCTTGCCCTTGATGAAGTGCTCGCGCCGAATCCGCGCAATCGTCTCCACGACCAGCATCCCCGACCACCTGCTTCATTCCAAAGCAGGCAGCGCAACAGACCAACCTATAGGAGGTCAATTTTGGACGCCGATCCCCCGGCTTAGGGGGTCAATATTGCAGGCCGAATGACAGTCGGCAGCTCAAGGGGGCGATCAGAATGTTCTTCTCGCAGGAAGACGAGCTTGCAGTCCACACTCGCATCTGCGGCATTCCGCGTGCTACGAGACCTGACAAGTAGTCGGGGCGCAATTTTACCGCCGACGTCCTTCGAAGCGGGGTGGCTGTGTCGGCGAGCGTAGCGAACGTGGTGAGGTGACAACGCTTATCATGGAGCTCGTAATCGTTCCGCGAGACCCGATAGTCGTTCGTGAAGAACTGGCGGCGGCGGCCGGCTCAAGCGGCGTTTCGAGCCGGGACGGTCTCGAAGAAGGCTCGGATGATGACACGCAAGAGCTCTGCGAGCCATCGCAGCAGCAGGCCGAAGTTGTAGCCGGCAGCGGCGAGAACAGCGTTGATGCGGTCGCCGAGGCGTCCCTTGAGATAATTTCTGTCCATGCGGTGCTCGGCCTTGACGTGGCCGATGACGGGCTCGACAGCCGCGCGACGCTTCATCTCGCGACGGATGGAAGCTGTGACGCGGCGGACCTGACCCGATATCCAGACCCTGAACCGATGCGGGTGGTTGTGACCGCGATATCCTTTGTCGACGTGGATACGGCGAGCCTCCACCCCGGTGAGCTTCTCCATGTTGGCGATTACGGGACCGAGCGTGTGCCCATCGAAAGGATTGCCATGCAGGGCCTTGGCATGGAGCACGAACTGGCCGCCCTTCGGAGACGTCACAGGGGTGGCGATGCTGACCTTGCAGCCGAACTCATAGGGCGCGCGGGCTTTACCCTTGCCGATGCACTCAACCTCCGGAGCATGTAACGCATAGACCTTCGGACCGCGCTGATGCTGATCCTGGCTGCGCACCTGCTGCGCTAAACCGAGCAACGGGCGAAAGCGAGCTTCCACCACCGTATCGCCATCAATTTTGCGGCGGATGTCGCGGATGATCCGGCCAAGCCGTGTCCGCAGGAACTTGAGCTGCCGCCGGGCGCGTTTGAACTGGTGGGCGTGGGTATAGCGGCCGGTCATGATGGCGGCGCGCTTGGCCAGGCGCAGATAGCTCTGGCGTAGCGGCACACGGTTGCGCTTG
>NZ_JAFCKQ010000077.1 GCF_018130215.1 Bradyrhizobium jicamae
TGGCGGACACGGAAAGTCCCTGGCGGTGCAAATCCAAGATCATCACAAGTTCCCCAATTTTGATCACCGCGCCCCTCTCTCCCACCAAGGGGAGCAGCATCGGTGAGTCGTTGCATCGCCAGCCCCACTGGGGCATGCCCCGCTGGGGCTGGCGACATGAAAACTGGGGAATTTTCAAACGGCGCTTTTGGGGAGTTTACGTCCGGCACTCACAGCCTCAACCTGATCGGCCTCCAGATCGCCGCCAGGCTGTGTGGGTAACCGCACAGTGCCATTGACCCGGCGAAAGCTACTCAGAAAGCATTCCGATTGAAGAATTGCGGCGTGCTGTATGCCTCGACCCAGGGCGGCAAGCATGAGTGCCTCAGATGACGATGTATGCGAGAGATCATTTGCGCACAGGACTTGCCAAGGATCGCGACCGCATCACCCCATGCCGGACGGCTTCGGCAGGGGTCCTTTGATCCCAACGCTTGGGCTGGGCGCGAAGCGCAGACTCTGATGGAGAACTGATAAGCTTTCTCTCAAAAGCTTATCAGTCGCGCACTGCGACCGTCGACTGTTCGGCGCACCTATTCGACGACCTTGTCCTGCTCTGGGCTCATTTTATGAAGTGGCCCATGATTAGGCTTTCGCTTCACTCAGACTTCGTCCAAGCATTGTCGTAGCTCCTCGACGTCCAGATTCGGCAGGCGCTTGTAGTCGTATTTAACTTCGGCTTTCAGGACGGTCGTGTTTTGCTCGGCAGCCGCAATGATCGTGGCGAAAGTGATGCCGCACATTTGCATCAGCACGGCGTCGATGAGTTTGCGGACCCCCTTTGGGCTTTCAGCATAGAGTGAAGCCGTGACTCCGAGATGCAACGAGAGGTCCTCGTTGTCTATGAGGTCCTCGATGAACAGGTTGCTCAGCTTCAGACCGTAGTCGGCGCGGCGTAGCCTCTTTGCTTTGACGCCGGCGCGCTTACGGCTTTCTTTTTCGTTTACTTTAGACTGACTTGTTTTCACGGAAGACCTCCTGGATTGATTTTAAGGTGGCCATTACGACCACGAGACTAATTTACAAGATCAACTACAGGCCACTGATTGCACTAACCGCCAACGGCATCGCTGCCATTGGCCAAGCCATCTATCCACGACTGATAATAAAATTCTGAAAATCTTATCAGGCGCCAATCTGGTGAACGGCGCTGTTTCAGGGTAAGCAGTGTCCCTTGGTCCCGGCTCTCGAATTTCGTCCGCCCAGCGCCACAATTGCTAGATCAAGTATCAGCATTCTACCCAGATCGAGGCGATTGAAGATCCGCCGATGATCGAAGCAAAGGCTGCCTAGAAAAACTCGAATGACGGTAAGAACGGAGCTCATTGGTTGGCGAAAGAATGGCAGGTCGCTCCACCGTGCGACCTGCCGATAACGAGCAATTAGGCTGAACCAAGCTCGGCTAACCGAAAGATTTATGAATCATCGGACCGCGACAACAAGTCATCGCATAATTCCCTAGCGACTCGCATTTCGATAAACGCTGATCTGCTTCGTGCGGCTAGCGCGCGCCTTGTCTTTTCAGATTCCCGCTCGATATGCGAAGCTAATAGACCGACATATTCGCACTCAGGATCTTTAGCAATTTGAATTGGATCGTCGTAGTCGAACCACCTCAACATCATTTCCAACGGGCTGCCCTTGGAAGATATACCCGGGTCTTGTCGGCTCACGTCCTTGATCAACTCGTTGAAGAACAGCGGAGCCGTTTCATATAACCACGGCGATGCGGCGCCTGTTGCTAGATCGCTGATTATACCCAATAGCGGCTGCTTGACGACTTCAGGTTTGTAACCGATGGCCAGCTCGGTCAGCTTTTTCAACAGACGCTTTGGCATTTCGTCTACAGTCATGGATAAGTCAACGATAGCGCTAACATGGTCCTCGCGATTCCGTTTCCACATGCAATTGTCGTAATCGGGATGAAATTGCGTACGCGGCAGTTTATTGACGCGCTTTTGGTCCACCAAGATTGCCTCTGCAAATTTCGCGAGAAACGCTTTTATATCTTTATGAGTGAGCGCTTTCGTCTTTACGACTTCGGCCTTGCCGCCCTGAATAACCTTTAAAGAGTTCACCTTCGTAGAGTTATTTCCCATTTGCTATCTCATTTGTCCGAATTTGGGTCGGATCCCACTACGACCGTTTGATCGCAGCCAATTATTTTACAAGATTGTTTTCGCACGCTGCGTAACCGGCTCAGTCCATCCGGGTAGCTTGATTTGCTCGCCGACCGGGGTCTCTCAGTATGGAAAATGTGGTTTATGCCGCGCGGGAGATTTCCTGTTCATTCGTGCAGCTAAGAAAAAACGCACCCACATGATTGCTCATCGTCGCCGAAACCCAGACAAACGCTCAGGGCTACTTCGCGATCAGTGAACGTCTCTTCGAACTGATATCTTTTTATTTGTTGCGCTCAGAGATTGATCGCGTAGAATCTCGACAGTCGGTTTGATCGAGATGGCAGGCAAACAAGCCAAAATTCTTTCCACTCAGGCGGCGCGAGACATGTTGCTCTTCGCCGAAACGACCAGACACCCGGATAGAAATCGCGTCATTGTCTTGCTCTCGCTAAAGGCCGGCTTGCGCGCGGCCGAAATCGCAAAGCTCACGTGGGACATGGTCGAGACCGTCGACGGCGACATCGGCGCAACAATCGAGCTGCGAGACGCGGCCGCAAAGAAGCGACATGGTCGCCGGATCCCGATTCAAAGCGATTTGCGTCGCGCGCTGATCGTTTTGCGAAGACAAGCCCGATGCGAAGGACCGATTATCCGATCCGAACGCGGCGGCCCCATGACGCCGTTGAGCATCGTCGTCTGGTTCAACCGGATCTTCCGTGCGACGGGGTTAGACGGCTGTTCCTCTCATTCGGGACGTCGAACCTTCATCACTCGCGCAGCACGTTTGGTTCATGAGGCCGGTGGATCACTAAGGGATGTCCAACTCCTGGCAGGTCATTCTTCCATCCAGACGACGCAGCGATACATCGACGGCGACAGTGATGCGCAGAGGAGGCTGGTATCGCTGATCTAAGACAATCTCTGAAACCGGTCCTGACATCAGAACCGCCGCCGGAAGAGCCTATCGAGTTCGCGACGACACTCATCGAAGCCATCGCCGGCGAAACCGCCCAGATGTCGAGATTAGGCCAAGCTGGCGTTGCCTCGCCTGACCCCAAGCTACGCCGTATCGTCCGGTCCAAAGCTACGCCGGCTCTGTTCGACTGGATGGTCGAGACTTTCAACTTCCAGGGAATCTCCGACGGGGTTGCAGCGTCATATCTCGAGACCCACGGCGGCGTTACGTGGCATCAGATCAAGACCGAGATTAGCCGCGATCCGACCTGCTCGCTTTTGCGGAGTTATTGGACCTTCGAAAATTGCCGGTATGACAAGACCAAGCGTACTTGTAGTCACCTTCGCCATTTTTCGGAATGTCCGGTCCCATCTCATCGTTTGAGAAATGGCCGCCTCAACCAAACCGCATTCAGCTTCTTTCTGTTCGTGAGAGACGTCGCCGGATCCAACCTCTTCCGCTGGTTCGATGATCAGCTCGCGACCACGGCCGACCTTGGCAATTTGTCAGCGCAAGAATCCTTAGTGGGCCCGATGCGTCACATCTTTGGAGTATCGGACAAGGTCCTCACGATGACGTTGTCATCGGTGCTGATGGCCGATTGGAAAGGCAGGCCCGACTGGTTTGACGTCGGCAGCCAAATGATCGTCGTCGACCGGCTCGTCCACAATCTGCTCGCCCGCGCCGGGATCCTGGCGAGGTTTGGCGCGAGCCACACTTACGGCCAGCGCTGCTACGCAGAAAACGGTTGCGCCGACATCTTGCGGCAAGTTTCGGCCGAGATCGACGCGCGCCAATTCGATGCCAGCTTTCCCGCGAATTTTCCGCGTTATATTCAGCATGCTCTTTGGCACTACTGCGCCGGCAGCGGCCTAAACGTCTGTAATGGCAACAATATTGATGATCGTAAGTCATGCGAGCAAATATCATGTAATGTTTACAGTATTTGCGGCCGAAATGCCTTGAAATACAAGTAGTAACTGCACAAATCGAAGCATCATATTATGCATTAAAGTATTGAAATAATTGATATTTTTGTCAGTTTTAATGAGAATATTGCTACGAGACTAGATAATCTTGTCTCGTCTTAGAACGAGGAACAGGCAAATGCCAAGACCAAAGCCAAACGGGCGCGCCCGGCGCCAGAACGCATCGACCTTTCCAGCAGGGGGCCCAATCGGGCCCCTTCTGCATTTCAGGGAGGCCGAAATGACCAAGTCTAAATACACTCAGACCGACCCCTCGGCGAATCCCGCGGTCATCGTCTTCGGCCTCGATCCAGCAGGCAAACCGAAGGCTGGCCGGTTTCCAGGAAAGGACGCCACCCTGGCCAGAAAGGCCGCCCTCGCCCTGAAACTGACCGTTTGCAACGTCAATCGGCCCAAGCTGACCGATATCTTTAGCCGGATCCCGATCGGCCGCCTCCACGCCCAGGGAAAGGCGTTCCTGCCGTTTATTCGCCGGGACCTCTACGAAGAGCTGACCGCCGCGGCGAACCCCGCCATGGCTGCCGCAGCAAAACCTGGCCCGAATATATCGATGGCGCCGGCAGCCAAGCCTCCCAAGGACCGAGCCAGCATCGGCGTGGGTGACCTGGTTCTCTGCGCCGAAAGCCTCGAAGAGGGCTATTGGGAGGCCATTGTCACCGCACGGGATGGCGACAATCTCGTCTGCCGGTTTAAAGACTACCCTCGCCTTCCGCTCGTCATGTGCATCCTTCAGGACGTTGCCTTGATGTACGGCGGCTAGGACGTGGCCATCGAGGTGGCTCCGCTATTTCTGGGCCACCGCCCTCTTTCCTTCATTTCAAATCTCAGTAGGAGACCCAACCATGTCTAGCGACAAGGCGCGGATTCGCGCGCTCAATGATGACCTCCGACAACATCTGCTTGGTGGCGGCGCTGTCATGACGCCTGGTATTGCGGCCCTAGGCCCTGAAGCGCTTCTACGGCTCGTTCAAACCATCGCGACGTTCGACGACTTTTGTATCGAGAACGACCCTCACAACGAACACGATTTTGGTGCCTTTGATTTCGACGGCGTCAGAGTCTTCTTCAAGATCGACTACTACGACAAGGACCTCAAGGCCGGCTCACCTGATCCGGCTGATCCGAGCGTCACTGAGCGAGTGATCACTCTCATGTTGGCCGAAGAGTACTAACCAAGCCTTCGAGACC
This sequence comes from Bradyrhizobium jicamae, assembly GCF_018130215.1. Lineage (GTDB taxonomy): Bacteria > Pseudomonadota > Alphaproteobacteria > Rhizobiales > Xanthobacteraceae > Bradyrhizobium > Bradyrhizobium jicamae_A. The sequence goes on from NZ_JAFCKQ010000077.1 coordinate 5,295, forward strand.
ATTGAAAAGCCAATTTCGTAACCACCACCCCACCTATCGAGGCTCCGCTACGGAGCCTCATTTGATTCCAGAGGAGAGTCTTCATGTCGACGACACCAACAAAGCTCAAAGCGAATAAGCCTGCCGGCAAGACCGTCATTATGTTCGGACTAGATAAGGACCGTAAACCGCAGGCGGCGCGGTTCACAGGTGAGAACGAGGCGCTATTGGCAAGAGCTGCGGCAACGAAGGGTCTGCGGCTAGCGGTACCAGCCACCAGAAGGCACTTCGAGGTCGTGAACAAGCTTCCGGCAGGCCGACTTCACGCGAACGGTAATGGTCTCGTGCCCAATGTCGATCAACACCTCTATGATCAGATAAACTCGCTAGTGGGTGGCGATCCCGGTACGATCTCTGCGTCGCCGCCAAAGTCTTGGGCTCAGCTCGCACCTGGTCATCTCGTCATCGCGCGGGCCACTGCCGATGAAGGTTGGTGGCCAGCGATTATCACGAAGCGAAGCAATGATACGCTGACGCTGAAGTGGCGGGACTACCCTAGCGAATCCGAGATCGTGCGCCCGGTCAGTTCAGTCGCATTGCTGAATAACGATTGAGCGAGTGGCTACGATCTGCTGGCCGACGAGTACAAGGTGTAGAACTCCGGAGCGCGGTGAGCCTAATCAGTGACGAGCCTTGCCAATGGTACCGAAAGCGCCTCCGCGATCCGGGCCATCACCAGCAAACTCGGATTGCGTTTACCGCGCTCAATTCCGCCCACATAAGTCAAATCGATTTCGGCCTCAAAAGCCAACTTCTCTTGGGTCATCCGTCGCTGCTGACGGATTTTCCGAACGTTCCTCCCTACCACCGCCCGCCAATCCTGCATTGCGGGATCGAGCACCATACGGCATATTCTAGGGAATATAATCCCTAAACGACAGCTGATCCTCGATGCTCGCACGGCGGCATCATTGCGAAAGGATTATCGATGTCTGCGACTCTACGAATTTTCCTAGATCGAATGTTTGGACTTCTTGCTCTGGCTTCAGCCGGTTCGGCGGCTACCGCGCACGCGCAATTGCCACCTGACCTCATGCGCCCACTCGACCGGACGATCAATTCAGCCATCGCGAAAGCCAGTCAATCCCGATGGGAGCGCCTTCCAACGGCCGAGTTGGTCTGCATCGACAAGGCCCTTCAGAGCACGGGGTCTAGCTTGTCCCTGGTTATCCCAAACCTGCAGCCGACCGATCCGAGACTTGCCGAAATCCGGTCGCGCTGCCGAGCCGCCAATAGTTCGGTGCCACCGGTAGGCTCGACTTCCCTTCCCAAGCCATCAGCGTATGCCGTTGACGGTCTTGCGCTAGGCACGAAAGTCAATTTCCAGAGTTCGGCTTACGCTCAGTACAATTGCAAAGACGGCAATCGCTTTCCGGGATTTATCTGGTGTCAAAAAACCAAGCACGAACCTGGCCCGAGGCGGCCTGTTACGGTGGCAACCTCGATACTGCACGCACAAGATGGCACGGCGGTTTACATAAATCGGTTCCTAAAGCCTGCGTTCTTGAGAGAGCCCGACGCGCAAGCCGAAGTTATGCGCCTCTCAGCCAAGTATGGTCCGGCCGACGTCCGGCGCGCGACCGATCCACCGTCGACCACCAATGCCGTCATCGCAACATTCGGCGAGCTAACTCTGAAGCCGCTGTCCGAACCGGAACTTCAGCTCGCTGCTGTTGGCCGTCTTCCCCACGGCCGAATTCCGTTCGACTTTTTCGGTGATTTCCGCCGATCCGCGCAGAACGGTCTTCCGGTATTCTGGATTGACGGTGGCAGCGGCTTCGTCTGGTCTGCCAGCTTTGACCAAGATGGCCGGGGCCATCTCCGGTTCGCGGCAGCCGATGCCAGATCGTTCACCCAGCCTGCTCCGCCGATCGAACAGGCTCCCTCCGATGGAAAACCGGATGCTGGAACGACCTCGCCGGCGCCATCGAATCAGGTAGTCAGGGGCGTTGACAATCCTCGGGTGGCTTCAACTCAAACCGGAGAGCCCTTCTACATCAGTCCATCGGTACGTCTCCAATCGCGAACCGAGATCGGCAGCCTCGCCTCGTCCGAAGCTATCTGCGCCCTGTTGAACCACCCATTGTTCTCTCATGTCGAGGTCGAGACCGGAGACTGGAAATCCATAGCCGATCTGGACCCAGATCATTCGGGCAAGCAGTGGATTATCGCTCACTTTCCGCCCCAGGTCCGCGAGCCTCATTTCATCATCGAAATCGACGGCGAAACTGCAACGAAAGCCGAAGCCAACCTCCAAGCCTGCCTCCAGAAGTTGTCAGCCACCAACGCCAAAGCTCCGGCTGCAATAAAGCGAATCCTTCTGCCTAACCTCAAGGTCGATTGCGTCGATGCCGTACCAACCGAAACCGATGTTCACGCGGATCCGTCTAGCACCTCGGCCCAACGCCCGTCGGTCCGACTCCCGTGTAGTCCATCTATTCAGATCGACACCACGACTACCCACAAATCGGCCGAAGGCTTTCTGATGTTGACCATGGCGGAGGCGCAGCCAATGCTGAAGATCCTGTTTGATAGAGCTGAGCAAGCGCTTCAAATGGAGATTGCGGCCAAGCGAAAAGAGCTGCAACGGCAAAAGGACCAACAAGAACAAGACCGCCTCCGCCGCGAGCAAATCGAACAAGCCAGATTGAAACACCAGCAAGACCAGGCAGACCAAGAGGCAGCCCGTCAAAAGGCCGAGCAAGCACGACTGGCGGACTTGCGCGAGATCGCACAAAAGAAGGGCATCGAATATGCGAACAAGCACGAAACTGAATGGTCGATCTCCTCAAAGATCGATGAAATGACCGACAAGACGATACTGACAGCGACATCTAGGCAAGTCGACCACGGGGTGGTGGCGGAAGTGACCGTCAAATGTTCCTCTTCTGGCCTCTCAATAACCGCCCTCATCGTCGACGAAAGCGGTAAAGCCACGGTGTCGGTACCGACCGGGGGATCATTTCTTATGCCGGGAGCAGTCGCCGGCCAATTCCGCCTAAACGACGATGACCCCGGCCCTACGGGCTTCTTTCCAGCAAGTGAGTTCAGAAATGAGCTGAACATCTCCGGCAGCTTAGGTGCCGCTTCCCTCACGGACGGTATCTACTGGCGGCTCTATGCTTCGCTTCCCACGGACAGTGGACAACTCCTCATTAAAGTCCCGCTATACGCCCCGCAAATCCAGGCAGTGACCAAGACGTGCCCGGGCCCTCACTGACAACCGAATTCGTGCCATCTAGAATCCGGCCGGTAATTGACCTCTCTTGTTAATGAAGCCAACAAGGGTGCGCATTTTGCGCACCCTTTGTATCGACTCATGCGATGTGATCTGACTGACTGCTTGTTGGACCACATAGAATGGAATGAGCCCCGCCGATGTGGCGGGGCTCATTGTTCGTTAGTAGCGGGCGGGTAGGCGTGCGCCTCTATTTAAACTCATCGGCCATCGCGTTAGCGTGCGCCCCCAATTCGAGGACTTCTTCATCGAACTCGGACATTAGTTGGAAAGCATCTTCGATCGCGGACTGAAGTTGAGCGGCCCTTTTCGCACACTCTGTGCATTTCTCGAGCCTTTCTGTCAGTTCGGACATCTCTGCCTCCGAACTATTCAACAAAAAGAATGGGAGGTCGCTCTTTATCAATTTGATCTCCTTCCGCAGGCGGCGAGCATGGAATCCGACCTCGCCAAGTTTCTCAAAGAACTCCGGCACCATCGGACTCTTTTGACAAGCCCTTATCGCATTCGCAAGCTTGGTGATTTGTGCCTCTCGTTTGGATTTCGATTTGCTGGGACCTTCTCTCCTTGGAGACACTCTTTTCGACCCTTTAGAAGGCGTCTTCAAAGACGACAGTGCAACAACGCTTGATTCGTTCGACATGTTGATACCCTTGGTTTGATGAACGTAGCCGACCGCCGCTCAGCAAAACCCATCTTGCCGCATAGCGAACGCTACCTGGTATTTTACAACTTTCATTTTTGGCATCTTCACCGTGATATCCTTAGATGAACCGTCCTCTTCTCGAGGAGCGAAGCGAGACGCCTTCATTTATAAGATTGATAGGCACCTGATGAGAGGCGCTGGTGAAGAGGAGCGGCTTGGCCGGGTACCGCCTCAACCCGGCCACTCGTTGCTAGATTGCATTCGAGGTTTTGCTCGACGTCCTAAAACCCGCTATGGACGCGGCGTTGAAGGGCTGGCAGATAATCACACTCTGGGTCATCTGCGATTGACAAGGGATCAATCGGTTTCAACCAACACATCATCCGCTCCCGGAAGTCGCCCCGCTCCGCGCTTTCCAATACCCCACAACCGACCTCTCGAATAAGGAAATCAAAGAACAACGGAGCGCTATCGATCTGTCCGGGAGCGAACGCATCCGTGGCGGCCTGCGACAACAAGTCAACGAGCGCGTTTCGCACCGTGCGCGTTCTCCGCCTTTCTGCGAGCAAGGTCAGCTCCCCGAGCGTTCTTTCCGGAATCTGCTCCAAGCTGACCATGAGATGATTGATGAACTCCAAGTGCCTTCGTCGGTATCGCTTCCACGTTCCTCGACTATATTGTTTGTGAAAGCTCGCGGGCGGAAGACAATCAACTCGAACCTGGTCCAACGCAATCGCGCCGGAGTAGCTCAAAAGTAAATTCTGCACATCTCCCAGCGAGCAGCATTCGTCGATCTCTTCCTCACTTCCATTTTGAACATCGATACCCATAGCCACGCCTCTCTTGATGACTTCCCATTCGGGATACGAAGCGGATTGCTTCGACCATCATTTACAAGATCGATAGCCGCCCACTTTGAGTTGCCCGGTTATCTCGGCGTGCGCACCAAAGCACTCAATGTCGTGCGCCGGCCTATGGGACATCCGTGTGGCCCGTCGAGCGCAACGACTCTTGCTGTTTCTCTGATTTTGAAAACATTCGGTTTGCGCCACAATATCCGGCGAAATTCGCCTGAAAGCTCGCCTCGGCTTTCGCCTGGGCTTTTCCTTCAGCTGCTCAACGGGCCCCCGACTGATTGCTCAGAGTTGTCCACCGGGATGTCAGAGACTCGCCGCACGTCACGTGGAGAATTCGACGATCCAAAGCGGCACTGGCTTGAACCCTCGGCCGTGGGTTCTCTTCGATTCCCTTAGCGGAATCAGTCGAGAGCAAGCACAAACCGTTTGATCCGGGCAGCTCGGTAGCTGAAATTCGCGGCATTCTCGTAGCGTTTTCGAAGAGCCGCCGCCCGACCAATCTCCCTGATTTTTCGACTCGAATATCGCCGCAACCATCGCCGGGGCATCCTCCCTCTTCTTTGACGATCTCCGTACCCCCAGGCGAAACGCCGTTCGCTTGACACTAATTTAGAACATCGCTTCAGGAGATATGCTGATGACACTCAAAACGTCGGAACAGAAAATTGTCGAGCGAATCGCAAAGGTTCGAAAAGCCGCCTGCCGCGCTTCAGAGAGTAAACGCCGGTTTGCCGACTATCGCTACTTGCGGGCTGTATTGCGGGCCTACGACTACTTCTTAGATGAGGATCTGCTGGCGCAGCTCGGTGAAATCGCTCCATGCGTGCTCTTGACGCCGGTACGAGAAGGTTGGCATCCAATACGGATCATCATTGAAGCAACGTGCGTCCAGCCAGACGTTCGTGTGCGAAGCCGATGGACTCGGGCGCTGGAATTCGCCGCCGCAAGAAAAGTCGATCCTGATCAGCTGCCAAGGTTCTTGCAGGCGAACGGCGGAATCGCAGGAGCCGCCGATATGGCGAGCAAAACCCGACCAAAACGTACCGATCCCCGTCGTCCGTTAACTCGCGCCTACTTTTCACCAAGGGATGGTCTAGGTTTAAGGTCAAACCCGGTCAGGGCCCACGCTAGCGGAACAATTGGGCTATTGGGAAATCGCGTCCGACGCTGACGTCATTCCCGAAAGTCAATGACGGCATCACGGGTTACGCGAAGAGGACGAGGGCCAAACTTGGGCTTCCCCCTGGGGAATGCGCCTAGAGCGATCGTCTGCCGGAACATAGCCGTAAGACAGATTTGGCTTCTGAGATCGCCGTATCGCTCCCAGCGAAACACTATTGGATTCACCGCATCGCTGTAGATTTACTAGCCTTGCTCACGGCGTGTTGGGTTGATGCAGTCCTTCGCTCGAAGCGACCGTGAATCTCTTGGGGTAAGAACCGCGACGGTTTGGAATAGACGGTCGCTGCCGGAACGTTTCTCCTGAAAGCCTGGAAGTTTCGCCTGGGGAGAATGATCTCCAGCCGATCTTTGGCTCGGGTCATCGCCACATAGAGGAGACGGCGCTCCTCCTCAATGTCGTCCTCACTTCGACACTTGCTCGATGGGATACATCCGTCCATCGCACTGAGGATCGTTATGCACTTCCATTCGCAGCCCTTGGCCGAGTGGATTGTCGAGAGAGTCAGGAGGTCGTCCGCGTTCTCTTCTGACAATTTCTGTTCAGCCAGCAGGCCCGGCGGGTCCAGCGCCAAGTTGGTCAGGAACTCGCGGCATGAGCCGAATGCTCCGCCGAGCGCCACGAGCTGATCAAGATCAGCTTTCCGACGTTCTGCGCTATCCAGCCGCGCCAAATAAGGCCGATACCAGCGCACCACTTCCTCAAGAGCCGCCGGCCACGCCGGTTTGAACAGCCGACCAAACAACCTCACGAGAGCCTTCCACTGCTTTGCAGCCGCATTCGGCACAACCGCCCGCGAGAGAACTTTCTGGAACTTTGGTTTGCACAATTCTTGAGCCAACCGATCCGCGGTCGCCTTTCCGACCCCATCCAAGAGCATCAGAACACGAAATGCTGCGATCTGGTCGCGGGGATTTTGCCACCATTTCAGGACTGCCATGACGTTCCTAATGTGCGCCGATTCCAGAAACTCTGAACCGCCCCATTTTTGAAACGGAATCTTCGCTCGTCTAAGCGCGACTTCCAGCCCTAAGCTCTGTTGCGAAGTCCGAAACAAGACAGCCTGCTGCCCGAATGGCACTCCCTGTTCCCGCAATTCTAGAGCTGTTCGAACGCCGTGATCGGCCTGCACTTGCTCATCCGCCACGGTGGTCAACAGCGGAAGCTGATCAGATTTTCGCTTGGACCACAGCTCCTTCTTAAAGGCGTTCACCGCGAGCGACATCACGGCATTCGATGCTTGAAGGATTGGCTCGGTTGATCGATAGTTTCGCGTCAGGGTGATGACTTTGGCTGAACATGGAAAGCTCTCGGAAAACCGCCTGATGTTTTTCACAGTCGCCGCTCGGAACGAGTAAATGGCTTGAGCGTCGTCGCCGACGACAGTTAGCCCTCGCCCGGTTGGCTTTAGGAGCTTGACGATCTTGAACTGAAGCCGGTTGGTATCCTGGAATTCGTCGATGAGAACGTACTTGAATCGCCGCCTGAGACGCCGGCCCACCGTAGGATGCTGAAGAAGCTCTCCCAAGAGAACAAGTAGATCGTCAAAATCCACCGAGTTTTGCGATCTTTTTGCCTCCGTGAAGCTAGCGAACAACTTCGCCAGGGGCTTGGCATACTCCTCACAATGGCGGTAACGGTTGCGCTTCAAAGTCGCTTTGAGCGATAAACAAGCACCCCTCTGGTACGAATAAATTTCGCTGCAGAGATGCGGGTCGGGAAACGCACTATTTTTACCAACCTCACCGGACCGCGCTTGCACGAGATCCATCAAATCGGCTGCATCATCACGACCTAGGACCGTAAAGTTCTCGCCTAGACCGACGCAGTCGTGGAATTCATTGAGCAGACTGACGGCAATCGAATGAAAAGTCCCCGCATACGGCAACCGCACTAAGACATTACCAACCGCAGCGTTGGCCGCTTTCTGTGCGCGTTCGTCAAGCTCCTTCGATGCCCTTTTGGTGAAGGACGCAGCGAAAATCTCGCTCGGCTTGGCTCCGCAAGCGATGAGCCACGCTATTCGCTTTGCCATCGTCTCGGTCTTGCCAGTGCCTGCGCCAGCAATGATCAACAGCGGCCGATGCTGAGTTGCTTCACCGGTCTTCATTCCGAAGGTTACGGCCTTTCGTTGTCTCGGGTTCAGTCGTTCTAATGCTGATGAGTTCATTGTCTTGTTCGACACGTTTGATCCTTCCAAAGCCGCTCGGTTGCGCTCGCACCGAATGCGAGCGCGAAGTGGGTTGATGTTTTTGTACTTTGTGGATGCCAAGCTGCGGCCGGAGAGAGGCAGGCAGTTTTCAGGGGATGCTTGGCGTCTCCCGATCGTGCCGTCCTAATCCGTGCCAAGAAGTTCGTTGGCCGGATCATTTACAAGATTGCGGAAACAGGTCTGCTGGCCTCAGGCTCCGAGATTTTGGTCGCTCTCGTTCCGTTCGTTCATGACGACGAATGGCAGCCCAACAAGAGCGCTTGACGCGACCAAGAATTCTTCGACCTTGGCCGCCGGCGATCCAGACGTCAGGGAGAGATAAGTGCCTAAGCTGCAAGTAGAGGCTGACGCGCTCGCCCGGCCGCAACTCGCTTCGATACTGAATATGGCTTGGTTCGGCCGAGACGGCTGATTCACTACGTAGCCCGAGCCGATACGCCGTTTTCGGCGGCTTTAAGAGATAAGCAATTGCGCCTGCCAACTCGCGTTTACGGACCTGACATTGGTGCGCACCAACTTGGCCCGGGGTGATAGGAGTATACTTTCCGGAGCTGTTCAGCTCGGCGACAAGGTGTTTAGCTTGCTTCCTTGTCATGCCCGATACCAGCGCGTGCAGATGCCAAGAAATACATTTCGACTGCTTCAGGTTCGCACCCGGAGCGCTGACATGGCTGTACAATCCCGGCTCAATTACGCCGATATAATCTCGATTCCGGAGACCTTTTCGCAAATGACGAATCATCGGGCGGAGATCAACATCAAGCTCATCGGATGACCGGGCGCAGCTTATGTCCACTAGAGTGAAGAGAAAGACCGGCTGATTGATAGTTCGGTCACTGGCGTCGTAGTCAAAATGGTCAGCTAGTTCTTGGCAGAGGTAGTGAGCCCAACAGAGTCGCGCGGACTGACAGACCGCACTAAGTTGCGCACCGTCGTTGGCCGTAACGAGGTCTTCGTCGCTACTGTAGATTAGATGTCGTTTGCGAGATGTCTCGAATGCTTTGAGCAGTTCGTCTGTTGCCAGTTCTTCTGCAGCGAGAATTCCTGTATGCTTGAATAGCGTCATGATCGTCGTCCGCTGATGGGGGATGACGATCATTTACAAGACTGAAAAATCGGCCTGAGACTTTGGTCAATAATCTGCAATTCTGGCCTAAAACACTGCAGAACCGGTGTTAAACGCTGCAATTTGGATAGTCGAGTGTGTCAACAACAACAGCAACAAGTGCGATCAACCAGACGCCGATGGTCTGAATCATCCCGCGCTATCTCTCTGGCCCGGTCGCAAATCCTCGCATCTCACAAAGACAAAAGGGTGCGTAAAATGCGCACCCTTGTTCTCACCTAACCGACTTTGGCTAGAATTTCTCGTACGAATTGTTTCCGAGCCTTCGCGGGCTGCTTGTCGAACAGCTTCCGAAATGTCGACTTTTTCCATTCGGTCCATAGCAGCACTACGGACCCTCCTATTGCGGAAAGACTGAGACGCTTCTCCTTGGACGCCGCCGCCTTGGCGCCGCTGTTCACCTGCTTGCTGCGAGACTTAGGCTTATCGGGTAACCGATCATCATCGCCGTTCGTTTTCTCAAGGAACTTGAGTTGCTCTTCTTCTCCCTCGATCGCGACGACAGCCTTTAAAATGTTCCGTTTATTAAGCGCCGTACTCTTGCGAATTCGTTCTTTGACGGCGTTGGGCAGGGCGGCGTGCCGATATGCTTCGGCAATTCGCGTTCGATCAAACCGAAGCGCCTTCGCGAGCTTCTTATAGCCTTTATCGTTGGGCTGCTTGCCACCAGGTACGGCGCTCGACGCAACTCGCGGCAACCTTTGCCTCGTTGTTGCATATCCCACGATGGCCTCCGACATCTCTAACGGCCGCAGATGACTGCGATGCAGGTTTTCGGACCATCTCCAAGCCATTGCGTCCTCGCTACTAAGGACAATTGCGGAAACCTTTCGACGCTTCAAATTGCGCATGGCTTGAAGCCGGTGCTGGCCGGCCGCCAAGCCATATTTTCCGACCTGAGGCCCATCGAGCTCGTACACATGGATCGGTTGTCGGAGTCCCTGGTCCCGAATGGACGCCTCGATCTGCGCTAGCTTCTTCTTGTCCAGAGAACGCACGCCATTACTAAGCACAATTTGATCGATGGGGACTTCAATGACCCGCGTTGATTTTTCCACTGGCGGCGTGTCAGCGCCGCCTGAATCAGCAGTTGGCTTCCAATGACCGGGATTGGTTCGGTAGTGCATATTCACTTCTCCGCTGTTGATGATGGGTATTCAAAGCGCTGCTTCACGTTGAATACATCGACAGCGTGCGCCGTTTGGACCCAGGCGTACATTCGAAGGTGTAGACTTCACTTAGGAAGTAGTGCATTTCCTAATCTTCGTCCATTCTTTGGAGGGTGTGGTGGCTACGTTTCAATTGGATGATCTGAAGGCTTTGCTGAGCAACGAGCCCGAGGCTTTCCCGCACGAAAGGGCAATACGTCACTTGCAGTTCAGGATTTGGCTTCTGTTCCCCGAAGAATATCAAATCGTAGATGCCGTGGGAAGAATAGCGGCCGCCGCTTTCTTAAGAGACTACGAGGCGGAAAACACACCGCGCGTCGCCCGAGCTATTGATAGAATGCGTGGGGACAGGAATGCCACGTCCAAGTTTTTGATCCAACTTTTGAAACAGGCTGAATATCGGGAGCTGTATGACGCGCTATTTGGCAGGGCTGGCTGGACCATCTTGGCGCAAACTCCGAGCTTCGATGAATTGAATCGACGCGTAGTCGCTCGAACGAAAGAAGTCGAAACTGTATACGAAATGACCGACTTCCGTTTTCGCATGCTTGATCACAACACGCTCGATAAGAAGGCCGAGGCAAACATCAGCAGAGGTGAATTTTATCGATGGTATGAGCATCCACACGGAGACCTAAGTTGGCGCACAATACGGTCTCGCTGGCAGCAACTGAGAGGGAGCGCTCCATTCTTGTATGCGAACGCGAAATTGGGTGCCGATTTCTTGCCTTCAGGCTTCGCTCGAAAAGATCTCGCGTCGAAAGGCGTCAACAAAGCAAAGTTGAAGCAGTTCATTGGAGTAGCCATCTACGTCGCCGATAAGATAGATTCTTCTGCCTTTTCGGACTATGGAATCGAGGAGCCCCTCGTAAAGCCGTTGCGCCCGTCGACTCAAGCTTTCGAACAGCACGAGATCGAAAAGATGGGCAAATACAAGGACCTTGTAGACAACATGCGCTCGGACGATAGGAGGTTTCTAGTTTCCTAAGGGAAGACCAGAGCTTCGAAGAGACCTACCTCGCTTGGTGTGCGATCCTGGGTTCAACCGGCCCAGGAAGGCTCTAGCCACCATGATACGTTTCGAACACCGGCGTCCGCCAGAGCAGATTGCCCACCTCTTCACCGGGGGAACTGCAGCAAACTGCTGCACTGTCTCCCGACGGACATTTAGCTGCGCGCTCGGTTCGATGGGCAGCCTTGCTCCAATCATCCTCGCGGCCTCTTCTGATTTGCTTGCAAGAGGGTCACCTGCGCTGCGAGTTGGGTTTATTCGATGACCGCTCGTCCGGCCCTCATTCCTAGTGGCGCCTGGCCACGACGGATGGCTGCAGACATTGCGGCCGCTTACTGCGGTGAAAGCACGGTCGAAGCCTTTCTCAAGAGAGTGGGAAAGGAGTATCCTAGGCCGCGTGTCTGCGAAGGGAGGCGTCGGCTGTGGTTGAGAGACGATCTGGACGCAGCAATCCTCCCGCCGGAGTTGGTTCGACCAACCGACATCGCCGCGGATTTGTGAACGTGGAGCTGCCCCGCCACGTCATCCCGAAGAAATTGGCCTCTGGTAGGACGGCCTTCTATTACAACGTCCCCACGCGCTACCGGAAGGCCGGCTGCCCGGTGCAGAACGAGCCGCTGGGCACCGACTATGCCAAGGCCTGCGGTGAAGGTGGCCGCGCGGCTACCCTGAACGGCCTATTCGACGAATGGATGGACGCTCGAAAAGGGCTCTCCGTGTCGGGCGAGGCTGCTCCGCGCATCGGTACGATCGACTGGCTCTTCAGGGAGTATCGACAGAGCCGAGCCTACCTGGAGAAGGTCAAGCCGCGCTCGCGCCGAAACTACGAATGGAATATGCGCGAGATCTGCGACACGCTCACCAAGCGAGGCGATCGCGTCGGCGGCAGGCCGATCAAGTCAGTGACGCCACTGGGTGCCGATAAGCTGTACGATACGTTCGTCAAAGGTGGGAACGGCATTCGGCTCAGGACGGCCGAAAAGCTGATCGTACTCTGCCGCAAGGCCTGGCGCGTGGTTCACCGCCTGCACCCGGCCGAGTTTCCGCAGGACATTCCAAATCCGTGGATGGGCATTACCATGGCGACCCGGGTCAAATTGGTGAAGCACGCGGTGACGCGCGAGCCAAGTCTACACGTTCGCACACGGCTGCGTGGAGCGCGGCGAGCCTGAATGTGCCGCAGCGGCCGTCATCTGTTTCGAGTGGCTTCAACGCCCGGAAAACGTGATTGCCGGCCATATCAAATGGAGCGGGTATCGAACCGGGCTCAAGCCGACTATTCGGGTTGAACACCACAAGACCGGTGCCGTGATCGATCATCCCCTGGAAGAGCGCTTGGCTACCGGCGAGGTAGTCAAATTCTATGAGGAGGCTGAGGCGGTGCTGGCGAAGCTGACGCGCCGTGGTGTTCCGATGATCCTTCGGGAGATTGTACCGCTGCGCCGTCAAACCTCGGACGAGGGCCAAAAGTCCGTCTCGAGGCCCTACTCGTTCTCCGGCATGCAAAAGATCGTCCAACGGATGAGGAAGGACATCGGCCTACCCAAGGAGTTCACCTTGGATGCCTGCCGGCACGGCGGGATGACCGAGCTCGAGGAGGCGGAACTGACCGAGGGACAGGGTCGCGCCCTATCCGCGCATCGCACCAGGGAGAGCTATGCCGGCTATGCCAAACGGACCGAGGCCCGCATGCTGTCCGCGACTCGGAAGCGGCACGCGCATCTGCTGGCGAACCAAACAGCAACAGACGTTCAGAATGCGAGCGCTGACAGCGTTCAGAATACAAACCAAGAACCATCAAAATCCGCTTGATTAATCAGAGCGTTAGGATGGCTGGGGCGGGAGGGATCGAACCTCCGTATGGCGGAATCAAAATCCGCTGCCTTACCGCTTGGCTACGCCCCAATGCGCCGATCCGGAGCAACGCCGGTCTATAGAGTGAGACCGGCCATTTCAACAGGCCGGCGATCGATTTCGGGCGAAAGCCGCCGGTTGATGATGCCCGCGCCCCGGGCATGACGTGACATCGCGATGGCCGAAACGGACCTCGCGATGTCCTTTCGGACAGTTGAGAGGCCGCTTGTTTCATGGGAAGACAATTTCCGGAGCCATTTCCGTTACGATGGAATCGGAACGGAGCTCCAGACCCTAGTTTTGACGCCCTACCTTCACGCGAACCGGTATCCACTTCGCTTGAAAACGCTCTACACGCCTCGCCGGGAGTAAAGCCATGACTTATCGCGCACCGATCAACGACATCCTGCTGTCTCTCAATCATGGCGCGGGGCTCGCGGCCGCCGTGAAGGCGGGCCATTACGGCGATTTCGACGGCGACATCACCGCGGCGGTGCTGGAGGAAGCCGGCAAGTTCGCCGGCGACGTGCTGGCGCCGCTCAACAAGGTCGGCGACGAGCATGGCATCAAGCTCGACAACGGCACGGTCACCACCGCGCCCGGCTGGCCCGACGCTTACAGGCAATGGACCGCCGCGGGGTGGAATGCGGTGTCGGGACCGGAAGCCTTCGGCGGCCAGGGCCTGCCGCTCGCGATCAACGCCGCCTGCACCGAGATCTGGAGCGCCTCCAATGTCGCCTTCGGCCTCTGCCCGCTGCTGACGCTGTCGGCGATCGAGGCGCTCGATGCCCATGGCAGCGACGAGCTGAAGGCGATCTATCTGGAGAAGCTGGTCACCGGTGAATGGACCGGAACCATGCAGCTCACCGAGCCCAATGCGGGCTCCGACGTCGGCGCGCTGCGCACCCGTGCGGAGAAACAGGGTGACGGCACCTACCGCATCAAGGGCACCAAGATCTTCATCACCTATGGCGAGCACGACATGACCGACAACATCGTGCATTTCGTGCTCGCGCGATTGCCCGATGCGCCCTCGGGCACCAAGGGGATCTCGCTCTTCCTCGTTCCCAAGTTCATGGTCAATGCCGACGGCTCGCTCGGCGCGCGCAACGATATCCACGCATCCGGCGTCGAGCACAAGCTCGGCATGCACGCCTCGCCCACCTGCACCATGACGATGGGCGACAAGGGCGGCGCGGTCGGCTACCTGGTCGGCGAGGAGAACCAGGGCATGCGCTGCATGTTCACGATGATGAACCAGGCGCGGCTCGGCGTCGGCCTCGAGGGCGTCGGCATCGCCGATCGCGCCTACCAGCAGGCGCTGGCCTATGCTCAGGAGCGCCGCCAGGGCAAGGCCGTCGGCCGCAAGGGCGACGGCATGGATCCGATCATCGTCCATCCCGACGTCAAGCGCATGTTGATGCAGATGCGCAGCCTGACGGCTGCCGCCCGCACGATCTGCTACGCCACGGCGGTCGCGCTCGACGTATCGGCGCGCGCCACCGACCCCAAGGTGCGCGCAGATGCCGCCGCGCGCGGCGCACTGCTGACGCCGATCGCAAAGGCCTTCTCCACCGACATCGGCAACGAGGTCGCCTATCTCGGCGTGCAGATCCATGGCGGCATGGGCTTCATCGAGGAGACTGGCGCCGCGCAGCATTACCGTGACGCGCGCATCACCTCGATCTATGAGGGCACCAACGGCATCCAGTCGATCGATCTCGTCACCCGCAAGCTCGGCGCCAATGGTGGCGCGTCGGTGTGGGCGCTGACCGAGGAACTCTCGGGAATCGTCAAGCAGGTCGAGACCTCCAACGATCCCGCCTTCGGCACCACGGGCGCGAAGCTGCGCGACGCCCTCGCCGCGCTCGATCGCGCCGGCAAATGGCTGCTCGAGCGCCTCGCCACCGCGCCGAACGATGCGCTCGCAGGTGCGACGCCTTATCTGCGGCTGTTCGGCGCGACGCTGGGCGGCTGCATGCTCGCCGGCGAAGCGCTCGCCGCCAAGGCCCACGGCGACTCCGAGCCCCAGCGCTACGTGGCGCTGGCCCGCTTCTTTGCCGAGAACATCGCAGTGCAGGCGCCGTCGCTGGAGAAGACGGTCACCGACAGCGCGGATGCCGTGACCGGCGCGGATGCGGTGCTGGCGGGGTAACATTCCGCCGTCGTCCGAGCAGTCGATTGCGCCAAACCCCGGGTGTCGTCCCGGCCCACGCCAGGACGACACTGAAAATGTTGCAACAGCGAGAGTCATGCATTCGCGCTCTCGCGACATGAATCGTCCGAGCCTTGCATCTCGCTTCGCCGCTCTATGTGAAGAGGGCGCAGGGAAAGCCGGGTGCCGATCGCACCCATGGGCCCCGTGCAATGTAGAAAGCACGGGGGTAGGACCAC
>NZ_JAFCKQ010000078.1 GCF_018130215.1 Bradyrhizobium jicamae
AGAGAAGCAGTGATTGGGTGCCGTTCCGGCTGGTCGAGATCGTAAGGCAAAAAAATGAGCGCGGCCGAAATCTCCGCCTACCTGCTCATAGTGGGTGGCCTGGTGTGGCTCTTGGTGGGAATCGCTGGGCTTGTGCGGCGATCGGACCAGCAGGAGAAGTCCTCAGACTGAACAATGGTCTGACGGGCAGAACCGGGCCAAGCTTACGATGTTCCCCTTCACTTTCTCGACCGGCTATGGCGCCAGCGGAATCCCGCCTGAGCGTCGCAACGTGAGTGGATGCGCTGCAGGACAACAAGCGCAGAAATCCGAGCTGCCCGTAGAGTGCCGAGCCAGATCGTCAGTCAGGCGGACGAACCGATTTTCACCATCGGCTCAGGCGATGAGGTCGTTCATTTGTAACGCAAGATAGAGGAGAACCCGCTGCTCGTGCGTGGCAAGCCGAAGCCCCGTTATTCGCTCGACCTTGTCAAGTCTATAGGCGACAGTCTTCTGATGAGCGCGCAGTTCCTTGGCCGCGGCCTGCTGCGAACAATTGCATGCAAAAAAGGTTCGCAGCGTTCGCAGGAGCACCTCTCGTTGCGGGCTCTTCTCTTCGAGCAGTTTGCCCAAGGTTTCTTTCACGAATTGGTGAAAGTCGGCGCCTTCCCGCATGCTCATGAGGAGCCCCGCGACACCGACATCGTCGAAGCCAACAACCGCCGCTTGGCGGCTTTGGCGCGCAACATCCAGCGCGATATGAGCGTCCTTCCATGCGTTCGGCATAAGCATGGGATCGCGACAGCTCCGACTTAAGCCGACATAGACAAGCGAGCCGGGAACGCGCCGCATCACTTCCGCCATTAGGCTTTGAGCGAAGTCGCGCAAGCGTACGACATCGGGCGTAGAGACCACGAGGGCCAACTCGTTGCCGCGCAGCCCCGAGAGCCGTACTAGGTGGCGGGACGGTAAGCGATCCGGGGCCTCAGCGACCGAACGCCGGCGGGCTTCGATTTCACCGCCGGTCAGCAATCCTGCCTTTCCAGGTCTATCGATACCATCCACGCAGCAAACGAGAACGCTGTAATCGCCGGGGATCTCCGCATTCAATTCCTTCGCGCGCTGCAGCGCGAGCTGGCGCAGATGATCCGGACCTTCAAGCAGATCCCACGTAAGCATGGCCAGCTTATCGGTGAGAGCGCGTGCGGCCGCCCTCTCCTTGGTTTGATGAAGCGCTGCGGTGACACAAAGCTCTGTGATCGCAAGCTGGGCACTTGCGTCTTCGATTTCTGGATCGACGAGGATAGCCCAGCCCAACTGTTCCGATCCAGCGGTGATACTTTGGTAAGCGAAACGAAGCGAGCCTGATGTCACCGTCTTGTAGCGCGTCTCTAATCCCGTACTCTGTGAGATCCCGACGCGGACCGCACGCAGGGTCCCGTCGGCCAAGGAGTCAAGAGGATGGGACGCCTTAACGTCGAGCTGCTTGTCGAGAATCAGAACCGGTGAACGCAGATGCTCGTGCGCGCGTTGAGCGATTTCCGACAGGCTGCCACCGTTGAGCAGGGTGGCGATGAGACTTTCCTGCAGATCGGCCCAGTTTCTTATGACATCATACCGCTGCTGCAGTTCGGCATGCGCGTCCTTCAGCTTCCGCGCGGCCAACTCGCGCGCTTCAAGGAGCGCCGCATTCTCGATGGCCAAGGATGCAAGGTTGGCGAGTGTCGCGAGTTCCGCGGTGTGTTGGGCCGTGAAGGTGGAGGGCTTGCGCCTCCAGACCTCAAGGACACCGATCACCTGGTCCTGTGACATAAGCGGAACAGCCAAGGCTGAACGGACGCGCTCGGCGCGCGCCAGGTTCATAAAGTCTCGACTGATGATCTCGCTTTGAATGTAATCCTCAATTGAACAGGGTTGTCGGGTCTGCAATACCCGCCCACCCACGCCCTGACCTGCCTTCATGCTGAGGCGTGCGGTCTCGATCGCAAGGTTTCCGGTGCAACGCTTCATGACGAGAGCGTCGTCCTCGAGAAGCATGATGCCGCAGATATCGGCCGAGAGCCTGGTCTTGGCTTCGTGCGTGATCTGCAGAAAAATCTCCTGCAGGTCCTGACTTTTGAGGATCTTGTTTGCAACGCGCTGGAACACGCGGATGGCTTCGAGCTTATCGGGATTGACGTTCTGACTTTCACTCGACGCGATCGCGAGACCGAAAACCTTGGACAGGACCGGAGCGGCGTCATGAAGCACTGCAGGATTGCTAATGCCCTCGGCAAGCAGGCCTACGCTGGCGAGTTGCACAGGAATAAAGGCGGAGTTCTCGAAAATGACCACCTCGGCCGGAGCGTCGGGCAGGCTTTCGATCAACGCTTCGTCGGCGCCGTCGTTGAGCTTTTCCCATTCCCGCCAGGCGCCGCCTGAGCGGACGAGGAGCCGGACGTCCTTTGCACCAAGCAGATTGCGAAAGAGAATACGAGCTTCGGAAAACAGCGCTTGCGGGCCATGGTCCGCTGCGTTCACGAGGGTGCCGATGGCGTCCTTCAACAAGGCACCCGGAGCCAGATGCGGCTCTAAAGCGACGTACGCCAACGGCGCGGTCCTGCTCATGCATACTCCTCCCGAGCGGTCTCGCCTTGCGCTGCAATGGCTCGCCTTCGCGATGCCGTTCTTGTGCAACGCAGCACGGCTACCACTCTGATAAGAGCTTGCTCTGACTGACTTTAATTGGCAACGGCGTAGGGGTTATCGGCCGTTAAATCCGAGGGTCGATCACGGCCTTCATGACTTTCTGGAGCTTAAGATCGGCATAGGCCTGTGCGGCCCCTGCAAATCCGACGCGACGATCCACAATGACGGTGGGGTCGAGAGCGCCGGTCGTGATCAGTGACAGAAGTCTCGGACGAAGCCGGATCGAGTCACCGATCGCAAAGCCCAGCGTGAGCTCGTTCGCGAAACTCTTGGCGAGAGGAAATGACCAACTCTCGGAGGCGTGCGCGCCGACCGAAATGATGCGACCACGCTTTCTTACGAGATCAAAGGCCGTGCTCAGGGTTGTGGCTGCTCCAACGGCTTCAATGACGAGATCAACCCCCTCACCCTCGGTGAGTCTGTCGATCAGGGCGCGGGCCTCACCGGGCGAGGCTGCAAGACTGCCATGAGCGCGGGCAAAGGCTTTGCGGGATTCGCTCGGCTCGATCACTACAACGGCTCCGGCTCCGGCCGCTTGTGCGGACAGGCTCACGAGCTGACCCACGCTGCCGCCACCTATGACGGCTACGATTTCTCCGGGCAGCAGAGCACCGCGCTCGATCGCCGCCCATCCAGTCGCCAGATTGTCGCCAAGCAGAATGGCAGCCTCGTCGGAACACCCATTCGGCCTCAAAGCCAGCGTCGTATCAGCATGCGGAACGCGCACAATCTCCGCCTGGGCCCCCTGAAGCGCAGGCCCAAACGACGTCCCGGTTCCGAAGAACGCTCTCTCGTGACATTCCCAATGATCACCGCGGTTACACCAATGGCAGTGGCCGCACGCGGTAAAGTCCGATGACATGACCCGGTCGCCCACCCTGAATCGTGTCACCGCTCCCCCAACCGCGATCACCTCACCGACGAACTCATGACCGATTATGGCGCCGGGTCGGATCCCTGCAAAATCGCCGGCAATCACATGCAGGTCGGTGCCGCAAATACCCGCGAGTTCTACGCGGACCAACGCATCTGCAGGCTGCTCGAGTTGCGGCAGAGACACCTCTTGCACCGCAATGGTCCCGGGACCCTGGTAGACAATGGCACGCATATCAACCCAGTTCGGAAATGCGCTTGGCGATGCTTTTCGCAGCCTCTACGAGCGCTGCCTGTTCGTCGGATCGTAAGGAAAGCGTGACGATCTCCTTGACGCCATTGGCATCGAGGCGAACGGGAAGACCAACGCGCGTGTTCACCACTCCGTACGCGCCGCCGGACTGCACGCAAGCGGCTATCACGGGACTGCTACCTTTCACCATGGCGGCCACCATCGAGGCAGCGGACTCGGCGGGCGAGAAGTAGGCACTGCCTTTTTGCAGTAGCTTGACGACCTCGGCGCCAGAATCGCGTGCTCGCTCGACGATGGCGGCCAGGCGATCCTTGGCGATCAGCTCTTCGAGAGGCCGGCCATTTGCGGTAGCCAAACTCAGGGGAATGACCATTTCGGCCCCGTGGCTGCCCAGGGCGATGGCGTCCACGTCTTGGGGCTTTGCTACGCCTTCGAGCGCGATGAGCGAACAGAATCGCGCGCTGTCGAGCACGCCGGCCATCCCGATCACCCTGCTTGCGGGAAAGCCGGTGCGCTTGGCCATCAGATGAGTCATTTCCTCAAGCGGATTGGTGACGACGACCACCACCGCCCGGGGCGCGTACCGGCGAATTCCGTCAGCGACGCCGCCTACGATTTCCGCATTCACGCCCGTCAGATCGGTACGGCTCATGCCAGGTTGACGAGGACGGCCGGCCGTCATGACGACATAGCTTGCGCCTTCGAGTGCGGCGAGATCGGTGCTTCCTTCGATCCGGGTTGTGAATCCTCGCAACCCAGCACTATGCCACATGTCGAGGGCCAGTCCCGGGGCAAGGCCGGGAACGATATCGACCAAGGTCACGCAGGAGAACAGAGAGGTTTCAGCGAGCCGAAGCGCCGTCATGGCGCCAACATGCCCAGCGCCAATTACCGCGGCCCGCGGTCGATCGTCGCGCGTGGCGGTAACTGGCTGCCCCTGAACCCGCATCTGCGGGGGCACAGGTGCGCCGCGGCGGTAGAGAGAGCCCGAGAGCGCGCCCGGCTGGATTGAACCGGGCTTTGCGGATGGCGGTGCTGCGGGAGTGGGCCGCGCCGCCGATGTCGTTGGCACAAGCGGGATCGCAGACGTTGGAGAGACCTTCACCGAGCTCGATCGTTCGATCCGAACATTGAGCTCCTTGGCCCGGTCGGCCGCCAGAGGCGTCAGAATATCCCTAGCGGAAATGACGAGAGCACCATTTGCGTTCTCGATGTCCGCAACAGAAATGACGCTCATACCTTAGCTCCTCCCAGTTCCTCCAACGAGGCGACGGCAGCCTTCGCTGCCGTTTCGACTTCGCTTTCTGTGCCCGAGATGAACAGCCGACCAAACCGTCCGACCGCGCGCACTTCGATCAAGCTGATATTGGCGGCCTTTTCGGCTTCATTGCCAGCGAGAGTCACATACGCGGCGGGCGTCGCTTCAAGCACAAACAGGCTCGACCGTGGCAGAAGCAAATTACCTTTACGCCACTTGTTAATCAGCTGCGCCTGGTAAGGATTGACGTTCGTCACGAACTGCGAAGACGCAATAGTCGGCCGAACGCGATCCTCTTCCTTGAGGCCGAGATAATCGAGGACGGCTTGGCCAGCCGCGAGTACTTCGGATTGCGTATGGGAGTGAATCTCGAGAAGACCGAACTCGCGCTCGATGATTTGGAGCGCCGGGCGGACATCGGCGGCTTTAAGCGCGATATCTGCACAGCGAAAGATCTCGTTGCCGGGCGCAACCTCGATAAACAGTTCAGACATGCCAGCCACGGGCACGTCGCCCTGACAAGTGGATGCGACATGCGCGGCCGCCTGGGGCTGCATGCTGTCGATAAACGCGTAGGTTCGCAGTTGAAAGTCCATGGGTTCAGCTCTTTGCGATTCCGAATGGAGTGACAAGTTCCGAGTGCGGGTAGGCCCAGGTCTCAATTCCGCAGAAGTGGCTCACGATAGTGGCTGCGTGAGGAACCCGGACCGCACCGCCCACGAGGTGAATCGATTGAACGGTGCGATCCCTGATCTGTCGGAGAATTGAACTTGCGATCCGCTCAACGCCCGGACGAAGGATGTGAGAGTAATCTTCCTTGCCAAGACGCTTGCGTTCCTCGGCATCTTCGATTGGGATTCTCAGCGCCCCGGCGAGAATGAGGTCCAGGTGATGACCACCGCCGGGCTCATCGTCGAGCGCAACAATGGTGCCGTTTTCAACGATGCCAACCCCCGTGGAACCTCCGCCGACATCGACGATCGCTCCATTGTCCAATCGGAGCAGAGCCTGCGCGGCGGATACCTCGTCGACCAGATGGCGGCATGTGATGCCGGCATTTTCGAGGACATAACGGCAAGCGCGCGCCTCGGCTTCCGGGACACCCGGCGGAAATGCTGTCGCGGCTGCGGAGATTTCGGTCCGCAGCGCGGTTGTTGCCACAGTCTTTAGCTGTTTGACGGCGGTGACCGCATCGCCAAAATTGACCACAACGCCGTCCCGCACGGCCTGGCAAGGAAGGCTGTCCCAATAGACAGGACTTCCTTCTTCGTCGACGGCAGTCAGCACAATTGTTGCAGTCCCGAGATCCACACCAAAGAAGACTGGCGCGTTGGACGTCGGGGCACGAAAGGTCGCGGCCGCCGCTTCCAGGAATGCGACCGTTTCAAGATTGACCGACGACACGTTCGATTTCACGCGCGCGAGCATAGTCAGATCCCCATGTTCGCTTGATAGAGTGAGCGCCACGGGCGCACTTCATGCGCGATGCGCTTTATGTTGATGAGATGAAGTGGGGTCACGTTGTCCGAGACAATGGAGCCGCTCCAGGTTCCAGTGCCAAGCATAAAAGATGGATCGGTCGCACAGCTGTAACCCATGCCTCCGAACAGCGTCGGTGTGTTGATGACGATGCGTCCGGCGCGAAGGGCAGACATAGTGGCGATGACTTGATCATCCTCGCAGTGAAGACCGAGTGTGTGGCCTTCGCCGCCGAACGCAAGGATTTTGCGACATTGTTCGTAAGCCGCAGGGAGATCGGCGGTCCGATAAAACGACAGAACGGGGCCAAGGATTTCGCGCGACAGCGGCGCTTGCGGACCCACTTCGGTCAATTGCGCTCCGAGGACCTTACAATCTCCGGGAATGCCGACATTAATCCGACGGCCCAATTCTTGCGCTGACAGGCCAACCGCTTCCGGCCTGAGTTCGCCTTTATCGGTGAAGATGAGCTGGGCCAGTTTTTTTTGGTCCGCCTCGTTCAGAAAGTATGTTCCTTGAGCCGCGAAGGCGGCAATTCCCGCATCGGCGATCGGCTCATCCAGCACAATCGATTGCTCGGCGACGCACGCTGTGCCGTTGTCGAATGATTTTGACGTGATGGCCATGAGCGCGGCTTCCTTCACGTCCTTGACCGTTCGATGGATGTAGACGGGCACATTGCCGGCGCCGACCGCGAAGGTCGGTTTGCCGCTCGAGTACGCCGCACGCACCATGCCGGGCCCGCCGGTTGCAAGCACCACGGACACATCGGGATGACGCATCAGCTCCCCTGTCGACTGAATGGTGGGGAGCTCCAGGCATGAAATAAGGCCTTCGGGGGCACCGGCCTTGATCGCGGCTTCTGCCATGATCTGCGTGGCCCGAACGCAAGACCGTACGGCGCGAGGGTGCGGTGCACACACGACAGCGTTGCCCGACTTCACTGCCGCCAGACATTTGAACAGCACAGTTGAGGTCGGGTTGGTCACGGGAATGATCGCCGCGATGACGCCCATGGGGGACCCAATAGCCGTCATGCGGTTGACCTCGTCGACCCACAGGACCCCTACCGTCCGCATCGGAAGCATCGACGCCGCGACGAACTTGGTGTTGTAGAGGTTTTTGAGGATCTTGTCCTCGTACACACCGAACCCGGTCTCGTCGACAGCCATGCGGGCAAGCTCCTTGGCGGCAGCTGTCCCTGCGTCCGCCATTGCCCGAACAATGCGGTCGACTTTCTCCTGATCCGCGTTAGCGAACACCTCGAAGGCCACCCGCGCCTGACGCGCTTTGCTGCGCGCCTCCGCCAGACCCGCCAAATCGGAATCAAGCTCCATTCCCACGCCCATGAACTCACTCATGAATTGGAAGTCAGAAAATCAGGTGAGCGACGGCGGCTAGCCTTTGCCGAGAATTCCTTCGACATCCTCATGCGGCCGGGGAATGACGTGAACGGAGACCACTTCGCCAACCTTTCCGGCGGCCGCCGCGCCGGCATCGGTAGCCGCCTTAACGGCGCCCACGTCGCCGCGAACCATCACGGTCACCAAGCCTCCACCGATTTGTTCGCGTCCGATGAGCCGTACATTGGCGGCCTTCACCATAGCGTCGGCGGCCTCGATGGCGCCTACCAGGCCTTTGGTCTCGATAAGACCGAGAGCCCCTTTTGGTTGACCAGCCGCTGGTGTCGTATTCATTTGAGCGTCTCCTTGTTGAGGTTGAGATGAAGTTCTCGACAGGCGTCGTTGCCGGTCATGTTTTGGCGTAGACATTGTTGCTGCCGATTTGCACGGTATCGATTACGGCAATAATCGCGGCATCGGTCGGCACGCTGGCCGTTTCGGGAACGCGGGCGGCGCTCCCGCGCGTCACGAGCACGGTTTCGCCTTCGCCGGCACCCACGAGATCGATGGCGACATAGGCCGCACCCTCCAAAGGTGAAGCGTTGTCCGCTTCAACCTGCACGGGCTGCACGACCAGCAGTTTGTAGGAATTCAGGCCGGACGACTTGATTGTCGAAACGACTGTTCCGACCACACGCCCGATCTCCATGGCGCACTCCCTGGGCACGATTGTCGGCGCTCGATTGACGCCATTTTCGCGGACACTAAGGGCCAAGCCGTGGGGCGTCATTCTCTCTTGGAGATAAAAAACAGCCGGTCGATTTATCTTGGACGTCCGTGGCGGGGGCATTCTAAATGCGGATGATGACGGTGCTCGCAGAGGGTGCCGTTAAGAGCACCTGCTAGGGAGGACCAGCATGATCCAAGACGAAGACGTCCATTTTCATAAGGCGGACGCGCACGTTTCGAATTGGGCGGAGACGAACTTTTTTGGGTTCTTCAACGCTGAAGCGAAACTCAATATCGGCGTCTACGCGCTGTTTCGGCCCAATCTGGGTATCGTCAGTTCCACAATTTGTATGAACTCAGGGTTCGCCAATACGCCCTGGGAAGCGGACTTCTGCGATCTGCGGGCATCGATGCCAATTCCCGAGCCGCGCGATCTCAGCGCATTCACCCTCGAGAACTCGCTCAGCATCAAGTGCCTGCGTCCCAATATGGACTGGCACATTGGCTACGACGACGGCGAGGGCACCCTGATCGACGTCACCTATCGTTCGATCATGCTTCCTTTCGACATTCACGATCCTGACATGGACCCGATGAAGGCGAAAGCCCTGAAAGAAGCCGAACAAGGCGGCAAGTTCGCTTGGGGAACCGCCTATAACGGTCATTTCGACCAGACCGGCCATTTCGAGGGCAAGGTCGCTGTCCGCGGAAAGACATTCCCGATCGACTGCATTTCGACGATGGATCACAGTTGGGGACCCCGCCCCGAACGCGGCGCACCCAACATGAGTTGGTTGCACGCTCACTTCTCAAAGGATCTTGCTGTTCACGTCATTTTCAGTTTCGACCCCAAGACAAACGGTCGCGCACTGTCGCTGGCGCACGGCTACGTGGTCGAGAAAGGCAAACTCTTCGGCCTGAAGGCTGCCCATGGCACGACGAAGAGGTCACGCGACCGGTACGCCGACGAGGTCGACCTGGTTCTGACCGACAGCAGCGATCGGGAATGGAAGCTGCGTGGCAAGGGACTGACCAGCTTCCCGTGGCAGTGCTGGCCCAACATGGTGTCATTCAACGCGCTCGCGCGGTGGACCTGCGGAAATCTGACCGGCTACGGCGAGATCCAGGACTTCTTTGAGATGCCACAGCTGACCGCGCTGAATGCCTCTCCGGAGACGCGCATTCGTGCTGGGATGGCTGAAGCGCGATGAAACCCGTACGGGCTGTCCTTTTCGACCTCGACGGAACGCTGGTGCAAACCAGAGAAGCGTCATGGCGTGTCTTCGCCAAAACAAACGCCGCTCTCGGGCTCGGTATCAATAGCCAGTCAGAGTTCTTCCGTCTGCTCGAAGACAACATGTTTCACGGGCTTCAGAAGCACTGCGGTGACGAGCGACGAGCGGAAGAAGCGGGACGGCATTTCCTTGATCTTCTGCAGCGGGAATATAATCCGGAGGTTGTCCCGGGGATGGCGGACGTCGTAAGAGCCTTTGCCGGGAACTGCTCGCTTGCGGTCATCTCCTCCAATTCCGTTGCAACGATCAGGCGCATATTGGATCGGGAAGGATTGACCCATTGCTTCTCGCACGTGTTCGGCGGCGATGTTGAAAAGGACAAGCGGGCCTGCGTTCGGCGTTTTCTAGCGGATCGCTCGTATTTGGTCAGCCGCAACTGCTCTCCCGCCTATCGCGAGGATCATGATCCTGAGCTTCCGAGCGCAGACCAGATCGCCCTCGTCACTGACACTGTAGGCGACATCCGGCACGCGGTGGAATGTGGCGTCAGAGCCATTGGGGTCGCCTGGGGCATGCATTCCGAGCAGCAGTTGCTGGCAGCTGGCGCAGAATTTGTCGCCGTTTGGCCGCAAGAGCTGGTGGCGCAATTACTGCCCGATGGCTTTGCCTCGAGTTGCGCGCTCGGGACTCTCACCGAGCCTAACGCCTGCTGCGGAAACGGCGGGTCGCACTGCAACTGCGGATCTCAGCACAGTGAGCTTGCCAGTGCGGCAGCCATCCGCCGCGGCCGGCGAATGGCTGCGACAGAGGCTCTCGATAAACGCACCGCGCGCGACGTCGGAAGCTGCCAAGCGCGGGACGTGCCGTCGATCGGGCGCGCCAGCAGCGCCGATAATCTCCTTTTGAATAGCCTTCGTCGGCTTAGAGGAAGCGAACGGCCCCCGATCCACTGACCAATCTTCATACCAAGCTAACACACAGGGAGGAGCTTTTATGAGTTACGTCGCGGAAGGTTACAATAGCTTCGAGACCAAAAAGACGCCGTCAGGAATTGTCAAATATCTCCCGGATCCAAAGTCCGTCATCGCGCTCATTCAGAGCGGCAAGCTGAAGGAACACATTCTTCTCGTTCAGGGAGGGACGACAACCTTCCTGGCGCCAGCCTTGAGCATGGGATCCATTGGCGTGATCACAATGTCAGGCGCTCCCGAGTCACATCTCGGGATCCTCTCCCGAGAATTCCAGATGCCCTGCGTGATGACGGCTTACCTCACGGATAGCGACTCCCGCTACGTAACGGGCGGTAATAACAACGCGCATTTTGCTGCCATCATCAAGGCCCTCGAGGGCAAGAAAGTGCAGCTGCATTGCGAGGATAGGGAGACAGGCCGCATCGCCATCATCAGCTGATTAATTCCAGACATAATCGCAATCGAGGAGGAAGCCGATGTCTACTTATAAGGACCGTTACAAGTCTGCGGACGACGGTATGCGCTTTCAAGATCTTGTCTACCAGGGCAACTTCAAAGGCATGGACCCTGTACCCGATGGCATCTTGGGCGACAAGGTCTTGCGCCAGCGTGCCAAGAGCAAAGTTCTGGAGAAAGTGAGTAAGGAAGATGTGCTCCGGGACCAGTTCACGGTCGACGAACTGAACGACCTCAATAACTATCTCGCATGGAACATCTGGGACGTGCTCGTGATGCGCGCGACCGAAGGCGTTTCCGGCATGATTCCGCGTCAGGAATACGAAATTCTCGCCTTCATGCACGAATTCTATCGTTGGCCCGAAATCCTCGAGATGACGACTAACGAGGTCGGCGCCCAAGGGATCATCGACATCGGCGCATCGGCTCGGCGCGAGATCGGCACCAAAGTCAACTGCGTCCACGACTGGTGCATCGGCGCTGTTGGCTTCGGCATGGGACGTTGCGGCCTGCTAGCGTTGGAAGCGATCCAGCCGCAGGATTACGTTCGTGAAAGCAACATCATTCTGAAGTTTATGCAGCGTGTCCTCTGGGGCAAGCGCCAGGATGGCTACATTCTGAACTCCCAGGACCGGTATCGTTGCAAGATCCACGAGAAGGACATTCTCGACAAGCTCCTCGGCCAGGTCGAATACTTCGAGCCCGGCAGCGAGAAGCATGATTCCCTGGTGCGTTTCAACGCCGCCGCCGAGCTTCTCTCGTTCCTCGATCACTACGACTGCCGATTGGGTCTCGGCGACACCGGTCCCTACGAACTTCCGGACGGCAAGATCATGATCATTCGCGATCTTTTCACCAACGAGGAGGTCTATGATTGGAGTGACGTCTGCGACCACGAGAACGTGCCGCACTGCTACACGCTGTGCCTCGTCATCGACCCCGATAAGATGGCTCTGTCGGAAATCCGGGTGAACGACATCTCGACGACCTTCACGCGGCCGAAGAACTACATCGAGCATATCGTCGGCGGCGCGGTCTTCGTGCGCGAGAAGTGGAATACGCCGATGGGGGAGGTCTATCAAGTCAAGATCTCGGAGCTCGACAAGCGCCTCGAGGGGATCCAGCAAGCGACCTTCAAGCTGTATACGAAGTTCTCGCGAATGTCGCGGCGCACCCTTATCACAAACGGTATGTATGTGTACTATATCGACATGATCCTGCCCCATCTACGCCTGGCCGGCACTTACGACAAGGCTTGCACGGACTACGAATTCTGGGAGATCGACCAGCGCGTTTCCAACTATTACTATGACATTGTGAAGCGGGGTTTTGCCCAAGCGACGGTGCCCCAGAAGATCTTCTCGGGCGAAGGTTATCTTCCGTTCCCCGACAATGTGAGCCTCAACCGGTCGAAGTACTACTGGAAGTAGGCCGCAAATAAGCCATGCCGGGCGCCGCTTCGTGCGGCGCCCGGCCTCCGCATCGATTGGACGGATGATGACAGCTCTAAGCGAAAACGAGTTTCTCGTTCTGAACGGCGCCCACCTCAAGAAGATGGCGACCGCGAAAGAGTTGGCGCGCGCCGTTGGTGTTGGCGCGGCAGAAGCCGAGGCCGTGCTTAACGCGGCGGCCGACAAAGGACAGTTGATGGTCGCCGAGGGCAAGTATCTGCTGCTGCCCGACGGTACCAATGCCGTGCACGAATTCTATAAGACCGCCTACGGGGCGCTGCGCTCCAATCAATCCGTTCTGGCATGGTACGAGCGCTTTGAGACGATCAATGATCAGTTTATCAAGCAGGTCAGCGAGTGGCAGTCAGCCGATGGTGACGATCGTATTCAGGCGCGACTCATCAAGACGGTTGAGCGACTGACTAAGAACATCCAAGAACTGACACCATTAATTCCGCGCTATCAAGCCTATGTGGATAGGTTCGGCGCAAGCGTCGCGCTCGTGGACCAGGGCGAAAAGGACTATGTATGCAAACCGACGCTCGATTCCGTTCACAATGTGTGGTTCGAATTTCACGAGGACATCCTCTCCGTGATTGGCCGTCCGCGGGATACCTGAGACATGCGGATGGCGGCCACCATGACGAATAACGCATTTGTTCGGGAAGTAACCGACAGCGACGTTGAGGATGCACTGCGGTTCGGTGGCAAGGCGAGCGGGCTCGCCAAGATGGCCCGCGCTGGGATCCCCATCCCTCCCGCATTTGTCATTGGCGTTCAAGGCTTTCATCAATTCCGGGCCAATGGCGGTAGAATCGGAGAACAGCTTCTTGTGCAGGTCCACAATGCGATCCGCGGTCTTGAGGCGCAGTCTGGCCGTTTGTTCGGGGACAAGGACCGTCCGCTGTTGATATCGATACGATCAGGCGCGCCCGTAAGCATGCCCGGCATGATGGATACTGTCCTCAATCTCGGTCTGACGTCCGCGTCAGCGCTAACCCTCGCTGGTGGCCCCGGGGGAAGCGACTTCGCGCTCGATACGTGGTTGCGCTTTTGGCGCATGTTCGCCGACATCGTCCTGGGGATCGACCCGGCCGAACTTATGAAGGCGGTGAAGACCCCCGAAGCAACAGCGCGAAAAGACCTCGATCAAGCTTCTTTCGATGCGTTGGAGCGAACGATTCTTGCTCACATCGAGAGGGAGGGAGAACCCGTCAGCGCAGATCCGACTCATCAGCTCCATAAGACGATCGAGGCGGTCTTTCGGTCATGGGACAGTGCGCGCGCAAAGGCCTACCGAAAGCATCACGGCATTTCTGATGATCTCGGAACTGCCGTGACGATACAGACGATGGTGTTCGGCAACGCCGACGAAAACTCCGGCTCGGGTGTTGCGTTCACGCGCAACCCCAACGATGGCCGGAGAGCACTATACGGCGAGTATCTAATCGGCCGGCAAGGAGAAGACCTTGTCTCGGGAACGCATACACCGATCGATCTATCCGATTCAAAGGCTCTCGATCCAGCGTTGCGCGAGGCGTTTGATAAACACAGCAAGACGCTCGAGGCTCTCTATTGTGACGCGGTTGACATTGAGTTCACCGTTGAGGCGGGAAGCCTATATTTTTTGCAGGTACGGCCGGCCAAGCGGACGGCGGCCGCGGCGATCAAGATCGCCGAAGACCTGGTCGAGGAAGGCGCCATCAGCAGAGACGCTGCGCTCGCGCGTATCACACCCGACCAAGTTCGAAAGGTCTCGCGGCCGGCCTTTGACGATGAGGACCTTGCACGAGCGAACCTGGTTACGCAGGGATTGGGTTCTTCGCCAGGGCATGCGTGCGGGGCCGCCGTGCTCGACGCTGATCGCGCGGCCGAGCGCGCGCTGGCGGGTGACAACGTCATTCTGTTGCGCCCGACGACAAGTCCCCAGGATATCCGGGGGATGATCGCCGCGAACGGGATTATCACCGCAAGAGGCGGCGCACTGAGTCATGCCGCCGTCGTTTCTCGAGCGCTCGACCGACCCTGCATCGTCGGTTGCGATGCGATTGACGTCGATCTCAACAACAAGACGTTTACGATTGCCGGCAAGACCTATCCCGAAGGCGAGCAGATCTCGATGGACGGCAGCACCGGGAAGGTGTTTGCCGGAGTGCTCAAGCTGAAGGGCGCGGGCGCGGGCTTGCCGGCGCTGAAGCATTTGCTCGGTTGGGCAGATGAGAAATCCAGCGCTTCCGTGTGGGTGTCGCCGAAGTCGAGCGAAGAGTTGGTCGAGTCGGTCAATGCCGGGGTGCGGACGGGCAACGTCGTCAGCATCACAGACCTGATCATTGCTCACGGAACTATCACCAAATTCGTTGAACTGACTGCCGCCATCGGTCGCGCGGACGCACCAGCAAGCGTCGCAAACACCATTCGCTCGATCGTGCATGACGCCTGCTCTCCCGCTGTGGCGGGAGCCTCGGAGAGCCCCGTCTGGTTGCGGCTCCCCCGCGTCAGTTCGGACCGGGCCCGCCGCTTGATCGACAATTGGGAGGAATTGCCGGCCGGGTTCTTCCTGCCTCTCGGTTCGTCGAGCTACATGCAGGCCATTTTGGACGGAATATCTGCCGCGGCCGACCGCAAAGAGGTGGGCGTCCTGATTGGCGGCGTCTCGTCCGTTGCCGAGTTCGCCGCGTTTCAACAGAAAGCCAAGCGAGTTGGCCTCAGCGCTGGGATGGTCATCAACAATGTTATGGCGCTCGATAATATTTTGCACTTTGTCGATTCCGGCGCGCCGATCTGGATTGATGTTGCCGATATCGTCCGCACGGTTTGCGGCTTCCCAATCGAGGTCCAGCAATCGCTTGATGTGCTGGATCAGTATGCAAAGGAAGCATTGATTCCCGTAAACCCGTTCCGCACACTTCCGGTATATGTGTCAAACCTCTTGGCGGCCGCAACTTCGGCAGCAGAACGGGGCATGTCCGTTGGCGTTGAGGGAGGCGGCATGCCTCACGAAATGCTCGCCAAACTGCATCAAATGGGCTTTCGCCGTTTCTCCGTGCCGGTCGGGCGGCGCGATGAACTTCGCTTCGTGCTCGGGCGTTCAGATAAGGAGTGACCTATGGCAATGCAGGCTCTCGGTTTCGTCGAGACAAGTGGCTTGGTCGCTGCCATTCAGGCCGCTGACGCGATGGTGAAGGCAGCCAATGTTAAACTTGTGACGAAACAACAAGCGGGGGGTGGGCTGATTTCCATCATCGTGCAGGGTGACGTTGGGGCGGTAAAAGCGGCCGTTGATGCGGGCGCGGCGGCGGCCCGGCAGATCGGCAAGGTCGTATCAGCGCATGTCATTCCCCGGCCAATTGACGGTATGGAAGATATTTTGGAGCGTCCACCCGTCAGGTAACAGAGCAAACCGCCCCCTTCCCCGCAATTCGCTTCTGAAGCTAAGCGCGGCATCTCAGCCCTCATCAAGCGTTCGTCGCGACGCCGCTGTCCGAGATGACGCGGGACGTGATCAACGCCGCGGCCGTGGCCTTGACCGCGACGCCGTAGATCCGCTCCCTTGACTTGCTTCCCATCCGTCCAAGATGCGCTGGGCTGGCACGGCATCGCAAGCCGCTAGGGTTTGTGGATGGCGGGGGAAGTGACCGGAAGATCCGCATTTTATCTTATTTGGCAGGCACGCCAAATAACTGCGAGGAGCAAAACACCCTAGATTACGTAGTGAACACAACCTGTTGTATGGCGGGCGCGGCTCGAACCTGGGACCCGCTGATTAAGAGTCCGAGGTCCCCCGCCCGGGCCGCCGCAGGGTCCGGGAAGTGCTTCGCAAGGTGTCTGAAGCAGCATCGGCGCAGGAACGGCAATTGCGCCTCGAGGCTCGGCCTCTCCTGCCACTTCATGGCATCGATCGCGCACGCAGTGGCGCTTTGCGAAGCGGAGATGCGAGTTTGAGGATCCGCTCGATCTACGTGGCGTGCTGGAGGGAGGCCAACCCAAGCCAGGGCCGGTGCGTGAAAGGCAACGTAGGAGACCGAATGAACCTCCGCACCCCAGGCAACGGAGAATTTTCGGCCGACGTGTATGCTACCTCACATTGTGTTCGCTTCGCTTGGTATACCTAACAGGTTGGCTTTGCACGTGCGAGCAAAACGCACCGCATGTTTAGCTCGCACCCCTCAAATTCTGCTGCCCGAACCAGGCAGCATCGGCGCTTTAGTGTGCCATCGGTTGTGGGAGTGCGTAACATGAACATTTTCCAGGAAATCGTTACGAAGAGCGAATGGATTATTGCGGTCCTGGCACTTTTCCTGGTCGCATGGACGCGGTTCAATTCTCCACCCACCAATCGCTCTGGTACGACCTTCGCGCTGTTCTTCTGCGGGGCGGTATTCTATTGCGCTTTGATCATACCGCTTTGGCTGGTCATCATGATCGGGCTTGTCCAGGGCAGCATCGGATTTGATTGGATCGGCAGCAAGCTGACGCAGGTGAATCCTGAGGCCCAAGCTGAACTCGCTCAATACGCTCCGATTGTAGCCACTCTCATCATCGTTGTTGCTTCGCAATTTCGTCAAGTTTCGCGGATCGACACCGCAGCGCGGACATTCTGCTTCAAATTGGCGGCGATACCGCGTGAGGCCGATCGGCTCGCCGTCGAACTTGCGCAAGGCGCGGATTTTGAACCAACAGAGAGGCTTCGGCGCCAAGTCACCAAAATTATTTCAGAAAACATCAGCCCCCAAGCGCTCGATTTCTGTAGAGACGGTACGCTTTCTGCCCGCTTCACAAGGGCTGTCGCTCTGTACAATCTATTCGTTGCGCCCAGGAGCACCGGTGAGGCACCTGAGTTTGCTGGGAGCAGACATGGTCGATC
Organism: Bradyrhizobium jicamae; assembly: GCF_018130215.1. Lineage (GTDB taxonomy): Bacteria > Pseudomonadota > Alphaproteobacteria > Rhizobiales > Xanthobacteraceae > Bradyrhizobium > Bradyrhizobium jicamae_A. The sequence goes on from NZ_JAFCKQ010000078.1 coordinate 17,580, forward strand.
TGTATACGCGCTGATCATGCAAATGGGAGAAACGACAGCTGCCCGTGCAGACGTCCGTTACGAAGAACTTATGCACAGCAGCCTTGCCTTTTTCACGTCTCCACAACCCACTCACGAATTAAAAGAGCTATTGAATTGCAACATCGCAGAAGTCACGAACCTCACTTGCGGCCTGGTCGCGCGTTACGTCCTGTTCTCCGAAATAACCCACAACGGACGGCTGCAGCGCTTATCGGGCATGGGCTTTGATGCCCGCCCAACGCCTACGTTCGGACTGGATCAGTGGGCAACCACAATTCTCCTCGTCATGTTATTGAGCGTCGCTATGATGGTGTTCACTCCGGGAACGCGTCCGATCCCGGTAGGCCATGTCTTGACCATTGCGATCACTTTCGGTGTCTCGATCGGCTTCGCGGTCCTGGGTGCAATCGTGGTGGCGCAACGTTTCATTGCGCGTCATGAAGAAGATAGCCCCGCATACCCGCCCGTTGCAGAGTTGGTGATCGCGGGTCTTATCGTTGTGGGACTGTCGATCGCTCTGCGCATTGGTATTCCCCTCCTGGCTGCCTTGACGCAAGGAGACGGAGTGCAGGACGTGCTTCAGCAGTTTCTTGAGCGATTGCCTGGCACGATTACGCCTTTCATCTGCACGATCTCACTCGGGCTTCTTTGTTGCTACATGGGCTCACTGCGTTGGAGCTGGTACCGTTTGGCAGGCATTGCGGCAATCGGTAACGGACTAGCACTTACTGGGGCGGGATGGTTGGTCGGCTCTCTCCTCGGTGACACGGTGCTTGCCCAGTTCTATTTTCATCCAGAACACGCAGTTCCTACCATCGCGATGAGCACGGGGTTAACTGGCCTTATGGTTGGCGCAGTCGTTCTCGCGGTGTTCAACAAGTCTGAGCGCATACGCAAGGATTGCGTCGAGCGTGCAGCCAACGATCCGCACATGACCGTTTCCTTCAATGACGCGCGGACAGTTGCTGACGACATCGAAGCCCCACTGCTATCTAGGTTCGCGCCCTTGGATGATCTCGGCGGCTACAGTCGTGCGAGCGTCGAAACAATGGAGGGCCGGTATGTCTGCTTCCGGCCGGCGTTCTCGGCAGCCGACACTATCAACGCCTACCTCCTGAACCTTCATTGGGACGAAGCCGAATCCTGCCTCACCTTTGAGGAAGCAGAACGGATCGATACAGGACACGTCCAAAAGGGTCGAGTTTACATCCCGGACGGGCGGCCATTCCTGAGCTTTGTAACCCTCGAAAAAGGCGCCATACGGCTAATCATGGTATCCCGCCCCGAAAAGAACACCGAGCCGATGCGCGGTCTGATTACGACGCTGTCAAATCCTGGTGGCGCGCATTTTACACCCGCGAGCGCCCCGATCGTCCTCAAACGCGTAGTCGATCAAGCGCCCCAACTTGGCTTTGTTCGCCCGGGCGGGCCAGATTACGAAGCCTACCGCGGCGACCTTGAAACAGTGATGCCGATCTTCGGTTGCTTCGCGACAGCTCCGTACACGAATTCGGGCACCGAGCTCCACCCCGACGCATCCCAGCGGGATGTTCGCCTAGCCGTCGTAAAGTGATGGTTGGCGGACTGCCATCAACGGGCGGCTTTGTCGGTTACCAGAGGCGGGTCGGATAGTGGCCGGCGCGCTTGCTTCAGCGCGCAGTGCCGCGATGGCGACGCCGATCCCCGACAATCAGAAGCGGACATCGTAGAAGCGCGTGAGTCGGTCCGTTAAGGCCCAAATCCGGAAATAGCCACCCTGCCTCTACTTATCAGCTCGTCGCCCGGCTGGCCTTCCCGCCCTAGTCATCCCGCAGGACATGCGTCTCAAGCTCCAGATCCTCCAGCCGATGCTTGACTATGTCGCCAATTCCACGAAGATGTCTTTGTCGAGGGCTTACCCCTTATTCTGGCACGCGTGCGAATGCCGCGAGGGACCAACAGCAGTTTTTGCTTACCTGAATAGCTTCAAAAAATGGATCAGTCTGACGATCATACGGGAATTTCATGCGATCGCTTGATCCTTTGCATCAGAACGGCGGCCTTGATGCCCCGAACTCCCTCGATGCTCGCAAGCTCCTCAATCTGAAACCGACGATAAGCTTCGAGATCCTTCGCGACAACCTTGAGCAGAAAATCACAGTCGCCTGCTACAAGGTGACATTCGACAATCTGCGGCAATCTCCGGATGGCCTCAACAAAGGTGTCGAATGTTTCGTTATCCTGGCCGGTGAGCCAAACGCGGGCAGACAAGGCTAAACCCATCCCCACTTTTGCAGGATCCACCAGCGCCACGTAACGCTCTATCACGCCCGCTTCTTCAAGCAAACGTACGCGACGCAAGCAAGGCGGAGGAGACAAGCCAACACGCTCAGCCAATTCATTGTTTCGAATCCGGCCGTTTTGTTGCAGCGTCTTGAGAATTGCTCGATCGATCGAATCTAGGTCGATTGACATCTGGGTTCCTGGAACACTTTTCGAGACGTCACCCGGCCAGCGCTTTCAGCGCGCTTTTGCCGGCATACTTCGCCTGTTTGCCGAGCTGCTGCTCGATCCGCAGCAGCTGGTTGTACTTGGCGGTGCGGTCCGAA
>NZ_JAFCKQ010000079.1 GCF_018130215.1 Bradyrhizobium jicamae
GAATGGCGGGCGACATCAAATCGGAACGGTGGGCGAGATCATTCCGGAATCGTGGGCGACATCGAGCGGAATCAGCACCCCTCCTGTGAACCTTTGGACCATCTGGCTCGAACGGCCAATCCGTGACCTGTATCCCCGGCATCTCTTTGCGAATAGAAGCGAGGATGTCCTCGCCCCGCTCACCAGAAGGAAGGACGATGAACACATCAGCCGGTGGGCATCCTCCACGATCATCGGTGACGTGGCGGCAGCATATGCGATTGATCGCCTGAATGATGGAGGCGGATAGCTGACGGCGGACCATGTGCTCCCGTAGGTTCGTCTGTCCCTTCCAAGTTGGATTGTCGAGCCAATCATCACCTTGAACGCCTTTGAGCGCAAAGAAGACGTTGGTTGGCCACGTCACCGCATCACGAAATGGCAGGCCGAAGATGACTGCCACATTGCAGTCAGCATAGGCGTTGCTTCCGTCCACTGCGCCCCAGTGAGCCTTGGCCACTTTTGCGAAGGGCATATCTCCGCTCTCGGGCAGTTCGTGCTCAACCGCTTTGTGGACACAGAAGAGTACTGAACGATCCGGCGTAAGGCGCTGTGTCAGGTCTTCAATGAGGCGCGGGAACCGGGTCTTCGCATTCTCGACCATGGCGGCTTTCCCGGTCCCTGACGAAGTCCGCGCCACATGTAGAGTGACGCTGGCGTAATTACGCACACCGGGGGGCGTTGGGATGATGTCAGCCCGGTCCTCCATAAGTTTGTAGATGAAATCCTCACGGGCAGTAGCGTCCAGCACCACAGGCCCCGGAGCATCCAAAGGCACGAGTAGCGCCGAGGAGTTGAGTGTAGGTTCGGTGCCTCGCAGCGCGAAATACGCATACTGATCGAGCACTGCCGCCGCAGCCCCCAGCGTCTTGTCTGTCTGCGTCGCAATGCGGTTGCGCTCCTTTACGTCAATCTTGCCCAGGTAGTGGTCATAGGGGAGCTTGAGCATCTCGGCGCGCAAGGCGGCTAGGTTGACAGGGCTGATTGGTGCCCCTTCCGTGCCCCAAGCCATACATGCGCCACCACCGAAGCCTGCACTGACACCAGCGTGATGGCCCAAGGCCACATAGAGTTGCTCAAGGGCCGCCACCTCAGCGGTGAAGCTGGACCGCAAGCCGTGAGGAATGAAACCTATGGCTTGGCCAAGACGGTCCACCTTTACTTGGCTCTCCTCGATGGCGTTGCAGAGAGCCTCGTCGATGATAGTAAGGAGACGTTTGCCGCCCTTCCAATTTGTCAGGCGATCCCACTGGCCAGCGCGTGTACTGGTGAGGGTCTGTGTGGCGTTCACGTATGCCTGATGGGTGATGACCACCACATCGCTTGCGTGGAGTTGCTCGTAGGTTGCTCGGTGTTCACTGTGATCAGCCACAGCAACCTGACGGCCAGCGAGGGCATTGATAGCAGCCACCATCTCATCGGCTTGGGAAATCAGGCGGGTGACGATGAGGATGCCCACAGGCGTCGATAGGGCGGTGGTAGCGTTCATCTCAGCTTGTAGCGCAGCGTACACCTTGGCACCCAGGGTCTTCCCTGAGCCTGTTGGGGGCCACAGGATACGCCAGCGGGGCGATACACCAGCGGCTGTGTCGAGGATTGCGGCTTGGTAGGTGTTGGCCATGGTAGTCCACAGGGCCTTCAGAGCGGCACTGGGTATGTTGTGGTAGGTGGTGGTCCATTCGTGAGCCAGACGGTGCACGAAGGTCTGCGGCGGCACGAGGGCGTATTGCCCGTGCAGGCCGATAAGGTCTGTCATGTAGTTTCCGAAGTTGGGATGGTGGGAGTGGAGCAGCTAAGGGCCACGGGGTGGCCAAGCTGAGCTAAAACGGACACCCGCCGCCACGAGGGGCAGGTATCAGGCAATTAATGGGGGGTAGAGCTCTAAAGAAGATACCTTATAGAAGTCTGGCCCCCATTCTTTAGCCAACATTTACAGTAACTTAGACTATTGCTAGCTGACTTGCCCTACAGTGGTAATATGAAGTTCCATCAAGGAATGTTACAGAATGGAATGCGGAGAGTTCCGCTTTTGAAGGGTCCTGAACTAACCCACACGACAGGGACACAGGAAATATCGGGAACTTGGACCATAGAGATTTACCCGATGTATCCCTGTAGTATCCCTGGTTTTGGTTAGAGGTTAGCAGCTAGCAAACCAACAAACTAACCTTGAAATTTTCGGGTAATTGCTTGCTGGTTGTTATCGTCCTCTGCTGTTTCTACTCGCTGGCAGCAAGTTCATCCAACACAGCCTCAGCCGTAGTGCCTGTAGCCAACTTCAGGACATCGATGGGCTTCAGGCGGGTGAATTTCATGATGGTGGCCAGTGCCGCCAGCTTCACCCGTGTCCCTGTGGGCCCCAACGCCAGCTTGAATACCTCTCTGAGAGCAGCTTCAGCCATCCCGGCATCTGTGTCTGGGACAGGGATGTTAGCTGCTGCTGTGCTCGCAACTGTGGAGGCTACTGCTGTCTCTGAGCGCCCCGGAGGCGTGGCTGGCAGTACCCCATCTGCCTTCAGGTGCTGGATGATCTTATCGGCCTGTGCATCGGCGACAGACCACATTCGCTCTGCTTCCTCTCTTCTCATCCCGTTTGGAATGCCTGTTCTGGTGAAGCGTGCAGGATTGGCTTTGCGGAGTTCCTGACTTCTGCTGTCCCGCTCGGACATCTTTGCCCTGAATACAGGGTCTGCCCACTTGGCCTTCATGGCCTCTGAGTGGGTCGGTGGATGCTTAGTCTTGCCTCTTGGTAGTCTTGCCATTGTGTTTTCTGTGTTCCTGTCAGGCGCAGTTTAGCGCCGCTGAGTGGTGTGTGTTCGTGTATTCAACGCCCGTGAGCGCCCCCTGCCCTGAGGATCCTCAGAAGCCCGCTGGTGCGTCTGTGACCATGCCTGCTGTAAGGGAGCGGATCAGCTACAGCCGCCTGTACGGCCCTCCTAAGGGCGCTGATGGGCGACCGCGGCCCCCTTTCCCTTCCTGTACGTAGGTTGATCTGCTAAGTGCTTGTATTTGTTGCATTCAGGCCGAATGACACGCTGTCGGGCGGTATCCTCGGTTCCCTAATGGGGTCAGCGGTCTCTCTTTCCTAGTGCGTAAGAGGCTTCGCCTGCTAAGCCTTTGAATTTGTTGCACTCGGGCCGAGTGTTACTCTCCTGTGCGCCCGATATTCGGCTAAGCCATTGATTTCACTCGGGGACCATGGGCATTTGGGGGCCATACAGCGCCGTTTAGAGGCGCGGCTGGTACTTCCAGCGAAGCACACCGCCCTGTTCAGCTCGGCAGGGGCCTTTGCCCTTTAGCCCACGATTTTTGAAGCCACGGGGGCCCGGTTGTTGGCCCAGGGGCCCCAGTGGGTCGCAGGGGCCCCGTTGGCTGCCCTTCCGTCCGAAAGGTTGGCGCTTGCTGTCTCCTGTGCGCCAGTTTCCCAGCTAAGCCACTGAACCTGTTGCATTCGAGGCCGAATGATCCGGCTGCCAGACGGGCCAGAGAACCTAACCTGGATATTGCTTTAATCTACATGACCGCGCGATGAGGCCGTCCGCTACGAACCTAGCAAGCCCCCGATGAGCTTGGCGCTTACGGCGCGAACAAGACGACCGCAGCGAGCGCGACGGTGCATAATCCCAGAAGAATAATGCCCGCGCGGAAAACAATCTCAGCCATGGCACCCCCACAGGTCCAGTCCTTAACCTAAAGTAAGCCCGGAACTATCCCGCAGAAAGTGCAGTTTGTGCCATCGCAATGTCCGTAAAAGTCCGGTGTCAGGACGCCGACAAGTGTTCAAGGTTGCGGCTAAGACTAAGCCGCAAAAAGGAAAATGAGGGCCGCCGCCGCGACCGCTATTGAAGCGTATCCGGCAATAGCAACCCAATCGCGCCGCGCTGACATGGCGGAATGCTGATCGTGTCCAGTCGAGCAACGTTGACGCAGATCAAACATCACTGGCCATCGGGCATGTCCGCTGCCATGAGCGCGATGGCTATCGGCCAGTCGTCGGCTCCCCTCTCTCCACAAACGGCCTGGCTCGGCTGCTCGGAGGGAAATCCGCAAAGCCCTAAGAGGCAAAAGGCGCTTGGATGCCGCAGAGTAAGACGGCCTCTGGGCCCCCACGGCACTGTTTCCGGATGCGCACTACGCTCAGGAAAGCCGGGCATAGCTCCTTTGCCTTTAGCCCTCGATTTTTGAAGCCAGGGCCCCACCTCGTTTCGCCCAGGGGCCCCATGTCGGCTCGGGGCCCTTCGCTGCCGAAAGGTTGGCCCTTGCTGTCTCCTGTGGGCACGATATTCAGCTAAGCCATTGAAGCTGTTGCACTCCGGCCCCAATAATGCACCTGTGGGGCCCATGCCCTTCGTGCTGCTCAGGCGCGTTCGAGGATGTTGGCGATAGATTGTGCGTACCACTGCCCCCCGCGTGCCGTAGGGATACCGCGTGCATTCAGCGCCTCAGCAATCTGCCGCAGCGTGCTTGGACCGGCTGTCATCGGATCGCTGCTAGGGCAGCAACAGCGCCAAGCGCGGAGCCGTAGGACGCTCCAACATCAGCTTGATTGCCGTGGGCGCATACGGGGTGCCGCCGCTTGTCGTGTGGCCAGCCTCAGCAAGGGCAGCAGCGATTTCCCGTAATGACCGTTTGCCGCCCTTGGGCCTCGCTCGTGCCAATCTGCGAGCCATCTCCACGGTCTCAGGCTTCTGCTCGGCGATAGACTTGCGCCCTTCCACCTTGACGCCGGTGCGCCGCTTTCGGTCCCGAGCACCCTTGAGTTTGGCCACAAGCATAGCCTTTTCGAACTCTGAGACGGCACCGAGAACCTGCCTGATGAGCCGAGCGGTTGGCGTGTCGTCCAGAAATGATGTTGGGCTGTCAGCGGCAATGAGGTCAAAGCCCCGAGCCTTGAGCATCGCAAAGCCAACCTCTTGCACCATGAGGTCACGGGCGAAACGGTTAGCTGTCTCGACAATGATGGTCTTGGTGCCGTTGGCCTCTAAGGCCTCCAACATTTCCGCAAAGCCGGGTCTGGTGTCGATAGGGTCGGAGCCTTTGACCGCTTCGTCATGGTAGGTGCCAGCCAACTCGATACCGGCGCGACGAGCGAACCCCTCGATAGCTTGGAGCTGCCTCCGGCCGCTGTCCTTGTCCTCGCCGATGTTTGCCGCCGAAGATGTTCTCAGATAGGCGAATGCCTTAATGGATCTTGTAGATTTTGCCATGGCTTGCGTTCTTAATTTGTATCTTATTCCTGAGATTTAAATACGGTCGATGTCGTTGGCAACTGCATTCTTCAGGATTGACACATTAATGTGTACACGTTTATGTGTATGTGTACACTAAGATGTGTGAGGCGGAATGTTTGAGAACAGGATCAAAGAATTTCGACAGGCGAAGGGCCTTACTCAGCGACAACTCGCTGAAGCGGCTGAGACAAGCCAACAGCAAATCCAACGCATCGAGGCGGGCAATCAACTCGCTCGGTTCGATTTAGCGGCGCGGATTTCGGCGGCCCTTGGTCAGCCAGTCACCAAAGTGTTTCCGTCAGCCGAGCCAGCGTTAGCTCGCTTGAAAAGGGATTTTGCCACGCACGATGACGAGGAAGCCAGCAAGGAGATGGAGATGGCTGGGCTCGACGTCGAGCCGAATGTTTGGACCGTCAAATTCCGTCTGCGCGGGGGCGCTGAGGGGGATTTTTCCATTTCTGGACCAGACAAGCACCGCTTGAACCGTATCCTTCACGATCAGGGTGACAGCGGCTTCGTTGTCTTGCCCTCCATTGATCGACAGTACGCGTTGAACCTGAAACACCTGACTTTCTGCCAGTTGTTGTTTGATGGTCCTTCTCCGGAATACGCTCCCCCGAGCGAGAGAAGCTACGAGGTCCAATTCTATCTCACGGATCAACGAGACCCGCTGGTGTTCGAGGCCGAGCCGGATACGCGTCTGCTCGAACATGAAGAAGATCCTGAACCGCTCTCTGTTCAACTTCAGGACCTCTTCTACTACGCCGAGATGGGCGTGGATGACCGGCGTCTCAGTTTCGTTGATCTGGATGGTGAGACCGCGTTCTTCCGGCCCGATGACGTGAGCATGTTCTCCGTTCCCATTTGGTTGATTGAACCGAACGTCTCGGACGACGCGGAAGATGAGACGGGGGGCGACAAGGATGGTTGAGCATCAATTTGGCGGACCATGGACCGAACTGAAACTCGATGCGGTTTGCTATTATTTGGAGTGTTACACCAAAGCCCTGAGCCAACGTAGGTTCGACTTATGGTTCGTGGATGTGTTCGCGGGGACGGGCGAGCGCACCAGTGAACGGCTCACAGGAGGGCTGCTAGAGAGCCAGCCCATGCAATGGGTCTCGGAAACGTTGCCAGGTTCTGCAAAACGAGCTTTGAACATCCGCCCGCCTTTCACGCACTTCATCTTCAATGAGAGCAAGCGGAAACATCAGAAGGCACTGCAAGCAATCAAAGACGCAAATCCCTCGCTCGACATCGAAATCATCGGGCAGGACGCGAACGCTGCCATTACCGAGATTTTTTCTCGCCCGGTCTGGCGGCGTGGAAGCAACGGGGGTGCGCGTGCCGTCGTTTTCTTGGACCCGTATGCTTTGCAGGTTGACTGGGCAACGCTTGAGCTTTTGGCGAAAACGCAGTGTGTGGACGTTTGGTATCTATTTCCGCTTCACGACGTGACGCGGCAACTTGCAAAGAAACTCAGCGGAGTGGGTCCGAAGGAGAAGCGTCTCGACAAGGTCCTGGGGGTAGCTTGGCGGCAACTATATGAGCTTCCGCTGCCTACAAACCAAATGTACTCACGTACTCTGTTTGGCTCTATTCCAGAGTTCGCCGAAGAGGAATACCGGAACGCTACCAAGGCGCAGATCGAAACGTGGTTCAAATCGCGGCTCGAAAAAATGTTTCCCTACGTTTCGGAGCCGCTGCCTCTTTTCACCAACATCAAGCAGCAGAAATTTTCACTATTTTTGGCAGTTGCCAACCCAAGCGCGCCAGCGATCAACCTAGCCCAGAAATTCCATCGTCATGTTTTGAAAAACTACGCTCCGAAGGCATCTCGTCATACGTTCGCCCATTGAGCGTCCTTCCCGCGGCCTTTTTGTTTTTGCCACCCCATTGTTTGAAGAAGAAGGCTGTCCCCGTTTTTCGGCACATCTCCTCAATCTCGCGAACCCAGATAGGGTTCATGGGGCGCGCACTGGGCCCGCTTTCTCCCCCGACAATGGCCCAATCAATACTGGTGAAATTCGCCTCCGCCACCGACCCTATGAGAGGTTCAAGGGAAACAAATCGAACGGCCGCAGGTACTCGGCGGAGGTCGTCGAGCCTGAAGAGGACACGATTGTCTTCCACGCTCGTACCGAGCCAGACGTTGGGAAGGACTGCGAAGGGCTTCTGCGACAAGATGTCTGCCATCCGGTCCGGGCGCTTGGTCAGGATTTGGTATGTGTGTCTTGGCGTATCCCGCATCGTTGCCCAAACGCGGGCGATGAACCGAGCGGGCACGTCTGCATGGAACAAGTCGGACATTGAGTTGACAAAGACCCGACGAGGCCTCGCCCATGCCTTCGGGGTCTCGATTGAGCTGTGGTCTAGCCGGATTTTGCCGGTCCATACCCACCGTTTGCCGCTTCGTCTGGTCAGCCCTCGGTATTTGGTTTGACCCATCGCATCGAGGCGCGCTGCCATGCGCATGGCATAGCAGTTTGTGCAACCGGCAGTCAGAACCGTGCAACCAGCGACGGGGTTCCAGGTAGCATCGGTCCATTCGATAGACGTTTCAGCCATGCCAGTTCCTGTTGTGTTGAGGACAGGTGACGACCCACTCAAGGCGACCAACCGCACGAGCTATGATCGACTTTTCACGAATACAAAACGCTGCTACAAAAGCCTATCACCGGGGAACAAATTAGCTAGGTTTATCAAAGGCAAGGCTGGCAGACGGCGGTACCCACCCAACCGTATCGTCGCAGCCGATCGGACGCTGATTTCACGTCCGCTTCGTCGTCCTTGCCCTTGACGCGACGGCCGCCGGAGGTTTCCTTCGCGGTGGTTATCGCTGCGCCGGACATCTGGTAACAAGCTCCCGTGCCAAAGCATCCATTTCCTTCCGCGGGCCGCGGACCGCAGCCTTCCCGCGCCGCCCAGTTGCTCGAGCGCGCCGAGCTGGCGCTGCGGATGGGGCAGCTCGCCGAGGCCGAGCAACTCGCAGGCGAAGTCCTGCGCGCGAGCCGCACCGATACCGCCGCCGCCTCGCTGCTCGCCCGCGCCCTGCTGGCGCAGAACCGCGCCGCGGAGGCGATCGCGCCGCTCGAACGGGCGGCGCGTCGCGGTAGCGATGCGGGCATCGAAACCCTGCTTGGCGCGGCGCTTGGCGGCGCCGGACGCCATGCGGAAGCAATCGAGCAATTGCGCCAGGCCATCGCGCGGCGCCCGCCCTTTTTGCCGGCCTTCAAGGAACTGGCCGGCCAGCTTGGCGCGGCCGGACATGTCGAGGAGGCCATCGCCGTCCTCAAGAGCGCGCTTGCGCTGGCGCCAGCCAGCCTCGATCTGGAGCTGGACCTGGCGTGGATGCACCTGCTCCGCAACGAGCGTGAGCCGGCGCGCGAGATCCTGTCGCGGGCGAGCCGGGCCGCGCCCGGGCGTCCGGAGATCCTGGCTGCGCTGGCGCGCATCCTGCTGTTCGACGGCGACTATGCCGCCGCCGCCGACATCTACCGGCAGGTGCTGAGGCTGCTTCCCGACGATGCGATGACGCGCGCCGATCTCGCCACATGCCTGCTTGAAATGGGACAGCGCGAAGCCGGCGAGGCCGAGCTGCGCAAGGCGATGCGCAGCTCGCCGCAGATGCTCGGTCGAACCACCTCGGCGCTCTCGAATTCATCGCACGGCCGGTTCTTCCTGCGGCCGAGCGCGGTTGCGAGATTCCTGCAGCAGGACAAGGCGTGAGCCTGCCTGCTGGCGAGCGAGGCTAGGCCCGGAATTGCCGCCGGTAGACGCCGGTTTCGCGGCTGACCGACTTGGTCAGCTCATGCACCCGCTGCGTCTCCTCCGCGCTGAAAGGCGCGGTCTCCACGACCCAGTCTTCCCGCTTCACCGGCACGCATTGCGCAACCGGCGTGCCCTTCGGCAGCGTGCCGGTGAAATTCACATCGTGCCAATGTGCCGGGAAATGAATCCAGGTGTCGCGGTAGCGGTCGCAATCGACCAGGCCGGTCAACGTGGTGAACGGCAGATCGAAGCGGTTGAGCGGATGCGTGAACAGCAGCGAGTAGCCCTCCGGCGCCTCGATACTCCACAAATTGTGAAACTTGATCACGAACCGGTCGGGCTCGAACAGCGGCGAGCCCGTGACCTGGCTCGAGTCATGGAATCCGATGGGTGAGCGCGGGAAATCGAGCTCCCCGCCGGGCGGGATATCGTTGTCCCAGGTGATCTCGCCATTGTCGAACCTGAGATCGCACATCAGCGGAATCAGGAAGCCGCTGGTCATGGCGTCGACGAAGGGGGGACAGCGCTTGACCGTATTGTCGTCGCGCATGTTGAGCGCGTTGAAGGCCTGGGTCGGCATCGCCTTGAGCCAGTCGGGAAGGCCAAACGAAGCCGGGATTGGCGGGGGCAGCTTGCCCTCGAGTTCCGCCGGGCAGCGGAATTTGAGCTTCATCGTCTTGTTGGGGTCGGGCACGGTTCTCGCTTTTGGTTGGCGCGCGCTGGTCGGCCGCAGCTTCGCGCCCGATCTAGCATGTTCCGCTGCAGCCGCGAAGCGATTGCCGGGCAGGGGCGAGAAGGGACATCGCAGCTGGTTTCTGCCCATTCCGCCCGAAACCGCGCACCCCCGTAACGCGCGCCATCTCGTCCGCTTGCCATTCCGCCGCCGCTCACTCACTATCCCACGAAACGACGCCTTGGGGGGACGCATGGGGATCGCGGGTTCAAGGACTTTCTCGTTTGCGCTCGTGTCAGCGATGGGGCTCGCGGTTGCGCTGCTGCCGACCAGCAGCGAGGCCTATACTGACGAGGAGCAGCAGGCCTGCACGCCTGATGCGTTCCGGCTTTGCGGTCCGGAGATCCCGGACGTCGACCGCATCACGGCCTGCATGATCCGCAACAAGGCGCAGCTCTCGCCGGCCTGCCGCGCGTTCTTCCGCAGTCCCGAGCGGGAAGACGTCGCGGAGCGATCGGTGCGGCGGCCGGCGGCCACACACAGGAAGCCGCACAAGGCGAAGAAGCCGGTGAAGCCCGCGGCGAGCTGACGCAGCCGCGTTCCGCGCGCGCGCATGGCGGATCATCGAAAACGCTGCGGCGCGACAGACTGACGCCTTGTGACGCTGTCACGCAGCATCATCTTTCCTGATTGTCGTCGCGACATCCTTCTCGCCATGCGCGGGAATCGATCAGGAGAGATACGTTGAGCGAGTTCTACAAGCTGGAAATCGATCGGCACTTCGCCCGGCTCGAAGCCAGGCTGCCACCGTGGCCCGCGCGGTTCGTTGCGTGGCTGCGCAGGCCGTCGTCGCGCTATGTGCGGATTCCACTCGCAATCCTCTTGATCTTCGGCGGCATCTTCAGCTTCCTCCCGGTGCTTGGACTCTGGATGCTGCCGCTTGGACTCCTTTTGTTCGCGCAGGATGTGCCACCCTTGCAGAAGCCGACCGCGCAACTGCTCGGCTGGATCGAGCGCAAATGGCTCGAACGCCAGCGCGCAAGGCGCGCGCGCTGACTGGCATCAATGGCTAGTGCAGCACTTTGAGAGCGCCGTGCAGCGGCTTGTTTTGACTCGCCTTATCGCGACGAGGAAGGCTCTCGTCATCAGATCAAAGCAGCGATTGGATCGCTTCCATTTCCGGTTGTGCGATCGCGAAGTGTGACTCAAAAGCCAGAACGCACCGGTAATTCCGGCAACTTTGCGAATTGCAAGAAATTTTTCTTTCACGAATCAGCGCGCTGATTCATTTTCGCCGCCTGGGGTCAATGTGGAGGCCAAGGTATGAACGTTATTGTTTTCGCTTCGCGTAAGGGGGGCTCGGGAAAAAGTACCCTGGCTGCCCACCTTGCCGCGCAAGTGCACAAGGCGACGAAGCCCTGTCTGATGATCGATGCGGATCCTCAGGGCTCGTTGACGCTCTGGCACAAATTGCGCGGCACCAACGAGCCGCCGATCAAGACGGCGGTGAACTCTGTGAGCGGAATCGTCGCGCAGGCCAAGCGCGATGGCATCGAATGGGTGTTCATCGACACGCCGCCGAATCTATCGACCGTCGTCGACGACGCCATCAAGAGTGCGACCATGGTGATCATTCCGGCGCGGCCGGGCGTATTCGACGTCAATGCCGTGCAGGAGACGATCCAAACCTGCCGTGCGTCGCGCAAGCCCTACGCCGTCGTAATCAACGGTGCCCCGGCGCCGCGTGATGGCGCCGAAAGCCCGATCGTCGCGATCGCGCGTGAAGCGCTGGCCAAGTTCCGTGCTCCGGTATGGAGTGGCCAGATCACCAACCGAGCCGATCTGTTGATGGCGCTCGGCCAGGGTGAAGGCGCCCGCGAATATTATGCGGAAGGCCGCGGCGCCGCCGAGATCAACCGTCTCTGGGCCGCGATCGAGCGTTCGATCAAGGCGATCCGCGGCACCGCATCCGCCTCCGGCGCGATGCACAAGCAGGCGGCGTAGCGACGCCGCCTTGCGAGACCGACTAAAAACGCGCGAGACTCGCGCGTTTTCTATTGGTGGCCAAAGAACCGGGAAGTCGTTCCGGGGCGTCCGAAGGACGAGCCTCGGATGCGCAATTGCGCATCGGGGAGTCTCGAGATTCCGGGGTCACGCGTCGCGTGCCCCGGAATGACGGTGCAAGTGGCGGCTGTTACGCCACCATCAGCAGGTAGAACACGATCACCGGCACCAGGGTCAGGATCACCGACCAGATGCCGACGGCCCACAAAATATCCTCGGTCGTGAAGCCCGGCCTCTCGACAAGTCCGGACCTCACGGCAATCGAACGCTTCTCAAACTTCACGACGCCCCCGCGATGTTCTTGTTCGCAATGGGGACATCGATACGCGACCCGCTTTAAGATCCCGGCCGCAATTTCGCTCGTATTTGACCACAGGTGCTACCACGGATTAACCACCGCGGCGCCTTGGGAGGGCGTTTCCGAGCGAAGCGGAAACCGGTTTGCGCGGAGAATGCGCGTCAGAACGACAGGCGGCCTCAGGTCGCGAGCCAATGATAGGTCATGACGGGCGCGAAGCCGATCAGCATGGCCCAGATCGCAAACGACGACACCAGCAGAATGTCATGCACCCGCTGCGCACGTTCGCTGGACGGATAGCGCGGATCGTGATCGATCGTGTTGGTCATTGGTCTCCCCCCGGAATTTGTTTGAGGAAGAGCAATACGCCGGAAAACTCTAAGGTCGGCCTCGCCGCCGCGCTCGATTTCGCCGGGATCCGGTGACCGCCCCTTAACCAAGCGGGCTGGAGGGTTTCGGGCCTGATATCAGCGCATGCCGCCCTGGTCCCTGATCGCACCGAGGTGTTCGTTGATGCGAAATACGATCAGGATGAACTCTGCGACGATGCGCGAGAACACGATGCCGACAATCACGCTGGCGATCGACGCCAGCAGCAGGATGAACCCGACGAATGGACTGATCGCCATCGCCGAGAGGCTCGACAGGATGCCGGAAATCCCGAACAGCACGATGACGCCGATCACCAGCCAGTAGAACGTCTTGATGATCGTGGGGGTGATGAAGCGGTCCCACTGAAACAGGTCCTGGAAATCGAACATCGGTGGTTCTCCCGGCAAGCCGATATGTGATTCGCGTCCAGATCATGGATGCGATGACAGGAAAGCGCACCCTCGATCTCGCCTCTTTGTTTGAGCAATCCCGCGCAAACGCTCCGCCTCCGGATCATGCCCCCCTCGCGGCCAAGGGCCAGCCCCGAACCAGGCGCCCGGCAAGCCAGGGGCGAGCTATGCGGCTGGGCCGGTTGTGATTGCCGCAAATAACGGCCACAATCGGGCTCCTTTCCCGCATATCCTCAACTCCATGACCACGCTGACCTTCGAAGACTTCAAACCCGGCCATTTCGGGACGTTCGGCCCGCGCCACGTCTCGCGCGAGGAGATCCTCGCCTTTGCCGCCGAATTCGACCCGCAGCCGATGCATCTCGACGAGGAGGCGGCCAACCGGTCGATGCTCCGCGGCCTGTCCGGCTCGGGCTGGCACCTCGGCTCCCTGATGATGCGGATGCTGTGCGACGGCTTCATCGGCCGCACCGCTTCGCTCGGCTCGCCCGGCGTCAACGAGATGCGCTGGATGGCGCCGCTGCGTCCGGGCGACGATCTGACGCTGGACGTGGACGTCATCGAGGCGCGCGTCTCGAAGAGCCGTCCCGAGACCGGCATCGTCACCTTCAAGGGCACGATCCGCAACGCCAAGGGCGAGGTGCTGTGCGACATGGAGTCGCCGATCATCGTCAGCCGCCGTGACGGCGCAAAGGAATAGAGACCGCATGCGTTTCTTTGAGGACATCGAGATCGGCGCACGGCGCGACTTCGGTTCGTTCACCTTCACCGCCGAGGACATCAAGCGCTTTGCGGCGCAATTCGATCCGCAGCGCTTCCACCTCGACGAGGAGGAGGGACGCAAGTCGCTGTTCGGCGGGCTGGCCGCGTCGGGCTGGCACGTCGCGGCAGTCTGCATGAAACTGCTGGTCGCCGACGGCAAGCGGCTGGCGGAAGAGGCGGCCCGTCGCGGCGAGACGGTCGCGACGTGGGGCCCCTCGCCAGGCTTCCGCGAGTTGCGCTGGCTCCGCCCGGTCCTGGCCGGCGACACCCTAAGCTTCTCCAACCAGGTCGAGACCAAGCGGACCTCGTCGAGCCGGCCCGAATGGGGCATCCTGCAGGCGCGCAACACCGGCACCAATCAGCGCGGCGAGGTGGCGTTCTCGTTCCTCGCGACCGCCTTCGTGCCGCGGCGCGGCACCGGTTCCTGATGTTGCATCGGTGCATCTGATCTGTTGCACGAACGCCATGGTTAGCAGATTACTTCTGCGCGCCTGCGCGGTTGTGCATTGCCAGGAACCTATTTTTTGCTAACGCATTCTGAACCTTTGTCCCTGCCTATGATTCCGGGCAAGAACCTCAGGGGATGAGCATGGCAGATCGCAGCGCGCTGAAGCTGGTCGGCATTATTTTCGCAACGGTGACGCTGGTGGTCATGCTGGCCACCGGGATGATCGTGAAGGGCTTTGCCGACGGCAATTATTCGCTCGACAGCAGCGCGAGCATCAATCGCTGATTGACGGCCGGATAAGCATGCGCCCGCTGGCTGATCCGGGCGCAGGCCCTGGCTGCATACGCTAGCGATTCCAGATCAGCACCAATACGACCGTCACGGCCGCCAGCAATCCCACAAACCGGATCATGATCGTCCCGACGTTCTGCTGCGACTGACGCAGCGGAATGGGATCGGTGTTGTCCGGTCGAACGCTCTGCATGGATTGGATCCTTACGCAAATTCCGGCCGCCTCGGCGCGGGGCCGGTGCTTGGTCGCGGTCTTCGCAACTAAAGTTCAAATCAATTTCAGAAAGCATTGACAGTGCAGCGTTTCGGCCGCGTTAACCGCACCCGGCCGGCGCGAAATATACATGAAAACCCAACCGCCGCACTCCCGCTTTCGGCAGGAGGCGGCGGATGTCAGTTTCAAGACAGGCCTGAAGCGCGATCACCGCGCTCCGGATCAGCTGTTGCGGAGGCCGTCGGCCGCGCGCTTCCACTGTGTGACGTTGTCGGCGATCATCCGCGTCGACTTCATCGCGGCCTGACTGAGCTGGGCATAGCCGGAGATTTCACGCTGCACGCGCTGGCCTTCGGCATGCAGGAGATCGCGCAGGCTCTCGAGCTCGGAGATCAGCTTCTCGATCTCGGCCAGCGAGGTGCCGGCCACGCGCTGGATCAGCGAGTTGACGTTGTTGACGGTGGCGTCGGTGTTCGGCTCGAGCGGCACGGTCTCCGGGCCGGCCACGGGCCGCCGCAAATAGGCGATATCATTGCGCACGAAGTCCCGGATTCCGGCCTCGACCTCGGACACCGCAGCAAGGTTGCTGTCGACCTCCGGGTTCGATTCGGCCTCTTCGGAACGATTGGTAACGTTCATCGGCTTTCCCCTGGTTCGCATGGCGAAGCGCGGCTGTCCCCCGCACGACGAATTGATTGAATTGCCGACCCATCAGTCCCGCGGAATTTGACCGCATCTAGGCCAAGTTGCGGCAATGATTGATCATTAGCACGACAGGGCTAATGAAACCTTCACCATGTGCGCTTGAAGCCGGCGGTGATGCTCTTGTTCGTGGCGCCCTGCGCGGTCTCGCCGACAGATCCCGACACCGTGACGCCGTCGAACAGTTTCTGCTCGGCTCCGATCCGGCGCAGCCATTTGTCGTCGAAGGTCGAGGTCTGGCCCGCGACGATGCTGGTGCCGGTGTCGTTGACCGACAGCTTCGCCGACTGCTCGGTGTCGTAGCTGCGCGACGGACGGCTGATGATGCCGGGCATCTGCACCACGCCTTGCTGGGTCATGTTGATGCCGTTCTGCAGCGTGACCGAGTACTGCTCCGACAGCGGCATCTGCTTGCTCATGGAGGTGCCGATCTTGCTCTGGTCGGCGCCGGGGTCGACGCGGGCTTCGACCGAGGTCTTGTCCCAGATCGAGGCCACGCCGGGCGCGCTGACCGAGCCCCAGGCCGAGCCGCCGGATTGCGGCAGGCTGCCGCCATTGGCGAGCCGCTCCGAGAGTTGCTCCGATGTCGTCGTGCCTTGCCTGGCGACCGTCATGTCGACGCCAACGCGGGTGTCGAGGAACGGTGAGACCTGCTGCTTCACCGATACCCCCGATGTGCCGTTGGCGTTGAGGTTGGAGGACCAGGACGGATCGCCGCCGGCGTCGCCCGCCTTCGCCGCGCGCCGGGTTGCCGGCATCGGCAGGGTCGAGGCATCTGCGTTGAGCTGGCTCCAGTCGATCTTGCTCTCGTCGATATCCTTCATCAGGTCGGGGTCATTGGCGTCCGCCGCAGGCGCCGCCGCCTCTTCTGTCGCGTCCTCCGTCACGTCCCTGGTCGGAGCGGTCTGCGCGGCGGCCGCAAGCGCCATCGCCACGCTCAGGCCGGCCGCCAGCACCGGCAGCCTTGCCCAGCCAAATCTTGAAGAGGAGGTCATTCCCAGCCTGCGCATTCCAGGGCTGCAAAATGCGGTCGCTGTGGTGCGAAATTATGGCGGCGGGGGCGTCGAGACAAAGTGACGCCATGTCCGGGCACGAGCGCGCATGCGCGCTTGATGGCGCCGACATCCGCGACCCACTCGGGGCTGGCAAAGACAAGCCGCGGACGCCGCGCCGCCGTCCTTCGGACGGCTATGCCCGGACATGACGAACCGAAGCGTTTTCGAGCGAAGCGGAGACCGGTATGCGCGAGGAAAACGCGTCAATACAGGAATCTTCGGCCTCGTATCGCTTCCGTCGAGACGAGGCTCGAGGTCATATTGCCATGCGCGGCAGATGGATGGGGTAACCCACCGTCTGCTCGACGAGGTCGAAGGTGTCGACCAGCACGCGGAAGCTGGTCAGCCGCCCGGCCTTGAACTGCGCGAAATGCGCGACCCGTAGCGAGATCGGCTTGTTCGAATCGAGCGCGGTCAGCGAATAGCGCATCATCGAGGATGCCGAATCCACGCCCAGCATGATCGACTCGCGATCGAAGCGGTGGACCCGCACGTTCTCGCCGATCTGCCTGATCACTTCGAGAACGGCCTCCTTGCCCCGGCGCGCGCCGAAGAAGGGAAACATGTCGATCGGGCCGTAGATCGCCCATTCCACCTCGTCGTCGAGCAGGGGCTCGAGGTCGTCAAGCTGGCGTTCGTTGATCGCGCGATGAAATGCGCGCGAGAAACGCCAGAGGCTATGCTCTGTCATTTGCCGTGTTCCTGAAACTGGATTGCCAAGCAGCAAGGGCGGACGGCGTCAGCGGCGACGCGGTGACCAGGTTGCTGCACTTCACTATTGCGACCCGAAATAGGGTGCGCCGGCAAAAACGCAATTGCGAATTATGCATTGCACAATTGCAGGCAAATCCGCGGAATTATGAAATCATTCCCTTCACCGGGGCGCTTTGGCGGTCGCGCTGGCGCACCGGCTTCCGCCCGATCGCGATCTCGGCGTCCCGGATCGCGATCACGGCGAACAGCAGGGCGCCTCCGATGCCGCCGATTGCCGCGCCCAGCGGCATGCATGTGAAGAACACCAACATGCCGCTATAGCCTTCAAAATCCGTGGTTTTGAAGATTTCGACCCAGGCGAGCCCGGCGCTGATGCCGAGCGTCGCACCACCGAGGGCGCCCAGTGCAAGGCCAAGCAGCGCCAGCAACGCGATTTTCATGATCGTTTTTCAGCCCCGGCCGCCCGCAATAGGCCCTGTGATTGGTCGGCGCCGGGCCGCTCAGGTTCAAGCCCCGCGCCGATTTGGTCGGGTGGCCCAATTCGGAATTCCGTATGCGAGTTTCGCGGCTTCCAGGCTGCAGGGCTGTCCAAGAGGCGTCAGATGACCGCGTCCCTCTTCCCGGTCAGCAAGGTCGCGACGTCGCGCTCCAGCACCTGCTGGACCAGGTCGAACGTGTCGATCACCTCGCGGACCTCACAGATCCTGCCGTCGCGGAAGGTGTAGAACACCGCGACGTCGAACTGCACCATGCGGCCATTGCCGCGCTTGCGGAGGAACACGCGCAGCTGTGCGGCAACCCTGTCGCCCTCCGCGACGAGGATCGGCGCCTCGTAACGCATGTCGGAATAGCGCTTGTGGATGGTGGTCCACATCTGGCGCAACGCGGCCTTGCCGCGATGCCGGCCCAAATGCGGCAGGATGTCGATCGGCGCGTTGGCCATGAAGGCGATGTCGTCGGTGCAGCGGTCGAGCGCGCCCTCGATGCCGCCGGCGTAATAGACGTCGAGGAAATTCAGAACACGCTGCCGGTTCAGATTCTCGCCCAAGCTCAACTCCACCGGTTTCGCTCCGCACTGCGATCCCCCAGGGTCGCCCTTGCGATCCCCAGGGTCGCCCTTGCGATCCCCCAGGGTCGCCCTTGCGATCCCCCAGGGTCGCCCTTGCGATCCCCCAGGGTCGCCCTTGCGATCCCCCAGGGTCCGATCCCGTCTGCATCATGGACCGAACCGGCCCGCGATCAACCGGCAAGTGCATTAGACATTGGACGCACCCGATCGGCTTTGGTTCAGCGATCGGAGCGTTGTAATTCTGTGCTCACTCCAGCGGGGCGAGCTTGCGCGTCGCGAGATCGATCGTGAACCGTTTCGTCTTCTCGTACCCGGGCGGCACAAAGGCCTCACCGGGCGCGAGGTCGTAGTACAATTCCTCCGGCTTCGGAAAGCCTTGGCCGCATGCGGTGCGGATCGTCTCATCGTCGGCATAGTCGACGTAGACCGCGACCGTACCGGGCTGCTTGCCTGCGGCGAGCCTGGAGACGCCGAAATATTTCGGTCCCTCGTTGCAGGTCACGACATTGGAGCCATAGGCCCCAACGCTGTCTTCCGCGTTGAGGAGGAAATCGAACGAGATGTCGATGCCTTTGCCGGGCTTGTTCGCGAATGCCATTTGCGCGACGCCGCTTTCGAGGTGACCCTGGCCCATGTGGCCGGTCAGGCAGATCAGAAGATCCTGCCGCGTGTCCTTCGGCAGGGTGATGCAGTCATGACCCTGCGCACCCGGCAGGAAGCGGATGAAGCGATCGGTCTTGCCGTCCTGTTCGAACAGGGCGACGCCGCCGAATTCGTTGACATGCGCCTCGCACGCGCTCTCGTAGATGACCACGAGGAGCGCGTTGCCTGACGGGAGGAAGCGCCCGCTGTAGCGCTCTCCGGTCAGCTTGACGTCGCAGACCCGGCCCGCCGCATTCGGATAGGCCCTTGCGCGCGTGCAGGTCGATCCCTTGATGTTGGCTGCGGCGCAGAAGGCCGAGAGCAGGGCGCGGTCGTTGTTCTGCGCCCGGGCCGGGCTCGCGCTGGCGATGGCCGCGCTGCAGAGAGCCAGGGCGACACGTAGCAGGTATCGATGGGGCATGATTGCTGAAAAGACCTGATCTGCAGTGTAGTCAAAGTTAGAGCATGATCATGAGACGCGCGCAGCGGCTTTCCGGTTCGCGCAGCGGGAACCCGTGGCCGGCCTGGCCGTTGATGCCGCAGACGATCATTTGGAGCCATCTCATGCGATCAGCCGTTCTCGCCGCCGCCATTGCCATCTCGGCACTTGCCATTGCCTCCCCCGCCGACGCCAAGGGCTGCATCAAGGGTGCCGTCGTCGGCGGCGTCGCCGGCCATTATGCCGGCCATCACGGCATGCTCGGCGCCGCCGCCGGCTGCCTCTATGGCCGCCATCGCGCCAAGGAGCACGCGCGCGACCAGGAGCAGCGTCAGCCGCAGCAGCAGGACAAGATGTAGCGCCGGACCAATCGTGAAGCGGGTTTCCCGGAACGCCGCCCGCGAGGGCGGCGTTGTCTCCTTGTAACGGAGACGATGATGACGAAACCAAAGACAAAAAACATCCAGCCCGTTCCCGACGACAATCAAAGCCACAAGGGCCCCGGCAGCGCGCCCGGTGTTCCCCTCGACACCACCAAGGGTCATCGCGACGACGAGAAGCACAACATCCGCGAGCAGGCCGCGCATGGCAACCTGACGCAGAACACCAGCAACAAGCGGTCGGGGTAGGGCAAGGCGGCGCGCGCCGCATCTCCCGATGTCGTCCTGGCGAACGCCAGGATGACGAGGAAAGTCCGATTCACGTATCAAACAGCGATGAGGATGTGCATTCGCATTCTCGCGGCGTGAACTGCCCGAGCTTTGCTTGTCGTTTCGCCGCTCTGTGAGGGCGCAGGGAAAGCCGGGTGCCGATCGCACCCATGGGCCCCGTGCAATGTAGAAAGCACGGGGGTAGGACCACA
>NZ_JAFCKQ010000008.1 GCF_018130215.1 Bradyrhizobium jicamae
ACCACGACATTGACGGCGTGATCGTCGGCAAGGTCGTCCCAGATCGTGCGCAACTCGCGGATCAGCTTCTGATTGATCGCGTTGCGTGCCTGCGGCCGATTCAGGGTCACTATCGCGACTTTGTCGGCGACCTCGACCGTTAGACATTCGTATTTGGCGTAAAGGCTCATAGTTCACTCCAGCAGTGATAAGTATGCTTCTCGGCGCTTAAGCCCGCGGCCCAGCAAGTCCTCACAACGATCAATGTGCAACGGGCCCTCAAAGGGTCCGCGCAATGAGCTCCTTCATGACTTCGTTGGAGCCGCCCCAAATCTTCTGGATGCGTCCATCGCTCCACATCCTGGCGATGGGATATTCCAGCATATAGCCGTAACCGCCGTGCAGCTGCATGCAGTTGTCGATAGTCTCGCACTGCTTATCAGTCGCCCACCATTTCGCCATTGCGGCAGATTCCGGATCGAGTGTTCCGGCGATCAGCCGTTCGATGCAGCTTTCGACGAAAGTGCGGGTTACCGACGCCGCGGTCTTCGCTTCGGCCAGGACCATTCGGGTGTTCTGGAATTCCATCAGGCGCTTGCCGAAGACTTCCCGCTCCTTCACGTAGGCGATTGTCTCTGCAAGGGCAGCCTCGCTGAGCGCGAGCGCCTGCATCGCGATATTGATGCGCTCCTTGGCCAGCTGCTCCATCAATTGATAGAAGCCGCGCCCTTCGACACCGCCCAGCAGATTGTCGACCGGCACACGGGCTTCATCAAAGAATAGCTCGGCCGTGTCCTGCGCCTTGAGACCGACCTTGTCCAGCCGGCGGCCACGGCGGAATCCCACGGTCTTTTCGGTTTCGACAACCAAAAGGCTAAAGCCGCGAACACCGTTGCTATCGCTCGTATCAGTCTTCACGGCGAGACAAATCAGATCGGCCGTGTGCCCATGCGTGATAAAGGTCTTCTGGCCGTTAACGATGTAGTCATTTCCATCACGGCGCGCGTGGGTCCGAATGGCTCTCACATCTGAACCTGCGCCCGGCTCGCTCATGGCTAGCGCGGCGACCAGATCTCCCCTTGCCATCTGTGGCAGCCAGCGTCGCTTCTGCTCTTCTGTTCCGTACTGCACGAAATACGGCGCCAGAATTACATTCTGCAAGGGAATGCTGAAGTCTGGGAATGCAATCCGAGCCAGTTCCTCGATGATGACGGCCTCGTGCCAAAAATTGCCACCGCCGCCGCCGTATTCTTCCGGGCTGCTGGCGCAAAGCAAGCCAAGGGAGCCCGCCTTCCGCCAAAGCTCTCGATCAATGTAGCCTCTGGTACGCCACGCGTCTGCGTTTGGAACGACCTCTTCCGCAAGGAAGCGCCGGACGCTCGTGCGAAAGAGATCGAGTTCACCGTGGTCGAAAGCTGCTTTGGGCACGTGTCTAATCCGGGATTACTGCCCGACCAGGGGGCAACCGCCCTGATCGAGTGGCCGAACCGCCTTGTCCGCCGGGATCACGGCAATCTGCTTGTAGTAGTCCCACTCGCCTTTCGATTCCTTGGGCGACTTGACTTCAAACAGGTACAGATCGCGGAGAACTCGGCCATCCGCTCTTAACTTTGCATTGTGCGACATGAAATCGTTGATCGGCATTTCCCGCATCTTCGCCATCACCTTGTCAGGATCCTTGGAGCCCACCGCCTTGACGGCCTTCAGGTAGTGATTGACGACGCTGTAAGCTCCGGCCTGCACTTGGGTCGGCATGACCTTCATCCGATCATAGAACCGCTTGGCAAAAGCGCGTGTTTCGTCGTTCTGGTCCCAGTAGAACGCTTCAGCAACGATGATCCCTTGAGCATCCTTGAGCCCGACACCATGGATCGCATCGATGGTGGCCATCAGCGCAGCGAAGCGCTGCCCCTGTGCCTTAAGACCAAACTCTTCGCCCTGCTTCAGAACGGTCGCGAGATCCGCACCGGCCTCGACAAGGCCGATCACCTTTGCCTTGGAAGACTGAGCCTGGAGCAAAAACGAAGAAAAGTCTGTGGTCCCCGTCGGGGTCCGTACCGAACCAACGACCTTGCCGCCCGCAGATTTAACCGCCGTCGATGCATCACCCTCGAGGCTGCTGCCAAATACGGTATCGTTCGTTACAAAGAACCACGAATTTTCGCCTCGACCCACAAGGCCGGTCGTCGGACCGTGCCCCAGCGAGTAGGTATCGTAGGTCCACTGCGCGACGTAGGGTGAGCATTTTGCACCCGTCAGCTCCGAGCTTGCGGCCGCATTGAACAGCGCCAGCTTCTTCTTCGACCTGGTCATGTCGGCAATGGCCAGCGCCAAGCCCGAGAATGGCACATCGATGATCGTGTCGACGTTCTCTTCGTCGTACCACTTCCTCGCAATGGCTACGCCGACGTCGACCTTCAACTGAAAATCCGCCGAGACGATTTCGACCGGCTTACCAAGCACGAGCCCGGCATCTTCTGCGGCGAGCTTTGCGGCCTCAACGCTGCCCCTGCCGCCTGCGGCGGAATAAACCGAAGACTGGTCACCGAGGACACCGATCTTCACCGGCGTGTCTGCACCAGCCTGCGCCACCGCTGGCGCAAGAACAAACAACAATGCGCCTATCCACCTCCTCAGCATTCCCTGCACCTCCCGCCTGACGATTTTTGATTACAAGGCGCACAATGGCATAATTTGTCGAACGTTCAACAAAAATATTATTGCGTTTCCGTTTTGCTGACCTAGGATGGCCAACCAAAGCCGCCGGGGAACCGCTACGGCCCAAATTGCGTGGTTTGCGGTGACGTCAGATGCGGCGTAAGTGCGTTGAGAAACACAGGGATATCCGTGCAGGTGGCCAGAACAGTATTCGAAGCGTTTGAGGCCAGTGCTACGGCCGCGCCCGATAACGCCTTCGTATGTGTCCCTGAGGGTACTTCTTACGCGCCGGAAGGCTTTGAATGGACATACGGCGCGACCCTGGAACGGGTCGTCACCCTCGCTGATAATTATAGGCAGGCCGGATATGGGCTCGGGCATCGAGTTGCCTTGCTTCTTGAGAACAGACCCGATTACTACCTTCACCTGCTGGCACTTAATGCTGTTGGCGCCAGTGTTGTACCTGTCAATCCTGATCACCGGCATGCCGAACTGCTGTATCAGATGCAGCATAGCGGCGTCGTCCTGGCTGTTGTTTTACGGCACCATGTTGATCGAATGACAGCGGTCGCCGCGGAGTTGGCTGGTCAGTTCATTGTCATCTCGTCCGACCAAACGCCAAACCGCCTTCCCCCACCAGTGAAGCGCTCAATATCTGGCAGACTAGACCGAGATACCGAGGCTGGCGTTTTCTACACATCGGGAACCACCGGCCGTCCCAAGGGATGCCTGGTCACAAATGACTACTGGCTCTCCGCTGGTGAATGGTTCTTTACGCTGGCACAAGCCGGCGGCCGCTTCTCGATCGAACCAGGCCGCGATCGCCTATTCAATCCGATGCCTGTCTTCCACGTGCACGCTGGCGTCGTTGCATTGATGCCGATGCTCCTGTCGCAGGGTTGCGTAGTCCGTCCCGAGCATTTTTCGGCAAAGCGATGGTGGCGCGAAGTAACGAGCAGCCGGGCAACAATCGTTCACTACATCGGCGCTGTGCCACAAGCTCTGGTCGCGTTGGAGAAATCTGCCGACGAGCGCCGGCATCAGGTCCGGTTTGGTTTCGGCGCGGGCCTCGAGCCCGCCATACACGGCGCGTTTGAAGAACGGTTTGGAATACCTCACCTGGAGGTGTGGGGCATGACCGAGGTCGGTCGTTGGACGACGAACGATCACGAGCCGAGGCCAGTTGGCGCGCGCGCGATCGGACGACCAATTGCGCCGCTGGAAGTAAAGGTGGTCGATGAGTTCGACCGCGATGTGCCGTCGGATACGGAGGGGGAGCTTGTCGTTCGCCTCGCTGGCGAGAACCCTCGAAAGGGATTTTTTGCTGGGTATCTTGATGATGCAGCCGCGACCGAAGCCGGATGGCGCGGCGGTTGGTGGCATTCAGGCGACGTCGTCCGGCAAGATAAGAGCGGGATGATCTATTTCGTCGATCGTCGAAAGAACATGATCCGAAGGTCCGGCGAAAACATTGCGGCAACCGAGGTGGAAACCGTGTTGTGCCAGCATCCGAGCATCTCGCAGATCGCCATCGTAGGCGTTTCCGACGAGCGAACCGGTGAAGAGATTTTTGCCTGCATTGTGCCAACCCCCGGATGCAAGGCCGACCGTGAGCTCGCCCAAAGCATTTTGGATTACTGCAATGAACAACTCGCCTACTACAAGGCTCCGGGGTGGATTCTGTTCTTGGATCACTTGCCCGTCACAGCCACCGAAAAGATCAACAAAGCACAAATCTTTGCGCCCGGGCTTGACCCGAAGACTCTTGTCGGCGCGATCGATCTGCGTTCGGCCAAGAAGCGCCGCTGAACGACGAGGAGAGCGATGCTCTGGCCGGGTTAGGAATTTGAACGCGTCGAGGAAAAGAACGCATTGAGCAAATCATGGCACGCCGCCTCTCCCTCGGCAGCTGAAACTGTCTTTGGATCGGCAGCCCAGCCTGACCAAAGCCCTTCAGTCAACTGAGTAAGGGTGATTGCGAGACGCTCCGGGTTGATTTTCAAGCCACGCGAGGCGCCTGCTCGCGTCATGAGACGAGCCAGCCCCCGGCGGTAAGGACGGTACGCCTTTCGATAAATCTCGGCGAGTTCGGGCGACCAATGCGAGGTATTGGCGAGGGCCACCCAAACCAACACTCTTTCGGGCGTGAAAACCGGCGCGCGAAAGCATGCAGCGACGACAGCATGCAATCGGTCCAAGGGATCGTGGCCCGCGGCTTCAGCAGCCGCTCTCGTCGCTTGCTCGAAATCCTTGGCAACCTCTGCCACCGCGTGAAGCAGCAATGCGTCTTTGCTGGGAAAATAATGTCCGATTAGGCCACGCGAGAAACCGGCCGCCTCACAAATGGTCGCGACGGTAACGTCCTTGTACCCATGCTCAGCAATCGCCTTCATAACTGCGACCACAAACTCTTGGCGCTTCGGTTCCTGATCCGATGACCCTATCGGACGACCCCGTGCCCGCTTTGCGGCCTTGACCAAGTACTACTCCCCCGCGGCTAGCTCAATTTGTCAACCAAATCAGACGTCTAGAAGTCTATCTCATAGACGATACAACAAGGTCAAGCTCAGCAGCGGAATGCCGTCCAAGAGCGATCAGAACAGGAAGAACGGCTTGTGAATGACTGAACCCAACTACCTCGAACGCTCGACGGTACGCCTTCCGACAAGGCTAAATCGAACGCATGGAGCATCCAACGCACGTAAAAGCACGCACAGACGGCCTGTACCCAGGAGTGTTCGGCACTTACGGACAGCAACGTTTCCGACGGTGAAGATCTTGCGACCTTGGTAGATCTTGTTCGTAAAGACCAGCTTCATCCGAAAATCGGGATGCCCAGGGATTAGTCGGAGACCGCGTCCGTTCTGTTATCTCTGCGTGATCGGCAGATACGTAGCAACGCCGCACTCACACGCTCAGGAAACTGAGATGAGTTCGGGAGGCCATGGGTTTCTCCCAACGGCAATCGGACCTTCCGCCCAGGGTCCCGGCGCGGCAGGTTCCGAGTTTGGCACCCGAAGGCTTAAAGGCCCAAAAATGTTCTTTGTGCCATCTCATCATCCAGAAGCGACGAGGTCGGCGTTTGCATCACTATCCTTCCGTTGACCATCACCAGGGCCAGTTCTGCAATCGCCGCAGCTACGCGAAGGTTCTGCTCGACCAGCAAGAGGCCGATGCCGGTTCGGCAAATGTCGGCGATCAAGCTGACAAGTTGATCGACGAAGATTGGCGCGACCCCTTCCGTGGGCTCGTCCATGATCAGCATTTTCGGGTTGGTGCGAAGCGCGCGTGCGATCGCCAGCATCTGCTGCTCGCCACCCGACAGCTGTGTTCCGAGATTCGTTCGCCGCTCGCTCAACCTGGGAAATCGCTCCCATATGCGTTCAAGCGTGTAGGGCTCGGCCGCACGCGGCGAAACGACCAACAGATTCTCTTCGACCGTGAGCGAACCGAAGATGCGGCGCCCTTGCGGCACATATCCGATGCCTCTTGCAGCGACCTGCTCCGGCCTGCGACCATCGACGCGCCGCCCATCAAGTTCGATCGTGCCGGCTGCGATGCCGACCAATCCCATGATCGCTTTGCACAATGTGGTCTTGCCGACTCCGTTCCGGCCAACAAGCGCCAGCGGCTTGGTCACGCAATTGAGGCTGACACCATCCAACACCATGGCAGAGCCGAACTGAACCGTGATGTCGCGCACGCTGAGACTAGCTCCCATTGTACGCTCCCATGTAGATCGCGTGGACATCCGCATTGCGGCTTATTTCCGCGGACGTACCCTGCGCGACGACGCGCCCATTATGGAGCAGAGTGACCCGGTCGGAAAACCCAAGTGCGAACTCCATATCGTGCTCGATCATCACCAAGGTGAGGGTGCAGTCGAGGCCGGTCAGGATTTCGCGCAGTTCGGCCCGTTCCGCTGCCGACAGACCGGCCGCAGGTTCGTCGAGTAGGATGATCTTTGGATTGCCAGCAAGCGCACACGCGATCTCCAGCTGCCGCTTCTCGCCATGGGACAGCGTATCGGCCCCACGGCCGGCGACCGACGCGAGGCCCAACCGACTGATCAGCGCCCGTGCTTCTGTACGGGCACTGCTGGTCAGGCGGCGGCGAACGGATAGACGCTCCGCCGATGCTCCCAGCACCGCCAGCGCCGCATTGTCGAGTACCGATAGATTACCGACGACGTTCGAGGTCTGGAAGGTGCGCCGCAGCCCGAGCCGTACTCTCTCGTGTGCCGCCAGCCCAGCGACATCGGCTCCGAACACACGAATGACCCCTCCCGTCGGTTTCAGCACGCCTGCAGCGAGCGCAAACAAGGTGGACTTACCAGCACCATTGACGCCAATGAGCCCATGGCGTTCTCCGGGTTTGATCGCAAGCGTGACGCCGTTCAGCACCGCAAGCGCGCCAAAGGACTTGCGGACGGCCTCGAACTCGAGCGCGTAGCGCTGCCGCCCACCCGTCATGGACACGACGGATTGTCCCGCGATGCTGGTCCCATTGCGATGAACTTGGCAGGCTCCATGCCGAGGGTCTGGTTCACCCCCTTGATCCGCCGTACCACGTGGTTGACGAGCAGGCCTGGACTGCGCTCGTAAACCTCGGTCACAAAGTTGTCGGTGATTGCCTGTCTGTTGGCGTCGAGATGGACGTCACCGCCCGTCGGCGCATCAAAGTTCAGCTTCGCCAGGACCGCGTTGAGTTTCACGTGGCCATCCGCAAGATCGCCATCCACCCGGCTGAGGCCGTCGAGCAGGGCGTGCGTATTCAGATAGTAGGTGTAGGCAGCAAGCGAAGGAGAGCCCAGACCGTCCGGAAATTTGGCCTTATAGGTCGCCGCATAGTCGTCCCACCCCTTGCTGTCCAGTCCGTCGGCCACCGGGCTGGCCGACGGCGTGCCGATGAAGTATTTCTTGAAGCGCCCCTTCGCGCCGAGAATGGTTTGATCCGCAGTGAAAGTGCCTGCGATCATCGGCTTTTCAATTCCGCCCTGCTGCATCTGCGTGAGAAAGTTCACCGCATCTGCGCCCGACAACCCCACGAACAAGGCGTCGATATCGCGGGGTAGCGATGCCACGACCGAACTGTAGTCCTTCTGCCCAATCGGCACCCACGACTTGGACACCACATGCCCCCCGAGCGCACAGAACTCGGTCATGAAGCCGAATACCTGCGTGTAGGGGAACGAATAATCCTCGGCGACAACGGCAACTCGCCGATATCCCTTTTCGGTGAAAGCGTAGCGTCCCAGTCCCGCCATCCATTGAGCGCCATCGCCCGAAAACCGAAAAAAGTTCGACGCTGGATTTCGCAGCGTGGTGTCCTGCGCGGCCGACGTGCCGTTAACGAACGTGACGTTAGGGTGCGATTTCGCGTATTCCTTGACCGCGATACCCTCGTCGCCCGAAAGCGGACCGACGACCAGATCGACGCCGTCGCTTTCCACGAGCTTTCGCACCGCAGATACCGCGGAATCCGGCGTTGCATCCGACGACGCCTTCGTAAGCACGATCGGATGTCCACTGACGCTGCCATTCGCCTCGGCCATCGCCTGTTCCACACCCCGCATCGCCTCTTGCCCGAGTGCGGCAAACGCCCCGCTGAGTGTCGCAACTACGCCAACCTTGATCGGCTTCCTGTCCTCCGCGGAGGCGCCACTCACCCCAAGCGCGACTAACGAACCGACTAACAACTTATAATTGTATTTTCTCATGACTTCCTCCCTCACTTGTAGTTGACGGTTATTGTCCGATGCTTGATGGGCCTCCGATGCGCTCTTTGCGTGCGGCGCAACGACAGTGCTTCACTCTCGCCAGCGCCTTTGTCCCATCGCGTGGCCAAACCAGCAGCCCAGCGACGCCGTTGGGCGACAGGACGACCACGGCGAGGAAGATGGACCCCACCAAGGTCTGGAATCGCTCACTGCCCGCCAGATCGATCGCGTAGTTGTCGAGGAGCACGTAGAGAAACGCACCAAGGAAGGCATTGATCGGTCGCTGAATGCCGCCGAGCACTGCGACGATGAGAGTGCCGATGATACTGGAAACACCGATCGCCCCTGGCGATATCCGCGCGTGATACCACAACAGCAGAATGCCGCCGCAACTGGCCAGCGCGCCCGCGAGCATCGCAGCGACCACCTTCAGCACGCCCACGCTGTAACCGTCCGCTTCGGTTCGTTCTGGACTGGACCCTACGGCCCGCAGCGCCAGACCGAGCGGAGTTTCCTCGAGGTAGGCGACCAGAACGCAGGATACGATCACGATCGCGAGGCACAGGTAGTAAAATGGGATTCCGTCGTTGAACGCCAGGCCGAGCAGCTGGGGATGTCCGATTGATATCCCCCTGAATCCACCGAAGATCGAGTAGTTCTGCCGCGCCAGATAGAAAACCGACATGCCGATGGCCAAGGTGATCATCAGGCAGTTCACACCGCGCGTGCGCGCGGCAAGCGTACCGACGGCTCCCGAATAGAGGATTGAGATCACGAATGCGGCCGGAACGGCTGCAACCATGCTCCACCCCGGGCCGAGGTTGACATCGTTCGGCCCCAGGTAGGCAAGGGCATAGGATGCAACGCCGGCGACACTGGTCTGCGCCAACGAAAGCTGTCCGCTGTAGCGCATCAGGAAGGACAAGCTTGCAGCAACCATGCCCAGGCAGAGCGACTGGATCGCAATCTGAGTGAGCCAGAACGGAGACAGGAAGCCTGGCAGAACGATCATCAACCCGCAGGCCGCGATGGCAGCGCCCAGATTTCTGCTTGCCATCATGCAACACCTCGCGAACCACGAATGCCATCCGGTCGGATCGCAAGAACCGCAACCATCAGGGCAAAGGTCAGCACGACGCTATAGGTCGGAAGATATGCGAGGCCAAACTGCTCTAGAAGACCAACCAACAGAGCGCCGATTGCCGCGCCCGAGAGGCGACCGACCCCGCCGATGATGACGACAATCAAGGACATCAACAGAAAGTGGGTATCGTCCCCCGGTGCGAGCGACAGCACGGACCCGCAGACCACGCCCGCAATCCCAGCCATCGCGCCGGCCAGCGCCGCTGCGAAGGCAAACACGGAAAGGATGGGAACGCCGAGCGCACGCACTATGGAGGAATCGTCGACTCCGGCTCTGATCATCATCCCGAGCCGGGTGCGGACGAGCAAAAGCCACAGTAGGATCGCAGCCACCACAGCAAGAAGAAGAGTGCTGACGCGAAGGAATGAATAACCACCGATCGGAGACAGGACGATCGTCCAGTCAAGCTGAGGCGGGGGTTCGATCTGGTAGGTCTCCGCGCCCCAGGCCGCCAGCATCTGGTCTGCAACAATCGTCGAGACTGCGATCGATGCGAGGGCCTGCCGCAACGTCTGCCCGTCGTAGCGAGCCAGCAGAAGCTGATGAAGCAGCAGGCTGCCCAACGCTGCGGCTGCGCCGCCTCCCAGCGCTCCGAGAACCCATGACCCGGTCTGTTCGGAGACAGTGTATCCGACGTAGCCGCCTAGCAGATAGAACGAACCGTGCGCCAGGTTGACTGTCCGCATCAGGCCGAATGTCAGACTGAAACCCGTCGCGACGAGAAAATACAGAGACGCAAGAGTAATGCCGTTCAGGAAAACCAACGCCAATTGATTCATGGCTGGCCTCGCGCAATCGTTTCGGGTCGGGGGCGTACGAGCGGTCGGCGTCCCACGCCGACTGCACATTTTCCCTAGAGCCGCCGGCCGGCGCGATGCCCTTCGTAGACCGCCTCGTAGGTTCCGCGAGGCGCAACTGCATCGCCGATGGTCTCGACGCTTATGCCGCGCTCCATCAACAACCCGTGCAACGCATTTTCGGATCGGCGGCCTGTGACCATCACGATGGTGTCCGCCCTCACCGTCCTCGTTTGCTTGCCGAAGTGGACGTTCTGGATTGTAACCTTGTTACCGTCGATGCTCGCCACCGCATGGTTCACGATCGATTCGACATTGGTCTCGAAGATTTTGGGCAGAATCCAGTCGTGGTAGACGTCATACAGCGTATCCATGCCGATCATCGGCCAACGACTGACCATCCGCACCGTGTCGACGCCCTGCAGCCTCATCTTGACCGCCGTCAACGGCGCGATGGCATTGGAGATATCGTCGATCACGAGGACCTCGCCGCGTGGTTTGACCTGGCCCGTTACGATTGCGTCCCACCCCACGCAATTGGCTGATTCCCAGCCAGGCAGCGCCGCACCGGTCCATCCCTGAAAGCCGTCCACGCAGACGCTGGCACCCGTCGCCACAACAACATGGCCCGGCTTTTCGGCAGAAATGATGTCGTCGATATTATCGCCGGTTATCTCAACCCCGCGCTTGATCACCGCTCCGTTCTTCTGAGCCTGGCCACTTAGCCACGTTGCGATACTGTTGAACTCCGACCGATCGGGAAGCAGCGACTGCAACCGCACGTGGCCACCTGTTTCTGCTTCCTTTTCGTAGAGCACGACCTCGTGTCCTCGTGCCGCAGCGACGCGTCCGTACTCCAGACCCGCGGGGCCTCCGCCGATGACCACAATCTTCTGGGGCTTGGCGACGCGAATAAGGGTGCCCTCGCCCCACGCCCCCTCGCGACCGATCGTTGGATTGTAGACGCATTGCACCCGCTGTCCCGTTGCCGCCTGTTTCCAGCACAGGTTGGCGGCGACGCAACGCCTGATGTCGTCCTCGCGCCCCTCCCTTGCCTTGTTGGCCCATTCGGGATCTGTGAACAGCTGCCGCGCCAGACAGATCGCGTCGCCCGAACCCGCAGCCAGCAGTTCTTCGGCGACTTGCGGCGTCGTGATTCGGCCAACCAAAAGCACAGGCTTGTTGGATACCTTGCGGATCGAGCCGGCGAGATCGCGCTCCCAACCGCCCTCGAAATGCATCGGCGTATGAATGAACGTATGATGCACACCCGCGGAGACGCTGACATAGTCCAAGTCAGCTTGACTCTCGAGCGCGGGCACAATCTTGAGAACGTCCTCGAGTTCGAGGTCGCCGGGCCAAAAGGAGGTTGAGTTAATGCGATAGCCCATGAACGGCGCACTACCGATCGCCTTGCGGATCGCGCCCATGGCTTCAACGGGAAAACGCAGGCGGTTTTCGAACGACCCTCCCCAACGATCCGTACGCTTGTTGTACAACGGCGAAAGGAATTGCCAGGGCAAATAGCCGTGGCTCATATGAAATTCGACACCGTCAAGGCCGGCCGCAATCGCACGCTGCGCTGCGGTTCCGTACGCAGCAATAATCTCCTCGATTTCTCCCTCATCCATTGCCTTTGGCGTGATGCCACCAGGGTACTCACCGAGCGGGACCTGGCTGGGCGAGAGCGAATACCACGTGTTGTCGAAATCCGCCTCCGGCTGCATCTTCGGCGCGGGAGTTCCGCGCACGCCTGAATGCCACAGCTGGATCGCAAGCTTCGCGCCTTCGGCGTGCACAACGTCGGCGATCTTCTTAAGCGGCTCGATATTGGCGTCGTTAAAGAGCTGCGGAGTTTGCAGCGGAGCAGCAAGCGACGTGGGATGTACATGGGTCGCGCCAATGATGATCAGGCCGACCCCGCCTCTTGCACGCTCCCTGTAGTAGTTGGTCGCCATGTCGGTGAGCACCCCACCATGAACCCACGTGGGGCACGTTGGGGGAAACACAACGCGATTCTTGATCGCGGTATTCCTGATCGCCCACGAAGAAAACAGGCGCTTGTATGCCGTCATCGTCCCTCTCCTCCCTCGGCTGATGGCGCCCCACAGAATGCTGCGAGCCATCAGCTGCATTGGTTCGCGCTATTGGCGACCGTTTCCAATCCATTAGTAGATCAGAAATGAACCATTCGCAACTTTTTTTAGAACCAATTGGCGCGAATCTCCCATCGCATTGTTTTTGTTGCAATATAAGGTGCGCAAAGGACAGCGCCGGCTCCTTCGGGATGCACTTCGATGCTTGCTCTTCGGAAGGAGGACCATTATGGGTTTTGCAGAGGAGCCACGGCGCACCATTTGGCCAAGCGCCGACCACCAAATGACCGATCGCGCCATAAATCCTAACCATCAGAGAACCACCCCGGCCGCCCGGACCGGGAACGTCCGGGATCATTCCCGCAACGCCTCGCGAGAGGTCCGGCGCTTCATCGAAAGCTGCGTCGCTAACGGCAGCCTCAAAGCAGGCGACAAAATTCCGAACGAACGGGACCTGGCCACTCAGTTCGCAACCGGCCGAAACACCATACGGAAGGTCCTCATATCGCTCGAGGCCGAAGGGCTGGTCGAACGGCACGTGGGCCGCGGGACTTTCCTCACCGGCACCCAACCAGACCGCACAGGATCCCTGACGGATGATAGGCGGACTTCCTATCCGTTGACGCCAGCAAACGAGCCCGTAACGCCAGAATTTATCAGTCGCGCTGGGCCGCTGGATTTGATGGAATTACGAATCGCCGTCGAACCGTATATCGCCCAGCAATGCGCCCTTCGTGCAGGGTCTGACGAAATCTCGCGGATGCAGAACGCGATTGATCGGTCCAGGGTAGCAAGCAGCCTGTGGGAGTTCGAAAACTGCGACGACGACCTCCACCGCGAAATCGCATCTGCGTCGCGCAATCCGCTGTTCATCGCAATCGCCGATATGATCACCTCGGTCAGAACAGCCGGCGAATGGGGGGTTCTAAAGGAACGCACCCTTTCCGAAGAGCAAAAAGGCATTCATACGGAAGAACACGTCGCGATCGTCTCGGCGATCCGCCAACGTGACGCGACAGCCGCGAAGCGCGAGATGGAAAAACACCTCCAAAGTGTGCTCAGCGGAATGCTTCAAGCCCGCCCCGCATCAAAATAGAACCCTCTCCAAAGGCCCTCCTCAATTGGTCTTGAACTTCGTACATTTTTGGTCCACAATTAGCATAGTTTTGGATCAAGAATTGCGAGGGAGGACGCAGCATGAAGGTTGTGCGGTTTCGACAAGCAGGCGGCGAACCTCGCCTGGGCTTCTTGGTAGGCGAGACCGTCGTCGCCCCCATCTTGTCGGCGCAACTCTCTGCGGAAGAGCGGAGCCTGTTTCGAGACACCGTTAGCTTCATCAATTCCGGAGAACGCGGAATCTCGTTGGGAAATCATATCGTTCGGAAGGCAGGATCGAACGAGCAATTCAGACTTTCTGACGTAACGCTGGCCGCGCCGATCGTGCCTTCGACCATCCTATGCTCCGGCAGCAACTACCGCGACCACAACGCGGAGAAGGCAAATGCTCCCACAAGCGGCAAGGAGCCCGAGTTCTTCATCAAGTCGGCCGACTCAGTCGTTGGTCCGAACGATTTCATCATCCACGACCCCGCCCTTACGATGAAGCTCGACTGCGAAACAGAACTTGCAATCGTGATCGGAAAATCCGGCCGGCACATCCCGCTCGAGCGCGCTCTCACCCACGTGTTTGGATATACGATTTGCAACGACGTGACCGCGCGTGATCGCCAGGTCCGCCGGGCGGATAACGGAACGATCTGGTATGACCTTGGACGAGGCAAGGCATTCGACACGAGTGCTTGCATTGGCCCGTGCATCGTCACAGCGGACGAAATCGGCGACCCACAACGACTTCATCTATCCACCCGAATTAACGGCGAGTTGCGGCAAAACGCGAATACGTCGGAAATGATCTGGAATTGCGCTTCGTTGATTCACAGCCTGTCGGTTAACTTCACTCTAAAGCCCGGCATGGTCATCATTACGGGGACGCCTGCAGGAACTGCTTGGTCAACTGACAAGGAACTTGGCGGCACATGGACTGGCTCCGCGAGCCTGATTCCTGCGACGCGATATTGCATGCCTGGCGATCTGATCGAATGCACCATCGACAAGATCGGCACGTTAACCAATTCGGTCACGGCTTTCGCAGAGACGCCAACCAATGCTTACGAGATCTAGCAAGAAAAAGGGCCGTAATTTGTAGATGCAAACGGGACAATCGCTGCTGCGCCGGCTACCGTATCGCGCGACACTATTCCGACGGTGCGCGAGTTGGAACGATGGTTTGTACGATCGAAGCATCTAACGCCTCGTAACGCGGCAGCCCGATGAGATCGTAGAGTTCGGCGCGAGTCTGCATTTTCCCGACGATCTTGTGAGCACCGCCATCCCGTCGCAGCGTGGCAAAGAGATCAGCTTGAGCTCTGTTTGCCATGCGCAACGAGGAGACGGGCCAAATGACCATTCGATACCCCATCTCCTCGAACTCCGAAGCGGTAAAAAACGGCGAGCGACCGAATTCGGTCACGTTCGCCAGTAACGGCACCCCGGGCACTCGCCGCGCGAATTCGCAGAACATCTCGGCGCTGGTCAACGCCTCCGGAAAAATCGCATCCGCGCCTGCCTCAACATAGAGTTTTGCGCGGGCGACTGCTCCATCGAGTCCCTCGCTCGCCGCGGCGTCGGTACGAGCGATCAAATAGAGATGCCGCCTGGCCTTGTTGGCCGCGGCGACCTTGGCGGCCATATCGCGCGGATCGGCAAGCTTCTTGTCGTTCAGATGACCGCACTTCTTGGGGAGCAACTGATCTTCTATGTGAATCGCGGCGGCGCCGGCGTCCTCGAAGCAGCGCACAGTGTGCATGACGTTGAGCACTTCCCCGTAGCCGGTATCTGCGTCCACCAGCACGGGCAGACCGCTCGCCCGGACCACCTGACGGATGAAGAACGTGACCTCGTCGACCGTTATGATGCCAAGATCCGGTATCCCCATCGAGGCCGTCATTGCAGCACCGGAAAGGTATGACGCCTCGAAACCAGCGGCTTTCGCCTGAAGCGCCGCCATTCCATTGTGAGTCCCAGGGATTTCAAGGATCCCCTTGCGCTCCAGCAGCTTGCGGAATTGCAATCCTGGCAGTTCTGACGGTATGTCCGATGCAAGAATATAAGGCATGATTTCCTCAAGCCGCATGAGAGACGGTTGCTTGTCCTCGCTCCTGCAGCGGGACGAATTTGCGCGGTTCCGGTCCGACGTAATTGGCGGACGGTCGGATGATCTTGTTATCGGCTCGCTGTTCAACCACGTGCGCAGCCCATCCCGTGGAGCGCGATATCACGAAGAGCGGCGTGAACATTGCCGTCGGTAGTCCGAGTAGATGGTAGGAGACGGCGCTAAACCAGTCGAGGTTGGCGAACATCTTCCTGGCTTCGGCCATGACGCGCTCGATCCGCTCAGCGACCTCGAACATACGGGTTGCGCCGGCTTCCCTGCTGAGCTGGCAGGCGGTCCGCTTGATCACCTGGTTTCTGGGATCGGCGATCGTATAGACGGGGTGCCCGAAGCCGATAATGACCTCTTTCGCCTCGATACGGCGGCGGATATCGAGTTCCGCCTGGTCCGGATCGGAATAGCGCTGTTGGATCTCGAAGGAAACCTCATTGGCGCCCCCGTGCTTTTGACCCCGCAGCGCGCCGATCGCGCCGGTGATCGCCGAGTACATGTCCGCGCCCGTCCCCGCGATGGAGCGGGCGGTGAACGTGGACGCATTGAATTCGTGCTCGGCGTACAGGATGAGCGACGTGTTCATTGCGCGGATGTGGCTGGCGGGTGCCCGCATTCCGTGAAGCAGGCGCAGAATATGGCCTGCGACCGTTTCATCGTCCGTTTCGACGTCGATGCGGCGACCGTTGAGCGCATAGTGATACCAGTAGAACAGCATCGAGCCGAGCGAAGCCAGCAACCTGTCGGCAACTTCCCTGGCCGCCGCGGGACTGTGATCGGGTGCTTCGGGAAGCGTGCATCCGAGGGCCGAGACGCCGCTTCGCAGAACATCCATCGGATGTGCCGAAGCGGGCAGTGCCTCGAGCGTCGCGCGCACTGCTGTCGGAAGTCCGCGCCTGCTTTTCAAGCGACCCCTGTAGGCCGTGAGTTGTGCGGCCGTAGGCAGCTCGCCATGCACCAGGAGATGGGCGATTTCCTCGAACTCGCAGCTCTCCGCAACGTCGAGTATGTCGTAGCCGCGGTAGTGGAGGTCGTTTCCGGTGCGGCCAACCGTGCACAGTGCGGTGTCACCCGCCACGACGCCGGACAGAGCCACTGATTTCTTTCGAGTGCGCCCCTCCTGGGCGACGGCGATTTCAGTCATCCTTTCCCTCCCGTGCGTTCGCAACGGTTCGTCGTTCGGCGCGTTGACCGGCATCGGTCCAATCGAAGATACCCGTCCGTCGGGTCTCGGTGGCCAGCTTGAGGTTGGCCACGAAGTTCAAATGGGTGAGCTGGCCGGCTCTCAGGCGAGAAAAGCCCTCAACCGTTTCCAGGAACCGATCCTGCTCGGTCGAAGCAACGACCCCGTCCGAAAGCATCAGGAATTTCCTGACGTAATCGGCGCGGACGAACGGGCGCGCACCGAGCGGGTGGGCGTCGGCCACTGCGATTTCGTCCTCGATTGACCCGCCCGTATCGAGAGTGACCACCACGCGAGCGCCGAACGCCTTCTCATTGGGATCGGCGCTGTGATAGCGGTGGGTCCACAGCGGATCTTCCACCGTCCTTACCTTGTGCCAGAGGGTGACCGTTGCGGGCCGCCTGGCACGCTCCGGCGCATAGGAGTGCTCGTGATGCCAGCCGCCATCCTCGAGAGCGACGGCGAAGATGTACATGATCGAGTGATCAAGGGTTTCGCGGGTCGCGTCCGGATCCATCTTCTGCGGATCGTTGGCACCGGTTCCGATCACGTAATGCGTGTGATGGCTGGTGTGTATGACGATCTCGCGGACACGGTTCAAGTCGCCGATCCTCGGTGCCAGCCTGCGCGCGAGGTCGATCAAGGCCTGGCTCTGGTATTCGGCAGAATGCTCCTTCGTATAGGTGTCCAGGATCGCCCGCTTGGCTTCGCCAGGCGCCGGCAGAGGCACGCGATAGGTTGCCTTGGGTCCGCTGAGCAGCCAGGCGATGAAGCCGTCCTCGCCTTCCCAGGCCGGAGAAGGTGCGCCCTCGCCACGCATGGCTCTATCCACGGCCTCCACCGCCATCTTGCCCGCGAAAGCCGGAGCATAGGCTTTCCAGCTCGAG
Organism: Bradyrhizobium jicamae; assembly: GCF_018130215.1. Lineage (GTDB taxonomy): Bacteria > Pseudomonadota > Alphaproteobacteria > Rhizobiales > Xanthobacteraceae > Bradyrhizobium > Bradyrhizobium jicamae_A. The sequence goes on from NZ_JAFCKQ010000008.1 coordinate 17,687, forward strand.
ATCTCGCCTTTCCGGGACTGCCGGGTCGTAGTGGTGACGTGCAGAGCCTGCTGCACCGCCTGATAGGTCAACTCGGTCGACAAACCGAGGAGAGTGCCGATCCCCGCGGCTGCTGCGGGACCGAGGTGGGCGATGTGATCAATCTTGTGTTCATGCAGGCAGATACCCTTCACGAGATTGACGTGGATCTCGTAAGCGGTTGCGATTCCCCGCACCAGGTCGGCACCGGACCGGTTGCAATGCTGCGCAACCGCTAGTAACGGCGGGATGTTGTCGCCGGGGTGCGAGTAATCCGCGGCGAGAAAGGTGTCGTGGTAGTCGAGCTCGCGTACGGCCACACCGTTCGCCCACGCGGCCCATTCGGGGGAGACCGACACGCCGAAACACCCGAACAGCGATGCCCTGCCAGCTCCGACGCCCTGGTGCGCGAAGGCCTGCGCCCGCGCGCTCGCCACGGGGCGCCGCGTCAGAGACGCGGCTGCCACCGCGGCATTGTCGATGATGCGGTTGCCGATCATCTCGGCGACCGGCTGATCCACCGACACGTCATCGCAGGCGACTTCGGCGATCCTCCAGGCGAGTTGCTCCGTCTTCGCAAATTGGTCTCTCGAGGGGTGAACGCGGACCACGTGCTGTATCATTCTTTGCACCTTCGTTTGACTTGTGCAAACCTAGCAAAGGCGCCCATCAAGGGGGATCCCCTGATATGCGCATAAATGACGAGTTCATTTCGCCGTTCTGTAAAGGTTGTAAATCATGAAACCGCGCAAGATACTGGCCGGGGACCGGCTTCGCCGACTTCGCATGGAGCGCGACATGACGCAGGCGGGGGCTGCCGATGCGCTCGGGATCTCGCCTGGGTATCTCAGCCAGATCGAAGCTGACCAAAGGCCGATCACGCGCAAACTGCTTCAGCGATTAACACGTCTGTTCTCGCTACCCGCTGGATATTTCTCCGATGATGAGGACCTGCGGCTCGCGAGCGAGCTGCGCGAGAGCGCGAGCGATCCGCTGTTCGGCGCAGCCGCGTCTCCCGACGAAGCGAGTTCGGTCGTTCGCGTAGCTCCCAACCTTGCCCAGCGCTTTCTTCATCTGTACCGATCCTACCTCGCACTCGAGGAGGAGCATCGTTCGTTGCAAACGAGCATCGCGCAGGAAGGAGGCGGGGCTGCGAGCCGCTTTCCCTACGACGAAGTTCGCGATTGGGTTCAATCGAGGCGCAATCATTTCGACGTGCTCGACTTGGCCGCTGAGAGACTGGCCACAGTGAACCATTTCCGTTCCGAGAACAGGGGTGAGGATCTCGCAAAATACATGCTGGACGCTCATCGCATCAGGATCGAGCACGCACCTGACGCTCTCGATAGAGGAATGATCTGGCGCCTCGACCGCAAGGCTCAGACGCTCTTCCTACCGGTGGACGCGCCATCGGAGAGCCGCGCCTTCTGGATCGCTCACGTTATCGGACTGCTTGACCAACGCGGCGCGATCGAGCGCCAGATCCGACAGGCACGCCTCAGTAACGACGAGGCGGCCTCGCTCGCCCGCGTTGCTCTCGCCAACTACTTCGCCGGAGCCTTGGTGATGCCTTATGAGACTTTCCTCGGATCCGCGCGCGAAATGCGGTATGACGTCGAGCGTCTGCAACGACGATTTGGCACGAGCTTCGAGCAAGTTTGTCATCGGCTCAGCACGCTGCAGCGGCGAACCTCGCCGGGCATCCCGTTCTACTTCCTGAAGATCGACATCGCAGGAAACGTCTTGAAACGGAGTAGCGCGACGCGATTCCAGTTCGCTCGTTTCGGAGGCCCCTGCCCTCTATGGAACGTGCATCAGGCGTTCTCGCAACCCAACCGCATCCTGGTCCAGCTCGCAGCCACGCCCGAAGGCACGAAATACCTCAGCATCGCGCGGACGGTGAGCCCATCCGCAGGCTCGTATCTCAGCCGGCCGCGTGCGGTCGCTGTCGGCTTGGGATGCGAGGTCGCCTATGCGAGTCAGACCGTATACGCGAAAGGCGTCGACCTGGACGACGCCGAGGCCGCCGATCCGATCGGCCCCGGGTGTCGCGCTTGCGAGCGAACCGATTGCAGGCACCGCGCGCTCCCGCCGATTGGCCGAAGGCTGGACGTCGGAACGGCCGAGCGCGGTCTCGTGCCTTATCGAATCGATACCGGGCCCGGCTGAGGGCTATGCTCGTTTAAAACTTTGCCAGACGGCAACTGATAAGCTTTGTGCAATTTCCTTATCAGTCGACTGACTCTGTTTATGAACGTTATCAGTTAGACCGCTTCAATCGCCATCAAGCACGTCTTCCCTCCACTCTGAAAGAAGACCGCGACGCGAGACGCTGCAAAGAGACTTAGTGGCGCGTCCGGAGCGCACGGCCTACGACTTGTTATCACGATCGAAAACTATAAGCCCGGCCGGATCCAAGCTAGAAAACCGCTGTGCCAGTCTGATTAACTCTGCTCGTGTCTTCTGATCCTTTATGGAAACGAAAGCTGCCAAAAGACGCAAGCATTCGTCCACGCTGGAGTTTCTCTCCTCTACCATTGTAGAACGCTCCCTGGTTGCACTCGACCTGTGAGCACACCGGACACGTCCGGTCAATGTGGCTGTCACAATCGCGATCTCGTGGATCGCTCATTTTGGCCGAACGACACGGATCGTGGATCCAGAATGAGCAATGCAGTTCGGTTCACGCTGCGCCGCCGTCGACCTTGCGCAACGGAATCACCTCTGCGCTTTCGACGAGGTCAGGTATCTCGGCAAGTATCGCCGTGATATGCGGGGCGGCGATATGCTTGTCTAGAAGATCGCGGCTTTCCCATTCTTCGGTCCAGACAAACCGGCGTGGCTGGTCGAGAGCGCGGTTGAGCTGATAGCTGATGCAGCCTTCTTCCTTGAGGGTGGTCGCGATCACACTGCGGAACAGGGTTTCGAGTTTTTCTTCCGCGCCGGGCTTGGCGAGAAAGATCGCGACGAGGGGAATCGTCATAAGCAGCTCCATAAACGTTGCTGACGGGGAAAGCCGAGGACGGCGAAACGGCTCGACGCGTGATGTGCAGCTCCTGCACCTTGTATGCAAAACTCGCAGGCACTTACGGTCTCAATCATTAACGAGCATCTGTGCCTCGTACCCCTGCCCCGGCATGTTTGCGCCAATCGACGATTGAGGGCGTGAAATCTCAAGCGCTCGATGCGGTCCTACTACTAATTTGCAGGATCAATCGCGGCAGACGGCGTGCCGCCAGCCTCGATCGCTTCGCCCGCAGCTAGGCACAGATCTTCTCGGTAGCGGCCGGCCACCAGTTGCACACCGACCGGGATCCGTCCAACCAGTCCAGTCGAAACCGTTAGCGCTGGAAGGCCCATGCAGGGAATCGCAATCTGTGGGAGCTGGGCATGCCACACTCGCGCAAATGACGCAGCATCCCTGAGGTCGAGATGATCGGGGAACGGCAGTTCGCCTGATACTGGCATCAGCAGCACCGGATATCTGGCAAGGAAGGCAAACCACTCGCGCGTCAGTTTGTCGCGACGGGTCAACGCCTTCGAAAGATCGAACGGGTGCACTTTATCGCGGATGCCGCGCAAGCAGGCCAATGCGCCTGGATCGCCCTCACGCTCGGCAATTTCGAGCTGCGCCTCATAGCCGTCGCCGAGCCAGAGCTTAGTCTGGATATCGGCCGGCTCGCGCAAAGATGGTACATCTTCGATCTCCTCGACGATCCAGCCCGCGCGTTGTAGCCGTTTACCAGCGTCGGTCACAGCAGCAACTACCTCAGGCACGGGGTTGAGGCCATCGGGGTTTAGGCACATCGCTACTCGTTTCGGCCTCGGCGGCCCTTCAAGCGCCACTGGAGCGTACCAAGGGTCGCGAGCATCGGGCGCCGACATCGCCGCCAGCGAAATGCGCAAATCTCCGATTGTGCGCGCCAGTGGACCGGACACCGCGCCTATCTGCGGACCGATCGGACGCCCTTCTGAGCTCGGATTGAAGGCCGGTATTCGGCCCAAGCTGGGCCGCAAACCATGCACACCACATGCATAGGCGGGATAGCGGATCGAGCCCGCTATATCGCTGCCGTGGGCAATGTGCCCAATGCCAGCTGCGACCGCTGCACCCGCCCCGCCAGACGAACCGCCCGGCGTGATACCTGGATCGCGCGGGTTCTTAGTATCACCATGTATGAGGTTGGTGGTGAACCAGCGATAAGATACGGTTGGGCAGTTGGTGCGGCCGAGCAGGATGGCGCCGGCCTTGCGTAGATTGGCAACCACCGGGTTGTCGGCCCTGGCGATATTGTCACGTTGCAGCTTCATTCCATCGGTGGTGGCAAACCCTTGCTGGTCGACACCGATCTTGATTGTAACGGGTACGCCGACCAGCGGCCCCAGATCCTCGCCGCGCGCAATTGCCACGTCGATCGACGTGGCCTGGGCCACCACGTCGTCGCGCCGATGATCGACTACTGCATTGATTTTCGGGTTGACCGCATCAAGACGAGCAAGCGCCGCCTCCGCCGCTTCTCTCGCCGAAACCTTCTTCGATTTGATGAGCCCGACGAGTTGGGTGGCCGACAGACGCCAAAGATCTTGCAAGATATACTCCGCTTCTCTCATTCCAAAACGGACTCGATGCGTCTCTAGGAACGCTACGATCAGCGTCCGACAATAGATCGATCACTCGCATCATGTTGCCAGCCGTCCACGTGGTTCACTAATGCGCACCGCGTTGGCTCAACGCTCGCTGTGATCTCGTTGTGGTCCTAAAAGCTCTCGAAGTCGCGGGCAACATTCGAATTATGTGGCGGAAGAACCGATCGCAGCGCGACGCTAGTCGGTTGTTGCACAGGCCAAACGATCGAACCTGGGTCTCCGGTGAGACGCAGCGAATGAAGTACACGTTGGGCCTCTTTCGTCCCGGCTGACGTCACCCCATTGGCGACATGCAGGTCCGCGATCAATGGTGCTTCCGAAGACCCCAACCGGCGGCTCCACCAACGCGTCGCGCCGTCCACCGTTGGACGAGCCTGGCCACCCTGATACATTCTGAGTTCGATAGCCGATGCATACCAAACAGCATCACCATCGACCCTCTGTCTTGGAGGCCGGTTGTGGAGGATGAGCATGCCGTCAGGCCCTTGTTCGATTTCTCCCCACGTCGGAGGCGTACGAACTTCCATCGGCCCGTAGCAGACGGTTCGCCAATCCCGTCGGAGCGTGCGTCGTACTGCACGCGAACAATTGCGGAAGCTACTCACCGCATACCCGAAGGCAAAGGCTCCGGCGGCAGCAGGCAGCAACAGAATTGTTACGATCCTTTTCAAGGGCGCGAAAATAGCTTCCCCCCACGCTTGGACAGTACGTCGATGTAGACGGCGAGCATAAGAACAATCCCGCTTGTGATGTTCTGGTAGGCCGTTGGCACATTCAGCAACGAAAGACCGTTTGCGAGGCTTTGCATTAGCAAAGCGCCCAATAAGACGCCGGAGACCGTGCCCGTGCCGCCATAGAGGCTTGCTCCGCCGATGACAACGGCCGCGATTGCGTTCAGTTCAAGAAACAGCCCCGATTCCGGCGGTGCGGAGCCGAGCCGTCCAACCAAGATCAGTGTCGCGATAGCAGTCAACACTCCGATGAGCACGAATGAAATCATCAGATGCATGGTGATGGGTATGCCCGCCGACCTAGCAGCATCGCGATTGCCGCCAACCGCATATACATGGCGCCCCCACACGGTGTTGGTCAGCATCCACGAGACCAGCGCCGCCGCTGCCAATGTGATGGCCACCGGCACTGGTAACCCGCGATAAGACAGCGTTGCCCAGCCAAGCAGGACGACGCTGGCGAAACCCAGGCCAGATCGAACCAATACACGCCGACGCTGGTTGTCCTCTCCGAGGTTGCGAAGCGGCCAGAGTGATATGATGGCCGCCACTGCAATGAACACCCAAAGCGCAGACCCCGTAACAAAGCCTTCGCCGAAGAACCGGATTTGGTCGGAGACGCCGGTGATCGTGCGCCCGCCTGACAGCGCAAGCGCCAAGCCGCGAAACAGCATCAAGCCACCGAGTGTTGCCACGAACGACGGAAGACCAAAGCGGGCAACCCAGACGCCGTTCCACAGGCCGACGAGGATCCCCATACCGAGAGCCACCGCAATCGATCCCCACACGCCCACGGCGCCACTCACCTCGATCATGGCGACCACGGTAACGCAAAGGCTCAAGAACGATCCTACGGAGAGGTCGATCTCGCCCTGGACGACGACCACGAGCATTCCGATAGCGACCAAGGCAGTCATGGCGGTCTGCCGCATAAGATTGGTCAAATTTCGGTCGCTGACAAATACACCGTCTGTCAGGATTGAGAAGGCGATCCAGACGATCGCGATCGCCAAGAGCAGTCCTGCGGCCGAGCGCAAGAGGGAAATGATCGAGTTTGCCCGTGTCGGCGACGTGGGCCTGGCTTCTGCAGAGGTCACCGCAATCGCGTCGCTCTTCGATTCAGCTATCGTTGTCATCGCAGTCCCGTCGTTGATTTCATTGTAATCCCCCGGCCAATGCGAGCAGTTCGTGAGCGTTCGTGTCTTTCGACTTGATCAGCGCGACTTGCCTTCCATCGCGTAGCACCAAAACCCGATCGGAAAGTTGAAGCGCCTCGGACTCTTCCATGGTCGCGTACAGCACGGCAGTTCCGATGGATGCGAGCTTTCGCACCAGCCGATACACGTCTTGCTTTGCACCCAGGTCGATTCCGCGCGTAGGCTCATCGAGCAAGACCAGACGCGGCTCGTTGATGAGGGCTCGTGCCAACAGAACCTTTTGCTGATTACCACCACTGAGGGCTGCTATCGGCTGATCCGGTCCCTGCGTGCGAATGGCCAAGTCGCGGATCATCGATCTGCAGAGATCTGCGCATCTTGCTGGATCAACAATGGGTCCCTTCCGACGTGGAGGCCCGCGATGCCAGCCTAACATCATGTTTTCAAGCACGGAAAGTTGTGGGACGACTCCATCGCGCTGGCGTTCAGCTGAAACATAGGCGACACCCGCCAGGATCGATTCGCGTGGACTTCGCGGCTGGAACTGGGTGCCAGCCAATTCGATCCCGCCGCTCGTCAATTCCGGCATGAATCCGTAGAGCGATTGCAAGAGCTCCGACTTTCCCGCCCCTAAGGGCCCGTAGACGGCGACGATCTCGTTCGCCGCGACCTCGAGGTCGATCGGTCCAACGTCGCGCGGAGATTCTAGCGAGCGCGAGAGGCTCCATCGGTTGAGCCTTACCGTCGTTTCGCGCTGCGCTGAATGCGTGCTTTGACCGGTCGACACGACGTTGTCCCGGGCGCTGCCGAGCATGGCTCGTACGATCGTTCCATGATTGAGCCCCGACTTTGGCGCATCCAACGCGACACGACCATCACGAAGCACCACAACACGGTCACAGACCCGCAAGATTTCATCGGTGCGATGAGAAATAAAGATAATGCCGGCGCCCTGAGCTGCGAGCTCGCGCATACGCTGAAGCAACACCGTGATCTCACCAGCTCCGAGCGCCGAGGTCGATTCATCGAAAACGAACACCCGACTGCCACTCGCGATCGCGCGAGCGATCTCGACCTGCTCCATCAGAGCGACTCCGCCCTGCCCGGCGAGCGGCGTCCGCGTATCAATAGCCAACCCGAGCCTGCTCAATGCGGCGCCCGCTCGAGCGTGCAAGCCCTTCCAATCGATTATTCCGAAACGAGAGGGCTCGATCGCGAGCATTACGTTTTCACCGATGGTCAGCTGAGAAACAACGGAACCTTCCTGGTGAACGAGAGCAACGCCGGCACGATGGGCATCTCTGGAGTCGGTGAACGCCGCCAACTTGCCGCTGCAGGTCACGCTCCCGCAGTAAGCCCCATACGGGATCTCACCGACGATAACTTTTGCAAGCGTACTTTTCCCGGCACCGTTTGCGCCCATCAAGCCGACAACCTCTCCGGCCGAGACGTCGAAGCTTACCTTGTCAAGGGCACGATTTGCGCCGAACTCGACGGTAATACCGTCGAGTTGCAGCAATTCGCCGGCATCGTTCCCGCTCAAGGTGGCAGATGCCACGGACGCTTCCATTTGCATCTACCCTGCTTTGAGGCCGATATCAGCTGGTTTCAACCAATCGGTCAGTTTGAGGAAGTCAGGCAAGGTTTCTTTGTTCACGACTCGTGACTGAATCCGCATTCCGGGTATTTTCTTGCCGCCCACATCAAGAGCCTCGTTGGTTTTCGGCACCTCACCTCGAGTGAGAGCCAACGCTGCCTCCGCGGTTACGCGTCCCATTTGGATGAGATCAGTCCAGGCGCTCATCGCCATGTCACCCCTAACGATCGCACGAGCGCCTTCGGGCCACACGTCCTCTCCGCAAAGCCAGACTTTGCCGTTCAGTCCCTGCTCGGTCAGCGCCTGAAGCGCGCCCAGCGCCAAACCTTCCTCGTTGGAGACTACGGCCTGGATATCATTGTTGTTTTTAGTCAGCGCATCCTCGATTTGCTTGAGAGCCGACTCTTGGCGCCAATTGTCGTGCCATTGGTGCGAGACGATTTTGATCTCTCCGGAATCTATATGCGGCTTGAGAACCCTGAGCGCCCCCTCAGTCTTCTGACGCGCCACGTCTATCCCTTCAGGGCCGCTGACGAGGGCCCAGTTGCCCTTTTTTGCTTCCTTGAGGGCCTGCTTGGCTTGAAGTTCGCCAACGAGATAATTGTCGCGCGCCGCCCAATAGTCGATAGCCGGAGAAGGAATGACATAGTTGTACGAAATGATGGGAATGTTCGCCTCGCGCTTGACGCGCTCGACAATCTTCTTCGCTGCCTCGACGTTCACGGGAATGATCACGAGCACTTTGATGCCTTGAGACAGCATGGCATCGATCTGAGTGTCCTGGGTCGCCACGTCTTCATTCGCGCCTTGAATTATGTATCGAAGTCCCAGCTCGTCGGCGCGGGTCTGGAAATAGTGACGATCATGAGGCCAGCGGAAGGCGTCGAAGCTGGGAAAGCTAAACCCAACCAACGGACCGGTCGCGGCGCGCGCCGAAAGGCCGCCGGCGCCCAAGGTTGCAGTGGCGGCGCCATAGACCGCCGCGGACTTCATGAGCTCGCGTCGCGTGATGCGGCCCTCAACAAGCTGTTTAGTCAGACTGAGCAAGTCGCGCATAAAACCTCCCCTGAGCAGGTGGCCACATCGTTGGCGCCGCCACCAAAGCAATATTATTTATATAGAACATACCATCTAAAAAAAATTGTCAAGCTTCCTCGAAGGAAAATTGTTTTTGCGGCTACAGCGACGGGTTTGTGAGCGGCAGTCTCAGCCGGGCGCGCCCGTGTTCGGTCGCATTGATCTCCCAATTCATCGCAGCGTGGCGCGACGCGACGGCGATGTCGCGGTAAAGTCGGGCGATCAGGTTGGTCGCGTAGGCTCCCCGCGCTCCGATGAGATCCCATAGCGTTTCCGCCGCGCGCCGCGCGAGCTGTCCGGCATACGCCGAATTGCAGCGATAGTTCGATCGCTCAACTGGCGTCGGCGCATAGTCGGCGGAGGCAAACTCCATGATCTCTCGGCAATCGGCCCGAATGAGCATCTCGGCGGCCTGCAGCGAAGACGACACCTCCGCCACCCGTACCTGATGGGTAGCGAAGCTCGCCGTCTCCTCGCTACTCATCAGCGCCCTGCGGTGGCGCGACTGCAGAAGGAAGTTCTCGAACATCGCTTGTGTCATACCGATCAGCGCTGCGGCGAGCAAAATGCCGCTGACCATGTAGATAGGCGGGCGGTAGACCGCGCTGCGATTGATCGCCTTCCCGGGAAAGTCGCCACCCTTCAGGTACTTGATCGACAAGCTGAGATGCTCGGGGACAAAAAGATTGTCGACCCGCACGTCCTGGCTTCCCGAGCCGTGCAGACCGATGGGGTACCACGTATCGAGTATGGTGACCGAGCGACTTGGAACGAGGAAATAACGCTCCTCGTCAGGAGCCGCATCCTGCTCCACCATTCCGGATAGCAGGCACCAGTCGGACGGCTGTACGCCGCTGACGAAGGGCCATTCGCCGGTCAGTTCATAGCCCCCCGCGACCTGCCGGGCCTTGCCGAGCCGCGGGACGAGAATGCCGCTCACGAGGTTATTTGGATCGCTCCAGACTTCCTCCTGTGCCTGCAGAGGCCACCGGGCGATCATATAGTTGTGGAAGATGTATTGGGCCAGACACCAGGCGGTTGAGGGGCAGCCGCTGGCGATCGGGATCATGACATCCACAAAGTGCTCAAGCGATCCCTCCGCACCGCCGAAATGCTCCGGCTGAATCAGCCGCGACAACCCCAAACGGCGCAGGTCCAGACAGGTCTCATCGGGCAGGCAGCGAATTCGCTCGGCTTCGTCTGACCGCTCCTTCAGCGCCACGATGAGGTTTTGTGCGCTGCTGATCAGCTCTTGGCTCTGCACGCGCTTGCCCTTGAAGCCTTGAGGGTGGATGACGGTCAACGCTCGCGCTCCGTTTTGATTTGTGGGCCCCCTGCCTTGACGAACACATCAAGGCCAAGACTAGGCTAGCTTTGAGGCCAGCTGAGCCCGTGCTGCCGGCATCTCCTCGAGGGTCACGCCGAGATCCTGGCCCAGCAGGTCGAGCAGCAGCCGACGACACCGCTCGGGTGGCATATCCTGCGGATCGGCAACCATAAGCGCGGACATCCCGACAGCGGCGCTGACGAATTTCACCGCAATGTCCCCAGGTGTGCGATCGGGTTGGAACTCGCGCTCTTCGATGCCGGCTTCGATCAGCCGCGCTACGATCTCCGCATAAAGCCGGTGAACCTTCTGCACCTCGGCCTGCAGTACCCGATCGAACGGCATCCGGCCCAGCAAGCCGAGCCAAAACCGACAATCCGGGACTTCGGGGGGCGCGGGCTGGCTGACGAAGTCGATGAGGGCTATCAGCCGGCCCACGACAGCGCCTCGTCGGTGCTCGATCTTTCCGAGGGCTTTGACGTACTGGAGAATAGCGTCGTTGATAGCATCCAGCGTCAAGGCGCGCTTGTTGCTAAAATAGTGAGTGACGACGCCCGACGAAATGCCTGCGACGTCGCTCACCTCTCTGATGGTGAGGTCACGCCAGCCCTGGGTCGACAGGATGTGGATGACCGCATCCATCACTTGCCGCCGGCGGATCGCTTCCATTCCGAGCTTCGGCATCTCTTCCCTCAGTTCAAACGTCTAATCTATATCAATCCCCTTCATTTCCAACGTTTATTTTAGAAAACGCATCGAAAAGATCGCGTTTTCGAGGCGCCACCCCAAACCAGCGCGGTGAACGGAGGGCTTGCAAATTAGTTTTATGTAACGTATGTTTTATATAACACACGTTCCAGAAAAGCCCCAACCGGAGAAGCGCCCTTGAAAACCCAAGCCGCCGTCAGAGACGAAGTTTTGCCCGCCATTGAACCCGTGGGAACGCCAGAAGAACTCGTGAAGCGAGCTCGCGAGCTTGCGCCTATCTTGCGTGAGCGTGCGGCAGAAACCGAGACGCTGCGCCAACCGCCGGAAGCGACCCGGCAGGACATCCAGCGAACTGGAGTCCATCGGCTCTTCCAACCCGCCCGATTTGGCGGGGCCGACGCGCCGTTTCGCACGGCAGTTGACGTTATGATCGCTCTGGGGAAGGCCTGCGGATCGACCGCCTGGGCGGTGGTGCAGAACATTTCTCACAATTCCATGATGTGCCGGTGGCCATTGGAGGCGCAGGAAGACGTCTGGCGGAACAACCCGGCGGCGTTGCTATCGGGCATCCTCATTCCCAACATCGGACGAGCCCGCCGGGTCGACGGTGGTTATGTGCTGTCGGGCCGCTGGCCCTTCGTCAGCGGCGTAAGTCTTGCCGACTGGTCGCTGTTCACCGCTTTCACGCCGGGGCCGGACGGCAAAGAAGAGGACCGGCACTTCCTCGTTCCGCGGAGCGACTATCAGATTCTCGACACTTGGTACGCCATGGGCCTGAAGGGCTCAGCCAGCCACGACGTGGTGTTGAATGAGGTTTTTGTGCCGGAGCACCGCACAACAACCATCGAATCCATGCGAGCCCGCGGGGCGCATTACGCGGGTGAGCCAATAAATCTGCGCGCTCCTCTCTATTGTATGTTTGGCGTTTTTATCGGGAGCTCCTCCCTCGGCATTGCCGAGGGCGCGGTGGAGACTTTTCTCGACCAGACACGGGGTCGGATCTCGCGCGCCTCATCGCGACCGGTCTCCGATTTTAGTACGCAACACGTGAAGGTGGCGGAGGCGCTCGCCTGCATAAGGGCGGCCCGTCTTCTCATTTACGGCGCGTGCGACCAGATGACGGAGATCCTCGAGTCCGGCAATTTACCCACTGACGAGGAGCGGGCGCGTTGCAGGGCGGAAGCGACCTTTGCCGGACAGCTCGCGACGCGCGCGGTTAACATCGTTTGGGATGCTGCGGGCGGAGGAGCGATCTATGACCGCAATCCCCTCTCCCGCTATTACTGCGACATGAGCGCTGCGAACCGGCATATCACCCAAAATTGGGATGTAAGCGCAACAACGCATGGCCGTGTTGTGCTCGGCCTGCCGATCGACAACCCGACTCTTTAGTGACCCAACCGAAGGTGCCGCGCTGACGGTACCACTACAATCTTTCCGAAGGTCGCTTCCGTCATGACAACACTTGCATTACCGCCCGCCCCTAGCCGCTCCGACTTCCTGCGCGAACAATTCGTGTCGGCAATGAGCCGTGTGCCGCTAAGCGTAGCTGTGGTCGTGGCGGGAGCCCCCGCCGACCGACTGGCGCTTACGGTCGGCACGTTCATCTCGGTCTCGGCGGATCCCCCGATAGTGCTGGTTTCTATCAAGGGGACTAGTCCCCTTTGCAAGGCGATGCACACGCATCGCCGCTTTACGATCAACGTGCTCTCGGCCGAACAGGTGGAGCATTCCGAGCGCTTTTCGGGGCGACCACGGACAGGGCGCCCCTACGATCTCGCTGCGGCCCGCTGGACGGGCGCACCTGGTGATCCGCCACGTTATCTGGAAGGCGTGGTGGCAGCGTTCGACTGCGAGCTCATGGATGCGCAGCCGATCGCCTCGCACGTGCTCCTAATCGGACGCGTGGATGAGATCGTGTCGGGCGTCGAGCGACCCCTCGTTTATTGGTCGCGCTCCTACGGGATGCCGTCGCCGCTCGGCAGCGCCGTGTGAGAACGTTCGATCCGCTGACCATCGCCCTCGACGAGCGAAGCGCTCCGCGAGGAGAGCAACATGCCAAATTACTCCGAAAACCCGAGATCTTGTAGAGCCGCGCGATGCGCCGTTTGTGATGGCAAGTTTGGCCTTGCTCGGCACTACTCGTGGCGAACCCCGCTTTGTTCCAAGAAGTGCGTCGATCGTTTCAGGTCGCGCAGGAACCGCAATTGGGTGGACTGGCTCCAGTTCGCCTTCGGCCAGTTACCAGAGGGCGACGAGAGACCTTTAAGACGGTGGAGGTCACACAACGAGGCAACGCAGATTTGCAGACAGCAGCACGGAATGGCACCGTCGGCGGCTGTGTGCGTCGAGCCGGCGGAGGGCGGCATGAAAGCCGCCGAGATCATGACTAGCTTCTCGCTAAGCGGGTGGTCGCATGCGCTTTGGCATTCGTGGGCCTGCCGAATAGCAACGATACAACTTCGGGAGACCGAAGCGACGCGGCTTATTAGAACTTGCGGCGGCCGCAAGGCGGTCGCGGCAGCCTTCGCCAACGTGTCTCAACCCAAGCCATAACAAGGGAATTTGTCAGTGAGCGCCACGCAAACATTCACCCGCCGACTTTTGCCGTTTGATGAGGCGCGCCTGGACAGGCTTCTGGATGAGGCCGGAATCGATATCTTGATGGTGACATCCAAGCACAATGTGCAATACCTGCTTGGTGGGTATCGCTTCTTTTTCTTTGATTACATGGATGCGGTCGCTGAGAGCCGCTACTTACCGGTGTTCATCTATCAAAAGGGTCGGCCCGAGAACTCGGCGTACTTCGCCGCGGCTCTTGAGACTTTTGAGAAGGACCTTGGAAAATTCTGGCCGCCGACGGTGCACACTACAACATGGAGCAGCACAGACGCGGTCCGACTCGCAGTTGAGCACATCAAGAAGATCGGTGAATCGTCTTCAACCGTCGGAGTCGAAAAGTCCTTCTTGCCCATGGATGGTGGACAAGTGTTGCAGGACAGCCTCGCGGGTTGTCGCCTAGCGGAAGCGACTTTTGTGCTCGAGCGACTACGCCTCATCAAGAGCCCCTCAGAGCTCAACCTTCTACGAGAGGCCTCTGAGCGGGTCGTGCAGTCGATGGCAGCCGTTTTTGAACATTCTGCTCCGGGAATGACCAAGAACGACTTGGTCGAAGCGCTTCGGCGCGAGGAGGTCAATCGTGGCCTGAAGTTCGAATATTGTCTCATCACGGCGGGGCGTGACCTCAACCGAGCGCCATCAGATCAAAAGCTGCAAGCTGGTGACATTCTGTCGCTGGATTCAGCCGGCAATTATCACGGCTATATCGGTGACCTCTGTCGAATGGGACTCCTCGGCGAGCCTGACACCGAATTGGTCGATCTACTTGGTTTGATCGATCACATTCAATCCGAGGCGCGCAAGCCGATCAGACCAGGCGCGCGTGGTGGCGACATATTCGCTGTCGCAAATGAGATGGTCCATAATTCACCGCATAAGCTTCACCTGGAGTTTCTGGCTCACGGGATGGGACTCGTCAGCCATGAAGGTCCGCGCCTGACCAGTACGGGTCCTGTACCTTATCACGGATATGATGAGGATCGGCCGCTAGAGTCTGGAATGGTGATTTCAATCGAAACGGCATTAAAGCATCCCACCAGAGGGTACATCAAACTCGAGGATACAGTAGCGGTAACGGCATCTGGCTGCGAGGGGTTTGGAGATCAATTCCGCGGGTGGAATCGCCCTCGTACGTAGGCGAGACATTAAGTCTGCAGAAGGTCCGTGGAGAGTGGCAAGTCACACAGCACGATCGTGCGCACTTTTTATCGTGCTTGCCGGGTTGTAATGCACGCTCTTGCGAAGAAGCGAATGCCCATTGGTCACGCTGCGCCATGACGTGCACGGAACGCCTGGGCAAACATCGAAGGATCGGATCATATGACCGTCACCATCGCTACAACGCTCGTGCCGAAGCCTCCGGCAAGTTTGATCGAAGGCTTTCGAAGCACGCCGACATCCGTAATCTCTGACAACCTCGGCCGGCTGCCGGAATCGGTCGGGTTGCGTCCGTTTCATCGCGGCGGCAAGCTGGTTGGCACTGCCTTCACCGTACGCACACGACCGGGCGACAATCTCGCAGTCCACCGGGCGCTTGAGCTGGTCGGGCCTGGTGATGTCATCGTGGTTGACGGCGGCGGCGACGAGACCCGCGCACTGGTCGGCGAGATCATGAAGAACATCGCACAATGGCGTAAGGCGGAAGGCTATGTTATCGATGGCGCGATCCGCGATGTCGCGGCTTTTGCAACGTCGGACTTTCCCTGCTTCGCGCGCGCGGTGATCCACCGCGGGCCGTACAAAAATGGCCCCGGTGAAATCAACGTGCCGGTTTC
Source organism: Bradyrhizobium jicamae (assembly GCF_018130215.1). GTDB lineage: Bacteria > Pseudomonadota > Alphaproteobacteria > Rhizobiales > Xanthobacteraceae > Bradyrhizobium > Bradyrhizobium jicamae_A. The sequence goes on from NZ_JAFCKQ010000008.1 coordinate 33,343, forward strand.
GGTCGGAGGCTGCGTGATTTCACCCGGCGACATCGTCGTCGGCGATGAGGACGGCGTGGTGTCGTTTCCAGCGGCGACTGCCACAAGCCTGCTCGAAGCGGTGCAAGCCCAGGTCTTACGCGAAGAAGAGACGCTGAAGGCGTTCCGTGAAGGCCGCTATCAAGGATCTTACGGCAACTCCTGAAATGGAGATCGTAGTTGGATCGATGGCGAGATTGCCTTCTGCCTAAAGGCGGTCGGGTCCTGTTGGGGCTAGGTGGACGCTCTGCGGACCGCCCTCCAGCCATCGCCGGAGATTGGCGCCCGATCGAGCGATTTCTAACCAATTTGGAACACTAGAACTCTCGCTCTGATCCAACGAAAGTCGACCTAGCTAGTCGGAGCAATCGATAAGAAGCGAGGCTCATTTTCATTCGCCACAGCGTGAGAGTGGAGCCATCTGACGACTCCGCCCCGCGCCCCGCACTTATACGCTGCGGTGACTAGTGATAGCTGAGAGATCAGGCACTATTCCGAGCCCGGGCTCTTCGCTCAGCAAGACAGCGCCTTCTTGTACCTTCTCGACCGAACCGCAGAACAGATCGCGCAACGGATTCTCGTTAGCGTCAACCTCGAGCCAGCCGTCACCGCCCACGCCCGCGAGCAGATGCGCCGAGGCGAGCAGCCCGATACCGCCGCCGAGATAATGCGGACAGAACGTCTTGCCCGATTTCAGAATGTCGCGCGCTAGGGCGGTGCAAGCGCTGAACCCACCCCATTTGGCGATGTCGGGCTGGACGACGCCGAGCACGTCTTCGGCCAACACTTCCTTGAAGTCCTCGACGCTGGAGATGTTCTCGCCAGCGGCAATCGGCATCTTCGCGTCCGCGCGCAACCTGCACCATTCCTCGCGCGGCCGGTCGGCTCGGATCGGCTCTTCCAGCCAGCGTAGATCGAATGCGGCGAGGCGTGGCAGCATCTCTAGTGCCTGATCGACGGACCAACCCTGGTTAGCATCGGTGGCGAGCATGCCCGCACCGACGATGGCGCGCAGCGCGGAGAGATTGGCGAGATCGGTCTCTGCACCGAACCCGACCTTCAGTTTCAGCGCGCGATGACCACGCTTGAGCGCGGCTTCGGCCGTTTGGGCGGCGCCACCGGGATTGATGCCACTGGCATAGACCTTGATCCGGCTCGACTGGCCGCCGACCAGCCGCCACAGCGGCAATTGCTGCCGCCGCGCAAAGAGGTCCCACAGCGCGAGATCGATGCCTGCGATTGCCTGCGCGAACGGACCGGGCTCGCCGCATTGAAGTGCGAGCACTTCGGTGCCCTTGGTCAGGGTCTCGAAGGCCGTAGTGGGACTGTCGAATTTGCGACCGACGAGACCCGGCGCGAGCACTTCGTTAACCAGCCGGGCGCGATGCTCCGCGCCCGGTGCCGGGAAGTTGGACCAGGCCTCCCCCCATCCCTCGACGTCGTCTTCGTCGATCACGCGGACGAACACAGCGGGACGGTTGAGCATCTTGCCGAACGACGTCACCACCGGCGTCGCCAGCGGATAGCGATAGCAGAACGCCTCGATCGAACGGATGGTGAAGCTGTCAGTCATACGGCAGATCCTGCGAGATGACGAGGAGCCGCTACCATTTCAGTAAGCGCGCGCGAAGTCACCCTCCTGTTTGATATCGGTGAAGACTGGGTAGCGCGCCTTCCACGGCGCGCCTTTGGCCGAGGTCAGTTCGCTGAGCCGTTCGAGTACGTTGAGGCCATCCTTGCGGAGGCTGGCCGCTACCGCCGCGCGGTCCGGGAAATACTTCAGGACGGCATCGAGCCAGATGGTGCGGCCCGCGAGGAAGCCGCTTGCGCCCGCAGCGTAGGAGTAGTCAAGCACACGTTCGAACTTCTCCGGCGCGGCGCCGCCCGACAGCAGCACCCAGGGAATGTTGCGGCCGCGGCAGATCTCCCCGATCGCATCGAACTCCCTCTGCGCGGCCTTGGCTTCTGCGCTGCCGTCACGGGCCGGCAGGCTGTTGGCCGCAAGCGGGCTCTCCAGCTTGAGGAGATCGACGCTGTACTCTGGCTTGACGAACTCGCGCACGCTGTCGATGACGAGACTTGGGAGCTTGCCCGGCGATTCCACGTAGTCAGCGGTGTGATTTGCGTTGCCGAGAAACGGATAGACCAGCAGCTCGAGGACATAGGGAATGTCGTGGCGGGCGCAGTCCTCACCGATCTCGCGCACGAACCTCTTCTGATGCTCGTTCACCGCCGCATCGGCGTCCGGCCGGTACCAGGCCAGTACCTTCACGGCGTCGCCGCCCATGGCGCGGATCTTCTCCACGCTCCAGTTCGTGATCGCGCGCGACTTACGGCCACCCGCGGTTTCCTCCACGCGATGCTCTTCCAGCGTCATGATCAGGCCGCAGCGCGGCGGCAGCAGATCGATCGCGGCCGGCACGGCAAAATTAGGGTCGAACAGCATCGAGCTGCAATGCGGCGCGAGGTTCTCGACAAGGAGGCGCTTGGCCGCAGTGACGTCGGAATATTCGACCTGCTCGCGCGCGATACCTTTTGCCTTCGCGATGGCATCGAACAAAGGGGGCCGCTGGTCCAGCGCGACCATGCGAAAATGGCCATCCGCGTCAGCAAGCCGTGCCAGGCCGCGGGTCTTTCCAATCGTTCTCATGGCTTCGTCCTCATGAATGCAAGACACTCGTTGATGGTGGGGATTCCGTTGCGACCGCCGGCGTGGCGGCATTTCATGGCGGCCGTGGCTGCCGAAAACGCCATGGAGGCGCGCACGTCGAGACCGGCGCCGAGCGCAAGCGCATAGGCGCCGTGGAAGACGTCGCCCGCGCCCGTGGTGTCGACGACGTCGACGGCATAGGCGGTCTGCCGCTGCAGCTGGCCGTTCTCGTACCAGCTCACGCCCCCCTCGCCGCGCGTGACGGCGATGACGCGGCATCCGAAGCGCGCGAGCGCCGCGAGGGAGTTATCGTCGGCCGAGCCGGCAAAGGCGGTGAGCGCGGGCTCGGAGAAGATCGCGTGGTCGGTCAACGGCAGCAGTCGCTTGAACACCTCTGCGTCAGCCATGTCGCCGTCGAGCACCGTTGGGATACCGCGCGAGCGCGCTTCGCGGAACAATGTTGCCGCACCCTCGACCCAGCGCGGATCGGCCAGCACGGAAGATGCGAGCGCGACGGCCTCGAGCGGAAGCCAGTTGGCGGCTTCGGGATAGAGGCCGCGGAAGTTCACGATCTGGCGTTCGCCGGAGCTGTCGACGATGATCCCGGACACAGACGAGCGGCCATCGGGAAACAGCCGGAAATTCTCGACATCAACGCCTTCGGAGACGAAGGCCGATTTCATCTCCTGGCCGGCTGCATCGTTGCCTGCCCGCCCCCAGAACGCGACGGACGCGCCGAGCTTTGCAACCGCGACGGCGGCGTTGGCCGCCATACCGCCGCCGAGCGTGCCGTACTCCACCGCCCTAATTTTCTCGCTTCCACCCGCGAATGGCCGATCGACGCGCCAGACCTGGTCGAGCGCGGACAGGCCGAGGCAGATCACGTGCACCGGCCTCGCCCTGGACGCGACGTCGGCCAGCGCCGATAGAGCGCCGATGTCGACCGACGCGTTCACCGCAAGACCTGTCCGCTGGCGGAGTCGAAGAGATGCGTCTTGCCCGGCTGCGGGCGCAGATTGATGCGATCGCCGACCTTCGGCCGGAGTGCCGGATCAACCCGCGCGATCGCGGAGGCGCTAGCGAGATCGAAGTGGATCAGCGTATCCGAACCAAGCGGCTCGACCAGCTTGACGTTGATGGCGATGCCATCGGCGGCATCGGTCGCGACGGCAAAATGTTCGGGGCGAATGCCCAGCACGGCGTTGCCGGCCTTGCTCAGGCGGCCTGTGGTCTCACCGTCCAGCGGCACCACCGTTCCACCTTGCGAAAGGACCGCGCGCTCCTCGTGCCATTCGACCGGAAAGAAGTTCATCGCGGGCGAGCCGATGAAGCCCGCGACGAACTGGTTGGCGGGCCGTTCGTAGACCGTTTCCGGCGTGTCATATTGCTGGATGGTGCCGCTCTGGAGCACGACGATCCGGTCGGCCATGGTCATGGCCTCAATCTGGTCGTGGGTGACAAAGACCATGGTGGTCTTCAGCTCCTGCGACAGCGCCTTGATCTCGGCGCGGACCTGCCCGCGCAATTTGGCGTCGAGATTGGACAGCGGCTCGTCGAACAGAAACGCCTTGGGATTGCGCACAATCGCGCGTCCCATTGCGACACGCTGGCGCTGGCCGCCGGACAGCTCCTTTGGTTTACGGTCCAGGTAAGGCTCGATGTGCAGCAGTGCCGCAGCGCGCTTCACTCGCGCGTCGATCTCTGCCTTGGGCGTGCCTCGCAACTCCAGCGCAAACGACATGTTATCGTAGACGCGCATGTGCGGATAGAGCGCGTAATCCTGGAACACCATCGCGATGTCGCGCCGCGCGGCCTGCACGCCGTTGACGCGCTTGTCGCCGATATAGAGATCGCCCGAAGAAATCGGCTCGAGGCCCGCGATGATCCGCAGCAAGGTCGACTTGCCGCAGCCGGACGGGCCGACGAACACGACGAACTCGTGGTCAGCGATCTCCAAATTGAGATCAGGGATCACGGTAAAATTGCCGTAGCGTTTAGTGAGGTTGCGGATCGAGATCGAGGCCATGATCGCTCAGTCCAGCGCCAGCACAGGCTTGATCAATTCGCCCTTGGCGAAGCGGGCAAAATTTTCCGGCAGAGCCGAGAGGCCGAACTCGTCGTCGACCAGAAGGCGGTACTCATCCTTGTACCTGCGCAGAAGCTCGACATTCGGTTCGAAATCTGAGACCGGAAAATAGAAGGTCCGGATCATGTAGAAATCCTTGCGGCGGAAGACCTTGCCTTCTTCGATGGTCCAGGGCGCGGCGTTCTCGCCGACCAGCACCAGCGCGCCGCGCGGCAGGACCAGCTCGATGCCGAGGTTGCGCGCCGCATGTGCGCCGGAGCATTCCATGATGAGAGCGAAGCGCTTTGAGGTATTGCCGACGGGGTGTGCCTTCGCGCCGAACGATTGCGCGATCTTGAGGCGCCCCGCGTTGGGATCGGCGACGTAGATGTCGTCATAGCCGAGCGCGCGGAGCGCCAGCACGACGCCGAGACCGACAGGTCCCGCGCCCATGACAAGAACAGATCCGGCCTCGTTCGCCGGCACCACGCGGCTAACGAAGCGCACGGCATGGCCTGACGTCCCGATGGTATCGAGCAGAAGCGGTGCGAGGCTATCCTCGATGTCATCGGGCACCGGCAGCAGGCAGTTTTCCGGTACCGGTACATATTCGGCATAGCCGCCCGGCCTGTTCCAGCCGATCAGGCAGGAGACTTCCAGGCACATCTGGGTGTCGCCGCGCCTGCAGGCGGCGCAGTGACCGCAGTGCAAGGGAATATACACGGCGCAGCGGCGTCCGTGCAGCCGATGACCGGACTGTTCGACGACGCCAAAGATCTCGTGACCCGCGGTGAACTCGGCGCCCTTGTGCCAGAGCTTGAAGTCCGAGCCGCACAGCGCAGTGCGGGAGACGCGGACCAAGACCTCGCCAATGGCGACGTCGGGCATCGCGACGCGCTCGATGGTGATACGGTCATTGCCGTGAAAGACAGCGGCCTGCATGATCGAATTCGAACGGGTGGATTCACTCATCGGATACCTAGCCTTTCACCGCGCCGAGCGTCAGTCCGGACACCAGCCAGCGCTGAACCAGGGCGGCCAGCACCAGCGGCGGCAACGCGATCAGCGTCGCCGCGGCCATGAGAGCGCCCCATTGCGTCGAGCCTTCGCCGATGAAGTTGAAGGCCGCCGCGATCAGCGTCTTGGTGTCGCCGTTGGAGAGCACCAGCGCAAACAGGAAGTAGTTCCACGAGAAGACGAAGGCGAGGATCGCCGAGACCGCGACACCGGACGCCACCAACGGCAGCGCAATGCGCCAGAGGATGCGCGTGACGCTGCATCCGTCGACCTGCGCGGCCTCGAAAACGCTGCGGGGGATGCCGTCGAAGGACGGGAGCAAAACCCAGATCACGATCGGTAGCGTGATCACGGCGTGGCTGAGGATCAGGGCGGTGTAGGAACCGATCATGCCGATTTGCCGGAACATGACGTACCACGGCAGCAGGAACAGCGTGCCGGGCGCCATGCGCGCCGCGAGTGTCAGGATCGCCGGCCACGAAATCCGCGTCCAGGAGACGGCGAAAGCGGCGGGAATTCCAAACAGCAGACCGAGTGCGGTCGAGCCGACGGTAACGATGAGGCTGTTGAGCGCGTAGCTCAGGAACGGCGTAGTCTTGGTCAGCGCGACATAGTTCTCGAGCGTCGGCGAGAAGATCATCGTCGGCGGATAGGCGGTGACCTCGAAGGACGGCTTGAACGAGGACAGCACCATCCATACCGTCGGCGCCATGATGACCACGCCGGCAAGCACCAGCTGCAGCGTGTTGAGCCAGCGGATCCAGCGGTCGGTGTTGGCGGCATCGTTCATGATATCACCACGCCACTGCGCCGCGGAGGCGGTTGAAGGCAAGCACGGCGCCGAACACGATCGCCGTCAGCGTCAGCATCAGCGCGCTGGCATAGCCAATGTTGAAGAATTCGAAGCCGACCCTGAAGCCGTAGATGTTGAGCGTGTTCGAGGCGTTGCCCGGGCCGCCCTGGGTGGTGATGTAGATGATGTCGAAGAAGCGCAGGAGATCGACGCTGCGCAGGATCGCCGCGGTGACGATGGTCGGCAGGAGCAATGGTAACGTGATACGCTGGAATGTCTTGAACGGAGACGCGCCGTCGATCTGCGCGGCCTCGTAGACGCTCGGCGGCAGCGATTGCAATCCCCCTAGCACGATTAAGGCGACGTAGGGCGTCCACTGCCAGCTATCGATCAACGCCACGGTCGGAATGACCCAGGTCGGCGAGGCCAGCCAGTCCGACGGCGGCAGGCCGAGCGACTGCAGGATGTAGTTGGCAGCACCCAGCGACGGATCGAGGATCACCAGCCACATCATGCCGGCCACGACAGGCGGCATCATGAAGGGCGAGATGAACAGCGAGCGGACGATACCCGGCAAGCGCTTGGCGTTGAACAGAACCAGCGCGAGCCAGACGCCGAACACGAGCTGTAGCACTAGCGACAGCACGAACAGCGCAATGGTGATCCACAGCCCATGCCAGAATTCGACGTCGGAGATCAGCTTCAAATAATTGGCGAGCCCCGCGAAGGACTGCTTACCTGTGGAGGAAAACGTCTGGAAGCCGAGCCAGATCGTATAGACGACCGGAAACGCGATCATCCCGACCGTGAAAATCACCGCCGGCGCCGAGAGCGCCGCCATCTCCAGCTTCTGCCGGTCCTGCGTGAGCGTCGCAGCCGTATCAGACATCCGACCGTTCCTCGCGAGTGGGGATGCCGGCAGGCAGCAGGCCCGCCGGCATGGAGCCGTTACTTCTGGGCGATCAGCGCGTCGAGCGCCTTGTCGGCATCGGCGCAGGCCTGGTCGATCGGCTTCTGCTTCAGGATCAGGTCCTGCACAGCCTGGCCGATGAACTCGCGCGATTCCGGATTGGCGACGATGGGATAGCCGACCTCGGAGGAACCCTTGGTGGCGAGCACGTCAAGCGCGGCCTGCCATTCCTTGCGGACCGGCTCCTCGTCAATCCACTTGCGATACTCAGGATCCTTGGCAACGGACGGACGCGGCGGGGCGATACCCTGTAGCGCCATCTTCTTCTGCACCTCGGGGCTGGTCGCCCACTGCACGAAGTACCAGGCCGCATCCGGCTGCTTGCTGTGCGAGGACACCGCCATGCCCCAGCCGATCGTGGTCGGCACCTGGCCGGCATCGCCCGCCGGGAACGGCAGCAGGCCGGTATCCTTCAGGCGCGCTCCGCCCTCCATCACCGTGCGCAGTTCATTCGACGATTCGAACGCCATCGCGGCGCGGCCGCTGCGATACAGCGCTGAAATCTGCTGGAAGCTGTAGTTGACGACGCCGGGCGGGCCGAAATCGCGCAACAGCCGGCTATAGGTATCGAGCGCCTCCTTGCCCTTGGCCGAGCAGAGGTTCGACTTGCCATTCGCGATGTAGCTGCCGCCGATATTGTGCAGCATGTTGCTGAAGGTATAGGCGACCGCGGGCTTGAGGCCGCGCGAGACGAACGGCGTTACCGCACTGTCGCAAGCCTTGATCTTCTCGGCGGCAGCCTCGACGTCCTTGATCGTCTTCGGCGCCTCGAGGCCACACTTCTTGAAGATGTCGGTGCGGTAATAGAAGATCGGACCTTCGATGTTCATCGGCATGCTTGTCAGTTTGCCGCCAAAGGTCGCCGCCTTCAGCAGGGCCTGGCTCAGTCCGTCCGGGTCATAGTCCTTGGCCACCATGTTCTTGGCCATCGCCGTGAGATCGCCGTACCAGCCGGCAGCAGCAAACTGCTCACCCTCGCGCGAGGGCAACGTCATGAACACGTCGACCTCGTCGCTGTTCGCATTCATGACCGTGACCAGACGCTGGCGCATCTGCTGCTCCTGATAGCCGTCGACTTTCAGGGTCATACCGGTCAGCTTCTCGAAATCCGCCTTGTAGGTCAGCAGCGCCTGCGAGACCGGATTGTTGTTGGCGAGAAAGGTAACGGTCTTTCCCTTGAACTTCATCCAGTCGAAATCGGCCGCGTGTGCCTGCGCACTGACGGCCATTATGAGAACGGGCAACGCGACATGTGTCGCGAGCATCCTGGCCTTCATCGAACTCTCCTCCCGGCTGGCCGCCTTCAGCTGGCGGACCATTTTGAAACGTCTGAGTGTCATCTGAAAACGGTTACAAAATAGACTTCGCATCGGCTGTGTCAAGCAATGGACAAGCCATGCAATCTGCGGCAAATTCTCGATAATACCGCTACTGGTTGGTTCGCACCGCACAATGTAACGTTACATTCATGAGACTGACCAACGCCAAATCCGTGAAACAGGGTATCCGCGCTGTGGCGGCCCGCGCCGGCGTCTCGACGGCCTCGGTCTCACGCGCGCTCAACAATCCAGGTGCGGTGAGCCCTTCCTTGCGCGCGCGCATCGAGCAGGCCATCGACGCCCTCGGCTACATCCCGCACGCGCCGGCGCGCATTCTCTCGTCACGCCGCTCGCGCACGCTCGGCGCGATCGTGCCGACGATCGACAACACGATGTTCGCGCGCGGCATCGCCTCGCTACAGCAATATCTCTCCTCGGTCGGATACATGCTGTTCCTCACCACGAGCGGCTACGATCTCGATGTCGAACTACAGCAGGCGCGCAATCTGATCAGCCGTGGCGTCGACGGCCTCGTGCTGCGCGGCGACTGCCATCACGACGGCTTGCGAAAGCTGCTCGCGGACAATGCGGTTCCGTTCATCAATGTCGGCATCTATCAGCCTGACCGGCCCTACCCCTGTGTCGGCACCGACAACGAAGCCGCTGCCCATCGTGCTGCCGCGCATGTGATCGAGCTCGGCCATCGCCGCATCGGGATCGTCTCGGCACTCCAGCGCAACAACGATCGCGCCAGCGCCCGCGTCGCCGGCTTTCGCCGCGCGCTGACCGAGAATGGCATCGAGCTTCCCGCGCAATGGCATGTCGAGGTGCCCTATACGCTGGACGATGCGCGCGAGGCGGCGCGCTATCTCCTCAGCCTCAAGGACCGCCCGACGGCCGTGGTGTGCGGCAACGACGTCATCGCCTATGGCGTTCTGCTCGAGGCCGAGCGCGACGGCTTCTCCGTGCCGCGCGATCTGTCAGTGATCGGCTTCGACGACCTCGACTGGAGCCGCCATTTGCGGCCGAGCCTCACCACAATCCACGTTCCAACCGGAGAGACCTGGCAGCGCGCCGGCGAATACCTGGTGCGGAGCCTCGCCGGCGAGCAGACCATCATGCACCGCGAGATCGATTTCTCGCTGGTGGTTCGTGAATCGACGGCTCCGCCTCCGAATTCCCTCAAGTGAGACCCTCAAGATGAGTTCAAATTTCTCCCTCGCGCCCGGCTTTCATGCCGTCGTGATCGGCGGCGCCGGCGATATCGGCGCTGCGATCAGCAATCAATTTTGCGACCTCGGCGCGACAGTGACCGCAACCGGAGCGAACGAGACAGATCTCGCGCGGACCCTGCTCAAGCCGCGCGCGGGCCTTGCGCTCGCGACGCTTGATGTGACCGATGACGCGGCCGTCACGTCGTTTGCCCAGAATCACCAGCGCGTCGACGCGCTAGTCAACTGCGCCGGAATTCTGGCGCGCGACAAGGAGTTCGAGATCGAAACCTTCATGAAGGTTGTCGACGTCAATCTCACCGGCACGTTCCGCACCTGCATGGCGTTCCGATCGCGGCTCGCAGAGACGAAAGGCTCGATCGTCAACATTGCCTCGATGAACGCAACGTTGGCGCTGCCACGCATCCCCGCCTATTGCGCCAGCAAGGGCGGCGTCGTGATGCTGACCAAGGCACTGGCCTTGAAGTGGGCTGAGGAAGACATCCGTGTCAATGCAGTCGCACCAGGCTATATCGAAACCGCGATCAACGCAGCCGGCCGCACCGACCTTGCGCATTATCAGCGCATTGCAGACCGCACCGCGTTCAAGCGCTGGGGACAACCGGAGGACATTGCCGGCGCAGTTGCTTTCCTCTGCATGCCTGCTTCACGATACGCGACCGGCACCGTCGTTGTTGTGGATGGCGGCTTTCTCGCTGGATGAGCCCATGGGGGTCAGGCGGCGACATGCTTAGTAGCCCCCGGCCAGCCCTTTTGCGAACTAGCTCATTCGCGCCTGCGACGCTCGCCGCCCTACAATCGATCTTTACCCACCGATAGCGCGCGAGGTGGTTTCACAACATGCAGAACGCCACAGCTTCAAATTGCCTGAAAGCAGATTTTCCTTAATCTCCCGTCGCCCGCGGGCGCAAGCGTGAGATCGGTCTCCGGCAGCCAGTCGAGGGTGCTGTCGACGTCGCCCGGGAAGATTTGAGAACGCGAGCCGTCCTCGAGTTTGACGACATGACTGTCCGCACCAATTCCAGCTGTAAGCCGCAACGGCATGGCTTGATGACCAGCTTTTCGACCTCTTCGATCCTTCCGATCGCATCCATTGGAGGCGACCCCTGCATCGACAGGTACGCAAGTTACAAAGTGAACAATTGTTCAAAGACTGAGGGGCGGCGGCCTGCGACAAGCATGGAACGCATTTTGACTAATCGAGCACAGCAAACGCAGACACTCCCACCATACTCGCGCTTCCTGATTTGACGTAAAGCAAACTTGATGTAAAGATCACCTTACAAGCCCGTGACACTTAACGTGACTGAACGAACGTAATCCTTGCCTGACCGGAGGGAGTTCGCTGTGTCAAAAATTGCATTAGCTTTCCTCATTCTCGGCATTTTAGCCCTTTTTTCCTATACCGTCGTTTCGCAGCCGGACGTTGCGCCGGCCGAGCCGACTGAGCTCCGCAGTGAGCCCCCAAAAACTCCAGGCGATGCAGCCCGGCCCGAACAGCAGTCGGTCAACAGCGCCCAGGCCGAAAAAGCCGATTTGGAGCAGCTATCCGAGGATACAAAGGCAAACAGCGAAAGATTAGCAGCGCTCAAATCCGATTTGCTCAGACAGCTACAAGATGCAAAGTCAAGCAACGACCAGGCTGTGCAAGCCGCGCAGGCGCAAATCAATGAACTTCGTTCAGAGCAGGCAAAACTCCGCGCGGAGAGCAAGGAGACCAACGACAAGGCGATACAAGGACTGCGAGGGGAAGTAGCGGCTTCTCAAACAAAGCTGGTTGCTCAAGTGGACGACGCGCTCAAGGGCCCGTCGAGCCGACTAGATGGAGCGGGGCAACGCATTGACGCATTGCAAAAGGACCTCGATGAGTTGAAAAAGCGCTTGGACGAAGATCGGCAAAATACGCCAAGCGTCTCACCGGGTCTCGCGCTGATCGTTGCGCTCGCTGCGCTCGTACTCGGTCCCTTTGTCGCTTATCAGTTCCTCGCCAATCAGCTTGAAGGGATCAAACAACAGGCGACTGGTGCACGGACGTCCCCCATCGCTACAACGGACGTTGAGGACAATTCGTCGCTGTCGCCATCTGAACCTCGCCAACAAGACGAAGTTGTACATCACGAGGCGCCGTCGCTAGGAGAGGACAGCAGCGCTGAACATCAAGACCGCAAAGATCAGGCGCCTGCGCACGACCAGGAGCAAGCCTGACGCCTCGCCTTCGACGCTTCTCCGACGAGCTTGCGTTCAGAAGACATCGGCGCAGGCTCTTATCTTAGTGTCGCCCTATTGCTTCGGCTGTCCTTCGGGTCTTCCTCCGCTATTCGGCCCTTGACCGGTGGTCGAACTGGTCGGCGAGGTGCGCGGATCGGGAGCCGGATTGGCCGGTTGATACGGCTTCGGAGCATCAGGCTTGTTTCGCTCGGCTGCCAACTCATTATTGGGACGTGTCACCGCTTCCGCGGCTCTCGTGCCGGATTGAGTGCGATAGCCAACGGCTAACATTATCATTGCGAACAGGGCTATCACAGACAATCCGCCTAACTCCACGCCTGCACCGGACGGTTCCACTCCTTTCGACCGGCCATCGCCTCCCAGAGCACCGGCGACGATTTCTCGGTTATGCCGCGATCGCAGGAATGCAATGAACAATCCTGCTGCGACAACCACACCTGCGCCAAGCGTAAAAAACATCAACCAAGTGATAGGAGCGTCACCGGCCATCGCTTCTCTCCAAAATAGATCGTGCTGGAGAGCAATCGTCGGGCTTTTGTGTGGTTCCTAAGGGCGAATGCCGACCACTTCGAGCGTCCGTCCGTCTCGGCCGACGGCCAATGGCGTACTGTCAGTCCGGCAAATTCGTGAACCGCGGCCTCCAGACGCCCAGCACGACATTGACCGTTGCCACAGCAATCAGAACGAACAGTGAGTTTCTGTCGGCGCCGAGCGGCTCAGCAAGCGATACCGCGTCGACCTGGCCAGCAAGCAAGCGCGCGCCGAGTTCCGCCTGCTCCTGCATTGGTCCCAGAACAGCCGTGAACCCCCACTCGAACGTCAGGATGCCGGTCGCCAGCTTCGCCCAGGCCCAGCCGGCACTGTGAAACGCTCGATTGACGGCAATGGCGAGCAGGCCGGCAACCAGCGTGAGACCGAGCGACGGCAAAAAGATCCAGGTCGTGATGCCGCCCATGGCGACGCGCAGAAGGGCCTGATTGTTGATCGAGGGCGCCTCTGATGTGAATGCAATCAGCACGACAAGACATGCCATCGACCCAATCAGACCGATCGCTCCCATCGTGTGCAGAAATTTCATCAACCGTCGCATAACGCTCCAGTCATTCGATGTAACATGCGATTTACATAGTTCTCGTCATACGGATCAGACAGACCGTGACCCGCTGTGTCGCGCTTTGATCTCAATGATGCTATCGACTTGTCGCAAGGGAGCATCCGCGATCCGGGAAGCGATGACCGATGCCCAGTCGTGATGTCATGGATTACAAAGGCGTGGAGCTTTCTCTGGTCCAGGCAATCGTGCCGCGGGGCTGGCGGTGGCACTTTGAATTTCTCGGCAGCGAGCATAGTGATACGTCTCCAACCAGGGCCGGCGCAATCCAGGGCGCCCGGCGCGCGATCGACAACTTGCTTCAGCTCAAGCCTACGGTTCACAGTTAGACGTTCGCGAAGCCACCACTCACCTTCTCACCGGCGCACTGTTCGCGATAGCCAGCGCTTCGCGCTCGTCGTTTTCCAGGGCGATCTTCTGTGCAAGCATCACGTCAGCGGGAACAAGATGGCCTTGCGGGGCGAAACACCAGCCAAGGATTGGGACGCCATTGGCGTCGAGTTGATGGACATTCGTCGCGACACCATAGTGGATGCGATATCGCCTGCCGGTATCGCATCCGGTGACCTCGAAACACCTGTCGCTGTCGAACTGCGAACGCTGTTCTGCCGACAGCCACGCCCGCAGCAGCCTCAGGCCTCGCGTTTCAGGCCGCGCGCCGCGGGCCCGTCGCGCCTTTATGCGTACCCTGAAAACCCATCCGCGTATTGTGGCCAATGTGCTCGTGACACACGACACCAGGCGAGTTGGCATCGACCTTATCCACCCACAAGACGGGGGTAGAACACGGTCTGTTCTGCAGTCGCATCGAAGTTCCGCACGACTCGGGCCTCGCCGGATGCCTCCCGAACAGCCGCCGTGTATCCCATCGACGTCAGTTCACGGAACCGCCGCTCGGCGCGCATGAGGGCTTCAGCATCGTTCGGTTCGAAACAATGCCGGGTGTCGCCGGCATGGTCCATCACGATCTGCTGCTTCATGTTCGACCTCCTTTGTTGCCAGATCTTCGAGGACTCAAGAACCTCCTGCCGCCAGCTCCCCAAGGGCGGCATCGAACTCAGAATGGTCTCAACATTCCCGCCGGTTTTCAGACCGAACGTCGTACCGCGGTCATAGAGCAGATTGAACTCGGCATAGAGGCTGCGGAAAGCCAGTTGCTGGCGGCGATCCTCGTCGTCCCAGGGCTCGACCATGCGCCGACGAACGATCTTCGGATAGACATCCAGCAACGCCAGCCCGACTTCACGCGTCAGCGCAAAATCGCGCTCGAAGTCGCCGCTATCGAGATGATCGTAGAAGAGTCCGCCAACACCGCGCGCTTGTCCCCTGTGCGGCAGAAAGAAGTACTCGTCGGCCCAAGCCTTGAACTTGGGGTAATGCTTGGACCCATGCGCCTCGCATGCCTGCCGCATACGGGCGTGAAACTCGATCGCGTCAGGCGCAGCCTGGTCGCGCTGGCAGGTCAGCATCGGTGTGAGATCGGCTCCGCCCCCAAACCAGCCTCGTGAGGTCGCCAGAAACCGGGTGTTCATGTGAACCGTCGGAACACGCGGGCTGCGCGGATGAATGATCAGGCTGATGCTGGCCGAGACGTACTCCAATTGCTTGCCGTCGCCCGGCATCGTGCTCGTTAACTCCGGCGTCAGACGTCCCCGCCCGGAGGACACATGAATGCCCGCTTTCTCGAACAGGCGGCCCTCGACGAGGAAACCTCCGACGCCGCCTCCCTCTCCGGCCGTTCGCACCCATGGCTTGTGAACGAAACGCGCCGACTGCTGCTGACCGAACAACGTTGCCGGCGCTTCTCGCTCCAGCAATTCCACTTCCGCACAAAGGCGATCACGCAGCGACTCGAACCAGCATCGCGCCTCGCTTCGATGCAACTCGTGCGCGTTCGCTGCGTGGATGTTCATGGCCGTCAAGCCGCCTGCGCCAGACCCATCTTCGCCCAGATTTCTGACAAGGCCCCGACCAGCGCCTCGATATCCTCGTCGGAGTGATGCGGCGACGGCGTGATGCGCAGCCGCTCGCTTCCCCGCGCGACCGTCGGGTAGTTAATTGGCTGAACGTAAATGCCGTAGCGATCCAGCAGTACGTCGCTGATCTGCTTGCAAAGGACGGGATCGCGCACCATCACCGGAACGATATGGCTGGGATTGTCCAGATGGCTGACACCCGCCTCGTTCAGCCGCCGGCGCAACGTGGCGACACGGTCCTGGTGACGCTCGCGCTCATAGGAGCTCGACTTCAGGTGACGGATGCTGGTCAACGCGCCGGCAGCGATCGCCGGCGGCAGCGCGCTCGAGAAGATGAAACCCGACGCGAAGCTGCGCACGAAGTCGCAGATCGTGCCCGAGCCAGTGATGTATCCCCCGATCACGCCGAACGCCTTCGCGAGCGTTCCCTCGATCACGGTAAGCCGACCGCTCAGCCCCTCCTGGTCTGAAATTCCGCCACCGCGCGGCCCATAGAGGCCGACGGCATGCACCTCGTCGAGATAGGTCATCGCATGATGCTCGTCGGCCACGTCGCAGATGTCGGCGATCGGCGCGATGTCGCCATCCATTGAATAGACGGATTCGAAGGCGATCAATTTAGGCGCGTGGAGTTCCAAGTCCGACAGCTTTTGCCTGAGGTCGGCGACGTCGTTGTGCCGGAACACACGCGTCTCGCAGCGGCTGTGCTTCATGCCTTCAATCATCGAGGCGTGGTTGAGCTCGTCCGACAGGATCACGCAGCCGGGCATACGCGAAGCCAGCGTGCTGAGCGTGGTCCAGTTAGAGACGTAACCGGAGTTGAACAGCAGCGCTGCCTCCTTGTTGTGGAGGTCCGCGAGCTCCTGCTCCAGCAGCACGTGATAATGATTGGTGCCTGCGATGTTGCGCGTGCCGCCGGCGCCGGCGCCGGCACGGTCCAGCGCCTCATGCATGGCGGCCAGGACCTTCGGATGCTGCCCCATACCGAGATAGTCGTTCGAACACCATACGGAGACCTCTCGCTGACCCGCCGGGCTGTAGTGCACGGCCTTGGGAAAAGCGCCGACCTTGCGCTCGAGATCGGCGAATACCCGATAGCGTCCCTCCCGGCGAAGACCGTCCAGTTGGCGGCGGAAATAGTCCTCGTAGTTCATGGCGCTCTCCCATCTGCTGTTCGGTTGAAGTCGTTCGAGGCGGTCGCCTGAGCGATGGCCGGTTCCGGCAGGCGCTGCTCGGCTTTTTCGGCGACCTGGCTCTCGCGATAGGCCTGGCGAAAGCGGTCTTCGAGCCGCTGTCGTGCAGCAACGGCTGCGCTCTTGGCCTGTGCGGGTCTCTCCGCGCTTGCTCCGCCCGGAATGACTGACAGCACCGGCCGCGGCGACGGCTCGGTCGCAGTCGGATCCGCATTGCCTCGCGTGGTACGGACAGACCAGCGCCAGAGATCAACGACGGGTACGGGCAACATCATGAACCAGTGTTCAAGCGCCCCCAGCGCAATGAGGGTCGCCAAAAGGGCGGAGGAAAGCGCATCGAATTCGGTCTCCGCATTGATCGCGGCCAGCACCAGCAATGCCATCGCGGCGGTCGCGAGCGTCACCGAACCCGGGAACAGTGCATTCATCGGCTTGCGCGCGAAGTAGCTCTTGAGGAATCCGACCTGAGCTGGCAGCAGTTCATCGTTGAGTATGCGCACGCCGAGGAACAGATTAATCTTGGCGCTCTGGCGTAGCAGAAGCAAAGCGGCAAACGTCCACCAGCCAAGCTGGTTCGGGCTGTTGACAGTTACCGCAAATGCGAGGCCGGCGGTGACGATCAGCGCGAGCTCATGATAGGCGATCGCCTGGATCGCAAACCAAATCCGATCGAGCGCGCCGCAACCGGGCGGACATGGTTCGGCCCGCGGCCCCGTAATCCAACCAGCCAGTAGTGACATCTCAACGGCGCCCCACAGAAGAATCGCGCAGGTGAAGGCGCAGTAGGCCCCGGCCGCGCTGGTATCCTGGCTGCTGGCTGCGACGCCGACGAGCGACGCAGCGAACAGGACAGCAGTGCCGGCCTTCAGTACGCGGCCATACCGCGACGACAAGCCGACAAGGAGCAGTACGGTACCCGTGCTGAACCACCAGACGAACAACACATAGAGGACCGAGATTGCAAGGACACCCATGGCCGGAAGCTCCTCACCACGCGGGTTGAAGCCTGATTTCTGCGGGCAGCTCGTTCTTCTTGGCAGGCAGCAGGAACAGCCGGCCGAAAGCCGCCGCAGCAAACAGCGGCAGGCCGACACGTTTCAAGCGCGCCGCTAATCCACCTCTCGACTTGGCGTCGGCAATCGATTCCGCAATCCGGCGAAGACGCTCCAAACCACCCAGGAAACGCGGATCGTCGAGATCAAGCATCACTGGAAACACCTGGCGCGAGATCTCCGACGTGACGCGGAACACCCTCATGTCGTAGTCGGTCGGCTTCATCCCCAGCGCGTGGTGAAATGCCGGCCGCATGTGGTCGCGGACGTACATGGTGGCGAACACCGCAAGCAGGAAGAACTTGATCCAGAGCTTGTTGTGGCCGCGCAGTAGTCGCGGATCGGCTCGCATCAACAGCGCGAATGCTTCGCCATGCCGGAACTCGTCGTTGCACCAGCGTTCGAACCATCGGAAAATCGGATGGAATTGCCGGTCGGGATTGCGTTCCATCTGGCGGTAGATGGTGATGTAGCGCGCATAGCCGATTTTCTCGGAAAGGTATGTCGCATAAAAGATGAATTTTGGTTTGAAGTAGGTGTATTTCTTCGCTTTGGTGAGGAAGCTCAGATCGACGCCGATGCCGTGATCCTTGAGTATCTCGTTGATGAAGCCGGCATGCCGGGCCTCATCGCGGCTCATATAGGTGAAAAGCTCGCGGATGTCGGGATTGCTGATCCGCTTCTTGATTTCGGCATAGAGCACACAACCGGAGAATTCGGCGGTCAGCGAGCTGACCAGAAAATCCTTGAATTCCTTGCGCAGTTCCAGCGGCAGTTCGTCGAGATCGCGCTCGAACTCGTCGGTCTTGACGAAATGCTTGCGATTGTGGTCGGCACGCAGATCGGCGATGACAGCGTTCCACTCGGCGCGCACGAGATCGACATTGAGCCGATTCATGGCTTCGAAGTCGGTGGTGTAGAAGCGTGGGCTGAGGATCGTGTCCTCTCGCGCCATGTCTGTGCTGGACGATGTTCGGGCTCCACCTTCGATTGCTATCATGATGCTCTCCCGTCCGAGAAGCTGACGTCGTAGAGTTCGGTCAGTTCGAGATATCCGGCGATGTGCGCCACCATGCGTTTAAGGATCCCAGCCCTGACGATTGTAGCGGTCCGGCGCATGTTGATGCAGTCGCCAAAATTGATCGTGACCGGCGCGCCGTGGATGGTGACCTCGTCGCCGGGGCGGATCTCGACGTGGCCATCGAGATTGACATGGGCGTGCAGGCTCTCGGCCGTCTGTCCGATCTCGATCGTGCAACCGACGTCGAAGCGGCGCGGTTCTGGGTTCCAAAACGCGTTCATGACTTTCCCTCTCCCATCGCCATCAGGTTGGTAAAAGCCTTCAAGTTGGCGTCGCCGAATGCGCCCAGAGCAACGCGCCGGCCGGTGGCGGGGTCTTCGAGTGTCGTTGCACCGTCCGGCCATCTGTTGATCAGGAAGGCTGGTTCGTCCCCGACGCCATGACGCCGACGATCGAAGGCGAGGCTGCGCAGCGCCGTGCGGACGAACCCGTCGGTCCCGACCGGCACCACGCCGATGACAGTGCCGGAGTTCGGGGCGATCACCGAAATGCCGCCGTCGACACGATCCTCGAACCGAAGGGAAACAGACCGGACGGGCATGCCATGTTCGGAATGCAGCGCGCCGAGGCCGGTCAGCCGGCCGACACCTGCCGTCACAATCGAGAACGCGACCAGTACCGCCGCGCCCAACAACGCCCGTTTCGGAACAGTTCGGTCGGCGACGGCGTGGTTCATGACTTTCTCTCCTAGGCTGCGGTCGCAACGACCGGCTGGGCCGGACGCGGCAAGGGCATCATGCAGTCGGCTGGCTCTGGGGTGGCCGAAGAGGCCTGCGCTAGTGCCGCGCCGAGGATTTCGGCGACCTTGGTCGCGGCGGGCACGCAGCGAAGCATCGGCTCGACCCTCGTCAGGTGCCATGGCCGAACATGCGGCCACAGCAAGAGAAAGGCGAGCCGCTGCTTGCTCGTCACCGCCAGCGGGAGATCGCCGGTGTCATCGCCGTAAGTCTTGACCGCGGCGCTCGCGACCTCCCCGAACGGCACGTTCAGCGTCATGGGCAGGACGGCGCCGAACTGCAGCAGCACGCGGCGACTGGTAATGCTGTAACGGGTCGTCCGGCCGTACAGCCATGCCAAGCCGCCTAGCAACACCATCGCGATCGCGAAGGGGATGGCGAGCCGCGCCGCGCCGGCCATCGTCGCGCCCCACGGCTCTTGTGCGGACAGGCGCATGGCGATGCGAACGACGAAAAGTAACGCGAAATAGGCGGCCACCAAGCGGATGTGGAACACCCTGATCGCCAGCGCCCATGCGTCCGGCCTACCTTGCCAGAGCAGGCGCTCACCCTTGGGCAACGCCAAAGGCTCGAATTTGGCAGTCGCTCCTCTCATAGCAGGGGCTCCTGGCGTGCTGCAGTGGCGTACAGATTGCCACCACCGAAATAGCCGGCGATTCTGTCTTCCTCCCGCTTGGTGACATGGTCCGGGCTCGCCAGTACCGGCGCATCGGCGAACTGGCGTCCAAGGATCGATCGCACCAGCACGCGGCCGCGACGCTTGTCGATGCGCGCCATGGTCATCGGCAGCAACACATGGCGGCCCTCAGCATCGGCCACCTCGACCTCGAGGTAGCGGATCAGCATCTCGGCACGGTCGACCCAGACTTCGTGAACAGTGCCACCGATCTCTCCGTCGGCGCCGATAACCGGCATGCCGCGCGGATCCGGATCGCGCGTTTCGATCGAGATGGTGGTGTCGACCCGAAGCGGCACGATCGCGGGAACATCGTCCATTGACAATTCGGGAACGTCTTCGCGATCCGCATAGGAGGCAGGACCGACGCCATCGAGCATTGGATCTCCGGTCGGGACGTAGGGCGAGCCCGGCCAAGGCGTCAACGGCGTGACGGCCGCATCGCGCCGATCGTTCTTCCAATTCGGCAAGGTCGCGACGTGCCCGTTACGCAGCTGATATTTCTTCAGACCGGGGAATGACGGGAAGCCGACGCCACTGCGACGGCCGGGTCCTTCAAATTGTAGCGGATACCCTTCCCGCTTATCTTCGCGCCGCAGATAGAAGATGAGGCAAGCGAAGAATGTCCAGAACGCATACAAGACGACTTGCGCGACATCGATGTAGCCCGTGAGATCAGTGTGCATGACGTCCTCCCGATTCGACTAACCCGGAAATTCCGCGATCCCAAATTTGGGTTTCTGTGTTGGCACCGGATGCCTGGATCGAACAAGCGGGCCGATCACGGCGAGCGTCGCAAACAGCAATCCGAGCTCGATGTGGTAGACGATGCTGTATCCGGTGGCAGGACTGGCAAGCGCCACACCAAGATGCCCTTGGCTCGCGAGCCCCGACATCAGATCTCGGATCGCGCCACCGACCGCGATCGCCCCTCCGGCCGCGGTGGCCTGCACCGCACCCCATGTGCCAAGCGCAAGCCCGCTCTCGCCGTCTCCCGCCAACGCCATTGCGGCCGTCAGCGTGCCGACAGCGAACAGCCCTCCACCAACCCCGATTAACGTGGTCCCGATCCGGAACAGCAGCGGTGACGCCAACGGTGCGGAGAAGATCACCGACGAGAACGCGATCAGCCCGACCAAAGGACCCATGGCGGCAATTCGGTAGGGGTCCGCTCCGTTGCCGAGAAACCTTGCTGCGACACCGAAACCGGCCAGCGTGCCGGCCGCAAAAAGCGCGGTCAGTGCGGTCGTCTCGCCGACCGTCAGATGCAGGATCTCGGCGCCATAGGGCTCGAGCAGAATGTCCTGCATCGTGAAGCCTGCAGTGCCGAGCCCGACGGCGACAAGCACGCGCACCGAACCGCCGGATTGCTGGAATCTGCGCCAAGATTCACTGAAGAGTGGCCGTTCCCGGTTAGGCGACGTCCTGGACGGATTTCGTGCCTCCTGCTTCCATAGTGCGGCGATATTGAGCAGCATCTCGAGCAAAGCGGCGCCCTGGACCACCTGAATCAGGCGCATCTCGCTGAAATTGGCAAGCAGCGCGCCGAATGCGAGCGCGCTCGCCATCATGCCGAGCATCAGCATGACATAGAGAAATGCAACGACCCGCGGCCGCGACGCCTCGGGCGCTATGTCGGTGGCCAGCGACAAGCCGGCCGTTTGCGTGGTATGCAAGCCCGCACCAACCAGCAGAAATGCCACCGCCGCGCCGATGCGGCCGGCAATGATCTGCCCGGGCGAATCTCCCGACAGCACCAGAAGCGCGAAGGGCATGATCGCGAGGCCGCCGAACTGCAACAGTGTGCCCATCCAGATATAAGGCACGCGCCGCCATCCGAGTACGGAACGATGATTGTCGGACCGGAAGCCGATGAGCACGCGGAGCGGCGCGAACACCAACGGCAGCGCCACCATGGATGCAACCAGCCAGCTCGGCACGCCGAGCTCGACGATCATGACACGGTTGAGCGTCCCGTTCAGCAGAACGACGGAGATCCCCACGGAGACCTGGAACAGCGACAACCGCATCAGGCGCGACAGCGGCAGTTCGACCGTCGCCGCATCGGCGAACGGCAGGAAGCGCGACCCCAACTGCATCCAGCCTTGCGCGATCGATGGGGCACGCCTGGTCATGATGCCAACAGCTCCAGCGCGTGGGATTTGTAGAAGCTGCTTGCGATCCGGCGATGGCGACCGAACCGCCAGTCCTTTAGATCGGGATGATCCACGATCATCGCCCGCAATTTGCTCTCGGAGACCGGTTCGATCGCGGGTGCGCGGTTGCCGCGCGGAAAGGCGCGGCCGACCGCATGCATGAGCGCCAGCGCAGGTGTCTTTGGCGCGAACGTCATCAGCAGGGCATGCGAGGTCCGCGCGGCCAGGCCCGCCACCATCCGCGTGATGTCCGCCGACCGATAGTGGATCATCGAATCCATCGCGACGACAAAATCGAACCGTCCGAAACGCGGATCGAGCATATCGGCCGCAATGAACTGGATCGCGCGCGTGCCGATATCGACCGGAACTCGCTTGCCGGCGATCGCGACCAGGGTCGGAGAGATGTCGACGGCGACGACGTCGGCACCGCGGCGCGCGGCGTCGATCGACAAGGCGCCGGTTCCGCAGCCAGCGTCGAGCAGACGTGCGCCGCGCATGTCCTGCGGCAGCCATGACAGCAACGTTTGCCGCATCTCGTCGCGGCCTGCGCGCACCGTCGCCCGGATCCGTCCGACCGGTGCGTCGGACGTCAGTCGTGACCAGGCCGCGACGGCCGTACGGTCGAAATAGGTCTCGAGTTCGCCGCGTCGTTCCAGGTACTGTGCTGTTGTCATCAGTCGAACCCCAACAGGTCGAAAATGTCACGGTCTTTCAACGGTACTGCGTTCATCGCTACACTGCCGCCGAGCAGCGAAGCGGCAAGGCGCAGGTACTCGTTCTGCACGGCTTCCACCTCGGGCGACGGCTCCATCTCGAAAAGCGTCGACTTTTTCAGCCGGCTCTTGCGGATGACATCGAGGTCGGGGAAGTGCGCGACGGTCTGCAGCCCTGCCCGTTCATTGAATTTATCGATTTGATCGGTTCCAGCGCTGCGGTTGGCGATCACGCCGCCAAGACGCACTGGATAATTGCGCGACTTGGCCTGGATGGCCGCGACGATGCGGTTCATCGCGAAGATCGAGTCGAAATCATTCGCAGCCACGATCAACGCGCGGTCAGCATGCTGGAGAGGAGAGGCAAATCCGCCGCAAACGACGTCGCCCAGCACGTCGAAGATCACGACATCGGTATCCTCGAGCAGGTGGTGCTCCTTCAGGAGCTTTACGGTCTGACCAACGACATAGCCGCCGCAGCCGGTGCCGGCAGGCGGCCCGCCCGCCTCGACGCACATCACGCCGTTGTAGCCCTGGTAGACGAAATCGTCGGGCCGCAGCTCCTCGGCGTGAAAGTTTACCTGCTCGAGGATATCGATCACTGTCGGCACCAGACGCTTCGTCAATGTAAAGGTCGAGTCATGCTTCGGATCGCAGCCGATCTGCAAGACACGCTTGCCGAGCTTGGAGAATGCGACGGAGAGGTTTGACGACGTCGTGCTCTTACCGATGCCACCCTTGCCGTAGATCGAAAACACCTTTGCGTTGCCGATCACGACGTTCGGATCCATTTGCACCTGTACGCTTCCGGCCCCGTCAGGACGACGGACCTGTGCGTTGGCGACTGGCTGCGCGATCGACATGTTCATGCGGCAACTCCCACGCCTTCGAGACGATCTTCGAACTGCTCGCCTGCCCTGCGCAACACCTCGAGCATGGCCTGGTCGGGCGACCAGTAATTGCGTTCATGCGCCTCTATCAGGCGATTGGCGATCTTCGCCGACGCGGCCGGGTTCAACGCGGCCAGGCGCTCGCGCATCGCCTCGTCCATAATGTAAGTCGCCGTGATCTTCTGGTAGACCCAAGGCGCGACCTGCCCCGTCGTCGCCGACCAGCCAACCGTGTTGGTCACATGGGACTCGATCTGGCGGACGCCCTCATAGCCATGGGCCAGCAGCGCCTCATACCATTTGGGATTGAGCGTCCGTGTGCGCGTCTCCAGCGCGACCTGTTCGCTGAGCGTCCGGACGGCGCCGTCACCCCTGGTTTGGTCACCGATATAGACCGGCGCCGCCTCCCCGCGCGCCCGCTTCACGGCACGGCTGATACCACCAAGTGTATCGAAATAGTGATCGACGGTCGTCACGCCGAGCTCCACGGAGTCGACGTTCTGGTAGGCGGCGTCGACGCCTGCCAGTACATGGCCTAACAGCGCGTCGCGCCTCACCGGCCGACCGTCGACACCGTAAGCAAAGCCTTTCCGGCGTGTGTAGGCTTCGGCAAGCTCTTGCTCGTCTGTCCACGCACCGCAATCGATCAAATGGTTGACGTTGGCGCCATAAGCGCCTTCGGCATTACCAAACACGCGCAACGCGGCTTGGTTGAGCTCGCCGCCATGGTCCGCCTGAAAGGCAAGTGCATGCTTGCGGACGAAATTATGCTCGACGGGCTCGTCCGCGCTTGCCGCAAGCAAGGCGGCCTCCGCCAGCAGCTTGGTCTGCAGCGGCATCAGGTCCCGGAAGATCCCTGACAATGTGATGACGACATCGATCCGCGGCCGTCCGAGTTTCTCGAGCGGCACGAGCTGCGCGCCGGCCAGTCTGCCATAGCTGTCATGGCGCGGCTCGGCTCCCAACAGCCAGAGCGCCTGTGCGATCGGCCCCCCCTCCGTCTTAAGATTGTCAGTGCCCCAGAGGACCAGCGCGACTGTTTCAGGTAAGCCATTCCCCTCAGTTGCGTGACGCGCGAGCAACCGTTCAATTTGACGGGCGCCATCAAGAACCGCAAAGGCGCTCGGGATACGGAACGGATCGAACCCATGGACGTTGCGGCCGGTCGGCAAGATCTCCGCGTTCCGCAACAAATCGCCGCCGGGCGCAGGCCGGATATATCCGCCGTCCAGCGCGTGGATGATCGCCGGCGTCTCGTGATCCCCGGCCAGCAGCGTATCGAGTGCAGCTCTCTTGTCGGCGTCGACGACGCCGGCTGCGTCGAGCAGCTCGGCCCGCTCTGCGGCCGGCGGAGGAGCGCCGACGACATGCAGGCCATGCGGGATCAGCGAATATTCAAGTTCCAGCACCTTGTCGCTCAAGGCCGATATTCGGGACGCTGCGTCGCTCCCCCAGGCGGGTTTCGCGTCGGCCAGATCAACAGCTGCGGCCTGGGCCTGGATCAGCGCGAGCGCGTCGGAACGTTGCACGTCCGTGGCATCGGGTCCAACTGCCCTCCAGCTGTCCAGGACCGCCTTGAGATCGGCGAGCCCCTTATAGAGGCCCGCGTTGGCGATGGACGGAGTGAGATAGCTGATCAGCGTGGCGGCTGCTCGCCGCTTGGCAAGCGCGCCTTCCGACGGATTGTTACAGGCGTAGAGATAGAGATTTGGCAGGTCACCGATCAAGCGATCCGGCCAACACGCCCCGGACATACCGGCCTGCTTGCCCGGCATGAACTCCAGCGCTCCATGCGTGCCGAAATGCAGTACCGCGTGCGCGTCGAAATCCTCCCGGATCCAGCGATAGAACGCCGCGAAGGCGTGTGTCGGCGCGAAGCTGCGCTCGAACAGCAGCCGCATTGGATCGCCCTCGTAGCCGAACGCAGGCTGCAGGCCGACGACGAGATTGCCGAACCGCTCGCCAAGAACAAGAAGGTGACCTCCATCGGTCTGATGCCGGCCCGGCGCCGCACCCCATTGCTGCTCGATATCGACGAGCCAACGCTCGCGACGCACATAATTGTCGACCGGAATCCTTGCGACGACATTGGCATCCGTCCCGAAGCGCCCGGAATTCCCCTGCAGTACGCGAGCCCGAAGATCGGCGACGGTCGACGGCACCTCTATGGCGTAGCCCTCCGCCTTGAGCGCCGTCATCGTGTTGTGCAACGACTCGAACACCGACAGATACGCCGCGGTCCCGGCGCTACCGCCATTCGGTGGGAAATTGAACAGCACAATCGCGAGGCGGCGCTCGGCACGCGCCGACTTTCGCAACGCCACAAGCTTGGCCGTGCGCGCCGCCAGCATGGCGGCACGCTCGGGCATCGCGGTCATGTCACGCCCTGCATCGACCAGCGACGAGCGGCCGCCAAACGTCATCGGTGCCGTCGCACCGTCAAGCTCGGGAATCGCGACCATCATGGTCGCCTCCACTGGCGTGAGCCCCCGCGGATCCTCCTGCCACTGCTCGACGGTCTGGAATTCGAGCGGATGCGCAACGATGTAGGGGACGTCAAGACTTGCCAGCACAGTCTCGGCGGCGCGTGCGTCGTTATAGGCGGGCCCGCCCACCAGAGAGAAGCCGGTCAGGGACACAATGGCATCCACGCTCGCGGCACCGTCTTTCATGAAATAGTGGTCGATCGCCGGCCGGGCATCGAGCCCGCTTGCAAAGGCCGGCACGACCGAAAGCCCCTTGTTTTCGAGGGCTTCCAGCACGCAATCATAGTGCGCGGTGTTGCCGGCAAGCAGATAGGACCGCATCAGAAGGACACCGACGCGTCCAAGGGGCTTCGACCGGCGCGGCAACTGGTCGAGACGGGTGACAATTCGCTGGATGAGACGATGATGGTAGAGGCCGAGCTCGGGATAAATCGCAGGATCCTGCGGCTTCAACTTGCCGCGCAGACCGGAACGCGCGCCATCCGCGTATCGGTTGACCAAGAAGCGAACGAGATTCGCGAAATTCTGCTCGGATCCCGCGAGCCAGTATTGCAGAGTGAGGAAGTAAGCGCGCAGATCCTGGGCCGTACCGGGAATGTAACGTAGCAGCCGTGGCATCTGCCGCAGCATCTTCATCTGACGCTGCCCACTCGACCCGCCTGACTTCGTGCCACCGCGCAGACGCTTGAGCATAGCGAGGACGCCGCCGCTTGATCCCGACATCGTGAGCTTGCCGAGCCGCGTGAGCCGGACCACCTCACCGGCGGAGAGGCAGCCGATCATCGCATCGCAATGCTCGCGCCTCGCCAGCAGCGACGGCATTACGGCCTGGATATGCTCGTCGAGGAAGAGCATGGTCGCAACCACGATATCGCCTTTGGCGATGTCCTCGCGGCAACGCTCAAGGGCGGCCGGATCACAATTCCACTCGTCGGCCGCGTGGATGGCGAGATCGAGCCCCGGCAACTCTTGATACAACGCGGCGCGGGCGCGTGCGGCTGCGGACGCCAGATGGCTGTCCATCGTCACGATCACGACCCGAATGGGCGTGCGTTCATCGGCCGAAATGCGCTTTGGCATCGTACAAGGTCTCGAGAGTGATCAATCCGACGCTTCGCTCCTGCGCAAAGCGTTCGGTGTTGCGGCGCGCCTTGCCGCGGACAAAGAAGGGGATCTTGTGCAGTTCCTGCTCGGCTTCCGCCGTCCAAGCGACGTCTGTGCTACGCGCGATGGATTTCGGAAGCTGGATCGGAGCAGGAGGTTCGGAAGGCTGATGGCCAAGGTGCGACGGAGCCGTGTCGCTAAACTCTCGATCTTCGCGGAACATGCCAAGAAGATGCTCCTCCAGGCCCATCATCAATGGATGAACCCAGGTGTCGAAGATCACGTTCGCCCCTTCGAAGCCCATCTGCGGCGAATAGCGGGCAGGAAAATCCTGCACATGGCTCGGGGCCGAGATCACGGCGCAAGGAATGCCGAGGCGTTTGGCGATGTGGCGCTCCATCTGGGTCCCGAGCACTAGCTCGGGTTGCAGCTCGCCGACCTTCGCCTCGACCTCGAGATAGTCGTCAGTGATAAGCGGCTCGATGCCGTATGTCACAGCGGCCTCGCGGATCTCGCGGGCGAACTCCCGGCTGTAGGTGCCGAGACCGACGACATCGAAGCCTAGCTCGCCTGACGCGACGCGAGCGGCGGCCAATGCGTGGGTGGCGTCGCCGAAGATGAAGACACGTTTGCCGGTGAGATATGTGGAATCGACAGAACGCGAATACCAGGGAAGCCGCGTCTCAGCGCGCGCCAAGGCCGGTGACGGATCGATGCCAGCGAGGCCGGCGACCTCTGTAATGAAGGCGCGCGTCGCGCCCACCCCGATCGGAATTATCTTTGTAAAAGGCTGTCCGAAGGTCCGTTTCAGCCATTCCGCGGTCGTGGCGGCGATCTCCGGGTAGAGCACGATATTGAAATCCGCCTCGCCAAGTCGCGCGATATCTGCCGCTGTCGCATTCCAGGGCGCGACGACGCCGATCCCGATGCCAAGAGCCACAACCTGCCTGGTCACTTCCGCGAGGTCGTCGCGATGACGGAACCCTAGCGCGGTAGGACCAAGCAGATTGCAGACCGGGCCCGCACCTTTCTCCCTCTTAAGGCGGGGGTCACCTGTGGGGGGAGCCTTGGCGAGCGCGCGTGCCAGTCGATAGAATGTTTCGGATGCGCCCCAGTTCTCCTTGCGCTGATACGATGGTAGCTCAAGTGGAACGACAGGTATGGGAAGCTTCAATGCCTGCGCCAAGCCACCCGGATCGTCCTGGATCAGCTCTGCGGTGCAGGAGGCGCCAACCAGCATAGCATCGGGAGCGAAGCGCACGAACGCATCACGCATGGCCGATTGAAGCAGTTCTGCCGTGTCTCCGCCGAGATCGCGTGCCTGGAACGTGGTGTAGGTAACCGGCGGGCGCCGGTCGCGGCGTTCGATCATAGTAAACAGCAGGTCAGCGTAGGTGTCGCCCTGCGGCGCGTGGAGCACATAGTGGACGCCGCGCATCGCGGTTGCGACGCGCATCGCGCCGACGTGTGGGGGGCCTTCATATGTCCACACAGTGAGCTGCATCTAGGCCACCAGCCTTCCGCGACGGGCCAGCGGTCGCGCGAACAGTTCGGCCAGATCGCCTGCCTGCTCGAAGCCCTGGATCGGCGTGAAGATAAGTTCGATCGACCACTTCGTCGCAGTGGCTTCCGCCTCGAGCGGATTGGCAAGGCCGAGACCGCAGACAACGAGATCGGGCCGCGCCTGTCGGCAGCGATCCAGTTGCCGGTCAACATCCTGGCCTTCGCTGAGCGAGACGTCCGGCGGCAGCAGCGCCAGGTCAGCGCGGAGATGTTCGCGATGCAGATAGGGTGTGCCGGCTTCGACGATGGTCATACCGAGCTCGCGCGCAAGAAATCGCGCCAGCGGAATCTCGATCTGGGAATCCGGAAAGAGAAAGACGCGCTTGCCGGCGAGCTGTGGCCGGTAACGCGCGACGGCGCGTTGGCCACGCTCGCGCAAAGCACGCGTGACCGCCTCGAAATGCGCGGGATCGATACCGAACACATCAGCTGCGGCCCTAAGCCAACCGGTGGTGCCTTCGACTCCAAGCGGAAACGGCGCTGCCACATGCCGGCAACCGCGCTGCTCCAGGGCACGCGCGGTGTCGCCAAGAAACGGCTGGGCTAGCAGAAAGAATGTATTCTCTCCAACCGCTGAGAGCTCGGAGGCCCGCCGTGGCGGCAGGAATGCCACTGACGAAATGCCGAGCGACGCAAACAGGCGCCGGAACTGGTCCTCGACAACGTCGGCGAGCGCGCCCACGATCAATAATGACGGTCGCGCCTCCACAGTCGTTGTCGGCAGCACCGGCACAAGCGAAGCAAGGCATGCATCTTCGCCTTGGGTGAAAGTCGTCTCGATGCCGCTGCCGGAATAATTGAGCACGCGAACATTCGGGAGAAACTTCTGCGACAATCTGAGCGCTGCGCGT
Source organism: Bradyrhizobium jicamae (assembly GCF_018130215.1). Lineage (GTDB taxonomy): Bacteria > Pseudomonadota > Alphaproteobacteria > Rhizobiales > Xanthobacteraceae > Bradyrhizobium > Bradyrhizobium jicamae_A. The sequence continues at coordinate 63,228 of NZ_JAFCKQ010000008.1, forward strand.
GATAAATCCAGCTTGATCACTTCCGACGGACACGAACCGACCAAGAACAGGAGCTTGATGTCCGGACGGCGAGCCAGGAGTTGCGCGACGACGCGGTCGAGTTCGTCATTGGCGTCGACCAAGCCCGCCAGGTCCCGTTCTTCCATGATCGCGGTGGCAAAGCGCGGCTCCGCAAAGATCATGACGCCAGCGGCCGACTGGATCAGATGGGCGCAGGTGCGCGACCCCACCACGAGGAAGAAAGCGTCCTGCATCTTGCGATGCAGCCAGACGATTCCGGTCAACCCGCAGAACACTTCGCGCTGACCCCGTTCACGCAGAACGTTGTCGCCGGCGCATGATCCCGCTGTCGCGCAAGGCTGCCCACGCGGGTTCATTTGGCGACCTCGGCAAACAATTGAGCGGATTGATCGCTGTGCTGCTGGATCCGCGCCGCGCGCAGTTTGAGCAGGAATTGAGTGGCGTTGACCGCGTAGGACGCATAGGCCGCCAGCACGAGCAGCATTTGTTGCTGCGGGCTTCCGATATGGCCGATCAGGACGACGAGATAGGCCGTGTGCAGCGCCAGCACGAGTATGCTGAAGACGTCTTCCCAGAAGAACGCGGGCGCAAACAGATAACGGCCGAACACGACGCGCTCCCAGATCGAGCCCGTGATCATGATTGTGTAGAGTAGGAGCGTTTTGGCCACGACGGAGCAGGTCGCGATCCAATAGCCCTCACCGGTCACCAGACAGCGCGCGACGAGCGCGAGACTGATCAGGAAGGCCAGGAATTGCAGGGGCGCGAGCACGCCCTGGACAGTGGTCCACGGCGTCTCATCGCGGCGCCGTTTCTCCTCGGGTGAATATAGCGGTTGGACGCGTAGTTCGGCCCGCGGGCCGCTCGTCCGACATAAAAAGCGGACACTTTCCCAAAACGCTGGATCGGTCACAAATGTGAACTGTGCACAACAACAGTTGTAAAGATTGTTTGACAATACGTCCGCCGAGTGATGCGATGCCTCCGGGACGCGGGGCATCAGCACAACTTCTCGGCCGTGAACGTCACATTCAGATCGAATGGCCTTGCGCTGGTGCATCGCTGAACCCCGGATTGCGAGCCCGACACATCAGAGGCTAGACCTCAAAAAAACGAGTGTCAATAAAAACTGACGTCAATATATCTTGACGCTCCAGCTCGTTTCCGTTCAAATGCCAGGGAGGCATCGCGATGACCGAGCTCAATGAGACTGCCCCTCCTCCATCTGGATTCGGCGTCCGGCCGGGTCGGGCGAGATTTGAAACAGGCTTGCTACGCTCTCCGCCACCTCTGGTCATCCGGGGAACGACGTTTTCGCATCTCAGCCGCACGGTCGAGGCAGAAATCATTCCTCGCCTGGTGTTGGCACACGGCCACGGACAACCGGTCGAACCGTCAAATGTCGCGACCGACCGCACATATGTCACAGACTTCGCCGAGCTGATGCTGGGGACGGAAAGCAGCCGGGCTGCCGAGCACATTCAGGCCTGCCGCGAGCGCGGCGTGCCGCTCGAGACCGTCTATCTCGACCTGCTGGTTCCGGCCGCAAGGCATCTTCGACATCTCTGGATGAACGACGAGTGGGATTTTGCCGACGTCACCCTTGCCCTTTGGCGAATGCAGCAGCTGCTGCGTGACTTCAGTCCTGCTTTCTGCGGCGACACGGGCATCAAGTCGGCAGGGCTGCGGGCCCTCCTCACCCCCGGCCCTGGTGAAAAGCACGATATCGGGCACATGATGTTCGGGCTGGTGCTCGCCGGCGAATTCTTCCGTCGCGAGGGATGGGATACCTGGATCGAACCCGACTCCACGGACGCGACCTTTATCGCGACAATCCGGACGCAGTGGTTCGATGTGGTCGAATTCTTTGCCAACAGCGACAAGAAGCTAGACGACCTTGCGGCCAACATCCGCCAGGTGCGACGCGAATCGTCCAACCGGGACATCGGCGTCATGGTCTGCGGTCCCGTATTCAACGAACGGCCTGAGCTCGTCCTATTGGTCGGTGGCGACGCTGTCGTCTCCGACTTCAGCCAAGAAGCATTGCAAGCCCGAAACGTCGTCAATCTGCTGACAGATCGACGCTGATCGGGCGACATAAAGTGAGACAGGGACGAAACTCGCCGCGTGAGGGCACCTGCCATTGGGAGGGTGATTTCGTCCGTGAAGGCTTTCAGGGCACCAGAGGATACGCTCGGCGATCTCAAGGCGGACGTCGCTGCCATGCTCATCGCCGTAGCGTCCGATCTGGCGCTTGCGCTCGACGACGAAGGCAGCATCCGTGACGCCGCCTTCCAGCGAGCCGACCTGCCACTGGAGCTGAAGAATACCGATCAGTGGATTGGCCGCGCGTGGCAGGCAGTCGTCGCTGCGGACAGCCAGACAAAGATCGAACAAATGTTGCAGGAAGCGGCCACACGCAAGACGTCGCGCTGGCGTGAGATACGGTTTCCCGCGACTCGCGGGCCCGACATTCCAATCCTGTGTTCAGCGATTGCGATCGACGAGCATAACCGCTGTGTCGTGATCGGACGCGACGTCCGCGCTGCGGCGGCCTTGCAGCAGAAGTTGATTGAAGCCCAGATCGCAATCGAGCGCGATTACTCGCGCATGCGCAACGTGGAATCGCGTTACCGGATCCTGTTCCACTCCTCCTCCGAACCGGTGCTGATCGTCGATGCCGCGACCCATCGCGTGATCGAGGCAAATCCGGCAGCTTCTACCTTGATGAACGAAAACCCGACAGAATTGATGGGAAAATTGTTCCCCGATGCGCTCCTGCTCGACGACTCAGCCGCGGCCCAGGCGATCGCTTTCGCGTTCCGCACGCAGGGACGTGTCGAGGGTCTGAGGTTGAAACTCGAGAACGACCGCGAATTCCGGCTTGACGGAAACTTCTTTCGGCAAGATGCGTCGTCGTTCTTTCTCTTGCGTTTCTCACCGGTCGGCCCGATCACGCTCGCGGCACCGGCCGCACCGGATGTCGCCTCTCGCCTCATCAAATTTGTCGAGGAAGCGCCAGACGGGCTCGTGCTGACAGACCGTGATGGCCGCTTGCTGCGCGCGAACGCAGCATTCCTGCAGCTGGCACAGGTCGAGGACGAAAAGCTTGTCCACGGCGAAATAATCGATCGTTGGGTCGGAAAGTCCAGCGTCGACTTCAGCGTCCTGGTGTCGAATCTGCGCCGGTATCGATCGCTCAAATTGTTCTCGAGCGTGGTGCGCGGCGAGCACGGATCGCCGGTCGATGTCGAAATCTCGGCCGTGGCGCTCGGCGCCGACAACGATCTGACCTTTGGCTTCGCGATCCGCAACGTGGATCGGCGGATCGGCGCCAAACTCGGACCCTATCCCGAGCTTCCGAGGTCTCGCGAGCAGCTTACCGACCTGATCGGGCGGGTGCCGCTCAAGGAGCTGGTGCGCGAGACGACCGACGTCATCGAGCGCATGTGCATCGAGGCTGCGCTCAAGCTGACTGGAGACAACCGCGCAACCGCAGCCGAGATGCTCGGGCTCAGCCGGCAGAGTCTCTATGTCAAGTTGCGCCGGTTCGGGTTGGCCGACGCCAGCGAGTACGACGAGAACAAGGTTGAATAGCACACCATGACACAGACCGTCCCCGCGACCTCTCTTGCACGTCCCTCGCCGCTCGTCGTGCTGGAACTGCTGAAGCCGATCACCTGGTTTCCTCCGATGTGGGCATTCGCCTGCGGCGTGGTCTCGGCCGGCCACGGCCTTCAGTTGCGGTGGCCGACGATCGTCGCCGGTATCATCCTTGCCGGGCCCCTTGTCTGCGCGACGAGTCAGGCCGTCAATGATTGGTTCGACCGGGAGGTTGACGCCATCAATGAGCCGAAACGCCCGATTCCGTCCGGGCGCATTCCGGGCCGCTGGGGTCTCTACATCGCAATAACCTGGACAGCGCTGTCGCTCGAAGTTGCTTCCACGCTCGGCGTCTGGGGGTTTGGAGCAGCGGTATTCGGGCTTGCGCTGGCGTGGGCCTATAGCGCGCCGCCGGTCCGGCTCAAGCAAAACGGTTGGTGGGGCAACAGCGCCGTAGGCCTCTGTTACGAAGGTCTGCCGTGGTTCACCGGGGCCGCGATCGTCAGTGGATCTGCGCCAGCTTGGCCGGTGGTGCTGGTCGCCCTGCTCTACAGTTTCGGCGCCCATGGCATCATGACGCTGAACGACTTCAAATCCATCGAGGGTGACCGCAGCAGCGGCATCGCATCACTTCCGGTGCAGTTGGGTGCCAAGCGGGCTGCACTCCTGGCTTGCATCACGATGGCCGCGGCGCAAGCTGCCGTGGTTGCGCTGCTGCTGGAGTGGCAGCGGCCATTGCACGCCACAGCCATCGCCATCTCGCTTGTCGCTCAAGCCGCCCTGATGCGGCGGCTCATGGAACGTCCGCGCGAGCTGGCGCCGTGGTACAACGGAACCGGCGTCAGCCTCTATGTGATTGGCATGCTGGTTGCTGCATTTGCGCTCGCAGGGTTGGAGCTGTAATGCAAAACGAGCCATCATACCTTTCCTGGTTCGGCATCGTGCGGCTTGCTCTGGTCCAGACCGCGCTCGGGGCCATCATCGTCTTGACGACATCGACTCTGAACAGGGTCATGGTTGTGGAGCTTGCCCTGCCGGCTGCCCTGCCCGGTGTCCTCGTCGCCCTGCACTACGCAATGCAGGTGTTCCGTCCACGTCTCGGCTATGGGTCGGATGCCGGCGGCCGGCGGACTTCATGGATCGTCGGGGGCATGGCTACGCTCGCGGGGGGCGGCGTGCTCGCGGCGATCGCAACGGCCTTGATGGCGACGCAACTTTTCGCGGGCATCGCGCTCGCCGGGCTGGCTTTCGTTCTGATTGGGTTGGGTGTCGGCGCGGCGGGCACGTCTATTCTTGTACTGCTCGCCAAGCACACCCATCCGTCACGGCGCAGCACCGCTGCCTCGATCGCCTGGATCTTGATGATCGCCGGCTTCATCCTGACGACGGGAATGGCCGGTTACGCCCTCGATCCTTACTCCGGCCTCAGGCTGGTTGCGGTGTCGTCGACGGTATCGGTCGCGGCCATGTTGCTGACGTTGCTAAGCGTATGGCGTATCGAAGGACCGCGGTCATCGGGACCGCCGCAGGCAGCGTCACCTCAGTCGTCTTTCAAAGATGGCTTGATGGCAATCTGGTCCGAGCCACAGGTGCGCCGATTTGCGATCTTCATCTTTGTCTCGATGCTAGCCTATAGCGCTCAGGATCTCATTCTCGAACCGTTCGCGGGCGCGGTGTTCGCGATGACGCCAGGCGAAACCACTCGGCTGTCTGGCCTCCAGCATGGCGGCGCCATGATCGGCATGCTGCTGGTGCCGATCCTCAACGCAGTGCTGCCACCTGGGCGGGGGCGGACGACGTCGTGGATTGTGGGCGGCTGCGTGGCCTCAGCGTTGGCCCTGTTCAACCTTGCGCTCGCGGCGCTGGTTGGACCAGCCTGGCCGCTGCGCGCATCGGTTTTCGCGCTCGGCGTTACCAACGGTGTCTACGCGATTGCAGCTATTGGCGCGATGATGAACCTGGTCGATGCGGGCCACCGCGACTGCGAGGGGACCAGGATGGGGCTATGGGGCGCATCGCAGGCGATCTCGTACGGCATCGGCGGATTACTCGGCGCGCTGGCCAGCGATTGCGCACGAAGCGTTCTGTCATCGACCTCGCTTGCCTATTCCATCGTCTTCGCGACGGAAGCTGCCCTCTTCGTCGTCGCCGCGTATCTCGCTATCTGGGTCAGCAAGCCCGCGAGCGCGCGTCGGACGCTGGACCTTCCGGTGAACGTCGCCAAGCGGAGCGCGTGATCATGATTGACAGCCAGACATTCGACATCGCGGTGATCGGAGGCGGTCCAGCGGGCGCCACGGCGGCAGACGATCTTGCCCGCCGAGGATACAAAGTGCTGCTGCTCGATCGCGCAGGCCGCATCAAACCTTGCGGCGGAGCGATCCCGCCTCGGCTAATCACCGAATTTCGGATTGCCGATGAGCTGCTGGTCGCCCGGATATCGTCGGCCCGGATGGTGTCACCGACCGACAGGCAAGTCGATATGCCGATCGGCGGCGGCTTCGTCGGTATGGTCGATCGCGACGCGTTCGATGAATGGCTGCGGACACGAGCTGCACAGTCCGGTGCCGCACGCTGCAACGGCACATTTCAGGAATTGGGACGCGATCCCGATGGCGTTGCCGTCCTGCGCTACGAAACGCGCGATGAACATGGCACGGCAAGGGTTCACTCAGTTCGAGCCCGCGCCGTGATCGGCGCCGACGGCGCACTGTCAACTATCGCTCGTCAGAGCATTCCCGGTGCCGACAAGGTCCGCTACGTCTTTGCCTATCACGAGATCGTGCGCTCGCCCGAGAGGGGCCATACCTCGTTTGACGGCGCGCGGTGTGACGTGATTTATCGGGGCAAACTGTCTCCCGATTTCTACAGCTGGATCTTCCCGCACGGCGCGACCACGAGTATCGGCACCGGCAGCGCGCGCAAGGGATTCTCTTTGCGCGGCTCGGTCGGCGAATTGCGGCAGGCGCATGGCCTCGACCGGGTCGAGACGTTGCGCCGCGAGGGCGCGCCGATACCGCTCGAGCCGCTGAGACGCTGGGACAACGGCCGCGATGTTGTGGTCGCGGGGGACGCGGCAGGTGTTGTTGCCCCGGCATCCGGCGAAGGAATCTATTACGCCATGGCAAGCGGACGCATGGCGGCGAACGCCGTTCATCGCTTCCTGCTCACCGGAGATGCCCGCGAACTTGGCCGCGCACGCAAGGAGTTCATGCGCGCTCATGGCGGCGTGTTTTGGATGCTCAGCCTCATGCAGGCGTTCTGGTACAGCAACGACAACAGGCGCGAGCGCTTCGTCGCAATCTGCAGGGACCGGGATGTCCAGCAACTTACATGGGATGCCTACATGAACAAGGCCTTGGTGCGCGCCAAACCGCTTTCCCACGTCCGAATCTTCTTCAAGAACGTTGCGCATTTGACCGGACTTGTCCGGGCGGCGTGACAGGGATGACTGACCGATGATCGCATTCCTTGCCGGCGCCCACGTGGTCGACCTGATTCTTGTCATCGTCGCGGTTGAGAGTTTCGCCTTGACGCTCCATTGGCACATGACACGCCGTGGAATCGCACCGGCAATGCTGGTACCGAACCTGCTTGCGGGAGCGCTGCTCTTGCTCGCCCTGAGGTTCGCGCTGAGTGACTACGGATGGCCTTGGTACACGGCCTGCCTCGCCGCCGCGGGCATCGCCAACGTCGCCGACCTCAGACAACGCTGGCGCTGATCAGTTTTTGCCTCGAGCTCTGAACTATTTCTTGTCCGAAAACGTCTTGATATAGGCGATGACGTCCTTCCGCTGCTGTTCGTTGGCGAGTTTGAACGTCATCTTGGTCGTTCCTGTCGCCAGATCAGCCTTGCCCTTGTCGGTGAGGAATTTCTTGAGGAATGCATTCGGGTCAGGGAGATACTGAAAAATCAGGTCCTCGCTCCAGACCAGCCCGTTTTCGCCCGCGTGCTTGTTCAAGTCCGAATAGGCAAAGCCCGGTGCCGTGCCGGATTGCCTGCCAATCACGCCCGTCAGAACCGGGCCCACCATGTTCTTGGCGCCGGGGCCGATCCGGTGACATGTCATGCATTGCTTGAAAATCTGCTCGCCCTTCGCAGGGTCTCCGCCGGCGGCTTCGCCCGCCGCGAAAGCCGTACCGGACGACGCAAACACAACCGCTGCTACGATGATTGCTGCCTTTCTGATAGCCACGTTTCGCTCCCGCTATGTTGCCGACAATCGTTCTGTTGCCTTAACAAATATAATTGTAAACTATTCCTGTCATTTAGTACTACGCATGAGGGCGGAATTGGTTCATTTTCCGCCAAATTTGGCCCGAAACCTGCCGGCTTTGGCGCGCGGTTCATTCAAGCCGTAAATAAGACTTGACAGATGCCTGGCGACGTGAACTAACCGTTGTTAGTCCAGCTGGAGTCTCAACGCGTTATCGTGTGAGTATTGGTTAACAGCGCGGATTTTCCAGCGCGGTCCAACGACCCTAACCAAGTGGATGCAAAGACGGCGATGTCGGAGTCCGGCAGTCCTCAACCCGATGTGACGTTGCTTCTGGACATGGACGGCGTCATTCGAGAGGCGACGTTATCTCCATCGATGTCCAGGGAGAACATTGACGACTGGCTTGGCCGGCCGTGGACCGAGGTCGTCGGCGCCGCCGGCGAGAAGATCCAGCGCATGATGCAGGACACGCAGCGAACCGGCATCTCGGCATTCCGACAAATCACGCAGAAATTTCCGAGTGGCCTCGAACTTCCGATGGAGTTTACAACCGTCCTGCTTGGCGGTCGCGCCGGCATGCTCGCGATCGGCAAGAACTTGCAGGCCGTGGCCGAATTGCAGGCGCGGCTGATTTCTGCCCAGCAGACCATCGAGCGCGACTACTGGAAGTTGCGAGAGATTGAGACGCGATATCGCGTCGTCATCGAAGATTCTAACGAAGCTGTGTTGCTGGCGAAGGTCGCCGATTTGAAGATCGTGGAGGCCAACCGAACGGCTACAGCCGCGCTTGCAGGGTCAACCCGCCGGAGGGAGGGTCTAATCGGACGCGACTTCCGCGAAGAGATTGCTGCCAAGGACCGCGAGCCAATCGAGATGATGCTGCGTCGGGTCCGCGACCAGGGAAAGGCGCCCGGCATCGTGATCCATCTCGGCAAAGAGGCGGCGCCATGGATGATACGGGGCTCGCTGATGACGAACGAGACCGCGCCGGTCTTCCTGCTGCGGATGACCCCGACTGGAAAGTCCGTGGGCGCCGTCCCAGCCGAGCATGAAGGTCTCGATGGCCTACTCGATCAACTGCCCGATGCGGTTGCAATCATCGACGACAACGGAGCTATCAAACGCGCCAACCGCGCCTTTACCGAGCTCGTCGAGATTGGATCAAAGGACGCAGTCGTCGATGAGAACCTGAACCGCTGGATGTCACGGCCCGGGGCCGACGCGAGCGTGCTCATCTCGAACGTACAGCGGCACGGGGTTGTGCGTCTGCTGTCGACTACCGTGCAGGGTGAACTCGGCACGGAAACGGAGATCGAGGTGTCCGCGTCGGGCTACGAGCAGGGCGCCGACAAGCGTCTCGCTTTGGTACTGCGGAACGTCGCACGACGCCTGTCGCCGAGTCCGGAAAGCGACACCTTGCGGACCGCGCTGGCGTCCATGAACGAAACGGTCGGCAAGACGCCGTTGCGCAAGCTCGTCAAAAGCACTGTTGGGGTGGTCGAGCAGCATTACGTGCGCGCTGCACTGCAACTGGCCAATGGGAACCGGACGACCGCGTCGGAAATCCTCGGCTTGAGCCGTCAAAGCCTTTACGCCAAACTTGACCGCTATAATCTCAACGACAAAGAACCGAATGGCGAGGAACAATAAGGGGGGGTAGTTGACCTCGGTCCCTCTTGCATCGCCCGCCTTTGGGCAGGCTACGCTCGCGAATTGCGAGCGCGAACAGATTCACCTCGCCGGGTCGATTCAACCGCACGGCGTGCTGCTCGTTGTGCAGGAGCCGGAGAATATCATAATCCAGGCCAGCGCCAACGCGGCCGAATTCCTCAAGATCAATCCGATCGTCGGCCGTGCGCTGTCCGAACTCGACGGCAACCTGCTGCTGCAGATCCTTCCGCATTTGGGAGGTCCGCTGCATTCAATGCCAATGACGGTGCGCTGCAGCCTCGGCAGCCCGCAACAGAAATTCGATTGCATTATACACCGCCCCGTTAATGGCGGCTTGATCATCGAGCTCGAACCCGCGGGACAGCCGGGAAACCCAACGCCGGCGCTGGACGGCGCTTTCCACCGCATCACGTCCTCATCCTCATTGCGCGGGCTCTGTGACGAGACCGCGGCCATCTTCAAGGAGATCACCGGTTACGACCGCGTGATGGTCTATCGCTTCGACGACGAAGGCCATGGCGAGGTCTTCTCTGAGCGACGACGGCCTGATCTCGAAGCATTCTTGGGCAATCGCTACCCGGCCTCCGATATCCCGCAGATCGCGCGCCGGCTCTATGAGCGAAACCGCGTTCGTCTTCTCGTGGACGTCAATTACACCCCGGTACCCCTGCAACCGCGGCTGTCGCCGCTCAACGGACGCGATCTCGACATGTCCCTGAGCTGCTTGCGCAGCATGTCGCCGATCCACCAGAAGTATCTGCAGAACATGGGCGTCGGTGCTACGCTGGTTTGCTCCCTGATGGTGTGCAATCGGCTATGGGGACTGGTGGCCTGCCATCACTACGAGCCGCGCTTCGTTTCATTCGACATCCGTGCGGTTTGCGAGGCGCTTGCGGAAGCTTGCGCTATCCGGATCGCGGCTCTCGAAAGCTTTGCCCAAAGCCAGTCGGAGTTGGTCGTTCGCCGGCTCGAGCAACGTTTGATCGAGGCTGTCTCTCGTGACGGCAATTGGCAGACTTCGTTGTTCGATGGCGCGCAGTCGCTCCTTCAACCGCTGGCCGCATCAGGCGCGGCCCTGCTGTTCGAGGGACAGGTTACGACAATCGGTGACGTACCGGGAACGCAAAGGATCCGCGAGATCGGCACATGGCTCGACGGCAAGCGCAAGGAACGATCCGGCCCTGCGCTTGAAAACATTGTGACGGCGTCGCTTACGCTCGACGAGCCCGGCTTCATGGATATCCGTGCCGTTGCCAGCGGCTTAGTCGCCGCGCCGCTGTCGGCTAGCGCGGGCGAATATTTGATCTGGTTCAGGCCGGAGCGAATAACGACGGTGACTTGGGGCGGAGATCCGCTGAAGGCCGTCATCATCGGCGACGATCCGTCCGACTTGTCGCCACGACGCTCCTTCGCGCAATGGCACCAGCTCGTTGAGGGTAAGTCCGACGCCTGGTCGCTTGCGGAGATCTCTTCCGCGCGTATGATCGGCGAGACTGTGGCCGACGTCGCCCTGCAGCTTCGCTCTGTTCGTATGGTGATCGCGCAAGACCAGCTCGAGACGATCAGCCGTCAGGTGATCCGCTCCGAACAACCCGTCATCATCGCCGATGTCGAGGGGCGAATCCTTCTGTTGAACGAGGCTTTTGAGCAGCAACTGCGTGCCTCGCATCCTCACCTACCTCACCTCCGCGACCTCAGCAGTTACTTTGCGTCGCCCGCCGCATACCGCGCAAGTCTCGACGACTTGCTGCGCAATAAGCGAAGCTGGCGCGGCGAATTGCAAATCGAAAACAAAGGTGCGCAGCCTCGCTCGTTGATGGTGCGAGCCGATCCCGTGATCGGCCAGCACGACCGGGTACTTGGCTTCGTCTTGATCTTCTCTGACCTCAGCGATCGCAAGGCCGCCGAAACGGCGCGCACGCGCTTCCAGGATGATATTACAAGCGCCAGGCGACCCAGCCTTCGGCTCGATTCAACCGCCAACATCCTGTTTCAGGAGCTCGCCGCGTCGGCCGTCGAGAATGCGCAGCTCGCCGCGCTAGAAGTCACACATGGTGCCGAAATCAGCCGGATGCCCGAAATGCTCGACAGCATTCGTAGCTCGACGAGTAGGACACTCGACATCCTGGAGCATCTCGTGTGGCACACGTCGCGTTCTGAGACCTAGCCAGTTGCCTTCGCCGCCTGCAGCGCCATCGATAAGGTGATATTCAACTCGAAAGCCCGCGCCCCCTCTTCCACCACGGCGGCAAGATCGTTGACCTCATCACCGGCCCGACTGATCGCAGCGCGATACTCCGCCTTGAACGCCGGGATATCGACGATCGTCGGAAAGTCAAAGAACGAGAGCGCTGCGGGAGAAAGACCGAGCGAGCGCTCCAGCAAACGCTTGAGGATTTGTCCGCCGCTGAGGTCGCCGAGGTAGCGTGCATAAGCATGGGCGATCAACCGCGTTCCATCACCATCCGATGCAGCTTGGATCGCAGCCACATACTCTTGCGCGGCAGGCAGAACCGCCAAGTTCGGCCAATCAGCAAAAAGATGATCGAGGTCATGCACGATGGCAGTTGCGCGTTCGAGCTCAATGCGCACAACGCCACCCAGAGCTGACGAACCGGAACGATCTGACAACTTCTGTTCCAATTCGCGATAGACCGGTAACAGGTTACGCAACATCAGGACGTAGTCTGCTCGCGTCGCGCGGCCGTGCAGGATGTCTGCGACCGTGCCGGATCGCTCGGCCTGCGCGTGGAGCTCTTTCGTCCGCTCTCTCAGCGCGTCCAGCAGATCGGCCGGACGCAGCGAACCTCCGGCCCTATCGACTCGTTCGAGCATGCGCCCCCCGCGAGAATTCCGGCCTACCGCGGCATCGCCAGGCCGTGCTTGACGCCCCAGTCGAACCAGTTATCGACGACCGTGCCCGAGAGTAGGATACCGATGCCGCCGGTCAAGGGGCAAAGCACAGCAAACCACCACGCCCAGCGATGGATCGATTCAGCGGTTGCGTTGAAGCCCATCGTCCAGCGCCAGAACAGTGCGCCACGCTCGAATGCCGTCCCGCGGTCGACGATCTGCTCGATCTCGCGTTCGCCACCGTAGCGGCTGATGGCGAGCACCGTCGCGCCATGCATCGCAAACAGCAGCGCCGAGCCATACAGAAATGCGATCGAGAGCATATGGAATGGATTGTAGAACAGGTTGCCGTGCGAGATCGAGAAATTATTAGTCCAGTCGAGATGCGGGAAAATGCCGAACGGCACGGCCTCGCTCCAACTTCCCATCAACAACGGCCGAATGAATCCGAGAACAAGATAGAGCCAGATTGCCGCCGCAAAGGCCCATGAGACATGGGTACCGAGACCGAGTGCGCGCGCCCTCCGGTAGGTCCGCGTCCACCACAGCAGGATCGACGTGGTGAGGAAAAATCCGGCCATCAGCCACCACCCGCCTTCCTGAAGTGGCGGGAAGATCTGCAGCCCGTATTCAGGCGCGGGCGGCTGCAATGCAAGCCATGGGAATTGCCTGATGAACTCAAGAGGGCTCCAGTTCACCGAGGCCAGCATGTTGAGACCGATGATCTCGATCGCAACAAAGCCAAACATTAGCGAGGCCAAGCCGAGGAATCCAAGATAGATCGGACCGATCTGGGCGTCGCCGAGCTTGCCGAACCAATAGTTGAAACCACCCTTGCCGATGCGCACCCACGTTCCCGGCTGCAAGGGGATACCCGGATAGATCGGGCTGCGAACCTGGACTTGAGTGAAGATATTCTGATATTCAGCCATATTGCCCTCCCGGACTCAATGCGGCGACCAGATCGGAACGCTGCGCCACCATTCCCACCAATCCGACCACGCCGCGCCCTCGGGTCGCAGCCACGCGGGCCCGCTGATCACGATGCAAACGGCACTGAAAGATACCGCCGACAGAGCGAGGAAAAGGCCAAGACGGTGGATTCCGAGCGTGCCGATCGAATAACCAAGCAGGTCACGGAACATGGTGTTCTCGTGCTCTGGTGATTTGACCACCTCGCCTCGTCCCGGATTTGTCGACGACAGGATCAGCGAGCCGTGCAGTGCAAGCGCAAGGCATGTCGTAAAGAAGAACGTTATCGCGATCATGTGCGCGGGGTTGTAGTGGAAGTTGCCGAACTGGTAGCCGGTGTTGGAGACCCAATCGAGGTGGGAGATGATCCCGTAGGGAAACCCATAGCTCCATGAGCCCATCAGCACGGGACGAATCACCTCGAGCGTGAAGTAGGCGAAAATCGCGAAACTGAAGGCGAATGGGACGTGATAGCCAATCGCAAGCTTCCTGCAGATCTCGACCTCGCGCAGCGCCCACGAGATGAAGGCGCCCAATGCGCACACGGTGATCAGCTGCCAGAAGCCGCCCTCCGCGAGCGGCGCCAGCGACAAGCCATACTTCGCATCGGGTGGATTGATGCTGATCTGCCAAAGATTCCAGGTCGGCCCGAGCGAGGCGGCGTAAAGGATCAGGGCCACCCCGACGAATGTAAAGAAGATCGTCGTTACACCGAAGAAGCCGACGTAAAACGGTCCAACCCAGAAATCGAAGAGATCCCCGCCGATCAGCGTGCCGCCGCGGACGCGATATTTGCGTTCAAAGCTGAGCATGGCCATCGCTCATTCCTCCGATGCTACCGAAGCCGCCGCCTCTTTGTTATGAATTGGGGAGCGGGCGAACCGGATCTGTCGTCCGTTTTCGTCCGCCTCCCGTTGTTGTCGTCGAGCTCGTCTAGCCGAGCTTGAGCGGTGTTGCTGGTTCGGAGATGGACGACGTCTTTGCCGGACGCGGTCCTTCCAGCCAGTTGAACCGGCTCGTGCTGAGCAAGATGAAATGAATCACCAAAGCCAGCGCGAACAGGAACGTGAACAGAGCAACCAGCGTTCTGCGGGGATCGAACAGGAGCCACAAGCGCCACATAGTCTTCTCCTTGCTATGTCAAATAGGAAATGACGATGCTGGCGTAGTGGGATGCTCCCTCCATCGCCGCTTTGTATCCACCGGGGCCCGGCAGCCAGGGACGCCACATCCAGGCGAGAATATGTGCGACAACCGCGATTGCGGTGAAGATCGCAAAGCTCGTCATGAAGATGCTATGGAATTCCCTTGCCTCCGATTCGGTCAGCCCCGACAGAGAGCCTCCCTTGCTTGGTACGTCCACCATGTGTGGTACCTCCAGGTGTTGGCCTTTCGGCCGGATGCCGCCCGCACTTTGAGCGGCGTCGAGATGCCACGTCGTTTCCGGCATGGCAATTCATGCGGCGAGCCGCACGAATTCGCAGTCACAACCCCGAAAAGGACGAAGCGGCGCAGTTCGCTGCGAGCGCCCCGGTCTCGGACATGATCGATGTTGAGCAACCTGCGCTCTTGCGCGCTCGCCGATTCAGACGGCGGGTCACCACCGGAAGAAAGTAGAGAGCGAAGCAGGCGAGGTAGACGAGCAGATACTCGAAGCTTGCCTTCGTGCCCGGAGCGGCATTGCGATGAATGCTTTCATACAATGACATCGACGTCTCCTTCTCGTCCTATTTGTTTCGTCATGCGGCCCGCCCTGCGAGCGAAAGGCTCGCCAGAGCAAGAATGTCAGCCGTCACGCGGTCTTGCCCCGCACCACGAGCGTCGCGCTCGGCAGCATCGCGCAGGCGCTTCGCTGCCGAGATCCTGATCAGCACGGGCTGGCTGTCGACCATACGATCGAATACGCGTTTGGCTTCGTCATCCCACGCCAGTTCACGATGCACCCGCGCTGGGGTCGCCTCGACTTTGTCGAGATTTGTCGCAAGCGGCAGGATGTTGAAAAGCGCATCGAACAAGGCGTTGCAGACCTCCTGCACCAGATAGGTCGCGCCGGCATAGCCCATGAATGGCGTTCCGGTATGGCGTCGGATGATGGCGCCTGGAAACGACGCTGCGATGTACATCGCGCGGCAGCCGGCCTCCGCTGCATACATGCGCTCGTTGTAGCTGCCAAACAGCACAAGCGGAGTTCGCTTTTGGACCACCTCGCGGATGGCTTCGTTGTCGGTCTTGCCGCCGGCGGTCCGCGCGACCGCAAACATGCAGGGAAGCCCCATCTCAGTTTCGAGAAAATTCCGCAGGCCGCGGGTATAGGTCTCATTGGCGACGACGGCGAAACTTGCGGTACCGAAGAAGTCCTGAGTCACTGACCGCCAGAGGTCCCACAGCGGCTTGATCGTTGTGTGCTTCTCGCGCTCGATGAACGGTTCGGGATCTAGCCCAAGAATTTGCCCGAGCGTCCGCAGGAATTTGGTCGTCGAATGCAGCCCAATTGGCGCCTGCAGGTAGGGCCGCTCCAGCGTTTCGCAGAGCAGGCGTCCAAATTCACGGTACATGCAGACATTGGCATCGGCATTGACCAGCTTGGGTACATCGGCCAAGTGGCTGCCGAGCGGAAACACCATATTGATCTCGGCGCCGATCCCCTCGATCAGCCGGCAAATCTCGGCCAGGTCCGACGGCAGATTGAAGATGCCGTAGCTCGGGCCGATGATGTTGACACGTGGCTTCTGGCCATCCGCCCGTGGCTTCCGCTCCGGAATTTTCCGCGCACCGTATTCACTCCAGAGCCATGACAGCGCGCGATTGGCGCTTTGCCATTGGTCCTCATCGATCGTCCGCGGCAGGAAACGCTTGATGTTACTGCCTTCAGGCGTCACGCCGCCGCCGATCATTTCGGCGATTGATCCCGTCACGACGACGGCCGGAAGATCCGGATCGAGCACAGCCCGCGCGCGCTTCATCGCCTGCTCGGTACCCTTCTGGCCTAATTCTTCCTCGGCGAGCCCGGTGACCACGATCGGCAGTTCGTGCGGCGGCAGCGCGTCGGTGTAGTGCAACACCGACGTCACCGGCAGGTTCTCGCAGCCGACCGGCCCATCGATAATGACCTGCAGGCCCTTGATCGCCGTGAAGGCGTAGACCGCCCCCCAATATCCACCGGCGCGATCGTGATCGAGGATCAGCATCACACCATCTCCTCGGACTTGCGCTTCTTGGTCTGCGCAGCCGTGGCCTTGCGGAACTTGTCGCGAAACTCGGGTCGCGGGACCGGCGTGTGCTGCCAGATGCCGGCTTTGTCGCCCTCGCCGACGTCATCGAAAAACTCGCGCATGGCGTCGAAGCGCGCTTTGCCGGCGATCGCGGCATTGACGACCTGCGCCAGGGACCCGGCGCCGGCGCCGCCGAACAGCGGCCGCGCCGAGATCAAATTGGTGAAGTAAAGCGCGGGGATCCCCTTTGCTTTGGCCTTCTGCACGACCGGCGTGGTACCGATCGCAAGGTCCGGACTGAATTCCTCCATAGCCCCGATATCGTGCTCGAGCGACGCGCGATACTGAACACGGACGCCCTTGGCTTCGAGCCAGGCGCGATCCGCATCCGACCACGGCGTCCGCGGACAGGCGGTGCCGACGTAACGCAGATCGGCGCCGCTTTCGACCAGGAGGCGTCCGACCAGCAGTTCCGAGCCTTCATAGCCCGACAGCGTGATCCGGCCGTTGATCGGCGCGGCTGCGAGTGCTGCGCTGATCTCGGGCAGCGCCGCATTCTTCGCCGCGTCGATCATAGCGCGCGAGATCCCGCAGGCACCGCCGATCGCTTCCAGCCAGGTCTCCGTTCCATCCCGGCCAACCGGCGCCGAGCCGACGATGGCGCGGCCCGCAGCTTCAAACTCCCGGATTGACGCTTTGTAGAACGGATGAATCGCCGCGACCGCTGCGCAGTCGAAGGCCCCGTACAGCTCGCGCCATTCGCGTGTCGGCACCGCGGGCCCCGCGGCCAGGCCCATCGGCGCCAGCAACATACCGATCCCGACGGGATCAGCCGGGAACATTTCGCCCAGCAACGTGATGGTCGGTCGGTCGCCGCGCGGCGTCGACGGGGCCTGCACGGGCCCCTGCTCCGCTTCACGCCGTGCGTAGTTCAGCATCGCGGCTGCCAGCACGTCCTTGGCTTCGGCATGTGTCGGCACACCGAACCCGGGCACATCGATGCCGATGACCCGCACGCCGGCGATCTCCTTCGGCAGGATCTGCAGCGGCACGCCGGACGCGGTGGGAACGCAGAGGTTGATCACGACCACTGCGTCATACTTCTCCGGGTCGGCCAGCTTAAACACGGCATCGCGAATGTCCTCGAACAACTTTCCGGTAACCAGTGTCTCCGAATTAAACGGCACATAGCCGACGCTGCGTCGCGCGCCATAAAAATGCGACGTGAAGGTCAGGCCGTAGACGCAGCAGGCCGATCCCGACAGCACGGTCGCTGTCCGCCGCATCCGCAAGCCGACGCGCAGCGAGCCGAAGGCGGGGCACATACTCTGCGGCTGATCGTGTGGCCCCACCGGATAGTCTGCCGCGTAACGCGCGATAGTTTCGCTCTTGCCAGCGGCTTCGGCCGCCTTCCTCAATTCCTCCTTGCCGCCGTGACAGCCGATACCGTCGCCGGACGGGGGCGACGATCCCGGATGCATGTCGTCGCGAAGGGACGTGTCGGTCATCGCATCAAATCCGCTCAAACATTGTCGTAGATCACTTCAAGCGACGGCCTGGCTGTCGCCTGCGCGCCGCACATGTCTTCCAGCGTCGCCTGCTCGAGCACGACGTCGCGGCCGACATCCGAGCCCTTGAACAGCCCGAGCAACCCGTCATGCGTCAGCGTGCGCGGCTGCTGCGGAGGAGATTCTGCGACGTTCCTGGCGAGGTCTTCGAACAAGGGCGCCCAGGGCGTACCCGGCCTGCCGATGATCTGGTAGCTGGCGCTCTTGCGGCGAATGTCGTCGTCGGCTGGAATCGACGCCAGTACGGGAATGCCGACGGAGTCCGCGAACGCTTTCGCTTCACCGGTGCCGTCGTCCTTGTTGATGACGATACCGGCAACACCGACATTACCGCCAAGCTTGCGGAAATATTCGACCGCCGAGCAGACATTGTTGGCGACGTACAGCGACTGCAGATCGTTCGATCCGACGATGATCACCTTCTGGCACATGTCACGTGCGATCGGAAGCCCGAAACCGCCGCAGACCACGTCGCCCAGGAAGTCGAGCAACACGTAATCGAATCCCCAATCGTGGAAGCCGAGCTTCTCGATCAGCTCGAAGCCATGGATGATTCCGCGGCCGCCGCAACCGCGACCCACCTCGGGACCGCCGAGCTCCATGGCGAACACACCATCGCGCTTGAAGCAGACGTCGCCGATCCTGACGTCCTCTCCGGCGAGCTTCTTCTTCGACGACGTCTCCAGAATGGTCGGGCAGGCCCGACCACCGAACAGGAGCGAGGTTGTGTCGCTCTTGGGGTCGCAGCCGATCAGCAGGACCTTCTTGCCCTGCTGCGCCATCATGTACGACAGGTTGGCGAGCGTGAAGCTCTTGCCGATGCCGCCCTTGCCGTAGATCGCGATGATCTGCGTGGTCTTGGTCGGCGCCGCCGTCACCGGCGCATTCGGTTCGATCGCAGCTTCAGCCCGAAGGTTGTCCCTCATGGCATCGAGCTTGGTGTGGGCATTCATACGCACGCTCTCCAATCAAGAGTCATTTTCAGGCAGATCGCATCGCCGAACGCCGTTGCGTAGGCTGCGACGGCATTCTCCGCGCTCTCGCAATGGCTGATTAGCCCGTCGAGCGACAGCTTTTCGGCGGCGATCAGATCGCGCACGGCAACCAGATCCTCCTGGCGCCACTCGGCCGCGATGCGAATCCGTGCTTCCCGCATGAATGCCGGCGGAAACACGAAGCTCAATGGCGCGCTGTAGAAGCCGGCAAGAACGACTTCGCCGCCGGGCGCCAGATGCGAGATCAGCGTGTTGAGAATTTTCGCATCGCCGCTGACGTCGCAGATCGTCCGATAGTCGCGCCGCGTCTCGCTTGCGGGATCGATGACGTAGTATCCGAGCGCGCCCTGGGCTCGGCCTGCATTACGTTCCCAGACGACCGGCGGCTCCGCGCCGAGCGCGACCGTCAGCCGCGCAAGCAAGCGACCGAGCGTGCCGTGGCCGACGATGCATTCGGGCTTGGCGTCGCCCATCAGGCGAAGGGCATGATAAGCGGTGGCCGCCAACGCCAATAGGACCCCCTGTCGACCAAGTCCCTCGTCGATCGCAACGATGCGCTTCGCCGGCGCGACGAGCCGCGATGCCGCGGCACCGAACAAGCTGCGCACTCCATTGAAGCAGCCGGACGCTCCGGCCACGAACACGCGCTCGCCATCGCGGAAGCCGGTATTTGCGGCCGGCCGATGCACGCGGCCGACGGCTTCGTAACCAGGTACGAGCGGATAGCCCATGCCAGGGAAAGACGGCATCCGCCCTTCGAACAGCAAACGTTCGGTGCCGGTGCTGATCGCCGTAAACTCAGTATCGACGACGACCTGATCGTCAGCCGGATCGGCCAGCTGAAGTCGCTTTAACGCGAGCTGCCCTGGCTGTTCCAGCACTACGGCTAACGCGTCCATCGGCCAAATCCCCGGCGAGGCTGCCCTAAGGAGTGTCAGGTTATCCTGACTGTCTTTTGTGTCAACTGAAATTAACATCTTTTGCGTCAACGACGCGCGACAATCACGCTGGCGATCAGCGGAATTCGGGTCGGACGGTCCCGCACATCGGAGAAACCCGATCGCGACAGCAACCTTTGCAGCGCAACAAAGCTTCGCGGGCGGCCGCTCCCCATGGCGAGGAGATAGAGTGCAAAATACGCACTCAGCGCATCGGCACCGCCGCGCGATGCCGACATCGGCTCGCCGATCACAAGCGCGCCGTCGGGGGGCAGTGCGTTGCGAATGCGCGTGAAAAGATCGAGCACAACCTCGTCGTCATGATCGTGCACGACGCGGATCAGCGAAATGACATCGGCGCCTTGCGGCAATGGCGTTTTGAGAAAGTCACCGCCAATCACCGTTGCGCGTGACGCAAGTCCCGCGGTACAGAGCTTGTCGCGCGCGATCGCTGCGACCTCAGGGAGGTCCAGAAGCTTCAGCTCGAGCTTCGGCGCGACTTGGCTGACCGAGACCAGGAAGCTGCCATCCCCACCCCCGATATCCAGCAAACACCGATGCTTTCGAAAGGAATAAGCACCAAGCACCATTTCGGCGACCATTGGCTGGGATGCCGACATCAGCGCCGTATAAGGTGACACAGCCTCACGGGTCAGACCGACGGCGTCTCCCGTCGCATATGGCCAATAGCTTGAGAGGCGACATCCGCATGCATCCTCCCGCAAAAAGGCGACCGGGTCGGACAAATCAGCATAGAGCGCGGCATGATGCTCAACCATCGCCGCGATTCCCGGATTGCCGAGGATCGCAGCGCCGAGCGGACCAAGTCCGTATCGCTCTTCGCGCCGCTCGAGCAACCGCAGCGCAGCGGCCGCCTCCAGCAGCACGCCCATCGCATCCGGCGGGATCGATGCTCGCGCCGCAAGGGCCGCGGCCGTCAGCGGCCCTGGTCGCAATTGCTGGAACAAGCGCAGTCGCACGCACACAACCAGGACCTGCGAATAAACAAAGCCGGCGCAGAGATCGAACAGGTCAGCCGCACGGCGCCGCGCGATCGGCCGTGTCAGTAGAAAGGCTGCCGCAAGTCGCTGAAAACGGCGGCTCGAAAGCAGCCCATCGCGAATTCGGCGCAGGTGGTCGCCGAGGGACGTTTGCGCCATGTCATGACCGAAGGCCATTGCCGGCCTCCTGATCATTATGCCGCGGATTGCGCCAAACGCTTCGGCACCAATCGCTTGGCTTCCTGAGCGATCAAGGCGCGCAGTTCATGCGCGTTCGCACAGGCCGGCATGGCGCGAATGCCGTCGGCGACGAGATCGTGCAGGTAGGAGATCGCGCCGTTCAAGCCGTATTGCATGACCGCGCTCGGCCGCCCAAGCGCTGCGTCCTTGCCGACCGGCTTGCCGCCTTCGTACTCATCGCCGGCCGCATCACTGATGTCGTCGGCGACCTGATAAGCCTCGCCGATTTTCTCGCCAAGTAACCGCCAGGCTTCGGCATCCTCCGCGCCGGCCGCAGCGGCGCCGCAGACCGTGGCGGCGGCGAACAGCGCACCGGTTTTGGAGCGGTGATAACGCGACAGGTCGATTTTCGGCTCGCACTCCCAAGCCTGGCCGGCGACGATGCCGTGAGGCACGCCAACCGCGCCACCAACCGTCCCGATCAGAGCGGTCAAGCGGGCCGGAGAGCATGACGCGCGCGCCATGGTGTGAAACGAAAGCACGATGAGCGCATCGCCGGCCAGCACAGCCAACGGTTCGCCGAAAGCAGCATGGATCGACGGACGGCCGCGCCGCAGCGCTGCGTCATCGAAGCATGGAAGGTCATCGTGCACGAGAGAAGCACAATGCAGGAGCTCGATAGCGGCCCCCGCCGCGTCAGTGGCGCCAGGCTCGTCGTCGCCGCATGCGCTCGCAACGGCATGACACAGTCTTGGTCGAACCCGAGCCCCCTTTGGAAATACGGCAGCTCGCATGGCCGCCGCCAGGCGCGGTGGGCATCCCGGCTGATCGGCCAACCCGATCGCATGATTGAGGGCCTTTTCGATACGGGTCGCGACGTCCATGGCAACCTCCCAGATAAAGCGCTCGGTTATGTCATCTTTTATTGACGATTGACACGTCAACTAAAATAGACAGATATTGACGAACTGCAAGTGGATTGTTCTGAGGCGGTCATGGGCACGCACCGGGCTGTGGTGATCGGGGCTGGAACCGCGGGGCTGACCGCAGCAAGCACGCTTGCAAGCAACGGGCTCGACGTAACGGTGGTCGAACGGGCGGAAGGGCCCGGCGGCAAGATGCGCGAGATTATTGTCGGATCCCGTCCGATCGACTCCGGCCCCACTGTTTTCACGATGCGCTGGGTGTTCGACGACCTTTTCGAAGCGCTTGGCGAGCGGCTCGAAGACCACTTAACACTTCGTCCCCTCGATACCCTGGCGCGTCACGCCTGGACCGATGGCAGCCGCCTCGATCTCTTCACCGATGAGGAGCAATCGGTAGACGCCATTGGCGGCTTCGCAGGTCGCACCGATGCAGAAGGCTTTCGCGCTTTCATCGCTGACGCGCGAAAGATCTTCGAGGTGCTGAAGTCGCCTTTCATCTGCGCAGCCGAGCCCAGCATGATGATGCTGTTGCGGAGCTCAGGCTTCCGCGATCTGACGGCAATCAAGCCGTTTCAGGCTCTTTGGAAAGCGCTCGGTAGCTACTTCAGCGATCCACGCCTGCGCCAATTGTTCGGCCGTTACGCGACATATTGCGGTTCGTCGCCGTTCGATGCGCCCGCGACGCTGATGCTGGTGGCGCATGTCGAGAGAGCCGGCGTTTGGCTGATCGACGGCGGCATGTATCAATTGGCACGAACGCTGGCAGACGTCGCAGTCAGGCGCGGTGCCCGCTTGCGCTACGGCTGCGACGTTTCCAGCATCATGGTCACGGCTGGCCGCGCTGCAGGTGTCCGTCTCGCAAATGGCGAGCGCATCGAGGCGGACATCGTGGTCGCAACCGCTGACGTGGCAGCAATCGCGCAGGGACTATTTGGTGGCGACGCCACCAACGCGGTACCAGGGATTCCCGAGACGGCGAGGTCCCTGTCGGCGATCACCTGGAGCTGTGTCGGGACGACCAGCGACTTTCCCCTGCTTCATCATTCCGTGTTTTTCTCGCGTGACTATCGCGCCGAATTCGACAGTATCTTCCGACGCGGTCAGATGCCGATCGAGCCGACGGTTTATGTCTGCGCCCAGGATCGCGACGATACTGCGGCCGCTCCCTCCTCGCCCGAACGGCTGTTTATACTTATCAATGCACCGGCGATCGGCGATCGGCACCAATTCGAACCTGCGGAGATCAGCCAATGCACGCAGCGAACATTTGCGATGCTCATGCGATGCGGCCTTGCCGTCACGACGATGCCGGAATTCACCAAAGTCACGACGCCGACCGACTTCAACCGCATGTTTCCTGGCACCGGCGGCGCGCTCTACGGCCGCAGTTCGCATGGATGGATGGCCTCATTCCAACGACCGGGAGCGCGCAGCAAGTTGCCCGGCCTTTACCTGGCAGGTGGCAGCACCCATCCGGGCCCGGGAGTGCCGATGGCGGCGCTGTCGGGACGGATGGCGGCAGCAAGCGCGATCGCGGACTTCGGTTCGACAGCGAGGTTCCGGACAACGGATATGCGTGGTGGTATGTCGACGCGCTGAGCGACGACGGGCACCATGGCATCACCCTGATCGCTTTTGTCGGGAGCGTGTTCTCACCCTATTATGCATTTGCGCGACGGTTAGGAAAGGCCGACCCGCTCGATCATTGTGCGCTCAACGTCGCGCTTTACGGCAGTTCAGGAAAATGCTGGGCCATGACCGAGCGGCGGCGCGCCGCGATCAAACGCAGCGACTGCGATTTCACGATCGGCCCAAGTTCCGTGTCGTGGGATGGCCAAGCGCTAAACATCAGGATCGACGAGATCACCAATCCGTTTCCATCGCGCCTGCGTGGAACCGTCCGGGTCCACCCATCAGCGCTGACCGCACGGACGTTGACACTCGATGGCGCAGGCCAGCACCGGTGGTGGCCGATCGCGCCTTGCTCGCGCGTTCAGGTCGACTTTGCGCAGCCGAAGCTCCGTTGGCTCGGCGATGGCTATTTCGACATCAATCACGGTGACGCCCCGCTCGAGAATGACTTTTCCGGCTGGCAATGGTCGCGTTCGCGTACGCGAAGGGGAACGCTGGTGAGCTACGAGACCCTGGCGCGCTCGGGACCCAATATGGATCTTTCGCTGCGTTTTGATCCGACCGGAGCTGTCGAAGAGTTGGAACCGTTGTCGCGCACAGACTTGCCTTCCACGGCATGGCGGATCGGCCGGGCGGCACGCGGCGACCCCGCGCAGCCGATCACAGTGAAGCGCACATTGGAGGACGCGCCATTCTATGCGCGCTCGCTCTTGTCTGCGCGGCTGTTCGGCGAGTCCTCTGACGTCATGCATGAAAGCCTGTCGCTTGATCGATTCCGGCTGCCAGTCGTGCAAGCGATGCTGCCGTTCCGCATGCCGCGCTGGTAGGCGTTTGATAGGCTATTCCCTGCTGTCGCCCGGTGCCTTTTCCTCGGCGCGTTTTCGGTCCAGCCGCCGTCCCTGCCATTCCAGCAGTGCCCAGCCGAGAGCGAACATTGCGACCAGGCCGAACTCGATAATTCCGCCCATTTCGTTCATGGTGCTGGACCACTGCGCACCATCTGGTCGCGCCGCTCCAGCCGCTCGAATAGATCAAGCACCCAAACCGCACGCTCGACAGCGCTCTTGTGCTTTGCCCTCGTTGCGACGCGTGAATGTGATGCTGTGACAGCGTCAACCAGAAAACGAGCCGCGGGCTCGATGGGATGATCGATCTCGGGTCCGGCGGCTAGCGAGACGATTGCCGCCCGGCCGAGGAGATAGAGCTTTCGCGACCAATCGACGACCGCGCGACGAGAAACCGAATCAAGAAGGTTACGTTCGACCTCGCGCCCGATCTCCGCATAGATCAACCGCGCACCATGAATACTGGGCCGGCAAGAGAATGGCAAAGCTCTAATTCCACAGATCGCGCGCGCGTAGAAGACATCCGCAGCTTCGATCAACCTGCCGACGACGATCCCGATCCGCGCATCAAATGCCGGTTTGGTCAACCAAGCTTCGGGATCGATGCCCATCTCACGCAACCATTGCAGCGGCAGATAAAGGCGGCCCGCGCGGGCATCCTCGCCAACATCGCGCGCAATGTTCGTCAACTGCATGGCAATGCCGAGGTCGCAGGCACGCGCAACGACGTTCGGGTCACGGCGCCGCATCAGGAGGGACATCATGGCACCGACCGTTCCCGCGACCCGAACCGCGTAGAGAATAAGTTCGTTTAATGTCTCGTATCGGCGCCCCTCTGCGTCCCAGCAAAGGCCTTCGAGAAGGGCCTCTGGAAGTTCGCGCGGAATGGTAAAGCGCGCCACGACGTCGGCGAATGCGCGATCCGCCGGCACGGGCAATGGTTGCCCGGAATAAGCGCGCTGGATGCGGTCCTTGAGCCGATCGACGGCGTCAGGCCGACGGTCGCCAAGGTCGACCGCATCGTCGGCCAGACGGCAGAATGCATAAAGCGCGGTTGCTGGGTCGCTGACGGAACGGGGCAGGACTACCGAGGCCGCAAAGAACGTTCGCGATCCTCCACGAAGCAATTCGCGGCATGCCGCGATATCCGATTTGACCGTCACTGCGAGGCCCTAAGTGTTTGCGGATCAGGGACGAGCTCGTCGAGCACGCGGGCGGACGACAACACGCCAGGCAGACCCGCCCCAGGATGTGTGCCTGCTCCGACCAGATAGAGCCGGTCGACTTCCTCGCTGCGATTGTGTGGACGAAACCATGCGCTCTGAGTCAGAATCGGTTCCAGCCCGAAAGCCGCGCCGCGGTATGAAGATAGGCAGTCCTGGAACTCCTGCGGCGTCAGGATGCGCGATGTGACGACCTGATCGCGCAATCCCGGTAGAATTCCGTCGCTGAGTGCCTGCTCGATGCGTCGTCGATAGGGCTCGGCCTGGCGAGACCAATCGGTACCGCTCTGCAGATGCGGCACCGGCGACAGGACGTAAAAGGCATCGCAACCGTCAGGCGCAAGCGATTGATCTGTGGCCGTCGGTCGATGCAGATAAAGACTGAAATCGTCGGCGAGCAGCTTGCGCTCGAAAATATCGTCGAGCAGTCCGCGGTAGCGTGGTCCCAGAAGGATCGTGTGATGCGCGACATCTTCATAGCGGCGGCGTGTGCCGAAGTACCAGACGAACAGGCTCATCGAATACCGGGCCCGGTCGATCCGCCGGTCGGTCCAGCGCCTTCGCTCGATGCCGGGTAACAGATGCCGATACGTCCAGGCCGAGTCGGCGTTGGACACCACGACATCGGCATCGACGGTTTCGCCGCTCGCCAGTCGCACACCGGTGGCGCAGCGTTTGCGCGTCAGTATCTCGGCTACCTCGGCGCCGCATCGAATGGCCCCACCCTGGCCTTTGATCAAATCAACCAATCCGTGCACGAGCTTGCCGGTGCCGCCCATCGCAAAATGAACGCCCCAGCGCCGTTCCAGGAATGCGATCAGGCAATAGATCGATGTTGTCGAGAACGGGTTACCCCCGATCAGTAGCGGATGGAAGCTGAAGACGACGCGGAGCCGCTCGTCGCCAATGAAGCGCGAAACGAAATCATAGACGGTTCGATAGCTTTTCAGCTTGAGCATCACCGGCACGATGCGCGCCATGTCAGACCATGACTCGAACGGGACATCGCCAAGCTCCTCGAAGCCGACCTTAAAGATGGCTTCGCTGGCTCTTAGGAAACGCTCATAGCCTTCGACGTCGCACGGCGAGAACCGTCTAATCTGCTCGCGCATCGCATCCGCATCATCCGAGCAGTCAAACACTGCGCCATCGTCGAAGCGAATGCGATAAAACGGCGAGACCGGTCGCAGCACGACGTCATCGGCAAGCCGGCGTCCGCACAGCCGCCACAGCTCCTCGAATAAGAACGGAGCAGTGATGATGGTCGGCCCGGCGTCGAAAGTGAAGCCGTCCTGACGATGCACGTAAGCACGGCCACCTGGCGCATCGAGTTGCTCGAAAACGGAAACACGGTATCCCTTGGCGCCCAACCGGACGGCGGCGGCCAAACCGCCGAAGCCGCTGCCAACTACTACGGCATGCGGGCGACGATCGGTCCGCGATGGCGTGGCAACCATGCGTGACGCGGGATCGAGCATACTCGAAGTGTAAATCAAAACTAACAATCGAGCCAGCAAAAACGTCAACCTAGACTGACATTTCGTGCTGCACCGCAATCAGGCCGCTTGCCGCCGCAGCATTCACGATGATGGCCGCCGTCGTTTCTGGCAACTCCTCATGCGCGAGGTGACCTGTGCCGCTGAGCGTCTCCAGCTTCGCCCGCGGGACAAGCTGCTGCACTTGCCGAGCCAGGTCAGGCGGAATCGCTCGATCGTTGCCGGCTGCGATCAGCAACAAGTCCATCGCAAGCTTCGGTAGATCGCGCATCAGCGGGCGCAGATCCCAATTTGCCATCATCTGCAAGGCCGCAGCAACATGGGCAGGACTGGCCACCAGTTTGCCGTAGAACCGCTCGCCTTCGGGATCAATCGACGAGCCGGTGCCGACGATCAAGCGATGCACCGCAGCCGGGTCACGCCCGCGCCAGGCGACCATCCTTGGCACGAATGGATTGAACGTGAGCGCCTTGGCGAGCGGCGAAAGGAATTGCGCGGCCACCCCGCCAAAAGGCAGAAAGGCGCCGTTGAGGCTGACGATGAGCTTCGGCTCGATCGTGCCATCAAGCGACATCCGCGCCAGAATAGCAGCACCGGCGGAATGACCGATAGCAATCTCGGGTTTGACGGCCAGCGTCTTGCACAATGAGGCGAGATCTCGCGCCATTCCCGGCAATGACAAATGATGAGCCTGTGGCGATTGCGTAAATCCATGCCCGGGCAGATCCGGCGCGACAATGGTAAAATATCTCGCGAGCAAAGGAGCGAGCGCGCGCCAGGAATGCGTCGCCGCTCCGGTCCCATGCGCCAACAGCGCGACAGGTCCTTCCCCCATGACCTGGACGTGCCAGCGGTAGCCGGCAGACTCCACAAAACGGCTCGCTGAGCGGTTCGGCCAATCCGCGCCGTCGACAGTCCATGACAATCTTTGACCCATCGCGCCATCATCCGCTCAGGACGTACATAAGGCGTCAGGTTGACGTCACACAGCTCAGGAAGACCTCGTATTGCGATACGAATTCCGCAGGTTTCTCAAAATGCGGCATGGCACCGGTCTGGAACACATCAAAGCTCCAGTTCGGCAGACGCTGAACTGTTCGCTTCTGCTCATAGTCAACGAAATCGCCACGCACGCCATGGCTCATCCATACGGGCATAGATAGGTTCCGGTAGAGCGTCATCGCATCGGTGCTGAACAAATAGCCCGACACGAAATAGTAGGGCGCATTTTCGGCACCTGGCTGGTGTGTGGTCAGGTAGTCATATTCCAGCAAGCCCTCGTCGATGTCTTTGGCGCCCCAAGTCTTCTGCAGGAAGAAACGAATGCTTGCGCGCGAGGTGAGCGCCGAGAAAAATCCTCGTTTCCATAGAGGAAAGCTCAAGAACACATGCAGCCAAGGCATTGCAAGTGTTCTGCCGGGGCTTGAGACTTGTGCTGCACGTTCGGCTCTCCGGTCAAAACCCGTCGGGCTGATCAATGCGACCGTTCTGATGGCGTTCGGCGCTTCCGTCGCTGCGCGCGCCGCGAATTCGCAGCCCAGCGAGAGCGCTACGACATCGACCGCGGCATTGTCGTGCCGGCTTTGAATGTCACCGATGGCGGCGAGCACAGCGTCCGTCATCAGCCGGGGCGTATACTTTCGATCGCTACGGTCCGACAGTCCGAAGCCGGGAAGATCGAGGGCGTAGACCGGGCGCTTGCCGAGATAGTGGTCGAACAGCGGCCTCATCTCATACGCAGTGGCAGCTGCGTTGACACTGTGCACAAGCAGCAGCGGCGGCTGAGTCCCGGACACCGGCTCCCCGCCCCCGTAAAACGCGATAGGACCCGATCGGATATCTGCAATGACCCGACGCGAACCTGCCACCGGCGGCGGCAGCGTCTCGAGCGCCAAGGAGGCGGCCCCGGCACTTTCCATAGATCTCGCCTGCTGCATGGGGGACCACCTCTCCAGTCATTTCGGTCAATCGCGTTAAAGGCGCCGTGTCCAAGCCGACAAGCAACGACAGGGTAGCTTGACACCAACGTGTGAAAACGCAAGTTGACTCCGGTTCGTTCCTCAAAACCCGCCATCGAAGTCCTCGCCGTCGTCCGCCAGTCTACTCCCGTCCGGATGATGCGGCAGACCGCCCCTATTTGCCGGAATATCGGGAGGTGCGAGCCAGCCCCCAGATGAACAAATGCTGCGGCGTGTTCGTGGTTATGCAGGATAGACGTCACGCCTGCATATGCGCCCGGATTGCACGTGATAATTTCGCTGCATCGGCGTAAGGCAGCACGACATACCGCGCATTCATCTCCGCGGCGATACCAGCGGCCTGTTGTTGCGGTCGCGGCGACGTGTCGACGACGACAGCTGGAATAGTCGAGACCCGCAACTGACGCGCCGCGTCTCGCGCCTCGCTCTCTGCTTCCGTCCGGCCGGAATGGCCGTCCCTGCACACATTGGCGCGCCCATCCGTCATCAGAACGATCGTTGGACAATGTCCTTTGCTACGCACCGCCAATGCCAGCGATGTCGCCGAGACGATCGCTGCCGACAATGGCGTACCGCCGCCGCCGGGTAACGCAGCAAGGCTGCGCTTTGCACGCGTGAGGGACCGGGTCGGCGGCAGGATCAACTCGGCGGCCTTTCCGCGGAATGCGATCAACGCGACCTCGTCGCGGCGCACATAGCAATCGGCGAGCAAAAGCTCGACAGCGCCCTTCACCTCGGCCAGCCGCCGCAGGGCGGAGGATCCGGAAGCATCAACCACGAAGATCGTCGACGTCGCACTCCTCTCCCTGAACCGCGTGACACGAAAGTCATCCCTGTGGATGACAAGACGTGGCGCTCGATCGGCCCCCACAAGTTGGCTTTGTGTTCGACGCCGCAGCGACTGCCAAGGCGCCGCCGAGCGCAAGGTTTCGAGAACGTTCAGCCGAGCCCCGGACCGTAGCTCGCCACGGCGGACGCCGATGGGACGGCCGCGCTGCTTGCTAACCCTGGACATGCCCTGCTTGCCGACGCTGGCGCTGCGCAATTTATCTTGATCTCCCACTCGTAGACGCTTGAGCAGATCGGGCGGGATCGCGGCCAGTGCGGCCGCCAGCACCAGGTCATCGAGCTGAGCATCCTCAGGCACGTGCTGCTCCGCGCCTTCAGGTTCGCGGTTCTTGGCCGGCTCGGCCTCAGCACTTGACGCCTCCGGAATGGCTGTTGCCCGTGGCGCCAGCACAAGTCGAGCGGCCAGCTCAAGATGGGCATCTCGCACCCTGTCATCGTCATCGAGCGCAGCTGCAGCACGCGCGACACGTATCGCAAACAACGGCGCCCGAAGCGACGCCACTCCGAGCGACGCGGCCGTTGAACAGAGTGCCTTCAGCGCGTGAGCCGGCAGTTTCGCCTTCCCAACCCGTCCCCGTGCGGCAGCAATTTGATCGGCGCAAAATGTTGAACCAATCATATCTTGCCGGGATAGATCCGTAAGATCGACGCGCAATGCGATGCGGTCACATATCGACGGCGCGGCGCGCTCATCCCCGATACCTTCATCAAGAGCAACCACAGCGAAAAGCGACGGAATGCGCTGCGACAGGCCGTCGCGCTCGATCACGATTTCGCGCATGTCGAGCGCTGAGTTTAGGTGCGCCACGGTGGACGCCGCGAGCCGTTCGGCCATGACGGCGACAAGGATACCTCCGTTCACTTCCGCCAGCAGCCCGCGTTCGATCACCGGCCGGCCCACACTGAGCGTCGCCGCCAGGTCGATACCGCCCAACAGGCGGCCGTCGGAAATTGCAGGCGGGCATTTTCGCAGCGGCGTCTGCTCAGGGAGCAAACCTCGTAGCGTCTCCAGCCAATGGTCACGAAGTGGCCCCGCGCCACTGCGAATACATATTCCACCGAGCCCAACGGGATCGATCGCAAGCAACGCAGCAGCGGTCAGCGCGTCCGACCAGCCTGTTGCGGTCGCCCTCATGCGGGCAGACACTCGGCAACGGCACGTTCGACCCGAACGCCCGAGCCGGAATCGTCGAGCGGGTTGCGCCGCAACCGGTGTCGCAGGGCAGCTGGCGCCACGCGTCGCAGATGCGAGTCATCGACCGACTTGTCACCCTCGAGCGCCGCGACCGCACGCGCTGCACGCATCAGCGTCAGCTCACCTCGCAGCCCGTCAGTGCCAAGCGACACGCAAAGCTGCGCGGCCTTGGCAAGCGATTTGTCGGATACCGTCACCTGCCCCAGTCGATCCCGCGCGGCCAGAATGCGTTTGCGCGATTTCAAATCTTGCTTGGCCCATTGCGCGCCAAACCCGATCGGATCGGTTTCGAATGCGTCGCGCCGCTTGACCACTTCAATCCGGGTCGGCAGGTCGGCCGGCGTCCTGACGTCGACCGACAAGCCAAATCGATCCAGGAGCTGCGGTCGCAATTCACCCTCTTCCGGATTGCCGGTGCCAACCAGCACGACTCGCGCGGGGTGCCGCACGCTCAGACCATCGCGTTCGACGACGTTCTCGCCCGACGCGGCGACGTCAAGCAGGAGATCGACCAGGTGATCTTCGAGCAAGTTGACTTCGTCGATATACAGAAAACCCCTATTGGCGCGCGCCAGCAATCCCGGCTCGAACGACTTCTCGCCTCGCGCCAAAGCGCGCTCAAGATCGAGAGCGCCGACCACACGATCCTCGGTCGCACCAAGCGGGAGATCAATAACCGGTACGGCAACTTGATGCGACTTCAGCTTCGCAGCTGGGCACGCGCGACATTCCCCGCACAACGTTGCCGAGTCATCGGGATCGCATTGATATTTGCAACCGACGACTGCCCGCATCGACGGCAACAGTGCGGCGAGCGCGCGCACCGCAGTGGATTTTCCAGACCCCCGATCGCCGAACGCCAACACACCACCGACCTTGGGGTCGACCGCGGCGATCATCAGAGCGAGCTTCATTTCGTCCTGACCAACGATCGCCGAAAACGGGAAAACCGCGGGCATGATCTAAGGCTCCTCGGGACGAGTGCGGGCAATGACGTTAGCCGCTCCCTTCTCGAGCAGGTCGAAGGCAACCATCCGCCCGAGTTCACGCGGTCTGTCGACGGTACCGATCCGCCTCGCCTCGATGAAATTGCTCCCGTCCTGCTCCAGAACGGCCGCCATTAGTTCCATCTCTCCGCCCGACAACATCGCGTGTCCCGCAATCGGAGAATTGCAATGTCCGTTGAGCACCCAAAGCAGCTCGCGCTCCGCTTCGGCACATAACCGCGCCCCCTCGCCCTCGATCATTGCGAGGCACGCGCGGGTTGACCAGTCACGCTCCGCACATTCGACCGCAACGATGCCCTGCCCGACTGCGGGGAGCATCTCATCCACCGAGAAGTCATAAGCGATACGCGATGCCAGCCCGACACGCTGCAGCCCTGAACGCGCCATCACCAGCGCATCGGCCGGCCCCACGATGCCGCCATCTGCGAGCTGCTGTACTTCGCCGCGGTCTAGTTTCCGTATTCGCGTATCCGCCGCACCGCGAAAGTGAATAACGGTTGCCTCGGGAAACAACCGCGCTAGATAGGCCGCCCGGCGCACAGCATTGGTGCCAATCTTGAAGCCCTTACCGTGCGATGCGCGAAATTTGTCGATCGTAAGACCTCGACGTAGCACCAGCGAGTCGTTGGAGGCATCTCGCGGCAGGGCCGCGGCGATTACCAACCCCGGCGTTTCCTCGTTGCCCGGCAGATCCTTCAGCGAATGCATCGCCGCATGCAGTTCACCGTCGAGCATTGCCTGGCGAATTTCTGCGACAAAAGCGCCACCCTTGCCACCATGACGCAAAAGCCTGCTGATGTGGTCTTGATCGCCCCTCGTTTCGAATGTGACGATCTGGACGTCAACCTTCGGAGCGGTCGCCCGCAGCAGGCGGGCGACCTCTTCGGTTTGCGCCAGCGCCATGGCGCTCTTACGCGTCCCAATGCGAAGGCTCCGTTTCGACACGCCAGCTCCGATCAAACCAGACGAGTGTCAAGCTTTATTGACGTTATGTAAACATTACGCCCAGGTCAACAGGGTCGGATCGGCTGCGGGATCCGGCCTGTTCGCGATAGATTTCGCTGGTCCGAAATTAGGGCTTATTGTGCGCTGCAGCACTCCTAGCGAGCTTTCAGATGCCGGCGTTCAATCGTAAGTGCGGCGAGTTTTTCTGGCCATCTCTGGCCACCGCGACATAGCACTCGTCAAACCGTTCAAAGAGGATGCTATGAAAGCTTTTGTTTGCGCCAGGGAGATCGCCGAGCAGATGTTGATGAGCCGGTACCAGCCGAAAAAGAAGCTGCCATCGAAGTCTGGGCGGTTTCGGGCAACGACTTCGAACGTTTGGCCTGGAAGCTCAAACGGTGGGCTGGTGACCGGACGCCTCCGCAATACTATCCCTCTTCCGATTGCGCCGTAGGCAAAGACTCGGTTGAGGTCGCTGCTTCTCATATGTTTCGCGCAGCCCGCCAGGCCAGGCCAACAACGCCTCGATATCAAACCGTCGCACAACGCGATCGATGTTGAATGCCGGATCGAGCACCCGCATTTCACGCGCCTTGGAACGTCGGGGAACTTTAATCGCTTGGTTAGCTTATTTGGTTGGTCCGGTTACCGGAGTAGGCGCAAGAGCATCGCTCGGCAAAATGCAGATTGATCCGGTCAAATCCGTTAGCGCAGGGGATGAGGCACCCATCCGTGTCGCCTCGTTTTCCGTTATATTTGCCCTGATCATCGCTGCGCTTTACCTCGGCCGTGAAGTTTTCGTACCTATCTCGTTGGCGGTACTGCTCAGCTTCGTGCTGGCACCGGCGGTAAGGCTCCTCCAGCGCATCCACATTCCCCGCGCGTTGGCGGTCCTTGGATCGGTCGGCATCGCTTTCATGCTGCTGTTCGTCGTGGGAAGCATTATTGCCAAGCAACTGAACCAGCTTGCCGGAGACCTCCCGCAATACCAGGCGACGATCGTGTCGAAAATCGACTCCGTCCGAGGAATCGCGGGTGGCAGCACGACTTTGGAACGCGCGGCGGCGATGCTAAAGCAGTTAGGCGAGGAGATTCAGCATCCGGCAGCGAATGCACCGGCGGCCTCTCATTCGAACGGTGACAATCCGGTTGTCGCGAAACCTCTTAAAGTCGAGGTTCTTCAACCCGATCCAGGTGCGTTGGAGAACATAAGGGTTCTTATCGCCCCGCTGATATCGCCTTTGGCGACAACCGGGATCATCATAATCTTCGTCGTCTTTATACTCATTCAGCGAGAGGATTTGCGCAATCGCCTGATCCGCCTCTTCGGATCGAACGATTTGCAACGGACCACGGCAGCGCTCGACGACGCCGCGTCAAGGTTGAGCAAGCTGTTCCTCAATCAACTTCTCATAAACTCCAGCTTTGGGTTAGCGATCGGGATCGGCTTGACAACCATCGGTATTCCGCGCGCAATCCTGTGGGGAATCCTGGCGGCGGTGCTTCGGTTCGTACCTTACATCGGGTCGCTCATCGCAGCATTATTTCCGCTCGCTTTGGCTCTTGCTGTAGATCCGGGCTGGTCGATGTTGATCGGGACGCTGGCGCTGTTCCTGATCGTCGAGCCCGTAGTCGGACACGTAGTCGAACCGATGGTGTATGGTCGATCCACCGGTTTGTCTCCCGTCGCCGTCGTCCTATCGGCGACGTTCTGGACCGCACTTTGGGGACCTGTCGGGCTCGTCTTGGCAACGCCTCTCACTGTTTGCCTGGTCGTCTTGGGTCGGCATGTCGAACGACTGGCCTTTCTCGATGTGATGTTCGGCGACCGCCCGGCGTTGTCTCCGCCGGAGATCTTTTACCAACGCATGCTCGCGGGCGATCCGACCGAAGCGGCTGAAATGGCGGAAGAATTCCTCAAGGAGCGTTCTCTCTCGGCCTACATGGAGGAAGTGGCGCTTCGGGGCCTGCTACTCGCGAAGAGCGATTGCGACCGCGGTAAGTTGAATAACGAGCGGATGGAGCGAATAAATACGACCGTGGAAGCGTTATGCGAAGACTTCGCGAACCTGGAGGACAGGATTCCCGATGCAGGATCCTCGACCAACGATGTCGAAGCGGTGGCAGCCTTGGACGCCATGTCGCAAACTTCGATGCAGGAATGCGCGATACTCGACAGACAATCGTTGCCGGCTCCCTGGAGCGCGGACAGGGCGATACTCTGTCTGGGTGGCGCCTCGCCCTTGGATGACGCGGCGGCGGCGCTGTTGGCGCAGCTTCTCGATGCACATGGCTTGAATGCGGGAACGGAACGGCTTGGGCGAGCAATTCGCGGTCCCGGTGTCGGCGCGACAAGAGACTCCGCCGTGATCTTTCTGAGCTATTTGGGCGACGGCAAGGACGCTCAGATTCGATTTGCGGTCCGTCAGCTTGGCAGACTCGCTCCTAATGTACCGGTGTTGGTCGGATGCTGGTCTTTCGACGGTGGCGAACGATCTCCGGTCCAGGGCACGCCAGCCTATCGAGTTGTGAGGAGCTTCAGAGAAGGCACGGCTTATTGTGTGCGCCATGCCCAGGCAGATATCGAGAAGGTCATATCACTAGATCCGACGGGCAGCTTTTCTTCACCAATTACCGCGCAAGCCTCTTAGGCGATATACTTGCTTCGAATTGCCGACCTTTGGGTCGAGCGTGCTGCGAACCCTCATTCGCGAATGCATCTTGAGTGCTTGGCCGAGAGGAGAGGTGCGATCAGGTCCTGCCGCTGTCCGACCGGGCTCGCTCCCTGAACGATGAGCCCGGCAACCTGCGATTCGAAGTAGCGATCCCTCGCGAGGGCGAATCAAGAATACTCATCTATGAAGTCTACTAGGATGATGACGCCTTTGAGGTGCATCGAAACGCGCCTTCCAGGACACAACGGCTCTCGCCCTGCGATCGGGGCCAGGCCGATGATGTTCAAGAGCCTTCAAACTTGAACGAGACGTTTAGTCTGGTGCGATAGGCCTCCACGTTTCCCTTGGCGTCCAGTAGGAAACAGGACTCTCTCCCTGCTATCATCAAACTTAGCACCACGATACCGGGATCGGAAGGATGCAGCGTGGCGACCCAATCGAGAGACCGTTCCGCGAGGATTCCAGCAATTTGACCCGGTGCGATGTTCCTGACGCCAAAGACCGGTAGCAAGCAACTTAATCCCAGCTCAAAACTGGCGTCGCTCTCACGCGGTACGCCGTTTGGATCAAACTTTCCCGCCGCGGCGGCGCGACCTTTGACGACGCGTTCGAGGCGGATCAAGCGATCTTGAAGCTTCCGATCCCTCCTGCGTCGGGGTTTGTGGGAGGGCAGATCGGCGAGTGGTCGAGGCAGCTCTCTTCGAACGGCGACGGCCGTTTCGAGCGCAGAGAGGAATTGCCGGCCTTCTTCTGTGATCGACCAACCTTCAACATCGCGAAGCACGAGCTTGGCCGAGAAAATGTTGAGGTCAGGCGCATGTCCGGCCAACCGCTTCATGCGATCGGTCCAATCTTTGCCGCTGTTCATCAGGATTTCGACGGCTCGCCGCACCTCAGCAACTGAGGCTCTCCCGGTGGGCTGGCCGGCCAGCACTTTAATTTGCGTCGATATCGCCGCGCGTCGACTATGTCCGGTTTACCCCTTGGTAGCCGACATGCAGGCGGGTGTCGGGGTCGGTCGGAAAGGGCCAAACCCGGACATCACTCGATCACCTCGTTGGTGCGCCGTGACGGCTTTGGTGGACTGCCGACGCAGACGCCGGGAGGATCAGCAGAGCGGCCCGCCTCGAGGCTGGCCCGGACCTACCACGGCCCTGGGCCGCTGTGGCGCGATCAGTGTAAGACATTAGGCCAACGGACCCAGCTCTTGCTTCCGTCCGGGGTGCACGAAATTGTCATCCCGATGTTAGGTAGCCAGATTTCCAGAGTATGATTTGGCTCCCCGCCGGAAACTGAATCCAATTCGCTATCGCAAAGCGCATCGATTTCTCGCTCAGCAGCGTTCGTCTTCACTGCAATCTCCTGTTTTACGAAGGGACACTTCCCTCGGAGTTGCGGGATACTGCACCTACTAGCGACGATCAGTGATTCAGATCACACGTCCATTCTGCGCGGGTCGTTTGGTTACAAGGTACGACCCTAGAGGACGTCGATTAGGCCAAATTGATGCGGCTGAAGCTGGCGCTTCAGAGCGGCAGATCACGGATGATCTTGCGCCAGTGACGTGGCGCAAAAGAAAGCCTTGCCTGCCGAGCGGATGTTCGATGAGCGTCGCTCCGGCCTCTTCCTGGCCATGTCCGGTCATCCCCCACTAGCCGACGTATAAACGAACGAAGGATTTCGTCGGCATGGGCCATTTTCTGACTCAGCATTTTAGCTTTTGTGGGCAATGGTTGAGCCCGCCTACCTGTATTCTGCCCCATATTTGAGAGCGACTGCGTTGATCTGCTCCCGCGTCAGTTCCTTTCGCGGTTCGCCCGGTCGACTGCAGGTTTCGCGGAAGAAACCATCGAGGCCCGGGGGCGCCATGACCCACAGCAGAACCAATTCCTGATCTGGACTACTGAAACCATGCCAAGTGTTCTTGGGTATGAAAATCGTTCCTCCTCTTTCGCAAGAGTGAGGCACATCATTTAGTGTGACCGTGCCACTGCCTTCTAGAACGTAGAAAGCTTCGTCCCTGTCGAGGTGTCGGTGCACCGGAATGCCCGAGCCCTTGGGTAGCTGCTGTGTGCCCAGGCCAAGATTATTGGATCCCCTTACGGGGTCGACCTTGATGAAGATATTTCCGCCATCACGAAAATGGATCAGGTGTTGACCCTCTCTGGCAACAAGCACATAACCCTGCGGCATCGGATTGTGCGAATTCGTCTCGATCTCGTTGCTGTTCGGCATCGCGCGCTCCATCGGCCGATATTCGACAATGAAAAACGCCACAATAGCAGAATGCTGCACTACGAGCGAAGCCCATGGCCAAAGACGGCTTTGGGTCACCAGCGGCGGTCCATGAGCGAAGATGATGTCGGTTTGGCGCCAACAACCGACATGTTCTGCAGCGAACGGACCATTCGATCTCTTGCAGTGCGGTCCAGCAGCGTTGCCGGAACGTCAAGTCCGAGCGATATGGCTGTCTTGAGTTTGATTGACAGTTCGCACTTGGTCGGAAGCTGGACCGACGGATCCAAGACTAATCCCCAAGGCGATCCAAAGGAACCGTCACCCTTAGCTTGAGGCCGTCCGGCTACCAGTCACGATCTTGCCACCAAGTTGATCAGTGATAGTGCGTTGCGAAAGTACGCTGCCAAACCGGTCAGGTCGGCGGCGTAGCGCCCGCCAGCCTTTCTCCTGATCGAGCCGCGTGGTGCCGCTCCAGCAATTGGTGTCTACCGCCACAGTTGGCTGCGGAGAGTACGCCATGAGAAACATCGCCGATCTCATCCAGTATGCCACGGCGGCGTGCCGCGGAATGCTTGTGCCAAAAAATCGACCATGACGCGCGCCTTGGCGCTGAGGTGGCGGCGGCTGGGATAGACCGCCAGCACATCGATTTCAGGCATGCGATAGTCGGTCAACAGCGGCACCAGCCGTCTCCGTCGCAAATCCTCGCCCACAAGGAAGGCCGGCTGCCGGATAATGCCGAGTCCGGCCAATGCCGCTGCGCGGGCGGTATCGCCATTGTTGGTTCGCATAATGTGGTGCACCGCAACGATATGCTCCTTGCCTGCATTGTCGAGCATTTGCCAATCATCCACCGAATCCGAATAAGTATACGCGATGCAGGCATGCTCCTTG
The DNA here is from genome assembly GCF_018130215.1 of Bradyrhizobium jicamae. Taxonomy (GTDB): domain Bacteria; phylum Pseudomonadota; class Alphaproteobacteria; order Rhizobiales; family Xanthobacteraceae; genus Bradyrhizobium; species Bradyrhizobium jicamae_A. The sequence continues at coordinate 102,366 of NZ_JAFCKQ010000008.1, forward strand.
AGATCCTCCGGACGCGCCGGTGTGCCGTGACGTGCGACATAGTCGGGAGAAGCACAAATCAGATGGCGCGTGGTCGCGAGCTTGCGGCTGACAAGGGCGGACGATCCGCCACGTGAGATGCGGACGGCCAGATCGTAGCCCTCTTCGACAAGGTCGACGACTCGATCCACCAGGCTGACATCCAGCTCGATATCCGGGTAGCGCGCGCAGAAGCGCGGCCACAGTGGGGCCAAATGCAGAATGCCGAAGCTCAACGGCGCATTGACCCGCAGCCGTCCGCGCGGTTGGATCGCGGCCGTGGATGCAAGCGCCTCGGCCTCGGCCACGTCGTCGAGAATGGAAAGCGCCCGATCATACAGCATCTTTCCGGTCTCGGTCATCGACAGCCGCCGCGAGGTGCGGTTGAGAAGTCGGGCGCCGAGCGATTGCTCGAGTTCGTTGACATAACGGGTGACATTGGCCGGCGAGGTATCGAGCTTGTCCGCGGCGCGAGTAAAGCTGCCCTGGCCGACGACGGTTGCGAAAACCTCAAAAGCCCGCAAGCGGTCCATGCTCTACCCGGTGATCATTCATAAAAGCTGAATGATATAACCAGTTTTCGTGCCTTCTTTCAATTCCTTGGCGGGTCTACTTACCAGCTCATCAAGGCCGCGATTGGCGCAGCCCACCAAGGAGAACGGACATGACACAGCAGCAAACAGGGCGTCTTCACAACAAAGTAGCAATCGTTACCGGCGCGAGCTCGGGCATCGGCCGCGCCACCGCAAAGCTGTTCGCCGCCGAAGGCGCCAAGGTTATTGTCGGCGCACGGCGCGAAGCCGAGCTTGCGAGCCTCGTCGCCGAGATCAAGGCCAGTGGCGGTACGGCGGTGGCCCTCGGCGGCGACGTTCGCTCTGAGGCCTATGCCCGCGACCTCGTCGCGCTTGCCGTCAACACCTTCGGCAAGCTCGACGTTGCCTTCAACAATGCCGGCACCCTGGGCGAAGGTGGCCCCTCAACCGGCGTTTCCGAGGCTGGCTGGAACGATGCAATCGCCATCAATCTCACCGGCTCGTTTCTCGGCGCAAAGCATCAGATTGCCGAGATGGTCAAGCATGGCGGCGGGTCCGTCATCTTCACCTCGACCTTTGTCGGCCACAGCTCGTCGTTTCCCGGCGTCGCCGCCTATGCCGCGAGCAAGTCGGGCCTGATCGGGCTGACGCAAACCCTGGCCGCCGAGTTCGGTCCGCAGAATATCAGAGTGAACGCGATCCTGCCCGGTGCAATTGAAACCGACATGTACCGGGAGATGAACGATACTCCTGACAAAGCCGCATTCATCACCAACCTTCATGCGCTGAAACGCTTGGGGCGTCCGGAGGAGGTCGCGCGATCGGTCCTCTATCTGGCGTCCGACGATTCCGCCTTCGTCACCGGGACCGCGTCACTGATTGATGGTGGCCTCTCGATCACCCGCACCTGAACAGGCGACAGCCGGACACGCATTGAGGAGGCCGAGATGGGATTACTGATCGATGGTGGGTGGCACGACGTCTGGTACGACACCGGATCGACGCGAGGCCGCTTCGTGCGCAAGGAATCGGCCTTCCGCAACTGGATCACTGCCGACGGCCGCGGCACGGGCGGCTTCAAGGCCGAAGCCGGTCGCTACCATCTCTACGTCAGCCTCGCCTGTCCGTGGGCACACCGCACGCTGATTATGCGCGCGCTGAAGGGCCTTGAGAACATGATCACCGTCTCGGTGGTGCATTGGTTGATGCTCGAGAAAGGCTGGACCTTTGCCGACGGCCCGGGCGTAGTCCCCGATACCGTGAACCGCGCTGACTTCCTGTATCAGATCTATCAGGAGGCCGATCCGCGCTACACCGGCCGCGTCACGGTTCCCGTGCTTTGGGACAAGCGCACTCGCGCGATCGTCAGCAACGAATCATCCGAGATCATTCGCATGCTGAACTCGGCCTTCGACGCGATCGGCGCGAAGCCCGGAGACTACTACCCGGAAGTCTTGCGCGGCGACATCGACACGGTCAACGCGCGCATCTACGACACGCTGAACAACGGCGTCTACAAGGCCGGCTTCGCGACCACGCAGGCCGCGTATGAGGAAGCCGTCGCTCCGCTGTTCGATACGCTCGACTGGCTGGAGAACCGAATCGCCGACCGCAGGTTTTTGTTCGGCGACCATCTCACGGAAGCCGACATCCGCCTGTTCACGACGCTGATCCGCTTCGACGCGGTTTATGCCGGACATTTCAAATGCAATATCCGCCGGATCGTCGACTATCCCAGTCTGTCGTCGTACACGCGCGACATCTATCAATGGCCCGGAATCGCCGCGACGGTGAATTTCGAGCATATCAAGCGACATTACTACGAGAGCCATCGCTCGATCAACCCGACCGGAATCGTCCCGGCCGGACCTCGGCTCGACTTCACAACTACGGTGTAAGCTCGAACCGCCGATTGCGCGGCCGCAGCCAACATAACTCGGACAGGGCCGTCGTGAGGAACGGGATATGCAGTCGGCCTGCTGCTCCGGAAACTGAATTTCCCATCTCCATCTGTCGAGAACCTGGCCCTCATCGCTAAGCCACCAGCTCTCGAGCTGCTGGACGTCGTAGTCACTGTCGCCGTCAGAATGCTGGTGCGATCACGCGAAACCGCTGCCGCAGCATCGGCATGATCGCTGCCCTGATTGCAGCAACTTTGTCGACTCTGGGTCACGCCTGGAAGAGGTCCGGTTGAGCATGTCAAGTCCGCTTCGCCCGGCGGCTGAGGTTCTAAGCCGATTTACCGGCGATCGGTTACGTTCCTCTGCAACTCCACCGATCGCTCGCTATCGCGGAGGGACCCGAACTGCTACGACTACGCTCGTTCTCTCACCATGAGCGAGAGGCAGGCGCAGCTGAACAGGAGAGCACCATGACGATCTACATTTCGCAAGGGCGTTACACTGCAACAGCGGTTCGCGCAATGACCACAAAGCCAGAAGATCGTTCCGAAGCGATTGCCGAGTTGCTCGCAGCTGTCGGCGGTCGTCTAATCGGTTGGTATCTTACGTTAGGACGATACGATTGGCTGATAATAGCCGAAGCGCCTGACGAACGTACTCTGGTCTCCATAGTACTTGCCGCAGCAGCTGGCGGAAGCCTGTCAGATATAACCACGACCGTTGCTCTCTCAGCCCAGGACACAGTGAAGGCTTTCGGCAAGGCGGGCGAGCTTGCGATGAAGTTCAGGTCGGCCGGAACGGACTACTACGGGGTGCCGGTCGAATCGGCTGGCGAGATCACAACCGAACCAAAGTAGAGAAGAGCGTTCGGCGAGTTGTGTTTAGGACTAGTATCCGCTCGACGGTGCGCGGGCAGCGGTTCGGGAAAGAACAGCCCTGCTATGCGGATATTTTCGCCTAGCAAGCTCGTGTCGGCCAGCGCCACCATTGCCTCTCTCTGCGTCGCCGCATCGACCGCCTTTTAACCGCGACTTTTGATGCCGTTTCGATGTCGCAATTAGCTCAAAAGGGGACGCGCCGGGCTTGCCGACTTCAACCGGCCGCGTGCGGTCGCTGTCGGCTTGGGATGCGAGGTCGCCTATGCGAGCCGGACCGTGTACGCGAAGGGCGTCGACCTGGACGATGTCGAGGCCGCCGATCCGATCGGTCCCGGCTGTCGCGCCTGCGAGCGGACCGATTGCGGGCACCGCGCACTCCCCCCAATAGGTCGAAGGCTCGACGCCGGAGCGGCCGAACGCGGTCTCGTGCGTTATCGGATCGAGGCCGGGCCCGGCTGAGGGCACACTTGGCGCCGATTTAAGAGCCATCTGGTTGACCTATCGCAATGTCCCGCGACGCGATCTCTGCGATCAATCTGTCGTCAGGGAGAGCGCAATGGTCATTGATATCTTGCGTCAAGAGCATCGCAACATCGAAATGTTGCTCCGGGTCCTTGAGCGGGAGCTAGGCGTCTTCGCTCGCGGAGAGCGTCCCGACTACGAGGTCGTCCATGCGGTGATCGCTTATTTCAAGGTCTATCCCGATGCCTGCCACCATCCGCTCGAGGACGTCGTATTAGAAAAGCTGAAGGTGCGCGATTCCGTCGCGGCCGCAAGGATCGGCGATCTCGCGGCCGATCATCGGAGAGGCGCCAACCGTTTGCGCCGGGTCGCGCTTGCAATCGAAGGTGTGCTGGCCGATCAGGAACTCCTTCGGCAAACCGTCAATGACATCATTCGGGACTTCATCGAGCAGGAACGGTGTCATATGGCCAAGGAAGAGCATGATTTCTTTCCGGCCGCGCTCAAGGCGCTACGCCCTCAGGACTGGGCGGAGATTGTAGCAAGATTGTCTGATCAGCGAGATCCGGTTTTCAGCGAGGTTGTCGAAGAGAAGTTCGAGGTCGTACGGCGACACATCTTGCAGCTCGAGCAGGAAGCGGATGCGGACCGATTGGCACACTGCTAGTTCTGCATTCTGACGGAGACGAAATGGTCGCGGCGACGACGCCGGCTTAGTCTCGCACAGAGCCGACTGCGCACTTGTTTCTTGAGGAGGCCGCCGCGCCTGAGCTGCCGGCCACAATTCACCGAGAACGGAGGGTGCTATGACGATAACCCGGCGCGACCCTTTTCCCTTTGTCACGAAAGCCATCAATTTGTTTGGCGACTGGCTCAAACAGCGCCGGGAGTTGCACGAGCTGATGGAGTACGACGAGGAATTCGGGACGTTGGAGCCTGTTGCCCGCGAGCTCAACGTGGCGCCTGCCGATCTTGATAGCCTGGTGCGGCAAGGTCCGCAGGGCGCAAACGAGTTGCCGTCCATGCTCGCGGCACTGGACATCGACGAAGCGGCCTTGCGGCGCGTGGAGCCGGCCTTATTGCGCGACATGGAACGTGTCTGTTCGTTCTGTGCGCACAAGCGCCGGTGCGATCAGGAGCTAGCGGCCCATACTACGGCGGCGAACTATGTAGAGTACTGCGAAAACGCGGATACCATCGACGCGTTGAGGCTGAGGAGTTGAAGATCACTGGGCTGAAACGATTGGCGCGAATCGAGCAGATTGAGCCAGGTCAATCGTTCTGGTGATCGACCGTGCGATGCTCGGCTTCACCCATCAGAGGCGATCCGCCGCATGCGTCGAGCATTCATCTCATTGCTTCGCCAGCTCACGCTGCTGGGCTGGCGTGATATCTCCTCAGCGCCGTTCGACTGCACGATCGAGCTCGCCGTGATCAACGCCACACAGCACAGGCTGGGCTTCCCGTGCCTCCGCCATGGCGACAGCTGGTTCGATGCCACGACCATGCGGCCACTTGCCGTATCGCCGACACACTGGCGCTACTGGCAGCCCGAAGTACTTCCGATGAGCTGCTGCTGACGATGGCGCGGCCCGCCTCCATCAGCCGGCTGCTTACCGTCCTGCTGCTGCGATCTCGGCGGCCCAAATCGCATCAAGGGACCGACTGGACGTTGGTGCTGGCGCTGGCTTGCACGGCGCTGACCATCGCTTCCGCGGTGGCACTCGTTCACTACCACCTTTTGAATCAACTGTGATCGTTCGCCGGCTCGTCGTCGGCAATCGCGCGCCAAGCAGCACCGTCGAGGTCGTCGTACTGGCCGCTCCTCAGCGACCAGAGAAAGGCCAGCAGGCCGACAAAGCCGAGCGCGAGCGCCAGCGGAACCAGATAGACCAGCACCTCCATCAGACCGCCTCCTTCGCTCTCGCCCGCAACGCGTTGAGCATCACGAGCACCGAAGAGCCGGACATCGCCGCTGCGGCAATCAGCGGTGTGACCACGCCGAGGATCGCGACCGGTACAGCGACCACGTTGTAGATCACGGCAAGCCAGAGGTTTTGCCGCATCAGGCGCAGCGCCTTGCGCGAGACTCTGACTGCCGTCAGCACCGGAGCGAGGCGCTCGCCCAGGAACACCGCGTCCGCGACCGCCTGGCTCACGTGCGTGGCTGTGACCGGCGACATCGAAGCGTGCGCCGCAGCCAGCGCCGGCGCATCGTTGAGCCCGTCACCGACCATCAGCACCTTGCACCCTTGACGCGCCAGTTCCTCAATCCTGGCGATCTTGTCGACCGGAGAGACCTCGGCGCGCCATTCATGGATACCCAGCGTTCCGGCGGCAAGCCGCACGGCGGGCTCGCGATCGCCGGACGCGATCTCGACCGCAATGCCGCGGCGTTCAAGGGCAGCGATCACCTCCGCTGCGTCCGGACGCATCTGCTGACGCACCGCGAATACGAACCTGGTTTCGCCATGGCTGAAGGCGACCACTGAGGCTTCGGGATCCTGGCACAGAATCTCGTTGGCCAGATCGTCTGCATTGCAGAATGCCGGCCGGCCGAGTCGGATCGATTGCCCCTGCCAGGTTCCGTGGACACCCTGCCCCGGCTCCTCCGCAATATCGGGCAGCGGAGCGCTTGCGCCGGCTGCGCGCGCCACCGCAGCGGCGACCGGGTGGCGACTAGACAGCGCCAGCCGGCCTGCGAGCTTGACGGTTTCGGTGGGAATGCTCGCGAGATTGGCGACATCGAGCTCCGGCAGCGTCAACGTTCCGGTCTTGTCGAAGATAACCCGATCGACCTCGGCGATGCGTTCGATTGCGTCGCCGGCATTGAGCAGTACACCGGAGCCAAACAACGCACCGGAAGCCACCGTCTGCACCGCGGGTATGGCGAGGCCAAGCGCGCAGGGACAGGTGATAATCAGGACCGCGATCGCGGTCACGATCGAATCGTGGAAGGTCGCGCCATACGCAAGCCAACCCAGCATCGTGAGGAACGCCGTCGCATGCACGACCGGCGCATAGAGCCGCGACGCTCGCTCGGCGAGGCGAAGGTAGCGCGAGCGAGCCTGCAGAGCCTGATCGAGCAGGCGGGTAAGCTCGGCGAGCAGCGTGTCCCCGGAAGCCGCCGCCACGCGGACACGGAGCGTGCCCGATCGAACCAGAGTACCGGCAAATACGGCGCTGCCCGGCGTCGCAGTCACCGGCAGGGTCTCGCCGGTGATGAGGCTCTGATCGACCTCGGAACGCCCCTCGATCACGTTGCCGTCGACGGCGCAGCGCTCGCCGGGCCTCAGCAGCACCATGTCGTTGGGCTTGATCGCCGCGGCCGGGACGGTCCTGATCTCGGTCGGGCTAACGAACTTCGTGGCGGTCTCCGCCTTCAACGCCGCGAGATTGCCGGCAAATGCACGGGTTCGCCGCCGCATGTTCTGGTCGAGATAACGACCGGCAAGCAAGAAGGCAATCAGCATGATCGCGGCGTCGAAATACGCATGCTCGGCGTGATTAACGGTCTCGACCACCGAGATCGCAAGCGCGAGGAAGATACCGATACTGATCGGGACGTCCATGTTGACGCCGCGTGACCGCAACGCCGTCCAGGCGGAGGCGAAGAACGGCTGTGCCGAATAGGCGGCGGCCGGCAGCACGATCAGCGCGGACAACCAGTGGAAGAAGTCGCGCTGTTCCGGCAGCATGTCGGATCCGATCCCGGACCACACCGGAATCGACAGCATCATCACGTTCATCGCCGCAAAGGCTGCGACGCCGAGCCGGCGCAGCAATCCCTGTGACCGCTGCGCCTCGCGCATCTCCGCCGCGTCGCGCTGGAACGGGTGGGCCTTGTAGCCCAGCTCGGCCAGACGCGTCACGAACAGCGCCGGGTCAAGTGTCCCCGCCTTCCATTCCAGCGCCAGCCGGCTGTCGGTAAGGTTCACTCGCGCTGACGTCACGTCCGGAATGCTCGACAGGTTGCGTTCGATCTTGGCCATGCACCCGGCGCAGTTGATACCTTCGACCGCAAGGTCGAGATGGACTAGACCTGCGCCGCAGTCCCTCAGATAATGGGAGAAGTCGATGTCCGCTTGCATGTGCGTGCGCCTTCAGTTCAGGACGATGCGGCTCTTCGACAGGAACATTCGACGCCCCTCGGCATCACCCTCGATCACGAGGTCCCATTGTCCGGCCGCGACGTTCTCGGCGCTGCCGCGATAGGTTCCCCTCCCAGCCTCGGCAACATCGATCGCACGGTCGGCGCGGCGGTCGATCGGTCGTTCAAGCCGGGCGGCGAAATTCATCCGGGCGAGCGGCTCGCCAGCGTGATTGCGGGCCTCGATCGCAAGCGACGCTACGCCGTTCGGCTGTCGCTCGATATGCGCCGCAACCTGCAAGTCGCGTTCGTTCTGCTGCCGCGCCGCGACGATCTCGCGCTGATAGGCGAGGCTCGCACTATAGGCGCTGTCGACCTCCGTTCCCGGCAGAGTCGTGATCGCAAGACGCATCATGACCGCGTTGACGCCGATCACGACCGCGAAGAAGGCGATCGTCGTAATCAGGACAAAGCGTCCGGTGATGGGCCGCGCGGCTGGCGTTGCTGGGGTCATGGTGGCGTCCTGTCGGCGGTCGCTATGGGAGAAGAAAGTGGTCGGTTGCTGAGGCGACTTCTCCGAGGCCGATATCGGTGACGCGGAACCTGATCTGCACCGACTTCTCGGCCTTCTCGTCAAACGGTGACGTCACCAGCACACGAAACTCGGTGGTCTGGTCGCGCCCCAGGACGATCGTCGGACGATCGGACGTCACCGAATCCACACCGATGACATGGAGCTTCGCATCAGAAGGACCATCGACATCGATTGCGACGACCCGGTCGAAGCCGCGCTTGTTGAGGAAGCGAAGCGTGTAGCCGTTACGGATCGAACCGTCGCTGAGGCGAACGGCCACCGGATTGCGGTCATGCAGCACGTTGACGTCGAGCAGGGTCCGCGACATCAGCGCATAGAGCATCACTGCGCAAACGACAGCGATCAGGCCGACGTAGACGACAGTGCGGGCGCGGACAGGTTTGAATATCTCAGTTTTTCCGGCAATCCGGCGCTGGACGTTGATATCGTTGTCGTAGCCGATAAGGCTGGTCTTGCGACCGATCTTGGTCATCACTGCGTCGCAGGCATCGATGCACAGGCCACACTGGATACAGCCAAGTTGCGCGCCGTCGCGGATGTCGATCCCGGTCGGACAGACCGCGACGCACTGGTTGCAATCGACGCAGTCGCCGGCCTTTTCGCCGAGCGCACGGATGTCGAATGCCTTTTTGACCGAGCAGCGCGGTTCGCCGCGATCATATTTGTAGGTGACGTTGAGTGCCCATTCATCGGTCAGCGCCGCCTGAATGCGTGGCCACGGACACATATAGACGCAGACCTGCTCTCGCATGTACCCGGCCAGCAGATACGTCGACGCTGTCAGCCCTGCAATCCAGATATAGGCGATCGCGGGCGCCTGAAAGGTCGCGAGATCGCGCACCAGGGTCGGGGCATCGGCGAAGTAGAGCACCCAGGCGCCGCCGGTCCACCAGGCAATCATGAGCCAGATCGCATGCTTGAGCACACGCCGGCCGGCTCGCCCGATAGTCATCGACCCGGCATCAGCCTTCATCTGCTCGCGGCGATCGCCTTCCACGAGACGCTCGACGGCATAGAACAGATCGGTCCAGACCGTCTGCGGGCAGAGATAGCCGCACCAGATGCGGCCACCGAGCGCGTTCATCAGGAACAACGTGAAGGCGGCCAGCACCAGCAGGCCGGTGAAATAGTAGACCTCTTGCGGCCACAGCTCGATGAAGAAGAAATAGAAGCGCCGATTGGGGAAATCGATCAGCACCGCCTGGTCGGGCGCGCCAAGGCCGCGATGCCAACGCACGAAGGGCAGCAGATAGTAGATACCCAGGCAAACCGCCATCAGGCGCCATTTGATGGAACGGAAGCGGCCAGACACACTCTGCGGAAACACCTTCTTGCGAGGTGCGTAGAGCGGTCCGTCTGGTTCAGTGACGAGTTCGTCAGGAGATATGGTCATGTTCATCGGTCGGCCCGGAAAACGCGTTCTTGGGTGAACCTACATCCACGCTCCCGGACCGGATTGAGCTCCGTCAATCCGGTCGACGAAACCCGGCCGGCGGTTATTTTCCGCCGCCCAGCGAGTGCACGTAGACCGTCAGCGCCTTGATGGTGACCGGATCGAGACGGCCGACCCAGGCCGGCATCACGCCGGCACGGCCGTTGGTGAGGGTCTCGATCATGGTTGCCTCGTCGGAGCCATACAGCCAGATCTGGTCGGTCAGGTTCGGAGCGCCGACCTCCTGATTGCCCTTGGCGTTCTCGCCGTGGCAGGTTGCACAGTTCTCGGCGAAGATCTTTTTGCCTGCGGTCGCATCGAAATTCGGCGCGGTGGAAAGTCCGGACAGCGAACGGACATAGTTGGCCACGGTGACGATCTCGTCCCTTTTGAGCATGCCATCGCGTCCAAAGGCCAGCATCTGCCCCTCGTGCGCCTTCGCGTGCCCCGACCGGGCTCCGAACTGAATGGTTTGCATGATCTGGTCAAGCGACCCACCCCACAACCAGTCATCGTCATTGAGGTTGGGGAATCCCCTGGCGCCTGCACCTCCGCTGCCATGGCAGGGCGCGCAATTGTCGGCGAACACAGTCTTGCCACGTGCCCGCGCCAGCGCCAGCAGGGCCGGATCCTTTTCGATATCGCCCAGTGAGGCAGTGCCCAGCACTGCCATCTTCTCACCGCGCAGCCTCTCCAGGTCGGCAAGGTCTCCGGCGACGCTCGCGCGCGTCGAATAGTGGAACAGCCCGGTCGTGTAGCCCGAGACGAGCGGCCAGGCCGGATAGACCACCCAGTAGCCGATCGCCCAGAGAATCGTGGCGTAGAACGACAGGACCCACCACCGCGGCAACGGCGTGTTCAACTCCTTGATGCCATCCCATTCGTGACCGGTGGTGCTCCGGCCGGAGGGTTGGTCAATTTCGCTGTGCTCGCTCATGATCCGTCAATCCTCCCGCAACGGCATGCGGGCCGCAGCGTCGAAGCCAGTCCTGTTGCGGGGCCAAAGCGCGTAAGCAACAATGGCGATGAAGATCCCGACGAACACCGGCGTCCAAAACGTGGTCACCAGCTGCGACGCCAGGTTTTCGATTGATACGATCGCTTTCATCCCGGTACCTCGTCAGCGCAGGTTGGCTTTTTCGTTGTAGAGCTTGAAGTCGACAAGCGTGCCGAGCATCTGCAGGTAGGCGATCAACGCGTCGAGTTCGGTCGGATTGCCGCCCCTGCCGTCGAAGTTGCGGACCAGGGCCTTGGGATAGCGCTTCTGGAACGCTTCGACCCCGGAATTATCCGGATCGACCTGTGCCTTCAGGTCAGCGGCCGCGTTGGCGATCTGCGCGTCGGAGTATGGGACGCCGACCGCGCGGTTCGTCCGCAGATGAGCCGCAATGTCCGACGTATCGAGCTCGGTCCTCGCGAGCGCCGGATATCCCGGCATGACCGACTGCGGCACGATCGCGCGCGGATCGATCAAATGGGTGACGTGCCAATCATCGGAATATTTGCCGCCGACGCGGGCAAGATCCGGGCCGGTGCGCTTGGAGCCCCACTGGAACGGATGGTCGTACATGCTCTCCGCCGCCAGCGAGTAGTGGCCGTAGCGCTCGACCTCATCGCGTAGCGGACGGATCATCTGCGAATGGCAGAGATAGCAGCCCTCGCGAACATAGATGTTGCGGCCGGCAAGCTCGAGCGGCGTGTAGGGCCTGACGCCGTCGACCACCTCGATTGTACTCTTGAGGTAGAACAGCGGTGTGATCTCGACGAGACCACCGATCGCGATGACGAGGAGAATGCCCACGATCAGGACGATGGAGTTCTTCTCGAAGATCTTGTGTCGATTCCAGAGGGACATTGCGTGACCTATTCGGCAGGCTGGAGGACACCGGCGCCTTCGGCTTCCCTGGCCTCACCGGCATTGACGGTCATCCAGAGATTGAATGCCATGATCAGGGCGCCGATCAGGAACAGCGCACCGCCGGCTGCGCGGATGATGTAGAACGGGTGCATCGCTTCGACGGACTCGATGAAGGAGTATTCGAGGAAGCCGAGCGCAGTGTAGGCGCGCCACATCAGGCCCTGCAGGATTCCCGATACCCACATCGCGGAGATGTAGAGCACGATGCCGATCGTCGAGATCCAGAAGTGCCAGTTGACCAGTTTCAGACTGTAGAGCTGACGGCTCCAGAGCCAGGGGACGAGGCAGTACAGCGCGCCGAACGAGACGAAGCCGACCCAGCCCAGCGCACCCGAATGAACATGGCCGATGGTCCAGTCGGTGTAATGACTGAGCGAGTTGACGACCTTGATCGACATCATCGGGCCTTCGAACGTCGCCATTCCGTAGAAGGCGACCGAGACGACCAGCATGCGCAGCACCGGGTCGGTGCGTAGCTTGTCCCAGGCACCCGACAGCGTCATCAGACCGTTGATCATTCCGCCCCATGACGGCATCCACAGCATGATGGAGAATGTCATACCGAGCGTCTGGGCCCAGTCAGGCAGCGCCGTGTAGTGGAGGTGATGTGGACCGGCCCAGATGTAGAGGAAGATCAGCGCCCAGAAGTGGATGATGGAGAGGCGATAAGAATAGACCGGGCGCTCGGCGCGCTTCGGAATGAAGTAGTACATGATAGCCAGGAACCCCGCGGTCAGGAAGAACCCGACGGCGTTGTGGCCGTACCACCATTGGAACATGGCATCCTGCACGCCGCCCCAGGCGATATAGGACTTCGACCCGAGGAAGGAGACCGGAAGCGCGGGATTATTGCCGAGATGCAACACCGCGATCGTAATGATGAACGCGAGATAGAACCAGTTGGCGACGAAAATATGTGGCTCCTTGCGCTTCACGAGCGTCAGCAGGAACACCAGCAGATAGGTCACCCAAACGATCGTCAGCCACAGATCGGCATACCATTCCGGCTCCGCGTATTCCTTCGACTGGGTAACGCCAAGCAAGTATCCGGTGCCGGCGATCAGGATGAAGAAATTGTAGCCAACAACCACGAACCAGGGCGCGAGGTCGCCTGCGAGGCGGGTACGACAGGTCTTCTGCACGACATAGAACGAGGTCGCGATCAAGACGTTGCCGCCGAATGCGAAGACCACCGCCGAGGTGTGCAGCGGTCGCAGCCGCCCGAATGTCGTCCACGGCAAGTCGAAATTGAGCACCGGCCATGCCAGTTGGAGCGCGATGATCAGGCCCACCGTGAACCCGGCGATGCCCCAGAACATCCCCATCGCGGAAGCGAACTTTACCGGGCCAAGATTGTAGTTCGGCCGACCGCCGATCTCCTGCGGCGGCAGTCCCGTCGGACGGGCAAAGTAACGGTTAAGGATCGCCGCCACGGCAATCAGGCTCGCTGCGGTAGCGAGCGACGCATGAAACGTGAAGGCCGTATCGTGCCCCATCGCGGCCGCAAACAGGCATACGTAGGCAAATACCCCGAGTCCCGACGCCAGGCCTGCTTCGCCCATTGTCATTGACTTGGAAACAGAGGGCGGACTTGTCATGTCGTGGCTTTCTTTGGCTGCGATGACGTAAGGGAAACCACCGATGCGGCGTTATACGATTGATCGGCGTCAACCGCCGAAGCGCCTCGGTTCGCTCCGGCTTCGCGGCCAAGCGCCGTCAACGTGAACTCGTTCGGGCAGTATCTTGCCGGACTCGCCCGCCTCTCCCGTGCAAGATCCGCCGCGCAACGTGGCTTGTCCCGGCACAGGCCGCACACCCGCTGCAGATCGCGCAGCACATCAGGGTGCGATACCGCCAAGGCCTCCTCCGACAAGCCGGCATGCTCCAGTCGCTTTTGTAGCAGTTCGGGAAATCCCGGCTCGCTTGCGAGGCTACGAAGATCCGCCGCGGAAAGGCTGAGCTCTCGAGCAATCTCGTCGACCTCCTGGGCCGTCATCAAGGAAAACTCCTGTTGGCGGGACAGAAATCCGCGCAGGCGACCGAGCAGGTTTTCAAACCGCGGAGGACTGTTGCTGTGTAATCGAGCTGGCATTCTTCACCCCTGGTTCAGTCTTGGTTGGTTGTTCGGATGCGAGCTTGATCCATGGCCGGCGCCGAAGTGCGCGGGCTCGTCAAAGCTTGCTGCTGCACGATATGCCTCCGACCTAACCGCCCCATCCGGGCGGCAGCGCCGCAGGCGTACGGAGTTCCATCGCGTCGGCAAAGATAGTCCAGTCGCGGACGCCTTTTTGTCGACAGAAGTCAGCCTCCGCCTGCTGCGCAGCAGCGGTGAGCGAGGTGGCACTTACCTTGAACGCTGCCTGACAAGCGCGATGCTCGTGACCCGTATCGTCGCAAACGGTCTTGATGAACCGAACGTCAAATGATGGCATGGCACCCTCTTCCTTTAGCGCTTTCTTTGACCGCGTATGTTGCCACCTGCCGCCCGCTCTCATTTGATTTGTCTCAAAACGGTTCGACAAAAACTCAGCGTCTCGCTGCTCATGTCGGCGTCCGCGGAATGATGCCTGTCAGCCCAAAGCATCCCCTTGCGCTCAGTCGAACCAGCAGCAGCGGCGTCAGATGAAGCAAATCGTCACTCGGCAGTCTGCTTGGCAGCCATCGCCGCCTCGTCCTCGGCGGATTCGAGGTAAAAGCCGGAGTAGGTGTCCACGAAGCACAGATGATCGTGGACTTCTTTGACGCCCGAGACATTCTTGGCCGCAACGATTGCGGCCTGCCTTGCCCGTTCGTCGGTGAGGATTCCTTGCAGGTGTACCACCCCATGCCGGACCGAGACCTGCAGGCGGAGCGGACACCAGTCTGCAGCCTCAAGCGCGCGCAAAATGCGGTCGTGGATATGCTGGTCGTCTGCCGTAGGGTCCGGGATTTCGTGAGCGATTGCGGCAACCGCGCGTAGCAGGTCGGTACGCGTGACGATGCCGACGAGCTGACCGTTGCGCATCACCGGCACGCGCTTGATCTGCTTTTTCTCCATCAGCCCGACCAGGTCCTGCAGCGGCGTATCTTCCGTCACAGTGACGGGATCGATCGACATGACGGCACCGACCCTCCGCCCCCTCTCATGCACGAACTCATCAGCCGCCCGACCTGGACCGACCAGGAATTGCAGCCAGCGGGGTCGATGGCGCTGCGTGCCGATTTCGCTCCGCCGCAGAAAATCGCTCTCCGAGACGATACCGACAAGCTTACCGCAAGCGTCGACCACCGGCAGACCACTGATATGATGATCAACCATCATCGTCGCGGCCTCGAGAATAGAAGTGTCCGCTTTGACGGTGATGACATTTCTCGACATGATCTGATGCGCGCGCACTTTCCGCTCTCCTTTAAGTCCCATTCAATGTCGCATCGGATCGCGTCACACACCTTGATCTCCCTCAATCAGAGGGCGCATGCGGATTTGATACGGATCAAGGTGCAGAAACGGATTGCGGCGATGCTGAGACAGGTGCGCAGAACGCGATGAGATTGAGACGAACTCAACGCGCAAAGGCATCTGCTTGATCAATGCCTGGGGAGATGGAAGTGATGGTGCCTAATCGCCACGGTTGGAGTGGTCGCGATCATCGTCGTGACGTTTGCGCGGCTGATTTTCCCGGCAAGTCACCCGGTGGCACCGCAACGCGCGCGCCCGGGTCTTTCGTCACCGGCGCGTCGCCGTCGACCGTTTTAGTTTGCGAGAAACTTGACCCGCATCAATGCCGATGCGGCGCTCCGCCGATAAGGGGTTCTTTTTTCGTCGAGGGCCCGAACATGGCAGACAGAATGAGCTGGCGCCCTATCCTCTTCTCCTGTCCGAATACCGGCGACCGGGTTCAAGGGCTCCTGCCCGCAGATGCGACCGAGCTGGAGTCCGACGACTTGCACCCGATCTCGTGTGCGGCGTGCGAAGGCATCCATTTCTTCAATCCAAGAACGGGCGCAATCATCGGATCCAAGGGCAGTTAGGTTCACCGTCGCAGCCGGATCGCGCCCCTCGCTCCGGTCAGCGCGAATAGTCCGCGGGCCGGTTGACCCAAATCAAAACCTCGGACTGCCACCGTGGGACAAAGGGACTTCCAACGGAGGACCTTCAGCATGACAGACCACAACGAAACCCATCCCGGCGCCGTCGCCGAAGCTATTCAGAGCTACGCGAAGCGGGCAATCTCAGTCCAATCGGACTTCTCCGAAAAGCTGATCGAGGCCAATCGGCACTGGCTGGAGAAAATCCAGATCGAGTCGAACGAGGGTTGGGATCTTTTCCGAAAGTTCAACTCAACGTCCTCGGTTGCCGAAAAGATCACGACCCTGCAGGACTGGATGAAGGGCTTCACAGCGCGCAGCGCCGAGGAGGCGACTTACGCGATCGAGACGGCGCGATCGCTGGGTACCATCGAACTCAACCTGTTTGTGCGGCGGCCCGGCGACGTCACCGACACCACGCAGAAGGCTGCCTGATTTGCCAGCCCGCGACGTCCGACCGCGCCTGGAGGCCGACGGCACTTGGGAGCGGATCGAGACCGCCCCCTTTGATCGCGACCTTGAGTTGGCCGTGATCGAGGGTAATGCTATTCACAAGCTCATCTTCCCTTGCCGCCGTGTCCTCGGCGGCTGGGTGAAGGCGGGGCTCACCGACCGAATTAGTGTGCAACCCACCCACTGGCGCGCCTGGGTCAACTAGATCCGGCGCCTTCGATCATGGTTTGGCCGTCGCCGATACGCGCTTACCAGCCCGTGGCTTCATGCTTTCAAACGATATAGTGTCGATCGAAAGTGAGCACCTTCCGGGGCAATATGTCCGACCGCATCTGGTACCGCTATGCCACTGCCGCAGCAGCGGCCGCGCTTGTATTCGTGCTGCGTGCGGCACTCGATCACTATTTCGAAGACCGGACATTCACGATTATCTACGTTCCGGTCGTGCTTTTTGCCGCGTTTGCCGGAGGCCGCGGTCCGGCGATCCTCGCTACGCTGCTTTGCCTCGGCATGAGCGCCAGGTTCCTCGGCCCAAGCCTCACCACGGATCCCGCAAACATGATCGACATCGCGTGTTTTGCGATACTCGGTCCGATCCTTGGCTTCATGGGCGATCGACTATTGAGGGAAACCACGCAGGCGCGGGATCGCCAGGCTCATCTGCAATCGATCCTGGATACAGTGCCTGACGCCATGATCGTGATTGACGATCACGGCATCATTCGCTCGTTCAGTGCGACCGCAGAGCGCTTGTTCGGCTGGTCAACGGACCAGGTGGTCGGAAAGAACGTATCCAACCTGATGCCGCAACCCTACCGCGGCGAGCATGACCGATACCTCGAACGCTATCTGGGTACCGGCGAGCGGCGCATCATTGGCATTGGTCGCATCGTGGTCGGCGAGCGGAGTGACGGTTCGACCTTCCCGATGGAGCTCGCTGTCGGCGAGGCAAAAGTGCGCGGCGAGCGCTTTTTCACCGGGTTTGTCCGCGATCTTACCGAGCGTCGCGCGCAAGAGCGGCGGCTTCAGGAACTGCAGTCCGAGCTGGTCCACGTGTCGCGATTGACCGCCATGGGCGAGATGGCATCCTCCATCGCCCACGAGATCAACCAGCCGCTTTCGGCGATCACCAACTACATGCGTGGCGCAAAGGCGCTGCTCGCGTCAGAGAAGCCCGATGCCGGACGAATAGATGATGCGCTCGAGCGTTCCGCGCAGCAGGCTCTGCGGGCCGGCGACATCATCAAGCGACTGCGCGAATTTGTTGCCAAGGGCGAGACACAGCACACTCTGGAGAGTCCCGTTACGTTGCTCGAAGAGGCCGTAGCGCTCGCGCTTCTTGGCGCCAAGGAGCAGGGCGTCCGGGTGGCAATCCGAAGCGATCGGGATATTCCCGCGATTATCGTCGACAAGATCCAAATCCAGCAGGTGATCCTGAACCTGGTCAGGAATGCGATCGAGGCGATGACCCCCGGCCCCCGCCGCGAATTGACCGTCGGCGTCACCAAGGCCGTTGGTGTTGTGACATTCACCGTCGCCGATACGGGCCCCGGCATCAGTCCCGACATCGCGGATCGATTGTTCCAGCCATTTGTCACAACCAAGGAGCATGGCATGGGCGTCGGGCTGTCGATCTGCCGGACGATCATCGAATCACATGGCGGTCGTATCGATGCGCTGGCTAACGCCGGCGGCGGCACAATCTTTCAGTTTACCCTTCCCTTTGCGGAGGCCGGAGAAGAGGCATGACTGCGCGGCACACGATCCTGGTGATCGACGATGACCCGGCGATGCGGGATTCGCTCGCTTTCCTGCTCGACGTCAACGGCTTTGCCGTGACAACCCATGAAACTGCAACCGAGTTCCTGCATCATCTCGATGATGGCGCGATCGATTGCATCGTGTCAGATATCCGCATGCCCGGCAT
Source organism: Bradyrhizobium jicamae (assembly GCF_018130215.1). Classification (GTDB taxonomy): domain Bacteria; phylum Pseudomonadota; class Alphaproteobacteria; order Rhizobiales; family Xanthobacteraceae; genus Bradyrhizobium; species Bradyrhizobium jicamae_A. The sequence continues at coordinate 120,641 of NZ_JAFCKQ010000008.1, forward strand.
GAGCGGCCTCGAACTGGTCCGCAGGCTCAAGGCCGACGCGGTGAAGACCCCCGTCATCCTGATGACCGGTCATGGCGACGTCGCTCTCGCGGTTGAAGCCATGAAGGCCGGCGCGGTCGACTTCATCGAAAAGCCGTTCGACGACGAGGCGCTGCTACGCGCGATCCGGGAGGCCCTGCAGGGGCGATCGGCAAAGCCAGCCGACGATACGGCCAAGCGCGAGGCCGAAGCTCGTCTGGCCGAATTGTCGCCGCGCGAGCGTGACGTCCTGCGGGGGTTGGTCGCAGGAAAAATCAACAAGGTGATCGCACATGACCTGGGCATCAGCCCGCGCACGGTTGAGGTCTATCGTGCAAACCTGATGGTCAAAACCGACGTCCGCAGCATGTCGGAGTTGATGCGGCTTGCGATCGCCGCGGGGCTATAGGGGATCGGCAGAGCAGACGGCACGCATCCCTACCGCGTCGTTGCCGTCACGCCGCTTTGATTCGGGCCGGATCGAAGCAGTATCTCGACGGCATCAGTTGCCGGAAGACGAAGGTCGAGCACCACACCGACGACGCCGTGATCGGTCGGATCGATCGTCGCGGCGGCTCCAAGTTCGCGCGACATTCAGCATCATGATGTTCTCGGTCAGCACCTGGCCGGAGCGCGCCCGTACGAGATGAAAACACCCGCTCTAGGCCAAACGTAGACATCGCACAGTCTCGCAGGGAACAAGCGGTGGCGCCTGCCGCTTCGTGCAGCGCGCCAAAGCTCGCATGATGTCCTCGCGAGCAATAATACCGACCAGCTGGTGATACTTGTCAATCACCGGCAGGCTCTTCAGGCGATGAGACACCATCAAGTGGAGAACCCGCTGCAAGTTCGTGTCCGGCTCGACTGCGATCACGTCGCATGACATGATCTCATCGACCGTTGTTCCCATGCGGTCGTCATAGTGCGGTAACATTTGATCGGGCGTGAAGGCGAACACCTTCAAGGCGTCCAATTTGGTGACAAAACCAACCACGACATCGTCACGGAGCACCGGATAGGCGTCATAATCGTCGCTGGCGAACAGCCGATACAGATCCCCAACGGTCATTTCGGGAGCAACGCTCCGTGCTGACCTCGTCATGTTGTCCGCCACCGTTTCCTGGAGAAATTCGTACATTGGTGATCCCTCGGATGGAAGTTTGCTCGACGGGCGACGTCGCGTTCATGACACGCCCCTAGTCGTCATGCAGCCCGCTTGATGTTGATCCGCTTGCTGCTTGCAAAAGCAAGACTAGCCGGGAACGGCGGGCAGGCGTTGACCAAAATCAAACCGAGTCCGCTGTCACCCCACCGTGAAGGCGAGCGGGAGATTGCTTTAGGAGAACTCCGGAATTGGTCGGCGCGGTCAACTCTGGCAGCCTGCTTCTGCCGACAGGAGGACCGCCATGAGACCGCGACTTGCCCTTCTCTTCGTGGGCAGCGCGATTCTGGCGATCCCACTCGCTCTATTCTATAGTTGCTATCTCCCAGACGTTCTGCCCTTTGCCTCCACCGATACGCGCTGGTTCTGGCGACTTGACGCCGCCTTCGTCGTCTCCACGATCACCTGGACGGTGGCATTTGTGTCGGCGGCAGCGGGGTTGGCATTGCTGCTGCTGACCGTTACGCGCCGCTCCCCCAAATTTGAGGGGCGTTAGACTGGTACTCAAGAGTGGATCTGGCGGGGACAACCCTTGATCCAGATCTCACAAGCATTCCGACGCTGATACCGCCAAAGGTTTGGACCTTTGGCGGATATTGGCGAGCGTTCTGCTCGGTGCTTTCGGCTAGATTGCGTTGGTTCGTTCCGCGCCACCCAATGACCCTCGACGCCGTTTTTCGATCGAGGTTTGACGACTTCACCGGCCCCTAAGCTTGGCGCTTGGTCGACCAAGGTGCAAACCGATCCGGTTGATAGCCACGCCGTTCAATCGAGATGAAAGCGCTTGCGAGCCAGCGCCACGATTTCTCTATCCGTGGAATGATCAATCGGCTCCAATTCCAGAGAGAGCTCGGGTTTCACCGCTTTCAGATAGTGCATCAGTTCGATCTTCTCGGTGCCCGGCCCCAGAATGAGCAGGTCCATGCAACCTTCGAGGCACTCGCTGACGTTGGCTAAGAATGCGGCGTCCTGCTGTACCGGACTGGCGCCGATCTCATTGGGCTTGTGCCTGAGGTGCCGTGCCGACAATCGTGCCCGCACCGACCTGGCGTGGACACCTGTCACGCCGACCGAAAAAATCTTGGCCCCGAGATGGTCGATCCAGACGACGGCATGCGCGTGGACCGGACCAGCAGTGTCGCTCATGAATTAAGCTCCGATTTTCTCGCTATCGGCCTGCGCGCGGAGGCGGGCCGCCAATGCTGCCAGCAGCTCTCTGCGGCTAACAATTCCGACAATCCCGCCCGCGCTGACCACGAAAACCTGGGCAATCTTGTAGATGTCCATCTGGGCGACGACTTCATTGACCGAGGCATCGACGCCAACCGTGATCAAAACGGGACTCATGAGGGACCCGACCTGCAACGTGTGCATGCGGGCGCGTTCGGGACTGTTCTCGTCAGAACCGAGCAGCGATTCCAGCCAGTTTCCCGATGGCGGACTGACGCCGAGTTCATCGCGGTGGAGGAAATCGCCCTCCGAAACCACACCGACAAGCTCGCCGTCGCCACCGATGACGGGCAAGCCGCGCTGATCTGTTTCCAGCAGCAAGTGGACCGCGTCGAGTACACTGGCGTTTGTCCTGATGGTCGCAAACGAGGTCCGCATCACATCAGTGGCGAGCATGATCGTCTCCCGGTTCCGCACATGTGCTGTCCGCCATTGACCATCAGCATCATCAGAAACACGCAGGCGGCGGATTGATCTGCGTCAAGCGAAATTCGCGATCGCACATGAGATGGATCAAAACTGACCTCGTGCCTTCCTGCTTTTATGGAGTGGTCACCTGCGAAGGAGAGCTCCGATGTTCAAGAACATACTGGTCCATATCCCCACCGAGCGATTGGCGCGTCCGGCAGTGGACGGCTCAATCACGCTCGCGATGAGCACGGGTGCGCATCTCGACGCCACGGCAATCGGCTACGAGTCAACGAATGTGCCGTTCGTCGCCGAGGGCGGTGCGGCGGTCGCGGCGATCTTCGAGGTCGAGCGCGAACGGGCTCAAGAGCGAGCCGAAGCGGCGATTCGAGTGTTTGAGACAGAGGCTCGCAATGCGGACATCTCCTATACGACGCGCGCCGCGACCGCCATCCCCGCCGAGGCGCGGGCGATTCTCTGCGCCGGGGCGCGACTGCATGATCTGACGGTCATGACCCAGCCGGACGCCGACCACGACAGCTATGACAACGTCATGCCGCGGGAGGTCCTGTTTCAGGCCGGCGGCCCCGTGCTGTTTTTCCCCTACACGTTCCGCGGCGCATTCTCGGCGAAGCGGATCGGCATTTGTTGGGATGGTAGCCGGTTGGCAGCGCGCGCCCTGCACGATGCGATGCCGTTGCTGCAAAATGCCGATGCCCTCACCGTGATCTCGATCACCAGTTCGGAGTGGACCTTGCCCGAAAGCTCGACCGACTACCTGTTGCGGTACCTGGCTCAGTCCGGTCTGCCCGCACGGGTCGCCTCGTTCCCCTCGGCCCGGTCGGAGATCCAACCTGCGATTCTGTCGATCGCGGCAGACGAAAGCCTGGATCTGCTGGTAATGGGCGGATATGGCCACTCCCGGCTGCAAGAAACGCTGCTCGGCGGCGTCACGCGCGACATGCTTCAGGCAATGACAGTTCCAGTCCTGATGTCGCACTGAGGAAGTGGCTGCCAATGGGGCGTGCAAGCTCATTTATTCTCGGAGCCGGCCGTTGCCTGACGGGTGCGCTCGTGCTGGGTGCGGCGTTGACGACCGACGCAAACGCCGATCAGGAGCAAGGTCGACGGCTCGCTCGCCTCTATTGCGCCCGCTGTCATTCGATTGACAAGATCAGCCGAAGCCCGCTGAAACTCGCCCCCCCATTCCGAACACTGCACGAGCGTTATCCGGTTGAGACGCTCCAGGAGGCGCTCGCGGAGGGTATCGTCACCGGTCACCCGTCCATGCCCGAGTTCAGCTTCGAGGCGGATCAAGTCAACGATTTCATCCTGTTCCTGAAGTCGCTGGAGGATGGCAGGGTCGACCGTTGAGCCAGGTCAATGTGCCGCGCAAACCGATGGCTATCATTCGTCCTCAAACGGGAGGTTCGACATGCGTGCTCACCAGATCATGACAAAACACGTCATCGGTGTCACCCCCCATACAACCGTCCAGGATGCGGCCAACATTATGTTGCGCTGCCATGTCAGCGGTCTACCGGTGCTTGATGAAAACGGCGTGCTCAGAGGGATGGTGTCCGAAGGTGATCTTCTCCGGCGTGTGGAAATCGGCACAGGACGAAAGCGATCGGCCTGGCTCGAGCTTCTCACCGGCATCGGCCGCGCGGCCGACGATTTCGTCCATGAACGTGGTCGCAAGGTCGAAGACGTGATGGCAACGAACCCGATTACGGTCGACGAGCAGGCGCCGCTCGACGAAGTCGTTCACCTGATGGAGGTGCATGCCGTAAAGCGTTTGCCGGTCATGAGCGGCCGTGCCATGGTCGGAATCGTCTCGCGTGCCGACATCCTGCGAGCGGTCGCATCAATGGCGCGCGAGATTCCGGACCCCACTGCGGACGACAATCACATCCGCGAGCGCATCAAGCGACAGATAAACATGACGGCCTGGCGCCCCGCCGGATTCCAGGTCTGGGTCCGCAACGGGATCGTACATCTACACGGCCTGATTTTCGATGATCGCACGCGCCAGGCTACGATCGTACTGGTCGAGAATGTTCCCGGCGTGAAGGAAGTTCACGATCATCTGTGTTTCGTTGACGGCTACTCCGGCTACTATGTGGAGTCGCCCGAAGACGTCCAGGCTGTGAGTTAGTGACATGTGAGGCCACTCTGTCAGGTCGGAAAACGCGCTCCGGGAACGGTGCGCTGGGGAGAAGCGTCCATGGATGAAATCACCCATTTCGTTGCGGTACCGTACGACCTGAGCGACCAACGACTCGTCGCGGGTCAACAGCTCAAGTGCGCCACCCCTTCCGCAGCGATCGAGCACGCCAAGCACTTTTGGAAGACATTCGGCCACACTGGTGCCGTCGCAGTTGTCCGCACGGGGTATCCAGAACCCAAAACGACGGTGCTTAGGACGTTTGGCATGGTCCCTTCGTACGAAGACCTACGTACAATTACTTAGGTGGTTTCTACTTAGGGGAAATATCCAAATTTCCGAGCTTGCCGGAAGCGGTCAGTCTGTGTCCATCGAAGTTCCCGCGATGGAGCCAGCCATGCAGACCCAGGCCACCCTTTCTCTCAGCCATCACCCCGCCAGCGTCTTCCGTGGGCAACCTCGCGCCGAGGGGCCATTCGGCATGATCGGAACCCCAATGCGGTACGCCCGCAACACCGAGATCTACGGCGAGGCCGAGCCGGCGGAATACCTCTATCAACTCGTCTTTGGCGCCGTGCGAACCTACAAGATCCTCGACGACGGGCGTCGTCAGATCGGCTCCTTCTACCTGCCCGGAGATATTTTCGGATTCGAAGCGGGTGACGCCCACAATTCCTCAGCTGAGGCCATCTGCGAAAGCCAGGTCATGATGGTCAAGCGTAACGCGCTCATGGTGCGCGCCAGCCACGAACGCGACCTCGCGCGACAGCTGTGGGTCGCGACGGCTCTGGAACTGCGCCGCTTCCAGGAACATCTGGCGCTTCTTATCAGCAGCGCTGAAGAGCGGGTCGTTGGGTTCCTGATCGACATGGCTCGTCGCGCGACGAAGAATGCCACAATCGAACTCCCCATGTCGCGACAAGACATCGCCGACTATCTTGGCCTGACGATCGAGACGGTGTCGCGAACCTTTACCCAACTCGAGCAGACCGGCGTGATCGCTCTGCGGACCTCACGCCGGGTTGAGCTGCGCAATCGTGCCATGCTGAATCGCCTCGGTGCGTCGTAAGCGGTGCGATCTCGCCTATCAAGACTCTTAGGCCGTGCTCCCGTCACATTTGGGATCGCGGGAACCGATCTACTCCCCAACTCATGGCCGCCCAATCCTCGAGATTGAGCGGCCTCTTTGTTTGTTGCGCGTCCAGGATGCATGACGAACTACGCGCGCTGATCAAAAAGCACGAGGGTATTACTGAAACCACTTTCTGCGCGCGCGACGGCTCAGCGCTCGACAAACCTGTCCGTTGCAGAGAGAACCGTGGTGCCGCTTTCGTCGTGCGCGGTGAACGTCACGTCGGCATTCCGCGAGGCCGTTGTGGTCAACGTGACCCGGACCGCCTCGGATCCCTCCGGAGCTACCTCAATTGGAGCCAAGCTTTCGTTGCCGATGATGGCCATCCTGGCATCGAGACCGCTAACAGAAAGCGTGTAGAGGTGTGTGCTTGACGACTTGTTCAGTAGCTTGACCGTGTATGCGTTGCGCACCGATCCGTCGGAGAGGCGGACGGCAACCGGGTCCCGATCGTGCTGGACGGAAAGAGTCGCGTTTGTCCTGGCCGCGAAGGCAACAACAATCGCGCCGGCCAGAGCGAAACAGGCTGCGGCGAGACCGACCGTCTTGGGACGCACGGGCCGATTGACGGGAGCTTCCTTTCGGCGACCGCGCTCGATGTTTTTCCAGCTTTCGTAGTCGATCAGTCCGCGCTGGCGGCCAAGCTTCAACATCACGCCGTCGCAGGCGTCGACGCAGAGCCCACAGTTGATGCAAGCGTAGTTCGGCCCCTCCCTGATATCGATGCCGATCGGACAGACCGCGACACACTGACCACAGTCCACGCAGTCTCCTGCCGGTTTGCCCTGAAGCCGCAATTCGGCTGCCTTCTTCGCCGACGTCCGCTGCTCTCCGCGATAGTCGCGATAGTTCACCGTATAAGCCTCCGGATCCCAGATCGCTCCTTGCAATCGCGGCCATGGACACATGAAGGTGCAGACCTGCTCGCGCGCGAAGCCGGCGAGGCCATAGGTCGTCCCCGCGAAGACAACGATCCAGGTCAGCGCGCTGGCTGAGACGTCTCCGGTTGCAAGGGCTCGCACCAGGCCGGGTGCGTCGGTGAAGTAGAAGATCAGGGTGCCACCAGTCGCCAGGGAGATCAGCAGCCAAGCCGCGTGCTTGGCGACCATCCGTGCGGCCCGCTTGGGGCCGAGGGGCGCACCGATGTTCTTGAGCCGCTGACGCCGGTCGCCCTCGATCAGTCGCTCGACGAGCAGGAACAAGTCGGTCCAGACCGTCTGCGGACAGGCGAAGCCGCACCAAAGGCGGCCCGCCAGCGCGTTGGCCAGGATCAGGATGGTCGAGGCGAGCACCAGAAGGCCCGTGACGAGGTACAGGTCCTGTGGCCATATCTCGACGAAGAAGGCGTAGAGCCGACCATTCGCGAAGTCGAGCAGGACCGCCTGGTCAGGCTCATTGGGGCCGCGGTCCCAACGGATGAAGGGCGTCACGTAGTAGATCGACAATGTCAGTAGCAGAATGCCCCACTTGATGCGCCGGATCGGCCCCTTCACGGCCTGGGGCACGACCGGCTGGCCGGCCGCCGCGGCAGCCTTCGCGCGCGTCTTCGCGTGATCAATTTCGATGGTGATCGCCATTGTCCATCCTTCAACTGTCCCCGGCGACTCCAAGCGAATTCCGGAGGGCCGGATCGATGCGGTCCGCAGACCACTGCGGCTCGAACGTCATCTCCACGTTGACCGTGCCGACGCCAGGAACGCGCGCAGCGGCATTCTCCACGCCGGCCCTCAGGAAGCCCGTCGCGGGACATCCGGGCGTGGTCGCCGTCATCGTGATCCGGACGGCGCCGTCGACCACGGAAATGTCGTAGACGAAGCCGAGATCGACGACGTTCTCGCCCAGTTCCGGATCGATCACGACCCGCAGCGCATCGCGGATCCGCCCTTCGAGGCCGCTCGTCATAAGGGCGCCCTCACCGTGAGTTGGTAGGTCGCCCCGTCCGGCGCGAACCCCCCAAGCCAGCGAAATCCGCGTTTCTCGAGTTGAGGAAACAGGAATACCGGCTCCCGCCGCAGCAGCGCCGAGAGCGTCTCGCCTGGACCGAGGTTGTCGGCGGCGGCAAGGATTCGGACCATGGGCTCGGGGGGATCGAGGTCGCGGTTGTCGAGTTGGATCGCAGGCTCCGGCCAATTGTCGAAGCTGGAATTGGTCATGGCCGGCGTCCGCTCCTGGGGCGCGCCGGCCGGCGTAAACAGCACCTCCCATTCGCCGCCCTCGAGCGGCCGCTCCGAATGCGCAAATCCCTTGTTGAGCATGACCGCGAACAGCGGCACAGGCTTGAACGTCACGTAGAGGCGCATCCCCTGGCCCGACTCGAGGTTGTCGAGCGCGGCCATGATGACCGAGAACGGCTCACCGCCTGCGCGCAGGATCGGACGGACGTCGACATCGATGTATTCGGTCATGTTACTCCCTTTCGTTTCCTTTTCACGGATTCGCGTACAGCAGATGAGGCATCACTGTGCCGATTGGCAGGCGTTGCGGACCTGCGACATCGGCAAGCCGTCGAATCCGGACGATTTCGCGAGCGATACCGACGACGCCGACGATCATCGCGACGGCGGCGATCCGGAAGCTATTTGGCTCGGCGATCAGCAACGTCACGGTCCCGATCCAGACCGCCGCGTAGTAGATGACAAACCACTTGGTCGCCCGCCCCTCCGCAACGAGATCCTGAACGCGGGGGGTTGGCGCCCTGCCCATGACCGGGCCGTAGGTCTCGAGCCAAGTCAGGAAGGCGACGATCTTATAGAGCTTGGCTAGCACCAGACCCGACAGCCAGCCGAAGATCGCGAGGAAGGCGAACGCGCCGATCTGCTCGGGAAAGGCATCGATCGAAACGAGCGCGATCCCGAGCAACCCGGTGCCCGCCAGGCTCGCGAAGGACAGCGTAGCCATCCGCATATTGAGCTCGAGATGCCGCCGCTTCCGCAGGCGGAACAACCCTGCGATGTCTCGTCCGTACAACACGGCCGACGCCAGACCAAGGATGGCAGAAATCGACAACACTACGTTCAGTCCGGACGCAAAGCCGACGGCCAGTGCCCCGCCCGCCACCGTCACGGCAACAGCGAACGCGCCGGCCGCCAGTGTCCAGCGGCTTTGCTGATCGTCGACGTCCGGCGACAACATGAACATGGCGAGAAGACGGTAGCTGACGCCCATCGCGGTCAACGTCAGCCAGCCGCCGAGGCCGGCAACGGCGTGCAGTGGAATTCCCTCTGCGAGGATCACCTCACCCGCGGATCCGGCACAGCCCGCCAATGCGAAGGCGAAGACAGCACCGAATGCCGCGGTCGCGCAGAGCGAAGCCAGCCCGACAAGCACGAAGCGCGCAGGTCCCGCAGGCCGCAGCCACGCGGTCAGGCCGAGGTCAACAACGACGAGACCGAAGCCTCCGACCAGCATTACAGCCCCGAGCGGCAACAGCCAAAGCGCGGGCGGCAGGCGGCCGCCCAGGGACAAGAAACCCGCGAGCAACAAGACAAGACCCGCGGAAAGCAACGCGAGCGCGGGCAGCTCCCACTTTTCGGAAAACAGGGGTTTGGCGACGAGAACGGGCACGAACTGGAACAGCGCGCCGCACATCGCAAGGCTCAGCCAGCCGATGCACACCATATGGACCAGAACGAGCGTATCGGGTGTAGCGAGATCGGCGGCAGGATAGCCGATACCGGCCACCATCATGACAAGCGCCGCGAGCAGCCAGGCAAGCGCCATCGCAAAGTAGGTCATGGACCATCGGGATATGCTGGTGCCAATCATCGCTGCCTCAGAGCTTTCGAGCGTGGCAAAGCAGCGGACCGTACGCGAATGCGAATCCGATGAATGCTCCCACCCAGGCGACACCCGCGACAGTCAGCAGCACCACCGAATGCCTCGAATCGACCGACGCGCAGACTCGTGCCATCGCGGCGACGACGACGGCAGCGTAGATGACCTGTGTGAGAACGGAAGCCGACAATGCCTGCCCCGTATGGCCGAGTGAGGCGCGCGTCATGACGGCGAGTGTCATCGCGCCGATCGCGCCGCCCGTCCAGGCATGCATCCCGGCTCCAGGCGCGACGACGTCCAAAGCAGACAGCGCAGAGAGCAAGAAGCCGGCCGGCACGAAAGCGTAGGCGATGTGGAGGATAAGAACGAGCGGGTCCGACGAAGTCCGATAACCGGCCCAGCGGACAAGCCGAATGAACTGGAGGACCCCGGCGAAAGCCAGGGCGGTCGCGACCAGCCTGCCGGACGGCGCGAGCACCCAGGCGACCATGACGCAGGCACCAAAGACCAATGTGACGGCGTCGAAGCGATTGAACGGGACAGGTAACGGTCCCGGTTCGCGGCGAGCCAGCCAATTGCGCGTGAAGCTTGGTACGATCCGGCCTCCGATCACGCAGACGAGCATGACGACCAAGGCCACGCTGGCGCGCGTCGAATACTCGGCAAATCCGCAGAGATGTGCTTCGACGTGGAAGGCTATGTTGACGGCGGCCAGCAGTGTAATGATGGTGACGACTTTCAGATTGTTCCATTTGCGGCCGACGACGATCTCGCGAGCGACCGCGACCGCGAGTAGCAGCAGAAAGATCGCATCGAGCGCTAACGCGACCTGCCATCCAAGAACGTCCGAGAACGTCGTCGCGCCCCTTCCGACTACCCAGACGGCAAACAGGACAACAAGGCGAACACCCTGTATAGGAAGGCGCCCCGTCCAGTTCGGCACCGCCGTCAGCAGAAAGCCGGCGATGACCGCGCCGACGTAGCCGAACAGCATTTCATGGACATGCCAGTCGCGGGGTGCGAACGCGGTCGGGAGCGTGATGTGGCCTGTGAACACCACAAGCCACAGCGGAATTATGACGCCGGCGTAAGCCGCGCCAAAGAGAAAAAAAGGCCGAAACCCGTATGAAAAGAGTGCCGGTCCCTGATAGGTCCTGAGCTTCTGCATTGTCGCCATGGACGTCCTTCCCGATCGACTGGAGACACCGTAGGTCGAGGCGGTCGGCGTCTCTTTGTCGGAGCGCAAACTGCGACGCAGATAGCTCTCATGCCCGCATGAATCGCGCTGGTCCACGCGATGGGTGGCTTGCACTTGCTCAGGATATTGCGACCTCGAGTTCGGCTGTCTGCACTCGAGTGGGATCGAAGCGCTGACCTGGAGGGCTCGCGCTCGGGAGGGACCGGGCTCCGCCGTTCAAATAGCCCTGGTCGGGGCTCCGGACATTGCGCCAGCGCAACCTCGCGGCGGGTTCCTCGGGATATGAGGATGCGTCCCGTTGAGGCTTAGTGTGGCTCGGGGTAATCTCCGTGGCGTTCTGTAGCGAGGGTATCGATGGCCGCTGTCGACCGGTCGCTGGTCGCTAACCTGCCGATGTTCGCCGGGCTTTCGCCCGCCGACCAGGATGAACTGCTGCACGAAGCCCGGTCGATCCGATACCCCAAGGGTACGGCAGTCTTTGACCAGGGTGCGGAGGCGAACCGCTTCTATCTCCTGCTGCACGGGCACCTGCGGGTGGAAAAGACCACACCACAGGGTCAACAATCGGTGGTCCGCTATGTGTCCGGAGGCGAGCTCTTCGGGGTGGCCCAGGCCATGAACCTGACGCAATATCCGGCAACTGCGGTCGCCGCTGTCGACAGCATCGCGCTGGCCTGGCCCTCTTCTTCGTGGCACCGCCTGATCGCCAAATATCCGAGCCTCGCCGCCAGCGCGCTGCAAACCGTTGGCAGCCGCCTGCAGGACACCCAGGCCCGCGTGATGGAATTGTCGAACGAGCAGGTGGAGCAGCGCGTCGCGCATACTTTGCTGCGGCTGGCCAAACAGGCGGGGCGGAAAGTCGATACCGGCGTCGAGATCGACTTTCCTATCAGCCGCCAGGATATCGCGGAGATGACCGGCACGACACTCCATACCGTGAGTCGCATTCTTAGCGCCTGGGAGAGCGAGGGCATCGTCGAGGGTGGCAGAAAGCGGATCGTGCTGCGCGACGCTCACCGGCTTCACGACCTCGCCGAAGGCGGCGAATCCATTCAGGCCCGCAAGCACGGGCTCTAAGCTGCGCCCCTCGCTACTTCCGGCCTCCACGGCAGGAACAGGTCAGCCCAACATCTTGTTCCCTCGCACGCCTCATCGACCGAATCAAAGGGTTGTGGCCGGATATCCGACCATCGTATCCGGAAGTCCAGAAAGGCGGGGATGCCAGCGACGCATCACTGCGTCGGCCGTATCTCGGCGGTCGGCCCTGCGTTTCTTGCCACGCGTCCACGGTAGTCGTTCGAGCACAAGCTCTCTTTGCTTCCGCTGAACGCACTCATCGGTGAATCTGTCGCGCTCATTGTTCCGGGACAAAGAGATTGGCGCGTGGATCGCGCATGATCCAACCATCGAACGAGAGCTTGCAATCGATGGAGAGCGTCATGCTCACGAGAAGGACCGCTTTGATGGGCGTCGCGATCGCGGCGCTGATAATGACAGCGCCGGCATTTGCAGGGCCGCCGGACGACCTCAAACTGCCGCGCGAGCGCGTCGACCTTGTCGCCCCGCCCTTCGTGCATTCGCACGAACAGGCGACCACGGCTGGACCGAAGATCCTCGAGTTCAAGCTGACCATTCAGGAAAAGCAGGTCGTCATCGACGACGCCGGCACCAAGTTCTGGTCGATGACCTATAATGGCTCGATGCCAGGTCCGATGATGGTTCTGCACGAGGGTGACTACATGGAGCTCACCCTCGTCAATCCCGAGACCAACTCAATGCCGCACAACATCGATTTGCACGCGGCGACGGGGGGACTTGGTGGCGGGGCATTGACGAAGGTCAATCCCGGCGAACAGGCCGTCCTGCGTTGGAAAGCAACCCGGCCGGGCGTCTTCATCTACCACTGCGCGCCGGAAGGCATGATCCCGTGGCATGTCGTCTCCGGGATGCACGGAACGGTCATGGTGCTGCCGCGCGACGGCCTGAAGGACGGCGAGGGCAATAAGTTGCACTACGACAAGGTCTTCTACATCGGGGAAAACGACCTCTACGTGCCAAAGGACGATAACGGCAAGTACAAGACCTACGAAACGCTCGGCGAGTCCTACGCCGATACGACGGAAGTCATGCGGAAGCTGATCCCGACGCACGAAGTCTTCGAGGGACGGGTCGGAGCGCTGACCGGCAAAAATGCGTTGACGGCGAAGGTCGGGGAAACCGTGCTGATCGTGCACTCCGAGGCCAACCGAGACACTCGTCCGCACCTGATCGGTGGGCATGGCGACTACGTCTGGGAGACCGGCAAGTTCAACAACCCGCCCCAGAAGGACCTCGAGACCTGGCTGGTGCGTGGTGGCTCTGCGGGGGCCGCGCTCTACACGTTCCGCGAACCCGGCGTTTACGCCTACGTCAACCACAACCTAATCGAGGCGGTCGAGCTCGGCGCCACGGCGCATATCAAAGTCGACGGCAAGTGGAACGATGATCTGATGAAGCAGGTCTCGCCTCCCGGCCCGATCCCGCCGGACAAGGTCGGCGCCGCCGAACCGATGGCCGTCACTCGCTAAGCAGAGCCGGGCGGCCTGCGGCTCCGGCCGCGGGCCGCTCCTTCAAGGAGCACCATCATGCTGATGCTGATGAAAGTGAAGTTGGCGTTGGTCGCCGGCGCGCTCGCCGCACCGGTCCTCACTTCCGTTCTGACGTCAGCTCCTGCGCATGATCCGGACCTTACACTTCGTCTCTCCTCCGTTACCTTCAGCTACCGGGCCGCCGGAGACTTCTCGCGTAACGGCAAACCGGTCGCCGGGCCGCTTCGTGACGTCCGTCTCGCCGCGGACCTCGTCATCATGGAGAGCCTCGTCACGGCCGGCGAATACGCTGCCTGCGCGGACGATGGCGCCTGCCCACGCGTTCCCCTCCCCGATGCACTAGATGTACCCATCGTCGGCGTCAGCTGGCACGACGCATCGGCTTATGCAGCCTGGATCTCGCAAAGGACAGGCGTCATGTATCGCCTGCCGACCGACGAGGAATGGACGCTGGCGGCGGCGGAAAAAGCACGTGATGAAGTGTTGCCTCTCGTCGATCCTGCCGATCCCGCCCAGGCATGGATTGCCCGTTACGAAGCCGAGTCCGCGCGTTCCCGGCCGAACGAGGCCGCACCCCGGCCGATCGGCACCTTCGGAACCAACAGCAATGGACTCCTGGACATCGGTGGCAACGTCTGGGAGTGGACGAACAGTTGCTTCATCCGAGCATCGCTCGACGACGGCCGCGAGCGCATCACCAACACCAATTGCGGCGTTCGCGTCGTTGAAGGCGCCCATCGCACCTACATGACCGACTTCATCCGTGATCCAAAGTCTGGTGGCTGCGCCACTGGCATTCCGCCAACCAATCTCGGCTTTCGGCTCGTTGTCGAACCTTCCCCGTCGGTGGTGTCGGGCTTAGCCCGCAACGTCACAAAACTGCTGCGCCGGACATAGACCGGCCCGAACCAAGGGGAAGCGCAGACATGATGCAAATGGGGTCGCGTCGCCGCCGGGATACCGACCGTCATCCTGGTCGCCGTAGTGATCCCTGCCATCGTCAATCCGTTCTAACGCTCCCAAGTTGATCCAGCGCAACGTTGGCGCCCACGATTCCCAGCAATGTCGCCGCAAACGGAAGACAGACATGCGCTTAGACCTCGCAAGACAATACGGGCAGGATCGGCTCCCTCGCTATACCAGCTATCCCACTGCTCCGCACTTCGCCCCTACGATCGGCGACACCGACTATCGGCGATGGCTCCGATCGATCCCGGTCCGGACGCCCGCTTCGATCTATCTACACGTGCCGTTCTGTCGCTCCATGTGCTGGTATTGCGGCTGCCACACTTCCATCACGAAGCCCGACGACCCCATCGCGATCTACGCATCGGGTCTACGCACCGAGGCGCACCTGATCGCCGAAACCATCGGCCAGCGCCTCCCGATCTCACACATCCACTTCGGCGGCGGCACGCCCACCGTCATGACGCCCGAGACCTTTGCCGATCTCGTTGGAGTGCTTCGCTATTCCTATTTTGTACTGCCGACCGCCGAGGTCGCCGTCGAGATCGACCCACGCACTCTGACCGAACCGATGACGGAAGCGATGGGCTACAGTGGCGTCAACCGAGCAAGTCTGGGCGTGCAAAGCTTCGATCCCGCCGTCCAGCGCGCCATCAACCGCTTGCAAAGCTTCGAACAGACCGCGAGATCTGTGGAGCGACTGCGCCGGGCGGGCATCGCGCGGATCAATTTTGATCTGCTCTACGGCTTGCCGGCGCAGACCGTGCAGTCGTGCGTAGACACCGTCGCGAAGTGTATCGAACTCCGCCCGGACCGCTTCTCCGTGTTCGGATATGCACACATACCATCGTTCAAGAAGCATCAGCGCAAGATCGCGGAAGCGTCACTCCCTGACAGCATCGAGCGGCATCTGCAGTCCGAGACCATCGCGGACGCGCTTGTCGACGCCGGCTATGAGCGCATCGGTTTCGATCACTTCGCCCTTCCCGGCGACAGTCTCACCGAGGCGAAGCGGGAGGGTCGGTTGCGTCGGAACTTCCAGGGCTACACTGACGATTCCGCCGATACCCTCATCGGCCTGGGCGCGAGCGCCATCAGCCGGATGCCTCGAGGATTTGTGCAGAACGTTGCGGCGACCCGCGACTATCTTGCGCGCATCGCCGAGGATCGGCTTGCAACCGTGAAGGGGTATGCCTTCACGGCAGACGACCTCTTCCGCGCCGACATCATCGAGCGGATAATGTGCAACATGGCCGTCGACCTACCCAAGGTATCCCGTCTTCACGGCAGAAATCCGGAATCGGCCGTCGTCGATCGTTCTCGAATCGATAGTCTCATCGCAGATGGCGTCGTGACTATGGTCGCCGACCGGCTCTCAGTAAGTGACGGTGCGGAGTTCCTCGCCCGGCACGTCGCTTCGGTATTCGACGCTCATCTTGCGCCGTCGCTGGCAACACACAGTCCGGCAGTTTGAAGTCCTTTACGAAACCCTTCAGGGCGAGCGATCATTGCGCCGGCCTGCCCGACGCCGGCCATCGCCATGCGAGGGTCGGCCTCGATTGCCGCTGCTGAGGTCGCGGCAGACGGGATCTGGCGGCGCCGCCGCCCTCGGCGCTGAGTGATGCGCGGATCACGAGCCATCACGGCGTCCCCTTTGGCGTGGCGTTCGCCGCTACATAGTCAGCACTTTGGCAAGACAATATCTTCATTTGCTAGCGTGCGCCGCTACGAAAGTGACCCTCGTCACTTGACGAAATCGGCTCACATCGGCCAACCCATGGTTGACATTCACTGTTCGCCGGGACGTCTGCCTTTCCGTCGGATTTGAGACCCAATAATTTCATCAGCTTGGTTGGAAAATCGGCAACCCTCAAGAGCCCCGGAAGGTGGCATGACACATTTGAGCACAAGTGTCGTCGCACTCTTGCTGGCGAGTTTTCCTGGCGTTGCGAGCGCGCAGATGAACTGCGACACGATGCCTCACGGACCGGCGCGCACCGATTGCTACCTCGGCCTTAGTCAGTTCTATCGGGCACAATCGGATCTTGCCGCTGCTAAGGCCCGCGTGCAGTCAGATGCCGCGTGGTATCGGGCAATTACCGGAGCAGACCCTCCAGTACATAAACCGCATCGGCGGCGATAAGCATTGTCGCGCGCGATCTACGAGCATACTGCGGAAGACGGCTAAGCCGCGCTCGCCAAAATCTGTCATCGGGTCGTGGCCTGCGTCCGCGCACGGCCACACATCGCTGAAGCCTGACCGTTTGAGGCTGATTGGTCCCCGACGTTGGCCGGAATTCCACTGGCTCGTACCTGCAGCGCTCTGCAGGTACTGCGACCGGCATGTGGTCCCGCTTTCCGAGACCGGGTGATTGGCCAAATCGCAGGTACGCCCTTCCCTGAGCCGTTGGGAGGCCATGCCGCCGATGGCCGAGATCGTCTCCGCTCACAAGCCCGTCGACCACGCCATCAAGACGCTGCCGACCTACCGTGAACGCAAGATGCTTGCCGGCAAGCTGCTCGACGGCCTCGGTATCAGATCCGAGGAGGGTGCGGCGGTATATGCGGAGGCCCTGTCCTGGACGCGGGTGCACGTTTCGTCGGGTAAAGCATAGGAAAGTCGACCCCATCCCTGCACCTGTCATTGCCGCAGCAATTGACTGGCTTGTGGCGAGAGTATGGGGAGACCTACGGCAGGCCGCTCCCAATCCGCACCGTGCTTGAGGTGCACGAGATACTCCGTGGAGAGCCGTGTCTCGTGCGGGAACGCATGGCGCCGCCTAGACCCCGCACCCTCATCTCTCGACGGGCCCGACCGGGATGGCGGTGTTGGCGGCAGTGTGGCCGTCGGGCGTCGTATGCCGCAAGGCGCGGACCAAGGTTGTCCGGTCACGTTCCAGCAGATCGGCAGCCTCGTAGATGGAGAATATCGTTTTCATTTACCTTCATTTTGTTAGCTTCTGAGGTAATAGATACTATTGTTGTAGGCCATTATAAAACATTATCCCTAGTTCGGGTTGGGGCGCAGTTGCGACCCGCATATACCCCAGCCGCACGGGCAGGCCGCTCGCCCCGCTTGGCGGCGGTACGCCTTGACGCAACCGGACGTTGCGCTCCCCAGTACAGGAACTATGGTATCCTCCGTCAACGCGATGGGAATGAAAGCGGCCACCCCTCGAATGGCTCTTGCTGCGCGTCCTTGTGTCCATGCCGGGCTCCGGGACAGGACAAAATGGCCTGGCATCCCGACCTCTTAGGCGCTACTCGGCCCGCGCCGACGAGGTGATCGAATGGGTGCGCCAGGCAAGCTGGTGCTATTCAGCCCACGGAAGACCGGTCCGAGCAAGGGTTGGCGCTCTCCCGGGTCTTGAGGAGGACCAGCATCGTGAAGCGTGACTTCGACCTCATCGTCTACGGCGCGACGGGTTACACCGGCGGTCTCATCGCCGAATATCTGGCGGCGTCCTATCGAGGCGACGATGCTCCGTCCTGGGCGATTGCCGGACGCTCGACCGACAAGCTTCAGAAAGTGCGTGCCGACATCGGCGCACCAGACGATTTGCCTTTGCTGAAGGCGAATGCCGGCGAGCCAGCCAGCCTGCGTTCAATGTGCGAGCGTGCGACCGTGATTATCACGACGGTCGGGCCTTATCAGCTCTACGGCTCCGAGCTTGTGGCGGCCTGCGCAGCCACGGGCACTGGCTATGTAGATCTGTGCGGCGAGCCGGCGTGGATGCGGCGCATGATTGACGCCCATCACGATGACGCGAAACGGACCGGAGCGCGCATCGTCTTCTCCTGCGGCTTCGATTCCATCCCGTTCGATCTCGGCGTACTCACGTTGCAGGAGAAGGCTCGCGAGAAATTTGGTCACCCCGCGCCGCGCGTTAAAGCCCGCCTGCGCAAGGTGAAAGGCAGCATGTCTGGCGGCACCGCAGCGAGCGCCCAGGCGACCCTTGCGGCCGCCGCGCGCGACCCGGCCCTGATCCGGCTGCTGACCGACCCCTTCGCGTTGACGCCGGGGTTCACCGGGCCGTCACAGCCGTCGGGCCTTATCCCCGAATACGACCCGAGTATGAAGGTGTTGCTCGTGCCGTTCCCCATGGCGCCGGTTAACACCAAGAACGTGCACCGCACGAATTTCCTTTTGGGACATCCCTACGGCTCGGACTTCGTTTACGACGAGATGATGGTCGCGCCGGGATTTAGAGACATTGGTCGCGTGGCCACGGAGACGTTCGCCACGATGGTTTCCTTGTTCGGGACCGGCGGGCTCAGACCGGGCGCAGGCCCGGCTCGGGAAGAGCGCGAGAAGGGCTCCTACGACATCCTCTTCCTGGGCGAGTTGCCGGACGGCCGAGGGGTCGAGGCGGTCGTCACGGGCGACCGCGATCCGGGCTACGGCTCGACCAGCAAGATGATCGCCGAATGCGCGCTCTGCCTGGTGCGCGACATGCAGGGCGAGGGCGGCATCTGGACGCCGGGCGCGCTGATGGGTCTGGCCTTGCGCGAGCGTCTGCAGAAGCGCGCCGGCCTCACCTTCGGCGCGCGTTGAGGAATGCTCAGAACTGCAGCAGCGTGCTGGATAACGTGGATCGTAACAAACGAAAGCGCGGACTGGCGCCCACCGGCCTGCTCGCCGCCGATAACGCGGCGTCGGCAGGCGATTTTCAACGGAACTATTAACTAGAAAGGCTGAATGAGCATCGAATCTCTGAATCGGCTCGCAACACTTACGAGACCTAGAAAGAAAAAGGGTCGAATTCGCTGCAACAGGCTGCCACGCCGAGGCGCATTACGCTGCTGACACTACTCCGCCGGCGCGCAAGTCGTTCTTCTGTCGTTTGACGCAGGGCTTCAAGTTCATATGGGGCAGTCCAATAGGTCAGGCGGTGAGACGAGCAGCCGAACAGCTGGACCTCTCACTTACGCCAGCCCTCTTGCCAGCGGGTCCCAGTGAAGAAACATACGCGCCGATCGTCGAAGAAATGAAGGCATCCGGTGCTGACGGACTAATCGTCGGTCCCGGTCAGGAGAATTACGACACCGCGCGGCGCGGGAAAAAGTCCCAAGTTGAGTTAAGACCGGAAGTCATCCGGTGGGGCTCAAACAGACGCCCATGCCCCAAAGGCGACGTAGCCTTGCGGCCGCGGGGTGCAAGGGCAGCGATCAGGAGACTTGCTTACAAGCTTTGGCGATTAGCTTCGTCGACTACTACAAGGGCATAAAAGGGGATGTTCGGCAGAATCCGGGATGCAGCATAATCACGGTTGTGGACCCGAGAGGTGCAGTTCACGCTCCGCTCGGAAAACATTCCCGTAAAGGTTTGCTATCCATTGGCGCCCGCGCGAGGTGAGATTGAGGTAGCGTATCGCCGTCTGAATTTGCGGAGCGACGGTGTTCCAATAGAATTGTGGATATTTATAGACGACGTCTGCCGGCGTATCGTAGCCGAGCTGTTTGTTCAGGCCGATCTCTTCAAATTCGTAAAAGAGTCTGTTTGCCTTTCTCAGATAGTTCGGATCGCCGAGTTGCCCGATAAGATCAGCAGCCCGCAGCAACAATCCCTCTTCTTCGATCAAGTCATCCTCCGAGGATACCGCATAAGGAAGCCGAGTGTATTCAATTGCTCGGGCAATTCGCGCGGCGTCAACTTCTTCGGCTCCGTCGAGGCGCTCGGTGACAAATAGTTTGGAACGATCCACATGATAAGGTGTGAGGGCGGCATCGGACGAGCCCCTTGGCAGGCGAATCGTGTGCCCACTGAGATCTGTGACATAGGATTCGTTGTCATCTCCATGCACAATTCCACGAACGTATCCGATATCGTGTGCAAGACATGCCACAATGAAATTGGCATAATCGCTTGCAGTGGTTGCCCGGAAGATCTGTCGGCCCATCAGGATGTCATGCCCGGCAAGGGTAACAAGCATTGAATGCTCAACGTTGTGATACGGGGCATCGCTGTTACCAATGCACTCCATTGTGAGTTTGGCCGCGAAGGGAATGGCCTCAGCCAGGCGAGCGTGTGAATGGCCAAAGCGATCCTTAGTTTCTGACGTCAGGAATGATGCCAAAGCGTCCGCTACTAATCTTGGAATTGTAATCATCTAACACCCCATTTGAGCCGGCCGCAGCCTTCCCCTTGATCAGCGTGTTCTTAAAACATTGATGCGCGGTGCCGTCTGCCGAACGGCGGGCGGGTGCCGAGCCGGCTATCCCTTTGGAACGGAACTATCCGCCCCAAGAGCGCACCTTGATCTAAATCAAGCGACAAGGTGGCGAGACTCTTCGGTGTTGGGATCGTACCAGGGAGTTCGCTTGCTTATGCCGGCATGAGCGCGCGTGCCTACCGAGCTTGCAATACAGCGACCGTAGGAGAACGGCCGCGATACAGCGCGTGCGATGCTCCGATCGAACCGGTCGCCCCCTAGCGCCGCGACGATCGTCGGTAGGCGACTTCTCATGCGAACCTCGCTAGGATGAGCGCTTCACATCGGGGAGTATGCCATGCCTGCGCCCTCGATCGATTTTTTCTTCACTATGGGAAGTACCTATTCATATCTCACGGTGATGCGGCTGCCGGAGGTCGAGCGCGCCAGCGGGCTCGTCTTTCGATGGCGACCCTTTCACCTACTGACCATCCTCAACGAGATGAAGCATGTGCCATTCGCAGACAAGCCGGCGAAGATGAGCTACATGTGGCGGGATGTCGGGCGGCGGGCGGCGATGCACGGTATTCCAGTGAAGCTGCCAGCGCCCTATCCTGCGAAACAGTCGGTGTTTGCAAATCAGGTCGCGTTGCTCGGCATGCAGGAAGGCTGGGGCCAGGCGTTTATCCGTGAAGCCTATCGTCAGTGGTTTCAGTTGGGGCTTGAAACCGGGAGCGAGCCAAACGTCAGCGCGAGCTTGCATGCAATTGGACAAGACCGAGCCCCCATTATGGAACGGGCCCGCAGTGATGATGTCGGGCAAGCCTTATCGAATGAGACCGACCGTGCCAGGGCATTAGGCATCTTTGGTTCCCCGAACTTTGTAGTCGACGGTGAACTGTTCTGGGGTGACGACCGGCTAGAGGATGCAGTCAGCTGGGCGAAGTTGAGGCGCGTGAAATAGGCACGAGCCGTGAGCAGGGACGAAGACCAACTGAACGCCCCACTCGGATCGCGACTAGCGACGAGGAGTTCCGGTCAACGCCGCCCGAGAGTCAATGTGCAGAAGCATTCGTCGTAGCAACCCTGCTGACGGCGGTGGCAATCGCGGTGATGGTTGGTCGATCAGTGGGGCACCTTAGCCAACGCATCCAAGAAAGCCCGCCATCCGCTCCACGGCGCCAAGGTAACGAAGCTAAGCTATCCCGCCGGTCGGTCACAACGGACTTTCGATGGTCCATCCGACGACGATCGTGATATCGAGCGTAGCGTCGCGCGCCCGCAACCGGAACCGCCGCGCTGGTTTGGGTTGGGGGCGGTATCATTTTGCACGGTCTCGAAGCGTATGGGGTGCACTTCGTTAGCCAAGCCATCAGCTCAACTGCCAATGCGGCAGCTCACGGGCTGATGAAATGGCTCATCACCGCGTTTTTGTCCGGGCTGGTAGGATTATGCATCGGGGCAATATCGATCTCGGCAATTGGATAGAGTTGTCTGGTCTTCCCGGTGGATCGATCTGGAAGCGATTTTTGTCCGATGGGCCGTCTACGAATCGATTGGCCTCAACGCCGATCTTCATCGCAGTCGAGTCTGGCAGGGATCACGCCCCTATGATTTGATAGCTGCACCGGCTGGCAGGCGAAGGCTCGGGTGGGCTGGCGAGCGGATCGAACTGCGATTGTCGGCCATCTTGGCGGCCGATGTCGCCGGCCTTAGGCGTAATTATTGGCTTGTCGGGACTCTCGATGTCTTCCCAGCATGAAGCAGCCACAGATGCTCCCGACCGCGCGTCGGAAAGTTCCGCTTGGGCGCCGTTCGCAAGTCGCGCATTTGTATGGCTGTGGCTAGCCAACGCCGTCTCTGCCCTGGGCACCTGGATCCAGAACGCCGCGAGCGCGTGGATCATGACGGATCTGGCGCCGAGCCCGATAATGGTCAGCCTGGTCCAGGCGGCGGCGCAGCTGCCGGTGCTCCTTCTCGCCCTCCCGGCTGGAGCCATTGCCGACTTGATGGACCGCAGGCGCCTGCTGATCCTGACCAACATGCTGATGTTAGCCGCGTCCGCGATCCTCGCGATCGTTGCGGCAGTGGGAAACGTTGATCCCGCGATGCTATTGTTGTTGACCATCCTGCTGGCGGTGGGCGCCGCGCTGAACGGCCCGGCATGGGCCGCTTCGGTTCCCCTTACGGTGCCACGCCTGTGGCTTGCACAAGCGCTGGTTCTCAACTCCGTCGGGTTCAATATCGCCCGAGCCATCGGTCCTGCAATTGGCGGGTTGATCCTGGCGGCTTCCGGCGCGACCGCTGCCTTCGCAGCGAACGCGGCTTCCTTCGCCTTCGTTGCTCTCGTCGTCGGCATCTTTTTGACATTCCCGCGGAAACAGGCGACGAACAACGTCCCGCCCGAGCCGTTTCAGTCGGCGATGCGCATCGGCCTCGTTTATGCACTGGCTGAGCCGGTGGTGCGGAGCACGCTCGTTCGCTCAGCGGCATTCTTCGGCTGCGCGAGTGCGATCTGGGCCCTGCTGCCGTTGTACGTCCGTCAAGTCCTGGGGCTTTCATCCGCATCTTTCGGCCTGATGATGGGCGTCATCGGTACCGGTGCAGTGCTGGGCGGCTTGATCATGCCCGCGCTGAGCAAATTGTTTCCACGCAACAACCTGATCTTTCTGGCCGGCGCATCGTGCGGCCTTGCAATGGTGCCGCTTGCCGTTGTTCCCAGTGCGACGATCGCCTATGCAGCTCTGTTCGTGTTCGGCATCGGCTGGATCGTCGGCGCCTCGAACCTGCAGGCAACGGTGCAATTGGCGGCCGCGCCTTGGGTGCGCGCTCGCGCGCTGGCGCTGTACCAGGCGATCTTCAATGGAGCCATGGGCCTTGGAGCGATCCTTTGGGGTTGGCTCGGCGATTACGCCGGTCTGACAGGAACAATCCTCGCCGCGGGCCTTGTGGGCTGCGCGATTGCGCTTGTCACGCGGGCCATACAGCTCCCGGCTGAGATCGATGATCCATCGGCCTCGGCCACAACGGCTCCGCCTGCACTGTCGATCGCCGAAGAGATGGCACCACTTCTGCACAGCGCCCAACATCGATTGCGGGCCGCGGTTAGTTACGAGGTTGATCCGTCTGACGCCGCGGCGTTTCGCCTTGCGATGGCGGACGTTCGGCTTTCTCGATATCGCGACGGCGCAGTAGCCTGGGCCTTATCGCGTGATGTCAGCGACCCCACCCACTGGGTGGAGACATTTCTCATCCGCGACTGGCATGAACTCCAGCGAGGGATCGAGCGCCTCAACCTGGCAGACAGCGAAGCCGTCATTCGCGCGCGCTCCTACCATCTCGGTAAAGAGCTGCCTCGCGTGACCCTGCTGCTACAACATCGGAATACGTGACGCGCGCTGGCGGCCGCCCGCAAGGAGCCACAGGCTAGACTCCGCAGATCCATTAGAGCGCGTTCCAATGGTCCGAGGAACGGGCTTCATCTTTCGGAGACGACGGCCCAAAAATCGTCCAGGAGACCGGCAACGGCCTCCAGAGACAGAGATGACAGGCCGAAATGCGACCTTTCTCCCGAGAGTCTCAATACCCAAGTTTCCGAGGACTGAGTGGTGGAGGCAGTCGATGATGGGTATCGCTGGACCAGCGAGCGCCGTCATGGCTGGGAAAAGGCGGCCTTATAATACCATCATCAGCGCACACAACGCATAGATCGCCAAGGTTACGAGAGCGGCGGTGAACGCCACCTCGATCAGCGAGAGATGGAAATAGAGCTGATCGCGGTATCCGCGACCGTACACTAACAGGCCGAAAGCCTTTCAGATCTCAAATGAACAAGGCAATGGCGGTGAGTGCGACGGGGCACAGCCCCAAGACAATGATGCCCGCGCGAAAAACGATCTCGTCCATGGCACACCCCGACAGGGCAAACATTATCATAGGTTAAGCCCGGAACTTCCCCTTGGGCAGTGCAGTTTGTGCCATAGCCCGTGAAAGTTCGGTATCAGGGTACTGCCAAGCGTCCAAGACTAGAGGACAAAGAAAGCAATGAGAGCTGCCGCCGCGACCGCTATGGAGGCGTATCCGGCAATAGCAACCCAGTCGTACCGCGCTGACATGGCGGGACGCTGATCCTGCGTGCTCCGGCAATATTGACGCAGATCAAGGTGAGTGGCGTTGCGGCGCTATCGAGAATCTAGGACGGCAGCACTTTTTCAATCGATCCCTCTCACCGACCAGGCGAACGACGCTTTTGCATTTTGGGCAACACAACAGCACCTGCAATGCTGTCGTGCTCAAAGTCCCCCGAACAAGGCGCCGAAGGACCTCGCCATCAAGCAGGCAATGATCAAGGCTTCGAAGGAAGTTTACCTCGTCGCGCATTCCACAAAGGCGACTCGAAACTCCTTCAAGCGGCTCGGCGGGCCCGATTTGATTCACGCCTTCATTACCGACGATGGAATCGCGGATTCCGACGCAAAGGCGATCGAAAGCATCGGCACCAAGATCATCATAGCTTGACTCCAGGAGGGCCTACGAGATGGCCTCACGCTTTTGAAGCGCCTACTCGCGTCTTTCGACCGGGATAGTACGCGATCCGACAAGCGCGGGGCTCAAGGTAGACGGTTCGATTGGCTCGCGTTCAGTCGATTGATGCCCACAACTTGGACAGGTCAGCGTCGAGACGCTCCGCACTCCGCCTGCTCCACCGTCAGCAACATCTTTGTGCTAACGCCTCCGCTTTATCAGGGACGCACACGAAGCGAAAAAGAGATTAGTGACGTTTAGATTTGATCTCTTGCCGAAATCAGCTACGCTCGCGTCGTAGCTGCCGACGGCATACGGTGCGCATGAACGCACGTCGCCACACTCAGCACGACGAAGCAGAACGCTGTTGCCTCGAGCGTCGTGGGGAGACGCTTCTCCCATACAAGGCCGTAGATCAGCGCAGATAGCGTCTCGAAAAGGATCATCTGCCCCGCGAGCGTCAGCGGGAGTAGCCTGCTCATGCGATTCCAGAGCGCGTTTCCGACGATCGAAGCGAGCATTGCGACTCCGACCGATACGGCGGCAAACCGCGTCCAAGCCATCGCGTCGTGCCCTGTATTGATGAACGCGACAAACGGGATCAGCGCGAGCCCTTGGAGACCGGTCGCAACACCCGTGAGCAGATTCCATTCATGGGCGGACACGTGCTTCAAGCGTGCAAGTGCGCGGCTGTTGCCAATGGCGTAGCTGGTCCAGGAGATCAGCGCGCCGATAGCGCAGAACAATCCGGCTCCTTGCTGCATGAACGATCGCGGCGATGGCAATACTAGAGCCTGCAATCCGATGCACAGCGCGCCGGCCGAGCACAGCAGCAGCGACGGCGCAAGGCGCGATATGGGGACGGCACCCTTGGCGCTGCTTCCGGCGATCGTGACCGCGACAGGCAGGAAGCCGATCACCAGCGACGTCGTGGCAATGCCACCGAGCTGCACGGCACTTCCCATCAGCACGTAGTAAAGCGTGTTGCCCACCAGCCCCAGCCAAGCGAGCGTGATGCAGTCGGACCGTCCAAGCCTGCCGGCAATGCCACTCCAGCGCGGCAGGATAAGAGCGGCGGAAACTGCCCCGAAGATCAGGTAGCGGCTCACGGCCAGCTGAAGGGAGACAAAATCAGCCACCATCGCGGGGCCGAGGAAGGCGACCCCCCAAAACGCGCCTGCGGCGGCGCCATACGCAATTCCCGCTGCCTGTGTCGAACCGTGTTTCAAGGATGACCCGCCAAAATTGATTGCGGGCGAGCAATATCCTCACTTCAGTGATAAAAGGGCCCTAAAATGCACCTTCAAACGAGACAATTACTCGCCCATGGCCAAAAAGCCGTCCGCTCGCGCACCGCTCGACCAGTTCGATCGAGCCATCCTTCGAATCCTTCAGACGGATAACAAGACGCCGCAGCGCTCGATCGCCGAGAGTGTCAATCTTTCGACGGCTGCGGTGCAAAGACGTGTGGCCGCACTCGAGGCCACGGGGGTGATTTCGCGCAACGTGGCGGTGGTCGATCCGGATGCGGTCGCGATGTCCATCACCGCGATAGTGGAGGTCTATCTGCGCGACGAGCGATCGGCGACGGTCGATGCAGCCAAGGCGGCTTTCCGGAAGACCCCCGAGGTCCAGCAATGCTACTACGTTACGGGCGGAACGAGCTTCGTCCTCATCGTCGTGACCCGGGACATGCGAAGCTATGAGTCGTTCACGCGCAAGGTGTTCGAGGAAAACGACTCGGTCAACAATTACCGAACCCTCGTCGTGATCGATCGCGTGAAAACGGACACGCAGATCCCTATTGAAGAATGATGTCTTGGCATTAGGCGACTCAACGCTATCCTTTTCCAGACGAAGAAGGATGGATACGCGTCATCCGTAGGCGGATCCGAAGCCGGCATCAGCGCCATCGCCTTGACGATATCTGGCGGTGGTCCGGTTCTCGGCATCTGATCTTCTTCTCGTGGTCGATGACACCAGAGGCCGCGGCACGAAAGTATCCTCCGGCTATGACGCTTGCCGTGAAGGAAATCGAGCGGCGATGGTCCGCGGCGAACAAAGCGTGTGGAAAGGTGGCCTAGACAGAGCACTGAGGAGATCTTCTAGCCCGCGGTCACCAGCATCGCTTGCGCAGATACTCTTGGCTCGCACCTGCTCAATCGCCTCGCGGTCGCGAACAGGCTCCTGCCTCGGGTGTTAGTCAGCAATCCGCTGCCTATCGCACCGGCTGCGATCGCTGGCCTCATCACGTATCCATACCTGCAGTCCAGTTGGGGTGACGGTACGAGGACCAAGCGAGCCTGCTGGTGCGTTATTTCGATCCGCCCACCCGAAACGCGGCAACAACCGCGAATGCAGCATGTTTCTGTTTGCGCGAAGGCTCGACGATTTGGCTAGCACCGCGCTTTATCCCCCGCATGGGCACCGAATCACGCGAGCACCTGTTCGGCGCCACCGTCCGACACCTCGCCGGACGGGCCAGCGTTGCGCGCAGAGCGACCTATGCACGACAAACACGATCTCAGGACCGGGCACTCAATCAGTCAAGCCCGGAGAGGTGTTCCTAACAGTCGCAGCGAGTCCTGATCAGCGCTGGATGGCCGCCGCATTTCCATGAATCATCCGATGAGCCATCGCCCTGAGTGGATATCGAACTTCACCAAACCTTCGTCCCGCATTTTCAACAAAAGGGTTTGGCACACTTCTTCATTCACGACGTTGGCGCGCTTCATGACCTCGCGCAATTTGAGCGACTTCTCGCGGAGCGCGCTCAGGATATTTTCTCGATCATTTAGCACCGTTAGACTCCTACCATTATCAAGCGCGTTAAATCACTGATGATACGAAAGCTGATCTTCCGTAACGACTCGCTCGATATTCTCCGACTTGCTCCTAATGCGGTATCTAAGACGTCCATCTGCCTCGATGGGCATGAGCTGAACGATGGTGTAAATCATTGGCGGATCAGTTGCGGCACGTCCTTGTGGACCTTGGGGCTGGTGGCGAACGTCTTGATTCAACCTATAGGCATATGGCATGTGTCTACCTCTAAAAGTTACGGTTGCTCTAGCGTGGCCCATGCCGTGACGCAATGCGTGCGTCCTGGTGCCCCCCGCCCTAGGCTTGCGAAACCAAAAAGCGCGCGCTGCGGCGGTGCGACTGGCGATACGAGCTCAGCAGTGCGTCAACTGCATTGACCTAACGTTTCGAATGTCCGTGGTCGCATCGGATAGAGGCGGGACGAGTTAAACAGGCCCTCCTTGAGCCAATCGGCCGTTGCCGCCTGAAGCCTTTACAGTTCAAACTGCATTTCCCGAGCACGCGTTGTTGCGATTTGGTCTCGACGGGTGGATGCTGCCGGCCGGCACCACGGAGGCCAGCATGAGTAAGGCAACTCTCGACAATCGCCGCCGCAACATGGACGGAGAAATAAGCGCCAAACACGGAAACACTCTCATTCGCACGTTGCGCAAAGTGTACGGTCAGAGCTTCGCGGCTGGCTATCCTGACACCGAGGAGCTCCGCGAGGTTCTACTTAAGCTGAATGAGACATCATTGAGCCAGCTTCGCCGTGATCATGAGACCGGCCACTTGGAGCACAAGATCACCAAAGCCTTGAAGTAAGGAGGGTCCCGCGGCGGTGCGCTCGTAGCCAGAGGCAGTGGCTAAGGCGGCGCTACGTCTTGCATCTATACTTCGCAAGACTAGCGCCGAAAGATACGCGGCATTGTGATCTCGTTACGGCCATGTTCGAGGATTTGCACGGCTTTTCCGCGAGGCGTGAACGAACGGATGCGTCGCTGATGGCCTCTGGAAAGCGAGCCTCACCAAGGGAGTTCGGTCGAATGACGCTCACACGCGGTCGCCTTATCGGCTACGAATTTGACAGAATGGTCATGCTGTTTTCGATGGTCGACGGCCAAAGGGAGATCCCTTGCGCCATCTCGACCTCCGCCATGGATGATCTGGAAGGCCTGGCGCGGTCGAAGCCGAACGAGCGTGAGGCCCAATTCATGAGACTTCGCGATCTGATCGAGGACCGTGCGGCTCGCAAATACGTCGCATTGGAGTTCGAAGGCACTCCTCCAAGCATTATCTTGCGAAGTCTCGACTTCCAATCATAGATCCGGAGGGGTCGTCAGGCCTGATGCACAGCGCGGCGAGAGCTATCTGGTGGCGCTGCGGACCAACAAGATTTCGGCGATGAACCCACCGTCGGTGTGGTGGTGGCCGGGGGAGCGATCACGAGCCGCACATCTGATTCTGACCCTTCACCGACGAACAATCTGGCACCGGTCGTCGCCTCTTTGGTGGCTCACCATGCGCCAAAGAGTCGCCTATTCGCCCAGCGCGGATAAAGCGGGGCCCCAGCGCTGGCCTTCCCAGGCGCCCGGAGCGCTGGGGCTATTTCTTGGCCTGCTAATTGGAGGCCATCGTGGAGGGACCAGCGAGGCTGAAGAACGAAAAATGGGCTGAGAAACCAACAAAAGAGCAGGCCGAAAACATAAAACGGGGATTGATGAATCAGCCCTCCAGAGCACCCGTGACGGACGCCCAAAAACCAATAGCTCAGCGCCGGAGAGACACCGAGTTATTGCACCCGTGATTGCGCTGCTCCTCTAGTTCGTGATTATACGAGTGCGGAGCAATACTACTCCAGGCAACCTCGTACGCTCACCCCTGCCTTTCCCTGAAACGGTCTTTGAACCGGATAGCGCTATAAATGCCGGAGAGTGGTCTACGTGGTGTTCGCGTGGCGAAGCCACCCCTGTCGGTTGGCCGACTTCGCTCTCTCTGTGTGCACAAGAGATGGAGATGCCCCGGGGGAAGCGTTTGAGCCTAGCCGCCCCTTTTTATCTCCGGGACCACGGCAATGAGGCGCCTGACCTGACGGAAACGGAAATGCCGGTCGCCTGCCCTCATCAAGGGCACCTGGCGACACGAACAGCGAGTGGGTGCCCTCAGTGTGCACTTCAAACCGGTCGAATTCGAAGGCACTGCAATCGTCCGTCAACCTCCGAGCGGTTCCCCCCTCAATGACCTAGAACTGAACGCCGCGTGTCAGGGCGCCGTCGACGACAAGGTTCGTGCCGGTGATGAAGCTTGCCGCGCGGCTGGCGAGAAATACGACGGCGTTGGCCATCTCTTGCGGTGTTCCCATACGCCCGGTTGGATTGAGCGCGAGCGCGGTGTTGTAGAGCTCGGGATTGTTGTCCTTGATCATATTCCAAACCCCGCCCTCGAAATAGGTATTGCCCGGCGAGACCGAATTGGCGCGGATGCCTTTCGCCGCCAGCTGATTGGCGAGCCCCTGAGTGTAGTGGATGATTGCGGCCTTGAAGGTGCCGTAGGGACCGGCCGCAAAATCAACCTCGCGCCCGGAGACGCTCGATATGGTGACGATCGCTCCGCCGCCGCTCTTTTCCAGATAGGGCATGGCTGCATTCACCAGCCGCACGGTGCCCATCATATCGGTCGAAAACTCCTTCTCCCAGCTTTCGTCGTCCTGCCCGATGGCGAGTGCGCTGACATTGGCGACGATGACGTCGATCCCGCCAAGCTTCTCGGCCATGCTGCCGACCCACGCCTTGAGCGCAGCGCCGTCCGACACATCGACAGCGCTGCCATAGGCGGCGACGCCCTTGGCCTTCAGCGCGACAATCGTGCTCTCGACCTCGGTCAGATTGCGGGCGCAGATGCCGACATCAGCCCCTTCCACGGCGAAGGTCTCGGCAATTGCCCGGCCGATGCCCTTGGTGCTGCCGGTGATGAGAACTTTGGCGCCCTTCAATCCGAGATCCATGGTCAGTCTCCCTTCTTGGTTCAGCTCCGAGTAACGGCATTCGGAGCGGGTCTGTAGTTGCTCGCGGTGGCCTTGATCAATCCTCGATAGCTGTGCGGCATGCGCATCGACACCAGGTCCTTTCGCCGCACCACGTTGGTCGGATAGACGCTGTCGAGATTGTTGGTGTCGACAAGCGCCGTCGCAAGACCCGCGCCTTCGGCGACAATCGCCTCGCGGCGTGGAAATTCGAATGTGTTTGGACCGAATACACCACTCAGGCCGGGATAGCCTCGTTTGGCATCCACGACGTTGGCAAAGGCCAGGAATACGTTGTTTTCGCCCGCGCGCACGCGGAAATGATGCCAGTGATGCGGATCGGCCCCTGTGGGAATAGGATCCGGTTGCGTCACGTCCGTGCCTGCATGCGACGAACTGAAGCGGCCCTTGATCGCTGCGGGACAGGTGATCAGATCGCAACCACGCAGCGCCAGCACGCGGCCGGCCTCAGGAAACGCCGCGTCGTGGCCGATCATCAGCCCGATACGGCCGATCGGCGTATCGGCCACAGTCCAGCCCTCGCCGGCGGTCGCCCAGCTCTTATCCTCGGTTGCAAGATGGGTCTTGTGATAGACGGATATCTTTCCGTCGGGTGCGATCAGGCACGCGCTGTTGTAAAGCAGATCGCCGGCACGTTCAGCCAGACCGCAGACGAGATACAGGCCAAGCTCGCCTGCGATCTTGCACAGCACCTCCGTCGCCGGTCCCGGTATCGGTTGGGCCGACATCGCCGGATCGGCCAGGCCCGTGACCGCCAACTCCGGGAACACGATGAGCTCGACGCCCTCGTCTTTGGCCTTGCGTGAATAGCTTTCGATCGTTTTCAGGTTCAGGTCCGCATCATCGACGGGCGCAAATTGCGCGACACTGACGCGGGAGATCTTGCCGGTCGGCAACGGCTCGTGGCCGTAAAGGCCGAAGAAATCGCGGGGATTCCAGCTGAACGTATCGGTGACAAGCTCGGGATAAAGCTCCGGCCGGCGCTGCAGGAACACAGCCTCCCCGAATACACGGCGTGCACGCGCCGCATCGAGATCGATCTCGGACAACAGGACTCCGTCGCCCTTGTCGAGCGCGGCAATCAGCTGTCCGTCCGGCGCTATCACGCAGCTTCCGCCGCTGAACTGCACCGTGCGTTCGAGCCCCCATCGATTGCTTTCGATGACATAGCAGCCGTTCTCAAACGCACGGCTGATCCAGTAAGGCGCCGGCGTACGCTCGGCGAGCCAGTTCGAGATGTGACAGATGACATCTGCACCGCCGAGCGCCATCAGCCGCGCGGTCTCCACGAAGTGGATGTCCATGCAGATCAGGAGTGCAATACGACCGATCGGCGTCTCGAACACCTGGTTATGCAGGTCGCCCGACGCCGCCCATTTTGGCTCGGAAATATAGGGATGGGTCTTGCGGTGGCGCCCCACGATGCCGTCGGGCCCGATCAGGACCGCTGTGTTGAAATAGATGCCGTCCTCGTCGACTTCCGGCATGCCAACCACGATAAAGCAACCAT
This sequence comes from Bradyrhizobium jicamae, assembly GCF_018130215.1. Lineage (GTDB taxonomy): Bacteria > Pseudomonadota > Alphaproteobacteria > Rhizobiales > Xanthobacteraceae > Bradyrhizobium > Bradyrhizobium jicamae_A. The sequence goes on from NZ_JAFCKQ010000008.1 coordinate 153,315, forward strand.
GCCTACTCGCAAGTTCTGCAAACCGGCTCGTGGTCGGTCCCGGAACAGTCTCGACAAAGGGTGCAACCTCGGCACGGTCGAACCAGCAATAGCCTGTCGTGCCCATTTCCGGCGTGACGATGAGCCTTGCGCCGGCCACCGCCGCCTGCTCGCAGAGTTCGAGCAGGTGCGCGACGTTGCGCTCCTTCTCGAACATGATCGGCTCGAACTGAACGGCGGCGACCTTGTGAACGGTGGGCATGATCTGGCCGACCTCAGCCGAGATAGGACTTCTTGATGGAGGCGCCGAGCGTGTATTTAGGATCGACCATGTTACCGAGGCGGACACGTCCCGCCTGGGTCAGCAGCATGTAGGCGTCGATCTCGTCAAACCCATAATCGGCCGCCATCCAGCGGCAAAGCTCGCGATAGGCGATGCGGGCCGCATCTTCCATCGGCCGCGCCGAACCGATAGTCATGATGAAGTCGCTGGTCTCGAGCCGCGGCCAGGCGATGGTCCAGCCCTTGATCAGATCGATCTGCAGCGTGGTGACGGTCGGGTGTTCGATGGCGACGCCGCAGAGCTCGCCGTCACCCTGCGCGGCATGGCAGTCGCCGAGATAAAGCAGCGCGCCCTTAGTGTTGACCGGCAGGTAGATAATGGCGCCGACGCCGACGTCAGGAAGGTCCATGTTGCCGCCATAATAGTCCGGGACCAGCGAGGAGATCGCCTCGATCTCTGGCGAGGTACCGATCGTGCCGATGAACGGCTCATAGGGCAGCGAGATCTTGTCGTTCCATTTTGTCCCGGTCTTGGCGTCGATCTCGAGCTTCTTGACCCGTTCGGGCAGCGCCGGATTGAGCAGCGCGGTCTGGCCGGTCGAGACCAGGCCGCCGAAATCAGGCATGATCACGGTGGTGCCGCGAGGCTGAGGTCCACGCGGCACGATGTTCTCGATGTAAACCGCGAGCGTGTCGCCCTTCTCCGCGCCGTTGACGTGAATGGGTCCGTTCTGTGGATTGAGGAACGGGAAGTTGAGGATCTTCGACGGGCTGTCGGTCTCGTGCTTGATGGCACCTTCGAATGCGTCATGCGTCTCGGCGGAAACAACCGCGCCGGGATCGACGGTCAACACAGGCTTCACGTAGGGGCCGTAAACATAGTGGTATTTGCCCTGCTCGCTCTCCGTGATGGTGTACTGCGTCCCACGCTTGCCCTTGGCGATGCCCTTGCGTGTCATAATCGAATTGTCTTGCCAGGTCATTGTGATTCTCCTTGGTTGGGGCGCAGCTGTTCAGACCGCAAGATGGCGGCGCATCTCCGCCTCGTCGTCGAGCGCGGAACGATCGAGACTTGCGACGATCCGCCCTTTGTCCATGACATAGCAGCGTTGCGCCATGGCGCGGATCATATCGAGATTCTGTTCGACCAGGATAATGGTCACGCCGGTCCTGTGATTGAGCTCGACCATGTTGCGTGCGATGTCCTGGACAATGTTGGGCTGGATGCCCTCCGACGGCTCGTCGAGCAGAATGAGGTTGGGGTCGGCAATCAGGACCCGTCCGATCGCTAGCTGCTGCTGCTGGCCTCCGGACATGGTGCCTGCGCGCTGATCCCAGCGCTCGGCGAGGATCGGAAAGGCCTCTACAATCCTGCGTCGGCCTGCTTCGGGAATTCCACCGCCCTTAATCGCGGCGCCTACGGCGACGTTCTCGCCGACGGTCAGACGCGGAAACACGTCGCGCCCCTGAGGCACATAGCCCATGCCGAGGCGGGCCCGCTTGTGCGCCGGCAGAGATTCAATCGCCTCGCCACGATAGACGATCGAGCCGCCCATCGCCGGAACGAGCCCGATCAGGCTCTTCATCAGCGTCGACTTGCCGACGCCGTTGCGGCCGATCACCGCGACGATCTCGCCTTCCCGCACATCGATTTCGAGCCCCTGGAGCACCGGCTTTCCTCCATAGCCGGCGCGCAAGGCCAACGTCGACAGGATCACCTCCTTGCGCGGCACATCAAGCATGGGCCTGCCCCAGGTAGATCGCCGCCACGCGCTCGTCGGCCACGATCTCGTCGATCGAGCCCTGCGCAAAGACCTGGCCGAGATGCAGGACGGTGACACGCTGAGCGACCTGGCGCACGAATGCCATGTCGTGCTCGATCGCCAGCACGGTCATCCCGTCGGCATTGAGCCGCTGCACCATCTCACCCGTCATGTGGGTCTCTTCCGGCGACATGCCTGCCGTCGGCTCGTCCAGCAGCAGAAGGCGCGGCTTCAGGCTGATCGCCATGCCGATCTCCAACCACTGCTTCTGGCCATGGCTGAGATTTCCGGCGGTCTGCTGCTGTTCGGATTCCAGCCCGAGAAAGCCGAGTAGACGGTCGATCTCGTCCCCGAGCTCGGCGCCGCGATGCCGGCTCTGGAGCGCAATCTCGAGGTTCTGGCGGACGGACAGACCCTTGAACACGCCCGGCACCTGGAACTTCACCGAGAGGCCGCGGTGTATCCGCGCAAAGGATTTTAGCGCTGTGATGTTCTCCCCCGCGAAAAGAATTTCGCCGCTACCAGGATGATGCTCGCCCAAAATCAAGCGGAACAGCGTGCTCTTCCCAGCGCCGTTCGGGCCGATCAGGCAATGGATCTCGCCGGGCTCGAGCGTGAGATCGACACTGTTGGTGACGTGCAGGCCGCCAAAATGCTTGTTCAGCTGGCGCAGCTCGAGCAGCGACATCATCCGGCCCTCTGCGTAACACGGCCGGTCACGCGCCCGAGCCAATTCATCGCCCCGAGCACAAGTCCGTTAGGGGCGATCAGGACCGTGAGGACCAGCAGCACGCCCATGAAGACGAGCGCATACTGGCTGCCATAGATCGTCAGCGCCTGGAACACGGCCAACACCATCAGCGTGCCGATCAGCGTCGAGGTCAGATCGCTGCGGCCGCCGACGGCAACCCAGATCAAGGGGAGCGCGGCCGCCGTCATCCCCATGCTCGACGGCGTGATATACTGTCCCCACACCGTATAGAGCACGCCGGACAGCCCCGCGAGCGCGGCACCAATGACGAAAGTGATGAGCTGGTATTTGCGGACGTCGTAGCCCAACATCTCCGCGCGCTCCGGGTTCTCGCGGATCGCCACGATGACGTTGCCGAACGATGAGTTCATCAGGATGCGTAAGCCAAGATAGACCAACACGAGGACGCCGAGCACGAAGTAGTATAGCCCGACATCGGCGAACAGCACGATCGGTTCGCCCGGCCAGGGAATGGTCAGCGGCGGCATCGCGCTCATGCCGTTGAAGCCGTTGAGCCGGGCGCTGCCGATGTGCCACTCCGGTCCCGCGGTCTGTGCCATGAAGCGTTCCAGCATCAGGGTGACGGCGAGCGTCACGATGCCGAGGAACACGCCAGCGATGCGGCCGAAGAACATGAAGTAGCCGAGCAGGACCGCAAACAGCGCAGAGATCGCCACTGCAATCACCAGCGCGACCAGCGTGAAACCGTATGCCGAGCCGAAATTGATGGTGAGGATGCCGTAGCTATAGCCCGCGATCCCGAAGAATGCGGTCTGACCAAAAGACAGCGAGCCGCCATAGCCCCAGATCAGGCAAAGGCTTAGCGCGATGAACACCCAGACGAAGAAGTAGACGGTGTTGCCGACCGTATAGCCGTCGCTGAACAGTGGATAGGCGAGCGCGCCCATGAGCACGACAGCGAACATACCCCAGAAGGCCGGACCGCGACCGACGGTCTGTGGGCCTTCGAGGCGGCGAAACAACGAGAGGAGACCGGTCACGACGCCATCCCTCCGTCAGGTCCGCTCACGTAGCACGAATCCGGAAATGCCCTTCGGCAAGACCCGGACGACGATGATGACAGCGACCAGCAGGCCGATCTGGCCGAACAACTGCCCCTGCCACGACGTCATCACCGATTTCACCACCGCGAGCACACCGCCGGCCGGTGCCGTGCCGAGGAAGACATCGGCCCCGCCGATCACTACGGTGACAAAGGCCTCCATGATGAAGGTCGCGCCCATGGTCGGCACCAGTGTCATGGTCGGCGCGTAGAGACCGCCGGCAAGGCCTGCGAGCCCCGCCCCGCAGGCGAAGGTGAGGCTGTAGATCAAGCGCGTATCGACGCCGAGCGCGGCCGCCATATGCGGCACCTGGATGGTGGCGCGCGCAAGAACGCCGAACCGGGTCCAGTTGAACAGCGCATAGAGCGCGGCAAGCACGCCAAGAGCGGCACAAAACAGCACGATGCGGTAGATCGAATACGAATAGGCACCAACCTGGACACTGCCGAACGGCGTCCCAACCCCCGCCATGGTCGAGCCGACCAAGATCAGCGTGCCCTGCGTGGCGATCAGACTGAGACCCCAGGTGGCGACGATGGTATCGAGCGGCCGGTCGTAGAGATGGCGGATCACCACAAGCTCTACCACCACACCGACAAGAGCCGACACGACGGTGCCCGCCAGTATCCCGAGCGGCAACGGCAGGCCGGCATGCACCGTCGCCGCGGTGACATAGGCGCCGCACATGATGAATTCGCCATGCGCAAGGTTGATCACGCCCATCATACCGAAGATGACCGCGAGCCCGCAGGCCGAAAGCACGAGGAACGCGAAGGCGTCACCGAACTGATAGAGCGCCGAAAACAGGTGGGTCGCGATGTCCATGAATCAACCGAGATGGAGAAAAGCGCGACGTTACCGCCGCAGATGTCCGTGATCGTCCCGGCGCGCCAAAGACGCCGGGACGATCAGCCGCCGGTCAGGGTTTCGGCGGGGGATTGGATGGTGTGTACTGGACCATCGGATCTTTCTTGGTGAGGTCGCAACCGGCATCACCCAGCCAGTACGGCTTGATGTCTTCCCAGACTTTCGGGAAGGAAATCGAGTGATCGGCTCCGACCTTGGCGAGATAGATCGTGTGCGACATGTGCTGGCTCTTCGGGTCGATGCAGACCTTTCCTTCCGGCGCATCCATGCAGACATCGCCCATCGCGATGATCTTGCGGATGTCGTCGCGCTTGGTCGATTTCGCGCGCTCGACCATCTGCTTGTAGAGATATACGGCGAGATAGGAGTTTTCCGCCTCCTGGTTCACATATGGCTCGCTGGGGAACTTGGCCTTGAACTTGGCGTAGAACTCCTTGCTTTTGGGCGAGTCGATCTCTTCGATGTAGTTAGTGGTGACGTACATGTCCTTCAGGCTCGGCGGCTTGAAGCGCTTGTGCTCGTAGCCTTGGCCGACGTTGACCGAGGAGGCCATCGGCAGGTTGACGTTGGCAGAAGCCGCCTGCTCGTAATAGGAGGCCTGCGCGGTGCCGACGAGCAATGTGACCACGAAGTCCGGCTTGGCCTTCTGGATGTTCTGGATACTCTGCGAGAACTGCGATACGCCGAGCGGAATGAACTCCTCGCCGGCCATCTCGCCGCCATTCTCCTTGACGATCTTGCGCACCCACTCCGCCGAGATCTGGCCGAAATTGTAGTCTGCGGCCAGCGTGTAGACCTTCTTGCCGTAGGTCTGCATCATGTAGGGAATGAGCGTCGAGAACTGCTGTTCGGGCACCGCGCCGGTGACAATCATGTGGCCATCGCAAACACCGCCTTCATACTGGTTGTTGTAGAAGGCGAAGCCGTTGAACTGGTCGACGATCGGGCGATAGGCCTCGCGCGAGGCCGACGAGAAGCCCGCGAACACCACGTCAACCTTGTCCCGCTGGAGCACGCGCCGCATGAATTCCTGGTAGCGGGTATTGTCGGACTGGGTGTCGTAGGTGACGAGTTCGAGCGGTCGCCCCATGATGCCGCCGGCCTTATTGATCTCGTCGGTAGCGAGCTGGATGGCGTGGACCTTGCCGATCGTCGCCGCGGCGAAGTCGCCGGACTGATCCTCCAGTACGCCGAGCTTGATTGGGTTTTCTGCCGCAAGCGCCAAATTTGATCCAAGGTTTGATCCGAAGACAAGCGTCCCCGTGAGGGCTGCGGCGCGCAGCCCCCGCAATACAGACTTGCTCATTTTGCTTCTCCTAGATGGCCTGCTTGTTGCCGCCTTGCAGCGAGATGCCGGTCGTGCGGCCGGTCGTATCGGGCGGCTTCGCCCGCTGGTTCAGAAACTCCTCGCAGTAAAGTTCCATGTTCTGCCGCGCGCGCATGCTTTCGCGACGGAGCCGGGAATAGGCCCCCTCCTCGTCGAGACCGTCCTGCTGCATCAGCAGAATCACGGCCCGGATCACCGCGCGGCGGCCGCGGCGGCGCTCCTCGAGGTCCTGCAGGCGCTCGCTCATGTCGGCGCGCAACAGAAACTGGTTGATGCCCATGAACAGGGATGTGTAGACCGCGCCGCCATGAACCGGCTTGCGCAGGAACGAGGTCGCTCCGAGGTTGACGAGAGCCTTCAGCCTGCTTGGCGCCTCGACACCGACCAGCCCGATAACGGGCACCGGCGGTAGGCGTGAGGCAGGATTCACCTCGATCGCGATCGCACCTTCGAGATCGCCATCGACGAAAAGGATGTCGCGGTCGGCCTGCAGGCTCGCAACGTCGATCTGTGCGCGGCCGTCGACGATCTCGGGATATTCGGTGGAGACACCGAGCTTGGCGAGCGTCGTTTCGAGTGTACTTTCCCAGCCGCCTCGCCGCGTGATGACAATGGCACGGCCGCCCTTGAAGTTTTGTAGCAGTCGAGAGCTCATGATTGCACCACTTTCAACAGCGGAGAGCGCATTGCGCTGGCAAAGCGCGGCGACGATTGGACCAGATAGGGATCGGGCGCGATCGGCTCGCGGGATTCCAGCAGCACCTCGAACTGTCCGTTGGCGGCGGATCGGCCGATCCGCGGCGTCAGCCAGGCGTGGAGAGTCTGCCGGTCAATCCGGACTTCGCCTTGCGGAGCACGCAATCGCTGATCGGCCACTGCGGCGCGCACGGTCCGGGCATCGTCGGTACCTGCCTGCGACAATGCGGCTGCGAGCAGCTTGACCGCGATGTATGACGCTTCGGCGTCGGCCGACGAGACCGGCCCGCCCGGAAAGGATCGCGCATAGGCGGCGATAAAGGCGGCGTTCTCCGGCGAATTCAGTGACGAGAAGTAGACGCTCGACGACAGATGTCCGTCGACGGCGTCCGGTCCGATCTCCGACAACTCCGGCTCCGACAGCGTGCAGCTAGCAATTGGAATTTCAGCGGCCTGATCGATGCCTCGCGCTCGGCAGGCGACACGAAACGCGCGGAAGAACGCATACGCGCTGGTCCCGATGAGATTGTTGAAGACGAAGTCGGGGCGCTGATCGATGATCGCATTGATTACCTGGTCGACTTCGGTGTCGCCGACCGAAAGATAGCGCTCGGCAAGCACGCAACCGCCCCGCGCGATCAACGCCTCGCGAAAGATGCGGTTATTCTCCCAGGCCCAGATGTAGTTCGAACCGATGCAGAAGGCGCGCGAGCCGACCCGAGACGCCAGATAGTCAACGAGCGGCAGCACATGCTGATTGGGTGCGGCGCCCGTGTAGATGACGTTATCGGAACTCTCGAATCCCTCGTAGTGAGAGGGATACCACAACAGCCCGTCGAACTTCTCGAAGCACGGGATCACTTCCTTGCGGCTCGACGAGGTGTAGCAGCCAACCACGTGGCGGATTCCGGAACCAAGAAGTTCGAGGCTCAGCGAACGATAGCGCGCGAGGTCGCCGCATGGATTGACCACGACCGGTTCCAGCACGACGTCGTCGCGGCTCTGATTGACCTCCTGGAGCGCCAGCAATGCACCGTTGAGGATCGAACGCGCGACGACGCTGTAAGAGCCCGTCGTCGAGAACATCACACCGATCCGATAATGCTTCCGCTTCATTGCTCGATCCAAAACAAAAAAGCGCCCGCCGGCCGTGAAGCCGAGGGCGCCTTCGCCGCCAACCGAACACGCTCATAAGCGTGATGTTGGAAATGGTTGAAACTCGCTGCGTCAACAGGCCGAACTGCCCAACGCTTGACAATACGGTCGTTGAGATCAGTTACGAAGTCAAGTGCGTTATTGCAGCGAAAGATGCCGCGAATCGTATCGACCTGCAGAAAAACTATGCAGTGGGACGCGCAGGCGCCGCCATCGGGAAAATGGCTCGGCAGTCTGGATGGTCTGATAGCTCCGCTAGCAGCAGGTGTGTCCACCGTTGACGAGGAAAATGCATCACGTCACATAATTTGCCGCGCCGTTGGCCCAGAAAAAGCATCCTGTAGGCGACCTTGGAAGGATCGGCAAAACGCCGCATTGGCGTCATCTCCTCCCACAGCTTGACGCATTCGGATGTCCTGAGGCGACCCCGATAATGCCGCACGGCCGCCGGTCGCTCGCCTTGAGAGCTGGAAGACCTACACGTTGATCTCGCCCGCGGCCCGCACAATCGCCGCGATGGCTGCGTTGGCTGCCGGTGACAAGGTTCTCCCTCGCAAACGCACGATGCCCGTGCTCGACGGTGGCGACAGCCAGCCCTGCACGACAAGCCGGACGAGCGCGCCGGATTTCAGCTCCTCCCGTACCGCCGCGTCCGTCGCACCCAGAACTGTATCCGTGGTGAGCGCGACTGTCTTGAGCATGGCGTAGTTGTCGCACTCCAACGCAATGGTGGCCTCTTGCCCCTCAGGCAGGCCCAGCAGGGCGGCCAGTTCAACCGTTGATCGGCTGAGCAGCGTAGGTACCGCAAGACCGTACGCCCAGACATCTTGCAGAGTGTGCTCGCGCCCGGCCAGCGAATGGCCCGCCCGCACATACAGGTTGGCCGGCTGCCCCCCGATCAGCTGGATGTCCAGCGCGCCATCCCTAGGCATGTCGCTCACATCGGCGGCGAAGAACTCGATGTTCTCGCTACGCAGACTCTCAAGCAACTGCACCCAGCTGCCGACCTCCATACGCAGCGCCACTTGCGGGTGCTCGCGGCGCAGCGCCACAAGTGCGCGTGGCATCAGCGTGGCCGTCAACAGCGGCCCAACACCGAAGGCCGCGTCGCCGAGCTGGCTGTCGCGGTAAAGATCCACGTCGCGCTGTAGGCAACGTGCCTCGAACAGCAGCTTGCGCGCCCGCTCGATGACGAACTCCCCGGCGCGGGTCGGGCGGACATCACCAACGTCACGGTCGAACAGGCGGATACCCAGGTCGCTTTCGATGGCCTGGATGCTGCGGCTAAAGGCCGGCTGGCTCAGATGAGCAGCTTCCGCGGCGCGAGCGAAGTGCAACGTGTCGGCAAGGGCGACGACGTGGTTCAGGCGGCGCAGGTTCATGGCATTGCTCTTTATGCATCAAGACGATGAATATTATGCATTGGACGCATTACTCTGGCACCAAACATGAGAGCAGTAGGAGACGGGTAAAGCCCAGAATGCAGGCGCCGATCAGGAGGTATTGCAGTTGCGAGCTCATGTGGGGCGTCATGGAGTTCATCACCCGGCGGTACCAGGCAACCGTGCACGGCAGCGCGACAGCCAACGACACCTGGCTGGAGGTGCTGATGTTCGTCAGCCTGATCGCCATCACCCAGCCGATCGCACTGCTGGGCAGCAACGCGCTGTGCAACTGGCTCATGCCCGCACAGCACAACGCCTGGGCGAACCTGCCGTGGTGGGCCATGGCCGGCCTGCTGCTGATCGGCGACGACCTCACGCAGTACCTCTGGCACCGCGCCTCGCACACGCCGCTGCTGTGGCCGCTGCACCGCGCGCACCACAGCGCGGCCTACATGAGCGTGCGCATTACCTACCGCAACAACTTCTTCTACTACCTGATGATGCCGGGCCTGTGGATCGGCGGCGTGGCAGTGTACTTGGTTTCGGCTCGGTCTACGCGGCGTACCTGGTGATCAAGCTGGCGGTCATTTTGGGTGCGCACTGCGCATGGGCGTGGGACGCGCCGCTGTACCGCATCCGCGCGCTGCGTCCCCTGATGTGGGTGCTGGAGCGCACCATCTCCACGCCGGCCACGCACCAGGCGCACCACGCGCTCACCAACGAAGATGGCATCGGCCACTACAAAGGCAACTTCGGCAACCTGCTGTTCTTCTGGGACGTGCTGTTCGGCACCGCCCGTATCACACGCAAATATCCGGCCAAGGTCGGCCTGCAGGACGACATCCTGTTTGGCCCGGAGCGCTGGACGACGCAGATGTTCTACCCGCTGATCCACTCCAAGCGCGAGCATTCGGCGTTGCGCCGGGGCGGCTACGGCTTCACCGAAGCCGACCTGCAGACCGAAGCTAAACAGGAGGCTGCATGAACGACCCCGCCAGGATTCGCTCTATGGTGTTGGTGAGGAGAAGGCGATGATCGTCTGTTCTTGCAATGTGTTCAGCGACCATCAGGTGCGGTCAGTGGTCGTAAAAGAGAAGCGGATGCCCCGCATGAGCGAGGTGTATGCCTGCCTCGGATGCAGCGCCCAATGCGGTCGCTGCGTTCACGCTATCAAGCGGATCATGGACGAAAGGCCCGGCTCCGTTCATCCAACCGCAAGCATGCACTAGCTTACAGTTGAATTTGCTCGAAGTCTTTGATGGCACCCATCTTGTGGCCTATCGGCTCACCATCCACTCGTCGATCGGTGCGAGACTTGATGATTGACGTCCGGTGTCAGTTGGCCTTCGGCTTCCGCTCCGCCTAGATCCGTGCTTCCATGCTTGGCGCGCGCCAATACATCCTTTGTACAGGCCGCTCGGCAGTGCCACCGTGTACGATTTCGACGCTGGCCTAAGGCTCAATGAGATCAACTCTATCGTCGTTGCACATTCGGGTTCTAAGCCATGGGTCGCTCTTGCACGTTAGGGGCCGTCGCTTCGGGCTGCGGAACGGCCGCATGAATGTCATACTTCCCCAATGCTGTCGGAGGCTCCCCAACTCTATTCGCCAACAACCAAACACTGCAACTCGTTGAACGGTGGAGTGCGGTCGGTTATTCAGCCTCCTGAGGACAACGACATACAGCGGGATGATCGCGCTATATGTCGTCCACTGAGAGGTACTAGCCTGTGCAATTCGCCATGACGGCCGAATATTGCGATGTGTGATAGCGCGCATCGCCAAACAACGACTGAAACACCAGTAGTCGCTTGAAATAGTGTCCGACAGCGTACTCCTCCGTCATACCGACGCCGCCATGAAGCTGGATCGCCTGCGAGCCAACAAAAAAGGCTCGTTTGCTAACTGCGGCCTTGGTGGTATGCACGAGCAAGCGTCGCGCCGCAGGTTCGGCGCTGTCCAGCGCGGATAATGCGGACATCGTGATTGCCCGGGCCTGCTCGAGTTGAGCGAACATTTCGGCAAGGCGATGCTGAAGTGCCTGAAAGGAGGCCAGGGTGGCACCGAACTGCTTCCGGATCAGAAGATATTCCCGCGTCAGGCGGAATGCGGATTCCATAGCCCCAAGGGCATCTGCACAGGCGCAAATGGTTAGCTGATCGATAGCCAGATCGATCATGGACTGCAGGTCGCTCGCCATGGGAATGCGCGCATCAGCGGGAAGGGATAGGTTGTCAAATTCGAGATCGACTACAAGCTGGCCGTCGACGAGCCGATAAGACGCGATATTCATCCCGGACGTATCTCGCGGGACAAGGAACAGCGCGACGGCACCGTCCAGATGCGCAGTAAGGACGAAGGCACTGGCGACTTGCCCTCCAAAGACCATCGCCTTTCTGCCGCTGAGCAAATAGCCATCGTCCTGGCGCTGCGCACATGAGACGAGCTCTGTGCGGTCGTCAGTATCTATCGATTCCCAGTGCGCGAGGGCGAATAGCGTATCTCCGGCCAGCACACTCGATATCAGCTGATCTCGCCGCTCCTGCTCGGCGACGTCCGAGAAGAGCAATGAAATGGCAAATGCGCTGAAGAGAAAGGGCTCAAGCGCAAGGGCGCGGCCCAGTTGCTCAGCAACGAGAGCCGCCATCGGGGCACCGCCGCCAAGACCGCCGCAATCCTCCGGTAAGGCTACGCCCAGCCAGCCTAGCTCGGCAAATGCCTTCCAGTTGCGCAGGAGAGCGGCGGCTCCTTCCAACCGCATCGATTTGCGCTGCTCGAAAGAATAGGACTTTTCGACGAAGCGCGCGACGCTTGCCTCGAGCATCGCATGGACTTCGTCGCGAGGAGCGCCATTGGTTGGCGGGGTCTCGCCGAGCAACATTTTGGCAACAATATTCTTCTGGATCTCATTCGAGCCGCCGTAGATCGTCGCCGCGCGACGAAACAGGAAGTCCGCGACGACATCGCGTGCGTGATCTGGCACTGGGGGCTGCTGCGCCCCACCCGGCCCATCATGTCCTTGCGGAAAGTAGACGATCCCGCGAGGACCGAGCGCGTCGATCTGCGCCTTCTGCAGCGCCTGCATCAACTCGCAGCCTTGCACCTTCAGGATGGAAGGTAACAACGGGTGAGCGTTGCCGTCGATAACCCGGGAGACTCCCGCTTCCAGGGACGCCAATTCAATCTCAAGTTCGGCAATCGAGTAGCGAAACACGGGACAATCGATCAACGTCTGTCCATTCCGTTGCTCGGCAGTGGCAATGCGTTTCAGTCGCGCCAACAGACGCTTGTTGCGAGGTACCTCCGCTGTCGTGGTCCGTTCGTTGGCGAGAAGGAACTTGGCATAGTCCCATCCCTTGCCTTCCTCGCCCACGATGCTGTCAGCGGGCACACGAACATTGTCGAAGAATACCTCACACAGGCTTTCGCCCTCATCGATCGATCGGATCGGCCGCACTGTCACGCCGGGGGACCGCAGCGAAACCAGGAAGAAGGAGATCCCGCGTTGCGGTTTGACGGTCGGATCGGTGCGCGCGAGCACGAAACACATGTCCGCATCCATCGACTGCGACGTCCAGATCTTTTGCCCACTGATGACATAGCCATCGTTATCTCGCACCGCGCGTGTGCGCAGGGAGGCAAGATCGGACCCGGAATTCGGTTCTGAGAACCCCTGGCTCCAATATTCCGTGCCGTTGCGGATCGGAGGCAAGTACCGCGCTCTCTGCGCGTCGCTGCCGAAGCTGCAAATGACGGGTCCGACCAGCGATACACCCTGTATATTCGTGCCGGGCGCGCCGGCGAGGTCGAGTTCCTCCTCATAGACCGCGAGCTTCCGCGCCGACCAGCCCGTGCCGCCATGGGCGACCGGCCATTTTGGGACGGACCATCCCTTGCTTGCCAGAACGGCCGTCCAACTCAGGATATCCTGTCGACTCGGGTGTACTTTCGTCAGATTTCGCTGCGCCATCTCCGGTGGCAGATGGTCGCGCAGGAAGGCACGCACCTCCTGCCGAAATGCCGAGAGGCCATCAACAACGACAGTGCTCATGACGCGAAATCCGACCTTCGAGAAACACGTGGCTGACCACCACCGCCCGCGGAACTATTCGGCGGCCATCGCCTTGGCTTTCGGAAGCGCGCCCGCCGCCTTCAGCGCCCGCGCCTTGGCCCGGTTCATGTCGTAGGTCCGATTCATCATCGTGCGCTGAGCGACAAGACCGCCGCCGGCCTGCAGCGCGACCACGAACTGCCAACCGCCATAGGCATCTGCCGTCAGATCCCGGATTAGATTGTAGACGCGCATCCGCTGCTCCACGTCCACGGTCCGCTTCGTATACAGATACTTGCGGATATACTGACCGGACTCTTCATTGCGAAGGTCCGATTCAAGCGGGAGCGTCAACACGAGGCCACCACCAAGATCGTGCAAGTACCGCACGGTCTGATGATAATTGGCGGCGTAATAGTATTTTGCCGCATTGATCGCGAGCGTGTTCGGGAAGATCATTCCCGAAGCCGTCGTCTCGAAATGGCGGCATGCGTAGTCCAGTCCCATCCGGATCATTTCGGCGTAGGTAATGAGCTCCGCGATCGAGGCCTGAGCCATCGGATCGCCTTCCTTGCCTTGCATTTCGGTGACGAGCTGAGCCAGTCCGACGAACAACTCACTGAGGCGTGCAGCCTCCACCACCCCACCCGTTCGCTCCCAGAGACCAAGGGACTGCGCGAGCTTGGAGGCAAGCGGCACTTCACCGGCGAGGAAGACCCGGTCCCATGGCACGAACACGTCGTCAAACACCACAAAGCCTTCCGGCATCGAATGATGGGCGCTTGCCGGATAGTCGAATGGATTGAGCTCAGCCGGCGCGAAGCTGCGGTTGATGATCTTGACGCCCTTCGCATTGACCGGAATCGAGAACGAAACGGCGTAGTCTTTCTCGTCCTGCCGCATGCCCTTGGTGGGCATGACAACGAGTTCATGGATAAGTGACGCCGCGGTGATGTGCAGCTTGGCGCCACGCACGATGATCCCATCCTTGTTGCGATCGACAATTCGGACATAGAGGTCGGGATCGTCCTGCTCATGCGCGCGGCGCTTGCGGTCCCCCTTCGGATCGGTGATGACTTCCGCCGCCCGCAGATCGTTGTCGCGAGCATATTTGTACATGCGCTCGATATTCGCGGCATATTGCGGGTTTACTTCACCCACCTGGTCCTTGACGCTCATCAGCGCCATGAACACGCCGGTCGTCAACGTCGAGATAGCGCTGTTGCCCATCATCTCGACACGGTCGGCGAGGTCCTTCTCGCTGTGAGGGATCTGATAGATGCGATGCGCCGATCCGCCATCCTCGGTCTGGTAACGGCGAATGTTCCGATAGTCCGGATCATCATAGTCGTAATCCTTCGCCGTCATTGCGATCGGTACCTGAAAGCGCGGATGAACCGTGATGTCGTCGATGCGCTCGCCGTCCCAGTAGGTCACACGGCCATCACGAAGGCTCTCGATGTATTGTTGCGGCGTCTTCAACGGCATTGGTAGCTCCTTCGATATTGTCGTGATCCGTCAGACCAGCACATTGTGCCGGTCCTTCCAGTAAGGCGCGCGGAGCGCCGGCTTGTTGATCTTGTTGGCCGCGCTGAGCGGCAGCGACCCTGCCCGTATCTCGATGCTCCGTGGACATTTGTAGCGGGCAATCTTCTCGCGACAGTGCGCGATCAGCGCGGCTTCCGACAGCTCCACGCCGGCGCGGGGCACGACGATCGCGTGCACGGCCTCGCCCCATCGCTCGTCAGGAATTCCAATGACAGCGCACTGGGATACGCCAGGATAGGCGTAGACGACCTCCTCGACCTCGGTCGAGTAGACGTTCTCCCCCCCAGTAATGATCATATCCTTCAAGCGATCGACGATGAACAGAAAGCCGCCCTCGTCGAGATAGCCGAGATCTCCGGTGTGCAACCAGCCTCCGCGAAGTGTCTGAGCGGTAATGTCGGGCTTGTTCCAATAGCCGCGCATGACACAAGGCCCCCGGACCACGATTTCCCCGATTGTCCCGGGTGGGACATCCTTGTCCGCGGGGTCCCTGATCGATACCTCGCTTCCGAGCATGGCTCGCCCGATCGAGTTGAACTTGTTTGCTGCGCGGCGGTCCTCGCGAAGCCAGGCGTCCGGAAGCATCGTGCAACTCGAGACCGTCTCGGTCATACCGAAACTGTGAAGAAAGCGTGCCCGCGGCATGACCGTCAGCAGTTCCTTCAGCAGCGACGGCGGCATCGGCGCGCCGCCAAATGGAACGCGGAGCAGGCTCGAAAGATCGTGGTCGCGACACTCCGGGTGTTCGAGCATCATGCGGAGCATGGTCGGCACGCCGTTGAGTACGGTCACGCGATGTTGCTCGACACGCTGCAGCGCGCGCCGGGCATCGAAGCGCGGCAGAATGGAAAGTGTACCGGCAGCCATCAGCGTCGGGATGGCGAGCCCGGTCGCCCCAACGTGAAACAGCGGACCCGAGATCAGCGATACCGAGTCCTCATCCAGCTGGTAACCGGCCGCAACCGCGAAACCTGCCGCCACGATGTTGGCGTGACTGTGCATCACGCCCTTGGGCTGGCCCGTGCTGCCGCTGGTGTAGACAATGGCAGCTACGTCATCGCCGCTTCTTCCGGTGCAGCGCGCAGGCTGCGCTCCCCTCACGAGATCCTCGTAGGCGACCCACTCGGATCGTGCCGGTGGCTCCGGCGACGCGTAGACAACACACTTGCAATCTGTTCGCGCGGCAAGCTCCACGCCGAGTTCGGCGTGGACGGCATCCACGACGAGAATATCTGCACCGCAATCCTCTATGATTGCAACAAGCTCGCCGGCGGCCAACCGATAGTTCAGCGGCGTTACGATTCCGCCTCCCCACGGCACGGCCAGGTACACTTCAATATATCGCGCGCTGTTCTCGGCGAGGATGGCGACACGATCGCCGGGCTTCATACCCAATGAAGCAATACCACCCGCCAATCGGTCGACCCGGTCGATCAATTCGTTCCAGCTCACTCGACGCTCATCGTCGATGATGGCAATGCCGTCCCCGCGCAGCTGTCGCGCGCGAAGCAGCATATGCTCGAGACTCAGCAGAGAGGCTGCTGGAAAGAGCGGCAAATCTTCCCCGAACATCGCGACCACGCCTCCTCCCGTCGGCCCCTGCAAGGGCTCCGATTTCTTCAGCGTCTCGTTTTCACTCCGCCGCACACAACGGACGGAGCGTTCGGACCGGTTGCATTCTGACAAAGCCGACGATCTGGCGAGCCAAGGCGTCGAGTTGATCATTGACGTCGGGGATCGAACTGGCACCACTTTCGTCAAATGTCACTTGAGATGCATTGATTCCGACCCCGAGCGGAGTTGGCCAGCCGCGCAGGGCATGCACGATCGCGCGCATCGAGGTCAGGGTCGTGCCAATGGCCTGTGGCCCATATGCGCAGGCGATGCAACCCACCGCTCTCCCATCGAGATAGGGGCGCTCGTCATTGCGCAGCTCTTCTGCGTAATCGAGGGCGTTTTTCAGCAGACCGGACAGTGCTCCATGGTAGGCCGGCGAAGACAACACGACCGCGTCGGCCCTTCGTAGAGCCGCGATAAGCTGCTCGGCCTTGGGATTGCTCATGCAATTTGCGCCGCCGTAGTGGGCAAGGTCGAGTGCATCCGCGCCGAACAGGACGGTCTGCACCCCGAGCCGCGCAGCGATGGCGAGGCAACCTCGGAGCGCGCGTTCGCTGCTCGAGCCGGGACGCGTGGTGCCGCCCAGCCCAACAACCAAGGGACGATGATCCATCAGCCGATCCATGTGTGAGCTCTCTTCAGGGTCCAGCTCCGACCATAACTTAAGTTATGGTACAGGCTTTGGCAAGCTCTCACTTGGTTCGCTTTCCGCTGCTGGCAAGATTCTGGATTCTCGCTGCAAGCACTTCGCGCGTGCAGCAAATGCTCGTCATGGCCCCAGAAGAGATCAATCGCGGCCCTTGCGAAAAGCGGGCTGTTCCCGATTGCCACATGACCATAACATAGGTTACCTTATGTCATCAGGCGCTCCAAGCGCCGGCGATTGCGATGCAATCGAGACATCAGGGAGGCTTTCTATGCGCGCTCTGACACGCCGCAGACTTCTGGTCTCTGCAAGCACCGTTCTGGCGGCTCCACTCATCGCCCGCGTCGCGCAGGCCGCCGCCAAACCCATCCGCATAGGCGTGCTGGGCGACATGACGGGGCCCTACTCGGTCTTCTCGGGCATCAACACGATTGCCGCGACAAAGCTAGCGATTGCAGACTTCAACCAGCTGCACCCCGAGATCCAGGTCGATGTCGTTTCGGCGGACTTTCAGCTCAAACCGGACATCGGCATTTCGATCACGCGGCAGTGGTTCGAGGAAGGTGGCGTCGATTGCATCATCGACGTGCCGATGTCGGCGCTCGCCCTGGGCCTCGTCAACCTCTGCACTCAAAAGGACAAGGTTGCCTTGTTCACGGGAACTGCGACCGAAGACCTGACGGGCAAAGCCTGCAGTCCCAATCATGTGCACTGGACTTATGATAGCTATTCCCTCGCCACGACGGTCGCGCGGGCCCTGCTCGCGAAGAAACTCGACCGCTGGTTCTTCATCGCAGCCGATTATGCGATGGGCGCATCCGTGGTGCGCGACGCAAGTGCCGCGATCACGGAGGCCGGCGGGAGCGTCCTTGGCACGGTCAGGCACCCTTTTCCCGGGACCGGAGACTTCTCAAGCTACCTTCTGCAGGCCCAGGCCAGCGGCGCCAATGTCATCTGCTTCGCCAATGCGGGTGAGGATCTCGAGAACTCCGTCAAGCAGGCAAAGGAATTCAATATCGAGAGCAAGGGCGCGGTCCTTACAGCCATGTTGATGGACGTTCCGACTGTACGGGCCATCGGGTTAACTCAGGCTCAGGGCCTCTATTATTCCAACGCGTTCTATTGGGACATGAACGACAACACGCGCGCCTTCACCCGCCGCCTGGTTGCGGTCAACAATGGCACCTATCCCGCCCAGAACGTTGCGGGTGCCTACTCCGCGACCCTGCACTATCTCAAGGCCGTCGCTGCGCTCGGCGTCGGTGCAGCGCAGAGCAGCGGGCGGGCTGTAGTCGCTCAGATGAAGGCCGAACCATTCGACGACCCCGTGTTCGGGCGGGGAACGGTACGGGCTGACGGACGCATGATGAACAACACCTACCTGTTCCAGGTGAAGGCTCCCGGCGAATCGACATCGGATTGGGATTGCTCGAAGCTCGCGGGAACGGTGTCGCCTCAGGACGGGATCCGCTCGATCGCGTCAGGCTCGTGCACGATGGCCAAGGGATAAGGGGTCCGCAGGCATTTCGGCCCGGTAAAGCTTGGGACAGGTCATCGACAGGCTTAGCATTGAATTCATCTTCAGTGCTAAGCTCGAGGCGGGGCCGCTCCTCTGCTCATGACAGGCGTCGGCCAAACCGCAAGGTAGATTTGAGAATGCCCAGGCCGAATTCCCTGAAAAGACCATCAACGCTTCGCCGCGGCGCGAAGACGAAGATGGTTTCATCCCTTCGAGCAAGCGAGGGGCGACTGACCCGAAGAGATTGGATCCTCGCCGGCCAGGACATCCTGCGAGCCGACGGCATCGCCGGGCTCAAGCTCGCCGGGTTGACCAAGAGGCTCGGAGTTTCCACCGGCAGCTTTTATCATCATTTCGCGGATTTCGAGGATTACCTCGGGGCAGTCGCCGAATACTTCAGCGCCGACCGGGTACAGGGACTGATCGACCGAACGCTTGAGAGCAATCCTGATCCAGTGGGCCGCATGCAGGGGCTCGCCAAGCTGAGCCTGGAAGACCACACGTTCGAACTCGACAAGGCCATGCGGATTTGGGCGACGATGGATGAGCGTGCGGCAATCACTGTGGCACGTTCGGAACGGCTCGTGCTCGCATTTCTGTCGAAGGCCTTCGAAGATATCGGCTTCGCGTCCACGGAGGCATCTCTCCGCGCCCGAATTTTGTTGGCGGCCAATATCGCCCCTCTCTTGACATCGGATGGAAAGAGCCGTCGCAGCGTATTCAAGCGGACACTCGAAATCCTGATCGGTTCCGGCAACAACGACACGGAATGAGATGGCCGAACGCTGCGGCAGCGCACAACGCGGGGCCGCTTGCCAAAACCATAACATAAGATACGTTACCCTTGAGAAGCACGCGGAACAAGCGGCAAGCACCCAAGGGAGACGTCCATGAAAAGCAGCTCTGGCCCGGCGTCCAAAGTCTCGATCAACCGGCGTAACTTGATGCGGAGTGCCGCCGCCAGCATCATTTGCGCTCCAGCTATCAGTTTGTTGAACGACGCACGCGCCGACGAAAGCACACTGCGGATTGGCTGGGTCCGACCGACAACCGGTAAGCTCGCAAGCTCATTCGCCCCGCTTTACGCGGGCGGAGACATCGCACTCGCCGAGATCAATGCCGCCGGCGGCATCCTCGGCCGAAAGCTGGTCATTCACGAAGAAGACGATGAGGCCTCGCCTGCAAAGGAGCCGGGCGTCGTCAAGAAGCTGCAGGATTCCGGCATCAACGTTCTGGTCGGACCGACTGGCTCGTCTCAGGTCCTCGCTTCGCTCGCATTCACCACGCCGGCCAGGATCATCCAGTGCGGCGTCGCAAACGGATCCGTGCTCGGGGACGCACAAAAGAACCCCTACCACTACATGTGCGTGTACACGACCGAGCAGGAAGGCATGGTCGCCGCCAAATACATGATCGAGCAGATCAAGCTGAAGAAGATCGGAATTCTCCACGAAAGCACGCCTTTCGGCGAAGATGCTGCCCGAGCCTCGCGTCAGACGCTAAAGGATCTGGCCAATCTGGAGCCGGCCGGCGTGCAGAGTTACCCGATGAGTGCGATCGATCTCTCGGTCTACATCCGGAACCTTCAAGCAGCGGGCTGCGACGGCATCATCGCCTGGATGGCGAGCAATACGCACATTGCGATGGCCTTCAATGCAATGGCCCAACTCAAGTGGTTTCCCCACGTCGTCGGCCACGTTAATCTTTTCAACGACGGGCTATTCGATCTCGTCCCGCCTGAAACGCTCAGGAACGTTTATGGTGTCTACTATCGCGGCTGGACCTACACAGATCAGCAGCCGGTCAGCGATCGCCATCTGGCGCTGGCTAACCACTTTCTGAAAATTCCAGCCGCCAAAGGCATCGAAGCCTATATCGCGGGCTGTCCGCAGTACGACTTCCTTTATCTCCTCAAAGCAGTCATAGAACAGGAGAAGAGCTTTGACAGCGACACCATCAAGCGTGCGCTCGACAATGTGAAGGGATTCAAGGGCCTCCTCGGCACATTCAACTTCTCACCGACAAATCACGCCGGCGTATCGCTAGAAGATATTACGCTCGCGAGCGTCGCTTCCGGCCGCGATCCCAGGTCGATCAGTGCGTTGCGCGAACGAGCACCAGGGGCATGAGCGGAAGCGGCTCACACCTCCAGGACGGCAACCGTATTGCCCTCGTCGACGGCGCCACCTTCTTCGACGGCAATCGCAACGACAACACCGTCGGCTTCCGCAACAACCGGAATTTCCATCTTCATGGATTCGATGAGGAGGAGCGTGTCTCCCTTTGCGACCCGCTGTCCGGGCGCGGTCTCGATCTTCCAGATGAAGCCGCTCACCTCGGATTTCGCTTCCAGCTTTGCCATTCGAGATTGCCTTTCAGTTTTCTTGACTCGTCATGCTGAGCAACGCCATGGCATCCCGCCCCAGCGTTGACTCGGTTTGTGGTCCCTCAAAACGGTTCGATGACCCGCTTGCGCGTCGTGCGCGGCGCGGGCTGCGGCAGCGTTTCAAGTGTCTTGATCAGAATGTCGCGAGTATCGGCGGGATCGATCACGTCATCGTAAAGGAACTTGGCTCCGCTTTCGACCGCCGTATTCGCGCGTTTGAGTTCCGCCGTCAGGCTCGCATGCAATTCTGCTCGCTCTTCCGGCGTTGCCGCAGCCTCGAGCTCCTTTGCGTAGATGATATTGACCGCGCCCTCGAGCCCCATGCCGCCAAACTCGGCGGTCGGCCAGGCGAGAAGGATCGCCGGCTCAAGCGGGCGCGAGCCCATGATGTAGTAGCCAAGCCCATAGGCCTTGCGCAGCACCACGGTCAGGACCGGAATGGTGGCGTTGGCGAGCGCCGACAGCACACGCGCGCTGTGCCGCATCAAGCCGGTCTTTTCCACCTCCGGCCCGACCATCAGGCCAGGCGTATCGCAGAGGACGACCAAGGGAATGTCGAAGGCGTCGCAGATCTGAATGAAGCGAGCCATTTTCAAACAGGCCGGCGTATCCATGGCGCCGGCAAGGTACATCGGTTGATTTGCTATGATTCCAACCGTGCGCCCTGCTATACGGCCAAAAGCCGTACTCGCGGCCTTGCCGTAACCGGCCTTGACTTCCATGACGCTATCGCGGTCGCAGATTGTCTGGATCACCGTGCGGACGTTATAAGCCCGACGAGGATTCTCGGGCACGATGTCGCGCAACAATGCTTGATCCGGGGCTTCGCCGGCCGGCCTTTCCATGTCGAAATAGCTGAGATACCTCTTCGCTGCTGCGATCGCCTCGGCCTCGTCTTCGACGAGGATGTCGATCACGCCGGACGCCCAATGCACCGACGCAGGCCCGATCTCCTCCGGTGTGTATTTCTTGCCGAGCGCAGCCTCGACCAGCGGCGGCCCGGCCATGCCCATGGCAGAGTCCTTCGTTGCGATCAGGACGTCGCACAGGCCTGCCAGGTTCGCATGGCCCGCGAACGCACGGCCCGGCGAGATGCCGACGGTCGGTACCAGACCAGACAGGCGGGCGAACACCACGAATGTCGGCGTGGATGGTCTCGCCGTGACATGCATGTCGTGCGGCCTCGCCCCGCCGCCGTCCAGCCAGCAGATCACGGGCAGCCGATGCTTCTCGGCATGCGAAAACATGCGCGAGATCTTCGCGTGGTTCATCGCGCTTTGCGTGCCGGCATAGACCGTATAATCATAGAGAACCATATCGACCGCCCGCCCGCCGACCTTGGCCGTTCCCATCACAAGACCATCGGCCGCACCCGCCATGCCCTCCGTCGCCGGACGTACCAGGCCGCCATATTCGACGAAGCTGTGTTCATCCGCGATAGCCTCAGCGGCGCGCCGTGCCGTCCACCGCCCCCGTTTTTCCTGACGTGCGACAGCGTTTGGACGCGCGGCGTCGAGACGCTCGGCCCGGGCATCCAGAACGAGCCTGAGATCGGGACGGAGCTTGGCATCGTCTTTCATTGTGTGACCTTCAAATCGCCGGCGGACAGTTTCTCTCGCTTAAGACGGATGCCCGCCTGTTCGCGATCCCACGTATCGCCGGTCACGCCCTCTGACCGCAGCACATGCTTTTCGATTTTCTGCGTCGGCGTCTTCGGCAGCTCTGCGAGAAAGCGGATATAGCGAGGCACCATGAAATGCGGCAGGCGCGGCGTCAGGAACGAAATGATTTCAATCGGGTCGATATCGGCGCCCGGCACGGGCGAGACGACTGCCATGACCTCATCCTCACCGAACTCGCTGGGGACGCCGACGACGGCGCTTTCGCGCACCTTCGGATGCGCGCCGATTTCCGCCTCGACTTCGAAAGACGAGATGTTCTCGCCGCGGCGCCGAATGGCGTCCTTCATGCGGTCGACGAAGAAGAAGTTGCCGGCATCATCCCGACGAAACGCGTCGCCGGTGTGGAACCAGCCATTGCGCCACGCGCGCGAGGTCGCTTCTGGATTGGCATTGTAGCCGTGGTTCATCGTCCAGGGCTCGTCAGCCCTGACCATCAATTCCCCGACGGTGCCATTCGGCACTTCGACATCGTTCCCGTCGACGACCCTCGCCTCGAAACCGGCGCGTACCCGTCCGCAGGTCTTGAGCACATCGGGATTCCGATCCGACACGATCGGACACGAAATCTCCGTCATGTTGAAGACGGTATAGATGTCGACACCGAAACGCGCGGTGAACTCTGCCGCGTCATCGGCAAGCGGTACCATGATCGCCTGCCGAAACGGATGGTCGCGATCGCGGGAGGTCGGTGGCGCCTTCATCAGGAACGGGATCATCGCACCAAGCAATGTCATGGTTGTGGCACCGGTTTTGCGGACCGTATCCCAGAATGTCTGCGTGTCGAACGCTTCGACCAGCGCGACGGAGCCGCCGCGCACCAGCATGCGGTACACACCGCTCGTGCCGCCAACGTGGAACAGCGGCAGGTTGACCAGCGCACGGTCCTCCGAAGTCACGGTATCGATCGCCTCCGTCGTCGCGGCGAGATGGCGGTAGGACGACAACACGCCTTTCGACGGGCCCGTGGTCCCGGACGTGTATATGACCGCATGCGTATCCCAGGGCATGATCGCGCGCGGCGGATCAGTTGGCTCGTTCGTCGCAGATGCAAGCGCGTCTTCGGTCAGGCCACGAATGCCGGCCAGACCTCGCGGGGGGCTGCCCGATACGGCGACCAGGGTATCGAGCGCGGCTGTCTCCACTTCATCCAGCCGCTCGGCAAGCCTTGCATCGGCAATCATCAGTCGTGCGCCAGAATTCTGGATCACATGGGCGAGCAGGCGTCCGCGATAGGAAATATTCACAGGCACGTAGACCGCGCCGATGTAGTTCAGCGCGAACCAGATGGCGATCGCGTGCGGGCCATTCGGAAGCCAGGACAGTACGAAATCGTCCTGCTTGACGCCGAGCGCCTGGAGACTGGCCGCGACCCTGCGCACGTTGGCCCGCAACCGCGCGTACGTCCACTCCTCTCCCGTCGAGAGCACGATGAATGTCTTGTCGCCGCGCTCGCTCGCATGGCGATCAATGAGATTGCGCAGCACGTATCTGTCCGCGGGGGACAGCCGATCGTCCTCGCCACTCATGGGCGCCTCCCATTGCGCCGCCTTCAGGCGGTCGTTCCTTCTTCGGCGCACGCGCCGTCAGCCGTTCCTTCGTTTCGGACCGGGAGCACGTCTCGTCCCGTTGCCGTGCCTTCGCAAGCCTGCATCGATAAATGCATGAATTTGCGCCCGATTGGTTGCCAGGGCCGCGGTATCGCCTTCGAGCAGCGACTGGATGATCAGGCCTCGCAACATGCCAACCAGAATATTGGCCATTTTTGCACAGTCGACCCCCTCGCGGAGCTCACCGCCGCGGCGCGCCTGCTCGAGATGCTTGCGAAAGCCGTCATGAAAACTGGCGCTGATAGCACGCGTGCGTGGCTGCAACTCCGGAATCGCGCAGAGCGATTCGACGAACAGCGAATAGAGCGCCGCAGTCGCCACCGGGCTCGCGCAGGCACCGTCCACATGCGCATCGAGCCGCGCCCGCAGGGCGTCAAGTCCCGCTTTGTCGCCGAGCGCCTTGTTCAAGCGCTCCGCAAACCAGCCTTCCATAAAATCCATCAGCGCATTCAGCAGGGCGAACTTGGTGCCGAACCGCTCTGCCGGAAGCCCACGGCTGAAACCCGCGGCGAGACCGATTTCGGCCAGCGTCGCGCCCGCCGCGCCCTTCTGCGCAATGATCGACATCGCCGCGCGCAACATGCGCGCATCGGACGCACGTCGCCGCTCGTCCTGCCGCGATGCAGGCTTCGTCTTGAGCTGAGGCGCCAGAGAAATCATGGCCGAACTTAATAATGTTCTTGCTGGTCGGTCAACAAGTATTATGATCGCTTCAAATCGCGGCCGACAAACGAGCCGCTCGTCCGGGAGAGACACGCATGCGCTCGACGTCCGCAATTCCTTTGCTTGCCCGAAACGTCATTGATCGACGCGCGCTGCTGCGGTTGGCCGCGCAGATCGGTGTCGCCTCGTTCGGCGCCGCAGGTCCCGGATTTGCGCAGCAGCAGCAAGCCTTCAAGGTCGGATGGATCAGGCCGACGACCGGCCGCCTCGCCTCGTCGTTTGCCCCACTCTATTTCGGGGGGCTCATCGCCGTGGACGAAATCAACGCCGCTGGCGGCATTCTGGGTCGCCAGATCGCACGGGTCGAAGAGGATGACGAAGCGTCCCCTGCGAAGGAACCCGGCATCGTGCGCAAACTGCGGGGGCAGGATATTGGCTGCTTTGTGGGGCCGACGGGCAGTTCGCAGTCACTGGCGTCAATCGCGGCCACGACCTCGGCCAAGACTATTCAGTCGACATATGCGGCAGCCGCTGAAGCAGGCGATGGCCGCAAGTATCCCTATCACTATCAGATCATGTTCAACACTGATCAGCAGGCTGCCGTCTGCGTCGAGTACATGGTCCGGACGCTGGGTCTGAAGAAGATCGGTATCCTCCAGGAGAACACGGCATTTGGCGAGCAGGGAACGGGCGCTACCAAAGCCCTTCTGCAGAACAAGTTCGGCCTCTCGCCGGTCAGCGAGCAGGTTTATCCGATTGCGGCTCCCGATCTCTCGACCTATGTGGCCAATCTGCAGAAGGCCGGCGCGGATGGCGTGATTGGCTGGATCGCCAACGTCCCCAACGCCGCGATGATCTTCAACGCTATGAAGACACTGAAATGGTTTCCTCCGGTCACCGGTCACAGCGGCCTGATGCTGCCGGCTCTGTTCGATCTCGTGCCTGGCGAAGCGGTGAAGAACGTGTTCGCGACGTACTATCGCAACTTCACCTGGACGGACACCGAACAACCCGGCGCCCGGCAGATCGAATTCGCCAAGAAGCTTGCCCAGTATCCGGAAGCGAAGGGCTATGAGGTGAACGTTGCGGCGGCGCCGTATTATGATTTTCTCTACTGCCTCAAGGCTGCGATCGAAGCCGAAAAGAGCTTCGAGCCCGAAGCCATCAAGCGTGGACTCGACGGGCTCAAGAACCACAAGGGCCTGTTGGGGGATATTTCCTTCACGCCCGAAAATCACTCAGGCATCGGGGCAAAGGACGTCGTGCTGGTATCGGTTGCGTCCGGACAGGATGAGCGCGCGATGGGTTGTCTGCGCGCCCGCGCACCCGGTCAGTGAAGGTCGGCCGATGGATTTTGACGTTATCACACATGGAATAGTCGCCGGCAGCCTGTACGCACTCGTGGCTGTGAGCTTCAACATTCTCTTCAGGCCGACCAATGTGTTCAACTTCGCACAAGGCGAGTTGGTCATGTTGGGCGCGATGATCTTTGCGAGCCTCACCTCGCTCGCGGGACTGCCCTGGCTGGTCGCATTCGCAGCAACGCTCGTCGCAGTCGGCATCATCGGGTTAATCGAGGAGCGTATCGCGGTCGCCCCGATCCTCGCTCGCTCACAGACGGGAACGGGCTGGGTCATCACGACGCTTGCGACGTCGCTGATCATATCCAATCTCGTCGGTCGCTTCTGGGGCCCTGATCCGATTCTGGTCAAGCCGCCGGCGCCGCTCAGCATGGATGCGCTCGAAATCGGATCGGCGCGAATCTCGTCCTACGAGATCGCGCTCGTTCTGATCACGTTGATCCTCGTTGCGGTCGTCGAGAGGGCGTATCGTACCCTCAGGGGAAAGGCGGTCATGGCCGTCGCCGAGGATCGCGAGGCAGCACTGTTGCGCGGAATCGACCCCGGCAGTCTCGGCCGCTGGTCCTTCTTTCTCGGTGCTGCCTTTGCAGCCATGACAGGGGTTCTCGCGGCGCCAATCCTTTACGCGTCGACCTCCCTCGGGCCGGACCTGCTGCTCAAGGGCTTTGCGGCGGCCGCCGTCGGATCGATCGGCAACAATCGCGGAGCGCTCGTTGCGGGTTACGTGATCGGGGTGACCGAAGCGATCGGCGCCTCGCTGTTGTCGCCAGGCTATCAGGAAGCGGTGATCTTCGTCGTCGTCCTGGCCATTCTTCTGTTGAAGCCGGAAGGTCTGTTCGGCAGCCCGAACGCGCGGACGGTGTAATCATGTCGCGCGCTGCCATTCCTTTTGCCGTACAGGCTGCAGCACTCGGTGCAGCGCTGGCGTTACCCGCCTTCGTCGGCGTCAACTCCTACGCGTTGTTCGTCGCAACCCAGCTCGGCATTTACGTCATCGCAGCAATCGGCCTCAATCTGCTGGCCGGTTACGCCGGACAGGTTTCGCTGGGTCACGCCGCGTTCGTCGCCATCGGCGCGTATTCGGTTGCACTCCTGACCGTCGATCATCATTGGTCGTTCTGGGCCGCAGCTTTGGTCGCGATGGTGTTGGCCGCCGGGCTGGGCGTGCTGGCGGCCCTCCCCGCCTTCCGGCTCAATACCTGGTACTTCGCTTTTATCACGCTAGCCTTCGCGCTCGTCTTCGAGAAGATGATCGTCGAATGGCGCTGGCTGACAAAGGGATTTGCCGGCGTGGTCGGCGTGCCGCCGCCCTCGGCATTCGGCTTCGAGTTCGGGCCCCGGCCACTCTACTACACGGTCGTCATCGTCACCGTGATCGCTTTCGTCCTCGTCCGCAATGTCGTTCATTCGCGTTTCGGGCGCGCTTTCGTCGCCGTGCGCGATGTCGAGCCGGCGGCGTTGGCGGTCGGCGCCTCTCCGCAACGTACCAAGCTCGTCGCATTCGTGATCTCGGCCGCACTCGCGGGCCTCGCCGGCGCATTCTTTGCCGTACAAAAGACCGTCGTGACACCCGATGATTTCACGGCGGATTTCTCGATCTTCTTCCTGTTGACCGTCGTGCTGGGTGGTCTCGGCACGTTGTGGGGGCCCGTCATCGGCGCCCTGGTCTTCTTCCTCATCCCCGAACTGTTGGCCGACCTGCAGAGCTGGCGCATGCTGATCTATGGCTGCCTGCTGCTGGGGCTCATGCTGTATGCTCCCCACGGGCTTTACGGCGCGCTTCGGCAGGCATGGCGGCGTTTTACACCCTCCGCCCCGAGGACAATTGATCCCGCAGCGTCATCCGAGGCCCGAGAACATCCCCCGATCGCGGGATTGGCGCTCGAAATCTCCGGACTACGCAAACAGTTCGGCGGTGTTCAGGCGCTTGATGGTGTGGACCTCGCAGTCCCCGCCGGAAGCTGTTGCGCGATCGTCGGTCCGAATGGATCCGGCAAGACGACGCTGCTCAATCTTGCCAGCGGCTACTACGTTCCCGATGCCGGCAGCGTGAAGATCGGCAACGTCGAAGCGCTTGGTTCCGCGGCGCAAAGAATTGCCGCCCGCGGCGTTGGGCGTACCTTTCAGACCCCCCGCCTGATCGCCGACCTCACAGCGCTCGATAACGTCATGCTCGGCGCGTATATACGCGAACGCTCTGGACTGCTCTCGACTGCGCTGCGGCTGCCTTCTGCACGCGCCGAAGCACGCAGGCTGCGTCAGGAAGCACTCGGCTTTCTGCAATTCGTCGGCGTCGCGGAGCGTGCCCATGTCGAAGCCGGCGAGACGCCGCACGGCCAGCAGCGCCTGATAGAAATCGCACGCGCCATGATGGGCGGCGCCCGATTGATCCTGCTCGACGAGCCCGCAGCGGGGCTTTCGATGTCGGAATTGGAGAGGCTCGAGCAGCTGATCATCCGCATCTGTGGACTCGGTGCGACGATCGTCATCGTTGAACACCATCTCGACCTCGTCGCCAAAGTCGCCGGCCACGTGACGGTGCTTGATCGCGGAAAAGTGCTCGCCGCAGGTGATCCGGCTGCAGTCTTCAACGATGAGCGGGTCATGCGGGCATATATGGGCGAACGGGCTCTCAAGTCAGGAGTTCCCGCATGAAGGTTCCCCCCTCCTTGCCTCTGTTGTCGGCCAATAAGGTCGATGCAGGCTATGGCCACGTCCGCGTCCTGGAAAAGGTCTCTATCGACGTTCGCCAGGGCCGCATCGTCGTGCTGGTCGGCCGCAACGGTGCCGGCAAGTCGACGCTGCTGCGCGCATTGTCGGGCCTCAATCGTCCGACCTCCGGAACGATCACGTTCGATCGCCGCGACATCACGGGTGCAAGACCAAACGCCATCGTTGGCGCCGGGCTCCTGCACGTCGCCGAAGGCCGGCGGCTGTTTCGGCGCCAAAGCGTCACCGACAATATCGAGCTCGGCCGCTACGGCCTGCGCCTGACCGAGCAGGAGCATGATCGGCGCGTCAACCGCATCCATGAGCTCTTTCCGATCCTGCAGGAGAAGAGGGACCTGCCGGCTGGGAGCCTGTCTGGCGGTCAGCAACAGATGCTCGCCATCGCCCAGGCGATGATGCGTGAGCCGAAGCTCTTGATGCTGGACGAACCTTCGCTGGGACTTGCCCCGGTCCTGGTCGACCAGGTGCTCGCTGCTATCCTCTCCCTGCGCGCGCAGGGCGTCGCCATCCTTCTTGTCGAGCAGATGGTCGAACGCGCGCTTGAAATCGCCGACGACGCCTATGTCATGCAGAACGGCCGCGTAATCGCAGGCGGACTTGCTGCGGATATCGCAGCCGGTGACGCGTTGCAGGCCGCCTTCATGGGCGAGCACGGCACGCCCGACCATTCCGGACCACGATGGAGCGTATCATGAACCACCATCCAGACGCGGGCCAGAGGCAACTCCTTGAAGCGATCGAGAGCGAACGCGCTCAACTGTTGGATGACGCGCGCCCCGAAGCGATGAAGCGACTTGCCGGACGCGGCCGCCTGTCGCCCCGCGCCCGGATCGCGCGGCTCGTCGACGCCGGCACATTCGAAGAAATCGGAGCGCTCGCGTCGGAGGAACCGGAAGCGGGCCAGCCGCACCCGCGGGAGAAGTCGCCGGCTGACGGCGTCGTCACGGGCACGGCGCGGATCGAGGGACGACCCGTTGTCGTCTTCGCGCAGGATTTCAGCGTCTTCGGCGGCAGCATCGGCAAGCTCGGAAGCGCCAAGACCCAGCGCATGGTGAAGATCGCCATTCGCCGGGGTATCCCCATGGTCATGCTGCTGGACGGCGGCGGCCATCGAATCCAAGGTGGGCAGAACTCGCGACACTTCGCCCATGCGAATGGCATGTTCCACGACCTTGCGCGGGCATCGGGCTGGATACCGATGGTCGCGCTGATGCTTGGCGCAGGCTTTGCAGGGCCGACCAACTACGCCGGCCTCGCCGACTTCGTCGTCATGGTGCGCGGCCAGTCCGTGATGGGTCTCGCGGGACCGGCCCTGGTGAAGGCCGGCACCGGCGAAGAGACCGACCAGGATGCGCTCGGGGGCGCGGCGGTCCAGGTGGACAAGCAAGGGCTCGCCGATCTCGGCGTCAGCAACGAGGACGACGCCTTTGCCGCCGCACGGCGCTTTCTGTCCTATTTGCCTGGAAACGCGCGAAAGCCTCTTCCCTTGATCGAAACCGACGATCCTGCGAACCGGGGTGACGAAGCACTGCTCGATGTCGTGCCCGCATCGACGCGCCGGGCCTACGACATGCGCCCGGTGATTGCCGGCATCGCCGACGTCGGGAGCGTGTTCGAGATCAAACCGACCTTTGCAGGCAACATCATCACGGCGTTTGCACGGCTTGGCGGACGGCCCGTGGGCTTCATCGCGAACCAGCCATTGCGTACCGGCGGAATTCTCGACGCCAATGCCTGCGAGAAGGGTGCTCATTTCATCGCCATGTGTGATGCCTTCGGCCTGCCACTGGTCTCGTTGATCGACGTTCCGGGCTTCTACATTGGCTCGTCGGCAGAACGCACGACGCTCGGACGACGAAGCGCCAAGCTCATCTTTGAATGGGGCCATGCCAGTGTGCCACGGGTCTCAGTGGTGGTGCGCAAGGGCTTCGGCCTCGGCTATTTCGCGATGAACGGCGGCCGCGCTTTCGATTCCGACGCTTCGTTTGCCTGGCCGTCGGCGCAGATCTGCGCGATGTCGATCGA
The DNA here is from genome assembly GCF_018130215.1 of Bradyrhizobium jicamae. Lineage (GTDB taxonomy): Bacteria > Pseudomonadota > Alphaproteobacteria > Rhizobiales > Xanthobacteraceae > Bradyrhizobium > Bradyrhizobium jicamae_A. Next base: position 184,419 of record NZ_JAFCKQ010000008.1, read on the forward strand.
AGGGGCGATCGATGTGGCGTTCCGCAAGGACTATATGTCGGCCCCCGATCCGCAGGCCCGCCGCCAACAGATGATCGAGGAGACGCGGGCGCAGACCGCCTCGATCCATGCGGCCGAAGGCTTCGGCGTGGACGACGTGATCGATCCGCGGACCACGCGTCGCCGCATCATCGAGATATTCGAGCAGGCACCGCCACGGCGCGAGCCGGATCACCCGCCGAAGTTTCGATCGATCCCGCCGATCTGATGCCGGTTCGGTTCGCAACCCGCGCCATTGGAACGGAAAGAAACAAGAAAACATTAAGAGGAGGCCCATGACGATCCGACACAAAGCTCTCGATCGCCGTCTGTTTCTTGGGGGCGTGGCAGCCCTGGGCGCAAGCGCCCTCGCGCGGCCGGCCTTCGCTGCGGACGATGCCTTCAATATCGGTTGGGTGCGGCCGACGACCGGCCGGCTCGCCTCCTCCTACGCGCCCCTCTACATCGGCGGCCTCGTCGCGATCGACGAGATCAACGCTGCCGGCGGCGTGATGGGCCGGAAGATCGCCCGGCAGGAAGAGGATGACGAGGCCTCTCCTGCGCGTGAACCCGCCGTCATCAAGAAGCTTCAGGAAGGCGGCGTCCGCTACATCTGCGGCCCGACCGGCTCGAGCCAGTCGCTGGCTGCCCTCGCGGTCACGACGGCATCCAAGACCATCACCACCATGTACGCCATCGCCTCCGAGGCTGGAGACGGCACGCGCTATCCCTGGCACTATCAATGCACCTTCAATTCCGACCTGCAGGCGGAGATGGCCTCGCGCTATCTCGTCGAGACGCTGAAGTTGAAGAAGATCGGCATTCTTCAGGAAAACACCGCCTATGGCGAGCAGGTCGTGGCGGCGTGCCAAACCATATTGAAGAAGCTTGGCGTAACGCCGGTCGGCGTCGAGGTGTTCCCGATCACGGCGCCGGACCTGAACGGTTACGTTGGTAATCTTCGCAAGGCCGGCGCTGATGGTGTGCTGTTCTGGACCGGCTCGACGCCGATCACGGCCAAGGGCTTCAACTCCATGCATGGCCAGAAATACTATCCGGCGATCGCCGGCCACAGTTCGCTCTTCGCGGATTCGCTGCTCGATCTCGTGCCTGAGGAGGCGTTGAAGAATGCGGCCGGGACCTATTACAAGACGCTGACCTGGAGCGACAAGGAAGAGATCGGCGTAAGGCAAATGGAGTTCGCCAGAAAGGCGAACGTCTTTCCTGAAACGAAGGAAACCGGCGTCAACGTCGCCGCTTCGCCCTTCTACGACTTCCTGTACATGGTCCGCGCGGCGATCGAGTCGGAGAAGTCCTTCGAGCCCGAGAAGGTCAAGCGCGCGATGGATGCGACCAAGGGCTACAAAGGCCTTCTCGGTAGTTTGAACTTCACGCCAACCAATCACGCCGCGATCTCGATCGAGGACATGACGATGGCAACGCTGTTGTCGGGCCGCGATCCCAAGGCGATGGCCGTGTTCCGCAAGCGCGCGATCTGAGGAACACCAGGCATGCAAACCACAAGCGCCATCTCGAACGACCAGCGCGTTCTGTCGCCCGACGTCTGTGTCCTGCGCCATGTTCTCGACCGCAACGCGGCGGCGACGCCGGACAAGGTATTTGTCCGCTTCGATGACGGCCACGAATGGACCTATGCGCAGACACTGGCGACTGTCCAGCGCGCCGCAGCCGCCTTGCAGCGCATGGGGGTCGCCCAGGGCGATCACGTCCTCACCTGGCTGCCCAACAGCCCTGACGCCCTGCGGATCTGGTTTGCGATCAATTACATTGGCGCCGTTTATGTCCCCATGAATGTTGCCTGGCGTGGCCAGGTCCTCGAAAATGCGGTCCGGATTTCGGGCGCGCGGCTGCTGATATCGCACGTTGATCTCGTTGACCGCCTGCACGATATCGACGGGTGCGGACTGACCGAATTGCTTCTCATCGGACCTGAGGCTTCCAGCAGGCGCCTGTCTGGGTTCCGCCACCATGACGTCGCCGAACTTGCGGCAGTCGGCCAGCCGGGACCGTTAGAGCGGCCGGTCATGCCCTGGGACAATCAGATGATCATCTATACGTCGGGCACAACAGGCCCGTCCAAGGGGGTTCTCTGCACCTACATGCATTGCGGCTCCTGCGCGCTCGCCTTCGCGCCGCTCACGGCCGATGATCGCAATCTCGTCAACCTGCCGCTGTTCCACATGAGCGGCACGGGCGCCGTCTACCGCATGCTAGTAAAGGGCGGATCGATCGCGCTCGTCGAAGCCTTCGACACGCGCTCGTTCTGGGACACGGTGCGGCGAACGCAATCGACTTATCTGACCCTGCTCGGCGCCATGGTGCCGTTTCTGCTGAAGGAGCCGCCGGGGCCCGGCGACCGGGACCATACGCTGCGCGTCGTCAACATCGTGCCGCTGGCCGACGGTTTCCGGGAATTCGGCGATCGTTTCGACGTTGAGGTCTACACCGTCTTCAACATGACCGAGACGTCCTGGCCGATCATTTCTGAGCGCGACCCCGAGACCCTTGGAACCTGTGGCCGGCCGCGTCCCGGTGTGTTCGCCCGCGTCGTCGACGAAAACGATATCGACGTTGAACCCGGCAAGACCGGCGAGCTCGTGCTGCGCACCGATGCCCCGTGGGCCATGAGCCACGGCTATTACGGCAACCCGGAGGCCACGGCGCGCGCCTGGCGCAACGGCTGGTTCCACACCGGAGATGCCTTTCGTCAGAACGAGCGCGGCGAGTTTTTCTTCGTCGATCGCATGAAGGACGCGATCCGCCGACGTGGAGAAAACATCTCCTCGTTCGAGGTCGAGGCCGCCATCAACGGACACCCGGACATACGCGAGGTCGCAGTCGTCGGCGTCCCCAGCGAATTCGGTGAGGACGAGGTACTGGCCGTGGTCGCACCCGTCGAGGGACGATCCGTCGAGGCAGCTTGTCTGCTGGATTGGCTGCGGCCGCGGCTCGCACACTTCATGATCCCGCGCTACATCCGGATCATGCCGGAATTGCCGAAAACACCGACGCAAAAGATCCAGAAACACCTATTGCGGGCCGACGGCGTCTCCACCGACACATGGGACCGTGAAGCTGCGGGACTCAGGATTCGCCGAGAAAAGCTCGCTAGCCTCGGTAGCGCTGGAGATATCAGTCAATGAGCGGGCCGCTGGCCGGCATGCGCGTCGTCGAGATGGCGGGCATTGGTCCCGGCCCATTCTGCGCCATGCTGCTCGCCGATCTCGGCGCAGAAGTCGTGCGCGTACGCCGGCCAGGCGGCACCATGTTCGACACGGAGCCGCGTTTCGACGTGACGGCACGGGGTTGCCGCTTCGTCGATCTCGACCTGCGCAAGAGCGACGCCGTCGCGAGCGCTCTCGCTCTGATCGAGAAGGCCGAAGTCCTGATCGAGGGCTATCGTCCCGGCGTGATGGAGCGTTTGGGACTCGGGCCCGCGATCTGCCTGGATCGCAATCCGCGGCTGGTCTACGGACGCATGACCGGTTGGGGTCAGGACGGACCGCTCGCACAGCGTGCCGGGCACGATATCAACTACATCGCCTTGACCGGTGCACTGCACGCAATTGGTAGAGCGGACTCGCCGCCTCCGCCGCCGCTGAACCTGGTCGGCGATTTCGGTGGCGGCGCGATGTTCCTGGCGTTCGGCATCATGGCCGCGCTGCTGGAAGCGCGCGCCTCTGGCAATGGACAGGTCGTCGACGCCGCCATGGTCGATGGCGCGGCTCTTCTTGCCGCTGGACGCTACGCGGGCCTTGCCTCAGGACGGCAGACCACCGCGCGGGGAAGCAATTTGCTCGACGGAGGCGCGCCGTTCTACGACACCTATGCCTGCGCCGACGGAAAGTTCATCGCCCTGGGCGCGATCGAGCCGCAATTCTACGCCCGCTTCCGCCAGCTCTGCGACTTGACCGACCCGCTGTTCGACGAGCAGATGAACAAGGCGAAATGGCCCGAGCAGAAGCAACGGCTCATGGCAATGTTCCTTACGCGAAGTCGTGGCGATTGGATCGCTCTTCTGGGCGGTGAAGATACCTGTATCGCGCCAGTGCTCGACTGGGACGAAGCACCGGCCGACCCGCACAATGTGGAACGGAAGACGTTCGTCACGATCGACGATGTAATCCAGCCCGCTCCGGCGCCCCGTTTCAGCCGGACACCAACGGCTTTGCCGCGATCCGCGCGCGTCTCGGGCGGCGACACGCGCGAGGTCCTGCTCGGCTGGGGCCTGTCGCCCTCGATCATCGATCAGCTTGTCGCGGCAAGACAGAGACTAGCAGGGAGGCTTCGATGACGCGCCACAATGTTCCCACCGCTGAGCAATGCGTCTTGCGCAACCTCGTTGAGCGCTGGGCCCGCGAAACACCGAACAGCGTCTATGCAACCTTCGACGACGGAAGTCAGCTGAGCTACAGCGAGCTCCTGCGCCTGGCGAGGCGGACCGGTCATGCCCTTCAGTCACTTGGCGTCAAGCAAGGTGACGCCGTACTCGTTTGGCTTCCAAATGGCTCCGAATGCTTGCGCGCCTGGTTCGGCATCAACATGATCGGCGCCGTCTACGTACCCATCAATACGGCCTATCGCGGCGGAATTCTTCAGCATGTCGTGGGTAATGCCGGCGCGACGCTCGCGATCGTTCATGGCAGCCTGCTGCAACGGCTTGCCGACATCGACAAGGGCAATCTGCGCAAGGCCGTCGTGATTGACGGCGAGCCGGCACCGATCGAAGGGCTCGACGTCCTGCCCGCAACCGCGATCGACTCGCCGATCGAAGACGCACCAGTCCTCGAGCATCCCATCGCACCATGGGACACCCAGTGCATCATCTACACATCCGGAACGACGGGCCCTTCGAAAGGCGTCCTGTCATCCTATGCCCACCTGTATGCCACGGGACGCGGCATCTCGGCGGACTGCGACGGCATCCCCTATCTCAGTTCGGCAGACACTTTCATGGTGAACCTCCCCCTCTTTCACGTTGGTGGTACGGGGCCAAGCTATGCCATGCTGATCAATGGCGGTTCGATTGCGATGGTGGACCGGTTCGATACCGGATCGTTTTGGTCCACTGTATCGAAAACCAAAACGACCATGGTCATCCTCCTCGGCGTCATGGCAAGCTTCCTGATAAAGCGGGACGACAACGGCGACGAGGCGGACGCTACGCTCAGGCACGTCACGGTGATTCCCTTGAGTGAGGAAGGGATCGCCTTTGGCCGGCGCTACGGCGTCACGACCCACACGCTTTTCAACATGTCGGAGGTTTCCTGTCCGCTGGTGGCCGAACCGAATCCAACCGTCGCGGCCTCGTGCGGCAGACCGCGCGCGGGTGTCGAGGCTCGCCTTGTCGATCCGAATGACAGCGAAGTTCCGCAAGGTGCGATTGGAGAGTTGATCATCCGGACCGACGCGCCCTGGGCCATGAACCACGGATACAACAAGGCGCCTGAAGCGACCGCGCTCGCCTGGCGCAATGGCTGGTTTCACACTGGAGACGCCTTCCGCATCGACAAGGACGGCAACTATTTCTTCGTCGATCGGTTCAAGGATGCCATCCGCAGGCGCGGCGAGAACATTTCGTCCTTCGAGGTTGAACTGGAGGTCGCCGCGCACCCGTCTGTTCGCGAGGCCGCCGCGGTGTCCGTGCCGAGCGAGCACGGCGAGGACGACGTCCTCGTCGCGGTATCCCTCGCGGAGGGGAAAACCCTGGATCCCGCAGAGCTCATACAATTCCTTAGGCCGAGAATGGCTCACTTCATGGTGCCACGCTACGTCCGCATTCTTGCCGATCTCCCCAAGACTCCAACGAACAAGGTCGAAAAGTATCTTCTCCGCAGGGATGGGGTGACGTCCGAAACCTTCGATCGCGATGCAGTTGGATTGGTTATCAGGAGCGAACCGGTTCGCTCGGGGCACTAGCGCGATGCTCGCTCAACCTAGGAGCGGCTCGAAGGTGCCATAGTAGCGCGTCGGCTTATTGAACTGAGAAAGTGACCGCCCGATAATAGTAAGGCATTGACATTACGCGACATTTTTAGATTGCGCCTCACATTCTCCGCAGGTAACGCGGAGACGGAGGATGTGTGGTTATACTCTCCGTGGTCCATCTTCCGTGGGCCTGCCCCGATGAAATGCTGGGCTCACGCGCTGGGTGTCTCGGAGGAAGAAGCTTCGAAAGGTCGTCGGTAAAGTCAGGAATTCTGCTGCGGTCGTCCGCAAGGTGGCAATACGCAGGTCGAAGTTCGCAAAAACGTCGGCCCCGAGGCAGGCCGGCTAGCAGGCGCGATCGATTGCCACGAACTTTACGGACGTGTAGATGGCCTCCAAAGCGTAAATGCCATTCACGACATCTTCATTCGGAATCGGATAGGCCGTAGCGTTCGAGAAAGCCGAGACAAACGCTTCCAATTCCGCTTGTTCAATGTCGAAATCGTGGCCCTTTGTTTGGCGGGCAGCGCGCGCCACGCCGGCCCCTCGGAAGCGGAAATCTGTATGATGAGCGAAGATGTCGGTTGGGTCACATGCAAACATCCGCCGCGTCGCCTATTCCGACGATTGATTAGACTCGCACATAGAGGATAATCGCTCCACAAACCGGCGTATTGCCAGGTCCGCGGGACGCTCGGCAATCAGCTTGTGCAAGAGTACAGCGGCGCGGGCCGGATCAAAAGTCAGGATGGCGCAGGCCTTCAGATAGGCTTCCCGCCAGGCGAGCGGCGCGTCTTCTGGCCACGGTTCGAAAACGGAGATTGATTCGTTGCGCCCGCGGACTGTGAGCTGCCCGAGCGGGCGCAGCAAGACCGCATTACATTGCTCGGCCGCGCCTGGTCCGACACAAATCGCCGAGCCAAGCTCTTTGTTGCAAGCCTCGAGCCGCGCAGCCATGTTCACGGCGTCACCGTGGGCCGTGTAGTCGAGTTTGGATTGAATACCGACGTCGCCGACGACGGCGGGGCCGGTCTCAATCCCGATACGGGTACCGCCAAGCCGGATGGCCGCGGCCGGGTCACGCCGTCGAAAGCTCTCGCTCCAGGCCCGAATGGCGATCGCGCATTCGATGGCACGTTGCGGATGGTTCTCGAGGTCGATTGGTGCATTAAAGAGAGCATGCATGCCGTCCCCAACGATCTTGTCGACCATGCCTCCGTGAGAGATCACGATACCCGCAACGCCCTCAAAATACTGATCGAGAGTTTCGACGAGTTCCTCCGGGCCGGCACGATGCATCGTCGCCGTAAACCGCTCGATATCCGTGAATAGTGATGTAACCTCGCGACGCTCGCCGCTGAGCTTGACGAGGTTTGGCTGCTCGACGATGCGTCGAACGACAGCCGGAGCCAGATGCTGTTCGAGTCGATGATGTATTAGCGCTTCCCGCCTGCGCGTAACCGAATATGCGGTACCGGCGGTCACTGCAAACACGAGCGACGCCGCAATCGTTGGCGTTAGCGGATCGACGAGGCGATCAGTCAAACCCGACGCCACGATTGCGGTAATCCATAACAACACGATCGCGCCGCCTAGGATCGAACTGCCGATGGCCGGGGACAAGATGGCGCCCAGCACAACAGCGAGCGCCCCGATCGACAGAGAAGTCAATGGCTCCGCAATGGGTGCCGAGGTCGGCGCGCTCGGCGCACGACCGGCGATCATTTGTTCGACGGCGTCGGCCTGGATTTGTACCGATGGCGTCAACGGGTCCGCGGAGGTTTTGCGCAAGCCGCCAAGCTCCGGAGCGGAACCGCCGAGCAGCACAAGTGCGTGCCTCAGTTGTCCCTGGTCGATTCGTCCTTTAAGGACTTCGACCGCCGAAAAGGTGCGTCTGGTGCGATGCCGCAGCGAGGTCGGCGCGAGCCGGAGAAACGCATTGCGCGACAGCGCGACACGGTGGTTACCGACGACCACGCTCGGGGGGGCGCTCTCGATGAGATAGCTCGATGCGCCGGTTGCGAGGCGCAGCGCTTCGGCGGCGAGACCCGGCATCAGGACGCCACCCACGGATACAAAGACCGGAACCTGGCGGATTGCGCCATCACTACTGCCGGGCAATGAGAGGACGCCTAGTCCCCTCGCCGCCGCCGCGAGGGCTGGCGTCGGTCCGACTGCGCCGACGACCTGCCACAACTCGTCGAATGGCAGCGATCCACGGCTCACAATCGATGGTCCCGAAAGTGCACTTTCACGATCGGGGTCCAACACAAAGCCGAGCACAACGGGAACGCCATCGATCGCTTGAGCCAGTAGCTTGTCACCGTCGGGCAGCGTGCTTGCTAGTTTACTGATCTCGGGTTGGCCGATGGCAGATCCAAGCCGTCGGGCCAGCGCCGCCGGAGAGCGATCGTCTGGCTCGGAAAACAGCACATCGATCGCGATCGCAGCCGGCCGCGCATTTACCACGGCTTCGACGAGCTGTGCCATCGTCGCTCTCGGCCACGGCCATGCACCCAGGGCATCGATAGACGCACGATCGATGTCGATAACCACCACTTTCTGGTCCGATGTAACTGGCCTGCGAAGCGGCCAATCGTTGGCGAGCACCAGGTCGAAGGCACTGTCTCGCAGCTGCTCGCCAATGTTACTTGGAAGCAAGAGGACTACCGCCAGGAAGACGAGCAACGTCAAAAGACCCGCCGCTACCGGCAGGTGCCGCCGTAACGCTCGACGTATCCTACCCATCAGGATGCTGCCGCGCGATCACTCCAATCATACTTGCTTTCACAAGCAAATCGGCCTCATGGTCTACCTTCATCTTTCCGAGGCGCAACCCGGACGCCTCGAAACACTAGCTGACGCTTGCGAGCGCAGCGCGGATGCGCTCAGAGCCCCATCGCTTGACCGGCGTCGGCGTCGCTCCGGGCGACAAAACGTCTGTCCCTTCGCCTTCGTGCAGGGTCACTTGCTGACCTGCCGCGCTTACTCTCACCGAGCCGCGCGCAACGAACACGCCGAACCGGTCGTTGCTGGGGCCCGCGAAAAAGCGTGTGCCACGCACGGCTATCAGTGCGAAAGGACTACGAACTTGCACGCCGGCGCGGCGCGGCTGCCCGTCAAACAGCATAGGACCAGAGCGCAGCGTCATCTCTCCGCCGGCGTCGACTATATACCTATCAATCTTCAGCCGCGCCTGCTCTCCGAGTCTCACCATCGTATTGCGGCCGAGTCTTATCGCCAACCGCGAGGCGACTCCCGTCGCTACCTCCTCGTTGAGAAAAATCGGCGCGGCCCGATCAAGCATCCGGCGAACCGACTCCAGCTCGGCAAACGCATCGCCCGTCACGCCTTCGACGGACCCGACCTGCTCGGCTGCACGCGCCAGCCTTAGCGCAACAACGAACGGAAGAGCTAGCGCTCCGCAGTAAAGGAGCCAGCGTCGATCGTGCAAATGGTTACGCCCACATTTGTCAGGTCCAGTCATTTTGTCGACCCCCATAAACCGTTGGTCACATTGCAGAAGCGCACTTATTGTCGCAGATGCCGGTGGAGTGTTCCGTTATCCGGTTCGCACACTACCAGCGCTTCCGCCGGCCGCAGCGCATGCCCGCCGATAAGCATACTAGTCCACCGACTGGCGTCTCGAAAGCGGGTCGGACGTCGACGTCGTGGCGCCGAGGTCGGCCCACGCTTTCAGGTCATCCACGGCGTAGACGACACGTCCGCCAATTTTCCGATACGTCGGTCCGGTACCGTACGTGCGGTGCTTCTCAAGCGTGGGGCCGAAAAGGCCAAGATAACGGGCGGCCTCCGGCCGTACGCAGGAATCGTGGGGGTCGACCAGCCATCGGATCGGGCATTTGAAAGCTCCAGGATGACAGCGCGCTGCGCGTGGCGGCACCGGCGTGTGTGCGGTTATCATGGAGAAGCACAGTGTCGGAGGGGGATGCCGAAGTTTGCGGGGGTAATTTTCGGAACCCAAGGGGACAGCGCTACCCGTCCCTGCGGCCGGGCTGCAGAAGTTTGCGATAGCCTCCACGCACAAAACGCGAGGCCGCTTCGTACGGGCCGGATGGTTCGGCTGCGCAGACCGTGCGTCTTCCAGGCACGATCTGGGATGCGCTTTTCGCCGAACAGCGCTTCGGTGATAGTGCGATAGCTACCGCCGGCGCGGTGAGCATTGAGCGCACGAATCGCGACGCTCAGACGTTCTCGCCGCTGTGTAGACAGTGTGTGAAATGCAGGACCTGGCGCGCGTCCATTCATCGCGCGCCACAGCCGTCGGGCTGCATGGGTGCGCGCTTCCAAATCGCCGTCAAACGGCAATTCGACCGCGTATCGAGCATCGATCACCGGCGGCTCATTGCACCAGATGCCATGGTCCACCGCCCCGAGGCGCAGCACGGCATGCCAGTCGTCTACGGTGCGGCGCACCTGGTCGGCTGCAAGGTCGAGCAGTGGCTGAGACGCTAAACTGCGATCCACTGTCGAGGAAACCGTGACCGGAACGACCGCCGCTAAAACCTCAGGCGCCCAAAATATCGTCTGCTCGTCGAAGGACCTCTGCGGGTCATGGGCTAAAGCAGATGCCCCAACTTCTCCTGAATTCAGCGGTCACTTCGCCATCTGGGCGGCTAGCGATCATCGCCTCAAAGTCGCGTCGATAGTCCGCATTGCGGCGAAGACATTCCCAGGCGATGTCGGTGGTTTCGGCCTCTTGTAGGCCCTTGTAGGATTCCGGCAACCGCCAGTCGAATTCAGGCATTGATACCGCCCCATTGCATGCGTCTAACAAGGATTGCAGGGCAATAAGTATGAACGAAAAGGTTGTAGGAAGCCCCAAGTTTGGCACCACGTGATGCACCGGAATGACCGCCGGTTAGCAAAGGAAAATAGTTCTGCCTGCAAGTCGCCAGTCAACGTTTTTCTTCATTTTTCGAGCCGGTGCCGCTTAAAAGGCGGCCCTGCTCAGTCACCCATTTGGCGCGCGCGAGATGACTCCGATATGCGCTCCGCGCACGGTCCGGTTCTCGCTCCGGATCTATGTGTAAGACGATTCGAGCGATTTCCCGCCAGTCCGCTCCCTCGCCCTCCGCCTGCAAAAGGCGAATGTAAGTGACAACATGCTGTTCATCATAGGCCGTCAGCGCCGGCTCATTCGGCGCTGCATCTGCAACGTCGGGATCCACTGGCGGTCTATTCATGTGGCATACGGCACTTCATTGAGGCTTGGGCCAACCTTGCGGACTAAACTATCGAAATAGATCGGTTATAGCCAGTGGTTTGATGGCCTACCAAATGGCTGCTTTTGCGCATGAAAGCTCGTGCGCTTGTGGCCTGGAATGTTCGCCGGATCCGCGTCGATCGCGGCATTCCGCAAGAGCAATTGGCGTACGATGCCGGGATCGATCGTTCATACATGAGCGGCCTTGAGCGGCAGTCGGAGAACCCGACGATTGATCTCCTCGATCGACTGGCCGAAACGCTAGGTGTTCAGTTGTCGGAATTCTTCCTTCAGCCGCCTAAAGGAGCGACGACGCCCAAGACGTTACCCAAGGGTCGCAAGCCGATTCGACCGAATAGCAAGAAGAAGTAAAGCTTTGCAGCCTTTTCTAGCCTTCTTGGGAGCGGCTAGATGCCAGTGTCTCACTTCTTTAATCGTGTTCTTATCGCGAGCCGGGCCGAAGGCCCCTCATCGAGCCGACAATGTCACGGTCGGCCATCAGGCGCTGGAACTGCTCACTGGTGTATTGGCTACCGCGATTGGAGTGATGCAGCAGGGTGTCAGGCTTGCCCCGGCGCCAGATCGCCGCCAGCGTTGGCGGATACTATTCGAAAGACGATCGCCTGTAAGAATTGTTCGATCAAACCCCGGTGCCTCGGGTCAGAGCGACGGATCACACGATGTGAGCACGAGGATCTGCTGGCGGTGTTTTGAGTCGAGAAGGCCCGGATAGAATTTCGGGTTTATGCGCGAGAGTTCCTTGAGCCGTCGCGAGACTGGGTCGAAGTTTGCAGTCGGCAGCGGCTAGGACGGCGATGTTGTGTTCCCAGTGCGGCGGCTTTGAAGTTCCGATCAGCAGGACCGAGTTCTCCCCAAAATCAGCCCTTGGCGCCGTCGAAGAATTCGGTGAAGCCGCCCGGGGCGTAGGGCCCGGCGACGATCTGCTCCAGAACGCCAATTCCCGTTCTGATGCCGTCGCTGGCGCGCACGACCTGCTGTGTGTGTAGGTGCCAGGGCTCAAGCGGGTTGAGCTGATGCGGGTCGAACGACTCGTGGCCGGTGGCGAACTCTCCCTTCCACATGCCTTGGCCCCATTCCGGATGGCCGTAGCCCAGGCCCTTCATCTGAAACTTCAGGATCGGCTCCAGCTGGATTGTGCGCACGGTGCCGTCGATGTCGACGAGGTCGATCTCGGCCGAACTCGCGAGCCGGGTGCCGGGGACGTACTTGACCCGATGCCGCGCCGTGGCCATGCGCCGGTCCTTGCCATCCTCGACGCCGGGCACTTCGGCCTCGCTGGCGTACAGTGGCGCCACAATGCCCTCGCGGACCAGCGCCTCGCCCTCCTGGCCGTCGAAGAAGATCGCGTGCGTAATGTGGTCTTCCCAGAACAGCGGCGCCCACAGGAAGCAGATTCCGCCGGGCGTGCGCGGCGCTCCGCCGCTCTCGCGCTCGCCGACCCCGCGCACGCCCCAGGAGCGGTCCTTGACACCGTGGCAGAGCGTCTCGTCGACCTTAAACTCGCCGTCGGGCGTCTTCACCCAGCCGCTCCAGCGGCCGAACTGATCGAATCGGGTCGCGTCCATGGTCCGCCGCGCGCCCGTCCATAGGGTCTGCCGCGCCTCCTGAATCGCCGCGGTGCGGGCGGAGAAAGTGAGGCAGCAGGCGATGCCGCTGTCGTTGTCCTCGAGCACGATCCGCGCGCGTTTCATCGGCTCGATAACTTCGATCCGGAACGGGCCGACTTGCATATCGGTGCGCTCCATCGGCGCCCGGCGCGAGCCATAGAAGCAGTGCTGGCGCTCGCCCGGCCTCACCGTTGAGAAGGCGCAGTCGAGGATGCCACGGTGTGGGTAGATCGCCATGCCGATGCCGAAATAGTACGACCCATCGGCAGCGTAGCCGTTGAACCACGTGCGATCGTAGACATTGCGGTCGCTGGTGGCCGGATGGGCTATCGGCTCCGGGGTCTGGTGAATCGGGAAGTCGTCGAGCTTGTTGAGCATACGCGGGGCCTAACCAGAGGTTTGGTCGGTGGTCAGAGGAGCTACTTGGTAGGCTTCGGCCGCAGTTTGCGCCTCGAGGAAGCGCCAGATCGCTTCGTCGAGGCGCTTGGCCCAATTGGCGCCGGCGTCGGCGGCCACCTCGACCGCTGCATGCGCCTCGATCATCAGCCGCAGCGTCGCGTCGGAGCGGGCGCTGAGGTCGGAGATGCGCAGCGAGGTCGGCGCCTGTGCCAGCGTCGCCTCGATGCGGCTGGCGAGATCGCTTCCGGCCATGCGTGCCGCCGCCTCGCGCAGGATCGGGCATACCGCCTCGTGCTGCGACACGAGCAGGTCGGCGGCGCGGTCGAAGTCCTGCGCAATCATGCCAAGCAGCGCGGTGATGAGGCCGAGGTCGGCGATCGTGTAGGCGTCGGGAGCCTTCGGAATCAGGTCGTTGGTGATGCGCTGCGCCAAGCGGCCGATAGCTTCTGCGCCCCTCGGGATCATTTTACGTCCCTCAAGTAGCGGTGCGGAGAGGACGGTGAGAGGTAGTCAACCAGGATCTGCTGGTGGCGATCGGTCATCAGCCAGCCCGCCAACGCCAGGATCGGCGTCTGGCTGCCGCCGAAATGGAAGTCCTCGCTCGACGAGATCCAGATGCCGAGGCCCTTCAGCGCCGCGAAAACCTGCCACCAGCGAAACGCCTCTATATCGAGGGTGATGCCGCTACCCGCCTCCCAGTGGCGCACCGCTTCCTTGTGCGGCAGCAACCGGCCGGCCAAGCCCGGCGTGACCCACGACCACAGCGGATCGAGCGACCAGGCGAGGTCCTCGAGCGGATCGCCCATATGGGCCATCTCCCAGTCGAGGATCGCCCGGATCTCGCCGTCCGGCAAATAAAGGAAGTTGCCAGAGCGAAAGTCGCCGTGGACTAGGGCGAGCTTCTGCGCCGGTGGCGGCGGGTGGCGGCGCAACCAGCGGATCGCCGCCTGCGCCACGGGATAGGGATGCAGCGAGTCTTCATCGATCACATTGGCCCAGTAGTCGAGTTGCTCCATGGCGCAGGTTCCGACACTGGTTGCCGGCATGACATCGCCTAGGCCGAGGGCAATCGGGTCAAGGGCCGCAATCTGGCCCAGAAGGGTCCACTTCTGCTGGCCGATCTTGCCGAGATGCTGGGGCGGGAATGCCTCGGCCGAAGTTTGGCAGCCCGGCACCTCGGCGCTGATCGAGAACGGACGGTCCAGCCACCGCAAATCTTCAACCAGATAGAGCGCCTCCGGCACCGGAAGGCCGGACTTGAATGCGGCTTCCATGGCCCGGTATTCAGTGCGCCGGTCGGTGTCGATCAGGCTGGTTTCCGGATCGATTCGCAAGATCATGCCGCGATCCTCGCCGTCGGTCCTGGCCTTGAAGCGCCAAGTCTCGCGCGAGGCACCGCCGGGCACGTGCACCAACTCCGACGCCTCGGCTCCGGGGCGCCAGTGGCTGTCGAGAAACCGGCTCAGGCCTGCCCGCAGTTTAGTCTCGCGACTGTCCAAACCAATCGTCTCCCATATCTCGTTGTACGGCTGGCGCCGCACTTTTCTGCCGCCTGCCGGCGACTGATCAATTCATCTTAAATCAAATCGGCACGGTCTTGGGACCGCAGACAAAAAATGGCTGAGGATCTGGTCTGGATTTGAACCCTCGATACAAATTATAGCAAAAGAGCAACAATCTTGCTCGGAATGTACTGGCATTCTGCGGCGACGTGAGCATCGCTGTTTGGACTGGGAGCCGCCTAGGGCGCGCGCCTTCTGGGACATGCTCCACCGGGTGATTTGCCTGGACAGCTGAGGTGGTGCGGCGGACGGCGTCGCAGAGCCTAATGAGGCCCCCATGACCAGGACCAAATCTCAAAATAAGACCGTTGCTCAGCCGCGGCCGACGAGGAAGTTTGCCAAGCGCAAATCATCAAAACTGCAGGTTCGCGCCGATGCCGCTTCGGCTGCGCTCGGGAGAATATGCAGTGGCACCAAGAGCGCGCAAGTCCTCGCGATGCTAAGCGATAAGGCGGGAACGACGGGCGCCGCGATCCGTGCCGCAACCGGCTGGCAAGAACATCCTGTGCGTGGCTTCCTCGACGGTGTCGTTCGCAAGAAGCTCGGCCTCAAATAGTGTCTGATCCAGCCGAAAGCGGTCGCCTCTATCGCATAATCGACACATCGACGGATCGAGTGAAGCAGGCGGCGTGATGCGATGCCGAGCAAACATCGAAGCGCTCACGCCAGAAGCAAATCGTCGAAGGCAGCCGAGAGTCCCGCTAGCGGCGAGTCCAATTGAGGCAACCTCTCCCTGACCACCCCGATAGTTGTGCCTGGCAAGGCGTTCTGCCATCGGCTGAACGCTCTTGCGATCGCCGGGGCCGATCAATCTCGCACGTACAGTGGGCACATCCGCTGCCGAGCCTTGTGACCCAACCGATCCAAGGACGGCTTCAGCCAGCGTTCGAGCTCGTCTTCCCATTCCGCCATAGTCAACCCTCCAAGAGCCGACCACCCATGAACCGTTGAAAGCTCAGTTGTTCTGCTTCGCGCTTGTCATTATGATATCGCCCGGCAAGCACTGGCCCCAAACAGGATCATTCCATGCGAACCGCAGGTTTGGCGCCCCTCGACGAGATAATCACGATCGCGGAACTCACCCGCGATCCCTATCCGATCTACAGACGGCTGAGGCGCGAAGCGCCCGTATTGCGGGTCAAATCGGTGGGCCGTACTTTCCTCACCAAGGCTGCCGACACGAAATATGTGAAGGACAACCCGGCGTTGTTCAGCTCTAACGACCCGAACACACCTATGAAGCGCGCCTTTCTCGCGCACACGCTGATGCGCAAGGACCACGACGAGCACCGGACCGAACGGATGGCCATGATGCCGGCCCTGATGCCGAAGTCGATCGAAACGGTCTGGGCGCCGCTGTATGCGAAACTAGCCGCCGCGTATCTTGACCGGCTGCCGCGTGGCGAGGTGGTCGATCTCTTTACTGCTCTCGCAGGACCGCTTGCCGCCCGGATTCTGGCACATGCAATGGGCGTTCCGGACGCGAGCGATGATGACATGCAGCGATGGTCGCAGACGCTGATCGACGGTGCAGGCAATTTTGGTTGGACGCCAGGGCCTTTCGAAGCGACTGATACGGCTAATGCAGAGATGGATAAGTGTATACGCGCCAACGCCAAACGCGTGCGGGCCGAACCGGATTTCTCCGCAATCTCGGTCATGGTGAACGCCAAGAACCCGATTCCAGAGAGCCAGATGATAGCCAATGTAAAGATAGCCATTGGCGGCGGCATTAACGAGCCGCGTGACGCCCTGCTGACGATCCTCTATGGCTTGCTTACAAATCCGGATCAACTTGATGCTGTACGAGCGGGCGGCAAATGGCGCTCCGCTTTCGAAGAAGGTGTGCGGTGGGTGGCGCCGATCCAGGCCAGTTCGCGGTTGGTTACGGAGGACACGGAGATTCGCGGCTGTTTCATTCCGAAGGGCGACACCGTGATGACGATCCAGGCGTCCGCCAACCGGGACGAGGAAATCTTCGAGGATGGCGAGAACTACAACGCTCTGCGCGAAACCAATCCTCACCAGGCTTTTGGCAACGGCCCGCATCACTGCGCAGGCGCGCACCTTTCGCGACGCACTGTTGGCGCTCTGCTCCTGCCCATGCTGTTCGAGCGCTTTCCCCTTATGACCTTGCCTGATCCCGCGAGCGTACGCTGGCACGGATTCGGTTTTCGCGGCCCACTCAATCTGCCGGTCCTTCTGCAGTAGACTTGGGGCCAGGCACCCGAGCCGATGCCTCCGTCGGCAACCTCGCGCCGATGCCGGGCGTCTTCCCCACTACCCTGCCCCCGTGATCCGAAGCGGACAAAGAGGGCAAAATCGCGTACTCATTCACTTAATCGGTGGACGTGGCAGAACCGCCTCGCCGGGCTCCATGACGAAGGTGAAATCGAGCGAATACCATGGAGTGGTCGCGGCTGGATCGCCGGGAGACGGCTCCTCGTGACGCACATAGTCGCCCATGAGAGCCCTGGTAACCCCAAACTGTACGTCAGTATCGATGTTGGGGTCCGCCGGATCGTAAACCTGCGAGATCAGCGTCTTGAAGCCAGGCTTGAAAATCAAAGCGTGCAGATGGGCGGGCCGATAGGGATGCCGGTTCTGTGCTTCAAGCAGGCGCCCTACGACACCATCGGTCGGAATCGGGTAGCCAACCATTTTCACAGTCGAGAACCAGAACCTCCCTTCGGCGTTAGTTGTGAACTTGCCCCGCAGGTTCATGTCCACCTGACCTGAATCCTGGTTCTCGTAGAGACCAACTGGCGACGAATGCCACACATCGACTTCGGCCTCGGCGACCGCTCGACCTGTACGATCGACAACGTGCCCGCTCACAAAAAGTGGCTCGCCCGGTGTAGGCGAGCGCACGATCGATGTGCCGTTGTCTGCGCGTGGTGAGTTCATCCGCCAGAACGGCCCAAGGAGCGATTGCGTGGTCTCCGTTGCGCCGTTGTCGCCGTTGTTTAGTAGACAGACGAGCGCCGAAATTCCAAGCGATCCAGCCATCAGAACTGCTTCATTGTGGGTTTCGCTGGTCAGCTTTCCGATCTCGTTAAGAATAGCCGTCGCGTTGCGGAATTCCGGCTCTGTCAGTCGCACGTCGCGTACGAAGGCGTGCAAATGACGCACGAGGGATATCATGATCTCACGCAGGCGCGGATCTCGGGTGCGCTCCATCACAGCCACTGCATCGCAAGTCAATTCCTCATGGTTGGCGTTGATCATGTAGGACTCCTTCCTGCCAAGCGCGGCGTCAGCAAGGCATTGGTGTACATTCTCGATGCCGGATCCGGTTACATCCTGCCCTCGATCCGGACAAGGACGATCTTCGTGTAGAGTGATTTACCGTAGTCAATGCTATACTGTCGCCGGCCGGCTCAGCCTCGGTTTGGACCGGGCACGATGCGGTTCTGACCAATGCGCGAAGCAGACGATCAATGCCAGTCGGATCCAAACTCGATTTCGCCTGCACAATTCGATGTCGAGGGAGCGATGCTGTATGTCGCATACTGCGACCTCTTCACTTGAACAAGCTTCCGAGCGGGGCGACCTGCCCTCTTTGCAATCGCGACAGTTTTGCCCGGGAACTCAACTTCGTTTGATTGCAGAAAAAGACGGTTGCGGCGCTTTGGAATGAGGGCAAACTCGGTAGTTCGATGAAGCTCAAGAGGTTAAAGCATGGCCCAAGCTCAATCGTTTGCTTCAGATCCTGCATTGCGCGACCTCGATGCGCTGCTTCCCGACCTGACCGACTTCTACAAGGATGTTCATTCGCATCCCGAGCTATCGATGCAGGAGACGCGCACAGCAGGTCTGGCAGCCAACCGGCTCCGTGTCGCCGACTACGAGGTAACGACCGGTATTGGAAAACACGGCGTTGTTGGCCTGCTGCGGAACGGCGACGGACCTACGGTCATGCTGCGAGCCGACATGGACGCGCTGCCGATTCAGGAGGCTACTGGTCTTCCCTATGCCAGCACTGCGACGGCGACGGATAAAGAGGGCAAGACGGTCCCTGTCTCGCATATGTGCGGCCATGATATGCATGTCACCTGGCTCGCTGGTGCTGCAAAGCTGATGGCGGAGAACAAGGCGACTTGGCGTGGCACGCTAATGGTCATCTTTCAGCCGGCGGAGGAAACAGGCGAAGGCGCACAGGCCATGATCGACGACGGCCTGTTCAAGCGTTTTCCGAAACCGGACGTGATTCTCGGTCAGCATGTGATGGTAGGCCCGTCTGGAACGGTCGCGGGCCGCGCCGGTGCCATAACGTCGGCGGCGGACAGCTTGCAAATCCGGCTATTCGGACGAGGGGCGCACGGCTCCATGCCCCAGGCCAGCATTGACCCTGTCGTCATGGCCGCCTCGACCGTTTTGAGACTACAAACGATCGTCTCGCGTGAAGTGGCTGCTGCTGAGGCTGCTGTGTTGACGGTAGGCGTCCTCCAAGCCGGCACCAAGGAAAACGTCATTCCTGACGAGGCCATCATCAAGCTCAACGTCCGAACCTTTGACGCCGGAGTGCGCGCTCGCGTACTGGCAGCGATCGAACGGATTGCCAATGCCGAAGCGGCGGCTTCAGGGGCGCCACGGCCACCCGAGATTACGACGATCGACCAATACCCTCTGAACGTGAACCATCAGAGAGCGACTGACCGGGTGGTTGACGCATTCCGGGGGCATTTCGGCGCCGAACGTGTTAGGGCGACGGGGCCAGCCCCGGCCAGCGAGGACTTCGGATCGTTCGGATCGCAGTGGCACGTACCTTCGGTTTTCTGGTTCGTCGGCGGCACTGACCCGGAAATTTACGCCAAGGCCAAGGAGGCTAACAAGCTCAATGAGTTGCCAGTGAACCACAGTCCTAAATTTGCTCCCGTTCTCCACCCAACGTTACAAACCGGCGTCGAAGCGCTTGTCGTAGCGGCCCGTGTTTGGTTACCGGCCTAGGGTATGCAGGCGGCGCTCTGGCCCAATCGAAGCATGCTTGTCACCTCGTGAACGAGGAAAACCAACGTCATGGACAAGCTTCCTATTGTACTCGATCTGACCGGTACTTTCGTCTTCGCGCTGAGCGGGGCATTGGCAGGGACCAAGCGCGGCCTGGACCTGTTTGGCGTCATGGTCTTGTCCTTCGCTGCAGGAAATTCTGGAGGCATCACCCGCGATCTCCTGATTGGCGCAGTGCCTCCAGGAGCGGTTGGCGACTGGCGCTATCTTGGCGTCTCGCTGGTCGCGGGCCTCGTGACCTTTTATTTTTCATCCCTCATTGTGAGAATGTCGAATGCAGTGTTGGTGTTCGATGCGGCCGGACTGGCGCTCTTCGCGGTCGCAGGCTCGTCGAAAGCACTGTCGTTTGGGCTCAATCCAGTGATGGCGACAGTTCTCGGCATGGTCACCGGGATCGGCGGTGGCATAGTCCGTGACGTACTGCTCGCTGAGATTCCGACCGTCTTGCGCGCCGATCTTTATGCGGTCGCGGCGCTGGCCGCTGCGGCAATCGTTGTTGTCGGCTATCTATTACAGCTGCCTGACGCACTGGTGACTGCGGTCGCGCTGGCTTCATGCTTCCTACTTCGTGTCATGGCAATCAAACGCGGCTGGCGGCTTCCAGTTGCGAAAGGGGCGCAACGATCGGAGCCCCACATCTAAAAGGAGGACTAGGCGGCTAACGGACAAAACCATTTGCGTTCAGCCAAATGCAAGCCCCTCCCTAACTATTTCGGGATCGTGATAGCTGATGAAAACAGCAGTCAGAGATGGCCAAGACGCTACGAGATCAACTGATAGGGGCTTGGCTCAATCGCAGTATTCCGACGCGTCGGAGCGTTAAATTCTTTCATATGTTGCCCTTGAGCATGACGGCCGCCGCGGTGTCCGATCTGGACGACTCCTGCAACAGCTTATCCTGCGTGCGTTCCAAGCGCCAGGTTGGTACGATTAGGCCGATCGCTCCGTAAACCAGCAGCGTGGCGCAAGACTTTGCGGGAATAGCAACGGAGGCTGTGGCCGCAAGGGGAGATACGAGCTTTTCGTTCGGCCGGATCCTGGGCGCCTCGCCGCTCGCTCCAATTGCGCCGTTCTATTGAGCCTAAGCATCCGACCCAGGAACGGGGTGCATTGCTCGAATGAACCATATCCAGACTACTTGCCGATCTCACTCGATCAGTTCGTCCGCCGCGATGAGAATAGACTGTGGTATCGTAAGACGAAGTGCTCTTGCAGTCTTCATGTTGATGACCAGCTCAAACTTCGTCGGTCGTAGGACCGGAAGGTCATCCGACTTGGCTCCGCGCAGAATCTTGCCGGCATATACGCCGACCTGATGGTAGGTGTCGGCGAGGCTGGCACCGTAGCTCATTAGCCCGCCATCCGCCGGAAACTCGCGGATGTGGAAGATGCCGGGCAGTTGGTGACGAGACGACAGCATTATGATCCGGCTTCGCCGAGAGTCGAAGAACGGATCGTTCTGAACCACCAAGGCAGTGACGCCAGCCTTAATCAGGGCTGCAATGCTGGCATCGATCTCGGCATCTGTTGTTGCGTTCTGCACAACCAACTCGCGGCCGAGCGACTGCGCTGCGGTGGCCACCGACTGGCGAAACTGGTCGACCGCTTCCATCCCGAAGCTAGGGTTGAGCAGCAATCCCACGACGTGCGCCGACGGTACCAAGGTGCAGAGTAACTCCAGTCGTTTGCCGCCCAGATCCCCCGTGAAAAAGTTGACGCCCGTGGCCGAACCCGGCCGATTCATGCTCGCTACAAGACCCGCGCTTACCGGATCCTGGCCGACGATGAAGACCAGCGGTGCGGCGAAGCCCGCAGCCTTGGCCGCGAATGCGGCCGGATCGCCGGTGGCAACAACCACCGAAATCGGTCGGCTCCGCAGATCGGCGACAAGTGGCGGCAGCCGGCTGTAGTCGCCATTTGCCCAGCGGTACTCGATGGCTACGTTACGACCCTCGGTATACCCCATATCTTCGAGCCCGCGGCGGAAGGCATTGGTGTGAATTGCGGCTTCCTCGGACGAGCGCGTACTAAGGAAGCCGATCACCGGCTGCGCAGGCGGCTGCTGCGCGCGCGCCACGACAGGATATACTGCCGAAACAGCCGCAATTCCTTGAACGAAATCTCGCCGTCGCATTACTCGTCCGGAGCCTTGCCGCAGAGCAATTACGTAAGCCCAATATGGACTTGTCGGAAGGTGGTTCGAAGATCAACTTGCGCTGAAAACTCTTCGCAGTCCATGTCGCAGACGGGTCACTCGCGTCGTTTTTGGCCCGCACCCAGATGTCCGCTCCTCGCCTGACAGCGACAGAATAGCGGAAATCCCCCGACCGCCGCCTGGGGCCGCTTTCGATCCGCGAACTACCGGTTCAATGCTTGCTGTGAGCGGTACGATTTGCAAATCTCTGGTCCGTAAAGGAGCTACAAAGGGGTGCGGCATGGCTGAGCTCACCTTTCGGCGGGAGGCGGCGACCGAGTACGACCAGGCTTTCGCGCATGTTACCAGATATTTCATGCCCTTTGTTCTGCGCGCGGCCCACGTTGCGCCGGGTATGCGCGTCCTCGATATAGCCACCGGTACGGGCCTCTCGGCCGAGGCAGCCCTGAGCGCCGTGGGCTCGGGCGGCCACGTGACCGCCGCTGATGTCTCAGCTGAGATGGTCAGGACGGCAAGAGAGCGTATCGCCGGCGCCCCGAATGCCTCTGTCGCAGTCGAGGACGGTCAGGCACTTTCGTTTCCGGATCTAACCTTCGACGCCGTCCTGTGTAATCTCGGGCTGATGTTCTTTCCTGATCCCGCACGAGGCCTGGCAGAGTTCCGGCGCGTGCTGCGTGCAGGCGGGCGCGCCGCCGTGTCGGTCAATACCGTCGTGGAGTACTCCTATAACCATCAGATTAACGAAATGATCGCGCGTCATGTTCCGGGCCTGGCCGATGCCGTCAGCCGGACCTTCGGACTTAGCGACGAACGGCGGCTGCGGACGTTCTTTGTCGAGGCCGGCTTCGCCGATCTGGACATGCATACCGTTAAGCACACGTTTGTCTTGCCGTCGTTTGATGCCTACTACGGCCCCTTCGAACGCGGCGGCGCATCCACCGGTCAGGCACTTGCCACTCTGCCCAATGAAATACGCGCTGCTGTGCGTGAGGAAGCGCGGCGTTACTTCGGTGATAAAGGCGGCCCGATCGAGGCCGTGACCGAGTACCGAATCGCCAGTGGCCGTCGATAAACGACGACGTTCCGTCCGACATCGGTGACGGAGCACAACATCATATAGGAAAGACGCGTCCTTAGATGATCACAATGCGACATCTCGCTAGCCCGATCGCGAAGAGCTTCAGCGAAACGCTTCGTATCGATACGGAAGCCGGCAGCTGGATCTTCATCGCGGGTCAGGTCGGCGTCGCGATCCCGCCGGACGACGTGCCGATCAGTTTCGAGCAGGACGTGAGAGTCACTTTCGACCGTATTCGCGGATCGCTGCGCAACACCTTATGCCGACTTTTCCAACGTACGCGGTGAGGTCTTCCTGCATAATCCACCCACATCGACAGCAGTCCAGGTTGCCGGCCTTCTGCTCGGAGCACGTATCGAGATCGACGCAGTCGCCTTTATCGCCAAGGCGTGAGGACTCGGCATCGCCCCCGGTGTGCGCACGAAGCGGTGTGCACGTTTGGCCCGGCCGCGGATCATGACCTCAAGGCACGGCCTTGCTCACGTCCGATATACCTTCGGACTCCGACATTACGATTATCAACACTCTTGTCGATTCGGGGCTCGGTGCCGTCTACGCGCCTTGGCCCGCCCATTCGCAGATGGGTCACAACGCGACCTCGTCGAATACCCAATGCTTGTCCGCTACGCCCTAGAAAGGGGCACTCTGCATGATGAGCGACGATTTCGGCTTGGGGCCCGTATCGCGCGCTGCTTCATCCAATCCATTCACCGGCCACAGGTATGCGAAAGAGAGACGCAAAGCGCCCCGGCGGTCATCAGGCTAGTGGCTCGCGATGAAGGCAAGTACGGCCTCATCATACGCCTGAGAGGCTTCGGCTGGGACTGTGTGAGATGCGCCGGAAATTACGACCCGAGTTCGTTGAGGCAGGCATCGTTCCAGTTCGTCCACGACGCGGTGGAAAATCTCAGGACTGCGCTCACCATTTGTCACAAGCGTCGGCGCCGAAATACGCTTTGCCATGTCACAGGTGAACACCGGACGTGGGCGCGTCGTTATCTGGTCTGCAACATAGGACAGCGCGTTGTCCGCCATCATCTTGTGTTCCCCCTCGGACCGCCGGTCGTAGGTTCCAGGTCCGCCTACCGCATCGGCAAAGAGTCGCAGCCCGGCATCGATCTCGCCTGTTCGCGCTGCCTCCCGTGCGGATGCGAATCGAGCGTTCCAGTCCTTCAAGGTCTCCGCGCCTCCGGGCGCTCCAGCAAGCAGGCCTGTAGCCGTCGGTTCATTGATGATCAGCGTTCGTACCATGTCAGGGTGATTGGCGGCGAAGAACAGCGCGGCATGTGCGCCGGAGGAGTGAGCAACAATGTGCGCGCTTTTTATACCGAGTTCGGTCAGGAAGGCAGCCAAATCTTCACCATGCGCGTCTGCGGCGCCATCAGGCAGACCGTCCCTGCTCGTAGAGTTCGGAAAATGGTTCTGCCGGCTATAGGCGATGACACGGTAAGCTTTCGCGAGCGCCGGAAGATGCGCAGTCCAAAACCGGTAGTCCTGAAATCCGCCATGCACCAAAACAACAGGATCGCCTCGCCCGGCCTCAACATAGGCGAATTGCGTACCGTTGGCGCTTAGCTGTCGAACCTCTGCTCCGATAGCAGGTGCAAAATACAAGGGAACAACAAGGAGGCCAGGTATCAGAGCTTTGATTCCGAAGTGCATGGTGCGCCCCGCCTCTCAAGCAAGGACGAATAATATCCGGGCGATGCAAGCTCCGCAATGTGATGTTGCGATGCATTTATGAAGTAACGATAAGTGGGTCTCCATGGCTCTGTTTCGGTCACACTGAGAAGAACTCACATCGAGCAAAACGAGCCCGCTCTTGCCATAAAGCGAGCGGACACGGGTTTCGGTCGTCGCAGTCCACTTGCGGATCAAGTTGATCGCAGCCGTGGTTGCCGCTTGGCACACGCAAGGCACGAAGATATTATTCCCGATCGCTACGATCGGGATCGAACGGATGACTAAGACCTTCGTTCTTGTTCACGGGGCCTGGCATGGAGGATGGTGTTGGCGCCGAGTGAGGGAGCGGCTCGTCGCCAGAGGTCACCACGTCTATACGCCGACGCTTACCGGCGTCGCCGACCGGTCTCACCTTTTGTCCGCGTCGGTCAATCTCAGCACGCACATTACCGATGTCGTGAACCTTATCCGATGGGAGGAGATGACCGACATCGTTCTGTGCGGCCATTCTTATGGCGGGTTCGTCGTAACGGGCGTCGCCGACCAGATGCCGGAGCGCATTGCGGCGCTTGTTTATCTCGATGCGTATGTGCCGGAAAGCGGCCAGTCGTGGGCTGATCTGCGCCCGCGCAAAACTCCGGCGGAGCTCACGCTACCGCCGATCAGTGCCGAGGTATTTCGCGTTAATGAACGCGACCGCCAGTGGGTCGATCGGCAGTGTACGCCTCACCCGGCTGCCAGCGCCACTGAGAAGCTAGTGCTCACTGGCGCCTATCGGGTGGTGAGCCGCAAGCTGTATATCCGCGCCACCAGTTTTCCCTCACCGGCCTTCGATCCTGTCTACGAGCGCGCCAAGTCCGACCCCGGCTGGATCGCGAAGGAACTTGCTTGCGGACATGACGCGATGCTCGAAATGCCTGACGAACTGACCGAAATTCTTGAGGCGGCCTAGCTGCCGCGGGGAGCGGAGCGCCTCAGCTTCATACTGCATAAGCCACGTCCGCGTTGGGTCGCTAGCGCTTTTTTTTGGCCCACACCCCGAGATGTACGCTTCTCCCTGACAGCGGCGGAATAACGCCAATCCCACGAATCATGCGACGTCCTCCACCCTACGCCATTGCGGCTGGCCCTGTAATTGAACAATCTATTCTAGCTGCATGCGAACGCCCCGAGCGCCGTTGAGTAAGCGCTTGAGGTGGAAGCCGGCAAGCGGGTCATCGGCGTTGGTACTGACCAGCCCGGCGAAAGCTGGTATCGCGGTCGCGTCTCCGGCCTCAAGCTTCGCGAAAGCTGCGGAGTACTGCATCGTCGTTGCAGCTCTAAACGCAGCCGCTTGCAATGGCTCGAAAGCCCGCAGCGGCTCGCTCCGGCCGCGCAGGATCAGGTCACCGATCGGGCGGCCCCGAAATTCGTGAGTGGCTCCCGCAATGGT
>NZ_JAFCKQ010000080.1 GCF_018130215.1 Bradyrhizobium jicamae
GTCAGTTCGCGCAACAATCCGAACGACGGCTGCCCGCCGAGCGGCTTCAACCGGTGTGCCTCGTCACGCGCAAAGCGAGCGATCGGCGCCTCGCCGGTCGTGCCGTGGATACGCACGTTCGCCACTTCACGCTCCCACTCGGCGAGATGCACCTCGAATGCCACCCAGCTCGCGAAGGAATGCCCTGCGATCGCGTTCTTCTTCACGTAGCCGACGCCATTCTCCGTCTTGCCCTTGGTGCGCGCCCGATACGGCGCGCAGGCACGAGGACGGAAGCCCCAATGCTTCGCGAACGCGATGAGCTTGTCGTTAGACTGGACCGACCGGCTCACCGCGTCGTGGCGCACCACAAGCGCGCGTGGATTGTCCATCAGCACTTCCTCCGGCACGCCGCCGAAGGTCGTGAATGCGCTCTCGAGCCCGGCGAACCAGTGCTCTTGCTTCTCGGCCCGGAACGCACGCACATGCAGCCGCCGCGAATGCCCGAGCGTCGCCACGAACACGAATGCTTTGATCTTCACCCCGCTGATCTCGACCAGGCGCTCGCCGAAGTCGATCTGTAGCTGCCGGCCCGGGGGCGTCTCGAACCGCGTCGTTGCCAGCGCTTCGGCCTTCAGCGCCTGACGATAGGGCTGCACGGCGCGTTGCAGCGTTCGCCGACTGACTGCTACGCCTTTCTCGGCCAACAGGTCCTGGCGCACCACATCCGCATTGCCGCGGTGCCGAATGAACTTCTCGCGCAGCCAGCCTTCCAGGCCGTCAAGCCGCTTCGGGCGCTCAGGCGACTGAAACCGCTTCACCCCGCCCGACGCCACGTAGTCCTTCACCGTGTGATGGCTACAGCCCAGTTGGCGCGCAATCCGCTTCAGACCCCACCCGCACGCCCTTAGGCGCAACATCTCCGCCACGTCATCCGGCGTCTTCATCACCTGCCCCCGTGGATCACTCCACGACGAGCCTTCCGTGATTCGTTCCTCGTTCATTCGCTCTCTCCTCGGCTATCCAAGGAGGGGGCAATTCCTCATGACGCCGAGGGGGCAGTTTTCCATGGCGCGCGACAACCAGGGACTGGGCGCTGTCGAATTGGCACCCACCGGTCATAGAACTCCGACAAAAGCCACAGTAAATCAGCGTGCCGGTCAGCAACCAACGTGAGAAAGCGCGGTTAGCCTTGGCATGCCGGGTGACAACCGGCCGCAACGGAGACGATGAACGCGGCTATTTTTCCGGTTTCTGGTCGCGACAGCAACGCATCGGTACGCGCTGACATCTGACCAGTTCCTTCCCGGTGTGCAGCATGCAATCGTAGGAAGATAAATTGATGGGTAAGGAAACGCCCAAGGATGATCCGCGGCGTCGGGCGGATCGGGGCTCCTTCAAACAAACGGACGAGCCCTGGAAGGGCAATTCTGAAAAGGAACAGCGCTCGCACGTGAGCAAGTGCGACTTGGAAAAATGGCAGGACAGCGACACTCATTAAAGGCACAGGCAGTCGAAATTCGGTCCCGCTATCCGAATAGCAACAATCGCTGCTCTCCAAGATTAGCTCCGCTCAACACTGAGAATGGCAACCAAATCACAATCGCCATATTCGCGCCGGGACGTTGTCGGCGCTGGCGCGACCGTAGCCGCATCGATCGCGCCTGCGTCCGGCGCGACGGGCAGTGGTCCCACCGCGGAAGCCTTGGGGGACCCGGTTGGAAAATACCCGAAACCACCGTTCAACAGGCAATCCCAGGCGTGGCCGGGGCTGGCGAGCGAGATGGATCCGCCGCCTGATCATGGGGAGCATTCCTATCGTGGTTCGGGGCGGCTTGCCGGCCGCAAGGCGCTGATCACCGGCGGTGATTCCGGGATGGGACGGGCGGCGGCAATCGCATTTGCCCGTGAAGGCGCCGATGTCGCCATCAACTATTTCCCAAGCGAGGAGCCGGATGCACGGCAGGTTGTCGAACTGATACGCGCGGAGGAGCGCAAGGGGCTTTCGCTACCTGGAGACATTAGAGATGAGACGTTCTGCCAAGAGTTGGTGCGCCGGACGGTCGAAGGGCTCGGAGGGCTTGATATTCTGGTCTGCAATGCAGGCAGGCAACAGGCTCGTCAATCCATCCTGGATCTTTCGAGTGAGGATTTCGATGCGACCATGAAGACCAACATCTATGCGCCGTTCTGGATCATCAAGGCTGCGTTGCCCCATCTCAAGCCGGGCTCCGTGATCATCGGCACGACCTCCGAGCAAGCGTATGATCCGTCGCCTGATCTCTACGACTATGCGCAGACCAAGGCGGCGACCATGAATTACGTGAAGTCGCTGGCCAAGCAACTCGGACCTAGAGGCATTCGCGTCAATGGCGTGGCGCCGGGGCCGATCTGGACACCTCTGCAAGTGTCGGGCGGTGCATCGATGGAAAAGCTCGAGGAATTCGGCAGCCGAACGGTGTTCGGGCGGCCGGGACAACCGGCCGAACTCGCCTCCATCTACGTTCAACTCGCAGCGGCCGACGCAAGCTTTGCCACCGGTCAGGTCTATGGTTCCGCGGGTGGGACTGGTCAGCCCTGATTCATTTATGCGAATGCACTCGATTATGCGAATGCACTCGATATGGCTTGGAGTACAATTGCTATGTGGCCCGTGACAGCGCCTCCAGAAATCGGGCCGCCACGAGCCCGGCGCGCGTAGCGTGCCTCGGCCGTCTGGCCGCGGGTATTGGGAAGCCGATCGGACATGGAGGTCGAGCGCGTCTTCATGTCGTGACAATGTCCCGCGTAGCGGTTGCTCTAGTTGGTCTCGCGTGCCTGATATGGATTTGACGAGATCGTCCTAAGCTCGGCGCGCGCGATGATCTCATCGGCTCTTGTCGGCTTTGCCGGCCAATGTCACGACCGAGTCCGGCGCAGAAACCAGAAACGCCTGGCGAACCCAGCCACCTGTCGCCGCGAAGCGCTTCCAGAGTTCGGCTTGTTTGGGGCTGGCCGGTAGGTTTGCTTGCGTGGTGATTGCTTGAATCGGAGACGCCGTCGCGATCGAGCGGCGATCTTAGGAATGTCATGGAAGATCAGCAGTTGGCGCGGAGCCGACCATTAAGATGGGATAAGGTATTCGATGCGGCGGAAAAGCAGATGGCCCCTCCGCTCGAAGGGGCGGAGGCTAGTCGACACGACGTCAGCGCAACCCCAATGCATTCTCCAACTGCCGTTTGGTCATTTTCGACCGACCCTCAAGGTGTCGCCGTTTCGCTTTCTCGTAAAGCTCCTGGCGGGTGTGCCCGTCAGCTTTGCGGGCGAGCGCGACGGCGGCATGATGTCCTCGCGCGGTTTGTTTCCGCGCATTGCGGCCCGACATCGCCCTGGTGCTTTCCCGCTGCCGGTAGGCACCCACATGGGATTTGCCCTCACGCTCCTGCTGCGCCGTCCGGCCTTTCGCTTCCTTCTGCTCCGTCCGGCGAAGGCTCCGGCGATTGCGTTTGTCGCTATCGTATTTCGATGCGCCGGCTTCCTTGAGCGCAATGGCCACGGCCTGGCGTCGGCTCTTGACCTTGCCGCCTTTGCCGCCGCGGCCGCTCTTCAGTTCACCGTGCTTGAATTCGTGCATCACACGACCGGTGATGCGTTTTTGACGAGACGATTCTGCCATGGCTGACCTCTTCTGCAGATGCAGATCTAACCCGTCGGCACGGGCGCAGTTCCAGAGGATAGGAACGAGGGCCCCTGACCGCCGTCGGTGCGGAATCGCGGGAGGACTCCATGAGCAAGGTGGTTCGGCTGCAGCACTTCGGCGGTAAGGAAGTGTTGAGGACGGAAGAGCTTGATGTTTCTCAACCGGACGGTGGCCAATGCGCTTGGATGCTCGAGGATGTGTTTGCCCTTGTCGATGATCCGGATCGGGATCTCTCCTTTTTGCAGGGATCCGGTCGGGTGCTGTCTCATGATCGTTTTCGCCGCGTTCGACGTGGTATGCGGCGGGAAGTATCGGATCACTTCCTCCGTCAGGGCGGTCTATCTCCATCGCGGAGGGGAGCGCGTTTCCGATCCGTGTTTTGCCTTCAAACAGTGCGTTACATGTTGATCGCACCGTTTCACGAGACCAGCGATAATTCGACGGCGCGCTCCTCTCGATGACGTTGATAAGCTGCGATCGCGCGGTTTGCCAACAGGAGACGGTTGCGCTCTCCCTGGGCCATCATGAAGTCGACCTTGTTGACGAGAAATTGGCAGGCCTCACTGATGTCGTGGATCTCGCCGGCGCGATCGAGATAGTCGACGGCAATCTTGACCGATTCCTCAAGTAGGACCGCCGGTGCATTGTTGAACCAGGCTGACATGTCCGTACCTTTGAGTTTTCTCCTTCAGTAGAACAAACTTCCAGAATTATGCGCGTTTCCAGCTTCCTGACTGCTGAGCACTGTTCAGGGTATCTCTCGTCGTGCCGGATCGTCGCGCTCCTACGCCAATCTGGTGCTGGCGTCGAACTGGCGTTCCTCGCGAGGGCTGAACCATACTGGATCCAAATTCACTATCCTCCGGCGAACGCGAAGGGTCGGGCTGACGGCGAGCGCGAGGACGAGGAGCACTGCCGGGCCGACCAGCCGGGGCACGAGCGCCCAGCCATTGGCTCCGACCCCAGGCCCAGATCAGGGTCGCGAAGAAGACGAGTAGATACAGGATGGCTCCTTCCATCCGCCGCATGGAGACTTACTGAAGTGCTGGCGAGAGCCCCGACAGTTCCGAGCGAGTTAATCAGGAAGTTTGACGGGGCGCCGACGCGTTATCGATCGTTGCGGGTATGGCTGCCTTCCATGCGGTTGTCGGGGTTACGGAAGATCTCATGGCGGATCTGACGGTCGCGCTTCAATCCGCCCCGCTGCCCCTGCGACGCGGATTCGCCTTCCGATTCCCGCACCTGCTTCTGCCGCTGCTTGGAAGCGCATAGCTCAAGGCGGGTGTTGCTGACAGGGAGCCCGCCGCAAGAACGATCAATAGTAAGCGGAACATGCTGTCCTCATTGGGTTGTTTACGCGAATACGTTCGCCTCGAGGCCACCGTTCCTAACGAAATGCTCTACTTAAGTTCAATCAAACGATGTAACGGATCGTCGGCAGCGCAGCCTCAGGTTCGCGTCAGGAAATCCATCAGTCCGAGCCAGAGAAGGGTGCTGAGCCAGAACAATCTGGCGCCCGCGAAGATGAAGGTGCGCGGTCCGCGGTGGCGGAGCTACAAGAAGACGGTTGCCACAACGGCTGCCTTTGATAGAGCCGATCGTCGGCGCAACGACGGCGTTGAATGTGTGTAGCGGCAAATAGGCGAGCGTTACGGTGAGCGCGAGCAGGGCCCGCAGAGCAAACCAGGCTGCTACCAGGGGGAGTGGAGGGCGTGATGTCGTCACGACGACCACCCTGGCAGGTAGATGAGCGCGAACAATGGCAGCGTGTTCCCGCCGGAAACCCGATCACGTGGCGGAAACCGGCGCTTTTTGGAACATCTCTCGGCTGGCCCGGTTCACCGCAGGAGACGCGGGCGCGCGTCATTTTCCTAGGAGCAACGGCGGAGGCCGTAGATGTCTGATCATTCTCCCACCGGGATGACTTCCGGATTTGACCGCCGCGCATTCTTGGCATCTCTCGCTGGCACCGCCGTGGCGATGCCGCTGACAGCCAGAAGCGCGGAGGCACCGGCAAATCCGCCAAGTCCGCAAGACCCCTCACTTCCTGTCGACATGACGCTGCGGGTCAACGGTGAGGACCGGGCATTGTCGATCGATGCCCGGACCACATTGCTCGACGCGTTGCGCGAGCATCTCGGCCTGACCGGCAGCAAGAAGGGTTGTGACCATGGCCAATGCGGAGCCTGCACCGTGTTGGTCGATGGCAGGCGTGTGGTCTCGTGCCTGACACTCGCGCTCGCCGCACAGGGCCTCGATACCACGACGATCGAGGGGCTGAGCGATGGTGATGCGCTGCATCCGATGCAGCAAGCCTTCGTCGACCAGGATGCCTTCCAGTGTGGCTACTGCACACCGGGCCAGATCATGTCCGCGGTCGCTTGCGTCAAGGAAGGGCACGCCGATAGCGAGGAGAATATCCGCGAATACATGAGCGGCAACATCTGCCGCTGCGCGGCCTATCCCAACATCGTCGCCGCCGTGAAGCAGGCAGCATCCGAGATCCAGAAAGGCTAGGCTCATGCGTCCGTTCAGCTATCGCAGGGCAGGCGATCCTTCGAGTGCCATCCAGGCTCTGGCTGCGGTCGGTGCCGGCAACAATCCCGTCACTGAAGCCCCGATCCAGCCGCTGGCCGGCGGCACCACCCTGATCGACCTGATGAAGCTCGACGTGATGCGGCCATCAGCGCTGATCGATATCAATCCGCTCGCGGGCGCCTGGTCCGGGATCACTCTCGAAGGCGATAACCTCAGGCTCGGTGCTCTGGCACGGATGTCGGACGTCGCCGCCCATCCCGAGGTGCAAAGATCCTACCCGGTCATCGCCGAGTCGCTCAAGCTGGCCGCCAGCCCGCAATTGCGTAACATGGCGACACTTGGTGGCAATGTGCTGCAGCGAACCCGGTGCACTTACTTTCGCGATGTCAGCTACGCCGAATGCAACAAGCGCAATCCCGGCTCCGGCTGCGCCGCGATGGATGGGTTCAACAGGTCGCACGCCGTGCTTGGCGCGTCTGGCTCCTGCATCGCGACTTATCCCGGCGATTTTGCGCAGGCGCTGATCGCCCTGGATGCGACCGTCGAGATCACGGGCCAATCCGGCGTCCGCAGCATATCATTCGCGCAGTTGCACAAGCCGCCCGGCAATTCGCCGAACATCGAGACTAGCTTGCAGTCCGGCGAGTTGATCTCCGGCTTCACCATCATTGGCCGTTGGCCGCGCTCGCTTTATCTCAAGACCCGCGACCGTCAATCCTACGAGTTCGCCCTTGCCTCCGCTGCCATCGCGCTCGACTTACACGACGGTACGGTGCGCGACGCGCGCGTCGCGCTGGGTGGAGTTGCCACCGTGCCGTGGCGGGCGCGCGAGGCAGAGGCACTGTTAAGAGGCCAGGAACTTGACAGCAATCTGGCCCATCGCGTCGCGGAAGCCGCATTCGCCGGCGCGGCGGCCAGGAAACATAACGGCTTCAAGATCGATCTCGGCCGGCGCGTGGTGGCCCATGCGCTGCAGCGGGCCACAATGATGGAGATTTGACCATGTCGAAGGCCGCTCCCGAACCGAAAGCCAATATGGGCCAACCGGTCCCACGCTACGATGCCGTCGCCAAGGTGACCGGAAGGGCCCAGTATGCGTCGGATATTTCGCTGACCAATCCTGCTTACGCCTATCTCGTCACGAGTTCGATCGCGAAAGGCCGCATCGACGGTTTCGATCTAGGCGAGGCCAAGCGGGTGGCAGGCGTGATCGATATCATCACGCACGAGAATGCCCAGAAGCTGAAAGCCACGAAGCTTTTTAGCAGCGGCGGATACATGTCGACCACCGTCCAGCCCTTGAGTTCGCCGGATATCGCGCACGATGGTCAGATCGTTGCCGTAGTGCTGGCAGAGAGCTTCGAGGCCGCGCGGGAGGCCGCGCATCGGGTCAAGGTAAACTACATATCGGCGGGGCCAACAGCCTCGTTCGACTCGGCGGGCACGACTGCGGGACGCGCCAAAGGCCAGCTCGCAATGTTCAAGGAAGATCCGAAAGTCGGAAACTTCAACGCCGCTTTCGATCAGGCTGAAGTCAAGGTCACGGCGACCTATGAAACGCCGACACAGCATCACAACCCGATGGAGCTATTCGCCACCAGTTGCGTTTGGAACGGCGACCGGCTCACCATTTACGAGCCGAGCCAGTATGTCCACGGCCTGAAGAACGGCGTTGCGGACCAGCTCGAGATCGAGCCAGACAAGGTGAGGGTGATCAATGCCTATGTGGGCGGCGCCTTCGGGTCCAAGGGATCGGTGACGCCACGCACGGCCATCATCGCCAGCATTGCCCGCAAGCTCAACCGGCCCGTTAAGCTAGTTGCGACCCGCGACCAGGGCTTCACCATTGCGACCTACCGCGCCGAAACGCGGCATCAGATTCAGGTCGGCGCCAGCCGCGACGGCAAGCTCGTGGCGCTGCGCCATGAGGGTGCGGAGATTTCTTCGCGACCGGACGCTTATGCCGTGGGCGGCACCAAGACGACGACGCGGATCTACGCCTGTCCGAATGTGGACAGCATGGTTTCAATCGTGCGGGCCGATCGCAACACTCCGGGCTTTATGCGCTCGCCGCCGGAGGTGCCCTACATGTTCGCGCTCGAGAGCGCGATGGACGAACTGGCGGTCAAGCTCAACATGGACCCGATCGAGCTGCGCCGTATCAATGACACCGTGAAGGAGCCGATCGGAGGTAAGTCGTATACCTCGCGTTCGCTGATGGCCTGCTTCGACGAGGGCGCACGGGTATTCGGCTGGTCGAAACGAAATGCGACACCGAAGTCGATGACCGATGGCGATTGGCTGATCGGCTATGGTTGCGCGACGACATGCTATCCGACCCAGGTGGCGCCGGCAGCAGCTCGCGTCCAGTTTCGCAGCGATGGCGGCGTGCGGGTTGGAATCGCCGGCCACGAGATTGGCAACGGGGCCTATACCGTCATAGGGCAGGCGGCGGCCGAGAAGCTTGGCGTCCCCTTTGAGAACGTTGCGGTTTTCATCGGTGACAGCGATCTGCCGCCGGCGCCGGTCGCCGGAGGCTCGAACTCCACGGCCAGCACGTGCTCAACCGTGATGATGGTGTGCGACAAGATCCGGCGACGGCTGTCCGAGGCGCTCAACCCAAATGATAGTGCAATTGATAAGGCCAGGGAAACGGTCGGTGTCGGGCATACTCCGGTTACTGACGCCGCTAGTGGCGACAAGCCGTTCGATCGTGAGAAAGCCTTCGATGCGCTCGGAACCAGCGTGATCGAGGAATATGGCGAGTGGAAGCCGGATGGCGCGCCGATGGACTCTTTCCGTGCCATGTATAACGGCCAGATGCGCATGGTCGGCGGCCCCGATCTCAACGGCAAGATTGCCTATGCCTTTGGCGCTGAATTCGTCGAGGTCCGCATCAACAGATGGACCCGCGAGATCCGAGCGCCGAGATTGCTCGGCGCATTTGCCGCCGGTCGCATCATGAACCCGCGCACCGCCCATAGCCAGTTGATGGGCGGCCTGATCTGGGGCATGTCCTCGGCTTTGCTCGAGGCCACCGAGATCGACGAGCGCACTGCGCGCTACGTCAATGACAACCTGGCCGATTATCTCCTGCCGGTGAATGCCGACGTGCAGGAGGTCCAGGTCATCATGCTTTCCGAGCGGGACGATCAGGTCAATCCGGCCGGAGTCAAGGGACTCGGCGAGCTTGCTAATGTCGGCACAAACGCCGCGGTCTGCAATGCAATCTACAACGCGACCGGTCAACGCATTCGCAAGCTGCCCGTGCGACTTGAGAATATTGAGGCATAGGCGGCGTCGCGCCTCGCATATCCGCCACGCATTGCCCGGGGGCATCCAGTGTTGGGCAAGCGGCAGGTCACCTGCCGCCTACGCTCGCGATGTTTTGCGTACGAGCACACCCGCGATGTTGTGCCGCGTCCTACCAGCACTGAAGGCTGGGAAAACTAGAAACCTTGGTCGGCCAGCGCAGTTACCCACTGCATATAGCCTGGCGGAGCTAAACATGGTCGAGAAGGGCCGGCCGAAAGCGGTGGTGGATGCAGCGTGGTCAATCTATCGGGCAAACCATCATGAGGTGGACGCTGCGGACGCTCGCCGATGCCTTCTCGAGCGCCATCTGCAGGGGAGACCGGAGGCGCGCGAAAGCGACGTCGGTGAGCTCACAAGCTTCGGCCTGGCCTATCTCGCGCGGCTTCCGGAGGACGAATGTTGAGGCGCATGGAGGAACTGCTGGCGGACGTCGCCGCCGGGAGCGCCAGGCCCATTTGGACGCTCGTTGTCCTTGCGTACATGCTCTCGGGAGCCGTCGTATTAGCCGTGCGATCGCTCTTGAGCGGGACTGGGTAGACCATGCGCATCGCTCAGCTTGCGCCGCTCGCAGAGAGCGTTCCTCCGAAGCTTTACGGAGGCACGGAACGGGTCGTGGCCTGGCTCGTGGATGAACTCGTCGGGCTCGGACATGACGTCACTCTGTTCGCGAGCGGTGATTCCCGAACCCGCGGCAATCTTGAGGCTGTATGGCCTCGCGCACTGCGTCTCGGGCGAAAAGGTGTTGATCACAGCTCGGCTTGCGCCGTCCTCCTGGAGGCGATCGCGAAACGCGCGTCGGAATTCGACGTAATTCACTCCCACGTCGACTGGCTGCCGCTTCCGCTACTCGGACGGCTAGGGGTGCCGTTTCTTACGACCATGCACGGGCGCCTCGATCTGCCAGGTTTGCCGGACGTCGTCCGCGCCTTTCCGGAGGCCGGGTTTGTCTCGATTTCGGACGATCAGCGCGTACCCCTTCCGGGTGCGAACTGGCTCGGTACGATCCGACACGGTCTGCCGCTGGACCTGTTTCGGCCCTCCTACGGCGAGGGGGCTTACCTGGCGTTCCTTGGTCGCCTCACGAAAGAGAAGGGACCTGAGGACGCCATCCGTATCGCGCGCGCTACGCGAATGCCTCTGCGAATTGCAGCGAAAATTCCGCGCGCAGAAACCGCCTACTTCAAGAACCACATCGAGCCGCATGTCGATGGTGAGGCTGTAGAACTTGTCGGAGAGGTCGACGATGCGAAAAAGCAGCCTTTCCTCGGCGACGCCGCGGCCCTGCTTTTCCCGATCGACTGGCCGGAGCCGTTCGGACTGGTGATGATCGAAGCGATGGCATCCGGGACGCCCGTCATCGCCTACTGTTCCGGATCGGTGCCCGAAGTGATCGAGAACGGAGTGACCGGCTTCATCGTTGAGAACGAAGCGCAAGCCATCGAAGCGGTGCGAGACGCGGGGCGGCTGGACCGACGGAAGGTCCGCGCGCGCTTCGAGGAGCGGTTTGCCGCAAGCCGAATGGCGAAAGAGTACGAACAACTATATCGAGGTTTGACCGCGATGTCACAGAGGTCGATTTTTCGGCCATCGGTGATATGAAAGCGCCATTGAGGGCGGCCCGCTTGAGTTCGATCAAATCCAGTTGGCAGTGCCGATTTCTCGTCGGCTTCCACCATGCCCTTCAACTCGTTGGTGGTCTTGGGTGGTCGCTGCTCATCCGCTGAGCGAACTGCCTGGCATTAGCCTTCTCCTGAGCAACTTTCGCCGCCTCGATTTCCAGCGTGTCACTCGTCGCTGCCTCCTTGATGAAGTCATCTGTCCTGGGCGCGATGCCGAGCGCCGAGTTAACGCCGGTCTGCTCGCCGACGGATTGTGCGAAAGCAACCGAACCAAGCGCCATCAACAGCGCGACTAGAGGATGGACTTCTTCATTATCGCCCCTAAGCAGCTTCGGCGTTGACGGCGCTAACGGCCAGTTTCGAGAGCGCATCGTCGGTCTTCTTTTCTTCAACAAGCGTCTCCTCGAGGAGCTTGACGGCATCCTTGTGGCCGAGCTTGCCGGCCCATGTTTTCAGCGTGCCGTAGCGCGATATCATAGTGCTCGACGGCTTGAGCCGCCGCCAAAAAGCCCGGCGTATCAGCGTACTCGTCCATGATTTCCTCATCGAGGATGCCCTCGATTGCATCGCATTTCTTGCCGCGCGCGGGCTCGCCGAGTAACTCAAAAATCGTTTCCAACCGTTCAATCTAGCCCTTATCTCGTCGTGATGCTTTTCGAAGGCGGCTCGCAGCTGGTCCGAGCTGGCGGCTTTGGCCATTTTCGGAAGCGATTTGTAAATCTCCTTCTCTGCGTAGTAGATGTCTTTCAAGGTATCGACGAACAGTTCGTTGAGGTCTTTGTCGGCCGTAGCGTGCTCCAGGAAAATGTGACGGATCCAGCCGCGTAAACACGGGTGGCACGATCAGTGTTCCTGAGCCTCCCGCTTCCGAACTGATCGAAGCGCAAATGTCGCAGCCAAGGAACTGCGCGAAAGCTCCTTAGTTGAAACCATCTCAAACAAGGAGAAGTGGTATGGACTGGAATCGTGTCGAAGGTAACTGGAAGCAGGTCAAGGGTAAGGTCAAAGAGCAGTGGGGCAAACTCACGGATGACGACCTCGATGTCATCAACGGCAAGCAGGATCAACTCGAGGGCCGACTTCAACAGCGATATGGCTATGCGAAGGACCAGGCGGCGAAGGAAGTTAATGACTGGTATGGACGCCAGAAATGGTGACAACTCTTCGCGCAGAGTAACAAAAAAGCCCCCGCTCACAAAGCGGGGGCCTTTTGTTCGCATGCTGTGTACCAAAGTGAACAGAGTGCATGGGGATCCAGGAGACCGTCGCGCTTCCATTAGTGATGGAGCAGCATGATCAGGATGATCAAGGGGATCGGAATTCCGAGTAGCCAAAGAAGGATGGGCATTTGTATACTCCGTTTCTAGAGTTCGCTTAACTGGTCCGCACTGCGGCTCCACGAATAGTGGCGGCCTTACCCCATGTTCCATCTCTCACGCCGCCGCCTTCCCATGCCGCCGCTGCCGCAGCGAAGGCGCCGATGAATAGGGACAGTGTCAGCCAGATTGCCGTATGCGTCGCGGCCTTACGCGCCTTATCGAGATCTGCTTTCGCCTGCGTCAGGACGTCATTGACGCGCTTTTCCGCATCGGCCTGGCTTAAGCCGGTACGCGCCGCGACGGTTCTAACGAGATAGTCGTGATCCGGCCCCGCGACGTCGTTCTTCGTTCGTAAGCTTGTGGTCAGCAGACGTGTGATTTCGCCGCGAGTATCAGCGAGCGATTGCTGATCGGATCGATTGTCCGCGCGCAAGAGCATGTCGGCATAGTTGTTCATAGGCGAAGATTGCGCTGCGCTTGACGCCGCCTGTACCGTACCGCCAGCGGCTCCTCCGATCAGAGAGCTGGCAGGTGAGGCGAGAAGCACGGCACCCACGATCGATGCAACCGCCCAGGCAAGAAAGCCATGCGCCGTATCGCGGAATTGAACTTCGATCGTTTCGAGGCCAATCGACTTGCGCCGCAAGCGGCCGGCAAGATACCCACCCAAGCCCGAGGAAATCATCGCCATGACGACGAAGTAAAGGCCTGTCCCGATCTCGAAGCTGGTCGAAGAAACGCCGCGGCTCCCCCAAGGCGAGACCACCGCGAATCCTAATCCGGCTCCCAAGGACAGGAGCAATAGAGTCAGTGCGCAGGCCGCTGCGGCGCCCGCCAGAACGGCTCCCCAGCTGACACCAGGCGCTTCAATTCGCCCCGATACATTCGAAACAGTCCCGACGACTTCTTCCATGTGGTTCCTCCAGCTCTACAAGCGCAATGCGCGGAGGAATCGATGGTTCCAAAATTCGACATTGGGCGAGCGACGGCAGCCAGGGAGCGAAGTCCTGTGATTCCAAAGTTACTCAATTTGAGCCAACCACTCATGTCAATCCGCGGCAAGACTGGGAAGCGCGCCGGGTCGGCGGGCGTGCCGAGCGCTCCCGCCTTCCTCTAAGGAGAGCGCATGATCAAGCGTCATCGTTTGAAGCAAACTCGCAACCTCGCGACTGATGCCGCCGTGGTGAGGATGCAGTCATGTGGCGCAAATTCCAAATCTTCCGCCCGAACGCGGAGGAAGACGCTTGGCAAATGCCTGCACTCCGCGAGATGCCGGAACGCAACCTTGCACCTCTAAGGGGGCGCTCCGCCTTCCGACCTATTCCTAGGTCGCAGAACGCAAGAACCCTTTCCTCAAGAGGAAAGCAGGTACGGGATAACATTCGGATCGAAGAAGTAACCGCCGGTCGGTGAAGTCAAGCTGGCACTATATGGCGAGATCAGACCAGTCGAAGATGGCGCCCATCTGCATCCGGTGCACAGTCCCGTGAGCAAGACGTTGCCGTTCCAGATTGATTTCAATCAACCGCTCAGCCTCGATAGCTGCGGCTTCGGCACGCGCGAACAGATCGTCGAGCTCCTGCGCCAACGTCATAATTCCGTCCTGCTGCCCAAAAGGAACGGCCCCAGCGAGGAGGTACTCTCGCTGAAGCCGTCCTTCGTCTATCGCCTAACCGCCCGTAGCCAGC
This sequence comes from Bradyrhizobium jicamae, assembly GCF_018130215.1. Lineage (GTDB taxonomy): Bacteria > Pseudomonadota > Alphaproteobacteria > Rhizobiales > Xanthobacteraceae > Bradyrhizobium > Bradyrhizobium jicamae_A. Next base: position 14,138 of record NZ_JAFCKQ010000080.1, read on the forward strand.
AATCGAACGGCTCCCCTGGGCCTTAAATATGTTCCCTAACGACAATCTGCGCCGCCCAGTGCGGAGATCATCCGCTCGGTCATCGGTTCCGAGAATCACAAGGGTGAATCAAACGAAAAAAATTGTCGCAAAAATGAAGCGACTCACGCGTGAGGCTGAACGGCTCCGGCGTCGCGGGGCTGGGCGGTAAGCGCAGCGCCAGAGCCGTCTTGCACCACGCTCCGTCGCTAGAGCGCAAACACACTATACCGCTGCAGCCGCAGCAGCCGGGACGCGCTCTCGGGGTACCTCCGACCGCTGATCATATGTTAATGTGCACAACAAAGGAGCCAGGGCGGGATTGCTCCGCGCTGCCGCGACCTACGACCAGATGACCAAGAACTCGGAGCTAGTCCATAAACATCAGGAACAAAACCGCTTGGATGCCGCCGAGTAAGGTCGCGTCAGTTGGCAGCATTTTTCTGTCACGGGATAGGCGTTGTAGGGGCAGTCAGGCTTGATCGCGCTTACGGACTTTCTCCACGTCTTCGGGCTCCTTATCGTCGATATTAATTAGGTTGTCCCGCGCGTCCTCGTTGACCCTCAGAAGCTCATCCAACTTGGCATGAATGGCCTGCGTATCTCGGTGCTCAGCGCGCTGGATGGACAAGGTCATCAACAAGGTGACTATCGTTGCAAGAGCGTGCCAGTTGAGTGATGCGCGATCGAAGATAAGCCATAGCACGGTGTAAACGCCAACGGCTGCGAAAGCCCACGGGCTAGCTAGCCACTTGCCGGCGGTGGTCAGAATTTGTCTCATCTAAATGAGTCCTCCGACGACATGCGGATCTCTCCCCTTCGCCTTGAGCGCACCTGCTAGGAACGTCGTGTGAACTTTGACGTAGTGAAGTACACGCCCCGCTCAGCAGGGCGCAGCAATGGGAAAATACAATGTCCAAAGAAGCAGCTGAACATCACCGCAAAGCCTCCGAGCATCACACCAGCGCCGCCAAGCACCACGGCGAAGCCGCCAAGCACTATGAGAGCGGCAATCACGAAAAGGCATCGCATCACGCCCACGCGGCACAAGGGCACAGTTCACATGCCAGAGAGCATGGCGAGCACGCAAGCCGCGCGCACAGCAAGGAATACGGCAACAAGACCTAGGCCATCGCTCCGAACCGCGTTACCTTGGGGAAGAGAGCCTCCCCAAGGTTGCCACGGCGATACCATAGGTTAACGCTTCGACGATTTCCTCGCCTTGGACTTCTTGGGTGCGGCGAGGCCGAGGCTCGCTTCAATCCGCTTACGGAGGTTGCCGACCTTCTTGATGGCCTTCTGCACGGCCGACGCCGACCGGCCGCTTTTCTTCGCCTCGTACTCCACCTCGTACTTCTGACCGCGAGCGACGCGAGCTCGATCCTGTTTTCGGCCGCGCGTTGTTTGCTTCTTCCTTGCCGCCATGATGACTCTCCTCCAATATGTTGGAACTCACAAACGGCTGACGTACTCGGCAAGTTCCACACGGATAGTGGGCAAAACTCTGTGGCTGGCGTGGGGTAGTTGACCCAGGTGCTATATTGAGCCGGCACCACTGAGTCGTGAGCCGCCACTATGCCCAGCAATCCACAGCGTAAACTTCCATTAAATGCCGCGCGTCCGGCCTACAGAACGCTCGCTGGCTGGGCATTGGGGATACTGATGGATGAGCGCGCGGTGGTCGAATGCCCCCACCACGGCCACCGGGTCGACCACGCCGATCCCGACGCTTGGAACCGGGCGAAGGCGGAGGTGTGGCGAAATCCCTATCCGGGAGCTTCCCCGGAGGCCTGCATCGCAGCGCTCGACGAGATCGCTCGGGGCATCGGCGATACCTGCCCGGAGTGCTGATCACGGACTCCACTTCGGCAGAGCCTGTCCTATATTGGATTCAAGCCCCGCCCGTTGCATTTGGAGTACGTGCTCATGGCCCCCCGCGCCAATTGGAAAGGCTTTTTGCGGCTCTCGCTGGTGACTTGCCCAATTGCGCTGTTCCCGGCCACGTCCGAGTCCGAGAAGATCAGTTTCAACCAGATCAACAGAAAGACTGGTCACCGCATCCGCTATCTCAAGGTTGATGCGGACACAGGCGAGGAAGTTTCCAGCGACGACATCATCAAGGGCTACAAGGTCGATACCGACTCGTATCTCGAAGTCTCCAAGGACGAGCTCGACAACATCGCGCTTGAGTCTACTCGCACCATCGAGATCGATGAGTTCGTGCCTCGCAGTGAGATCGACGATCTCTATCTTGTGCGACCCTACTACATCGTGCCTGACGGCAAGGTCGGTCACGATGCCTACGCGGTGATCCGGGAGACCATCCGCTCGCTCGATAAGGTCGCGCTGGCGCGCGTGGTTCTGACCAACCGCGAGCACGTGATCGCGCTCGAAGCCCGCGACAAGGGGCTGATGGGCATGCTGCTGCGCTATCCGTATGAGGTGCGCGACCCGGCCGAATACTTCGACGACATCCAGGACGTGAAGATCACCAAGGACATGCTCGATCTGGCGAAGCACATCGTCGAGCAGAAGTCAGGCCACTTCGAGCCCGAGAAGTTTGAGGATCATTACGAGGCCGCGCTGACCGAGCTGCTCAACGCGAAGCAGAAAGGCATGCCGGTGAAGGCCGCCAAGAAGCAGGCTCCCAGCAATGTTGTGGACCTCATGGATGCGCTCAAGAAGAGCATCGCGGGTGGGACGAGGACGCCGGCGAGGGCGGCACCAAAGCCGTCCAAGGCAGCCAAGAAGGCTCCCATCAAGAAGCGCAAAGCCGGTTGATCGGCCCTGCCATTCCAGCGTCGCACACCATGAGGTCAAATTCGACGGCTACCGGGTGCAAGTTCACCTCGCCAACGGAACGCGGTCGATGGAGGACGCGAGTGCGGGCTCGACGAACCCCGGGAATAGAGCCTTGCTTCCGATGGCCTCAGGCTTGAAGGCCAGTAAGGTCTACACGCGCCGCAGTAGCGATTGGACCAATCGGCTTCGGAAGATCGCGGAGGACGCATGGCACATCAGCGCCGGGTCCGCGATCATCGACGGCGAGGTAGTCGTGCCCTCCGCCGATGGTGGCACTGTGACTTCTCGGTGCTGCAGAACGAACTGCGCGACACCTCTGGCAAGATCGTCCTCGTCGCGTTCGACGCCCTGCATTACCGACGACGAATGGTTATCCTTGTCCAAAGTGCGGGCTTTGCTGGGGTATGTGCAGTTTGTGCCAGGTCATTTGGCCGGGATCGCCGCCAGTTGGAGCAGGCGGCGCCCCCGCGCGGTAAATATGGCCCAGCGGCCTTGGCCAATCCGCGCGACTCCCGATGAGGCTAAAATTCAGAATGCCCCCGGCAATTGCAAAATCGAGCTAACCCAATGGATCCGGGACGACCCGTCCTAGATTCTTTGCGGTGCAATAGCTGCGCAGCGAGTCGTTGAGGGATCTGCTCGGGCCTCCTTGGGACGTTCGCGGATGAAAGGCGAAGTGAGAGCGGCTGTCCGTCGGTCTTCGAAGTAGGAACCATCGCCAGCGCCTCCGGTTGCAGGTAGGGGCTCGATCGGAGGAATGCGCAAATGAGACTCGCGAAGATCGCGTTAACTGCCGCCTTCGTCTTTGGATCGCTCTCATATGCTGCGGCGCAAGGCGCCGGTGGTCCCGGAGAATCGCCATCAAACAAGAGCGCGCAGGGAGCGGCGAGCAGTCCTCGTTACGCGAACCCCGCCGCGACAGCGAACGACACCATGGAGAGGGGCGGCACGGGCATGAGCACCCACAGGCATCATCGACATCATCATCACCACCACATGATGTGAGGTTTCCTCGCAGTATTTATCAAGATTGCACTTAAAGGGAGAGGAGCCGGCTGCGGGGCTGGGCTTGCGCCAGCTCCTCTTGAAACGCGACCGCGCTGTGTCCCCATCGGTCCCGTCCCGCGACAAGCCTGCTCCGATGAGGTTGCTGATTTGCTAAAGGCGTGCGCCCTGACGGGCAGCCCATCCCGGCATAGGTTCAGCGGCGGGCGGCCCGCTAATCGTGCGCTCGACCTCTTCGGCCAATGTTCCGTGATGTGCGGCAAGCTTGGCAAATAATGCCTTCTTGGTCGCGTTGGTCGCAAGCTTGCTGATTAGTTCGCATTCCGCAGCCTCGATACGAAGCTTTTCCAGATGCGCCTGAATGTCCGGATGCTCCCATGTCCGGTGGAGTTGAACACGCTTACGCTTAGGAACCTTACACTCACCTTACGATTTAAAGTTCCTGTTCCGGGCAGGGAACCTAGACGAGGGTGAATGTCATGGGACCGAAGAAGCGCCGACGCCGCGTTGCCCAGGTGGAGACACTGGAAGCGCGGCTCTTGGCGCGAGCTAAAGAGCTGCGCGATAAGGCCGCAGCGGCAATTCCTAGTGCCGAGAGAGAAGTGCTGTTGAAGCTGGCCGGGCAAGCAGAAGCTGGCGCGAGGATGGCCGAATGGCTTGGCCCGCGCCACCTGAACATAGGTTACCCGGCCACGTCCGCCGCGCCGCGCAACACGAACCCTCGCGCGCCGACCGGGTTGAGGTATCACGCGACTTCCCCTCGTCGCGATCACCCCGCCGCTGCCGCTGCTCAAGCATCGGATGATCCGTACGAAGACCCAGCGCGGCGGGAACCAAATTGTTGCGGACAGCGCCTTGCTAAATTTCTCAACTGAAAATGTCTCGATGACGTTCTGGCGCGCTCGCGGCCTTACGACTATTCCTCAATCGCACATCCCACGCCGCCGGCCGGCCCCTTTAGGTGCCAATTGAAGTTTGGCCGCACATCAGCGCGGCACTTGCCGCAGGCCGAGCAGACCAGGCGGGGCTCAACGTCTGACAGACTCACATCATCAGCCCAGCGATCGGCCATGACGGCCATGGAATGGCTGCCCTGGTAACGCGCAATAGACCAGCACGCCGCGGACGCCCATCGAGCGCATATCGCCGATCTTATGGGGGCCTGTCATGCCCGATGATCGCGCCGATCGAGCGAGGCGGAAAGCCGCCAGCAATTGCGGCGCCGCCGCTTCGGTGACCAAGAGATAGGTCAAGTCTGCCGAGGCGGGCGCGACCTGGATAGCTGCCAATTGTGGCGGCCCTTTATTCTTATTGCCCTGGCCAATTCCTCAAACTCATCCACGAGCTGAGCGAGGTCCGTGCCGCCTTAAGACGAAGGCGCTTGCGCGCGTGGCGGCGACAATTTCCTCCGCGAGACGCTTCGAATCCGCGATGGCGGCGTCTGCACGCGCGAACAGCTTGTCTGGGTGATCCAGAG
>NZ_JAFCKQ010000081.1 GCF_018130215.1 Bradyrhizobium jicamae
ACCTTCACCCAACCGATCATAGAGCTCACTGTGCCCGCGCGCGTGCGTCTATCAGGCGGTCCTCGTCGTATGCGTACGGCTCACGTCCCGGCAGGAACTCCTTAGGCGTTCGGAGTCTGAACGCTATCTGGATCTATGCGGCGACTCCGGCATTAGGATTAAATAGGTCGCCGGTCTTAAGCATCGTATGCATTATTACCGCCAGTTTGCGCGCTACAGCTACGGCAGCTCTTTTGAAGCCGATCCTCTCCCGGAGCCGCAGACCCCACGTACGCAGAGTGCTGCTGGTTGAGCTGCGCGTCAGAATGACCGCTGCCGCTTCGTACAGAAGCCCTCGCAAATGGCGGTCGCCACGTCGGGATATATGGCCGTCATAGTCGACTTTTCCGGATCATGCTTTAGCGGCATGCCCGGTAGCCGAAGCGGCTGATGATTTCGCTGCCGGATATCGAATGAAACTCCAACGGGTCCATGAAATGGTTGGCAGTGACGTACCGGCGCAAGGCAGCGTTATAAGTGCTGAGCATTTTTTGCGTGATGGAAGGGCTGATAATACCCTTTCCCCTGTCGCCGCCAGCGTGAAACAACAGCTCCGCGCTTGGCTCGACCAGACATTTCGTATGGAAAGGAACATCGTGCAGGCGGATTGACAGTGAGAGTCGATGCGAAAGCGCTCGCCTGACGCGTTATACTGCCCTATCACAGATTGGAAATGCCTAAACTCAGTTAGATTGGACGCGCCGTAGCCCATGTTTGTGGATGATACGGAGCCATCGGCGCGAACCGACTGTCCCGCGAAGCCACAAAAAAAGGCAAACACGCCCAACGCGCGGACCAATCGCTGCCATTTATGCATGACGCTCTCCTAGATCGGTCGAGACCTTGTTAGCACTCTCGTCCCGATAGGTCCACAAGAACCAGATTTCGTTCGCAGCAGGCCGGACACGTCGTCCGCGATTGAGGTACTCGGATTCCCCGGTCGGGACTGTCGGCTTGTGGCCCCATAGCGGCGGTTGGGGGATGTCCGATTTCCCGCCGCTGTCAGGGGTACAGCGGACATCAAGCGAACGGGCCGCGACCGCCGCCTTTGACCCGAAGGGGACCTGACACGTCGGCGCAGTCCGGCGGGCAAGTCGCGTGACTAAGAAGGAGTGTACGTCAGCCTGATCACATCCTCGCCGATCCGATCATGTGCCATGAGTCGGAGCGGCGGCCGGGGCCCAGCGAAATATGGCTTGCCGTGACCAAGCACGACGGAGTGCAGGTAGATTCGATACTCATCGATCAGGCCAAGTTCGGTGAGGCTTTGCGCCAAGTCCGGCCCAGCAACTTCGATCTCCCCGTCGCGCTCGGCCTTCAGCTCGCGCATCGCGCCCTCAAGATCACTTTCGACAAGTCTGGCGTTGGGGCCGACCGACTTCAACGAGCGCGAAACGACCCATTTCGGCTGGTTCCGCCACGCTGCCGCGAATGCGAATTCTTCCGCATCCCATTCAGGATGATCATCGTCCCAGTAACGCATGACCTCATACATTCGGCGACCGTACACACTGCCCGCCTGCGCCTGCGCCTCGTTGATGAAGTGGCGGAAGAGCATGGGGCTCGGCGCAAACGCCGTATGGTCGACGTAGCCGTCCAGAGACTGGTTCATTCCAAAGACGAGCTTGGCCACTACAAAATCCCCGTTCAGGTTCATCAGAATAGCTTGGGCCGCCGATACGGACTATTCGACCTCTCCATTTCCTCTTCACGTCAAAGGACGAGCGAACGGGTCGAGCCCCGACATCACTCCCAACTTTTTCATAACCTCAGAAGGAGGAGCAGCTTGAAGTAAAGCAGACCCGCTATGCCCGGAGCGAGGCTCATCTACGGTGCGGTATGGAGGGTAGGGGCTGCGGGCACCATTTCCACTTACTAAACGCACGCGGGCGCGTTTGCCGAAGCCTGCTCGGGATGGCGGGTCGCTGAACCTCCTCCGAATTGATGGACACCTGTAGTAGGCTCGAGGAGCCAGGAGGTGTCGGATGGAAGGACGTCAACGTCGGTCGTTTACGGACGATTACAAGCGGCAGGCGGTCGATCTTGTGGCGTCGAGTGGCCGCTCGATTGGATCTGTGGCCAAGGAACTTGGCCTGCGCGATTCCGTGCTACGGCGATGGGTGCTGCAGCGAGGGCCCGGCTGGAGCCGACGGCGGCGTCGCGGCGCCCCACAACGCAGGCGACGCTGCCGTCGGCGGACCACGCGGCGGAGATTGCTCGTTTGCAGCGGGAGAACGAGCGGCTACGCATGGAGCGCGACATTTTAAAAACGTCGATCACGATCTTTGCTGGAGCTCCGAAATGAGATTCCGCTTTATTGAAGATCGCCGCGCCGATTACCCGGTGACGAGCAATGAAGTGGTATCGGCGCTCGTTAGATCACGGCGACCAAAACGCAAAGATATTGATCGGGTACCTATACCTTCGTGGCAACGGCGTGCCACAAGACTATGTCATCGCCTTTATGTGGTTCAGCGTCGCGGCGGCAGCCGGAGATCAACATGCAAAAAGGTGGGCGAGGTGAGCTCGAAAAGCTGATGACCGCGGCAAAGATTGCCGAAGCGCGGAAGCTTGCCCCGGAGCGGAGTCCGGGTCGGTAAACTTCGGCCAATGTCGGCCCTCAGTGGCCGTTGGAGGCTTCATGAGGCTCTTTGGCGGGTGTGCCGTCGCGGTATTCGCAGTCATGCTGGATGCGATCTTGCTCGATCTCCATCAAGCCGTCGCCCTTGAGGCGTCGGCTGTCCAAAATGCCAGCCCGCGCTTTCGCGACGACGGGCCGAATGCGGACGACTTTGGCCGCAAGGATGGCTATCCGATCTGCGCGAGGTGGGCCTACATCAATGATACGCATTGCCGTGTCGGCGCTTTCAGCCACCACGATACGCTGTTTCCGGCACGCACCATCGCCGCGCCGACGCAGCCGGTGCCGCTGGCACGCGCACCGAGTGAGCCAATCATTCGCTATCGCTTTAACGGGCTCGAGCTCACGCTCGACGAATACCTCAACCGCCAGCCGGTCACCGGCTTCCTGATTGCGAAGGACGACACGGTCCTGGTCGAGCGCTACCAGTATGGCCACACCGACACCGATCGCATGGCATCGTTCTCGATGGCGAAGTCCGTGGTCGGGCTGCTGATCGGCATCGCGGTACATGACGGCGCGATCCATTCTGTCGACGACCTGGCGGAAACCTATGTGCCCGATCTCAAGGACACCGAATACGGCCGCACCCCGATCAAGGCGTTGCTACAGATGGCGTCGGGCGTCGCTTTCTCCGAAGATGACGACAACCCGAAAAGCGACGGCAACACGCTGGCCCGCCTGACGCTTGGGCAGGATCCTGCCGGCAGCCTCGGCGCATTGAAGCAGTTCAACACGCGTCGGTCGCCGCCCGGCGCGCGCTTTTACTACGCCTCGTCTGAAACCGAGGTGCTCGGTCTCGTGCTCGCGGCTGCCACCAAACGCACACTGTCCGACTACGCCGCCGAAAGACTCTGGCGGCCGCTCGGCGCCGAGGCCGATGCGACGTGGATCATCGATGCCACCGGTCAGGAAGTGGCGTTCGGCTTCATCAACGCTGTGCTGCGCGACTGGGCGCGGCTCGGCCTGATGCTGGCCCATCGCGGCAGCTGGCAGGGCAGGTCGGTCGTGCCCGAGGAATGGCTCGCGGCATCGGCGCGCGATGCGATTCCGACCGACTTGCCGATTCAGAAGTACGGCTATCAAATCCGCTATTCCGCGGACACCAAACGCTTCCTGCTGCGCGGCATTCGCGGACAGAACGTCTTTGTCGATCCCGACCTTAAGCTTGTTCTTGTCCAGACCGCGGTCGGCGGTGGCGAGCCCGAGGCGCTTGAGACGCTCGCGCTCTGGACTGCGCTGAGGGCGCTGGTTCACTAGCGACAGTTGCCAGCGGCATCCGCTGGCGGGCCACACGAGCCTGAACTATCTCCTTTCGAGGGCAGAGCCGAGCAATCTCAAGGAAGCGCGGTGTCGCCTGCTCGGCCTATCTCGGACCTCGCTGGACGAGCTCGGAATGTCTGCTGTTCCGGGTAAGGCGACTTGCGTTCCTGACCGCGAGTGATCAAAATCATCTAGCGAGAGCGTCCGTGACGCAACGTGATGATCACAAACCGTCACCGCTTACAGTCCCCTGTTAACGTCCCCAGCTGCTTCTTCGTCTGCAAAAACTGAAGTGCGTTGAATGCGATAGCAGCGGCGGTAGGTTCATGCACAACAATCCGGAAGCCGAACGTCGGTTGGCGGCTCTCTTTGAACAGTACCCAAACCACTTCGCGCGCTATAAGGCCGCGAGCGCGGCATTCGGGTTCAAGCCGGGGTCGCTTCAGTCCCCTGTATTCCGCCTATGGTTCGATGAGCGGCATAAGCAGTACGAGCGGGATAAGGTAGCCGGGAAATCGGTGTCCCAATTCCAAGGTCGCGGGTGTCCTAATTAGGACAGCATCCAGAAGTGCAGGCCAGCAAATCCCTAGGAAAAGAAGCGGCCCCGTAACGCTGGGACAAGCGCGCGGGGCCGCAGGAGAGTTTGGTGGCTTCCCGATCATAGGCCCTGCCGGATTGCGTTGCTTCGTCCCTGATGGAGTATCACTGAAGTGATACGGGAACGGTTGGCCAAGGATTTTGCTACTTGGTTCCGCCTAACTGTTGCTAAATCTCTAGCCTGCTCATCGGTGCCCCATGCCGCCGATCGGCTCCTTGATGTCCCAATTGAAGTTCGGCCTGACGTCGGCGCCGCGGTTTCCGCAGGCGGAGCAGACGAGGCGGGGCTCGAGGTCGGACAGCCTCACATCGTCAGCCCAGCGATCGGCCATGATGGCAATGGAGCGACTGAAGCCGTAGTCAGCGCAGTAGACCAGCACGCCGCGCACGCCCATCGAACGCATGTCGCCGAAGGTGATCTTCTGGGGGCCTGCCATGCCCGATGATTGCGCCGATAGCTCTGGGCGGAAAGCCGCCAGCAATTGCGGCCTCCGACGCTTCAATAAATCAAGAGATAGGTCAAGGCTGCTGAGCTCAGTTTCGGCCCTAGATTAAATTCAAACTGAGGCATTACCGACGACGAACGGTTATCCCTGTTCAGAGCGCATGCTGTACCGTTAGCAGCGCAGCGCTAGGCTCTATCTCGGAGGTAAAACGGGGCGGCCAAGCTCAAACGCTTCCCCCGGCGCATCTCCATCTCTCGCGCACACAGAGAGAGCGAAGCCGTCCTTCGACAGGGGCGGCTTCGTCGTGTCACTAGTCTTGCGGCACACATCTTCCCCCTTGCGCTGACGCACAGAAACCAATTTCAGTCCACCTGCAAACCGGCAGCTTTGATCGGACCTTCCCAGCGCGCGATCTCCTCAATCAGATATTTGGCAAGGTATTCGGGCCCCCGCCGCTCAGGCGCGACGCCGACTACTCCGAGGGCGTTAAACCGTGTCCTGATCGCAGGCGTGTCCATTGCGGCATGAGTTGCCTCGTTCAGCTTGGCCACAATGTCCATCGGCGCACCTTTTGGTAGGAAGAAAGCCGTCCAAGTCACGACATCGTAGTCCTTGATACCCTGCTCGTGCGCAGTCGCAAGCTCCGGCATCAGCGGCGTTCGCTCCCGTGACAATAACGCGAGTGCCTTCGATTGCTTTGCGGCAGAACGCGCCACAACGGTACCTATGTTCCCACACATATAATCGATGTGGCCGCCGATCAGGTCGTTCGCGGCAGGCCCGCCACCTCGATAAGGAACGTGGGTCACATCAACACCGATCCTCGCGTTGAGCAGCGCGCAAGCCAGATGTGTAGTCGATCCAACGCCTGCCGAACCGTATTGCATCTTTGTGCCGTTCTGTTTGAGCAGCGCGATGAATTCCGCAAGGTTGCTAGCAGGCAGATCCTTGCGACCTTCGAGCACCATCGGCTGGTCAGAGAAAAGCGTGACGGGGGTAAAGTCGTTCACCGCATCATAGCGGCGCCTTCGGTATATCGATTGATTGTAGGCGTGTGTGCCAACAGTCCCGAGCCGCACCGTATAACCGTCCGGCTTGGCGTTGACCACGTGTTGAACACCGATGATGCCCCCTGCGCCAGTCATGTTCTCCACGATCACCGACTGGCCGAGCAGTTCGCCCATGCGCGCTCCGATGATGCGGGCCATGGTATCGAATACGCCACCGGCCGCGTAAGGCACCACGATGGTAATGGGCCGGGTCGGATAGGGTTGCGCTTGCGCCGCAACCGACCAGACCGCCGCTCCGGCAGCCACCAGCAACGCAAGACGCCAACGCATCATTCATGCTCCCAATCTTGGAAAGCTCCGAGTGTGAGAGAGACTAACCCATTTTGCGCAGCCAGACAGGTTCACCGGAGGGAGAGTGATCATTTGCGCGGTCCGACTTTGGGCCGTCGCGTCAATGCGCTGCAATGCGGAATTTGATCGCCGCTTGTGAATAGCGGACTTCTGGTGCGCGCCGCTCCCATGTAACTCCAACTGAGCTGCTGCCCGGTTTGATGGACACCAAGATTAGGTGTTTCATGGAGCCGGAGGTGGGTAATGGGACGACGGAAGTTCAGTCGCGAGTTCAAGGTCGAAGCAGTCAAGTTGATCAGGGAACGTGCGGTTTCGGTGGCGCAAGCTGGCCACGACCTGGACGTTCACGAGAATGTTCTGCGCAAGTGGGTGAAGGAGTTCGCCTCATTCCTCTGTCGCTACAGATGTACCGGAGTCATACGGCAGCCAAAGTTGCTCCTAAAAAGAAACGGCCTCAGCACCCTTGGAGGGTTGTGCTGAGGCCGCCTGACCGCGCTGGAAATTGAAGGGACCGCTGTCGCGTAGCCCGGTCCCGGCCGAGGAAATTCCGCAAACAGTTTACGGGATAAAATGAGCCAGCCCCGGCAAGAGTTTTCTTACCATTATCCACAGGGTTTGTGGATTCCGGGAGAGCACGGTGTTCCCTGTACTGGAACGGAAACGGCCCCGGCGGGGCCATGCCGGAGCCGTTCCACCACACCGCTACGATGTCCTCATTCCCATCTTCGAGTGTCCTAATTAGGACCGCTGCGCGATAAGGCCGCGGCGGAAATCCCTCGTGATGAGAGAGAAGTGCTGTTGAAGCTGGCCGGCCAGGCAGAAGCTGGCGCGAGGATGGCCGATTGGTTGCGCGGTCCTTCAGCCCCGCCACCCGAACAAAGGTCACGCGGCGACGTCCGGCGCGCCGCGCAAACAGGAACCCTCGCGCGCCGACCGGGTTAAGGTATCACGCGACTTCCCCTTGTCGCGAACACCCCGCCGCTGCCGCCGCCATCATGCATCGGAACCGTACGAAGCCACGGCGCGGCGGGGACCAAATTGTGAGCTGCGGACAGCAGCCTTGCTAAAGGTTGCGTTTATCAATCGCAACCACAGTCCATCATTCGCCATTCCGGACCGATGTCCGACAGCCACACATGCCAGCCCAGCGGTCGGCCATGACGGTCATGGAGTGGCTGCATTGGTAGTCGGCGCAGTAGATGAGCACTCAGCGGACGCCCATTGAGCGCATGTCGCCGAAGGTGATCTTTTGAGGCCGGCTCATGGCGGATGATCGTGCCAATCATTCGAGGGCGAAAAGCCGCCAGCAATTGCGGTCTCCGGCGCTTCAGTGGTCAAGAGATGGGTCAAGGCTGCTAAGCGACAGTGAACCGCACGGCCTCTGAGATCCTCAACCCTTCGGTGCCGAACTAGCGTCAACCAATGGTGATCCGAAGTGCGAAATAGGCCCCCGCACCGACGACCGCAGTGACGCCGAGCGCGAAGAGGACACGCCAGAGATCAGCTGGTTTCGGCTCGAAGTTGCTCGCGCCAAGGGCTAACCGGAAAGAGGCCAAAGGTAACAGTCCGGCCAAACGCCGATGTAACATAGGTTTGTGTGGCCCGTGCCCCCAAGCGGCACCTTCCCGGCGCTGGGGTCGTTTCTTGCAGGCGGAAATAGAGCTAGTCGCGTTCACGCGTGCCAGCATGAGCAAAGTGGGCGGGACCGTCGCTCCCTTGGGGACTGGAGCGGCGATCCCTATCGCGCGATGGTCGGGGTTTGGGATGGGCGGGTTGGCCAATCCGCATGACTATCGATCACAGTAGAATCTAGAATGGCCGCGGCAATCGCCATTCCGAGCTAGCCCTAAAGTGCTCGCAATTTGGGAATTAACCCTACGACCGTATGTTGTATCGCTGGCAGCAGCTGCGCTAGGCTCTGTCCCGGAGATCAAAGGGAGGACCGACCCTCCAACCGGCTTCCCCCGGCGCATCTCCATCTCTCGTGCACATAGAGAAGGTGAGCGAAGCCGCCCACCAACAGGGGCGGCTTCGTCGTGTTGGCCTCACTTCGACGCGCCAATCACCGATATGGGCTCGCGCGGGGCACCGCGGCACTAGCGGGCCGTCATAGACGGTCGTCCAGCTTCCGGCCCATTGCTGGGTGCTCCCGATTTTTGACCTTGACCCAATCTTTTGAGCGGCCGGCGCGATAGGGGCGGTCGCTGCGCTTGGAGACCAGACCCTCCAATCCCATCAGGCATGCATGGCGATAGAGGTCGGGGCCGATCTCGCCTTGCTCGAAAGGTGCGAGGTGGATGCCGTCGATGCGGCGCGCGAGGATCCGGGCGAGATTGGTCTTTCGCAGGTGTAGAGGCAGCTTCCGCAGATCGTCGCCTTCGAGCACGAGAATGTCGAAAGCGTAGAATTCGACCTCCGCGTCATGCTTGCGTGAGTGCAGGGCGTTGAAGTCCGAGCGGCCATCAACGCCGAGCAGTACTGCCTCGCCGTCGAGTACGAACCGCTGGCAGCGGTTTCGCAGCGCGGCCTCGGTGATCAGGGGAAAACTTTTGCTCCAGTCGTGGCCGTTCCGGGTGAACAGGTGCACCGCGTGGCCATCGCGCATGACGATCAGCCGGTAGCCATCATGCTTCACCTCGTGCAGCCAAGCGTCGGTCGCCGGCACAGCCGCGCCAACGGTCGGGATACAGGGCTGATAGGGCGGTTTGAGCATCCTCAAAGATAGGCATTTCGGGGGGAATTTCCATGCGCCTGAACCAATGAAGAGGACAAGCGCGGCGACGCGGGTCAAGGCCGGATAAATGAAACCGGTAATGCAGTTCACTCGAAAACTTCGCACAAAGGATCGTTTTCTTCCAGCCAGGTCTCGGCTGCGTTCTCAGTCCCGAACACTCTGAGGTAATCTGCTTCTCCGACTTTTCGGGTCCGGTCCACGTAGATCAGGACAGCCTTCATCAGCCTCTCCTGCAAATTCTCCGCTTCCTCCTTCGTCAGCTTCTCAGCCCGATTCCCATCCTGCATCATCGCTGGCCCCTTGCGTTTTCTATCATAAAGCATCCAGCCAGCGGCGCCCTGCCGAACCAGGAATCTAGCTTGCAAAGGCGACGAGGGATTCACGACAGCCTCAAGTTAACCGGGCCAAGAAAGGGCCCCAGCGCTCTGGAGGCCGGGGAAGGCCAGCGCTGGGGCCCTGCTTTATCCGCGCTGGCGCGAATAGGCGGCGCAACATCCGCATGCTTGGAGATTCCTTGCATTCTCCTATGTGAATCGATGCCTCTGGAATGACTCAGCGGACATCGTGCGGCCCGCTACCCGCGGTGCCGAGATTGAAGCGCAATGGCCCGACGTCAGGCCCGGACATTCTCGTAGGCCCTGACGAAGTCGCCTATCGTGTCGGGGAATACAAACTCGTCGGGATTCGTGAAAGGATCGCGGCCGAGTTCATCCTCGAGCCGTGCGACCAGGAGCGCAAAGCCCAGGGAATCCAGACCGGTGTTTTGCAGGGGCAAATCGTCGTCGAGTGGCGGCAGCGTGATATTCAGTTCGCGCGCAATCTGCTGCATTTCTGAGGTGATCTTTAACATCATCGACATTAACTCGGGCGCTTTCCGTGTGGGGAGAGGCAGGTGCTGGGCGGGGGCAATCGCGGTAGGCAAGGCGAATGGCGCACGCGCTGCGGCTTCCCGCATTTACATGTGTGAATCGGATGGGGGCCTCCTTCGGAGTACCGGAGTCATACGGGCAAAGGACCACATTTGGGTATGAATCTTGGCACGGTTGGTGCACGCTATTACCCGTCAGGATTTTGCCGTTTCCTCCTGGGGCTAGCTAAACCGCCGTCCGCGATAGATTTAAGCGGGCGGCGTTTTTTGCGACCAGATAGCTGGCTCACCGAAATCCCATGCCGCCGATTGGCCCTTGATGTCCCAATTGAAGTTCGGTCGGACGTCGGCGCCGCGCCTGCCGCAGGCGCTGCAGACCAGGCGGGGCTCGACGTCTGACAGTCCGTATTCTCGGGGAAAAGGAGTCGATGCCGATTAAATAGCAACATTTCGGGCCGATGCCGGTTTGCTCCATTCATCGCGTGGAGTCTCCGGGCGCTGCACCTTCATTGGCAGGCGCGACGCTCGCAGCCGCTTCACTCGCCCTTGCCACTGCAGTCCATAGGAAATGGCCAAAGCCGAAGCGTTGACCGATCCCGCCGGAAAATATCCCAAGCCTCCATTCAAGCGGCAATACAGGACTGGCCGGGATTGGCGAGCCAGATGGACCCGCCGCCCGACCACGGCGAGAAGTCCTATCGTGGCTCGGGACGGCTCGCGGGGCGGAAGGCGCTCATAACCGGCGGCGACTCCGGCATGGGACGCGCGGCCGCGATCGCCTATCGCGCGCGAAGGCGCCGATGTCGCCATCAACTACTTTCCAACCGAGGAGCCGGATGCGCAGCAGGTCATCCAGCTGATCGAAGCCGAAGAGCGCAAGGGGCTGGCGATTCCCGGCGATCTCAAGAGCGAGCAGTTCTGCCAGGAGCTCGTGCGGAAGGCGGTTGAGGGGCTCGGCGGTCTCGACATCATTGTCAGCAACGCCGGGTGCCAGCAGGCGCGGCAAACGATTCTCGATCTGTCGAGTGAGGATTTCGACGCGACGATGAAGACGAATATTTATGCGCCGTTCTGGATCATCAAGGCTGCGCTGCCGCATCTCAAGCCCGGCTCGGTCATCATCGGCACGACCTCGGAGCAGGCCTATGATCCGTCGCCCGACCTCTACGACTACGCCCAGACCAAGGCTGCGACGATGAACTACGTCAAGTCGCTGGCGAAGCAACTCGGCCCCAGAGGCATCCGCGTCAACGGCGTGGCGCCGGGACCGATTTGGACGCCTCTGCAGGTCTCTGGCGGCGCCACCATGGAGAAGCTCGAGAAGTTCGGCGGGATGACCGTGTTCGGCAGACCAGGACAACCGGCGGAGCTTGCCTCGATCTATGTTCAACTAGCTGCGGCTGACGCGAGCTTTGCCACCGGACAGGTCTATGGATCGGCAGGTGGGACAGGCCAGCCGTGAGTTTGGCAATGGATGCGATCACCTCAGGTGTGTAAGAGACGCTCTAATGTGAACCCATGCGTGCTTCCCTCGCCTTTACGGCCATTTGCTTCCGACGCCGTATGACTCCGGAATTGAGGCATACTTGGAAAACGATGAGGCCGCCCAACTGAGATGGCCGGCCTTACTCTCCGGCACGCCTTATCCGCTTTTGCACCTTCCTTGAACGTCTTAGCAGGAGGGTGCTTTCGGCCAATATCCTGTAGCTGTGTTCAAGCGCGCCAAGCACATTGCGGGCGCTATAGTCTTTCGTGGCGAGTTTCGCGCTGCGATAGTGCTCCGCAAGCTCAAGATAGGCGCGCTCGCCCCGGAAGGTGTCCGGGAAGCGGCTCCTTCAGCAGCTCGGCGGCTCTCGCAAGCACTTTCAATGTCCTAATGCCGAGAACTGACGTGCCCCTACTGCTTTTGAAATTTCTCTTCAATTCTGCGCTGATGCAGATAGTACAGGCGTTCGTCCAGCCGTCGGGCCTTCGCAATGGCGGCCCAAAGTTCTTCGATCAACCGCCGGCTTTCTGCAATGACATCATCGGCGTGTTGAAGGAGCTGGTCCTGCACATCTGCCCCCTATTCAGTCTGATAAGGGAGGGGAACGGGATCGTGATCTTCCTCCAAAAAAGTGGACAGGGTTAAGCTGCCTTAAGCTCCATCTCGATCGGGGCGATGTAGCCGATTGCGAAATGGAGCCGGGTTCGATTGTAGAAGCCCTCGATGAAGGCGAAGATGTCGCGCTGGGCCTCGGCGCGGGTGTTGTATTGGCGATGATGAACGAGCTCGGTCTTCAGGGTATGGAAGAAGCTCTCCATCGGGACATTGTCGTAGATGGGAGATACCGTCGGTTCCAATGGCGAAGAGCTCGCCGTCGATGACTGCATCGCCTTTGACTTCCTCGAGCGCTTGCGCCACCTCGATGTAGCTACGGCTGATGATCTTGCCGTTGCGGCTGTACAGCGCGACCTTGCCCCGGCGGATCTCGGAGATCATTCGAAAGCCGTCGTACTTGTCCTCAAAGTCGGATCGTCAAACGGGGCGTCGGTCAACGTCACCAGCATTGGCTGCAGGCGCTTCGGCAGCGTGGACTTGCGGCTCATCTCGGGAGACACCGTCGGTCTTGAAACGGCTCGGCGGCCGACGATCCGCGCCTAGCGGCCGGCTTCCGATCGTTGCAAAGGCCGATCGAGGCTCTAACGATCCTCCATGCGTGCGACCGGACGGAAACAAACCCTTCCCAGAGCTTTGCGAACCAAGGGATCGTCAGAAGCTTAGGCTTCACGATCACGAATAGCCGCTCCAGCACCAGAAGGCTGAACGCGTAACAGGCGACGATCATCGCTGTACCGGTTATCCAGTGGCCCTTTCCCGCGACGGCTACCGCGGCGAGCTTCAGCGGCTCCACAGTGGCGGTCGGCAGTGCCAACAGGAGCAGCGATGGGTAGGGTCCAAGACCTTCGATCGTCCGTCTCAGCCTCATGCGAGATGGCCTCCGTCTGCGATTAACCGCAGCGACAGGCGGATGTTCCGAGGAGGAACATCCGGCTTCTCCGCTGGTTTTAAGCAGGCGGGAGGTTTGAGAGGAGACGGTATGCGCGTAACCATCGATCGGACCGGGCAGAAAGCGGCTGAATCGTTCAATCTGGAGGACGAAGTCGAGGCTTGGCGGAGCAAGCGCAGCCGGCGACCCGTTTCCATGACCGGTAAAATCCCCGTCGTCCGCATCCGCCGGCGCGTGCGGCCGACGTCGCTGTCCACCAGCGGACCGCACGCTCTCAGTCACGACAGCCTAGCGCCTCTAACGCAAGCGCCGCAAATGTCAGACACGGCGAAAGCTGGGGCAAAAAAACCGGGTGGGCCGCGTGTGGTGGCCCATCGCGATGGACGAACAAAAGCCGCTGCCGCCGGGACCGGGCGCCCCGCATGAAAGCGCCTCGTCGGCACCCCGCTTCTCGGCGACGCGCGTGACGAGGATGGTCACACGGCCTGCGCTCTCTTGCGGACGCCTTTCCGTCGCTGCCTGAAGAGGCGTTGGGTGGTGCTCAAACAGTTTGACCGTACGCTGGCCGGAACCTAAATGGGCACCCGTACTTATTCTTCTCAATTAGGAGACAGAGACGGTGAAGATCGAAGCCGGATACGACATCGCTTTCCAGTGCGTTCAGGATGTGCCGATGGTGCTGATGTTGAGCGTGCATCCCTCTCGCCAGCAGGATCTACTGACCAAACATCGCATCCAATTCTCTCCCTACGTTCGTGCTCGCGATTACCTCGATGCCTTTGGCAATATCTGTACGAGATTAGTGGCGCCCGCGGGCCTCCTTCAAATCCGCAACCGCTTTGCCATCGCCGACAGCGGTAAGCCTGACGAGGTCGCACCCCAGGCAGCGCAATGGGAAATCGACAGTTTGCCGGATGAGGCGATAATCTATCTGCTTTGCAGCCCTTACTGCGATACTCAAAAGCTAACCGATCTTGCATGGGCACAGTTCGGCGGCATTCAGGGCGGTTGGCAGCGGGTTCAGGCCATCTGCGATTATGTGCATGGGCGGATTGAGTTCGGTTATCACCACGCGCGCGGTGACCGCACGGCGGCGGAAGGCCATGAGGAGCGCGTCGGGGTTTGCCGGGATTTCGCGCACCTTGCAGTGTCGCTATGTCGCTGCATGAACATTCCGGCGCGCTATTGCACCGGCTATCTCGGGGATATCGGAGTGCCGCGAGATCCGGCTCCCATGGATTTTAGCGCTTGGTTCGAGGCCTTTCTCGGCGGGAGATGGTACACATTCGATGCGCGTCACAATCGTCCGCGGATTGGCCGTATTCTAATCGGGCGAGGCCGGGACGCGGCCGATGTCGCGATTTCAACGAACTTCGGTCCTGCGCAACTGGCGCATTTTGCGGTCATCACCGAAGAAGTCGACCCGGCTACGGATATTTGTGACACGGGAGGCAGAATTATCAACAGTCAGCATCAACATACTGCTCTGCCCATTCAATTGTCCTAACAAACGTCAGTGGGCGACGCGAGTCCGCGGCCAATGGGACATGCAAGCGCTCCTTGAGAAGATCATGAGCGAGGCCAGTCTGATAACCCAAACTCGGTAGAGTTCGCAGTTCCCCCTCGCGCCGGGCCGCCTAGACCAAAATGGTTCATGCAATCCGGTCCGGCTGCAAGCCTCGGGGCCGCGAAGGACATGCAAGCGCTCCTTGAGAAGATCATGAACGAGGCCAGTCTGATAACCCAAATTCAACGAAGAAGGAGCTGTTCGCCCAGCTCGCCGCTCACCACAAGGTGCTGGCCGACGAGATTGAGCGCTCTATCGTTCCCTGCGCTACTCCTTGAGCCTCGCCGCCGGGCCCATTAGGCGGCATTGCTGGTAGGGCTATCGGCGACTGAGGCTGAATGGGTGATGGACACCAGGATTCGCGTGGCTCATTCAAGAAAGCGCATAGAAGAAAAATGCTGAAAGCGCCATGGTACCCGGCAGTGTCAAGATCCAAGCTATCGCTATCCGCTGTAGAGCCGGCGGCTGCAGCCCTGCACCTGAGCCAACCATTGTCCCCGCGATCCCGCCGGTCACGACATGGGTCGTGCTCACCGGGAGACCTGTGAAGCCTGCGGACGCAATCAAGGTCGATGCGACTGCCTCGGCTGTCCAACCCTGCATCGGGTTCATCCTTACTCTGCCGATTCCTTCTCCCAGCGTTTTCACGATGCGTTTGTAGCCAATCATTGTGCCAGCCCCCAGACAAAGTGCGCTCAAGATGCGGACCCACCAAGGTGCATACTGCACGATGCCGGCTAAGTGTTCGAGATAATCTTTCGCTTGGGCTCGCTGCGTATCTGTCGCTGATTTCTTGTGTTCAATCGCGCGAAGCTCGGCAATGACGACGTTGAGCCGATGTCGCAGGGGTGAGCGCTTGTTTGATGGAATAGCCATGATCGAATGTACGCCTGCCAATCCGTCAAGAAGAGTTTGCGCGCTGGTGATGGCAACTTGCCTTTGCTGATCGCCCGCCTGCTGAAATAGCGAGATGCTTTGCGGCAGGATCTGCGATGATTTGGTCAGCTGTTCACTGGAAACATATTCATTGAGCGCATAGGTCTGGGGGATGAGGCCGATGATCGCCAGCATGATGAATCCGATACTCTTCTGACCGTCATTCGTCCCATGAGCGAACGAAACACCCGTGCATGTCAAGACGAGCAGTCCACGCAGCCACCAGACTGGCCG
>NZ_JAFCKQ010000082.1 GCF_018130215.1 Bradyrhizobium jicamae
CTTGGAGGCTTTCGGACGCCGGCCGCCGAACAAGCGGCGACGTCCCTCAAGCGGCCGGCATCCGAAACCCTTCACAATAGCGGCGCGCGAGTTCCGGATTCGGGCCATGACCGGACTAACGCCATGACGGCGATCCGCCTCTATCGGCGCGATGGCCGTAGCGATCCGATCAACCTTTACACAATCCTTTGGGAGCCCACCCGTGATGTAAAGTGGTTGGCGGCTTGTTAGCGTCATGAAGGATGAGCACAAGCGCTCGTCGCACCTCGGTTCCCGTTGCGGTCAGATGCATGGGCGGTCCGCCCGGGATGATGACCGGAGGACCTCCAGCCCGACCGATCTGCGTGCCGGCCGGAGTTTCGAGACACGTTTCTCCAGCGACCGTGTACCAAGCTTCGGGGCCAGAATGCGTATGCTCCGGAGCCGTCATGCCTGGAGTGAATATCGCTTCCATGTATTGGGCCGCGTAAGTTCCCGGTGTGATGGGCAGCGGCCCGATTGTCGTGACGTGGTCTCCGCCACTCGCCTGCCACGTCGCATCCCCTATGGTGAGCAGCCACGTTTTCCCGAGTGCATCCACGATGCTGCTTCGTTTCGTTTTTGCTGCTTCCGCAGCCTCGCGTGTTGGAAAGGCATCGAGATGCCAGAATGTTTCCGTTCCAGTCAGCTCACCGACCGCATCATTCGCAAGTATCCAGCATCCCACTTCCTGCGTCCGCTCGGTATACGGGCGGCAGATCCCGCTAGGAGTGGTCACTAGTTGACCGTTGGCTGGCTGACAACAAATAAGAAGAAGTCCAAATGGCGCGAAGCACGCAGCCTTACGCATGAGCCCCTCCCGATATTTGGAGCGCATACTAGCACGATTTCGACGGAGTTGAATTTCCGAAGCCCGCGCGGCCGGGCACGACAGCGGGGGCTTTTCTGGCACTTGTTTTGGCGGACGACCAAAGTTTAGGCGCCAGTCATCGGTGTCGGTCTGGTTATATTGGCTGCTCTAATCATTGCCGACCAAGCATGGCGGCACTTGCAAACAGCTACTGGAGACCTGAGACATGAGGATGATCGGGCTCAACCTAGGAATCGGAGTTGCTGCTGCAGCCATTGCTCTTGAGTCTGGCGCTCTCAATCTACCGCGATCAATTGCCCTAGCATTCGCGATAGCCGCGGCGCTGAACGTCGCGGGCCTCCGTGCATGAACAATCCGCTGTTGACTGGCAATTATAGGGAATAGCCGCCATGAGGCGCCCGAGCCGGCTTGCCTCGCGTTGCCGCGAGCTACGACCAGATGGCCAGGAACTCGGAGTTAATACACAAAGCCATGAGGGACAAGGACTGCGATACCCCGGCGATCGACCCGTCGGCGCCGCGCATGAAGGCGACGATGCGCAGCACCTCGTCGTATTGGCCCGACAGCAGGTCGGCGATCAGCGTGCGGTAGTCGACACCCTCGTCGGTCTCGCGGAAGGCGGCGCCGCTTCTGAAGTCTTCAAGGACCAGGTAGAAATCCTTGTCGAGCCGATCGTTCGTTGATCGAGGGCGAAGGCATACGCCGAACTCCACTGCTGTACCGAGCAGGGCTCGCCTCTGCGTCCAGTTGTCCCGGCGACTCTGGGGGAGGGCACCGGGTGAACGCGTAGGCAGCTCTGGCTGCTCGACCAACAGCGCCTCGAAACTAATCTCGGCGTGCGCCAGTTTGAAGTGACAGATTTGACAGAATTTTTGTGGGGTCATCAGAGCCTGGCAGGCTCGCCTGTGCGTCTGGCGATCCCAGCATATGGCAGGCGAGGGGACCAGCTAAACGCACAGGCGGCTCTGGCTGCTTACCGGGGACGGCGCAACAGCCAATCCAGTATGCGCCAGTTTTAGCGAGGCGAAAACGACGAATTTTTCCAGGCTACTTTGTCAGTGCACGGCTGGTAAACCTCCAAGTGGCTGCGACTGCGCGTGCCAACGGATTGCGCAGTTTCCTTCGGTCAGAATCGCCGTACAAGTCGTGTAAGCCTTAGTGAGCGGACCTGGCTCTGGATAAACGTGCAGTCCATCGCACAATTGAAGCAAGGCGTGTGCGACGGAGCGACATCGAACTCGCCGTCGACCGCGGCCGCATCGGCGCCGGGCGGCGCTCGCGGTCGGTCACCGAACTCGAGCTGGAATTGAAGTCCGGGAAGTCCGCCGATCTGTTTCAATTGGCGCGCGATGTTGAACGCAAGACGGGCGCCGAGCTAGATTTGCGCTCGAAAGCTGAGCGTGGCTTTCAACTCGTCGCGGGAAACCGCGCTGGCGCGCAGCACGCCGAGCGGATCGCGCTGAAGCGCGGGCTCTCGCCACGCAACGCCTTCGGTCTGATTGCGCATTCGACGCTTCGCCAGATCACTGCGAATGCGGATCCGGTGCGGAATCTGGATTCGGAGGGTGTCCACCAGATGCGCGTCGGCCTGCGGCGCTTGCGGGCCGCGATCTCGCTGTTCTCCGACATCTTGCCGCGCGCCCCCACCGAGTGCGTCAAGGCCGAGCTCAAATGGCTTACGAGCGAGCTTGCGCCGGCGCGCGAGATAGACGTATTCCTGAAGGAAAGCATTCAATCGATCGCCGATCAGGGCGTCCCGAAACGCGGCGCTCGCGCGATCGCCAAGAAATTTTCCGCGGAGCGAAGCGCAGCCTTCGCGCGCGCCCGTGGGGCGGTGGGGTCAGCCCGCTACCGTCGCCTGCTGATCGACGTAATCGAGTGGATCGAAACCGGACGGTCCCGCTTGGGCGCAGGCGACGACCGTTCGATTGCTACCTACGCCGCGGAGGTGCTCGACCGGCGGATCAGGAAGGCGCGAAAGCAGGGTAAGCATCTCGATGATCTAGACCCGCGGCAGCGCCACAAGCAGCGGATCAAGGTCAAGAAGATCCGGTATGCTGTCGACTTCTTCAGGAGCCTCTACAGCGATCGCGACCACAAGCAGCTTGCAAGCCTCTCCGGGCGACTGAAGCAGATCCAGTCCGCGTTGGGATCGCTTAACGACTTCATGGCACATCGCGAGCTGGCGACCGAGGCGGCACTGGCGGCACCGCCTGCCAACCGCCGTGCCCAAGCCTTTGCATCGGGGTTCATCGTCGGCCGGGAGCGCGAGGCGGCGAACGCGCTGATGAAGGACGCCACGAACGAGCTGCACCGATTGCACCGGTTGCGTGTCGCGCCCGGCAAATGACCTTGGAGACGGTGACCGTAGGTGGGTCGGCGGAACCACATCGGCTCCGGCCTGCGCATCGTCAGCGATGCGGAGGGACACATCAAAGGCGGCCGCGCTTCGCCTGCGCTTTGCGGACCGTCGTCGTCATGACTTCCATTTGATCCGCCGCGTTCCGCTGGCTTTCTCGACCACGGCATCCTGAGCCGTGCCGCCCAAGGTTCGCGCGGCTTCGTCCTGCGCCGCTTCCAAGTCAGCCCTCTTCCCATACTGCCGCTGTCCTTAGTCTCGAGGCATCGATCCAAGCTCACATCGTCTCGATCCATCAAAACGACCGACCAGAATCTGTTCCTGGTGGCCTGTTTTGCTTTTCAGGCTCATAAAGGGCGATGGAATGACGCCATCGACACCTGCGCACGCCCGCGCCTTCGAGCCGGCAGGACGGCCGGATCTACATCGAACGGCTCAACGATCCCTTCCTGTTCAACGACAAGGCCACGCCGGCCGAATACTCCGCCGGCTTGAAATACGCGATCGAGCAAGGCTGGCTGGATCCAGTACACGAGAGCGGCTCCTTCACCAGGATGGCGCAGGCCGGGAAGGATCTGTTCGTCTGACGTTCTGACATCGATTCACATAGGAGAATGCAAGGAATCTCCAAGTGTGCGGATGTTGCGCCGCGCTATTCGCGCCAGGGCGAATAAAGCAGGGCCTCAGCGCTGGCCTTCCCCGGCTGAGGCCATTTCCTGGCCCGGTTAACTAGAGGCCATCGTGAATCCCTCGTCGCCTTTGCAAGCTCGATTCCTGGTTCGGCAGGGCACCACTGGCTGGATGCTTTATGATAAAGAACGCAAGGGGCCAGCGATGATGCGGGATGGGAATCGGGCTGAGAAGCTGACGAAGGAGGAAGCCGAGAATTTGCAAGAGAGGCTGATGAAGGCTGTCCCTGATCTACGTTGACCGTACCCGGAAGGTCGGAGAAGCGGATTACCTCAGAGTGTTCGGGACCGAGAACGCAGCCGAGACCTGGTTGAAAAAAAACGATCCTGCAGGCGTGGTGTTCTTGTACGAAGTTTTCGAGTGAACTGCATTACCGGTTTCATTTCTCCGGCTTAACCGCGTCGCCGTGCTTGTCCTCTTCATTGGTTCAGGCGCATGGAAATTCCGCCCGATATGCCTATCTTTGAGGATGCTCAAATCGCCCTATCAGCCCTGTATCCCGACCGCTGGCGCGGCTGTGCCGGCGACCGACGCCTGGGTGCACGAGGTGAAGCACGATGGCTACCGGCTGATCGTCATGCGCGACGGCAACGCGGTGCACCTGTTCACCCGGAACGGCCACGACTGGAGCAAGCGATTTCCGCTTATCACCGAGGCTGCCTTGCGCAACCGCTGCCAGCGGTTCGTACTCGATGGCGAGGCCGTACTGCTCGGCATCGACGGCCGCTCAGACTTCAACGGCCTGCACTCACGCAGGCATGACGCGGAGGTCGAGCTATATGCCTTCGACATTCTCGTGCTCGAAGGGACGATCTGCGAAAGCTGCCTCTACATTGCGAAAGACCAATCTCGCCCGGATCCTCGCGCGCAGTATCGACGGCATCCACCTTGCACCTTTCGAGCAGGGCGAGATCGGCCCCGACCTCTATCGCCACGCATGTCTGATGGGATTGGAGGGCCTGGTCTCCAAGCGCCGCGACCGCCCCTATCGCGCTGGCCGCTCAAAAGATTGGGTCAAGGTCAAAAATCGGGAGCACCCGGCAATGGGCCGGAAGCTGGACGACCGCCTATGACGGCCAGTGCCGCGGTACCCGCGCGGGCCTAGCAGCACCCCGGTGTGTTTTCCTTGTCATAGGTTATGGCGAAATCACCCGACCCAGATAGCGTGAACGGCTGGACAAAGGGACTTCCGGATGGAGGCGCCCGCTGTGGAAAATCTTTGGATCGGACTCTCGTTTGTCGATAGAATTGCGGCTTACGAGCGGGGCAGCAATGACACCGGATGGTTGCTCCTTGCGCTGATCATTGCACCCGTGATCGCGCTGCTCCTCGAATTCGTGATTGTACGAGCGCGGAGGAAGGCTCCAGATGGGCTCTTAGTCTTACCCTCACCTCTGCCTTTTCCTGAAACGGTCTTTGAACCGGACGGCCCGCACTATGCCCAGGTCAACTTCGCTAGCTACGGAAAGTTTTCGGAGGTGACCGGAGCCTTGCCCCCGAAGCCGCCACGGTCGGATCCCCCGGAGCAGGCGGGGAGGACGAAAGAATGAGCCCGGCCAAGATCTCCGCCTACCTGCTCATAGCGGGCGGCCTGGTGTGGATTTTGGTGGGAATCGCTGGGCTTGCGCGGTCGAACCGGCGTGGAGAGTCTTCAGAACTGAACAATGGTCCGACCTTGGACCAGCCACAGATGACGAGCCAGCGCCTTGACCCAGCCACGCCGACCATGGGAGCAGAAGGCACAACTCAGCGCCGCAATGCTAAAAGGGCTAAGAGCCGCGGCCCGCGGTGAAGTGCTCAGGACGTACCCGGATCGGTTTTTACGATCACCGGACCTGTGGGCAGCAAGGCGCTCTGGGCAATTTTCCGCGCCAGATTGATCAAGGATGGTCCAAAAAGTCAGACCAAAGTAATGATGGCCCTGACGGCGAAGGGCCGCGCAGCATTGAAGCGTTGATCTAGCTCAAAGTATTCCGTCGCTCCCGGCTGAAACATCCGGAAATGAAGGAACGCGACCCCGCCAAGCCGGAAGATGAGCCGAAGCGCCCACGCGCCTGGAAGAGGTGCAACGGATCATCGAGGAGTACGCCGACAGCCTCCGAGAGATCATCAAGAAGCTCCGCGAGCGCATGCACTAAGCCAATACTGCGAAGCCGCCCCTGTCGAAGGACGGCTTCGCTCTCTCTGTGTGCATGAGAGAAGGAGATGCGCCGGGGGAAGCGTTTGAGCTTGGCCGCCCCTTTTTATCTCCGGGACAGAGCCTAGCGCCGCGCCGCCGACGGTACAGCACGCGCTCCGGACAAGTATAATCATTGGTCGTCGGTAATGCCTCAGTTTGAATTTAATCTAGGCTGTGTACTCATTAAGCAGCTGTGCTGCGCTCCGGGTTTCGGCGTCAAATGCGCGGTCGCAACCACAACCGGCCGCGGCGGTTCGGCTTTTTGCGCCACGGCATCCTTGCATCCGGCCAGCGCAGCGGCCATCAAGGCCAGCGAGGGGCGTCTCCCCCTGCTAATCGCTATCAGCTTGCGCGGGATTACGCGCCGTGACGATCCATGTCGCGCCGTCGATCATCACCGACCGCTCGCCGGCGCGGCCCTCGAAGGCGGCACGAACCGCGGCCGAGGCGCGGGCACGGATGTCGTCGGGCTGATCAACAAGCGCGCGCGACAGCGGGCCGACCTCCAACGTCATCTTCACCGCGTCATCGATCGCCGCGTCCCGCGTCGCGCCCTCGCCAAACGGGACGGAGGCATCGAAGGGCGCGATAGCGATATCGGTGAAGCCGGCCGCCGTCAGGATGCGAGTCACCCGCTCCGGGTCGCCGAACGAGAATGGACCGGGCGCTTCGGGATCGGGCGCCGCCGTCGACGGGACGATACCGTTGATCGCGCCCATCGGCAGGCGCATCCAATCGTTCTCGGCCACGCCACGCCAGCAGACGAAAGCGACCCGCCCGCCCGGCTTGAGCGCGCGGCGCATATGGGCGAACGCCCCCGTCGGATCGCCGAAGAACATCACCCCGAAGCGCGAGAACAGGATGTCGAATGCCCCCTCGGGCAGTTCGGCGCTGCTGGCGTCGGCCAAGCGGAACAGGACCGGCGTATCCCTTGGCGCAAGCGCGCGCGCTCGGCCGATCAGCGGTTCCGATATGTCCACGCCCAGCACTTGGCCCCCCGCGCCAGCGCGGGCAGCCAGAGCCAGACTCGACGCGCCTGCGCCGCAGCCGACGTCCAGCACGCGCTCGCCCGTCGCGGGCGCGGCGGCTTCGATCGCGGCCTGACCGAACACCGCCGCTATGGCGTCGAGCCGGGTTTGGTGGGCGACCCAGCGCTCCCCGCTTTGGTCATTCCAGCCGGCGGCTCGATCGGCATTGTGCTGTGCCATGACATATCCTTGTTCTCTAAACTGTCCGATGCCAAAGCGCGCATCGTCTCCAGCAAGCAGCGAGGGCGAACGGGATGAAGCGATCCATTCTCCGCTGATCCCGGGGAGGAACGACCAGATCTGGATCGAGGCTCCGTGTGCATCGTCAGCCTTTAGCGCCCCGCTTGTTCGATGAGCTCCACACGCCGGCGCACCAGGAGTTAACCGTCCACTATTCTTTTCAACGTGGCCCTTTGCATTGATCGCGGCGTCAGACGATTTGAAAAGGCTGCCATCTTGTTCGTCAGGCCCGGGATCACCATGGCCTTTC
Source organism: Bradyrhizobium jicamae (assembly GCF_018130215.1). GTDB lineage: Bacteria > Pseudomonadota > Alphaproteobacteria > Rhizobiales > Xanthobacteraceae > Bradyrhizobium > Bradyrhizobium jicamae_A. The sequence continues at coordinate 7,597 of NZ_JAFCKQ010000082.1, forward strand.
CGTCCATAAGCGCCCGCACACCGCTCGCGGCGACCGGACGAGGCTTCATGGTGAGGAGGCGCAGCAAGGCCGTTGTGGCTGCGCTGGCCGCCGCATCGAAGCCCGTCGCGGTGTGCCCCGGGCAGAGAGTGGTCACAACCACACCATGCGCGCGGAGTTCGTCGTGCAGGGCCTCGCCAAGGGCGAGTACATATGCCTTGGTCGCCGCATAGGCCGCGTAGCTGGGAACGGCTTGGAAGGCCATGAGGCTGGCGACGAGAAGGATATGTCCGGAGCGCCGCGCGGCCATGTCACGGCCGAACAGATAGGTCAGCTCTGTTAGCGTCGTGATGTTGAGCTGGATCATGTCTGTCGTGCGCTCGATCGGCGTGTCCAACAAAGCGCCGTGCAAGCCGTATCCGGCATTGTTCAGCAAGATGTCGATTGTCACCGACCTCGCATCGAGACTGCTTTTCAAGTGACTGGCCGCGCCCGGCGCGGCAAGATCGATCGCCTCGACCAGCACCTCTACTCCGTATTTGCGGCGAAGATCGGCGGCAAGCTTTTCCATCGGCTCCCGCCCTCGGGCCGCCAATACGAGATTGACTTTCTGCGCAGCCAGCAGATCTGCGAAGTCGAGGCCGAGGCCACTCGACGCCCCGGTGATCAGAGCCCATTTGCCGGTGAAGCTTTTCATTGGTTCTTTCGACATCGTCAGTTGCCAATATCCATCAACATGTTCTTCAATGTCATATCGAGTTGCTTGGCCACGACGTCGATGCGCATATCGCCGAACAATGCGAATGTCGAAGAGGGTCGGTCGTATTCGATAACGGCGGTACCGTCGTCCGCGCCATACAAGACCACGCGTATTGGTGCGTAGAGGCCGGCGGCCAAGTTGTGCTTCATCATGGACGTGGCCACCAGAAGATTGCCAATCCCATAGGCGACTGACGGCCGCGGACTGCCGTGTTCCACGGAGAGCGCCACCCCTTGTTCAACCGTGTACACGATGGTCAAGCCCGTCGGCGATGCCTGCCTTTCCAATTCGGCCCGTGCACCGGCCATGTCCCCTTTTTTCATGAACGGAACCACGTGGTCGAGATCCAGGGCCTGCACCCGCGATTCGAGCGCTGCCCTCGCGTCGCCGAACGACCGCGTGCATCCGATGCGGATGTGCTCCACCGTCAACGGCTGTGTCGTGACCCGACCTTCCTTGCGTTCGTCGACGTATTCCGTCGTTGTTGCCATTGATGCATTCTCCTCGCCGGTCCGACCGGCGCATGTTGATGAAAGGAGTTTTCGGTTGAATACTTGGTCAAACCACCATCGACTGCTGGGCGAAGATACCCGCCATCGCGCCCTGCGATGATGCCTGGGTGACCGAGGGCAAGAAGGGCGTGGTGAGGTCGCCGGCGGCGTAGATGCCGGGCGTGCTGGTTTGACGGCGCTCGTCCACTTTGAGGACGATGCCGGCGGGCGTAGCCACGGTGGCGAGGCCCAGTGATTCATGCAGGCTTGCGGACGGCTTGTTGCGCGGATTGGCGAACAGGATGTCGACCGCAACTTTGCGGCCGGTATCGAGATTGACGGTCTCGATATGGCCCTCGTGATGGGCGATCTCGATGATCCGGCCATCGACGACAGGTATGTTGCGGCGTGCCAGATCGGCCTGGATATCGGGCGGAATGTCGTGACCATCGGCGAAGAGCGTCAACTTGTCGGTCCAATCGTGGAACAGCCTGACCTGATTGTGCGACTGCGGGCTGGACCAGACGAGGCCCCAATGCTGGCCGGCGACTTCAAAGCCGTCGCAATAGGGGCAGGGCACGATCGACGTGCCCCAGCTTTCGGCAAAGCCCGGAACATCAGGCATCTGGTCGGCGACGCCATAGCTCAGGATCAGACGACGCGCCCCAAGGCTTTCGCCATCGGACGTGAGGACGTTGAAATTGTCGATGGCCCCGGAGACGCTGTCGGCCCGGGCACTGACAAGCTTGATCGCGGGATAACGCGCCAACTGCCGCCGCGCCTCCACCAGGATGTCCAGCGGCGGCTTGTGATCGTGGCCGAGCAGTCCATGCGAGTGGCCGGCGAAGCGGTTGCGCGCCAGACCGGTATCGAGAACGGTGACCTTGCGGCGGGCGCGGCCGAGCTGCAAGGCGCCGGCGAGACCGGCAAAGCTGCCGCCGATGATGATGACGTCATCCATGGTGATGGGCTCCGTGTTGTGGATGGAGGGAGACGAGTTGGGCTTGGCGGTGGCCTGAGCGCGGGCGAGGCCGATGGCGGAAAGCGCAGCCAACTTCAGCAGGGCTCGTCGTTGCATTGAAGAAGTCACCTACGTATTGGCTTGCACATTTTTGATACTGTATGGTATCGTAATTCAACAATTAGGATACTGTCAAGTACTGGAATTGTCGTGACCGAAAACAGCCAGGGCCGGCGCGGCCGGCCCGCCAACGAGGCGCTTGGCCAAACCATCATCGACGCCGCGCGCGAGCTCTTTGTGGAGTTGGGTTTTCAAGCGACGACATTGGACAAGGTCGCCCAGCGGGCGAAGATATCCAAGCTCAGCATCTACAGGCACTTCGAGAACAAGGAGGCGCTGTTCGGGGCGGCCATGACGGCCGGCTGCCGGCAATTGTTTGCACCACGGGCCCTTGTTGAAGGTGTCGACGGTTCGGTCGAAGATCAGCTCATGGCGGTGGGATCATCACTGCTTCGCACGTTGTTGAGATCAGACGTCCGCGGTCTCGAAGCCATGGTGATGGCCGACAAGACGAGTCAAAACGCGTTGAGCAAGCTCCATTTCGAAGCCGGCCCCGCCCATGTCATCGCCGAAATCGAGGCCCTGTTGCGTCAGTTGCACGCGAAGGCGGTCCTGAACGTGCCCAATCCTCTCCGGTCCGCCCGCTTGTTCGCCGCGCTTTTCAAAGGATCCGATCTCCTGATGATCGCACGCTTCGATCAGGTGAAAGCAGAGGACGACAACGAAATCGAATCCTATAGCAGGTCTGCCGTTGCCATGTTCATCGCCGCGCACCGTGGCAACGACGATGTGGGCGGATGTTTGCCCGCCTCAAGGTCGAAAAACAAAACCTGAATTTGTGCGTCACCGGTCAGCAGGTCAAGGTAGGCAAGCCAATCATGAAAATTGACGAGTCGGCCGCACGGTCCGACTAACGTCCGCCTTGGGTCATTTTCGAAGATTTCAGCGGGGGTCGTCATCTGGCTGATATCCGCTTTGACCTGAAAGCGCCCAACCATCGCCAGCCAAGACGTGTTGCGTTTGGCTGGACGCCCATGATTCAACTTCCATATTTGGGGCTCGAATCATGCGCTACGAACTCGCCGATCATGAATGGACAGCCATCAAGCCGATGCTGCCGAACAAGCCGCGTGGAGTTCCTCGGGTAAACGACCGACGTGTTTTAAACGGCATCTTCTGGGTCCTGCGATCCGGGGCTCCTTGGCGCGATCTGCCGGATCATTATGGCCCTTACACGACTTGCTATAACCGTTTTGTCCGCTGGCGGCGGGCTGGTGTCTGGGGCCGCATCATAGACGCACTTGCCGCTGCCCACGATGCCGCTGTCCAGATGATCGACACCTCCATTGTCCGTGTGCACCAGCAATTGCTGGCGGCTTTCCGCCCCGCACGATCGGCGCGATCATCGGGCATGACGTGCCCCCAGAAGATCACCTTTGGCGACATGCGTTCGATGGGCGTCCGCGGTGTGCTGGTCTATTGCGCCGACTACCAGTGTAGCCACTCTATGGCCGTCATGGCCGATCGCTGGGGCGATCTGCGGCTATCCGACATCGAGCCCCGCCTGGTCTGCTCCGCCTGCGGCAACCGCGGCGCTGATGTCAGGCCGAACTTCAACTGGAACGTCGTCGGGCCGATCGGTGGCATGGGGTATCGGTGACCCGCTACGCTGGCAGCGGGCCCCGTATAACTCCGGTACATCTTTTGGAAACCACATAGAGGAGCGAGGATTGGTCTACGCTCTTGGCGTAGGCAACACGGAAAGCGCCCGAATTGATGTCGATAAGGATAAAGATCACTTCAGAAATGCAGCAGATTGCGCGCGAGCTGAATATCATGCTGCCACCACTCAACGACGATTTGCCGCTGCAGAACACCGGTCTGGATTCCCTGGGCTTTGCGCTCCTGGTAGCACGGCTCGAGGATGAAATCGGCCGCGATCCTTTCACGAATTCCGACGACGAGTTCGAGTTTCCCCTCACGATAGGTGACTTCGTCGGGGCCTACGAGAGTGTCCAGGCCTGACGTTGGGCCCTCGGCACCGCGGGTGCGGGCCGCACGATGTCTGCTGAGTCAATTCCAGAAGGCCGCCGCTCCGTTGGCACATAGATGGGCCGATCGGTGGTATGGGGTATCGATGAGCCTCCGGCATCTCTCACTTGGGCGGCGATAGTGGCCGCTGATCGTCCCGGCGATCGAGCCGTCCTTGCAAGACTGCGAGGTGACCTCACATCGTGTGATGATGCCTGTGGTACCTTTGGTGGGTCGTCCTCATGCCAGTGCCGCCCCTTTCCATGGTGTCGTTCGCTGTCGCGGCGGGATTCGCGTAACGAGGACTGCTCGCCGCTCCCTGCGCGCTCTATGGCGATTCTCCGGGACCGCCGGCGGCTCCTTGCGCCGAGGCATATGACAGCGATCCAAAGACAAAGGCGGTAGCTAACGCGATCTTCGCAAGTCTCATTTGCGCATTCCTCCGGTCGAGCCCCTACCCGCAACCGTAGGCGCTGGCGGCGGTTCCTACATCGAGACCGCCGGCTGAACCGCTTTCGCTTGGCCGTCCGTCGACGGACGTGGTGGGTTAAGAGCAATGGCGGTTGCTGGCATGTGGGGACCAACGCAGCCATTCGGCCATCCTTGCGCCGATCTCCGCTTGCCGGGCCAGCTTCAATAGCGCTTCTCTCTCGGAACTTGGCGCTGCCGCTGCGGCCTTGTCGCGCAGCTCTTTGGCTCGCTCTGCTAGTCGCGCTTCAAGAGAAGTCGTTTGCTTCACGCGGCGACGTTTCCGTCCCATGAACATTCCCCTTGTTAGGTTCCTCTGCCCGGAACGGGGAATTTAATTTTCAGGTGCCCGTAAGGTTCCTCCTGACATCTTCAGGGCGCGTTCGACCTCTTCCGCCAGCGTCCGGTGATGGGCAGCCAGCTTGGCGAATAATGCTTTCTTGGTTGTATTGGTCGCGAGCTTGCTGATCAGTTCGCACTCTTCCGGCTTCAACGAGAGCAGGCCCATGGTAGAACAGACCGCCGAGACGGCCCGATTGATGAAGATCGCCGAGGCGATCGTCCGCGAGATGGACCGCCAAGGCATCGCCGAAACGGTGGCCGACCTCAGCTTCGACGTCATGGCTGCTCGGGTGGTTTGGTGCCGGGCGCCGAGATCATATCCGCGGCGGCCGAGGGTAGCGAGCGCTCCGCTCTGATCAACAGGATGGTCTGCTCGACGAACAGATGCGGCTGGCGATCGGATGCTTGGAGGTCGCGGTGTCCCGCCGTCACTGCCCTGGAAGGCCATGGCGAGTCGGGCGCCATGGTGAGCGGCGGCGGGACCGCGCGATGAAACCAAATCTCGCGCAACCTCTCAAACCCTAATGCGGGCGGGGTGGTTCCTGTCTCCATTCAGTGCCGACTTACTTTTCCTGTTGATCGGGAAATCCACCGAACTGCCGGCGACGGATCCTTGGAGGTTCCGATTCACATTCTTTATCGCGGCTCGACTAGAACTGTGGTGAGAAGCCCGGCCTGCGGGATGATCTTGCGGATCCTCAGCCGGGCTGCCCGCCCGGGGCGGGGCTGGAAGCGTCCTCGGGCGGGCATTTTCTTAACATTCGTTATCGCGGCTGGGCTTGTATTGTGGTGAAAAGCCTAGCCCGCGAGTGCCAAGATGAAGCGGGCGCACTGCCCACCCAGGGGGTGACGGCTCCCTTGGGTGGGCATTTTCGCGCGCAGTCAGGGCTCGACGATGATGCCGACGCTCTTGTTCTTCTCTGCGGCCTTGATCGCGGCCTCGAGCGCCTTCTCGTAGGGCAAGACCTCGCCGGTGAGCAGGAAGGTCGCGTGGCCGAGCTTCGAGATGAGTTGGAAGTTCCAGAAGCGGCGGCCCGCGGGCGGGTGACCGTGCTCATTCTCGTATCGCTTGGTGTAGATCTTGATCTTAGCCATTAGAACTGATCCACCACGCGCCTGAATGCCGGGTGATGGCGATTCTTCACCTTCACCCAATCGCAGGTCTTGGGCCGATACTGGCGCCCGAGGGGCTTTGAGACCAGGCCTCTAGGTTCATCTGACACGCCGCGTGGAAGAGGTCGGGGGCCGATCTCGCCACGCTCATAGGGCGCCACAAAGATTCCCTCGGGCCGGCGCTCGAGCAGCTTTGCCAGCTTGGACTTGCGGGCCTCGAGGGGCAGGATGCGCAGGTCGTCACCATCGAGCGTCAGCAGGTCGAAGGCGTAGAGCTGGGCCTCGTCGTTGTGGCGATTGGAGTGCAGCCAGTCGAACTGGGAGATGCCGCGAACGTCGAGGACGCAGATCTCGCCGTCGATCTCGAAGCGCGACGCTCGGATCATGGAGGCCGCCTCGAGGGGTAGCGCCAGGTCCAGTCGAGCCCCGATCGCGAGAGCACCTTCACGTCTTTGCCGTCACGGATCACGCGACCGCGGTAGCCGTCGTATTTGATCTCGTGGATCCAATCGGGGCCGGTCGGCACGACCTGCTTGGCCACCGGCTTACAGAGTTCAAGGGGTTTGCGCATGGGCGGTATCTAGGCGCGCCAGCGGGAAAAGCGAGTCGGCCGCGTTAGGAACAGCGCGAAAATCGCAACGTTTCAGACCGACACCGTTAGAGGAGGCGTTCATGTCCGTTGTGTTTGTCGAGCCGCGGCCGAAGGGAAGAAAAGAAGGCGAGCCTATCGAGGAATTCGTTGTCGAGACCCTTACCGATAAGCCGCTCGCGACGTTTCCGACGCAGGAGGCGGCGATCAAGTGGGCGAGGGAGCACAATCGCACGCCGCTCGTGGCGCGAATCAGATACCTCAACGACAAAGCGAGGCCCGATCAGTGGCGCGAGGTCTAGAGATCCAGCGGAAGCTGCGCCCCGATCGGGCGTCCTATATTGGCTTCGATAAAGTCGCGCAGCGCCTCGGATATCTCGATGTCCTGCACGGCGATCGCATGCTCCAGTTCGTAAGCAATGTCGGCGGAGACATCACGCGACCAGCCCTCGGCCGGATTGAAGGCGACGACGCGGAGCACCTGATCGTATTGACCTGTCAGTAGGTCGGCGATCAGCGTGCGATGATCGACGCCCTCGTCGGTCTCGCGGAAGGCGGCGCCGCTTCTGAAGTCTTCCAGGACCAGGTAGAAATCCTTGTCGAGCCGATCGTTCGGGATGATCGATGGCGAGGGCATACGCGGAACTCCATTGTTGGAGTCAAAATAATACCTCGACCTAGGGGCAGGTAGGCTGCACTTGCCGCAAGACCAACATCAGGAAGGTCGAAGCGGCGCCGGCACTTAATTCCTTTCTGCAGGAACATCGCAAA
>NZ_JAFCKQ010000083.1 GCF_018130215.1 Bradyrhizobium jicamae
ACCAAAAGCCAGCGCCGCCACGCTGTCCGCGATTTAGCGAAACTGCTGTCCGTCAGTTAGCGAAACCACTGTCCCGTGTTTGCGAAATACGCACAATAGACCAGGACGCTGCGGACGCCCATCTCGCGCATGTCGCCGACGGTGATCTTCTGTGGGCCTGAGCCGCTAGTGCTCGGGTCGCGTCGGATGTCATAAACCACTAATTGGTCAAGCCAGATGGTGACTATCTATGACGCGTTCTCATAATCTGAGACGCCCGCCTTCAGGGGCGGAGCCAGACACGCGACCTGACAGTCAGGGAGCCTCCCGACCTAAGCGAGATGACTAGAGGCCATCGGTCGCACAGTCAGAGGCGCCGTTGTGCTCGACCTCTCATGATTCCCCAGGGTTTTCGTCGACCGAGGCACTGAAGCGCGAACAGGATCTGACACGCTTGCCGCCAAAGCGTTCCCTCGTAGCGGCTCAAGCGGTCGAGCGGATAGGTCGGCAGGTTGGTCAGGCGAACAAAAGATAGCGTAACATCGCCGAACTGGTCGGTTGGTTCGCTGATTAGATCGGAATCTGCGGTCTCGTGGGGCCACTCGTCTCGATCCCGGTGCGGTTTACCCTCGCTCAGGACTGCGTTTTGATACATGACGTCGATGATCTTCTGACGGCTCAGGCGGTCCCGTCGTCCTGGCCGAAATTTGAGCAGCTGTTTCGCCTGGATCTTGAAGAGACCACTCTCGATGGCAGTGGCGCGGCGCAGCCGCCACAACAGACTTGCCAATCTGAGGACCAGCTCTCTCTCGACTGCCGATTGCGCATCATAGTCCGCGGTGACGGCCATCTCGAACGCCGCATATTCTTCGGCGTCTTCCAAAATATCGATCACGGTTTCCGCCGTCAGTCCATGTCGCACCGCGTTCTGCCGTGATCTCCTTTTTCCCTCTTCAGTGATGGGTCCGGTGCTGAGCCGCGCGTTGCGGCGGTTGGCCTCAATTTGCCGAAAGGAAGTCATTCTGCCTCCGGGTGGAAAATTGGCTTCGTTTCGTCGATTTGCGACCTGGCAAAACGTCGTCCATTGATCTCAGTATGATCGGAAATATCGTTATCGGCCGTGGCCGAGGCCCTCATGTGTCATGGCCCAGAAATCTGCTGCGACCAGCAACGGATTGATGCGCACGTTTGCCCACCATGCGCGCTCGTTGCCCCGTCGGTGCAGCTCACGATGATGCAGCCGGCAGAGCGGAACGGTGAACCTGTCGCTAACCTTTCGTCCCATCGCCCGCTGTTCGGCAAACTTGATGTGGTGCGGATCCGACGGCGTTCGGGCGCAGATGAGACAGGGCTGAGAGGCCACAAATTTCAGGTGCGTACGATCGTGCTCACGCGCCGGTTTGGCGATGACCGTGACCTGTTTCGAGGCCTGGTCGCTCGGCGGTGACTGCCCGTGACCATTCCCATTGTCATCGGGGACGGAAACCGACACAGCTTCGCCGATACTGGCAAGCCTGGCCGCAAACGCGGTTTCAACGGTCGAGGCATCAGTCGCGGTGAGTTGGTTCTTGAGCGGGAGGGCGCGGTGCGCCCAGGCAGCAAGAGTTTCTAGCTTTTCGAGCTGATCAAGCTCCGCGATCAGCAGTTGCCGAAGCCGCTTGGAGACATCCGGCAACAGCCCTGATGGCCTCGGGCGCTCGGCTCGAGATCGTCCGTTGGACGCGCTCAGAGCCTTGCCCATGGCCGCTGTTGTTGTGGGCTCATGCGGCTCGGCTGGGCCTTGTTGGCCTCCAGAGGCGTCCTTTGCTGGCCCTGGAGACAACTCCGCCGAAGGCAGGTCGGGCGCATCAAGGTCATCCTCGCCGGCAATCCCGACCAGAGTGAACAGGGCATATCGCCGGGCATAGGTGAGGGCGGCTCCCAGCCGGTGTGGTGCCGCGGTCTCGCTGACCGGACAGACCGGCCAATCCGAGGACACCCATTCGCCGGAGGCGTGGAAGAGGGTGGTGGTCAGCCTGATCAGCCCACTGTCGCTATCCAGGGCGGTTGCCTGCACCGTGGCGATCTCGTGTTTGCCGAGACACTTGCGGACAAGATCGAGCCCGGCCGACAAGGGCGCATACCGAAACGTCCGGCTGCCCTCGCGCGGAAAGGGCGAAGCGATCGTCGCAGTGAGGGACTTTTCCGGGTTGGCGATCTCGGCCTGGGCCTTGGCAAGCGCCGCCGCAATCGCCCCGATGCTAGTGCTGGAGCGCTGCACGGCCGGTCTCCAGATCCAGAACCTCAAAGCTGATCGCGCCGGACTTGGATCGCTTGGCCTTTACCCCGTGTCCTAAGGCTTCCTTGGCGTCCTCGGGCAGCAGTGCCTTCAACTCGGCCCTGGCCCGGTCATGGTCGAGCGCCGCAGGGCGGGTCAATCGGAAAAGGGAGGCAAATTCCGCCCAGGCATTGGAGCCGCTCATGTCGACCGTTCGGACCGCCTCAATTCTGGGCCGCGGCGGTTCAACCCCAAACAGCTGAGGCGGTTCGCCGGTTCGCACACATCGCCAGAACTTCTTCTCAGCCGTGAGCAGCAGGTGCTGGTACAGAGGGTCGGCCGGAATGGTGATTTGCACCCATTTGCCGCCGCCGGTGATGATCGACAGCACTGCCGTCCGTGCCGCGGTCACCCACATGTTATGCTGCAGCTGGGCCATGTGCTTTTCTGCTGCGCCCTCTTCTGAAAAATTCCATGGCAGCATGAATTTGGCTTCAAACACAGCACCGGTGGCCTCGATGCGACCGTCTAGGGTGGCGGCCATCCAGCGGTGAACCGCGTGGAAAACCCGCCGCTGGACGTCGGTAACGAGATGGCCGGCGTTCCTTTCGTACCAGGCTCGGTTCAGCTGCTCCGTTACGGTGCCGAGCTGGACGATGAGGCTACTGGAAAGATCCTCCGGCTCGGTCTCGCCGCGTTTTTCTTTCCACAGCCGGGCCAGAGCCGCCTCGTCATCTCCCATGATGATCCGGGCATCGGAGCCGCCGATGAATGAGCGGCGGGGGCTACGTTTGGATTCTAGGCAAACGGTAGGAATCATGGCCTTCTCCTCAAGCGCCGTTCCAAAAATCGAATACGTGGAACTTTTAAATCTATAAGGAATGAAAAATACCATACGAGATGAATAGTTCAACAAAAAAATCGCTGACGAGCGCTCAGATTCGCGCCGCTAGGGCGCTGATCCGCTGGAGCGCAGAAGACCTTGCCCGGACTTCGTCAGTTGGCCTGACGACCATTCGAAGAGCCGAGTTGTCGATTGCGGAGACCTCGCTGACAGCGGCAAACAACTTGGCAATTCGCAGCGCATTGGAGTCCGCCGGCGTGGAGTTCATCGACGAGAACGGCGGCGGACCGGGTGTACGTCTTCGAAAGTCGGCAAAGGAAAATCCCGACGAATAAGCCGGCGAGTATCTGCTGGCAGCGGCAGACGTTCACCCGACCGAGGCGACCGCCGCACGGCGGGTTGAAAATCAGCTCAAAATAGGTGGCAGCCGCTGCTGGCGTGCCTCTTGTGACCATCAGCAAGAAACGGAAAACGGGGCGAAGCGGTTAAAAAACGCTAGCGCGATTGTAAGACAGCTTGATCTCCTTGCCGCACAGGCTTCCCCGAAGCTAGCTGGACGCGCACATGCCAACTACCGCTGATCGTCATTTTGCGATCCTTGATGCTCATCAGCTGCGATCACCGTCTGTTTCACATCTGCGCACCCCTTCACCTCAACTGGTTGGCTCCGCATGGCTATTTGGCAGTCGGATTTGTTCTTCCTGTTGAGCGGCCTTGTCATCGATCGGGCCTACGGCAGCAGACGCGCTGATCCAGCCTTTCGGTCGCGTTTTCTAGTGGCGGCGCGCATGCGGCTCGTCCGAATTTCTACCGAGCTTTCCAACCAGATCCGCGGTGTCATGAAAACCTTCGGTCTGGTCGTTACAGCCGGAAAGGGAAGCACCTTCGAGAAGAACGTCCGGAGCCTTCTTGCCGATCAAGCGATCAAGACGGACTTGCATCGATCGTGCTTCCGATGTTGGAAGCCTGGCGTGGCATCCGCGCCGCCGAACTCGGACGCCAGTTGGTCCGCGACGCGCGACAGAGCCAGGCTTGCCGGATCCTGATGTCCATTCCCGGCATCGGTGTGATCACCGCAACCGCCTTTGCCACGGCCATTGAGGAGCCGGACAACTTTAAGAAATCCCGATTTGTTGGTGCGTGGATCGGCCTGACGACGCGCCGCTATCGATCCGAGGAAGTCGATTATGACGGCCATATATCCCGATGTGGCGACCGTCATTTGCGAGGGCTTCTGTACGAAGCAGCGACGGTCATTCTCACGCGCAGCTCAAGCGAAAGCACGTTGCGCACGTGGGGTTTGCAGCTCCGGGAAAGAACGGCTTCAAAAGAGCTGCCGTGGCTGTGGCGCGCAAGCTAGCAGTGATAATGCATACAATGCTTAAGACTGGCGAGCTGTTCAATCCGACAGCCGGAGCCGTGGCATGAATCCGATTAGCGTTCTGAAGCTGAACGCTTGAGGTGTTCCCTTGCTGGGACGCGAGCCGAGCCATTCCGCTGATTTGGTTGCACCGCTCACTCAACAAAGTGCGTCGTCCACATTGAAGGCTCGACCCGCGAAGCTCCATCATGCGGCGGCTACTGTCGACCGCGAAGACAACCGTGCACCCGGCAAGCACTTCAACAAGATTATATGCTTGACCTTTCAGCAGCGATTAGACAACCCCATCATAAAATCTGCCGCTAGGAGCACGCGCGTCTGTTTCGCTTGTCCCCCAACAGCGGCGCGAAGGCAGACGTTATCGGACTTCCGAGAACGGGCCAGAAGCAGACTTGGCCCGCAGCGGCTTCGTGCAATCGTTAGGAAAAGAATGGATGCGGCGCCCCTTTTGCACCACGCTGCTCAACGACTTCCAGCATTGCGGCAAGGTCCTCCTGAGATACGTTCAGCCCGAACTCTTCTCGCACGACGTGGCGATACTCTTTGTTGCCATTCAGTGTCCGTCGCTCAGCACGCCCATCGGGATACCGCACGGTCACGCGGGCGTTGAACATCGTAATGCGCGTTCGGTTCGGTCCCGGACGGGCGGCAATCATGTTACTGTGGTACGGCGCATCGGGGTGCGTGCTCGTAAACCAGTTCGTGATTTCGTATTCGCCGTCGTAACGGGGATAAGGAATCACGCGATAGACGTGAGCCCATTCATCTCCGAGCTTCGATTGCAAAGTGAGCTCGCCGCCGACATCAATGAACCGCATCGTCTCGTGAGGCGTTTCCTGTTCGATACCAGGCTTGAAGAGGAGAGGAGCGGTCGGGGCAAGATTCCCGAACCCCACATCCGCCAGATAGTCCCCTTCGGGCAGATGGACGATGAGAAGCATATGGATCGCGGGCCGGGGCGCATCGATATCGAGGCCCCGGACCACCCGCCCCTGCAGACTTGTGAGCTGATATCCCAGCGAACGCAGACCGGCCCGAAACAGCATGTTCTGCTCAAAGCAGTAACCGCCCCGACCGCCGTCGATCATTTTCTTCTGAAGCGACGCCACGTCGAGCTTGGGGATGCGGCCGAGCATGATGTCCAGGCTCTCATACGAGATGGCATGTGCGTGGGCAAAAACCAGACCTCGCAATGTCTCCAGCGTCGAGGCACGCCCCCCGGAGTAGCCAATGCGGGCGAGCCATCCTTCTTGATCAAAACCCCCGTCATCCATCGAGAGCCTCCGGCGAAAGTGGAACGAGTTCCATTTCACGCCAGCGGCACGGCTCTGGCAAGGGCCATGTCCGCAATGGGTCTTGGGCGTGTAAAAACGGCCTTACAGGGCCGGCAGTCTTGAAGCCAAAACTGGGCCGGCGTCAGGCCGCGATCGCGGCGATAAATGGCCTGATCCCGAGGATATTCTGATATTCATTGCTCGGGTCAGATTATAGGCCAGAATCGAGAGGGCCATCTCGGCGGCTACCTTTGGGAGAGGTTTGGTCAGGAAGTGCGTCGCCCCCATGCGTGCCTTCATCGTGCCGAATGGATGCTCGACAGTCTCGCGACGAAGGGCGCATAGCGAGCGGGTTCGCATCGAGCCGCTGCCGCACGGCGTCGAGAGATCCTCGTGCTCCCATCGCGTGATCCGTCGCTCTGACCCGGGCGTGCACTGGAGTTTGATCGAACAATTCTTACAGGCGCACTGCAACAGGGCAAACGCGCCGCTAGTGTTTCTCCATGAAGTCAAGGACAGCTTGATCGTAGGCGTCGGGATTTTCCCATGGAACGGTATGCGAACTTGCAGCGATCTCAACTCTCTCGCGATTGGGCAAGCAACGTTCTAACTGATCTATGACCAGATGAAACACAGGAGGGCTTCGTTCGGCATTCGATAAGAGCGTGGGGGCGGTGATCGTTTTGGCCATGTCGCAGGTGAAAACCGGTCGCGGCCGTTTCGTGGTCGCATCCGCCTGATACGAAGCGACGTTGTCGAAGTTCATCTTCTTGTGAGCGTCCGACCGGCGTCCGTAGGCTCCCGGACCGCCGATGCCATCTACGATCATAGGGATGCCTCGTTGCACATCGCCGGCCTTGAAGGCCTCTCTAGCGGGCGCCTGCTTTTTAACAAACTCCTTCAAAATGTCCGTGCTGTTGGGCACGCCGCTGAGTATGCCCATTGCGGGCGGCTCATTCAGCGCCAGGCTGACAACCATATCTGGGTGTGTCGCGGCGAAAAAAAGCGCGGCGTGTGCACCTGACGAATGCGCTATGACCCTGATCTTGGAGAAGCCGAATGCGCGCGCGAAAGCGGCGAGATCTTCACCGTGCACATCCGCCGCGCTGTCCGGCGTTCCTTCCGGGCTCACCACGTTTGGATAGTTGTTCCGGCGACTGTAGGCTATGGCACGATAGTGGGCCGCAAATTTCGGAAGCTGTTCGCTCCACATGCGATAATCTTGCAAACCACCATGAACAAAGATGACCGGCTCGCCCTGACCCTGCTCGACATAGGCAAGCTCGTAGCCGTTGACAGATATTCGCTTGATTTCATCCGCTATGGTGGTCGTGGCGTTCAGGGTCGATGTAGAAATCAAAGCAAGAAGAGAACAGTATATAGCTCTGCTAATAGACATTGCGACCTCCTCGCAGTGATTGTCTCCCTGGATCAAAGCTCTTCGCTTCGCCATTCTTGCGTGCTCAGCACGTCCGAAACGGCCAAGACGAGAGGCGCGCGCCGCCAGTCCGATGGACTTCGTTCGCCGCACCAGAGTTCTCCAAAAGCTTGGAGCGGCCATTGATCCAAAGGGCCCGTGCGTTAGCGTTGACAGCATAGTACCGTATGTATACTGTACTAGTCAATGCATACACTATTTAAATCGCTTCGTCTCGATAATTCGGGCGTTCCCATCTACGTCCAGTTGCGTGAACAGATCCTGCGAACCCTGGGCGCGGGCGTGCTCGCGAGCGGCGACCAGATGCCAACCATGCGCGAAGTGGCGGTGGCTTTGAAAATCGACCTCAACACGGTCCGGCACGCTTACGACGAACTGGAGCGGATGGGCGCGATCACGCTGGTCAGGGGTCGCGGAAGCTTCGTAGCCCAGCCTCCACCGCCAATGGGAGCGCGCGCGCAGGCATCGCAGATCGACGCTCTCGCGAAACAGACCCTCGCCACGGCCGTCGCAGCGGGGATCGACCCGACTGCCCTGGCGGATCGAATAAAGGCCCTCACAAAGCAAAAGGAATAGTCGTCATGAACAGCTATTTTGGTGCAAAAGGTGCCAACCAGCTCGCCATCACACTTGCCGGTGTCGCCCTCGCACTTGCCGTCACGACCAGCTGGTTCTCCTACGACACCACCTCGCGCGGCGGTTATGTCCTTGCTGCGGTTCTGGTCATCGTCGCGATCCTGATACCTCAAGCGATCAAGGTTGCTGATCAGTGGGAGCGCGCCGTCGTTCTCCGGTTGGGAAAACTGTCCGCCATTCGCGGGCCCGGCCTGTTCGTGATTGTGCCGTTTATCGATACGGTCGCGTCCTGGCTCGATCAACGTATCCAGACCACGGAGATCAACGCGGAAAAGGCGCTCAGCAAAGATACCGTGCCGGTGAATATCGATGCGGTGATATTCTGGCAAATCCACGATCCGCAGCGAGCCGCGCTCGAAATCACGAACTATCGACAGGCGATTACGCAGGTCGCACAGACCTCACTTCGGGAAATGGTCGGGTCGTCCTTGCTGTCGAACTTGTTGTCCGAGCGCAAGCAGGGCGATGAGCTTTTGCGTGAAGAAATCGGTCGCAAGACCGCAGATTGGGGCGTGGCGGTACTTTCAGTTGAAATCAGGGACATTGGTGTGCCGCCTGCATTGCAAGACGCGATGAGCCGACAGGCGCAAGCCGAGCGCGAGCGACTTGCGCGCGTTTTACTCGGCCAAGCCGAACAGGAGATAGCGCTCAAGTTCGTAGAAGCGGCGGACATCTATGCTCGTACTCCAGCTGCGATGCAGCTGCGCGCCATGAATATCATTTATGAAACGACCAAGGAGCGCGGTGCCACAATTCTCATTCCGACGGCAATGGTTGACGCCATGAACCCCGGTGGTGCGATGGGTATCGCTGCTGCCGCGCGTCCGCTTCCGGCTCAATTGTAGTGGCAGGATCGCGCTTGCCGTGGAGGGTCCCGAGATAGTGAGGTCAAAATAAGTTCGTCAAGGAGTTGCTATAATGAGCACGACGTTCATCAGGACGGGTTTCGCACAGACAACCGGATCGACGCGGCAGACGTTTAGCCTCTTCAAGAGATGTTGGGTACTGTTTCGAGAATGGCGCAAATGCGAGAGGCTACGCACCGATTTGTGCGGGCTGGATGATCGGGAGCTTCAGGACATCGGCATTACGCGCGGCGAAATCGACTACGTCACCTCGAACCGCGCCATCGATCCGCGAGGCGTCCCATCTACCGTTCGATGATTGTCCGATATTCGGCGCCAGAGGATGCCAGGCGTTGAAAGTTCTCCTACACTCATCGCTTCTCGTGACGTCTAATGTGGGGTTATTCGCCAACGGCGAGGCGCAGGCCGTCGAAGTACAGCGCCCGATCCTCCGGGCGACGCCAATGTGACGCTACGCTCGGCACCACGATGGGCGTAATGGTTCGCAGGCACTCGACCATTTTGCGCGCCTCATCCAACCGTCCCATGTGAGCGTAGCAAGACGCGAGAAAACGATAGGTAGGTGCCCAATTCGGATTCACCTGCAGCGATTGTAGCAACAGTTCTGCCGCTATGTCGAAACGCCGGGCAAAAAAGTGACCGAGGCCGATTCCAAAAAGGCCCGGCCCGCCGCGGCGCGGGTTAAGACGCAAACTGGCTTCGAAGTGCTGGATCGCGAGTTCGGGCTGCCCGGCCCAAAGCCTGAGCGTACCGCTCCGGTACCAGGAGGTAGCTGAGCTTGGGTTGAGTTCTAGCGCGCGGTCAATCAAGGCAATGGCTGGATGGATATTCTCCTCAAAGTAACCGAGTGCGTGGGCCGCAGTACTGAGAACAATGGGGTCGTCGCCGGCAACTCGAACGGCTCGCCGAGCAAAATCAATGCTCAGCTGGCGATCTTCTTCCTGATTCGTGCTCCATCCGTTGATGTGCAGGTTTTGGTAGCACATCGCTTCCAACGCAAGAGCGGGCCCGTAATCGGGATCGCGCTTGATCGCCTGCTCTAGGAGATCGACGGCGCGAATGACTGAAGTCCGTTCCCACGCAAAAGTAAGTGCTACAGAACGCAAGTACAAATCATAGGCGGCCAGATCATTCGTCGGCCGGTTTTCCGATCGCCGTATCTCGGCCGCCTGCAATGTCGGCTCAATGACGCCGGAAACACTGATCGCCACCTTGTCCTGAAGGTCGAAGACATCTTCCAGTAAGCCATCGAAATGCTCGGCCCAGAGATGGACGCCAGAGATGGCATCGATGAGCTGTCCTGTAATGCGGACTCGATTGCCTGCCTTGCGGATAGACCCTTCGAGAACGTATCGGACGCCGAGTTCGCGCCCAACCTGCTTCACGTCGACCGTTCGGCCCTTGTACGTAAAGCTCGAATTTCGAGCGATGACGAAGAGCCATTTGATCCGACTAAGCGCCGTGATGATCTCCTCAACCATTCCATCGGCAAAATAGTCTTGCTCGGGATCGCCGGACATGTTCTGAAATGGCAGGACGGCAATCGATGGTTTGTCCGGTAGCGCCGGCGTCGAGGTTGTGGCTTCCGATCCGATGTCCCGCCGACTGGCGGCGGTGATGATATGAAAGACATGAACAGGTCGGGCAATGTTTTTTAGGACCTGCTCCCCTCCGTCCCTAACATCGAAAGGCACCTTCCCGCGGACGTGATTGACGACAGTCTGGGAGACGCAGACACCGCCAGGCTCAGCGAGGGATTCAAGCCGAGCAGCAATGTTCACGCCGTCGCCGTGGATGTCCTCGCCGTCGGTGATGATGTCGCCGAGATTGACGCCGACCCGGAATTCGATCCGGCTCTCTTGCGGTACTTCAGCATTCTGCTCGGCCATTGCACGCTGAACTTCGACAGCGCAGCACAAAGCGTCCACGATGCTTGGGAACTCTACAAGCATGCCATCGCCCGTCGTCTTCACGATCCGGCCGCCACGCTCGACGATTTTCGGGTCAACCAAAGTGCTTCTAAGAGCCTTGAGCCGAGCGAGCGTGCCCTCTTCGTCGCGGCCCATAAGCCGGCTATAGCCGACGACATCCGCTGCAAGAACCGCTGCCAGTCGCCGCCGTACCCGATCATTGCTCATTCGAGCCCCCAGATCGGAAAACCCGTTATCGAATTGCCGACTATTGTAGGTCGCTGGCCGGTGAGTGCCAATGTCCGAAATGGATCATTTGCGTCGTGTTGAGCGATTGCTGACTGCTTCTATCCTGCTTCCATATGGCGACAAGTTTAGCTGCCCAAGGCCCGAACTGATGGTCACCTCGCTCCCGGCCACCACACCGACGGCGGGTTCATCGCCGAAATCTTGTTGGTCCGCAGCGCAACCAGGTGGCTCCGCTTGAACGCATGCCCGGTCCGCCGCGAGCAGTCCATGCAACGCATGTACCGCTCCAGCGGCAGTTCCGCATCGAGCAGATCCCCCGTGTCCAAACCGCTCAAGTGATTCCAAGCGCTGGCGTGGCGGCGGCTTTGTTCGAAGCGTAACGGGCGTGCTAATAGCTGTCGATTGGGCCGATATCCGCAGCGGGGTCAACCCCCCTCGGCCGTCAGTCCGACCTCGTCCGCTATGCTAGAATTTGAGGCTCCAGGAGAAGGGAGGGCGACATGCCAAAGGGCTATTTTCTGAGTGAAGTCGACGTTGCAAACACAGAAGCTTACGAAGCTTATCGCACGCGAGTGCTTCCGACCGTCGAAAAGTTTGGCGGACGCTTTCTGGTACGAGGTGGCCAGCCTCAGGCGATCGAAGGCGGAGGATTCGCCAACCGTGTCATCGTCATCGAGTTTGACAGTCCAGAACAAGTGATGGCTTGGTATAATTGCTCCGAATATCAGGCGATTGTGCCGATCCGGCATGCCAACGCGACAACACGTGCGGCCTGTCTGATAGGGGCCTGATCCGGAGAGGCCGTCACTCGGTTGGGTCATCTGAGGCGTCGTTTTGCATGCGGGCGATCCAAGCTTGGCAGGCTATGACGTTTGCCTCTCTGCGCGCATCCGTGGCCCGTTCGGCGAGGTGCTGGACGGTGGCGCCGAATAGGTGCTCGCCGTGATTTGGTGCCCATGCCGGTGGTAGCATCTGAATCCATGGAGATGCGCCTTAGTCATCCGCACCCACGACGCGCAGTAGCTCGCGTCGTCCCTGACCCCGAGGGATTGGAAATTTGCAAGCAAACCAGCGCCGCGCCTTCATCCCCGACGCTTTCCGACCGCCTAATAGCTCGACGTGTCATCCAGTTCGCGGAGCAATTCCGGCTGGATTATTCAGGGCCTCGGCGCGCGCGTCCCCTGCGTCGGGGCCTTGTCTTTTAGATGCGAGGAGCGCCCGGGAGCATCAAGATGGCGTTCAGCAATCGCAGCTACGGTCCGTCACGTCAGGCAATCCCTGCCCAGGGTTGGTCTGACAGCGTAGAGCTGGAATGAGGAAGGCCCCGGTTCTCGGCCCGGAATATTTGGAGCGTCGGCTGGCGGCGCTTGCCCGGCTGCTGAGGCGGTATTTTTCCACAAGCACGGTTGCGCACGACTCTGGTTGCGCGCAGCCTGTCGTTAGCGCGGGGCCGGAGGGCCTTCCGACGCATCGTCTCTCACCGCGGCGTTGCTGCCCCGCGCGATCCTCTGCGTTTCCACAACGTTCTTACCGCCGACGATCGCACCGGCAGCGGTTAGGCGCCTCCTCGCCGGCTGGCCGGACACATGTCAGCACCCGACCACGCTCTGCGCTCTTTGAAAAGAATCTTCTTGCATCACCGGGGGCGTCCACACATGTCCATGATGACGATGTCGCCAGGCTGGAGCTGCGGAACGAGAATCTGCTGAACGTAGGCGCGGAAGCATTCGCCGTTGATTGGACCGTCGAACAGGCAAGGTGCAGTGAGGCGGTCACAGCGCAAGGCGCCAAGGAATGTCAGCGTCCGCCAATGACCATGTGGCGTGAAGCTGCGCACGCGCTCGCCTTTTGGCCCCCATCCGCGCAGTGGGGCCATGTTGGTCTTGATCCAGGTCTCGTCGATAAAGACCAGGTGTCGGGGATCGAGGTTGGCCTGCCATGAACGCCAGCGCTGGCGTCTACGCGAGATGTCGGAGCGAGCTCGCTCGAGGGCGAGCAGTGTTTTTTTTGAACCGCAGCCTTTCACGCCGTAGAAACAGCCAAACCGCATTGTGGGAGACCTTGATCCCGCGCGCGGCGAGCTCGTCCTTGAGGGCGTGAAGCGTCAAATGCGGCGTCTGACCGATCCGTTCCATGATGAAGGCGCGATGCGGATCAAGTACAGGCTTGCGATGGCCGCCCATCTTGCCGGGCGCTACCGAGCCGGTCGCTCGATAACGCTGCGACCACTTGACAACTGACGACACCGCAACCCCAAACCGCAATGCCACCGAGCGGCAGCTCCCGCCCTTCGCAACTGCCGCAACCGCCCGCTTACGCAGATCATTGGAAATTGGTCGGACCATCGGATGCTGGCCTCCAGCCCAGCCAGCATCTTGAATCATA
>NZ_JAFCKQ010000084.1 GCF_018130215.1 Bradyrhizobium jicamae
ATTCGCTGGACCAAGCTGTCGATCAACCAGATCGTCAAGGATCGGGTGAACATGCTGCTCGAGGCGTCGATGGCGCTTGAACAGGTGACGTTCGAGACCGCCGACCACAAGGAGGCGACGATGTCGTTCAAGGAGAAACGAAAGCCGAAATTCGGTCAAAACTAAGTAATTTCTCCAGCCCGGATGGTAACTCTCATGCGCAACCGCGTTACCGACATGTTCGGGATAGAAGTCCCGATCTTTGGCTTCACCCACAAGCCGGAAGTCGCGATTGAGGTGACCAATGCCGGCGGCATGGGTGCACTGGCGGCCAGCTATTATCAGCCAGACGAGCTTGAGCGGATTCTCACTGATATGGATGAGAAGACGCGCGGGCGGCCGTATTGCATCGATGTTCTCTTCGCCAACAAGGTGGGCGAAGTTGTTCCCCTATCGGACCGGCTCAAAGCCCTCCCTCGAGAGCACATCGAGTTCGTCGAGAAAGTCTTGGACGATGCCGGCATTCCTCCGCTTCCACCAGAGGTTGAAGCCGAAATGCTCCGTGAGAAACCGCCCGGCCACGGGCATACGGAAGAGGGCGTCCTCGAGGTGCTTGAAATCGTCGTCAAGCATCCCCAAGCCAAATTTGTCTTGAGCGCGATGGGGGCGCCACCGGCCTATGTGGTCGAGAAACTCCACAGCCGCGGTATCACCGTGGGTGCAATGGCGGGAAGTGCTGAGCACGCACGCAAGCATGTGCAGGCGGGCGTCGATCTGATCGTCGCGCAAGGAAGCGAAGCGGGTGGGCACACCGGCACGATCTCGTCCATGGTGCTGTGGCCTGAAGTCGTCGAAGAGGTGTCTCCCGTTCCGGTGCTAGCCGCCGGAGGCGTGGGCAGCGGTCGTCATATTGCAGCTGCGTTCGCTCTAGGAGCCGAAGGCGTATGGTGCGGTACGATCTGGCTCGGCTCGTCTCAGAGTGAACTCTCTCCTGGTATGCGTAAGCGGTTCATTGCGGCGCGTTCACAGGATGCCATCCAACGCAAATACGATACAGGCAAGCCGCTTCGAGGCTTGCGCAGCAAATGGACAGACGCCTGGGACGCTCCGGGCGCGCCGCAACCGCTGCCATTGGCGGGGCAAAAGCTGCTGGTGGCGCCCGCTCTGAAGCGGCTCGAACTGGCCGACGCGGCTGATTATATGGGTTATATGTCCGGCCAGATCGTCGGGCGCATCAAGGACGAACGGCCAATCCGCGACATCATGGAAAACATGAAGTCGGAATGCCTGTCCGTCCTTAAGGCGTTGGGCTCCCAAGCCTAGGTCGCACCTGGCATTGAAGCCAGCGCGACCTCTTCAACGGGCTTTTCGTTTTCTGTGAGCGCGACTTTTCGGTCGAGCAGAGACTGGATGCGTTGCTCGTCCATGCCCGCCGCACGCAGCTCTTCTGCAGTGTGTTCTCCCAGAAACGGACTTCGCCCGACGATAGTTCCTGGCGTTCCCGTCATCTTCACCGCTGTTCCGGCTTCGCTACCAGGATGGTCGACTTCTACAATCATGTCACGGGCATTAAAGTGTGGGTCGTTGACGATATCGAAGACGTTCATGACGGGACCGAACGGCATGCGACCTCCCAGCCTGGTGGTAAGCGCTGCTTTCGTGAAGTTACGCGTAAATTGCCCGATGAAGATTTTGCATGTCGCGACTCAATTGCAGCTTCGGCCTTGGAGGTCTCGAACTCCCAGAGCCAGGGATCTCCTGGCGTTTATGGGAGCATCATACTTCCAGGGTCATGAGCCAACAGACCCGCTTGCATCGCCACTTTTCGGTGTCCGCTGATGCTGTCGAAAAGATCGTCATGCGCGAAGGCGGGTAACGAAAACGGCTGTCTGATCGGGATTGAAACGAGTGTCGACCGGCATCGCCGCCTCGCTTGAAAGATATGTTTAAGGATCATTCCTTCAATAAATGATATGGAAACAGATCATATTCTTGACGGAGTAGACTAAAAATGATACCTTTGCGTTTCTTTCTACCACCAGAAGATACCAAAACAGATCATGCAACGGAACTCGGAAGCAACTCAACAGCTAGGACGGCTCCTTCGGGACGCGAGAAAGCAGGCGGGCCTAACCCAAGAGCAGGTGGCCGAACGCGCGGGCATTTCTCGACCGCGATACCGCGATATCGAGCGGGGCGACGCCGCTGCACGGGCGACCACGCTGATTAACGTCGCGCGCGCGCTCGGCATGGAGCTAATGCTGATCCCACAGGCAATGGTGCCCGGCGTCAACGCACTCCTTCGCCCATCCGAAGACGAAGATCGACCGGCATTCACGACCCAAATGGACGATGATGATGAGCACCCGGGTCCGCGCCCCTAACACCATTCAGTCGCTGGACGTGTTCCTACAAGAACTCAAGGTTGGAACGGTCGTGCGTACGCCGGGCGATTTCAATGCGTTTAGTCTCGATCCAGCCTATCGAGCTATGGCGCGGCCCCCGATATTGAGTCTTTCGCTTCGCTCCGCTGATGGTGGCCTTCGTAAGGATCCGAGGCCAGCAGCACACATATTGCCCGCGCTCTTTGCGAACATGTTGCCCGAGGACAGGCTTCGCGAGGCGATGGAAAAACACCACGCAGGAGCAGTGAGGCAAGGAAACGATTTCGACCTCCTAGCGGCGCTTGGCGAGGACCTCCCAGGTGCGGCGCGCCTCGTGCCGAGCGACGGCAGCACCACGATTTCGGTTCAAGAAAATCCACGTGAGATCAAAGCGCGGTTTTCCCTCGCGGGAGTTCAGATGAAGCTCTCTGTGATGAAGAACACAGGCAAGGGTGGCGGACTGACTCTGCCCATCGGCGACGAGCAAGGTCAGTACATCGCAAAATTCCCTTCCAACCTTGTGGGATTGTCGGAAAACGAGTTCGCCATTTTGGCACTGTCCGAAATTCTAGGGATGGATGTGCCCGAACGCGAACTTGTAGAGAGCTCCGATTTCGAGGGAATTCCCGTAGAATTCAATACTCTGTCGACCGGCAAGATCTTGCTCGTGAAGCGTTTCGACCGGGGGCCCAAAGGCACTCGAATTCACATTGAAGACTTCGCTCAGATCTTTGGCCGGCAGCCCTCTAAAAAATACGACGACGCATCCTACCACGACATCGCCTCCGCGCTGAACGTGGCAGTTTCGACGGACGCCGCACTCGAATTCGTTCGCCGACTGGCCCTTGCTGCGCTTGTCGGCAACGGCGACATGCACTTGAAGAATTGGTCCACGATCTACCCGGGTGACGGCGGCACTCCGGCCATCGCCCCCGTATACGACGTCCTGTCGACCACGGCTTATTTTCCAAAAGACGATATGGCGCTCTCCCTGGGAGGAGAGAAGTCCTTCAAAGCGCTTACTCCGGACCGCTGGCGACAGTTCGCCAATCGCGCGCGGTTACCCGAACCAGCGGTCATCTCGGCCGTCGAGGAAGTTGTGTCGTCGGTAACCGACCATTGGTGGCATCTCCCAGAGCGGGATGTCGTTCCGGCCACCGTTCTCAAAATGATCGATGCTAAAATCGAGGAAATGAGCCCGATTTTAGATCCCGTCCGCTTTCCAAAGCCTCCACTGCTTAACTCCTGAGATTGGTGCGTACGCGTACTCATTAAAGGCGCAGCCATAGCCTGATTGACGCGATTTGAATGTTGGCAAGGTAGTGAGCGGCAAGCCGTCGAGCGCGCCGGCCGACGATGCGACCGCGGCTTCGGGCCGGAAGGTCGTCGGGATCGTGGCCTAGCGAAGCCTGCCGAACAGCGATGGCCCGGGACTTCCCCGGGTTCCTGACGAGCAGAAACGCACGCCTCAACATTCGTGAGATGAATGTGCGAAGAAGAACAATCCATTTCAAAGATAACAGTGGATGCGATCAGATCGGAGCATCCACTCCGCAAACGAGCAAAGGGAAGAGGCGATGAGCGAGATCCAGAATATCAAGGACAACGTGAAGGTCTGCATGTTCGACCAGTACGGCACCGTCGTCGACATGCAGGGCGGCCTCGTCAAGATCGCGACGCCGTTCCTCAAGGAGAAGGGTTGGACCGGCAATCCGAACTCTTTCGTCACCTGGTGGCGCCGCACCCACTTCGAAAACTCGATGATCGACGCGCTGCTCCATCGCGAGCACACGCCGTATCGCGAGATCGGCCACCGCGCCGTGTCGGCCGTCATGGCCCGCGCCGGCATCAAGTTCACGAAGGATGAAGTGAAGTATCTCGTCGGCGAGATCGAGAAGCTCGAGTGCTTCCCGGAAGTGCCGGCGGCTTTGGCCAAGTTGCAGACCAAGTACAAGCTGGTCGTGCTCTCCAACGGCGATCGCGACATGCTCGAGACAGCCAAGCAGTATCACAAAGTTCCGTTCGACGGCGTGATCTCCGTCGCCGAGGCGAATTCCTTCAAGCCGCATCGCGCGACCTACACCAAGGCCGCCGAGATCCTCGGTCTCAAGATGGATCAGGTTCTGTTCGTTGCCAATCACGCCTTCGACGTCATCGGCGCCAAGTCGGCTGGCATGCGCACGGCGATGATCAACCGGCGTAACCGGCCGTTCGAAGAGACGCCCCACAAGCCCGACATCACGGTCGAAACGATGAAGAATCTGGCGGATGCGATCGTCTAGTACGGAAGCACTCTACGGCATCAAGGTCCTGGACCTCTGCCGCGTCGTCTCCGGCCCGTTCGCCACGATGCATCTCGGCGATCTCGGTGCCGACGTAGTGAAGATCGAAGACCCCCGTATCGGCGACGAGAGTCGCCGTTACGGCCCTCCGTTCGTCAACGGAGAGAGCTCGTACTTCCTTTCGGTCAACCGCAACAAGCGAAGCTGCGCAATCGATCTGAAGTCGGCGGCGGGACGGGACGCGGTAATCGCGCGCGCCAAGGCCGCCGACGTCGTGATCGACAACTTCAGGCCAGGCACGCTCGCCAAGTGGGGCCTTTGCTATGCGGCGATGAGCGCCGACAATCCCAAGCTCATTCAGTGCAGCATTTCCGGCTTCGGCCGGACCGGTCCCGATGCGAACCGGCCGGGCTACGACCTGATCCTGCAGGGCGAGTCCGGCGTCATGGACATCACGGGCGATCCGGACGGCCCTGAAGGTCGGCACTTCCATCGCCGACCTGGTTACCGGCCTCTACGCGTCACAGGCGGTGCTCGCCGCGCTGATGAGGCGCGAGCGAAGAAGACGTGCTCGGCGTCGTCCAGCCCGACATCGCCAAATGGGGTGGGCTCAGCGCTTGCACGGCCCTAGCACGCGACATTCTGAAATCGGCAAGACGTTCTGTCCGCATTATCTCGGCGGCGGTATCGGGCTGCTCGCCTCGACGCATCTGCTCGCCGGCGTGGGCGGCGACGGCTGGCTCGAGGTTGACGCTAACGAGAATCCGTTGCGCAGATCTGTTCTGCGGTTCGGTCGAGAAGGTACAAGAAGGCGCTGTCTTTCTGAGCGAAGAGCCTGGGCTCGGAATGGTGCCTGATCTCTCAGCTGTCGCTTGTCACAGCAGCGTTTAAATCGGAGTTTGAGGGCGGTGTCGTCAGGTGGTCCTGCTCTCACACCGAGGCGAATGAAAACGGGTTTTGTTTCTTGTCGGTCGCCCTAACTAGCCTGAGTCGATGGCGATGCGGGACGCATGTCGGCCACCTGTGGTCCCTACGCCTAACTTCATCACGAAGCTCGAGATGGCATCGGCGGTCCGGGAGCCTACGAACGCCGGTCAGACGCTCACAAGAAGATGAACTTCGACAACGTCGCTTCGTATCAGGCGGATGCGACCACGAAACGGCCGCGACCGGTTTTCACCTGCGACATGGCCAAAAAGATCACCGCCCCCACGCTTTTATCCAATGCCGAACGAAGCCCTCCTGTGTTTCATCTGGTCATAGATCAGTTAGAACGTTGCTTGGCGAATCGCGAGAGAGTTGAGATCGCTGCAAGCTCGCATACCGTTCCATGGGAAAATCCCGACGCCTACGATCGAGCCGTCCTTGCCTTCATGGAGAAACACTAGCGGGACGATTGCCCGTTGCAGTGCATGAGTCCGGAAGTGGCCCATTGCGACATATGCCGCTATTGCGCCCCGGCTTTCCCGCGGAGAGCAGCGGTCGATTTGGCGGCTTTTTTCGGAGATTTTGGCTTGGGTTGGATGTCGACTCCCGTCTTCGTAGTGTCGACCGGGCGAGGGTTGGTTGACCCTCCGAATAGGCCCGCATTGTCTTCCTTTAGCGCGTGTTCAACGCATCCACGAATGTGAGAAACCATGATCGTTTGCGCCCGTTTCCAGTCGCGGACGAGTGCAGCCTCCAGCAAGGCTTGATGTTCCCGCGCCGCGATTTCTCCTCGGAAGACGACAGCTATCATCTGGTATCGGAGATAGCGGTCGTATGCTGCGGCGTGTGCAGCGAGAAGCACGTCCGAACCGCAGGCGGAGATCAGAGAGTGATGGAAGTCCCAATCGCATTGCTTCCACAGTTCCTGGTTCTCGCGATGCCCCTCGACCATGCGCTTTTCCATGACGCCTAACTTGTGGTGGGCAGAGACGACGCGGCCCTCCCAGTCTAAATCGCCGGCAACGAAAGACTGCTCGAGAGCATGATTTTCGAGGAGGAGACGCAGCTCAGCCACCTGCCTGAAGTCCGCAGCCGACACCGGCGCGACCTCGAAGCCGCGCTGTCCCTCGGCCACGATGAGTCCTTCGGCGCACATCCGATTCAGGAGTTCGCGCAGTGTCGGGATCGACGTCCCGTAGCTTTCGCTAATGCGCTCGAGCCTCAGTTTCTGGCCTGGAGAGAGGACGCCAAAAATGATGTCGGACCGTATCCGCCGATAGGCAGATTCGCCGATAGTCTCGGTCGTTTGGGCTTTTGTCAGCACGTGCGGCCTCTCATTTGGCTCGAATCTAGCACATTTGCCCTCTCTCGCATGCCTCAATCCGACGGTATCAAATAGTTGTCCAAGGCGCCCGCCGCGTCCATTGCCGCGCGCCAGGCAAAAACCATCGCCGGCCCGATCATGGTGCCGGGACCAGGGTACGTTCCCTTGAAGATCGAGGCGGCGTCCGTACCGGCCGCATAAAGCCCTTTCAGCGGCCTACTATCCGATCGTAGCACACGGCCTCGCTCGTCCGTCCGGAGGCCGGCACTGCTCGCGAGATCCGCTGGCCACACGGCGACCGCGTAGTAAGGCCCCGGCCCGATCTTGCGCAGGCAGGGGTTAGGCTCGTTGTCTGGATCGCCGTTGACGCGATTCAGCGGGCTTGTTCCGCGGCCGAACTCCTCGTCGACCCCGGTCTCGGCATACGCGTTGTAGCGAGCGATCGTCCGAGACAAGGCATCACCGTCCACGTCGATCTGGGCTGCTAGTTCGGGAATTGAGCGCCCCTCGACCAGGTAGCCAGCGTCGATGAAGTTGCGCAAGCTGCGTGAGCCCGGGTGGATGAGGCCGATGCCATAGTCGGAAATGAAGCTCCGATCGCAAATGAGATAGCAGGGTAGGCTAGGAGGCGACCGGTTCGATCGGAGCATCGCCTGGACGAAATCGTGATACGAATTGGCTTCGTTCACGAAGCGACGACCGCTCGCGTCGACGGCAAGAAGCCCGGGTTTCGCGCGATCCAGCATAATGTGCGGAAAAACGGAAAGATGGCCGTCCGGCTGCTTCATGACCGAGCTTGGCATCCAAAGCGCCGGACTTTCCATCCCTCGCTCTATCTCCCCGGAAGCGCGTTCGCCCGCGAGGATCCCGTCGCCAGTATTGCTGTCCGGCGAAAGCGAGTAGCGTCGCGTGTTCTCCTCGAAGAACCGCTCACGCAGTTCGTCGCTCCAGCCGATCCCACCGGTCGCCAGCACAACGCCCTTCCGCGCGCGCACGGCGATCTGGCCGCTAGATGAAGCGAGGACGGCGCCGACGATCTCATCGTCGATCTCGATCAACTCCTCCATCGCGGTCATGTACCGGACGTCGACGGCCAACTGCCGCAGATCGGACAGCAGCCGCGCAATGAGCGCATTGCCCATGATCAGACGCGTTCCGCGCTTGAATTTCAGCCGATCGGTGGCGTGCCGGAAGAGTATGCCTACGACATGCCGGAAGTTGCTCCAGGTTCGAAAAGGGGCCAGCAGCGGCGGGATGTCGGTTTTGCCGACCATCATGCCGCCGAGCACCATGAACTCCCGGCGCGGCGGCCGCACCCGTTCGAAGTCGGCACCTAGCAGTCTGCCATCGAACGGGACCGCGCCAAGCGTCCGGCCGCCGACCGCGGCACCGGGCAGGTCGCGATAGTCGGGATGGATAGGGGGAGGCGCGAAGACCACGCTGGTCTTGCGTTCGAGATAGTCGAGCATGGCGGGCCCGGACGCCAGGAACGCCGAAAGCCGTTTATCGGAGATGCCGCCGAGTATGCCGGCCAGATAGGTTTTCGCTGCTTCTATCGAGTCGGGCACGCCAGCCTTCTTGCTCTGGCTGCTTCCGGGGATCCACACCGATCCCGCTGACGTCGCCGTCGTTCCCCCGACCATGTCTGATTTTTCGCAGAGGATGACCTGCAAGCCTTCCAGCTTGCCGACCAGCGCGGCCGTCATCCCGGCGGCGCCGGCGCCGATCACCAGCAGGTCTGTTTCGCTGTCCCAATGGCGGTCACCGGTAGATGGCATGCGTTGCCTTCTAGAGAAATCCAATGGAGATCCAGGGCACGAAGGCTACCAGCAATAGACCGATTAGAAGCGCAACTATGTAGCCGGCGATCGGCTTCAGCCCTTCGTCTGGATGGACCTTACTGATGGCGCAGGCCGCATAGTAGCCGACGCCGAAGGGCGGAGCGAACAGTCCGACTCCCATAGCCAGGATGATGACCATCGCATAGTGGACTTCGTGCACGCCCACCTGTTTTGCGATCGGAAACAGCAGAGGACCGAACAGCACGACGGCCGGGATTCCTTCGAGCACGCTGCCGAGCACGACGAAGGCGGCAATCGACACTAAGAGGAATGTCGGCGTGCCACCTGGAAGCCCCGCCATCGCGCTCGCGAGATCGCGCGAGAAGCCGGATTGCGTCAACGACCAAGCCATGGCGGTGGCAGCCCCGATGATCAGGAGGATAGCGCCCGAAAGCGCGGCGGTCTCGACCAACATCGGATAGATGCGTCTCCAGTCGAACTTCCGGTAGATCAGGAGACCCGCGAGCACGGAATAGGCGATTCCGATGGTCGAAACTTCGGTGGCTGTTGCGACACCTTCGATGACAGCCGCCCGAATTACGAAGGGCAGGGCGATCGCAGGTAGCGCGACGACGAAGGTTCGAGCGATTTCCCGGGCCGGCGCTTTCGCCACGTGCGAAAGATCCTCGCGCCGATTGCGGCGCCACACCACCACGCAGAGGATCGCACCGACCACGACGCCCGGCAGCAGCCCGCCAGTAAACAGCGATGCGATCGAAATACCGGTGACGGATCCGATCGTGATCAGAACGAGGCTTGGCGGGATGGTCTCGGTTTGGGCGCCAGTCGCGGCGAGCAGTGCGACCAGTTCGCCAGGCTTCGATCCACGCGCCTTCATCTCAGGAAACAGCGCCGGTGCGATTGCGGCCATGTCCGCGGCCTTCGATCCGGAGATGCCGGAGACGAGATACATCGCGCCGATCAGTACGTAGGACAGTCCGCCGCGAACGTGTGCGAGCAGGCTCGCCAGAAAGTTGACCATCGCGCGTGCCATTCCCGTCATCTCGATCAGGAGCCCGAGAAAGACGAATAATGGAACCGAAAGCAGGATGAGGTTGGAAATGCCTTCTTCGATTCGGCCGACGACGACGACGATCGGCGTGTCTGTGGTCAGGGCCTGATAGGCGAACGTCGACAGCCCGAAGGCGAATGCAATGGGTACGCCAGCGAAGACGAGACAGGCGACCACGCCGACGAAGAAGATCAGCAGATTGAGATTGCCCAGATTCTCGAAGGTAGGCTGAAGCAGATAGAGCCCGCCGACGACAACCGTGCTGGCGAGCAGGGCGCCCCCGACATGGCGCCAATTGCCGAGGGCGAGCAGTCTGATCGCGCAGACGGCGATCATGATCGCGAAGCCCGCCGGTAAGGCCGCTGCGCGCCAAGCGTCCGAGATCTGCATCGCCGGGGTCGTCACCGGGATCTCCTCGGCGGCGAAGTTCCAAGAAGACGGGAGGATCAATAGGAGGAACGTGAGGCCGCCAACCATCGCGACGACCTCCAAGGTGAGGCGAACCGCCGGCGGCAGCATGCCGACGAAGGCGGTCATTCGCATGTGTTCCGACCGGTGCAGCGCCATGGCCGAGCCCAGCATCGCCAGCCAAAGGAACAGGGTCGAAGCCAGTTCGTCCGACCATATGATCGGATGATGGAACACGTACCGAGATGTGACGCCTCCGAGGAGGACGAACACCTCGACCAGGACAAGCGCGGCTGTGGGCACCGCGATCACGGTTCCCAGCGCCCGATCCAGCCTGGGCAAGACGCCGGCTCGGGCCGCGATCGGAGCCTCCGACTGCATCGGAGAGCTCCCCGTTTCGGCTGCGGCTGCCATCGTGACGGCGATCAGGCGAGGCTGCCGGAGTATTTCTCGAGCACAGCCCACGCCTCCGGGCCGTATTTCTGCTTCCAATCGGCATAGAAGCCTGCCTTTGTGAGCGCCTTTCGAAATTGGGACTTCTCCGGGCGGTTGAAGACGAGGCCTTTCGACTTGAGGCTTCCTTCGAGGTCGGTATTGAGACGTTCGGTCTCGGTCCTTTGTTTGTCCGTGGCAGCCTCGAAGGACTTGGTGATCAACGCGAGATCATCCGAAGAAAGCGATTTGATCCGCTTTCCGTTCGCGATGATCCACAAGCCGTCCCACATGTGCTCGGTGATGGAGCAGTATTTCTGCACTTCGTAGTACTTACCGGACTCGATAATGGTGAGCGGATTCTCCTGTCCGTCCACGATCTTGGTCTGCAGAGCAGAATAGAGCTCATTGATGGTGATCGAGGTGGGTGACGAGCCGAGGGCCGTGAACAGCGAAACCCACACCGGGCTCGGGGGTACGC
Source organism: Bradyrhizobium jicamae (assembly GCF_018130215.1). Classification (GTDB taxonomy): domain Bacteria; phylum Pseudomonadota; class Alphaproteobacteria; order Rhizobiales; family Xanthobacteraceae; genus Bradyrhizobium; species Bradyrhizobium jicamae_A. The sequence goes on from NZ_JAFCKQ010000084.1 coordinate 11,071, forward strand.
GCATCTTCATGCCCTTGAGGTCCTCGACGGAATCGATGGGGTGGTTGCTGGTCGTGATGTTCCGGTAGCCGCTGTCGAGAATTTTCGGAAACGCAAAGATGCCAACCTTGTCCAGGCCGGTGCGGATGCTGGCTCCGAGGTCGCCGTCCATCGCCTGCCAGACATGAGCGTAGTCGCTGAAGGCGAACGCCATGCCGCTGATGCCCGCGATCGGGGAAACGACCTGCATCGAGATGCCGGAAGCCGTCATCATATCGAGGGCGCCCGACCTGACCTGCGTTAGCATGGCGGCATCGGAGCCTAGCTGGGCGTTTGGGAAGAACTGGATGTCGATACGGCCGTTGGACTGCTGCCGGATCTCAGCGCAAGCAGTGTCCATCGCCTTGGAAGACGGATGACTGTCCGCGAACTGCCCGCCGACCTTGAGGCTGACTTTCTTGCCTTCCGCGATCGAGGGCGCGGCCCACATGGCCGCCATCGATCCGATTGCGGTCGCGCCGAATTGTCTTCTGTTCAGTGCCATTGGGCCCTCCTGCCTTGGAACTATTGGTTGATCTGACGCGATCAGGCTTTGCCGGCTTTCGCGAATTCGGCGAGTGCATCGATAGCCAGCACGTAGCCGGTCGCGCCGAGTCCGGCGATCACGCCGGTGACGCCATGCGACATCAGCGATTTCTGATACATGGGCTCGCGCTTGTGGATGTTCGTGATGTGAACTTCGACCTTGGGCCCATCGAACATCTTCAGTGCGTCGAGCAGTGCGATGGAATGGAACGACAATCCGGCGGGGTTGATGGCGACACCGACTTTGGTTCCGCGAGCCTCATGCAGCCAGTCGATCAGTGTCGCCTCGGAATTGGATTGACGGAAATCGACTTCGAGGCCGTGCTTCCGCCCCTGGTCCACGCATCGCTTCTTGATGTCGTCGAGCGTGTCGCGCCCGTAAATCTCCGGCTCTCGGACGCCTAGCAGGTTCAGATTAGGTCCGTTCAGGACCAGGACAGTTTCAGTCATCGAAATTCCTCCCAAACCCGCCGATGGGCGAGGCAAGCGGCCGGAGATAGTCACCATATGAAATGAAAATCAACTGGTATTTTAAAATATGTTAGGTAATATTGCTTCTGCCTGAAGGTGCTTCAATGCCGAACTTCTCCCTCGCTGCGCTGACTGCGCTCGAACTTTCGCCGCCCCGCCTCGTCGAAGTCGCAGCGGCCTGCGGATTCGAGCAGGTCGGGTTCCGATTTCTGCCAGCCACGCCGGGCGGGACGGCCTATCCGCTCATGGACGATCCCGGACAACTGAGAGAGACGAAGTCACGCTTGGCTGCGACCGGTGTCCGCGTCGCGGATCTGGAGGTGGTCGCCTTCAGGCCCGAAACCATCGTCGGATCGTTGGAAGCATTTCTCGAAACGGGCCGAGAACTCGGTGCGAGGCACACGCTGGTCGCAGCCTACGATCCGGACTTGGAGCGCTTCACAGATCGCTTTGCGGCCTATTGCGAGATTTCGCAGCGCCTAGGACTGACAGCGGACCTTGAGTTCATGCCGTGGACGAGCGTGTCGAACCTGACGACGGCAGTTCGCATCGTGGAGAAGATCTCGTCGCCGGCGGCCGGGATACTCGTCGACGCGCTGCACTTC
>NZ_JAFCKQ010000085.1 GCF_018130215.1 Bradyrhizobium jicamae
ACCATTGCGGGAGCCACTCACGAATTTCGGGGCCGCCCGATCGGTGACCTGATCCTGCGCGGCCGGAGCGAGCCGCTCCGGGCTTTCGAGCCATTGCAAGCGGCTGCGTTTAGGGCTGCAGCGACGATGCAGTACTCCGCAGCTTTCGCGAAGCTCGAGGCAGGAGACGTGATGGCGTTACCAGCCTTTGCGGGGCTGGTCAGTACCAACGCCGATGATCCGCTCGCCGGTTTTCACCTCAAGCGCTTACTCAACGGCGCGCGGGGCGTTCGCATGCAGTTAGAATAGGTTATTCAATCACGGAAGCGGTCATTCGCAACACGTTTTCGGGGCTCTCAGCTCCTAGAGCTCGCACGCTCGGAGGTGGACCACAAGCTAAATGTCGTTGGCTGGTCGACGGGTGTTACTTATTGGCTTAGCACCTCTGAAGAGTCGTTCGGATCGACAACTTTTGCGAGGAACGCCTCGAGGTAAGGTGATGTACTTTAGAGCGGCAGAGTCACGCCAGGGTGCTCGGGATCGCTAGACCAGAACAAGCCATTGTGGAGACGACGGTCGTTTGCTCGAAGAACGCAGCGCGGCTCGTTCGGCAGTATCGGCTTGATGGCGACCCATGCAAAATCGGCGATTCGTGGCACATGATCCGAGCGCCCAGTTTGGGAATTTGCAATCACAGACCTGTCGGATGGAACGCTGCCGACCTAACCGCGGTTCGGCGCTTGCGGGCAGATGCGGAGATCAACCAACCGACAACCAACGTCGACTCCGTCGAAAATGACCCAGAGTGGGCATTGCCACCAACTCTGCAGTGACGCACAATTGATATTCACTCCTTCCGCCCAGCACGAGGAGCGGTAACGTTTGCACCCATAGAAAAAGGTGCCGTTTTCAAGAGGGTGCCATGCTGCGTCGCGACTTCATTTCCTTTCTCGCCGGCGCGTTGGCCGCCAGCCCCCGCCTTGGGATCGCCCAGACCTCGTCCAAGTTCTATCGTGTCGGCACGCTCCGTCCGGGTCCGCCGTTGGACGAGAAGTCGCCACATGGGGCAATCCTGCTGAAAAAACTGGAGGAGCACGGCTACATACTCGGCAAAAATCTTGTGTTCGAGACACGGGGCGCTGGTGGTAAGCTCGGCAAGCTTGGAGAGATTGTCGATAACTTTAAGGCTAAGGGCGTCGATGTGCTCGTCGTTGGCGGCTTTCCAACCACACTCGCCTGCAAGGTAGCAAACGTGCCAACGGTAGTTTACTTTGGAGTCGGTGATCCGGTCGCGACGCACCTTATCGACAGCCTTGCGCACCCGGGTGGCAACATCACCGGCATTTCTGACGATGCGGCGGCTCTCGCCAGCAAACGTCTCGAACTGATCAAGCAAGCGGTGCCGAAGTTGCGACGGGTAGCAATGTTGTGGAACAAGGACGATCTAGGCATGACCATGCGCTATGACGCATCAGCCAGTGCTGCGCGGTCGCTTGGGGTCACGGTACAGCCGCTCGGTGTGCGCGAGCCCAACGATTTTGACGGAGTATTCGAGGCCATGGATCGAGACCAGCCGGACGCCATTTTCATGGTCGCTGACGCACTTACGACCCTCAATCGCAAGCGCGTATTCGACTACGCCGGCTCGCACCATATTCCGGCTTTGTACGAATACGATGTCCCGAATGTGCATGACGGCGGCTTGATGTCGTATGGACCCGACCTGAACGAAAGCATGGAGCGCGCTGCCGGCCTCACCGTACGCATCTTGGCTGGCGCGCGGCCGGCTGATCTGCCGTTCGAGCAGCCGACATACTATAAGCTCGTCATCAACCTGAAGACCGCGAGCGCCACCGGCATCGAGCTGCCGGCGAACTTTCTGGCGCTTGCCGATGAGGTGATCGAATGAGGCGATTGGCTTGTCTCGCAGTTGCAATCTGGATTTTCGGGCTGTCAGCAGGCTCACGCAGGGCAGGCAAGCCCAACAGCGGAATGACGAAGAACAGAACGGAGCCCAAGACAGAAATTGCTTTCGACATTGCGTACTCCAGGACTACCGTCGCTCTGCCGCACTAACTGGCAACGCTCCTGCTCCCCCGCTGGCGCGGCGCTTATGGGCAGAAGCGGGACATCAACGTGCCGACATCCCCGGTCGAATCCGTCGAAAATGACCCGGAGCGACCTGTCGGGCTTGCCAGTGCTGCTGTGCAAACTGGCCATTGAGACCCATTTCAATGATCGTATTTCTCTGCTGTAATCGGTTAGTTCAGCGTGTTGCCAAGACTTGAGCGAGGGCAATGAGGCGACGCGATGCGGTCACGCTTTTTGGCAGTGCGGCGGCTCTCTTGCCGCTCGCGGCGCGTGCGCAGCAGTCGATAAAGGTTTGGCGGATCGGATACCTGGGATTTGGCCCTGCCTCCAGTTGGACGAGCGAAGTTGAAGCTCTACGGAGCGGACTGCGCGATCTCGGCTATGTCGAGGGTAAGAATATTGCGATTGAGTTCCGATGGGCCGAGCGGGCTGACCAAACGTTTGATCTCGCAACCCAACTCGTTCGAATGAACGTCGATGTTATCTTCGCGCCCGCATCAACTCAGGTGGAGCCCACGCGACGTGCGACAAGTACAATTCCCATTGTTTTCGCACAACATGCCGATCCGGTCGGCCTGGGAGATGTGGCGAGCCTTTCGCGCCCTGGCGGGAATATAACCGGCATGTCGATGCTTCTCACGGAGATCTCCGTCAAAGAGCTAGAGATTTTGAGAGAAACGTTGTCCGACGCAGCTCGGATTGGTGTTCTCTGGAATCCCACGACGCCTTCTCACCCAACTGCCTTAAAGGCGGTTGAGGCTATAAGTGAAAAGCTCGGAGTCGAACTCGTTTTGGCTCCGGCTGGAACTGTCACCGAGATCCAAGAAGCATTCGTGATCATGTCGCGAGAACGGGTCAGTGGTGTTCTCGTCTTATCATCACCACTTTACACCGCGCAGGGCGCACTCCTGGCCGATCTTCAGATGAAGTATCGCTTGCCCGAGATCTTCGCAAACCGGGCCAACGTGGACGCTGGTGGTCTTGTCAGTTATGGCGCGGATTTGAACGATCTGTATCGACGTGCCGCGTTCTATATTGACAAGATTTTGAAAGGCACCACCCCAGCTGACCTGCCGGTCGAGCAAGCGTCGAGATACTTGATGGTTTTCAACCTGAAAACTGCGAAAGCGCTCGGCATCACCATTCCCCCGACCGTGCTTGCCCGCGCCGACGAGGTGATCGAATAGCATCCCTTTTACTGCGATGCCGGAAATGGCCCAAACGCGACTGGCCCGCCTGGCGGTCTCAGGTCGGCTTTCGGGGGTAGACCGGAATTACCTCGCAAATCGCAAAAAACGACGCAAGTGAACCGGAGCAGTCATAAGTCAGGCGAAATCCCGCAGGGAGCAGTCACCTAGCGTAAGGCAACGTGTTATCCTCTCGAGGACGCGGGAATGGGCCGGAAGGGAGAACTCAGTTGAGTGTGAGACGTCGCGAGTTTGTCACGCTTGTTGTTGGCGCTGTCGCCACATGGCCGCTTTCGGCACGCGCGCAGCAACCGAGCGTGGCTACCATTGGCGTCTTGGTGCACGCCGCTCCCGGTTGGGAGCGCTTCTGGCAGTTGTTTCCCCAGGCGTTGCGCGAACTTGGCTACATCGAGGGAAAAAACATTCAATTTGAATTCCGATCTGACCAAGGAGACATAAGCCGTCTTCCCGAATTGGCAGCACATTTGGTGCGGCTCAAGGTTAAAGTGATCGTGCCTTGGTTCACGCCGGCCGCAATTGCTGCCAAACAGGCGACGCGCGAAATTCCAATCATCTGCGCGGCCTGTGGAGACATGGTTGGAACTGGTTTAGTCGAGAGCCTCGACCGGCCGGGTGGAAATGTCACCGGCAACTCCAGCCTGAACGCTGAGCTGGCCGCCAAGACTCTCGACCTAATCCGCGAGATGATACCTTCTGCGAAGCGAATCGCGGCGTTAGTTAATGCAAGCGACGCCTTCTCGAAATCGTTTCTGAAACAGATCCAATTAGTTGGCGAAGCCACCGGCACGGTGATCGACCCGATTATGATTCATGGTGCCGAAGAACTCGATGCCGCCTTCCCCATCATGGAGGGTCGACGGACCGACGCAATTATCGTTCAGCCGAGCCTACCGACCAAACGAGCCGCGGATCTGGCGCTCCGCTACCGGATACCAGCCGTTTGCGCTTGGCGACAGTTCCCTCGCGATGGTGGGCTCGCGGCTTATTTCGGCGCCGAAGACGAAATGTACCAACGTGCCGCGGTTTTTGTAGACAAGATACTGAAGGGCTCCAAGCCGGCCGAACTCCCGGTCGAGCAGCCGACCAAGTTTGAATTGGTAGTCAATATGAAAACCGCGAAAGCGCTCGGTATCGCGGTTAGCCAAGAAATTCTCGTTCGCACGGACCAGCTGATCGAGTGACGCGCCAATCTCCTCGTCCTTGCCAACGATAGGCGCACGATTGCTGCGATGCCAGGTCGGGTTCAGCGATTAACTTATGTGAACTTTTGTTCAGCAGCGGGGTTGTCTTGAGAAGATCGTCGCCCGCCGTTCGTACGGCGCATGCCGCGGATAGCCAAAGGCCTCTTGGGCCCGCTGTTCCACAAGCGCTTGCGGCTGATAGCCAAAGGCGGTCTCTGCGCGGCGGTCTCTGCTCGGTCTGCCAGGTCGGCGCGCTGGGGAACTCGTTCGTGGGGGTTTTCGCAAGGAGGTTCGCCGTGCGAGACCGCATCGATATCGACCGCACGCACAGCCGCGCAATCATCCGAGAGATCGGCGAACGGCTGCAAGCGTCCCTCGGCCAGGACGGAGAACTGCCGGATGGCCTCAGACGTCAGATCGATCAGCTTCATGAATTGGACGAAAAGGCGCCATCGAGCGTTCCCGATCTCCCGGGCGACGAGGGCAGCCAGGCCACGGCAGCGCAGACGTCACCCTCTCCTGTGCAGTGGACCACCCGCTGGTGGTCACGCCGTTGATGAATATGCGTGGGATGGCGCGAACGAAGGCTGCCATGGTGGCCTCCTCGAACGAGGCCGTCTGTCCGATCTGACGCACCACTCGCCGGCCACGGGCAGGGCGCTGCACGGGATCGCCTGACCGAGCCAGCAGCACAACCGGAGTTCGGCTCTCGCCTGAGCCTTTGACCGTCAGTCGGCGGATCGCGGCCGCAGAGCCGCCGGCATGCGAGCGCCGGTAGGTGAGGAGGCCTCGGAAATCCGACTCCCCTGCCACCGCACCTGCTGCAGGGAGCGGGATAGATCCTGCGACCGGCGGCGATGTTCTGCACTGGAGGACGTTCCTTTTCCGTCGCACGCGTCACATTTGATCTCGACGACCGCGCCGGGCCTGGGCATCTTCATGCCTCGCCCGATCGACCTGGATTCGAAGGCGGCGAGGGGCGGGGAACCGCCGCCTGCCGCTCGATCATGGCGTGCGCGGTGCTGCAAATGGCTCTCCAGATGCAGACCGGAGCGCCCGGATACTTCCTGCTTCTCTCGGGCCTGCTGTTCGACCGCGGCTCCGGAATATTCGCCGCAATCATCGCCGTCGCTGTCGGTAGCTATCTCAGCTATGCTTGCGCGTTCGCGGTCGATTTCCTCGCGACGAACGCTCTGTTCGCGATCACGGCGGCCGGGACGGCGGTGGTCGCCGAATTCCAGCGCGCCGAACTCCGCCGCGTCATGCAGGCGGACAAGACCAAGGCGGTGCTCCTGCAGGAAATGGCGCACCGTACCAAGAACAGTCTCGCCGTCCTTGGCTGGATGATGAGGCTGCAGGCCAACAACGGCAGCCCCAAGGTCGCAGAAGCTCTGGACGCCACCGCGCGCAGGCTACAGGTCATGGCCGAGGTCTACGACCACCTCTCGCTCAAGCAGGACTATCCCCGCCGCTACGCGGTGAACTGATCGAGCGCACCTTCGGCTTTATAGCGGGCTAGTTGGTATGGCAGCGCAATATGTCGCGACGGGCCCATAGCAGATCTCAGTCGGGCAGAAGTTCAAGCCGACACCGATCTCGCGACGCCTCTCGCATGCTCGATAAACTGCTGCGCCAGCGGACCCGGCGTGCGGTTCTTCAAGGTGAGAATGGCGATGGCATATTGCGTGGCCGGGATTTTGACCGGAAGGATTTTCAATCCCGTGCGCCGGGAGCTAAACTGGGCAACCGAGTTCGGCAAGATGCCGACGAACTTGCCGGTTGCGACCAGCGTCGTGGTCAGCTGAACGGACAATGTGGCAATTGCGGGCCGCGGCGACCTCAGTCCGCTGGTCGCGAAGATTCCGGAGATGATCGATCCCGGCGCGCTGTCATGCGGCGGCAGCACCCACGACTCTTCCATCAAATCGGCAAGGCCAATGCGGCGCCGTCGGACCCATTGGCTGTTTGCGCCCGCGACCGCAACGAACGGCTCCTGGATCAGCCGTTCGAAAATCAGGTCGTTTTCCGTGAAGGGCTCTGGCAATCGTCCGATCAGGAGTTCGACCTTGCGTTCGCGCAGAGGGCCGTATTGCGCAAGTCCCATATCGGCGTGAACGACGCGAAGTTGTACTCGGGGGTGCTGTTGCAGCAGCCGTTCCGCTATTGCGGGGATCATGCTGGCGTTCATGATTTCCGGACACCCGATAGCAAGCTCGCCCGACGTCGGATCGATCAAGAACTCGATCTGCTTCAGGCCCTGACGCATCTCTTCGAATACATTGACGCCGCAATTGAGCAGCGCGTGTCCGTACTCGGTTAGCTCGACGCCCTGCGTCGTGCGATCGAACAGCTTGACCTTGAGCGTCTGTTCCAGATCGGAAACCGTCTTGGAGACGACCGGATGCGATATCGCAAGCTTCTGGGCCGCTCTCGCCATGCCGCCGGCCTCGGCCACGGCCATCACGATGTGAAGATCGCGCAGCCTGATACGCCGGCCGATTCGGTCGGACCATTCCATGTTTGACCCCCTTAGGTTTTAGGCTACAGGGATGTCTGAAAATTGAGCTTCCAAACTACATGGCCTCGGGGCAGCATTCAATATGCGATCGGCTTAGGCTATTCCGGTCCTCGGAAACCGAGCCGGTTCCGATGGAGGGAGAGATGTCCAAGCAAAGCCTTTTCTGCGCTGCCAGTCTCGTTCTTTCAACTGCTTTGGCTGGAAGCGCCAGCGCGCAAGACACCGTCAAGGTCGGCATGGTCATGCCGCTGACCGGTCCGCTCGCCGCGGCGGGTCAGCAAGTGGTGGCGGGCGCCCGCCTCTACATGAAACAGCATGGCGACACGGTTGCCGGCAAGAAGATAGAATTGATTGTCAAGGACGGCGCCTCCTCAGGAGAAACCGGCAAACGCCTGATCCAAGAGCTGATCGTAAATGAAAAGGTCGACATCATCGGCGGCGGCGTAACTGCCGATATGTTCGCGAGCGCTGGCCTCATTACGGAGGCACAAAAGCCGACCGTGATCATGCTTTCGAGCACGACCGCGGTGGTCGAGAAGTCACCGTTCTACGTCCGCACCAGCTGCACGCTCGCGCAGTCCTCGGCGATCCTGGCCGACTGGGCCATAAAAAAGGGCTTTGCCAAGGCTGTGACGCTGATCACCGAGTTCGCGCCCGGTCTCGAGGCCGAGGAAACCTTCTCCAACAACTACAAGGCAGCCGGCGGCCAGATCGCGGAAGCGATCCGCGTTCCTCTGAAGAGTCCCGACTTCGCGCCGTTCCTGCAACGTGTCAAGGAAGCGGCCCCGCAAGCCTTGTTCGTATTCGTTCCTTCGACGCAAGCCGCGACTTTCGCCAAACAGTTCGTGGAGCGCGGTCTCGACAAAGCCGGCATCGCGCTGATCGGCCCCGGTGACCTCACCGATGACGAGGCCTTGCCGAATATGGGCGATGCCATGCTCGGTGTCGTCACTGCGCACTTTTACTCCGCGTCGCATCCATCTGCCGTCAACGCCGCATTTACCGACGCCTATCGCAAGGACGCAAAGGACGGCGCGAACTTCATGGCGGTTTCCGGCTATGACGGGATGCATGCGATCTACGAAGCACTGCTCAAGACGTACGGCTCGACGGACGGCAAAGCTCTGATCGCCGCAATGCGGGGCATGACCTGGGAAAGCCCGCGCGGCCCGATGGCGATCGACCGCAACACCGGTGAAGTCGTGCACGACATCTATATCCGCAAGGTCGAGAAGACCAACGGCGACCTGCGTAACATCGAACTCGAGACCTTTAGCAACGTCCGCGACCCTCGCGTCGCTGCAAAATGAAGAAACTCGAAGTCATCGTCGCCGGCGGCGGCATCGGCGGGCTGAGCCTCGCGCTCAGCCTGCATCAGGCTGGAATAGCTGTTCGTGTTTACGAGGCCGTGCGCGATCCGGCGCCGCTCGGCGTCGGCATCAATCTGCAACCGACTGCGGTCCGCGAGCTGACCGAGCTGGGACTTGCTGATGCCCTTGCAAAGACCGGCATCGCGACGCGACGGCTCAATCTCTGCAACAAATTCGGCCAGCTCATCCATGACGAGCGCCGGGGTCTTGCGGCCGGATACCACTGGCCGCAATATTCGATCCATCGCGGTGAACTTCAGGCTCTGCTGCTACGCGCCGTCCGCGATCGTATCGGCGACAAGAACGTCCAGGTTGGACTGAAACTCGCCGGGTTTGAGCAGATTAACGCTCGCGTGCGTGTCCGCTTCACCGATCGTCAATCCGGATCGGGGCCGATCGACGAGGCCGACGTTCTCGTCGGCGCCGACGGCATCCATTCCGCCGTTCGGCATCAGCTTTATCCAGTGGAAGGCGCGCCTCGTTTTGCCCAGCAGACGCTGTGGCGGGCGGCGGTGGAAGCCGAGCCCTTCCTTGATGGTGAGACCATCGTGATTGCCGGACATTTCCACCAACGCATCATCGTCTATCCGATCAGCCGACGGCCAAGCGGCAAGATACTGGTCAACTGGATTTGTCAAAAAACGGTAATGGATCGGGCGCCGCCGCGCGAGGACTGGAATCGACGCGTTACGAAGCAAGAGGTGCTGGCTACGTTCGGCGCATGGAAATTCCCTTGGCTCGACTTGCCCGCGCTGATCGAGCAATCATGCGACATCTACGAGTTTCCGCTGGTCGATCGTGATCCGGTCGAAGCATGGTCGTTCGGCCGGGTCACGCTGCTTGGCGATGCCGCCCATCCGATGCAGCCGATTGGTGGACAGGCCGGTTCGCAGGCAATCCTCGATGCCCGCGCGCTCACCCGGGCTTTGAGCGAAACGCGCGATCCGGTTGCGGCCTTGGCACGCTACGACGCCGAACGCAGGCCCCCCATGAACGGTATAATCTTGCGAAACCGCAATCTCGGGCCCGAGGCGGCCATGCAGCTAGCGGAAGAGCGCGCGCCAAACGGCTTTGCCCAGATCAGCGACGTGATCCCGCCCCACGAACTCGACGAGATCGTCACGTCCTTTGCCACGGCAGCGGGTCTTGACGTCGATACTGTCAACACTAGGCCGTCATACGTACCTCGGGACCCTTCATTTCCTGGGAGCGCATAAGCGACAGTAGCCGGCGACGTCAGCGGCCAGTATCGCCGCTCGAGACGCCCGCCCATCACATCAAGTCCCACCGGTTGACTACAGGACCTGATAGACATCGAAACCCCGGCGATCCCCGACGCGCGAGCCGGTTGCTATCGAGCAAATGCGATTGAGCCACGCGCAGCCTTCTGCGCTGGTCTCGAAGTAGGGGTGGTGCGGAAATAGTATGAGGACGGATCGACGGTTTCGCCGCGATTTAGGCGATCAATGACATCTCGCGGTCCGTGCCGGAGTCCTTTCCAATGCATGTAGATCATCTGTTGGTCGTGAGTCTCGAGTACAATCCGAATTTCTATATCGAGCACTCCGTCACGCCGGAGAAGCATCCATCCGCACCACCCGGCAGCACCGTGCCGCGCAACTTCGGGCCGTCAAAGCTGCCGCCTGCAAACCGCGCAATTCGGCGCACGCCATATGGCGGCGAAAATAGCCAAATGCGAAGCACCCAACGAGACCATACGCAAACAAGATTATCGACATGTGCACGTCTCTCTCGTTCCGCGTAAACACTTGACCGGTTTTTATATTGCGCCATCGATCTACCACATCCGCGCATTCTTCGTTGTCGTTGCACCTCTCATGTGAAGCCAACCGCGCGTGGCGCCTATGGTCGAACGTGCCGTCGGGAAAATAGGAATCGTACGCCGGCGCGCAAAAGAAAAGGCCAATAAAAAACATCCACCAGAATGCTTTCGGCATTCTTTTGCTGGGCCACGCCGGGGCCGCGTTCGTTTCAATATTGAGGGACCCTGTGTGTTCGGCAGTCGAATGGTCCATCTGAACCAGTCTCTTTGATGCTGAGGTTATAAAATTGACCCATCGAGGGAGCCGCGATGAATGCATCGAGCATGGCCGGCGGCAGTTCGCAATAGTGGTAGTACGTGCCGCGAAGATTGATAAGCATAGCTGTGGGCCTTGTCGTAGCAGACCCGCTGAATAAAGCTGCTGCGAGAGCTGTCCGTGCAGACGAAAGGCTTAAGATCGACCGCGCCGCGGTACTTCACGTCGACCGTTTCCGCAAACGAGGCCGATGTCCAGATTAGAGATGCGAGCGACACCATCCACGAAGCCAAGGACTTCAGCTTGATCGCTTGCTTCATTGGCATCACCGGACCGGATAGATGAGTGGCTTGGTCTTGTTGATGTTGTTCGCATCGGTTGCTGTTGAGCCTTCTCCAGCCACGCCAAACGCTCCGTATCCCTCGAAAAACGCACTTGTGCAATTCGCACGAGGTCTTCGTCGTAGGCCGACAGCGCGACCAGGTACTGTTGATAGTAGCTCGATGGATGAGCGATTTGTTGAGCGGTTAGTCTTGCCCGGTATTTGTGGGGCTCGCTCGGTTGAGAATCTGATTTCTCTTCGAGCGCCGCGGGGGCGGAATTGGTCTGCGAATTGCCAACCCGTTGGCGCCAATGTAGCCAATCCCCCTTTTACCCCAGTGCCGCCATTGCCGGCGTGTCCGATGTAGCCCGTACCCAGCGACGCGCCGTGCGAACTCGCAATGCTCTTGATCGTCGGCGATACGCTGTTCTCTAGCATCGCGCGCGACTGAGGTGGGACGGCAGGGGTGTTCTCGCCTTTGTCCTGATTTTCTTGCGCAGATATTTCAGTCCAGCAGACAACCAAGACGGCAATCGAAACGAAGATGGCTCGACCGATCCGCATCCCAGCCTCCCTGACCTGCCGGCGCCCTGGCGGGGATTATGCAGAAGTCACTTCGCCCTTCAACCGCAGATTGCTCAAGAATTGACGGTGCGAAGAGCGGAGTGTCATAGGCTCGCACTTCGTTCGTGCATCACGGCAGCGCGAGCGCTCTTCCTGATCCCGGACGCTCGGTTATCGACAACGTACCGCTTGAAGTCCTCGCTACTCATCTGCTTCGCCAGCGTTATCTTGGTGGCTTCGGGGAGGCGAGAGAAGCGATACGCATAGATATCACCCGTGCGCTGCTTCAGCGCGCCAGGGCTTAGATGCCCTTGTGTGGCCAGCTTCCCGGCGGCCTCTGACATTCCTGCGCTGCCGCCTTGGCGTGCTCGAAATGCTTCCGGTAGATGCTGTCATCGAGAGCGTTGTCATCAGCGAGGTATCGAATACCGGACTGCACCTTGCCGCACCGAGCCCTTACAAGGGATAGCTCAGCGCGTCCTAGTGGCCGCGTGGGCGCAAGGGTAGGCCCGGGGAATAGTCACATCCGTATGGCGCCATGTGTCCCCCGTGGAGCCCTCATGCCTCTTGCGTCATCGGCGATCCCGCGCACAGTGGTCATCTCTGGCGCTACTGGCGGCTCCCGTCGTAGGCTTGGCCCCGCAGAGGGGATTTGCGCGCCATAGCCGAGGCAGAGACCAGCCGGGTTGGACGCAGGTTAGCAGCCATAGTCGCGGCTGACGTGGCCGCCACGCCGTATTGTGCGCTGCCAAAAAAGAGTTGCGCGCTGGCTGACGCGCCTGATTGGCGACGCGGATGCAAGGCTGGCAGTTCTATGAGCCGCAACCAAAACTACCCGAGGAAGATCCGATCAAAAAAAGTTTTGAAAGCCCCTTGAAAATTGATTTCGGTTTTTCTAAGTCGATTTTTGCCGCTTGCGGGCGGTGCCGGTCGCCAGCTTCGGGTC
>NZ_JAFCKQ010000086.1 GCF_018130215.1 Bradyrhizobium jicamae
GAATGGCGGGCGACATCAAATCGGAACGGTGGGCGAGATCATTCCGGAATCGTGGGCGACATCGAGCGGAATCAGCACTCATGTGAAACTTTTCCGCGAGACCCTCGCGAGGCGTCGCGTAGCCCAGCTTCGGAATGTCCTTCATGTCTTCCATCCGGGAGGGAAGCTTGGACAGGAAGGGACCCGCCCGATCGGGAACAGCAGGGCCGCGGCACCACCGAGGAAAGGCTGCTTCTTCGCATCATCGACCTCTCCGATAAGCTTGACGTTCTCGCCGTCCACGTGCGGCTCGATGTGGATCTTGAAGTAGGCGGTTTCCGCACGCGGAATTTTCGCGGCTATGCGCAGCGGCATGCGCGCGGCGCGCGCGATGCGGATGGCATCGTCAGGCCCCTTCTCTTTCGAGAGGCGGCTCCCGCGTCCCCAGCACGGGCAAGGCCGGACAGCGAACTCATGACCTACACAGCAACGCCGCCCGCTTGAAATCAGATGCGGGCGGCGTCGGTCCAGCCCCAGGAAGGTCGTGGCAAAATCCTGGCTCGGATGAGCATGCACGAAGCGGGCCAAGGTTTTATGACCATTGCATCCCGCCTGTCCGCGCCGGTCCAGCTTAGGGCATGGCGCCAAACCAAATCACGAGTGCGAAGATCACCAACAAGGCGACGGTAATGACCGCTTCGCTAGTTGGTATTCCCTTCATAATCGCCTCAGCGCACGGGAGCAGGATGCGGCCCAGCTCTCGGCCCGAGGTGCCCAATTGGCAATTCCGCCTGCGGGGTACCCCGACAAGAGCCCCTGAGTGCAAAGCTGACCGAGCCACCGCGGGCGACCACATGGCGCTGAGGTCCTATTTGCAAAACTTCTAAGTTTTACAAGTAAAAGCTAGACAAGAAATTTCATGGTGTTAGAGCTTGCAAAAGTTATTTGCGAAATGGAGCATGCGAATGACCATTCTCGGATATGCGCGGGTTTCGACTGAAGGCCAGCATCTGACGGGGCAGCTCGAGGCCTTGAAAGCCGCTGGCGCGGAGAAGATCTTCCAGGAGAAGATCAGCGGCGCGCGCGCCAATCGGCCGCAGCTGGCGAAGCTCATGGCCGCACTGAAGGCCGATGACGTGGTCCTGGTCACCAAGCTCGACAGGCTCGGCCGCAGCACCAGGGAGCTCCTGGACTTGATTGAGCGCATCGGTAAGGCCGGTGCGGCATTCCGTTCGCTCGGGGATCCGCTATTCGACACCACCTCAAGCCAGGGCCGGCTTGTCTCGACGCTGTTGGCAGCGATTGCCGAGTTCGAGCGCGACTTGATCCGGGAGCGCACCGGTGAAGGCCGCAAGCGCGCCATGGCGGCAGGCAAGAAGTTCGGCCGCAAGCCAAAACTCTCCGATTATCAGCGCGAGGAAGCGGTGAAGCGCCGGGCTGCCGGTGAGAGCCTGGCGTCAATCGCCAAGTCCTATGCCGTCGATATCAGCATGATCTCGCGCCTGGCGCCGGGGTACCGCGCCCCTTTCGAGGCCGCCGACGCAGACGCGTGAAGTAGGTTCCCCGAGGTTGCACAACGAGCTGAGTGCCGGGCGCAACCGGCCCAGCACATCAGCGCCGCCGCTGCGCGTTCTAACGAACGTGGCGGTGATGGCGCCCCGTAGCCGCATAAGCCGAGCGGGAGCTGCTGGACGCACCTTGGCCCTTGGCCGCTGCACGCGATCCGCCGCCTCCTCCAGCGCCGCTTCCAGCGTTGGCTCCGCCAGCATTGGCACCGCTCGTCCCTGCGGCTCCAGTTCCGGCGCTACCTCCACCGGCTCCAGCCCCAGCTGCGCCACCTCCGGCCCCTCCTCCACCGGCGCCTTGCGCGGACGCTGTGGCAACCGAACCGACGATGAATGCGGCCGCTAAAATCATCCTTCCAAACTTCATGTGCGCTTCCTCATTTGCATGACGAGTGCGAGAAACAGACGCCAAGGGCAGTCGTTCCTAACGTACTCCCCACACGACCTCACTGCTTAACCTATTTGAATGCGGAGCTACTCAGGGGACCCCATTTTATGGGACTATCGTGCGACTGACCGAAATTCGCAGTGAACAAAGTACCGTTGATCATTCTCACCGTGTCGAACCCAGCCGCGTTTTCGGGAAAGGGCAGTGTCATCGTGCTCGAATACACTGATGAGCGTGCCGCCATGAAAGCTGCCCAGAAGATTGCTTCGGAAACCGGACGCTCTGTTACAGTGCGCGATGAAAATTCGCGCGTCATCGAGATGATACCGGCGCCTGAAATCCATTGAATTAGGGGCTGTAAATCAAGCACAGACCATTCGTCTGCGCCCACAGTGACAAGCGAGGCGGATTGCTTGTCTCTGGGATCGCCACCGATTGCGCGGCGGGAGGAATGGGACGATCTGGAGCCTGTGCCGCCCAGAAGTGAGCCCGACTCGAGCCGAACTTTCTGCGGAACCCGGCGGCCAAGATCTGGTTCCGCGTCTGAAACGGATAGCGCTTGGCCGACCAAGGTATCGAAGATGCAGGCCAATTGACCGTCTATGCGCTCAGCTATTTGCAGGAACTGGATCGTCAGTCACGCTGAATGCTGCATGCTTGACTGCTCACTCATTCTCGTTGATCTCGCCGATGAACTCAACCTCCGGCCCTTTTCAGCATTGGCTGAAGCGACAAATCGGGCAGGCTGCGCGAGCAGGAGCCGTCGCACTGTTGGTTGCCCTGGCGTCCGGTTATCGAATGCCCAGGCCGGCACGTCGACCGCGAATCTGACCGTTCAGATCACCTACGGCGTCGTGCACGATCAGCGCCGCTAGCGCTGAAGTTCTGACATTCCCATCGCGAGCCCGTCCGGCGCTTCCAGACGTTGGTCGCGACACAGGATCACCTCTATATCGACGGGCGCACAGCAGGAGAAAAAGCGCGCGCTCCGCGCCCCCGCGACTGCATTCCGAGCCGCACATGACGACATGTCCGTCGGAAGTACGAACAGACCATTTCCACCTGCGGCGTCCGCGCGGCTACAGCACGATGTCGAACGCCGCGAACCGATCGTCCCCCATCCGACAGGTCATGCCGCGAACCTATCCGGTAAGCCCTGAAGTTCATCCAGAAGCCGCTGCTCACGCTCGATCCGGGTTCTGTACAGTTCGCGCTCCTCGTCGTCCTTCGCGCTCGCCAGCAGCAGGCGATAGTGGCCGATAACCTTCTTGCTGCCGTGGATCAGCAGGTCTCGAATGTCGCCCATTACGCCGCCCCCATGCCCGAGGAAGCCGACGATGGCTCTTTCGGAAGGGGAAATGTCACCGGGAATATCTCGGCAACCAGAGCATCGAGAGCGGCCTGCTCATCGGCCATCCGCCTCTCGATGAAATCACGTTCGAGATCGGACAACTCTGTGAGGAGCAGTCTCCGATAACGGTGGATGTTGTTGCGGTGGGTACGGATACGAGCCAAGTTTTGTTCGAACATCGTCGTCCCTCGTGACGGTCGGACAGTCTGCATTTCAGGCCGCCGCACGCCGTTCGATCGATCGCAGCCGCATGGGCTTGCCACCAGGCGGCCGGGGATCGCCATCCAGCGCGCACAGCGCCTCCAATATCTCGTCGATGGCGACCGGCGCCTTCAGCCCTTCGGGCGCGCGCAGCGACGGGCACGATGCGATCGCGGACGCATCCGAGGCCCATGAGGCCAGGATGGCGCGCTTCTCGGAAAAGCTGAGGTTCGGATGGCAGACCACGTCGCGCGGGTGTTCGAACGCGGTGCCGGGATGAAGAAGAGCATGGAGATCGACTACGTTGTCGTAAATAGCGGACGTCGGCCGCATGGCTTGCCTCCGTTTCTGAGACGAGTTGGGGGGCCGCGCGGAATGACCCGCGCGGCCGGAGATCGATCCTATCCGCTTTGTCCGGTCAGGCGGCTTTGGCTTCGATTTGCGTCACGTTCTTCGGGGCGGCACCATTGATCTCGATGCGGCGCGGCTTCATCGCCTCGGGAATCTCCCGCACCAGGTCGACGACGAGCAGGCCGTTCTCGAAGCGTGCGCCCTTGACCTCGACGTGGTCGGCGAGCGTGAACTGCCGCTTGAAGCTGCGCGCCGAGATGCCGCGATGCAGGAAGGTCTTTCCTTCCTTCTCGTTCTTGCGGCCTTCGAGCGTGAGCACGTTCTGCTCTAGGGTCAGCGCGACCTCGTCCGGCGTGAATCCGGCGAGCGCGACCGAGATCTGGAAGCGATTCTCGTCGAGGCGTTCGATGTTGTAGGGGGGATAGCTCTCCTCGCCCACGCGCTGGGCAGCTTCGGCGAGGTCGAAAAGACGGTCGAAGCCGATGGCCGACCGGAACAGGGGCGAAAAATCTACAGTGCGCATAGCCAGATCCTCCTGAGAGCAAAATGGTTACGAGCGGCACCGGACACGACCGGTGCCCGTCTCACGTGGCGGGACCCTGACGGCATCCCGATCGCCTTTTTGGCGACGCCGAGAAAATTCGGCAGATCGCAAAAAAATTCAAGACCCCCGACGCAATTTTTTTGCTGAAGAAATCGCAATGGTAAACCGGCCATTGCCGGATCAGTCCCGCGCCCAGCGGACGGCGGCCTGCAGACGCTCTCTTTCCCTTTCCCAGCGGCCGTCCTCGGCGCGGGAGCTCTTCTCGACGGTCCCGGCCTCGGCCTGAAGGTCGGCCGCCTTCTTCGCGTCTCGCGCTCGGCCTTGTCCAGCGCCGCGTGAGCTTTCGCCGACCTTCTCGCGCCGCTTCAGATCCCTTTCGCGAGCGACCTCTTCCCGCCGGCGCTCGGCCTCCCGCCGCTTCTGCTCCTTCTCGAATTCGGCGGCAGCTTCGCCAGCCTTTGCCGAAGAGCACGGACGCCGAAGATCGAAACGGCCCGTCGGGAACATCGCGGTCATGAACGCATTGTTCCGGGAAATCTCCGGGGGCGACGCTTCGGAGCTACCATGCGCGATATCGCCGAACTGCTCGAACGCAAGCGGACGCTGCTCGACCGCAGGCAAGATGCGGAACCGGGGCTGCTTGCTGTCGTCGAGCTCGAACTCGAGGAAATCGATCGGACGTTGACCAGGCTGGAGTCGAGGCAGATGCGGCGTCCCGTCGCTCTCCACTGGGCGGGCCAAGCACCGAATCCTGACCCCGCCAGGCGTGCTGCGGCCCGATCGAGGCTGTGAGGATCGTTTGTTCTACCCCTAGGACGCGGCCAGCAGCGCGGACGAGACGTCGATGCCGCCATAGATCAGGAACAGCGACAACAAAACGCCGCCGAGCGACAAGAGCATCACTGGGAGCAGATCGCTGCGTTCGACGGTCGGGACGCGATGGCGACCGCTCTGCCTATGCCGCTGTCTCCGATCTGCATCGATGCACGCCATGCTAAAGCGGCGCTCGATATGGCAACGAATAAGACGGACGCGAACGATGCCGATGGTCTGGCGCAGCTTGCGGAAGTCGGGTTCTTTCGTGAGGTGCGCGTGAAGGGATTCGGCAGCATGCTGACCCGCACGCTTGTCGCATCGCGGACGCGGCTAGTCCAAATCACTACCGAACTTTCCAACCAGATCCGCGGTGTATGAAAACCTTCGGTCTGCTTGTTCCCGCCGGAAAGGGAAGCACCTTCGAGAAGAACGTGCGGAGCCTTCTTGCCGATCAGGACGGACTTGCATCCATCGTGCTGCCGATGCTGGAAGCTTGGCGTAGCATTCGCGTCCGCGCCGCCGAACTCGGACGCCAATTGGTGCAATACTGAGATCGGTCGCTTTCTCGCCGAAGCCATGCAGAAGGTCGGCAATGAGGGTGTCATAACGGTCGAGGAGGCAAAGAGCCTCAACACCGAGTTGGAGGTGGTCGAGGGCATGCAGTTCGATCGCGGCTATATCTCGCCCTATTTCGTCACCAATACCGAGAAGATGCGGGCCGAGCTCGAAGACCCTTACATCCTGATCCATGAGAAGAAGCTCTCCGGACTGCAATCGATGCTTCCGCTGCTCGAGTCGGTGGTGCAGTCGGCCAAGCCGCTGCTGATCATCGCCGAGGACATCGAAGGCGAGGCTTTGGCGACGCTGGTCGTCAACAAGCTGCGTGGCGGACTGAAGATCGCAGCCGTCAAGGCGCCGGGCTTCGGCGATCGGCGCAAGGCGATGCTGGAGGACATCGCGATCCTAACCGGTGGAACGATGATCGCCGAAGATCTCGGCATCAAGCTCGAGAATGTTACGCTCAACATGCTCGGCCGGGCCAAGAAGGTCGTGATCGACAAGGAGAATACGACCATCGTCAATGGCGCCGGCGCCAGGAAAGGCATCGCGGCGCGCGTCGCGCAGATCAAGCTGCAGGTCGAGGAGACCACGTCGGATTACGATCGCGAGAAGCTGCAGGAGCGGCTTGCCAAACTCGCCGGCGGCGTGGCCGTGATTCGGGTAGGCGGCGCCACCGAAGTCGAGGTCAAGGAGCGCAAGGATCGCGTCGACGATGCGATGCATGCGACCCGTGCAGCGGTCGAAGAAGGCATCCTACCGGGCGGCGGGGTGGCACTCTTGCGCGCGCTTAAGGCGCTTGAACGCGTCGAGACCGCCAACGCCGACCAAAAAGCCGGCGTCGACATCGTACGGCGCGCGATTCAGATGCCGGCCCGCCAGATCGTCGAGAAGCGCGACTACAATTGGGGCTTCAACGCCGCAACGGGCGAGTACCAGGATCTGGTGCGGGCCGGCGTGATCGACCCGGCCAAGGTCGTTCGCACGGCCTTGCAGGATGCCGCGGCTCGCCGCCCTCCTGATCACTACCGAAGCGCTCGTCGTCGAGAAAGCTAAGAAGTCGGAAGCCCCGGCCGCGCCGCCCATGGACTTTTAGTTTGGCGCAACGGGATCCACGCCTCGAACTCAGGAAAGGACACATCGATATTGGGAGGTTTCAGATGAGCAGGAATTTTCAGCGAAGGTCGCGTCGAGATGAAGCGGCGGTCGTGCACCGGCTGATGTTCACCATGAGTTGCGCCACGATCGCCTGGATCAGTCTTTTTCGAACGATAGGAGGATGAGATGATCGCCGATCACACCATTATCTCCGCTCGGCCGGAGAAATCCCAGAGGGTCCCCGCGCAACGCCTGCTCCGACGGGTACTCACGCTGTCCATGGCCGCGATACTTCTGCTGCCGTCGCTGGCAGCTTGGGGAATGGATCGTGTGCCGGCCAAACCTGTTTCGGCCGACGCCTTCGAAAAGAAGATTGCCGTTCCGCCGATTCCCCATCTCGACTCGATGCCATTGATGAAATGGAACGCCGGCGTCAGCGCGTCGAAGGTCGATACGCTGATGCCGCCGCAGAAGCCGTCATGCTGGCTCGCGCCGGCACCACGCGAGCTACCGTCGATCGGCTCTTGAACCCCGATCACCGCGAGGGCCGACGGCTCGCCGACATTCTTGCAGCGTGGCGCAAACTCGATGGCGACAGGGCTCCGCCCCCGCGGCATTTCGAGGCGGACGGCCTTGGTCGGTGGGCGATCCCAACGTAGAGGGTCGTTTGCACGCTATGCAGAGGCCGGGAGAGCGGGAGGAGACTGGAGCGGCTGATCAGTCAATAAGGCGGAAACGAGCTCAGGCAGGGTTAATCGAGTACGACAGGGGGTACGGTGACAGTCAGCGCCCTGTCCTGGTAAAGTATGATAGCTGCGATCCAGCAAGATCGTGAGCGAGGAGAACACGAAACCGATCTCGCGAAATTTGACTGGCTGAAGCTGAGCAAGATTTCGGGTGAAGGCGGCTCGACATCGAGTCAGGACCGCTCCTATCACTGAAGTGATACTCCATCAGAGACGATGCAAGGCAATCCGGCCGGGCCTACGATCGGGAAAGTACCAATCTATTCTGGAGCCCCGCGCTTGTCCGAGCGTTCACGGGGCCGCTTCTTTTCCTAGAGATTTGCTCTGGCCTGCACTTCGAAGCGGTCAGGAGGGGCTCAAATGAGCAGACCGATTGAGTATCCTGTCACGATCAGGCGATTGCCCCCTGCGGACAGTGGCTTTGTGACTCTCGTTGCCGATGTTCCAGTGCGCATGTCTGACGGAGAAACTCTCCAAGAAGCCTTCGCGAATGTTGAGGACGCAATTGTGTGCTGGATCAAGGCCGCGAACGAGATGGGGCGCCCGCTGCGCATGTCTGATGGAGAAACTCTCCAAGAAGCCTTCGTGAACGTTGAGGACGCAATTGTGTGCTGGATCAAGGCCGCAAACGAGATGGGGCGCCCGGTGCCGGAGCCCACTCCAGGATTGGATCAAGGTGAAAACCGGACGCAACTCGCTGACGCCATCGCAGCGCGTCAATTGCACGTTCTTGGCCAGTATCAGCAAGCCCGAGATGGAAAGCTCCGACTTTCCGATATCAAGGTAATGTTCAGCAAAATGCCAACCTAGGCCGCTCTTTGGCGTGAGGTTTGGTGCTGGCAACCCTGATGTCGACGAAATATCGCGGCATTCGCGTCTCCGTTTTCGACAACGGACGGGACGAGTATGCAGTTCTTGAATGCTATGCAGTTTGTGCCGGTCTGACATAACCAAAATGGAACAAGTTCACTGGCGCAGACTGCATAGTCACATGAAACCAATTGGCCGGCGTCCCGTAATTGGCACGCCGGCCATGGCTTCTGTTGACGCAGGGCAATTGGAAGTAGTCGGCAGGGGCCGTCCGGTTGCCAAGTTACGGGCGGCCCCACCTTGGGGTTTCAGGTTCTTGAGCAGTTTTCAGAGGAGCAAGGCGGCGGCCGTCAGCGCGACGGGGCATAGCCCCAAAACGATGATGCCGGCACGCACGAGAATCTCAGCCATGGCACACCTCCCACTTGGCGAGCCTAACCAAGCCTAAGTCCGGGACCTTCCCGTTGAAAGTGCAGTTTGTGCCACGGTAACGTCGGTGGACACGGCGCTCAGGGCAGCACGAAAAGCGCAATGAGGGCCAACGCCGCAACCGCGATTGAGGCGAACCCGAGGACAGCGATCCAATCAACCCCCTGCCTTGGCATGCTCGGACGTTGAACGCGTCCAATACGACACCGTTGATGCAGATCAAGGGTGGGCTGGCTCCAGTGAGGGCCCGCCGCGCGCGGGCGCGCGGGCAGTGCCCGGGCCGTGCATGGAGCCCGTCACCCGGGGCGGGTGTACTCCAGTCCGGACAGGTAACCATTGATCGCTATGGGTGCGGCTGCTCCGGCTGGAAGGCAAGGAGGAACAACGCGGACCATCGCCTGTTGGGCGATCATGGATCAGATGGATCAGTTCTGGCTCATGGCGGTCGTCTGCGGCATCTGCTTGGTCGTCCTCGCCGGCCTCGTGGCGCTGAAGGTTGCGGCGCTCGTCTAGCGGCACACCATGCTCATTGACGGGCGACGGTAAAGGGAGTTCGATGATGCCCTCAGTTCGCTCCAAGGCTGAGAACCCCAACTACCACGACGGCGAGACCTCAACCCCGGCCCCCCAAGCCGAGGTCTCGCTGCGCGCGGCCGGCGCTGGCTGTCCCGAACAACTTCAGCCTTGGCCTGTCATCAGTCGCGCGGATTTGCCATGTCGCCGTGCGTGCCGCGCGATCAGGGATCGCCGCCCGCTCTAACTGTCGGCGGTCCCGCCTCTTTTTACGGCTGAAGTTCGTTCCTACCGGGTAATGAAGTCCATGGGAACGAAATGAAATCCGAAGAGTCGATTCGATGAGCACGCGCTACGCAACCTCACTGCCGCGCAAATTTCCGTTACCAAGGAACGAAGCGGGTGTAGCGTCGGCACAGTTACGCGCGTACCGGAGGCTGTCATGATCACCGACCCTGCTTGGACTTGCCCGCCGATAGTATTTCGCGCTCACCTGGACGAGCTTAGAACTAGCGGTCGCAGGGCGATCGCGCGCAGCACTGAACTGCTTCTGAGAAGCCAGGAGCTTCTCCGCCCGCCGGCGCCCGATTCATTCGCGGGGCGCTCCCATTACGACCTCATTCCCTTGTGCAAGAGTGAGCTGGTGTGAAAACGTGGGCATCGAACGCAGCTTCCCTCCTGAGCACTTCCGCAAGCGCGCCGAAGAGATGCGCGCCAAGGCGGACAACTGCGAGGACAAAGGAGCTAGGGCCGGCTTGCTCCGCGCTGCGGCGAGCTACGACCAGATGGCAAAGAACTCGGAGCTAATCCACAAAGCCATAAGAGACAAAAAGCGCTTGGATGCCGCAGAGTGAGCCCGCGTCGGTTTGCGGCCTCTTCCATGCACTACCTGCCAAAAGAGCGGTCCCAGCGCGGGTGGACGTTAGCGCTGAGACCAAAGGTAGCTCGTCCATGTTGGACACACGGCCCCAGCGCCGCGGGGAGACGCCAGAGCCGAAGGCTAGTTTTGCTGTGTACCACAATGGGCACAACTCCCGGACGCTCAGCTCCTGTCAGGTTGACAGAAACAAAATTATGCCGACGACGAGCAGGACGAAGGATGCCACGACCACGCCGACGTACACGAACTCCACTTTGTCCATGCTGGACTTGATACACCCACGTGGGACTTTTTCCCGATTCCTAAAGGTTTTACCGTAGTTGCACGGGCGCGGTGTCGTAATTCTGCCTACGAGCCCCCGGTGGTCGATATGCGCGGCCTAGACCAGCAGCGATACGCCCAAGGCTTGCACGAATGCACCGAGCTGAAGAAGGCCGCCGGCTTTGTCACCCCAGGCGGCATGATCTCGAAATTCCTCACTGAGCGCGGCTACAAGGTATACATCGCCAAGAGCTGACATGGACCTCGCCCTCCGACCCACGGTGATCGCCGGCGAGCTTCTCGCTGACGACTACGCCGTGATCTTCGAAGGGCGAACGATCGGTCGAATCCGCAAATCTGACGAGCGCACCATCCTCTCTGGTCCATCACGGTGCCCCTGCCCCAACAGCCCTATGCCCACACAGCACGGCGCCAGATCTCGAGCAGGCCAAGCGGCTTTTTCGCGCCGCCTGGGAGCGCTTCTGCTTCACCCTCGAGAGAAGGACGACATCGAGCTTTGGCACCGCACCCAGGAGGCCGCGGCCCGCCGTCCTGACTAAGAGTCGCGATCGGCAATGACGGGAGCCAGCAGGTCATTGATCACGGCCACGACGGAGGCATGTGCATATGTCACGCCGAGTTGCCCGAACTGGCATAGGCGACGACGAGGGTCGTCGAGGTCCACGCCAGCGTGCCGTCCGCCTCCGGCCGGTCGTTCGGAACGCGATAGGCCGCGGCGTGGATCGTTTCGATCGGTGCTGCGCCATATGTCTCAGGCATCGCCACGATCACGGCCCGGCAGAATGGATTCCAGAACCTGGCGCGCAGTCCCGGTGATGACGTTGCCTTCGCGAGGATCTCCCTTGACCAGCGTTTCGGTGAACTTCTTGGCCTGCTGCAGCGTGATGTGCGGTGGCAGCGGCGGGACCTCGGGGTCGGTCTTGACTTCGAGGACCACGGGCTGGTCAGACGCCAGGGCTTCGTCCCAGGCAGGGCCAAGCCGGTCAGGATGGTCGACAAAGAGTCCCTTCAGGCCGATCAGCTCTGCAAAGCGACGATAGGGTACGTTGGGGATCTGCTGCGAGGCATTGAATTTCGGGTCGCCTTCCATGACGCGCTGTTCCCACGTCACCTGATTGAG
>NZ_JAFCKQ010000087.1 GCF_018130215.1 Bradyrhizobium jicamae
GGCCACGTCTCCTCCGATAGGCACTTCAGTGATGAGAACCGACCGAGAAATCGGCGCGGGTAAATTGATGCGCGATTAGGTCTTGCAAAAGGACATCAGAGCGTCGTTCCGGTCCCACCTTCTCGTGGCGCATGGGATAGGCGAGTTTGACGATCTCTTTGAAGGGATCGGCTTGTGTCTATGCTTGACCATACGCTTAAGTCGGACGTGACGGCGCGCCGGCTGGAAGTGATCACTGAGACGGGACGCCGTCGTTGGTTCTCCAGGGACGACAAGGCCCGGATCGTCGAGGAGACGCTGGTACCAGGCGCGGTCGTTTCCGAGATCGCCCGGCGACACGGGCTGACCCCACAACAATTGTTCACCTGGCGCCGGCAAGCGCGCCGGTTGCCGACGCCGATGGCTAATGATCCGCCGTTTGTACCAGCGGTGGTAGACGCCACGGCATCGGCGGTGGCGGTTGGCCATGAGCGCAAGGCAGCGCGGCGCAAGGCCAAGCCGGATGTCGGGGGCATCGAGATCGAAGCCGAAGGCGTCACGATCCGGGTCGGCCGAGGCGCGGATGTGGCGATGATTGCGGCCATAGTCCAAGCGCTGAAGGCGAGCTGGTGATCGGTCCGTCCGGAACTGTCCGGGTGATGGTGGCAACCAAGCCAGTCGACTTCCGCAAGGGAATGGAGGGGCTCGCCATGTTGGTGCGTGAGCACATGAAAGCCGATCCGTTCTCGGGCGCTGTTTATGTGTTCCGGGCCAAGCGCGCGGACCGGATCAAGCTGATCTTCTGGGATGGTACGGGTTTGTGCCTGTTCGCCAAGCGGCTCGAGGAAGGCGCCTTCCATTGGCCAAAGATCGAGGATGGCGTGATGCGTTTGTCGGCGGCGGAATTGTCGGCGCTGCTCGAAGGGCTCGATTGGCGGCGTGTCCACGCGGTACGGGAGACGGTCGCCCCGACGCGAGCCGGATAATTGTAGGCCGCGCTGCGGCGAAGTGAATCAGGGAGCATCGAGCACGTCGTCAGGCGGGCGCGAATATGCTCTGATTTGCCTGTGAGCGATAACCTTCCCGATGATCCCGAGACGCTGAAGGCGATGCTGCTGGCCGAGCGGCACGAGAGCGAGCGGCTACGCCAGATCATCAAGGAGCTGCAGCGTCATCGCTTTGGCCGGAAGGCGGAGTCGCTTCCTGAGGAACAGATGCTGCTGGGCCTCGAGGACGTCGAGCAGGTCGCAGCTTCTGCCGAGGCCGGTCAGGACGAGACAGCCCCGGAAGGCCGGACCGAACGGGCGCGCAAGCGCCGCAACAATCGCGGGGCACTGCCGGCGCATCTGCCGCGGATCGAGGTCGTGGTCGACATCGACGACAGGACCTGTCCGTGCTGCCAGGGCGACCTGCACCGGATTGGCGAAGACAAGAGCGAGCGGCTGGACATGGTGCCGGCGCAGTTCCGCGTTGTCGTCACCCGGCGTCCCAAATACGCCTGCCGCGCCTGCGAGGACGGCGTCATGCAGGCCGAGGCTCCGGCCCGGCTGATCGAGGGCGGACTGCCGACGGAGGCAACCGTCGCCCAGGTTCTGGTGTCCAAATATGCTGATCATCTGCCGCTCTACCGGCAGGCTCAGATCTATGCCCGCCAGGGCATCCAACTCGACCGCTCGACGCTGGCGGACTGGGTTGGTCATGCCGCCTTCCATCTGCGCCCGCTGCATGAGCGCCTTCTCACGGTGCTTCGAGCGAGGTCGAAGCTGTTCGCCGACGAGACGACGGTGCCGGTACTTGATCCCGGTCGAGGGCGCACCAAGACCGGTCAGCTCTGGGCCTATGCCGCCGACGACAGGCCCTGGGGCGGCCTCGATCCGCCCGGCATTGCCTATGTCTATGCACCCGACCGCAAAGCCGAGCGGCTGTTCAGCCATCTTGCCGGCTTCAAAGGCGTCCTGCAGGTCGATGGCTACAACGCCTATCCAAAGCTTGCCGAACGTGGCGAGGTCGAACTCGCCTTCTGCTGGGTGCACATGCGGCGCAACTTCTACGAACTCGCAACAGCCGGCCCCGCGCCAATCGCGAGCGAGGCGCTGCAGCACATCGCCGCATTCTATGCGATCGAGAAGGAGATCCGCGGCTGCAGCGCGGAGGAGCGTCGCCTCGTGCGGCAGCAGAAGAGCCGACCACTGGCCGATGCCTTCGAGGTATGGCTGCGCGCCAAGCTGGCTCTCATCAGCCAGAAGATCAAGCTCGCCGAGGCCATCCGCTACGCCCTCTCGCGCTGGCCAGGCTTAACGCGCTTCATCGATGACGGCCGCATCGAGCTCGACAACAACACGGTCGAACGATCAATCCGTGGCATCAAGCTCAGTCGCAAGAACGCGCTGTTTGCCGGATCCGACGGGGGCGCCGAACATTGGGCCGTCG
Organism: Bradyrhizobium jicamae; assembly: GCF_018130215.1. Classification (GTDB taxonomy): domain Bacteria; phylum Pseudomonadota; class Alphaproteobacteria; order Rhizobiales; family Xanthobacteraceae; genus Bradyrhizobium; species Bradyrhizobium jicamae_A. The sequence continues at coordinate 2,410 of NZ_JAFCKQ010000087.1, forward strand.
TCGCAACCTTGGTCGAGACTTGCAAGATCAACGACGTCGATCCGCTCGCCTATCTCACCGACGTCCTGACAAGGATCGTCAACGGGCATCCAAACCGCGACATCGACCAGCTACTGCCCTGGGCCTACCGAGATCAAGCCTTCAAAGCCGTGGCCTGAGAACGACGCTTACGGTGCAGGTGTGAGATGGCGCGAAGAATCGACAGGCGACACCGTTGTCATGGCGGCTTATGATCGATGGTGCATCGAAACACAGCTGTCATCGATCGCTCAACGCCTTTGTAACGCGCTCAACTGCCTTTGGACCATCCGGATCGGACGGGGCCAATTCAGAGAATTTTCTGAAATCCGCCAACGCGCGTTGCAGATCGTTCTTCCGTTCGCATGATACGCCGCGGTTGTAGTACGCGACTGCGTGGTTTGGATTAAGCCGGATCGCCTGGCTAAAATTCTCGATGGCGCGGTCGTATTGAGCCTTTGCGTTAATATATACGAGGCCGCGATTGTTGTATGCATCTGTGTGGTTCGGATTAAGCCGGATAGCTTGGTCAAAATCCTCGATGGCGCGGTCGTATTGGCCTTTGGCGCTGTGGGCGATGCCGCGGTTGTTGAATGCATCTGCGTGGTTCAGATTGAGTAGAATTGCTTGATCATAATCCTCGATGGCGCGGTCGTATTGACGTTGGTTTTTAAACGCGATGCCGCGGTTGTTGAATGCATTTGCGTGGTTTGGGTTGAGCAGAATCGCTCGATTATAATCTTCTATGGCGCGGTCGTATTGGCCTTTCGCGTTGTAGGCGATGCCGCGGTTGTTGAATGCATCTGCGTGATTCGGATTAAGCAGGATTGCTTGGTCGAACTCGTTGATGGCGCGGTCATATTGGCCCTTGGCGATATAAGCCAAGCCACTATTGTTGAATGCATCTGCGCTGTTTGGATCAAGCCGAATTGCTTGGTCATAATCCTCGATAGCGCGGCCGTATTGGCCTTTGGCGCTATAGGCGATGCCGCGGTTGTTGTATGCATTAGCGCGGTTCGGATTGAGCCGGATCGCTTGATTATAATCCTCTATCGCGCTGTCTTGTTCGCCTTTGAGGCTATGGGCGATGCCGCGATTGCTGAATGCATCTGGGTGGCGAGGATTAAGCCGGATAGCCTGGTCATAATCTTCGATGGCGCGGTCGTATTGGCCCTCGGCCCTATACGCGATACCGCGGTTGTTGAAAACATTTGCGTTATTCGGGTTGAGCCGGATCGCTCGCATATAGTCTTCGACGGCGTAGTCATATTGGCCTTTAGCGCTATAAGCGATGCCGCGGTTGTTGTATGCAGTTGCATGAATTGGATTGAGCTGGATCGCTCGGGTGCAATCTGCAATGGCCTTGTCACTTTCTTGATTTCTGTTCCACTCGAAGCAACGAATGTTGAAAAGATCCGCAAGCCGACGGCCGCTGCGTCGACCGGAATCAATCGCACGTGTACACGCGGCTATGGCCTCGATACCAGAAGCCTTTTCACAGGTATCTCCATCGTCGGCCGCAGAGGGTGTCGTCGCGAACCAAACGATCGACGTCAAGGCGAGAGCCGCGAGCGTACCTCGCAGAGTTGGTGTCATCTGGGTATCTCCATGGATCACCGCTGCCGTAGATCATATCGAAACAACTTCAGGTTGCCATAATAGCCTCAGAACGGCTTCCCGTCTTCTCGCATTTGCTAAGGGGAAGGTTCGACCGCGCTCATGCCTGAATTAAGAATTAAGTTTGGTACAAGAACCAACAGACTTGTGGTCAGGAGCGTGAGACTTGCCGCTGCCTTGGGAAGCGTCCGCATTGCGGCTCAGGCCGAAGAATCCTGGACGAGTCGGAGTCCAGCACAACACAGTGCTAGGTCGGGCGCCTATGGAGCGTCTGGGATATGGCCCGCGTAATCCGACACGACAGTGAAGCCACTCGCACGATCTTTGACCGCGAAAACAAGGGTTTGTCGAAACTGACCAAGTTAATCCTCTCGGGCTTCGCTATGGTGGAACGTTCAAAAATCGCGGTTGTTGCCGCAGCCTCGGAGCCCTGCTCGTCGACCACAAAGTATAGCTTTTGCAGTACACCGTTAATGTGACCTGGCTTACTGTGAGCGGTAAGAATGTGGCTCCGCCGTGGAACGCTGCGCCCAAGCCGGCGGCATCCAGCGCCCCGTCGGACAAATCGCGGGAGACGCACTCGAGATGAGTGAAACGTGGTTGAATCCAACCGATGCTCTACCTTTCCGAATTCTAGGAACGCTCGCCGGTTTGTGGCGCGTCGTTACAAGTCACAGCACAAACCGCGACCGACCTGAAGGGAGTTCAACTCGGATACTCGAAGCATTGCTCCTGCTAGACGTCAGTCATAGGAAATAGGCATTCTTATTTTGCCGAGCGATGAGACCTGCAGCGACGGGCCTCCCGCTCATCTAAAAACTCTATCGCTATCACTTTGCACTGATCGGAAACCTTGACCGCTTCGGAAGCACTACCTGATCTCCAACTGAGTACAACCAACAGGGTCCGTCCCGCCCCTCTCTCGTCGGGTCTTCATTGCAATCCGATAGCGCGCGCGCTTCAGCAGAGAATTGCGAGCTACTGCTCGTTACGACAAAAATACGTCCCCATGGGTGGAGCGCTGAAGCCTTCGGACCTGTCGTCGATCTGTAGCTTGCTACATCTGGCCGGCTGCGGTCCGCATCCTTTAGGGTCGGTATTTGCTGTGGGTCAAAATCGCCACCATAGCTAACTCGCGGCATGGGACGTTTTTGCCAGTCTCCATCTGAGGCGCGTGGTCTTATGTTATCATCGACCGCCAAAAGAATGCACGAGTCACCATACCGAATCTCGCATGCCTCTAGGGCAACCTGTTCTGCTACTTTTTCATTCGGCAACAACGCGATCCGCCAACTGTCATAGGGCGGGTGCATCGCCAGCGCCTTATGCCGTCCAGAGCTAACGTAAAAAGATCCTTCTCGAACGCGAATCTTCTCTGACATTGCAGGTGCAATGTTTTCCATGGCAGCTAACAGCGCCGATTGAAGGGATACGGGGTCGGCGGCTGGGCCCGGAGCTGGCGTCTGTTGAGGGCTCTGAATGTCGACGGTTTGGGCTGATGTAAGACGCAGCGGAAAAACGACACGGTTCTCTATTGAATACAAAAAACAAGGACGACCTCCGGACCTCTTCCGATCGGGATTGGCATTACAGTCATTTAACGCTTGTTCCTCCGCCGCCCGTTGGTTGGTGGTTCCCCTAACGACGGTGAAGATTCCCTCAGCATGAATAGCAGCGGCCTTCGGGCCGGTGAAATTTGCATAACCAGTGACTTCAGGGCGTTGCAATTGCTGATCCCGCAGTCCCGGTATTTGCTCAGGATTGAATGGCCCAGAGTAGCGAACCTTAGGCGCGTCCCGTGTGATCCACACTCCATCAGCTTTTGGCGATCCCAATGAATCATCGGTTGCGATGATTGCGCATGGTTCGTCGAAGAATTGCGAGCACCTCTCAAGAACCTTTTCTTCTGCAATTTGCCGCGAGGGCCAGTCGCCGGTTCGCCAATGCGCCCTCGCTCTTGGGGCGATGGCCATTGCCCGATGAACGGGTAACGCGGAAAATGCGGCCACGGTTTCCTTGCGCGACTGAGGCGATTCCTTGGGAACTTCCTTTTCTAAAATTGATGTTAGTCCTGCGGCAAAATCCAAGACCGGAGGCGCGGCCGCAGTCATCGGCTGAGTCGACCGCAAGGGCAGCACGACCTGGTTGCCAACGGCATAGAGATAGCATGGGCCACCTAATGTCTTGGGGGATCTAGCCGGGTTCGCATTGCACTCGGCAAGTGCGCTCGCTTCCGCGCTTCGCTGATCGGGCGCATTCGTCTTCAGAACGAGAATGCCGAGTGCATGAAAGGCTGCCGCCTTTGGCCCAGTGAGGGTCGCATAAGCTGCGATGTCTGGCCGCAGCAACTCACTTTCGCGCAGGGCCGGAATCCGTTCCGGATTGAAGATACCAGCATAATGGACGCGAGGTGCATCGTGGAGTGGCCAGCCTTCGCTGGCCCGAGGGACAAAGATTATATCGTCCGACCCAATGACGGCGCACGCCTCGTTAAAATATTGGCTGCACCTCTCGATATTTCTCTCCACGGCCAATTCTTTGGTCGACCAGCCCGCGGTCCTTATCGCAACCTTTGCAGTCGGTGCAATCACCAGCGCGCGATGTGGTTTCGTGTTGGGATATTCGCGCACCTGATCGGTCCGATTGTCCGCATTGACAGCCGGCTCAAGAATTTTCACAAGATTGGCTTCGCTTAATGGCAGCGTCACCGCGATCTGTGGTTTTGACGATACCCACAACCACCCGACGCCACTCGCGGCAACGAGGAAAATGACGCAAGCGGCAATTGCCGTCGCTACCTTGCGAGATGATCGCGCCGATGCATGAGCCCGCGGAACATCATCATCAAGGGTTGTTGGACTTCGCCATTGCTTCTGCCTCTCTGAATCATCGAGCGGAAGCGTCGCCAAAACCTCGGCCGATCGATGCCGACTAATTGTTTCCGCGTGTGCCGCCGGATCGGCGTTTACTGCCTTTTCGGAGGATCTTTTCTCGAATTCAACGCGATAAGCATGAACGGGCCGCGGAATATTCTTGACTTCTTGCGGGCCGAGATCGCTAAAAAACACCGAGAGTTTGTTGACTACCTGATCGTGGACTGAGTTGGAAATACATACCCCGCCAGGAGTAGCCAATCCTTGCAACCGCGCAGCGACGTTGACGCCATCACCAAGAAGATCGCCCTCTCGTTCCATCACGTCGCCAATTGTCAAGCCAATACGAAAGACCATATGGCGGCTAGGCGGGTAACCTAAATTACGGGTTCGCAGTGACTCTTGAATATCAATCGCTGCCCGAAGAGCATCGACTGCGCTCGGAAATTCCGCGAGGACTGCGTCGCCAGCAGTATTGAAAATACGACCATCGGCTCTCGTGACAAAATCATCAAAAACGGCTCGATAGGATACAAGGCGACGCATCGTCTCCTCCTCGTCTTCCGCCATGAGCCGACTGTACCCAACGACATCAGCAGCGAGTATGGCCGCGATCTTGCGTTTCACCGACCGCCCTCTCAAAGGTCAAATAGAATCCGAGTATCTGTGGCCCTCACGAAAGACGGACCAAGAAGCCGTCAACAAGAGCTATAAACTCACGTCGCAACATGTCGACCCCGCTCCGAATAATCCCAAGCTGCAATGTACCGGTCGGAATCAGCGCCCGCCCGCCACTCGCAAATCTACGATGAATGCCGCTCTTCTTGATCAATGCCCCGCAAGTTTTGCCGACATCAGATCAAGAACGAAACCTCGCCCGTGTCTGTCACGACAACGCCTTCCCATTTGGCCTTGACCGATAGCCTGAGCCCCCAGCTCGCGCCAGGCAACGGGAGCGAAATGATATCCGCGCGATGGTCCACCGCCGCAAGGAGCTGAGAGCCATTTTTTACGAAACCTTCGAACGCATCCTTGATCATTCTTCGATTCGCTTCGTATTTTGTCAAAACCTCTGCAGCCTTGAGTCCCGCGCCATTGAAGTTTTTTGCGATGGCAGCTAGCTCAATCATCTCTGGAAGGCTCCTGACATAATGACCTAAACCGGAAAGCCCGAGATCAACTGAAAAGTCGGCTCCCCAATCCATCGGATGGCCAAAAAATTGCGCGTGCGGAGCATTCACGCCAATCAGAAAATTCATGCTGACGGCGCCTCCAAGACCGACGCCAACAGTCGCCGAGCGCTGATCAATCGAGCAAGAGCGGACACGCGCGGGCGTTTTCAGCAAGTCGCCGTAGCTAAACAGCACACCTTGTTGCTGAGCAAGGCCGCCGACGATCTCGCCTCCGGACTCGCAACCCAGCCCCAGCCAAAGCTCCGAAAAGTTCACGACTCGTTCTCCCAATGCTACGAGTTAGAGGTCGCAGTTTAGCCGACAGGATGATCGCCTTATATGCGGGAAACTGCTGGGATTGAGGCTCGGATTTGCTGCGTATCCCATGGTCCAAATGTTTGGACACCACGGCAGGAATGGCGGCAAATGTTTGAAATCGTTGGTATTCCCGAGCGAACCAGTTCGAGTCCAAGAAATCAATGGGATAGCCGAAAGTTTGGATGAAAAACCCGTCATTGAAGAGCAGGGCTTTCAACAGTCGCGCCCAAACCACTCGTAATCTGGGTCGATGAGGTTGTTGAGCTGCCCGAGCTCCTGCCGGTGAGGGCGCCGTCATGCCCCCGCCGGACCATATCGCGTGCCCATGATCAATGCACTGGCCCTTTGGCACCTATTCCGGTCCACCTTGGTGGACCAAGGAATAGGGGTTCCGCTTGCTCAGGGCCTATTGTGAGGTCAATCACGGTGCTCACCCGATGCAGGAGACTAAGAGCGTGTCAGGTAGTGAGATGGTCTCGCCCCATTCAAAAGGAGCTTGATTATGACCAAATTCGACAGGGAACGTGCGGCACGCGGCAATGTTGACAATACCGAACTGGATGAGAAGGAAGCTCGAGCTGGTGAGCGGGGGTGGCATTGGGGATCTCCTCCACCGGCTCGGGTTCGCGGCCGGTTGCGTCCTCGGTGGCGGGGGGCTCAGCGTCCACGGCGATCAGCTGCATTGCAAAGTCTGACGCTGCATCAGTATCTCGCATTGAGAGCCCCGCGCGAGTCTGGCGGAGTTTCTCTCTTGTTGGCGCAATCGCAAGATGCCCTGGCCTATTGTGGGTTGTCCGGATCGCCGGATCGACCGGTGCTGCATTACGTGCTGTTCGTCCTCCCAACCATTACGTCACGGCGGCTGACCGATGTGATTTCAGGCGGCATTGATCCTTACAATGTGATCCGGCGCTCTTGCTTCTCTGCGAGTCCCTGAAGGTCCCAAACTAGGCATCCGACAACAGCCACTCGCTGGGAGATATAGAAGATCGAGCCCCTCGCTACCGGCGGTTGAATTCGCCTTCTATAAGCGAACTACTTGCTAAGGTTGCTCTTAGCACCCTCGTCACGCCGTCCACTTGGGGCGCTTGTTTGGTTAGAGATTTTCGGAAAGCCCGCTCGTCCTGAAGCAGCGCCGCTGCGCCGCGCGGCAAGGTCGGCCATGATGGCCTTACAATTACGTAAAGCACCTGCAAAGTCGCAACCGTCGGACATTGCTGTCGCGGCGGTTTCGGCGGGGGAGGCAGTCGAGCTCGCGACACGATTAGGCTTAGCAAATAGCAACGTGGCGAACCCGAACGCCATGACGCCTGCAATGAGGACGCGGCAAATCTTCAAACAGAAGAGATTTGAGCAGCGGCCTTTGCCGCTGCTGCATTCTTGGCCTCTTCATGTTCGCGGATGAGGCCAAGAACCGGATCTGCACGATCCTATCTGCACGTGACGGCAACAAAGCCGAGATAGATAGGCCTCCGACGAGCGTCGTGTAAAGCAAGAACAGCAATCAGCCATTGATTTAGGGTAAGATATCGCGTCGTCATGCTCACGCCACTGTTAGGTCGTCTTCCTTTATCGTAGAGTCATTGAGCGGTTTGGACGCGACCGCAAAGACTACTCGCGCCGCAACGTCCATCCCTTAGCCACCTCGTGGCGCTGCGGACCAACGAGATCTCGGCTATGAACCCGCCATCGGTGTGATGGCCGGCGGTGCTAAAGATCAGCAGGTAGCGCCCTACAGCGGCGGCGGCATTGGTAGCGCGATTTTTCCTAAGCATGACATGCTTCCGGCTAAGAAGCCCCTCACCGGACCTGTCATCAACGACCTGTGAAATGACGTTGGCTTATTTCTCTCGGCTGGTTTGCGCTAGGCGACCATATTTGGTCCCGCTGACAATACGCCGACGAGATGATTATCGTGGACACTCTTCGTGACGATCGTTAGTCACTCGGGCCTCGTGACCGCAACCCAGGCTGACGCCGGTCGGTAGTCACGCTTCTCGAGCTTAATGGTGCCACTACGACAATCGGTACTATTAGTGTTGGCAGCGACGGAACGTGGAGCACCAGCGTGACGCTGTCTGCCGGTGTCCACATTACTAGATTTGGCAACGGCCCCGCCTTAGACGGAGGCGTTCGCCACCAAGGCTGACGGTTGCTTCGTATTCTGTAGCACCTTCAGAATTCTTCCGATGTTGATCGTGTTTGTTTGCGCGCTCGCGCTACTTTTTTGGGGAGAAGGCTTTTCTACGGTTTTGTAATCGGGAAGTCAGTCTGTGAGCACGAAGGCGCCGAGCGCAAGCCCAAGCCTGACGAGTGCCGCGAGCCGACGTCGGGCCCAGCACTTGCCAGCGCTCTCTTCCGGTGGGCGACTGCAGCGTCGGAGCGATCTGGTGCGGTTTGCAGCGCTAGGATGTCTTTCCGATGACCTGGACAACGCTCTTCAACTTCCGGTCGCGACGCGAGTTCTTGGTCGTCATGAAACAATATCCAACCTAGATCGGCGCACGATCAGATCGAACACCTCTGCGCTGGTCTGATGCACCGCAGTCGCGCGGAAGGTGTCGCCAGCTCGACGAATGAGGCACGGTCGTTCATCGACGATGGATTTACAAATCTCCAATGCCATGAAGTGGCCAATGCCCCGGACCCTGAAAACCTCATCAACGTTGTCTTCGGCATAAAAGAGACGATCGTCAAAGTTGTAAATCAACGGGAGTCTATCGCTCATCTCAGCGTCCAAGTCGAAATAGTTCCACGCTCGCTACATTGCGGCCGGAGCTCAAATGTGGCAGCTTCGGACCGGCCGATCTCGAGAGCCTCGGCCCGCATCCGATGTCGGCGGTGAGGTCGATCGCAACCGCACGGCGCTAGCGAGTTTCTGCATGCGGCGGCTAAATGATCTCGGGCGACGATCAAACGGCGACGGGATCACGCATTTGTCCTTCAACCCCAGATAATCGGAAAGAGAAGATATTCGAATTTTTGCAAATGCGGAAGCGCTCCAAAAGGATTTTTGATCAAAGTCAGAGTGGCGCCCCGGCTAGTACCTCGTCACAGACTGTTTGAGTTCGGTCTAGTTTGGCGGCGGGTTTGGGGTAGGCACGGCCCATTTTGGCGCGAGCTTTTTCGGTTGTGAAC
>NZ_JAFCKQ010000088.1 GCF_018130215.1 Bradyrhizobium jicamae
CGCCGGCGTCGAAAGGGAGATATCCGCCGAGATCGCCGAGCCAACCGACGCGAGTTCCATCCCAGTCGCGCGCCAAAAGTTCGCGAAAGCAAACAGAGCTTTGTTCAGGTTCCGGTCGTGACCACGGCTCGTCTCCGACCTGCACGGAAAACAGCATCGCCAGGTCCTCAACCGAGCGTGCGATCGGTCCGACCGTACCGAGCGACGGCAGGTTGGGATCACGCCCTTCCGAAGGCATCCGCCCTTGAGTGGGGCGAAGCGAAAACAGATTATTGTAGGCGGCCGGATTCCGGATCGAGCCCGCGCTGTCGCTGCCGTCAGCCACTGGTAACATGCGGGTCGCCACGGCGACCGCGGCCCCGCCGCTGCTACCGCCCGATGTTCGAGTGCGGTCATAAGCATTGAGCGTGGTGCCGAACACAGGATTATAGGTTTGCGACCCCAACCCGAATTCGGCGGTATTGGTCTTGCCAACGAGGATCGCGCCAGACCGCTTGGTCCGTTGCACAAAGGTCGCATCTCGTGTCGGGATCGCATCCCTGTGCAGTGGCGAGCCCAGCGTCGTGCGAAGTCCTTTGGTCGATGCAAGATCCTTGATGGCTTGCGGGATGCCGTGGAGCCACCCCTGGCGGACGCCGCCAGCCAGCAACGCATCCTTTTCACGCGCTTCCGTCAGGATTTCTTCGCGATCGCGGATCGAAACAATGGCATTGTAGGATGAATTGATCCGCTCGATGCGATCCAGGTGCGCTGTAACGACCTCGAGACAGGAAGTTTCGCGGGAAGTAATCGAGTCAGCCAGCGCACATGCGCCAAGGTCAACGATTGCGCTGGGGTGCACAGGAGCGATATTAATTCCCGACGGCGTCGCACCATCGAGCCGATGCGTGAAATGCAAATGGTCGCTTAACATCTCAGGCACTTTTTCTTCTGCGCGTTCCGTGACGAATGTGGGCCATAGGGAGTGGCGCCGACCCGAGACCACGTCTCGCGCCACAGTCTCGCGGCGAACCATCGGATGAAATGACTGCGTGACAGCTGGGCGGCAGTCCAAATGTCACTAAAGCAAGCGCCTGAATTCGCTATAGTTTCGTCCTTGTGCATGACACGAGCGCCTTACTAAGAAGGTCGACGAATTCTTCGTCTTGCGACGAAGAGAGCAACGGACTTTCGGTAACGCGACTGCGCTGTGACCTCAAAACAGCCGGAAAATTATTGGAAGCAGGAACGCGATCAACGCCCCGTTCAGACCCATACCGAGACCAGAAAACGCGCCGGCCACCTCATTGATCTGGAGCGCGGAAGCGATTCCGATTCCGATCGAGACCAATACCGCAAGAACTAAGCGCGCATCTGCCCAGAGCGCCTTAGGGAAATACGGTGGCGAACGCCAATTCACTTTCGGTGATCCCAGCTCGCCCGCATGCAAGATAAACAGCCACAACTGCAATAACTGCGAAGACTGAATACCCCAACATGTATCGACGGCTATAATTGTCGATAGCGAAGTGTGAACGAATGGCAGCGTGCCTTACCAATTCCATGATCGAGGCTCCTGCTGACCTGAGGTTATGGCCGGAACCGCAATCGGGATGTTAAGTAGTTCACATGCTGTGAGACTTTTCAAGCTGACCCACAAGACGCTACGCCGTCTCGGTTTCGTTGTTATTTCGTGGAGCAAGCAAACTGACTTCGTCCTTGTTTCTTGACCGTTTCCTCGACAAAGCACAATCGAAGGGACGCAGTAACGGGCATTGCGTCACCAGCGCATTCGACTAAATCCGCCAGTCCTGCCGACTACCCCGCTCCCGGATTGCGCTCCGGGGGCGTGATGAGGGACGGCTCCGGCGCTGCACGAGGAGCTGTTCAGCTCCACCGGTGCCGGTTCGTTTTGGCGTTTTGGGGCGATCGCGGAGAGAGAAGAACGGCAGCGGCCCCGCCTTTGGCGCGCTGACGAAACCATTTTTCCGATGGTACGAAGCAGGCCGGAAACAAATCCGGCCTAGGCTGCCTCGATTTATTCAGAAGGAGCGACGGCTATGATGAGCTGGACTCGCAAAGCACGTATCCTCGCATTCGTAAATTTGCTGGCTGGTGCCGCTGTTCTGTTCGCGATAGCTGCTCCCCATCCCGTCTCAAGCGTTAAGCTCGGTAGTGAGTGGCAATGTAGCAGGGCCGCGTTTGTCGTAACGACGTGCCGTCAGAGTTCGCTCAAGGCCCCATCCGGGGTCACTGCGTAGCAACGGATTCGGGCCAATCATCTGGTGAAGGCGCCGAGCCCCGCCTTCGTGACACTGCCGAATCTGGAGGCGGCTCGCTCACCAGGCCGAGGCGCGGGAGCAGGACTCGTCCTATCGGATTATTCGCCGTGCATCGAACCCCTCGCCAGGGCCCGAGCTCCGTTTGACCCGGCCGAACAGATAACCATAGATCGCCATGGGTACGGTGGCTCTCTCGCTGGAAAATTCGCATGCTTCTAAGGTTGGCTGGTTGCCGTACGCAGATGCTTTTATTGGAGGCCACGTGGAGCGGCTGCCAACTCGGGAGGCGCCTCTCCATGCCCTAGAGACCCAAAATCGGCTCTACGTGGCCTCCTAGCCCGTTCTGGCTATCGCCTCAGCGTAAACTGCGCACATCCTTTCGACGACCAGCGGCCATCGCCAAGTTTCGCGCACGGGGCCATGCGCTTCCGTAGATTTGCATCGAAGACCAATGCGGCAACCGCACGCCGGAACCGACGCGGCCCACTGATCCAGCACGAACAGAGACGCCAAGCCGAATTGAGGATCCATATCGGCCATCGCGATCGAGACCCTTAGAATTCGGTCTGCCATCGCCCATCAGATAGCTCCTGAAACCCGCAGAACGATTACCAGCTAGCTTTCCGGGCTGGCACGCTTCTGCGCAGCTCGCTCGCAAAGAGGCAGCAGCCCTTTCACAATCGCCGCTGATTCGTAAGGCTTCTCCCATCGGGCGACATGACGATATCGCTCCGGCACGACGTCAGCGTTGTAACCTGTCGCAAAGACAAAAGGAATGGCTTGCCGCTCCAACTCGTCCGCTAGAGGGTATGCCGATCGGTCGTGCAAGTTGATATCGACGACGGCAACGTCGAAGCCATCGCGATCTATCAATATCTTTGCCTGACTTTGGTCCCCAATCGGACCAATCACCTCGGCCCCACTTTTCAAGCGGTGATGATCCAGAAGCGGGAACGCATTCCATCGGAGTGCTTTGAAGTTTGGAAACGAATGGCCGAGTCCGATGCCTCGATACTTCTTTGATCTGGAAGACAGCCACGGGATCGCGATTGATGAGGAAGGTCTGATCCTGCGAGACTTGGACGATGCTCGAAGCGAAGCTGCACGGGCCTTGAGTAACATGCTCCAGAACGCCGTGCTGAGCGTGAGCGGCAATAGTATTGACAAAATGAAAATCGCAATTCGAAACGACGATAGGCTCGTTATGATCGTTCGCTTTGCCTTTGAAATCGGCAGCAAAGAACAAAACTGACTAATGTCGGCGGCCCGGTTGTCGCATTAGGTCATGGTCCGCCCAAGAACTCGTGACGTCACCGCTACCGTTGTTGCTGCGGTAATGGTCGCGATAGCCAAATGGACGGTCGTCGGACAACCGGAGCCAAAACATCATACAAGGGACCTCGCTCGTGCATTAGAGCGCCATTGACGTGTGGCAAGCGCCGCAATGGCCGCCCCCTGCACCAGATAGGCTCCCCTGTTCCACTGTTCCGATTTCGAAGAATCGGCGCGATACTCACCCGGCGTGAAACAGAGCCTGTTCCAGCCGGACTTGCGAGGAGCAGCGCAGGCGCCAACGCGAATTGCGCCTTTCTAGCCATTGATTGACCGTGACGAGTTGCGCGCTGGTCAGCGCATTGCGATGCGCGACGCGACCTCACGTCGCGCCGGTTGGCCCAAATGCTACTTGATCAGGGACACTCGCTGGACCAAGTCGGGACAGTGTGTCGTCTTTCGCTCCGTGCTTACTAGGACTTGTCCGCAGAGAGGCCTCGACGCGCTTACGCCTCCGCGTCGAGGCCTTTCGCTGTCTGCGCACGCAAAAACGCCGTCCGCTTAAATCTATCGCGGACGGCGGTTAGCTAGCCCCAGGAGGAAATGGCAAAATCCTGATGGGTATTAGTGGGCACGAAACGTGCCAAGGTTCATGATCCCATTGTGGTGTTCTTCCCGTATGACTCCGGTACTCCGAACGGGCCGGGGATAATGCCCAACAGGGCGCCTAGGATCAGGTACCTCCCGCGGCCCCGCGCTTGTCTCCCACATCACGGGGCCGCTACTTTTTTCGGGTGCCGCTGCCAACGGCTCTTGACGCAGAGCAACGTGTGGCTGTCACCTGTGCCCGGGCGATGAACAGGACGCAAAAAACGGGCGTGCGTACGCGCCTCGCCACTAACCTCGGGAAATGGACACGGCCCCAGCACCGGTCTTCCCCGGCCCCCCGAAGGCTGGGGCCTGTTCATGGTCGCCAATCCTGACGAAATCATTTTCGGGGCAGCTCGAAGTAATCCTGAAACAAAACGCCCCTAGCCTCCTCGCATTAGACCAAAAGGGGATTCGGTCATGTGGGATTTCATCAACGCTTTGTATCGCGACTTCTGTCTGGCCCGTTTGCAAGAGATGCGGAAGCTCGAACCGTCGCATTGAGTCATGGTTCAAACAAAGGCCCGTCCTGTTACGGCCACCGTTATTGCCGCCGTGTTCGTCGCAATAGCCGTTTGGACTGTCGTCGGACAACCACAGGCGACGCATCACACGAAGCCCGTCGCTCGTGTTATTGAGCGCCGCTGAGGTCCCTTTCCGTTTCAGAGCGGATGCAAGCCATGCAGGAAGACAAAGGTGTTCGGTTTCAGGATCTGGATCAGGTCCTGCACCATACTCAGCGCCGCCGATCGGCGGATATAGGTCTCTGGCTAAGGACGTCTCTTCGGGCTCTCCGCCAGCGCCGTTTCGAAGAAGCAAAACTAAACCAAGCTACGAAATCGGCAGAAAACGTTGGACCGCTGAACCCCTCATTGCAGGAGATTTAGATGGCCACACTTGCAAAGCCGATGACCGATCTTGCGGCCTCGCGGCCGGTCTCGCCCTTGGCCATTGTCGCGCTATTCAGCCTCGTGGGCCTGACAATCTCGTTGCTCTTGGTACGCTATGGTGTCGACATTGCGACCGGCATGTAAATTCTCGATCCCCGGTGGGGACGATCGATCTGCGAAGGCCATCGCTAACGCTCATGGCTATCTCCAAGTTTCCGGCCTGGCCCGTTCCGTTTCGGCAGGCGAACGAGCATGCGTCCCGAGGGCCACAGGAACCTAGGCGTCGCCGGGATCTCGCCGGGGCAGAGAATCGACTCAAATGTCAGCGGTGGATCCGGTGAAGCCGTTACACGGCCTGTGGCCGTCGTCTGACCAACCACGCGTATCTAGATAGGCTCACCGCTCCCTCTGACAGCATGAAGTGGCGGCCAGGCGTTGACCACGGAGAGAAGCATGAGCTCCGGCGGCGTGATTTACTTGGGAGGCTTGACATCATCGTGCCTATTACAGAAAGCCGTGTACTCATTAGGTTGCCTGCTGACGTCCGCTCTACCTCCAACAGCTGCGAAAAAGCGGACACCTCCAGCGGTCGCTGAAAGGTCAGGAAGGTTCAAACGTGGTTGGCTCGTCAGCGGAACAAGGCTCTTTCCTCTGAAGTGAGACCGTAGCCCTCGATATCGGTACGCCGGCTCGATCGTGCGGGGTATTCTTGTCTGGGAGCGGACGAAGGGCTGGAGCCAACCATGACCATGAACAGACGGTTCTTTTTGGGCGCAGTCGCCAGCACAATCACGACCACGGCCGGGTCATCGCCCAATGCCGCTCACGCCCAAAGGGCCGAACATCTACCGGCTCAAGACCGAAATCTGGATTATGCCGGAGTAAGTGAGTTGCGGACGCTGCTTGACGCACGGAAGGTCTCCGCAAGTGAGCTGCTCGAACATGCCGTCGCGAGAATCGAATTGCTCGATTCCCGCATCAACGCCGTGGTGGTTCGCGACTTCGAACGGGCTCGTGCGGCTGCGCGCGAAGCGGATGTTGCGCTCGCCCGCGGCGAGCGTCGGCCATTGCTCGGAATACCTATGACCGTAAAGGAATCCTTCAACGTCGGTGGCCTGCCCACCACCTGGGGGCTACCGATGGGCCGCGACTGGCGGGCCGCCGAAGACGCCGTCGCAGTCGCGCGCCTCAAGGCGGCCGGGGCGGTGATCCTGGGCAAAACCAACCTAGCAATGGCGATCGCTGACTGGCAAAGTTTCAATCCGATCTACGGAACGACCAACAATCCCTGGGATCTCGCGCGCACACCCGGCGGCTCATCTGGCGGATCGGCGGCTGCGCTGGCTGCCGGATATGTGCCGCTCGAGCTCGGCTCCGACATCAGCGGCTCTTTGCGGGTGCCAGCACACCTGTGCGGCGTCTTTGCCCATAAACCGACCTCCAATCTGGTCCCGCAGCGCGGCCACGCACCACCTCGAACGCCTGCTCTGGAGAGCAACCTGACCAGCGGGCTTGGCGTCTGTGGTCCAATGGCCCGAAGCACCGCCGATCTTTTGTCTGCGCTCGACGTGATCGCTGGTCCGGACGAAGACGAAGCGCGTGCTTACCGCCTCGTACTTCCCGCGCCACGACATGAAGCGCTGCGTGACTTCCGGGTGCTTGTGCTGGATAGTCACCCTCTGCTGCCGGTAGCCAGCGAGATACGGGTCACGCTCGATCAGCTTGCCAATCAGCTCGCGACGGCAGGAGCAAAAGTTGCGCGATCCAGTCACTCGTGCCCGATCTTGCCGAGTCGGCGCGCCTGCATACCCGCATGGTGCGCAACGTTACCGCGTTCGGTCGGCCTCCCGAATTCTTCAAGACGATTCATGAGAATGTCGCAGCGCTGAAGCCGGACGACGATAGCCTCAAGGCATGGCGAATGCGCGCGCCACTGCTTAGCCACCATGAGTGGATGGCTACAGAAATCGCGCGGGCCCACTTGCGCCAGCAATGGACCGTCCTGTTCAGGGAATTCGACGTGGTTCTTTGCCCGCCATTCTCCGTCGTCGCGTTCCCGCACGATCAGAAGCCAGATCAGGAGGATCGAACGATCGATATCGACGGCGGGACCTACCCCTATCTGTCGCTGATCGTCTGGGCGACAGTCGCGACGCCTCCGGGGCTGCCCGCGACGGTGATGCCAGCAGGTCAGTCGAAGGCAGGCCTTCCCATCGGCGTACAAATCATCGGCCCTTTGTTCGAGGACCGCACCCCCCTTGCCTTCGCTCAACTGCTCGAAAGCGAGTATGGGGGATTTGCAAGGCCACCCGAGATCCCGCGTTGATCTGTTTCGCGAGAGCGGTCGTTTCGCATGGGACAAGGCGTGCGAGTTTCGCGTCACAGCCAAGGCGCAAAAGGGCGAATATCGCGCCGCCCGGCGCTTTATGATACCGTGCTGCAGCGTTTTCTTGCAATCGGAACGGAGCGGCCCATGAAAGCGCTTGAAACGTTCGCGATATATGTGACTCCCTTCTTGGTTCTTGGATTAGCCGCCAGGTTGCTGCTGCAGCGCTATGTGGTCGATCTAGCTGACCTGCAGAAGTTGGACCTAAGCGAAAGCCACGGAGGGTTTTCCTATTGGGCAGCTGGCGCACCGAGCCATGCACTTGTCGCTCATAGAGGCCGTTGCCACCGTCGCCGCCCTCCTCGCAGAACTATTGGCTTTTATCGCCATGGGGTTGATCTGAAAGGCGTCCGACGGTGGAACCGCATGCCCTACGGCTAGGGTCGATACATTTTCGAGCCATTTGCCATGAGATTGGCGAAAGGCTTCGTCTAGCTCTTGATCGGGATCAATCGCCCTTGCTTCCCACCTGCGCGCAACGCTAGATCGATTTAAGGAGAGGGACGCTCGGGCGTACCTTCGATCAATCTCAGAGCATGCATTGACTGCAGGCAAACACCGATAACCATTCGTCACGATCTACAACGCGACCTCGTTGCGCAGGCGCTCGCTACCTTCTCTGTTGAAGAGATTCGGCGTCTTCTTAGGAAGTTGAGATCGAACTTGGCAGAATGCCTCTTCGCGTCGTGATCTGACGTCGCGCCACCATCACATAGGCTAGTGCTCCTCAACCGCTCAGGTTCGCTGCCCTTCGCGCATCGATAAGCTGCTGCGCGAGCTGAATGCTCCGGGTGTCTCCAGTCTTCGCCTTGTTGACGTGAAATGCGATGCCACCATCGTTTTTATCTTGGAAGATATGGTCTTTTTCGCTCAAGACGCTGTTCGCCAGATCGCTGCCGATTTCCGAGATCTTCTTCTCCTGGACCATATCGGCCTTCGCTTTATTCGCTGCATGTTCAGCGTTTTCAGCCCGTTTCACTTGGACGCCTAGGATGGCGCCGATAGCCGCAAAAGCCCCGGTCTCAACCGAGTTGAATATGAGCAGTAGCTTCGCCCAATGGGCTTCGTCGTCAAGATGAAACCAAAGCACGCCTAGTCCGACCAACCAGATCAATATCAATACTATCGCGACGGTGGTTCCGGTTCCTCCAAGGGATTTTGAAATGCTCATTTTGGACTCCAATATTTTATCAACCAATGATTGCATATTACTGGCGATACTTCCATCGCAATCAGCAGGCGAGGTAGATGCAATTCGAGGCGCGGAAGGCGAACTTGAACTTCATCCCGATTTGGCGGCGATACCCTCTTTGGGCCGCGCCGTTCCATGATTCGCCAAACCGGCTCTGCATACCTATCTTCGGATTATGCTTAAATTCGATTTCTGCTTGCCAACGCTGGGCAAGACCGTCCCAGCTGGCGAAAACTGGTTCCACGAAGTGAAATATGACGGCTATCGCCGCCGCGTCGAGCGCGATGGAGACCGCGTCCGGCTGATCACCATGGGCGGCAACGACTGGACCAAGCGCTATCCCTGGATCGTGGAAGCCGCGCTGTTGCCCGGTCGCTATCTGAGAGGTGCCGCGCGATCCTGCGGTGCGCGGATGGATTCCGTACCTCGTGCGGCATCGTCGAGTGCGTAGATGCTGGCCAGGTGAGCGGCCGCGGCTTGTCGATGCTTGGCGATGGCTGCCAGAGCTGGATCGGCGTTTGGGGCCGCAACAGTCAATCGGCCGATCATTGCGGCGGCTGCAGCGCCACCCGCCATCATACGGAGGCCGAGTCTTCGCGTGACGGTCTTCATGCCATTGCTCCCTGCTGCCAGTCTTGGCTGCCAGCCTGCTCGAGCAAGCCGTCAAGGTCGCCTACGCCGGACTCCGAGGGATCCTGCTCCAGATCGCGACGCCCGCCCGCGGCCCATCGCTCCTGGCTGTCATTCTGTTCAAGGCTGCCCAAGCTCGGCTCCAGATCTGCCGTGTCGAGCTCGGCGTCGGGGACCACTGTCGCCTCGGTGAGGTACTGCAGGGCTGCGTGAGACTGGTCCAGCATGCGGTCGAAGGTCCCAAGGTCCATCTCCCGATCATCGCCTCCGCCGCCCGCGCCGCGACCGGGGAAAGCCTCCTGGAAGCCAAGCCAAGGCTCGTCGTCGTCCGGCTCCCGCTCCATGTGGTTGTCGGTGTTGTCGAGAAAACGAACCAGCCGATCTATCTCGTCCCACGCCTCGCGGCGCAGGCGACCGATGGCTTTGAATATCTGGTCGGGGGAAATGTCGGTTTTGAAGAAGAGCGCTCTGGTGGAGTCCGCAGGCCGTTCTATAGGCGTGTTTATGCCCGCCGCCGTATGCCGATTCCCCATTGGAGAAGACGCGCGCAGAGCAGACGCCAATCCCGTGAAAGGAGGCCCTATATTGGTGTAAATTGGGAAATGCCGACGCTAAACGCGCGTACATAAATCACACTTTGAGATTTTTTTCGCCATTTTTGCTGATTAGCCAAGACTCAGCAGTCGGGGGGCCTGATTCCCACTGCATTGAAATCCGCTCGCAGTCCGAGACTGTGAAGCTTTGGAATTTGCTCGCGGTGCCAGCCGCTACGGGCATGTGGTGTGTCGTGCGCTTTCGTGATGCACGGCAGTGGAATTCCTTTTTCTCAACGTCAAGGAGGAGCAACTACCGTTGCTCGATGGAGGCCCGAATTGGATACTACCGGCACGATTGCGTCGTTTTCGTCCACGCCGCAAACCCGCTTCACCATCGGAGGCGACTCTTACGAGGTGCAGGATGCGGGCAAGAGTTACAGCCTGACAAACCCTGATCCCCAGACGCTGCAATTCGAGCTCCAGCCCGGCGATTATGCCTGGTTCGATACGTCATCGGTGGATCGCGACGAAATCGCTGCCGATCAGCTCATTCAGCCCGGGACTCCCATCGGCATCGATTATCAGTTCATGGTCCAGTCGAATGGATCCAACGGGTCATTTACGAACACCGCGAGTTGGTTCGTTGCTGGCGAAATGCACAATGACGACCCGGCGCTCGGATCCACTGTGCATACCTCGCCTCCATTCGCGATACAGCTCGCCGGCAACCATCTGCAGCTTGTCGCGCGCTATGCGCTGCCCGGCGGGAATCCCAGCAACGGGTCCCCTGATCTCCATATGCTGACGCTGTGGACCGACCCTAATCCGATCGTGCCCGGCCAGTACTACGACATCAACATCCAGGCCAACGTCAGCAATACCAGCGCCGGCTATCTGGACCTCTCGATCAACGGCACCAAGGTGGCGACCTATTCGGGTCCACTGGGCTATGGGGCTCCCACCTATTGGGAAGAAGGCCTCTATCGGAACTCAGGTCCGACCCAGACCGTGACAGCCGACTTTCGCAATTTGACGCTCGTCACCGGCTCGACGGCGAGCGGGTGGACGGGGATGGGCGGTAGCAGCACCACTCCGCCCGTGACGACGCCCCCGACACCCGTCACGACGCCCGCGGTGACGCAAGCCACGGCTTCGCCTGCAACCGGAACCGAGGTCGTGGGAAACACGGTCACTCTTGCGCTCGGCTTCAACGAAGCCGTGACGGTGACAGGCACGCCGACGCTGTCGCTCAATGACGGCAATACCGCCACTTATGTCAGCGGCTCCGGCACCGGCACGCTCACATTCAAAACCACGGTGGCCTCGACGGATACCAGCACCTCGGCGCTCGCCATCACCGGGGTCAATCTCCCGAGCGGCGC
Source organism: Bradyrhizobium jicamae (assembly GCF_018130215.1). Lineage (GTDB taxonomy): Bacteria > Pseudomonadota > Alphaproteobacteria > Rhizobiales > Xanthobacteraceae > Bradyrhizobium > Bradyrhizobium jicamae_A. The sequence goes on from NZ_JAFCKQ010000088.1 coordinate 11,198, forward strand.
CAGCATCAAGGATGCGTCGGGTGTTGCGGCAAACCTCTCGGCCGCGGCGACGACGTTTGCAGGCCTCCAGATTGACTCGACCCAGCCGGCTGTGACGCAGGCCACGGCCTCACCTGCAACCGGAACCGAGGTCGTGGGAAACACGATCACTCTGGCGCTCGGCTTCAACGAAGCCGTGACGGTGACAGGCACGCCGACGCTGTCGCTCAATGACGGCAATACCGCCACTTA
>NZ_JAFCKQ010000089.1 GCF_018130215.1 Bradyrhizobium jicamae
TGCCCGCGGGATCGCCCAGTTGATCCGGATGGGATGGTTCCGGCCGGTACACGCAAAGTCGGTCGATGCGCAGGAGACCCGGGCCCTCTTAATCGCGCGCAAACAGCTTCTTGGTCGGCTGATCGACGTGGAGTTGAGTATCCGCGGGATTTTGCGTGGCTTCGGGCTGAAGGTTTGCCCGGTGACGCGGAGGAATTTCGAAGCGCGGATCCGAGAGTTGGTTGCGGGTCAGGCGACATTGGAGCGCATTGCCGGTGCGATGCTTTCGGCAAGATCGGCCTTGAAGGTAGAGTACGGAAAGCTGCACAAGGCTGTGCTGGCAATTGTGCGTGACGATACGGTCTGTCGCCGGCTGATGACAGTGCCAGGCGTTGGTCCCCTGGTGGCCATTACTTACAAATCGGCGATTGATGACCCTCACCGCATCAAAGGCAGCAGGTGCGCTGTTCGGGCTCACGCCAAAGAAATACCAATCGGGAGAAAAGGACGTCACAGGCGGGATAACGTTGGCCGGCGACGAGACGGTGCGCACGGTGTTGTATGAAGCAGCTAACGTTCTGCTATCGCGCATCACGCGGTTCTCAAAACTCAAACACTGGGGGATGGACGTCGCCAAACGGCGAGGCTCGAAGCGCGCAAAAGTCGCCTTAGCACGCAAGCTCGCAGTGATCCTGCATCGAATCTGGATCGACGGCACAACTTACCGATGGACTGACGCCGGCCCGATCGCAGCATAGAAGACGTGGAGGAGATCAAGAACGCAACCGGGCTAAACTGAAGTCCGGTGCCCGAAGTCCCGTCGCCGGGACGGTGGATCCGGTGAAGCCGTTACACGGCCAGTGGTCGTCATCTGACGAACCACGCGTATCTAGATAGGCTCACCGCTCCCTCTGACAGCATGATGTGGCGGCCAAGCGTTGACCACGGACAGAAGCATGAGCTCGGCGGCGTGACGTTCACTCGGGAGGCTTGACATCATCGGGCCCATTACAGAAGGCCGCGTACTCATAAACTGTCGGCGACGTCCGCTTTGCTCCGATACTGATCACTTTGTGCAACTGCAGCAAATGTCGCGATGGGCCCATAACCGGACCGGCGGCGCAGATGCTATAGTGGTGTCGTAGCCCATAGCACCTCTTCGACTGTGGCTGCGCATGTCGTGAGACGGGGAGCGGTCGCGATGCAGTTTGACTTCCAAGCCATGAAACCGATGGATCGTTACGAACTTCTCCTTGGCACGGTGCTTCCGCGACCGATCACGATTGTGACGACGCTTTCGGCCGACGGCGCTCTCAACGCTGCACCGTACAGCCTGTTTAATGTCGTCAGCCACGATCCGCCGGTCATTATGATTGCCGTGTTGCCCCATCCGGAGCGACGGCTCAAGGACACAGCCGCTAATGTCTTCGCGACACGGGAGTTTGTTGTAAACTTGGTGCCGCGGTCATTGGCCGAGGCCATGAACATCACGAACGTTGACGCCCCTCCGGGGACCAACGAATTGGCGCTTGCCAAGCTTGAGTCCACGCGTTCGACATCGGTAAGGCCGCCGCGGATTGCGAAGAGCCCCGTGGCATTCGAGTGCCGACTGTTGACTTCGTTGTCATTCAACTCCGATCAGGCAGTCCTGTTCGGAGAAGTCGTCACCGCGTTTGTTTCCGATGATCTCGTGCTGGATGCGGCTCATGGCGTCATCGACGCGCCGAAGCTCAACCTGTTTGGGGCTATGCATGCGGCGCGATGGTATTGCTCGACCACGGATCGATTTGAGATGGTGCGTTTCACTTGGGCGCAGTGGACCAACGAAGGCAAGGTTTAGGGCGCCATTTGAAGTCCGCTCCAGGTTGACGTTCGCTCCAGCCCGTAAGCGCCGTACCAAGAGCGGCCAGGAGCGTTGCGTTTGGCCCGACTGCCGTGATTCAAATTCCCGAATTTGGGGGCTCGAATCATGCGCTACGAACTCGCCGACCATGAATGGACCGCCATCAAGCCGAAGCTGCCCAACAAGCCGCGTGGCGTTCCTCGGGTCAACGACCGACGTGTCCTCAATGGCATCTTCTGGGTCCTCCGATCAGGAGCACCATGGCGTGATCTGCCGGCGGCGTTTGGCCCATACACCACTTGCTACAACCGGTTCGTCCGCTGGCGGCGGGCCGGTGTCTGGGGCCGCATCATAGACGCACTTGCCGCTGCCCATGATGCCGCTGTCCAGATGATCGACACCTCCATTGTCCGCGTGCATCAGCATGGAGCCTGCATCACAAGGAACCAGCGCCAATCGATGGGAAGGTCTCGCGGCGGCTTGACGAGCAAAATCCACGCGGTGGTCGATAGCAATGGTCTGCCGGTGCGGCTGGCGCTGAGCCCCGGTGAGGCCCATGACGTTCGACTTGCCGGAAAACTGCTGTCGCGTCTGAAATCCGGGGCAATGCTACTTGCCGACCGTGGTTATGACGCGGACTGGATCAGGGAGCTTGCTGTGAAGAAGAGCGCGTGGGCCAATATCCCGCCGAAAAGCAACCGCAGCGATCCAATCTGCTTTAGCCCCTATCTCTACCGCGCTCGCAACCGGGTCGAGCGGTTCTTCAATAGGATCAAACAATGTCGTCGGGTGGCGACGCGCTATGATAGGCTTGCCGCCAACTACCTTGCCTTTGTTCAACTGGCGTCAATCAGGCTGTGGCTGGCTGCGCGTTATGAGTCCGCGTCCTAGTTGCGCTCGGAGCGTTTCTTATAGGCGCGGCAGTTATCGCGCAGCGACGTGGCGCTGGCTGCAACTATCGTGCGCCGTGGTGTAATCGGTAGGTAGGCTCGGCGGAGTGCAACCGACAGCGCCTAATGACGCACAAGCGTAGTCTGTCCCGCTAGTCCCAGAATGATACGCCGCCGGGCTCGAAATACACTGTCCCGGCGGCGCCCTGTTTCAAGCTGGACCTGCTAATCCCAGCCAAGAAACGCATAGCAACGGCCGTGCCAGCCATTTGTGCAGAAGTGAACAGAGGTCGGGCGCGCTGCGCTTTTACATGCCGGTCGAGATGTCCACGCCGTAGCCCACGAAGATCAGGGAAATCACCATACCAACGAGGCTGAAGAACGATTGTGAGGGATGAGACCGGTGGCGAAGCCGCGAGATCGGTTGCGGGGTTTGCGTTCCGCAAAACTTGACCGAGATCCTGAAACTATAAGCCTTCGTCTTTCTGCATGGCTTTGCTCCCACGCCGCAAAGAGAAAAGTAAACTCAAGGACGCTCCAAAACGCGAGCGGCGGGCTTCCCGTGATGCGTCGGCTCACGTTATCCGACGACGGTCCAGACGGCTATTGCCACCATCACGACGGCAAGCACAGTGGGCCTGACGGGACCGGCTTTTGCCATGGCTCAATGTAACAGCTCGAGCTTCCGCATCTCTTGCAAGCGAGCTAGGCAATAATCCCGATACAACAAGTTGATAAAATCCCACATGACCTGATCCCTACTGATCCAACGGGCGAATGGTAGGCCGACTTCGCTTCGAGACTGCTTCGTGCACAGCGGAAATGGTTTCGCCGACACCGTGCCTGCGATGGGCCCCTGAAATCCCCAGCGGTCGGCAGTGTAGCAACCGGCGGCGCTGCACAATGTGAACTGGCTCACAACCTCGTAGGGCGGAAAACACAAAATCCGCCGCGGGACCGATTAGCCGGTGGTGGTGCACAACCGGCGCCGTGTCCTGAGCGAGCAGGGGGCATCTGTCGGCAGCAAGCGGAGAGGGTGGTGACGACGAGGGGGCCGCCGGTTCACGCGGCGGGCTGACGCTTCTGCGCTGCTTCCTCGGCTTTTACAGATACGGCAGGTTGTTTACGCTCGCTTTCGGGTCTCTGCCTTTCGCGCGCCGCGCGAACCCGCTGCACGCGCCTGGCCGCCCACCGCTGTTCGAACTTCCTTTCGATGTCCAGGGGGACAATAGACATGCCCGACCTCCGGGTTCACGGTCCTGCCCGATGTGGCGGTATCAACGCTTCACGGAAGCTAATGCTCCTAAACGGTCGATTAGAAAAACAAAATCTACCGCGTTTCGCGATGGCGGATATCTAGAGCGATGCAAAAAACTGCCAGATGATCAGCAGCACCACGATCAACAGCACGGCGAAGACAATCCTGCGGCCGGACCGATTCATTGGCGGACTCCGATTGAGGCGCTGACACAGGTCCAGCTACAGCATAAGGCGGAGCGCTGGACTACGGCCCGTGCTCATTCATTCCTTTTTCTTGCCAGGGAGCAAATTGGCGGCAGCCTTAAGAGTTTCCACAACGTTCTTACCCCCCACGATTGCACCGACTGTGAGGGCCGTCGGAACCACCAAGACGCCCGCCACACCACAAAAGGCTAGGCCGGCGCCAAACAGGGTCATGTCGAGCGTCCTGTCGCAGATGCTAACGTGCTTTTCGGTCCAGAAACGACGAAGTCCATCAGCGATCGAAAGAGTGGCATTGGCAATCGGGGTTTCGTCACGCCTTGCGTTCGCAGCGAGGAATTCTTCAACCTGGCGCTTGAGATCATAAAAGTTGTCGATCTCTGAATTCGAGCCATTCACGCGCAGTGCTTCGATCTTTAGCTCGATCGCGCTCAACAGCGACACGGCCGTGATGTGTGCTTGGATCTGGTTGTCCAGAACGGCCCGAACGATGACCGCCCGAGGGTTAACCCGCACGGTATCCGCGGTCTCGTATAGGAGGGGACTGCCGTGTTCCGTCAAAAGCGGCGAGCCGTTTTGGTGGAGAATTGCGCTCGGGCCGGTCGTTCCGTTCGGGCCTCCTGCTGCCATCGGCGGCTGCTCGCCATATCGGGTCGGACCAAATGGTTCCGCGGTCGCCGAGCCTTCGCCGGCGGCCATTCCTTTGGCGCCCACACCTTGGGCACGTCCGCGGTGTGTCTCGCTACCGGATGCAAACTCTACCGCCTCTGCCTGGTAAGGTTCATCTGATAGGTTAGGTGGCGGTCGCAAGTTCGCGCGCGCCATTGCCGCGATTATCTCTTCCGCTTGGGCTTCCGCCTTCGCATGCAACGCAGGCGATATCTCAAGTGCCCCATGCACCGGCCCGGCTGCGCTCTTAGCAGCGACACCATGAACGGCGATATCTAACTCAGTCTGTGACAGAGCTTTTCGCAGAATGAGCCGCAGCTTTTGGAAATTGACGAGCCGGTGCTGCTCGTAGTGAAGACCGTTTGAGGCGTTTTGGGCTTCGCTTTGTAGCGTCAGGTCTGCGGTCGCGCCGATTAGGGCGCAGGCATCGGCCACCCATTGCTCAGTGTCAGGAGGAAGTTGACCATTCGCTGGCGGCGAGGGCGTGCTGGAGATTAGTGCGGCTAGCCGGCTACGCAATTCTTCCGGCGGGATGGTCGGCGACATTCCGGGCACTCGCATCGAAGACCCCGCCTCGCAATTGATTTGCCAACATAGTGCCCACACGGGGCAATTCTCAGTCAATAGAAAATCGGACTAACCTATTGATATTATTTGGTGAGCGCGGAGGGATTCGAACCGTCGACCCGATGATTAAAAGTCGAGTGCTCACGATGCGCAACGGACTTCAACTCATTTCCGCGATCAATCCGGTTTGCTTCCCCGGAAATACGTCAACGTTCTCAAGGAGGCCTTACGACCTCGGTTTACCCATAACCTATTGATACAGCTGTTGATCGGGAGGACTCTTAATCAGCGGGTCCTAGGCTCGAGCCCTGGTGCATCCACCAAGGAAGAATCACTTTTCCCAATGGCTTCGTGGGACGAGAACGCTGCTCAAGGGGTGGTCGAGTGGCGCGATCGCCGTCGCCTGATGCGCAGCGCGGTTTTGCCAATACCGCTGCTGCGCTCGACAAGGATATCGAGCCGCCGACGCTGGTGTTTGACGGGAAATAGCCCGCGGTCGTACGAGATCGCGCGTCCAGCAGCCCGGGAGGCTGTCGAGGTTGCGTCCGGTGCAGGGCGCGAAAACGCGGGGAAAGGTTTTCCCGGTCACCATCGTCATATAGCCGTTACGGACTGGGGGAGCGAATGCTCGAGGAAGAAGCGCAGCATCAGCCTCGTTGCATCCGGTCCGTCCGGATCGGTGTAGGAGCCGGCGGGGCTGCCGCCAGACCGTGCGTGTCCGGCTCCGTGGATCTCCCAGTGTTCGAGGATTCCGCGGCTCCCGGGGTCGGTATGGACCGTGCGGGTGTAGGCATGCCCTCCCGGCACCCGTCCGCGCTGCACCTTCGCCGTTGTGCTCGTCCCGCCGATCGACTGTCGGACGATCCGATCTCCGTTTTTCGAATGCACCGTGGTGTCGCGATCGCCGTGGAATAATTGTGGGCACCGGCGGGCCATCGCTCGGCATTGCCTCAGGTCCGCCGCCTTGCTTCATGGCCATCAGCGCGGAGGGAAGGTCGCTGGCCGCCCCGCAGGCTAGTCCGGATGAATGCCGATCGCTGCATACAGATCGCCGTACGTCGATCCCATGACCGCGGCGGCCGCGGCTCCCGGCGACGTAGACGCGTTCCGGATCCACCGAATGGTCCCGCATGATCTGGCGGGTGATGCCGGCGATGAGCGAGGGCTCGCCGCCGCCGCGCTGCTGGTCGCCCGGACGAAACCAATTCCAGCATTTCGCCTGGTTTGCGTCGGCCCGTTGTGCGGGATAGGCCACGAAGCAGGTCTGTTCTTCGGCGATGAAGTTCATCCGCGTGCCCGCGGCGAAATCCTCCGGCGACTGCGTGCAGCCGTGAAGCATGACCACCAGCGGACTGGCTTGGCCATCGTAGCCGCTAGGGATGAAGAGCCGGTAGGCGCGGCTTCCCGCAGCGTTTGCGTAGGTGCCTTCGATGAACCTGGCGCCGTCCGGCACGATGTCCGCCATAGAGGGCGGGGCGCGCCGCACGAAAGCGACCCCAGCAACCCGGTAGACGCGCTGGGTGCTGAGGCCGCCGTGGGTGTCGGGCTTCGGGGGCCAGGAAGACACCCACCGGCAGGTTACGCCTAGTACACTCGGCGGTATAGGGCACAGGCGACCGCGCGGGCGCACCCCGGTCCTAGAACGTCATCGATGTGCGCTGAACGACCCCCGGCGCCGAAGTTTGGGGACTGCGCGCGCCGAGGGTCGCGAGCCGGTTGGGCTCGCTCTCGGCGAGGCTGGGGGGCCGGACCGAGAGCACGAGGTCGACTCCTCGCGCGGCTGATCGTTCCCCTGGGCTGTTGGGCAACAAGACGGGCGACCACGCGCCCGCCGCCCTGCGATTTTATTTCGATCGTCATCAAAGTGTGGTTGCGCCGCGATCGTCCGGACTGTGCGCACGAATGTCCCGCCGCCCTGTCCGGCGAAAGGGGCCATGGTGAGCGGGCGGCGGGACTGCACGGAGACCATCGCGTTCGACCCGGATGAGCGTCTTCTCCAGGAGACTTACGATCGTGGCCAGCACCTTTTCGCGCGGAAGACCATCGAGCTTTCATGTCCGAGGTGACGCGATCACGTAGTGCCGGCATCGCTGCCGCGAACTGCATGATGTGCTCATATTTTTTCTGCTCCCGCAGCTCATGCCATTTCGGGTGGTAGCGGTACTGCTTGCGCCCGCGCGCATCGAGGCCGGTCGCCTGAATATGTCCATTGGGCGAGGGACAGATCCAGACGAACTCGTAAGCGGGCGGAATGCCGATCGACTTGATGCGGCGGATGACGGCCCCATCCGTGATGCGCCTGCCATCCTTGTCGTAATACGTGAACGAAGTACCGGTGCGCTTGCGTCGATAGCCGGGAGCAGCATCGCTCACATAGCGCAGGCCTTCCTCCGCAATAGCCGCGGCGACTTCCGCCGAGCGGTCTTGGGTGTTCTCATCTCTGCTGCCCTTAGAGTCAGACCGATTGGCCTGCTGGATGGGAGCATCGTACCCAGCGTCGGTCTTGGCGGGGCTTGCCGGAGGCGCTCATGCGGGGCACGCCCGGCAGCAGTCGAGACCGGGGGCGCCAGTGCTTTCGAATTACGAGTAACAGGCTCAACTATTGAACCTGCGTCTTGCTCACAATCTCGCATCCGCTTCAGTGATAAAGAAGGTGATGGGATCACCGGGCGGCAGGTCGCCAGGAAATTGCCTCCGCAACTGGTCTAACAGGCGCGCTGCACTGTTGTTCTTGTTCAGCGCCATCGTGTAGATCTGGCTCACGTAGGCTTCCCAGAGCGGAATCCCGACCGTGGTACCATCGATATCGAGGCGGATCTGTTCCTTTGCAACTTTGCGAAACAGCGCTCCAGCAGAGACGTCAGGCCGCTTCTGCCGCCGAGGACGACCTCTCGGATTGCCCGAGTGACCCTTTTTGAATCGAGTGCTCACAGGGGGATTTCGGTTACTCATTGTTTTCATCCATACTATTTGTTTGGGAGCTCGCGGTCGGGCACTACGATGAAGCGAGTTTCGCCTGGACCCTCAGCTTCGGGTCCGAAGTATTTCTCGGCCATCTTCGCCACGAGCCTCGCCGCAGTGAGGTCGCCTCTGATCGCCTTGGTGAACTGCTGCCGAAAGTAAATTTCGGCTTTCAGCATGCGCTTACGTTTGCCATCTACATTGACGAGGATTTCTTCGTTATCGATGGATTGGAGAATCTTGCCAGGCTGAAGGTCCTGAGCGACCTTCTTGGACCGTCCGCTCGGGTTTCCAGATTGGCCCTTCTTGAAACGTGTGGTCACCGGAGGTTTTCGGTAACCAACCTCGTATTTCCTCTCATTGCTTCTCATCACCTAGCTCCTTCTCAACTTCGATTTCACAGAACAGCTTACCGTCCGACAACCGGATGGCATCGCGACCGGTCAGATTCTGCCAGCGCCGGATCAACGTATCGACGTACAAGGGATCAAGTTCGACCCCGCGACATCCACGGCCTGTCCGTTCGGCGGCGAGCAGCGTGGTGCCGCTCCCGAGAAACGAATCGATGACGGTCTCGCCGCGGTTCGAGCAATCAAGCAGCGCGTCCATCACCAGCTGGATCGGCTTCACGGTCGGGTGCAGCTCGAGCACGTTGTTGCCCTTGCGTGCCTGTGTGCTGGCGCTGTCGTAACGCCACACATTGGTGCGATGGCGCCCGTTCTTGCCGAGCTGCACATTGTTGGTGTGCGGTGCAGTGCCCGACTTAAAGACGCAGATCAGTTCGTGCTGGGAGCGATAGAGGGAACCCATGCCGGCCGCGCTCTTGACCCACACCGCGATGTTCTTCAACTCGGTGTAGGTCTCGCGGCCCGCGGCAAGAAGCTCGCCGAGATGGGCCCAATCCATACAAACAAAATGGATTGCGCCGTTCTTGCTGTACTTTGCCAGAAGCCCGCAACTATCTGCCAGGAAGCGGACGAACTCTTCACTGCTAAGCTCCCCGACACCTTCGGCAAACTCGCGATGGTGGACCTTTCCCTTGCCCGAGACGTGGCCCTCAATTCGAACGTTATATGGAGGATCAACGACCACGATGTCGGCGCGCTCGTCTCCCATAAGTTTAGTGAAGGCAGACTCGGACTTCGCATCTCCACAGTAGACGCGATGGGCGCCGAGCTCCCAGAGATCACCGACCTGGCAAACGGGCACTCCCGTTACCGGGTTCGTGTCGGCGATATCTTCGACCGGCGCTTCACTGAGCCTCTGGATGGCCACATCGATTTCAGGAAGGCTGAATCCTGTAACGGACAAATCGAAATCGGGATCGAGTTCTTTCAGTTCCAGGAGGCCCTCGCCGAGCAACCGCTCGTCCCAATGCGCATGCTGCGCCAATCGATTGTCCGCAATCCTCAGGGCCTTGAGCTGCGCTGCGGACAGATGCCTGAGCTCGATGACGGGAACACGCGGCATCGCGAGCTTCTTGGCCGCCAAGACGCGGCCATGTCCGATGATAACGTTTCCCTTATCGTCAGCCACGATGGGCATGACGAAGCCGAATTCTCGGATGCTATCGGCAAGCTGATTGACTTGACGCTGCGGGTGCTGACGCGGGTTGCGAGCATCCAATTTGAGGTCGGCGAGGTCCCGATATTCGATCTGCAGTTCAATCAGACCGGCATTGGTCGCCAAGCGGTTACTATTGGATAGATCTTCTATTGGTTGAGCATCGAATGATCGAGCGGTGCTTTTCTTCTTTGTGTCCACGTGAGTGCTCCGGCAGATTTGTCGAAGCACTTCATTTACAGCTGATTTTCGAAAAGTGGTGTACAGTCAATTCGCAACAAAGTTCGTCAGCCTGGGGAGCTACCTACGGGCCGGAGGCTGTTTTGTCGGGAAGTCGAGCAACTGCCGGCAACAGGTTCTCCAAAACCACCAGGCGCGGCGATCGGCCTTGGCTATCTCGACTGCCTCATAATACCGGGCGCGCAGCGTCCCTGCATTTGTAATGGTGTGGTCGGCAAAAATACTGCCGTCAGCACTCGGAATCACCTCCGAGCGTTCCGGGTCTATTTCAAACCGGGTCCGACGCTTGCCCTGCTTGCCTCTCCTGTCCGTGTTGGGATCAGCATTTGCTTTCGTCAAATCCTCAATGTTTCCGCCCACTGCGGAGATCATGCCGCCTTGGGCGATTATTTTTTCACATACCTGCTTGATGGAGGGGGTCCGTCCGGTACTCATCCGAATGCGAGTTCGGTAAAGCTGAACGGTAATCCAGACGTTGGCGTAAAAATCCGGATGTCTCGTTGCTGATCGAGGTGGCCGCCCGCGGCGAGGTTTAGTTACTTCCAAGTTATGTCCTTTATTGCGTCCAATGGAGTCAATTGTCCTGCCGGCACGTCTTTGCACGTCCAGAAGGTTGTGTCCCTAGTGATGGTATAGCTCGGTAGAGCAAAGCCGCCCGGACGTGCGCCCCACAAAGCGCCGTAGCGGGCGGGCGGCTTTGCGGTGGTCACCGGCAGTTCTCCGGTAGGATCGGGTTGCGACACGCCAACGC
>NZ_JAFCKQ010000009.1 GCF_018130215.1 Bradyrhizobium jicamae
CCCGCTTACGCAGATCATTGGAAATTGGTCGGACCATCGGATGCTGGCCTCCAGCCCAGCCAGCATCTTGAATCATATTCGTCCGAAATCGGGAATCCCTTCCGATTCAATCAAGCCGTGAACCGCTCTAGTGTGGCGAGCGTCTTGGCCCCATGCCCACAAACTGGCCCTTGATCAGGATGTCACGGCCCATGCCCTCGGTCAGCTTATCGAGGGCTTCCCTCGTTCGGCTGAGAGCATGTTCCACGACCACAAGCCGTTAAATGATCACGGTTTGAAGTCGTGCTGGATCTACCGGGGTACGCTCAAGATGGTTTTGACGCGACCATGACCCTGGGGCAGATGCCCCGGGTCGATTTTCAGTTCAACAGCATGCGTTAGCTCGTCAAGGCGCATCAGGAGCAGTTGCGCGTCAAATGATCTGACGACGTAGGTGCTCCCATTCACGCCGATTCAGGCCGGCGCTTTAGGCCTGCGCCTCGTTGCGACCTTGGATCCAGACGTGACGTGATCTCTCCAAATGTCGCTGCATCAGCGCGACCGCGCCGGCCTCGTCGCGCTTCGACAGGCAATCAAGTAGCTGGAAGTGCTCACCAGCCGAGTGAGTGATGTATTCGCCGCTCTTGCCGCCCTTAAATCCGTGCAGCCGGACCCGATCGCGGAGGGTCTCCACGAGGTCGGCGAGGGGCTTGTTGCCGAGCGTGGCGATCAGCTCGACATGAAACTTGCGGTCGGCTTCGAGAAACTCGATCAGATTGCCCGCATCGGCGGCGCGTTTGGTCACCGTCGCAAGTTCGTGCAATTGCTCCAGCTGCGCAGGCGCAAGACCGGCGCGTGCGATCTCTGCGATGCTCGGCACTTCGAGCATCGTGCGGATGGCGTAGATGTCCTTCAGCTCGTTTGGCGAGAGTGCGACCACGCGGAATCCGCGATTTCGCACCGCCTCAAGCAGACCTTCGCGCGCGAGGTCCAGTAGGGCCTCGCGCACAGGCGTCGCCGAGACGCCGAGCTCGGTCGCCAGCCGCGGCACTGAATAAAGCTGATCTGGCTGCATCTGCCCGGTGATGATCATCCCGCGGATCACCTTCCGCGCCTGCTCACGCAGGCTCGGGCCGGACACCAAGCTGAGTGCGCCGCCAAGTCTCTCATCCATGCTCAAGCCCTATCCATGATTCTGGTCAGAGTAAATGTCATATGTAACATATTACTCCTGACTGGCGCGGTGTGATGTGTGATATTTTACTCCAAGACCAGAACAAAGGGAGGTAAATCGTGGTAGATCGCATCCTCATGATCGTGTCCGACACCGTCCGTTGGGACATGCTCGGTTACAACGGGGGCGGGGTCAGAACCCCGAACCTCGACCGGCTCGCCGCCCGATCGATGGTGTTCGACCGTTATTATGCGTCGAGCTTTCCGACGGTCCCCGCGCGCTACGATTATCTCACCGGAAAACCTGCGTTCGCCGGCGTCGGTTGGGGCGCGTTGCCGCGCTCGGATCGCTCGATTGCCACCGCATTGACCGAAGTTGGCTACACCACACTCGGAGTGGTCGATACGCCGTTCTATCAGGTCAACGGCTATCAATATGATCGCGGCTTCAACTACTTCTACGACATGAAGTCCCAGCTTCTGGGAACGCCGCATTACAGTTCGTACAGCGCGCCCAACAAGACCAAGCGTCAGGGCGAGGGCAAGCTGCCGCAATGGCCGATCACCGGCAAGGTGAAACCCGACCCGCGCAGCGGCGAGATGGACTGTCCGGCGCCGCTCACAATGGTGCAGGCAGCGAAATGCCTGGAGCAGGTCTACGAGGACAAGTTCTTTGCGCTGGTCGACACCTGGGATCCGCACGAGCCGTGGGACCCGCCGGCCTATTACACCCGCCACTATCTTCCCGATTATGCAGGCGAACGTGTGCATCCGCCCTACGGGGAGTGCAAGAAGCACGGCATGACCGATCGCGACATCGCTGTCGCACGCGCTCTCTACAGTGGCGAGCTCGAGCTTGTCGATCGATGGATTGGGTATCTGCTCGACCAGCTCGTCTATCTCGGCATCCAAGATTCGACCGCGATCATCTTCGTCTCCGACCACGGCTTCCTGTTGGGAGAGCATGGGCTCATGGGCAAGATGGTTCGCCGCGCGCCCGGCGAGGCCACATGGATGCGATCGCCGCTCTACGAGGAAATCGCGAGGGTGCCGTTGTTGATCCACGTGCCCGGCGCCAAGCCCGGACGAACCAACAAACTTGCCTGTGCGCTCGACATCGCGCCCACGATCTGCGACATGGCCGGCTTGCCGCGTCAGCCAGAGATGCAGGGTCTCTCGCTGCTTCCGGGTGTGCTTGGCCAGCCCTTCGAGGGGCGCGACCATGTCCTGACCGCGCTGCCGCTCGCCAATCCCGGCGATACAGTCGAAGTCGTCGACGATCTGATGCGGACCGTGGTCGAGTGGCAACCGGTCACGATCACGACGCAACAATGGTCGCTGCTCTATGCGACCTCGAGCGAGCCGGTCGAGCTCTACGACCTGCGTACCGATCCGAAGCAGACCACCAACGTCGCGTCCAGGCACCCCGACGTGATCCGATCCCTGCTGGAGCTTTACGCGCAAGACCTGCGCCGCGCCGGCGTTACGAAGAAATATGCAGATCCGCGCCTCGCCAGTTCGCTCGAACCTGCATCCTAGTCTTCTTGGCTGCCGAAAGAGCGTGGCTGGCTGGAATCTCGATCGATCTGATGGAGAAGAGGCATGAGGGCGGACATCTCGCGAAGGCAATTCCTCGGCTCCGCTGGGATTGGAGTTGCCGCCCTCGGCTACGGTTCGGGCTTTCCCGCCTTGGCCGCAGATGATGAGGCGTCGGCGCCGAAGCGCGGCGGTGTGCTCACAATCGGCCAGGACGAGAACCCGATCGGGCTCGATCCGCACAAGACAGCGGCATTCTCGACAGATAACATTGTCGAGCACATCTATACCTGCCTGCTGAGGTGGGACGCGACGGCCAGCCAGGTCGAGCCTGATCTTGCCGTCGCGTGGGAGAGCCCGGACCCGCAGACCTTCGTGTTCCATCTGCGTGAGGGCGTGAAATTCCATAATGGCGACGCGCTCGCGAGCGAGGACGTCAAGTTCACGTTCCAGCGTCTTGTAGATCCCGCGACGCGCTCGCCGTGGGTGTCGATCTTCTCGGTCATCAGCGCGATCGAGACGCCCGATCCACGGACGGTTGTTTTCCGCCTCGCCAAGCCTTTCGCACCATTCCTCAACTATCTCGCCACTCTCAAATATGCCGCGATCGTCAGCCGCGAAGACGTCAAGCGGCGAGGTGACCTGATCAAGGGTGGCGTTGGCACCGGGCCATTCATGCTGGAGGATTTCCAGCCGGATTCTCTCGTGAGGCTGAAGCGCAACCCCGACTATTACGAGCTCGGATTGCCTTACCTCGACGGACTGGATTTCCGAATCATTCCCGATGAAGGCAGCCGCATGGCAGCGCTGCGAGCGGGCAGCGTCCAAATGACCTGGCTCAGCTCGCCAGACTCGGCGGCGCAAATGCGTAGCGTGAGCAACATCGTCGCGCCCGAACCAGAAGCGTTTTCGAAGCTGCTGCTGCTCGAGTTCGACCAACGTGGTCCACCCTTCAACGATGTACGCGTGCGGCGCGCCTTCAGCCTCGCTCTGAACCGGGAGCTCATCATCAAGGTGGTCTGGCGTGGCCGCGCCGGCTTGGCTGCAGCTTTGCCGCCGGTGCAGTCACCCTTCGCGGTTCCGAGCGGCGACGTCCTTGGTTTGCCCTATACCAAGGAAGACGTCGCCGCGGCCAAGGCGCTCATGGCGGAAGCCGGATATGCCGCCGGCTTTGACACGACCTTCGCGGTTTCCCCATCGAACTATGGCGACGTCCAGATCGCGCAGATCGTCCAGCAGTTGGTCGGACGCATCGGCATCAGGATCAAGATCCTGCAGAAGGAATGGGGCAATCTGGTCACTGATTTTCAGTCGACGGAATCACCGATCTCGATGGCCGGGTTGGTCTGGGGTCCCGATCCCGACACCAATATTTCGATACGTCTCGACTCGCACTCCACGGTCAATCCCGGCAAGACGGCCGATCCAGTGCTGGACGATATGCTTGCCAAGGCGCGGCAGAGCTACGACGCCGCGGAGCGAGTGAAGCTTTATCGCGCAGTTCAGCAGCGTGTTGCCGATATGGCCTACGTCATCACGCCCTGTGCCTCCGCGCTGCGATGGGAGATGTGGTCGAACAAACTGCAGGGCTATCGCACATTACCATCGACGCAGCGCGTCTATCTTCGCCAGGCCTGGTTCCAATAGCGCACGCAACGGATTCGAATGGAGTCGTCGATGCTCAGATATGCCGCCGGGCGCATCGTTCTCACCGCCCCAGTGCTGATCGGCGTTTCGCTCATGAGCTTTGCGATCATTCATATGATCCCGGGCGATATCGTGAGCGTGCTCGCCGGCCCCGCTGTGGCGCTCGATTCCGAAGCTGCGCAAAATATTCGTCATGCGCTTCATCTCGATCAGTCGTTGCCGGTACAATACGGTATCTGGCTCGTCAGCGCGCTTCACGGCGATTTCGGCAATTCGCTGGTGATGGGGCTGCCGGTCGGGCCGCAGATTGCTTCCCACCTTCCGGTGACCCTCGTACTGACGGCATTTTCCCTGGCCTTTACGATCCTGATCGGCTTGCCCGCAGGCGTTGTCGCCGCGACAACGCGCGGACGCTGGCCCGATTTCGTCATCCGTGGCGCTGCACTGATCGGACTCTCCACGCCTGCATTCCTCGTCGGTGTGGCTGCCGTGCTGCTGGTATCGATCTATATGCCGTCCTTCAAAACCCTTGGCATCGTCGATCTGCGCAATGATCCGCTCGGCGGCACGCAGATGCTGCTGCTACCGGCCTTCCTGCTGTCGCTGCCCTCGGCGACGACAGTGATGCGCTATACCCGCGCCGCCATGCTGGAGGTGCTGGCCGAACCTTACATGGCAACGGCGCGCGCCAAGGGTGCCGGTCGCATCCGCGTTCTGATCCGGCATGGTCTTCGCAACGCGCTGTTGCCGGTGGTCACTGCACTGGGCGTCACCGCTGCCCAGCTGGTTGCAGGTGCCGTCGTGATCGAGCAGGTGTTCGGCCTGCCTGGCGTTGGACAGTTGATGCTCAATGCCATCTATCACCGCGACTACACCCAAGTGCAGGCTACGGTGCTCGTCGTCACGACACTTGTGGTCTTGATTAACATTGTGGTCGACCTCAGTTACTACCTCCTCGATCCGAGGATCCAGCATCATGGCTGACGCGCACGCGACAATGATCGACGCGCCGGACAGGTCAGGCGTGCAACTGAATGACCCAGCGGCAGGCGACCAAACTGACGTCGTGTCCGGCCGATCACGACTTCGCCTAAATCTCCCGCTCGTCATCGGTGCCGCTATCGTGCTGTTGTCGATCGGGCTCGCGCTCGCAGCGCCCTGGATTACCGCGCATGATCCCTTGGAGATCGCCGACGCGTCGCTCTCGCCGCCCTCAAGCCAGTATCTGCTGGGGACGGACCAGCTAGGGCGCGACGTCCTGACGCGCATTCTCTACGCGGCGCGCACTTCCCTGGCTGTGGCCTGCCTGAGTGCTGTGCTCGCCTTTGCGTCCGGAACGCTGATCGGACTCCTCGCGGGGTGCTCGAGCGGACTGATCGATGGCTGCCTGATGCGCATTCTCGATATTCTGCAGGCCTTTCCCGCGCTGCTATTGGCAATTGCACTCGTCGCCGCGCTTGGAGCGAACCTGCCCAATCTTGTTCTTACGATGGGTCTCCTGTTCATGCCGAGGTTCGCCCGCGTCGCGCGCGCCTCGACGCTGTCGGTGCGGGAGCGTGACTACATTATCGCGGCGATCGGGCTCGGTGTGTCGCGGATGCGGACGATGTACCGGCACGTACTTCCGAACGTCGCCGCGCCGCTGATCGTCGAGACCTCGCTGACGGTGACGCTTGCCATCCTGACCGAGGCCTCGCTGTCCTTTCTTGGGCTCGGCGTGCAGCCGCCTGATCCGACCTGGGGCGGGATGATTGCCGAATCAACCTCGGTGATGGCGCTCGCGCCATGGCTCGCGCTCGGCCCGGGATTTGCAATCGTGTTCGTCGTCGTCGGCTTCAATCTCATCGGCGATGGCCTGCGCGATGCGCTGGATCCGCGAGGTTGATCGATGCGGAAAATACAAGAGGTGACGCGATGACCGACCTGTCCTCGGATCTCCATTGGGCACCCGGCTGGCAAATCCGCGAGGCCATCATGACGCGACGTGTGTCGGCGACCGAAGTCGCGACCCGTTTCATCGAAAGGATCGAGGCGCTCGATCGGGGCCTCCACGCGTTCTTTACGCTATCGGCGGACGTCGCTCTCGGCCAGGCCAGGGCGATTGATCGGCGGATCGATCGCGGCGAGCCTGTCGGCGCGCTGGCGGGTGTTCCGGTCTCGATCAAGGATCAATTCTGGACCAAGGGCATCCGCACCACCAGCGGCTCGCATATCTACGCCGACCACGTACCGGAGGAGGATTCGCTACACGTCGCGCGCGTGAAGGCGGCGGACGGCCTAATCATCGGCAAGACCGCTACGCCCGAATTCGGGACGTTCTGGCGCACCGCCGGCCGCGTCGCGCCCGAATGCGTCAATCCTTGGGATTCCCGACGCACGTCTGGAGGATCGAGCGGAGGGGCGGCGGCGAGTGTCGCAGCCGGCTTCGGCCCATTGGCGCTCGGCAGCGATTCAGGTGGATCGATCCGGCTGCCCTCGGCGATGTGCGGGGTGCTTGGCGTGCTGCCGAGCAACGGCCGGGTGCCGAATCACGGCTCGTTCGGATCCACGCTGTTCCTTTCCCGTGTGGGCCCGATCAGTCGCGACGTCCGCGATGCTGGCACGCTGTTGCAGCTACTGGCACGACCATCAGTCGACGATCCCCTGTGCCGGCTGGATGAGCCGCCCGACTATCTTTCCGGACTCGATGACGGCATCGCGGGACTGCGGCTCGGATGGTGGGAGGATCAGAGCATTTCGGGGCAGGTCGATGCCGCCGTGATCACCGCGATCAAGAAAGCTGCGTGTGGTCTTAGCTCGCTCGGCGCAGACTTTGTCGATGACGCCGTGACGTTCGACACGCAGGGTGTGGACGAAGCCTGGCGGGTGCTCGACTTCGTCGATCGTTACGCCGAGCTCGGCGAGTCGCTCTATACTGACCCGCTGGCGCGGCGCAAATTGACCCCATATGCGCGGGAGAGATTTGCCTGGGCCAAGCGGGTGAGCGGCGCTGAGTATTCGCGCGCGGTGCGCCGGCGCGCCGAATTCATCCGCTCGTTCGAGGCGGCTTTCCGCAGTTGTGATCTGGTGCTCTCGCCGACACTGGGCTTTACCGCGCCGGTCATCGAATCGGTCGGCCCCACCCAGCGGATTCCGACACTCGTCGCCTACACGCTGGCCGTGAATCTCGCCGGCTTCGCGGCGGCTTCAATTCCATGCGGCTTCGTCGGGGGCATGCCGATAGGGTTACAGGTCATCGCACCACCCAATCAGGAAGCTCTCGTGCTGCGCGCCGCCCGTGCCTTCGAGCAGGCCTGGCCATGGGTCGAACGCAAACCCGCGATATGAACGAGAGGACGCGACAATGCCGCTGCTCCGGGTCAGAAACCTGCGGACGCATTTTCACACCCGAATGGGCGTGATGAAAGCCGTTGACGGCGTCGACCTGGAGGTCGGTGAAGGAAAGACGCTCGGGATCGTCGGCGAGTCCGGCAGTGGCAAGAGCGTCACTGCGCTCTCGATCATGGGCCTGATTGAGAGCCCTGGACACGTCGTCGAAGACAGTCGGATCCTGTTCGATGGACGTGATCTCGCAAGGTTGCCCGAACCGGAGATGCAGGCGATCCGCGGCAACGCAATCTCGATGATCTTCCAGGAGCCCATGACGTCGCTCAATCCCGTCTATACCGCAGGCAATCAGATCATCGAAGCCATCCGGCTGCATCGGAAGATCGGAGCGAAAGAGGCTCGAGAGTGTGCGATCGAGCTCCTGAGGCTGGTGGGCATTCCCTCGCCCGAGCAACGCTTCTCTGCCTACCCGCACCAGTTGTCCGGAGGGATGCGGCAGCGCGTGATGATTGCGATGGCGCTTGCCTGCGAGCCGCGCCTGCTGATCGCGGACGAGCCAACGACGGCGCTCGATGTGACCATCCAGGCGCAAATCCTCGAACTGTTACGCGAGCTTCGCCAGCGGCTCGGCATGTCGATGATCCTGATCACCCATGATCTCGGCGTAGTCGCCGAGATATGCGACGACGTCGCCGTGATGTATGCCGGACGGGTGGTCGAGCGCGGCCCCGTCAGCGCGATCTTCCGTAACCCGCAACATCCCTACACCGAGGCGCTGCTCCGCTCGATCCCGCTGCTGGGGATGACGCAGGCAATGCCGCTCAACGTCATTCCGGGTAAGGTTCCGAGCCCGCTCCACTGGCCGCGGGGCTGCCGCTTTGCGGCGCGTTGCAACTATGCCGTCGAGCGCTGCCGCTGCGAGGAGCCGGCTCTTGCCGAGTCAGGAGAGGGGTGGGCGGCATGCTGGCTGCGCGAGCAGCGGCCGCGATCGAGATCCGAGGGAGCGCTTCATGCGTGAGCCGCTGCTCAGTGCCCGCAATGTCGTCCGTCATTTTCCGGTGCGTCGCGGATTGTTGCAGCGCGTTGTTGGGCAGGTACGCGCGGTCGATGGAGTAAGCTTCGATATCCTGCCCGGCGAGACCCTCGGCGTTGTCGGCGAATCAGGCTGCGGCAAATCCACCCTCGGCAGGGTTCTGGCTGGCCTGCTTCGAGCAAGTTCGGGCGAGCTCTGGTTCGAAGGAAAGAGCGTTGACGCGCAAACCGGCGCGGAGCTGAAGCGGCTCCGGCGTGACATGCAGTTCATCTTCCAGGATCCGACCAGCTCGCTCGATCCGCGCATGACCGTGCGGGACATCATCGCCGAAGGGCTCGATGCCCAAGGTATCGCGACGGGGCGCACCAGGGAGAAGCTGGTGCACCACATACTCGACAAGGTCGGGATGCAGCAGGACACGGCACAGCGATATCCGCATGAATTCTCAGGTGGACAGCGTCAACGCATCGGAATAGCGCGTGCGCTGGTGTTGCGACCGAAACTGGTCGTCGCGGACGAGCCGGTGTCGGCGCTCGACGTATCGGTCCAATCGCAAGTGCTGAACCTGCTCGTCGAGCTCAAGCGGGAATTGCGACTCACTTATGTTTTCGTCGCGCATAATCTCGCCGTCGTCAGCTACATCAGCGACCGGATCGCGGTGATGTATCTCGGCAGGATTGTCGAAATCGGTGAAGCCGCAACGCTCTATCGCAGTCCCCGTCATCCCTACACGAAGGCGCTGCTGTCGGCGATGCCGCAGCCGCTCCCT
This sequence comes from Bradyrhizobium jicamae, assembly GCF_018130215.1. Classification (GTDB taxonomy): domain Bacteria; phylum Pseudomonadota; class Alphaproteobacteria; order Rhizobiales; family Xanthobacteraceae; genus Bradyrhizobium; species Bradyrhizobium jicamae_A. The sequence continues at coordinate 9,465 of NZ_JAFCKQ010000009.1, forward strand.
GGCAACAGGCCGGAGCGCATCGTTCTGCGCGGAGATGTTCCTTCCCCGATCGATCCGCCTTCGGGGTGTCGTTTCCGGACGCGCTGTCCGATCGCGCGGGAGATCTGTGCGAAGCGAGAGCCATCGCTCGAAAGAGCGAGCGAGACAGCGGAGCACTTCGTCGCCTGTCACTTCGCCTGAGGTTTGCCCCGAACCGGATCGTTCGACCTTCAAATCCTTGATCGGCCTTGTCGGCGCAGTCAGCCGATGCGGATTACCATGTCGCCGACCCCGTTTCGTTTGCTGGTCGACAGCCGCGGACTGCGGTCGATCATGTTGGATCAGATTGGTTCGGATGTTGAATTCTTGGGGGCGACCCCGGCGCGCGTGAAACCATCGTGGCGCATGCTTGGGTGAGTTTCACAATGGAAGCTTCGGAGGCGAGGTAAGGGTTGGTCCTATCTGCGCTCAATCAATGCCGTGTGCGACCGACCCTTCTTGCGATCGCTTTTTTTCCCGCGCTGGCGTCAACGATTTGGTGTGGGAGGCGCGGCTGGTCGCGGTTTTATTTTGAATGGATGGAGGATGAGCGCGAGTAATCGTGCTTTGCTCTCGCGACACACGCAGCCTGCCATAAAGCGCGGCCATGACGGCCTCAAGGCTGTCCAGCCGCATTCGACCGAAGAGGTGGTCCGACACGCGCAGCTTCTTTCTGTCCTTCGTCAATGGAAGCGCAGCGGTTGGGAGAAGGAAATAGTCTTGAATGCAGTTATTGCCGTGGTCCATTCGAATGAGAAGCGTGAGTGCGGCCTTTTGGTACTTGAGCTTCCGCACTTCCCATCGACGAGCCCTGACGTCACCGTCCGAAACGGAGCGCGCCACTTTCGCGCGCTTCAGGCTCTTGAGCATGACCGACGACAGGCTGCCATCGTTCTCAAACTCATCGGCACAATAGTGAACCTGTATTCCAGCTCGTTTGCAGATGAATTCGTAGTAGGCGCTTTCGTCGGTGTCCTGAAAGCGCCCCCAACGGCTCGCATCGAAGACGAGGACACAATCAAAACCTGGCTGCCCGCTCTCGACGTCATTAATGAGTTGCTGGAGACCCTGAGGGCGAGCAATGGTGAGACCGCTGCGTCCGGGATCGGAATAGTTGCGAACGATTTCTATGCCTCGGCGCGCTGCATAGGCAGCGATGGCGGCGGCCTGAATTTCAATCGAGTATTGTTGGGGATTGGACGACATCCGTACATATTGTGCAGCGCGTAGCATCGAAGGCTAATGCTGATCCGCTTGCACCGTGGCGGTGTTTGCAGTCGTCCGATCGCGCGACACAATGGCGCGTTCTTTTTGCTTCGGTGAAGGTGATTGTCTCTCGGGCACTGTCGAAGACCTGTGATATCGCCGCAGGCGTGCAGCCGTCGCAGGTCGGTAATGCCGAGCATGCCCCTGTGGTTCCCTGCGGAACTAAAGTCGTTATAAAGGGTTGCCAACGTGGTGATTGACGACGCGGAAAACACCATCCCCCAAAAAAGTGCGCCAATACCTCGATTATATCACAGATTGTGCAAGTCGAAGTATGGCCTGCCTTACTCTTGAGGGCCGGGACGGCTGCCTCGCTACTTGCCGTCGACGAGCTTGACGCCGATTCTGTCCGCGAGAGTGACGAGGTCTGCGTACACGGCGTCAACTTTCAGCAGGTCCAGCGGAGCGCCTACGGACGATAGATCCGCGGCGGCGACACGGTCGCCGAAGATCACGATCGCCAAAGCACGATCGTCCTGGCGAGACACCCAGCAAAGTCCCTCAGCATGTGAGCAAGAAGCGTGGATAGCTTCTGCCCATTTCCGGGTGTTCGGATACTCGCTCTTTTCGGTATCGATGAGCTGACTGCGTTGAATCCCGAGCCTTTTGAGTGGCGTCACGCTGAGGTCGACGAGTTTGAGGTCTCGTTTCGGCGTCACTTGCGAATAAACGTGGCTGGCCAGCTTTTGCTTGTCGAAGGTCTTTAGTCCGGCGACAAACGGCACGTCATGAAAGACGGCTTCCATGGCCGCGCATTCGAACGCCGTGCCGCCATAAATAGTAGGGATGTTCGCGCCGCTTGAAGCCTTGATTGGACTGAACCGGGCACTGCCATGCGGGCCCGGATTAAATTGGCTGCTGCCATAGGCCTTGGGGTGGATCCGATGAATGACCTGGCCTTTCGGCCAGGTCGTCATGTTCACCAGATTGGCAAGGCCGGCGGGCGGAGCCGGTACGACCGGGGACGGGGAAGGCGGGGCTGGCCGCGGCTTGGCGGCCTTCGTCCGGGCAGCCGGGCGGCGTACGCCGGCCTTCTTCTTAGCCATGGAGCACGCCGGCTACCTCGTCCTCGGCCGCTGCGACAACGCGATCGGGCTCGCTAATCAGCAAGTCCTGCGGCCGCTTGCCACCGAGGAAGCTGTTGACCGACGCAAACCAATAGGCAAGTCCCCAATCGTCCTTCTTTCCGCGGAAGACCACCAGCACTCGTGCCAGGTCTTTCGCCGGCCGATAATCCGTCGATGGACCGAAAGCATAGCCCGGAAAATAGTCGACCCCGTGGTGGCGCACGGCGAAGATCTGCCCATCCTTTTTCCATTTGTTCGGTTGAGCGCTGGGATTGCTTGCACTGAACCCCGCCATCTCCGCAACCTCAGCTGCCGTCATCCATTCGCCCGTTTCCAGCACGCCCTTGCGGGCCTCGGCTGTCATCCGGGCCTCAATCAGCTTGTGTTGGGGCATCGGAACGTCGGGCACGATAGCCTCGATGATCGACCGGTATTTAGCCTCGTGACGGCGCTCAATAATGCTGGGGATCAGCGCAGCGAGGCCGGCAACCGCATCTAGAAGCACGTGAGCAAGCGCTTTGTTGCTATGCTGCAATGTCAAAGCGATAACTTGATCCACCGGCAGATGGGCAAGTTTTTTTCGAACTTCGTCGGGGGTCCCGGTAACGGTTCCGACACCCGAGCGCTGAAGGGCTTTTTCTGCGGTTGTCATGGCTTCATTCCGGTTATCTCGGTTATCAATATAATACGATAACCGTCATAATCAAGAGCATTCGACCGCAGCGCCGATCCCGTCGCGGAGGGCACTTTTCGCCTTTTGGACCTCTTGAACGCCTCAGCCAATTGGGAAGCCAAGGATCAGAGCGCACCGCTAACTGGTTTTGCCGCGAGCGCTCTAATTCTATCCTCAATCATGTCGGCGTCGGCGATGCCCGTCGCGTCGCCTGACGCGGTGGGAGGCTCGGACAATGCTGCCGTCATTCAAGTCAAAGGTGGGCATGGTCATGGACACGGCTGGGGTCATCACGGCGGCCGCGGCCATCACTACGGATGGGGTCGTGGTCATCACTACGGTTGGTGGCACCATCACCACTGGTGAGGCGTTCAACCTAGTACGTATCGTACGTGATGGACGCGTGAGAGTGCCGCTCATCGTCTGCTGGCGGAAAACTCCGTTGGGCAATCCGGACATGCGCCGGCTTTTCGCTCACCCTTCCAAGCCAGAAGGGCCGCGAGCAGCAACGCCGTGACGACCAGCTTGGCCAAAGTGTCGTTGCTCAACAAATGTGCTCACCCCCGCTGTTGCAGAGGTTACTTTTCACGTTCAGTCCGATCTCGACAAGGTGACGGATTGCCTCGGGTTTGGACCGCATCACCAGTCAAGAAACAAACACAGCGATCCGATTACGAGAGAGGCGACGACGAAGAGGACAAGGCAGAAAAGAACGGTCCGCCGCCGTGATGGGTTGCGCTGTAACGACAGCTCCAGCTCTCCCGGGATAACATGAAAGCGGAGTTGGTCGTGGCGGATGTTTTCGCGCTCAAGCATTTCGCGAATCCGCATTCGCCGCTCGTCAGTCCAGAATTCGTCGTTGTCGTCTTCCATCAGCCACCGCTAAGCGCCGGTTCGTCCGACAACTTCAGCCTCGTCCCCCAAAAGAAGCGGCCCCGTGATGTGGGGGACAAACGCGGGGCCGCAGGAAAGGTTGGTGACTTACCGGATCATAGGCCCGGCCGGATTGCCCCGCTTCGTCCCTGATGGAGTATCACTGAAGTGATACGGGAACTTTTCCGGGGTTGGGGCACAACCCTATTGACCAGGATTTTGCCACCACCCTATTGGGCTGGCCCAGCGCCGCCCGCTTGAAATCCCGCACGCGGGCGGCGTTGCTGTTGTCAGGTAATCCGGACAGCAAAAGAGCCTCGACGGGCGGCCGGCACGTCGAGGCCCTCACGCTTTCATCCCATCATGAACAAGCCTACGCCGACGACCAGCGCGACCACGGCCACGCCCGTACATACGATGAAAGCGAACTCTACGCTGTCGAACTCCACCATCCAATCAACACTAGGGCCGGCCCAGAAGCGCCGCATTCAAATATGAAAGCCAGCGAGGGTGTCCTAATTTGAAGGGACGGGTATCCTTGGCGGCGGCTAGACCACGCGATACCCCATGCCACCGATCGGCCCCTTGATGTCCCAGTTGAAGTTCGGCCTGACGTCAGCGCCGCGCTTACCGCAGGCGCTGCAGACCAGGCGGGGTTCAATGTCGGACAGCCGCTGATCATCACTCCAACGGTCGGCCATGATCGCAATCGAATGGCTGCAACCGCAGTCGGCGCAGTAGATCAAGACGCCGTGAGCGCCTATCGAGCGCATGTCGCCGAAGGTGATTTTTTGGGGGCGCGTCATGATCCATGATTGCGCCAAACGAGTGTCGAATGAAGCCGCTAGAAACTGGGCCGGTCGCAGGTGCCGAAACCCACGGATTGGTCAAGGCCGCGCCGAGAGGCCGCCAACTGAGGCACCCCTTACTCTATGGATGTCGGCTGGTGGTCTGCTTGCAGACGCGCCTCTAGCCAATCAGCGAGAACCTTGTACTCGCGCTCCATCTTTTCGAGTTCTGCTCTCGTCTCTTTGTGCGAAGTGATGGCGGCTTGGAGACGGCACTCACGCTCCAATGCGCGGTACATACAGGGCGGCATCGTCCTGATCCCGTTGTCCGCGAAGCCTAACCGGTGTTCCCAAGTCTGGGCATTTAACTATGTGGGTCGCCTGAGGGTGGTTTCTTCTCTTTTGGGAAAGGTTCTCGTGTTTTCCGCCCGATGAAAGTGTCGGGCATGGGAACCCGGTTCAGGAGTTCGGCAGCTTCACTGGCGTACTCTCGCAGGATCTTCAAGTTGTCAGCATCTCGCTCGGATGGACGATAGATTCCGTGCTCTAATCGCATGGCTGCGCTCCCTGATTATGTAGGCGGGAGCACGCTCGGTCTCTCAGCCACCGACGCCTACGGACGTGTCTCGTGATGCAAACTCAATAGCAGTGCGGCGGGATTGTTCCGAGGACGCTAGGAAACCACGACGCTGCGGCCTTACTGTTCCTGATACGGAAGGGGAACGGAATCGTGGTTGGCGCGCCCAAGGAAGGTGTCCGGAAGTGGCTGCTTCAGCACCTCGGCGGCTCTCGCAAGCACTTCCAATGCCTGTGAATGACACTCCGCGATCTCGAACGCCAGATCGTGGACTCGGTATATGTGGCGCTGGAGATCGGGGGCTCGCATGGCATCATAACGCTTGGCGAGGGAACCCAGTTCCGGCCATAGATTAATTTCAAACTGAGGCATTACCGACGACGAACGGTTATCCCTGTTCAGAGCGCATGCTGTACCGTTGGCAGCACAGCGCTAGGCTCTATCTCGGAGATAAAACGGGGCGGCCAAGCTCAAACGCTTCCCCCGGCGCATCTCCTTCTCTCTCATGCACACAGAGAGAGCGAAGCCGCCTTTCGACAGGGGCGGCTTCGTCATGTATGGCGGAGAATGACGCGCCAACCTTGTGCAAAGTCTCCTTACTTTCTTGCCTGGCTAGTTCCTCAAGCTCGTCCAAAGGCCGGCGCGCCGCCCGAAAGAAGCGGCCCCAGCGGTTGGAGGGCGCTGAGGCCAAAGGTTGCAACAGGGAACCGTCCGTGCGGGTGCCTAAATCAATACGGCCCCAGTCCTTGCGGGCTGAGGCCGGGGGCAGCCGTAGGCTATGGGAAAGATTCAGGACACCCCGGACATTTCAGTTAAGGCCAAACGGGGGACGCGGCATTTGCATATGTTAGGTCAGGTCATGAACCTTCGGGGTGCCGCGCCGACTTATCAGAGCCAGGATTTTGCCACGACCTTCCTGGGGCTAGGAAACGACGCCGTCCGTGTGCGTATATTTCGAGCGGGCGGCGTTGTGTTGTCTGTGTTGCTACTTCGCACCCAGACGAAAGTAGAGCGCGCCGAAGCCCGTGAGCGCTGCAACAACTTTTAGAGTATTCGGGTCGCTTGCTACGAGACCGATTGAGCCGCCTCCGCGATCAGGTCCGTGACTTCCTTCGGACGGGACGCCAGTGACGCATGGCTCGCGTCGAGCGTGATGACCTTCTTCGGGTTTAGACGTGCCGACATCATTTTTTCGTTCTCAGGGTTGATCATGCGATCCTGACTTGAGATCTGATACCAGCTCGGCTTGCTCTTCCAGGCAGGTTTGCTGATTGCATCGCCAAAGGTGGTGCCGAGAGGTGCTTTCTGCGTGACGGCCATGACGAGTGCTTCATCCTCGGTCAGGTCTTGACAGAAGCTTTCGTGATACTTGTCAGCCTTGATCCAAAGATAGCCGTCGTTGTCAGGAGCGATATTTGCGAATGCCGCCGGAGGATTTTCCTGCGAGATGCTGCCAGGGCTTTCGCCCGCATCGGGGGCGAACGCAGCGATGTAGACGAGGCCGACCACATTCGGCTCGTTCCCGGCCTGCGTGATTACCGCGCCGCCGTAGGAGTGGCCGACCAGCAGCACATTGCCCCTCTGTTGCGCGATCATTTTCTTTAGTCGTCCGGCGTCATCGGCCAGCGAAGTTAGCGGCATTTCAACCGCATGCAGGTCCGAATAGCCACGTTTCGCGAGCTCGGGAATCGCCTTGGCCCAATGTGCCGCGCCGCCCCAGAAGCCATGGACGAGAATGATTGCAGGCTTTGTCATGAGAACTGTCTCCCTCGAAATCGTTCAGCGGAGTCTGCATTACATCCAGAAGCCAACGTTTCAGCTCCCCTTGCTTCAGCAAAGGGCCGACAACGAACTCATGCGCTGGAATAGAAACAGCTAGGGCGACGGTGACACAATAGTAACGACGATCCCGGCGGCGATGATACCGTATTCGATGCGACCCGGGAAGCTCTTGGACGAACGCAAAAAGTAGTGCGCCTTCAGTCGGCGGCATTACTCATTTTGAAGTGAAGACCGAGTCGGCATCGCGGCCGCCGTCCGAGCCATTCAGCATTGTGCTGTTGAAACGGACGAGCGCGGCGGTTGCAATGGCCTCCTTTATTTGAGCATCGGTCGCGCCAGCGGCTTTTGCCGCCTTAGTGTGACCATAGACGCAATACGTACAAGGAATTTGGGCTGCCACAGCGAGGGCAATGAGGTGCTTGGTTTTCCCGTCCAAAGCTCCCGTGGGATTCATCACGGCCAGCTGTTCGTCCCAATGCGGTTTCAGTGCCTGGTCAGGAAGTGTCTGTTTCATCCATCCAGGGGCCTCCTGAGCGCTCACGCTTGGTTCCGTTGCCAAGGCCAACAACAGCGCTAGACCGGCACTCGCTAGTAGCGTTCTCATGACTGATCTCCCTAAAAATAAGATGCCTTAGACCAGAAAAGCGAAGCCTGCTGAAAGCTGCCGATGCCTGCTGGCGGAAGAGCAGACATCTCTCAACCGCTGCGTAGGCCCAATCGTGGCATCATGCTCGGCTGACGGCGCACCGTTGTAATGCGGCCCCGCTATCGCTCCACTGGATCAAGCGCGTGCTTCGAAGATTAGGTTGAAGGGCGTCTCGGTTGCCCGCCGGAAGCGCTTGAAGCCTGCCTCAGTTGCGACCTGCCGTAGTCTGCGTTCGCCCGCCTGAGCTCCAAGTCCGAGCCCAACTTCCTGGGAAAGCGACGCAGGCGTGCAAATGAAGGTCGAGGCGTGATAGTAAACGCGGCCCACCGGGTTAAGGTTGTCTTTCAGGTCGTCACAAGCAAACGGCTCGACGATCATCCACGCCCCGTCAATTGCCAACGTTTCCTTTACATGTTTGCCGGCGCCAACGGGATCACCCATGTCATGCAGGCAATCGAAGAATGCCACGAGGTCATAATCTTGCCCCGGAAAATCCTTGGCGCTTGCCTGTGCGAAGGTGATGCGGTCGCCAACGCCCGCTTCTTGCGCCAGGAGTTTTGCGCGCTCGATTGAAGGCTTGTGATAGTCGAAGGCGAAGAACTCAGAATTCGGATAAGCCTGTGCCATCACGATCGTTGAAGCGCCGTGGCCGCACCCTACGTCCGCGACTTTTGCGCCGGCCTTCAGTTTCGCCTCGACGCCGTCAAGCGCGGGAATCCAATTCGGTACCAGATTGGCATTGTAACCGGGCCTGAAGAAGCGTTCGGTGCCCGAGAACAGACACTTTGAATGCTCATGCCAGCCAACCCCTTTGCCCGTCCGGAATGCTTCGGCGACCTTGGCTTCGTCGAGATAAGTGGATTGCACCACGTCGAAGGCACCGGCGAAGAACGCAGGCGATCCTTCTTCGGCAAACGCCATAGCCTGCTCTGGCGAGAGCGAAAATGTATCGTTCTCAGAATCATAGTCGATATATCCGGACGCAGCTTGACCGGACAGCCATTCGCGCACATATCGCTCGTGTAGATCGGTCTTCTTCGCCAGTTCGGATGGAGTAGTCGGCTTGCCCTGTGCCATTGCTTTGTAGAGCCCAAGGCGGTCGCCCAGCAGTATACTTGCGCCGCCAAGCGCGATGCCGAGGTCTCCGACCAGTTTCCCGACGAGCGCGTTCAATCTTTCAGGATTTGGTTCACGCATTGCAGCCTCCTTTGGTTGTCGCGAGTGCGCACTGTCTTTCAGACATTCCACTAATCGACGGGGCCAACTCGATTGCGCCGGCCGCCCGCGATCGAGGCAAAGGCCGGTATGATGGCCGCAAAGGTCTGCCGGAGGCGACCCGGCGAGCGATCAAACGTCAGGTTATCGAGTAGCGCCGGGCACATTTGAGTCCGTCGGACCCAGAAAAACGGCGGTTGGGAGCCTCAGATTAGTCGAAATACCAAATAGAAGGTTCAGCGCTTCGAGGTCGTCGGCTTGTCAATCCAGGACGTTCGAGGGGCATGTGCGTCGTTTCGAGCGTACGCGGCACGTCCGAACTGACGGTCATCGCTCCCCGGTCACCACACCGACGGCGGGTTCATCGCCGAAATCTTGTTGGTTCGTAGGGTAACCAGATGGCTCCCCTTGAACGGATGCCCGGTCCGCCGCGAGCAATCCTTGCAGCGCATGTACCGCTCCAGCCGCAGCGCCGCATCGAGCAAATCCCCCATGGCCAAACCGCTCAAGCGATTCCAAGCGCTGGCGTGGCGGCGGCTTTGTTCGAAGCGTAACGGGCGTGCTATTAGCTGTCGATTGGGCCGATGTCCGCAGCGGGGGTCAAACCCGCCGGCGGCCGTCAGTCCGACCGCTATGCTAGAATTTGAGGCTCCAGGAGAAGGGAGGGCGACATGCCAAAGGGCTATTTTCTGAGTGAAGTCGACGTTGCAAACACAGAAGCTTACGAAGCTTATCGCACGCGAGTGCTTCCGACCGTCGAAAAGTTTGGCGGACGCTTTCTGGTACGAGGTGGCCAGCCCCAGGCGATCGAGGGCGGAGGATTCGCCAACCGTGTCATCGTCATCGAGTTTGACAGTCCAGAACAAGTGATGGCTTGGTATAATTGCTCCGAATATCAGGCGATTGTGCCGATCCGGCATGCCAACGCGATAACGCGTGCGGCCTGTCTGATAGGGGCCTGATCCGGAGAGGCCGTCGCTCAGTTGGGTCATCTGAGGCGTCGTTTTGCATGCGGGCGGTCCAGGCTTGGCAGGCTATGGCGTCGGCCTCTCTGCGCGCATCCGTGGCCCGTTCGGCGAGGTGCCGGACGGTAGCGCCGAATAGATGCTCGCGTGATTTGGTGCCCATGTGCCGACTAACGCGGGCGTCCGCCGGCTGCGCAAATCGTCCAGATATTGGGGGAGCGGATGATCTCGGGCCACTTGAGGTGGCATTCGGATCATCAGTAGTTCTCTAGACAGTGTTGGTTACGCGATCATGCCCGCGCGAGCTAAGGGCACCACCATGGATATTGGAGATTGGCTGAGGAGCCTTGGTCTCGGACAGTATGAGGCTGCCTTCCGCGAGAACGAAATAAACGAACAGGTCCTTCCAAGACTCACGCAGGAGAACTTGAAGGAGATTGGTGTTGGCCCTGTCGGCCATCGCCGCATCCTCCTCGAGGCTATCACTGCGCTGCGCGAAGAAAGTAGACCCTCCAATGCAGCGGCGGCGTCGGGCTCCGGCAAGCGTGATCCCGGTGTGGATGCCCCAAATGCAGACATCAAGGTTGCATTCGATGGCTCGATGGAGCCGTCTTCTGCATCGAAGGCAGCGCGGACAGGGAATTCATCCAATTGGCGAGTTGCTGGCGGCCGGTAGTGAGATCGCCAAGCCCGCGTTTACGCGCAACATCAAGAGCCACGGCGAGAATCAACTGGGCCATGTTTGGCGCTCCTAGGATCACCGGGTCGGCCATTCGTCCCTCAAATACATCGGCCATGCGTTGGGCTCGGGCTACCTCATGCGCCAAAGTAGTCGGCGAACGCTCGCCTGCGGGTCGAGCCATTTCACGTACCCACACGCAGATCCCTTCGCACATGTTGCGCGCCGCGAACTCAAGCCGTTGGTAAGCCCAGTCCGTTTGGCGGCGGGGGTCGTGAAAACGAGGCTTACCGTCCAGGTTGTCAAGATAGGCACAGATGAGTTGGCTATCCTCCATGCCAACGCCTGAATCATCGATAAGATACGGTACGCGCCCAGATGGATTGACTTGATAGTAAGGACTGTCAACGGCACGCGTTTTTGCCGCGATGATCTCTACGCGATCCTCAAGCGCCTTTTCCAGCACGAGAATGCGTGCCAGCCGCGCGTAGGGTGAGGTGAACGTGACATACAGCTTCATCGAAAACTCTGGCATGAAGGCCGAGGGTCCCTACCTGAAGAAATCGATCCTATCAGTGCATGAGCGACCCAGCCATCACTTCCGAGGCGTTATGGGTCAAGGCGATGCGATGCCCTGAACGCCGGATACCGCTACCTCGAGGTCAATTGTGTTGGCTGCGAGACCTACCAAACCGTCGCTCTCGACATCGCACGCCGACCGAAGTGGACGCCGGTTCACGAGCTGGAGCGCTATAATGCGGCAAACGACAACTCCCGCGAAAGCTCGACAGCATTCCGTATTGCTCCGGCGCTCATCGCGACCGTTGCGTATTCCCGGTCCGATGCGCCAACGCCATCAGTATTTGCTTGGCTTCCATTGATTTAGATCAATCGCCGAATATCCTGACAAACTTACTGGCAAAAGGCTTGTTCAGGTCTTTGGAGGAAACATGAAATACATGCTCGAGTACACTGTACGCACAGCAGGTCTTTCCCATGACCAAAACTTTGCCGGGTCGCAGTCTCTTCTCACCGCGTTCAGTAGATGGAAGCCAGACGAAGAGAAGGGTTTGACGATCCACGCCTTCGTCGCAAACTTGAGCGGACGGGGTGGTTATGTCTTGGTAGAAGCCAACGATCCCAAGATCATTACCACGTTTGTTTCGAAGTACAACTTCTGGAATGACATCAGTGTTGTTCCTGTCATCGATATTGGCGAGTCGGTGCCGATAATCGCGAGTTCGCTCGCGTGGGCGCAGAGTGCGTCCAAGAGCTGATACGACGCGCCCCGATAAGGTAATCGGGGCGCCTTTTTCTGATCCTGCCAAGGGCGTGATAACATGAGTAAGGTCCTTTCATAGCCGTTTCCGTCGTGACAGGCGCCTGCCGAATGTCTGGTGTAGGGGGTGAACCGGACTGTCACGGTTGCAGGTTCTGTGCTTCCGAGTGTGACCTTGTCCTCCGTTCAGCGATCTGGAATCGCGAAGGTCCAATCATTCGGCTATTGTCTGAAGAACGAGTTTATCGCGTTCCGGCAAGATAGCGAGGACGTGCCATGGTGCCTGAGATTCGCTATGCGAAAAGTGGCGGAGTTCACATCGCCTACCAAGTCTTTGGAAGTGGTCCTGTTGATTTAGTCATCATCCCTGGCTTCATCTCGAATATTGAACACTATTGGGACTGGCCCGAAGCAGCCAACTGGCTGAGCTATTTGGCAGGCCGCGCACGAGTCATAATATTCGATAAGCGCGGTACGGGTCTTTCTGATCGGCTCGGCCAGTTACCCAGCCTTGAACAGCGCATGGAAGATGCACGAGCCGTGATGGATGCCGTGGGAGTGCGGCGTGCGGCCGTCATGGGTTTTTCCGAGGGCGGATCGCTGGCCGTGCTCCTTGCCGCGGTTCATCCCGAGCGCTGTTCGGCGCTCGTCCTCTACGGTGCTTTTGCACGATTTTCGGACTGGTTCCCGACCAAGCAGAAGTTTGAGGCGTTCCTTAACTACGTCGAGACCTCATGGGGGACCGGCGAGAGCTTCGCAGCGTTTGCCCCCTCGAAAAAAGACAACGTTGAATTCAAGAAGTGGTGGGGGCGGTGGGAAAGGCTGGGCGGCAGTCCATCCGCTGTGGCGAGCCTGATGCGGTTGAACAGCGGCATCAACATTGACGGCATCCTTCCAACGCTTCGCGTCCCTACTCTCGTGCTGCACCGAACTGAGGATCCGACCGTCAGCATCCAGGCCGGACGGTTCTTGGCGAAGAACGTTCCGCACGCGGCTCTGGTCGAGTTGGAAGGGGCCGACCATATGTGCTGGTTCGGGGAAAATGCGATGCAGATTGCCGATACGATCCTCGATTTCATCGTGACGCCGGGCGGCGACACGCGAAACACCGTGAGTTCGAGGCGAGTCCTGGCGACTATCCTATTCACGGATATTGTCGGCTCAACCGAGCGCGCCCATAAGCTCGGCGACAGAAGTTGGCGGGAGCTGCTCCAAGCTCATGATGCAACCGTCCGGCGGGAGATCCTGCGGTTTCGCGGTAACGAAGTGAAATCGACTGGCGACGGGTTCCTGGCCGAGTTCGACGGTCCGGCGCGCGCCATCCGTTGTGCCGTGGCGATCACGGAAGCGATGGCACCCCTTGGCATTCATGTCCGGGCGGGACTGCATGCTGGAGAAGTGGAGCGCAGCGATACTGACGTGCATGGGATCGCCGTTCATCTTGCCGCGCGCATCATGGATACGGCACCCCCAGGCGGAGTTGTTGTCTCCCGAACCGTGAAGGACCTGATAGCCGGATCAGGCATCGAACTCGAAGCGGCCGGCGAGCACATTCTGAAGGGATTGCAAGAGAAGTGGGAGCTCTTCAGAGTGAAGTCCGTAGCGTAGCGCGCCAACTGCCCAAGCGTAACGCTTGTCGCACGAGAAGGGAGACTACCCATGTGGCAGCCGGACGGATGGGGTTGGCAGGCGCGAATAGGCCTGCTGACTCCGCACGCAGACATTTGTCCGGAGTCCGAATTCCGCGCTATGGCGCCGGAAGGCGTCTCGATTCATGCAACGCGGGTGCTACTCGGCGTCTACTCTCCAGGTGGCATCATGGATCCAACGATTGCAGCTGGTCCTGTACGCGCTTTCGCCGATCCGCCGGAGGTTGACGATGCAGCCGAGCTGCTGGCGGCGGCCCCGTTGGATGCAATTGTCTACGGCTTTACCAGTAGCAGCTATGTGCGGGGCGCGGCCGACGATGCCGTCCTGATGCGCCGCCTGGAAACACGCACGCGCGGTGTTCCCGTGGTCGTACCGTGTGCAGCTGCTGCCGAGGCGCTGACTGTGCTGGGTGTCAAGGCGCTCGCCCTGATCAACCCCCCCTGGTTCTCTGCAGAGCTGAGCGGGCAAGGCGCCAGTTACTTTGAAGGGCTGGGATTTGAGGTCGTTTATCACGGCCCCGCCGGGCTGCCATCAAATCAGCAGGCGATTGAACCTGCCGAAGTTTATGAATGGGTCAGACGGCATACGCCGGTGAATGCTGACGCGGTATTCATTGGAGGTAATGGATTTCGCGCTGTGGCGACCATTCACGCTCTGGAACGGGACCTTTCGCGGCCCGTGTTGACGGCAAATCAGGTGGCATTTTGGCATGCCCTGCGCGTTTCGAAAAAGCGTATCACCGTCACCGGCTACGGCAGAATTTTCGATTCGCAACGGTGACCAGCGCAAGAGCGATCCAACATCTTCAGTTTCAAGGGATTAACCGGCCGCGCTGCAAGCCCGGGCGGAAGGGGGGATCGAACAGAGCGTTCGTTGCGACCAAGACGGTCGAGCAGCAAAGCAGCCCTGGCAACCGGTGTCCTTGCCTTCGAGTGTGCCTTCAGCTCCTTGACGTCGTTCTTAGTCCATTACCGCCGTTTGACGCGTTTTTTCGTTACTGTCTTTGCCATCATGGCTCCTCTTGGTTAGGGGCGGCCAATCGATCATTGCGCGTTTGTGCCGCAGCGGCATCAAGCGCAAACGCCGTGGAGGATCGGAGTGACCATTCGCTCCCGTTGGCTCGCAGTGCCCAATGGGTGATGCTACCAAAATCGCGGCTCAGCACTCATGCCTCCGTCGCTGCTTCCGGGATCCTTGCCGTGTCCGCAGTGTCGTTCATGTCGCTGCTTCTCGCCGGCGGATCCTGGGCATAAATCAGTTGCCGAAGTTCACCACAGGTGCCAGATTTTGCTGCTGTATCGAATGTGTCGATAGGACAGAGAGCAGGCCGTCAATTACCGCATTGTCCAAAATGACATATAGCTTCAGCACCGGTGCATCCGGCCGCATCGGAGGCTGTTGCGCTATCTAAAACCCCGCCACGCTAAGGAAGCCCGCGTATGAGCACCACACGGCCCACCATCATCTACACGCTGACCGATGAAGCCCCGGCGCTCGCGACGGTAGCGTTCTTGCCGATCGTGCGGGTATTCGCGACGGCGGCCGGGATCAACGTTGCTACCAGCGATATCTCGGTAGCAGCTAGGATCCTCGGTGAATTTCCCGAATTCCTGACCGAAGAGCAGCGTGTGCCTGACAACCTGGCCGAGTTGGGCCGGCTGACGCTGTTACCCGGCACCAACATTATCAAACTGCCAAATATCAGCGCTTCGGTGGCGCAGTTGATGGCGGCGATCAAGGAGCTCAAGGGTAAGGGGTACAATATCCCGGACTATCCCGAGAACCCCACGTCGGACGAACAGAAGGCGATCCGAGCACGTTACGCCAAATGCACCGGCAGCGCAGTAAACCCGGTGCTGCGCGAGGGCAATTCCGATCGCCGCGCGCCGCTGGCGGTGAAGAACTATGCGCGCAAGAATCCGCACACCATGGCCGAATGGAGCCAAGCCTCGCGTTCACACGTCTCGCACATGCACCATGGCGACTTTTACCACGGCGAAAAATCCATGACGCTGGACAAGGCGCGCGACGTGAAGATGGAGCTGATTACCAACAGTGGAAAGACGGTTGTGCTCAAGCCCAAGGTGACGTTGCAAGAGCGCGAGGTGATCGATTCGATGTTCATGAGCAAGAAGGTGCTCCTGGAATTCTACGAGCAACAGATTGAGGACGCGCACAAGACTGGTGTGATGTTCTCGCTGCACGTGAAGGCCACCATGATGAAGGTGTCTCATCCAATTGTGTTCGGCCACTGCGTGAAGATCTTCTATCGCGATGCCTTCGCCAAGCACGGCCAATTGTTCGACGAGATAGGGGTGAACGTCAACAACGGTATGGTCGACTTGTACAACAAGATCGCGAGCCTGCCAGAGAGCAAGCAGGACGAGATCAAGCGCGACCTGCATGCGTGCCATGAGCATCGGCCTGAGCTTGCGATGGTCGACTCGACCAAGGGCATCACCAACTTCCATTCGCCCAATGACGTCATCGTCGACGCATCCATGCCGGCCATGATCCGCAATGGCGGCAAGATGTGGGGGGCCGACGGGCGCCTGAAGGACGTCAAGGCCGTGATGCCGGAAAGCACCTTTGCCCGCATCTATCAAGAGATGATCAACTTCTGTAAATGGCACGGCGCGTTCGATCCGAAGACCATGGGCACCGTGCCCAACGTTGGTTTGATGGCTCAGCAGGCCGAGGAATACGGCTCGCACGACAAGACGTTTGAGATCCCCGAGGACGGCGTGGCCAACATCAGCGATCTTGCCACCGGCGAAGTGCTGCTCAGCCAGAACGTCGAACAGGGGGACATCTGGCGGATGTGCCAGGTCAAGGACGCGGCGATCCGGGACTGGGTCAAGCTCGCCGTCAACCGTGCCCGCAACTCCGGTATGCCGGTCCTGTTCTGGCTCGACCCGTATCGTCCGCACGAGGCGCAGCTCATCACGAAGGTCAAGATGTACCTGCATGAGCACGACACCACCGGCCTCGACATCCAGATCATGAGCCAGGTGCGCGCCATGCGCTATACGCTGGAGCGCGTCATTCGCGGCCTCGACACGATCAGTGCCACCGGCAACATCCTGCGCGACTATCTGACGGACCTGTTCCCCATCATGGAGCTGGGCACCTCGGCCAAGATGCTGTCCATCGTGCCGCTAATGGCGGGCGGTGGCATGTATGAAACCGGCGCTGGCGGCTCTGCACCCAAGCACGTGCAGCAACTGGCCGAGGAGAACCACCTCCGTTGGGATTCGCTGGGTGAATTTTTGGCGTTGGCCGTCTCCCTCGAAGACCTTGGCCTGAAGACCAGCAATCAGAAGGCGAAGCTGTTGGCCAGGACGCTCGATGCCGCGACAGGCAAGCTGCTGGACAACAGGAAGTCGCCATCGCCGCGGACTGGCGAATTGGACAATCGGGGCAGCCAGTTCTACCTGGCGATGTACTGGGCTCAGGAGCTTGCTAGTCAGTCGGAGGATCCGGCCCTGCAGGCGCTGTTCGGTCCGCTGGCTGAGACGCTCGCCCGCAACGAAGAGAAGATTGTCGCTGAACTTGCGGCCGTCCAGGCCAACCCCGTGGACATCGGCGGCTATTACCTGCCCGATCCAGCGAAATGCGAGGCGGTGATGCGCCCAAGCGCTACGTTCAACGCAACACTGACGCGAATGGGAGGCTCATAGGGCGCTGCGGGGGGCACCGCGGGCCTGGCCAGCGGTCGGCGAGCCATCCGATGACGAGGCAACCGCTGAACGCGCCTAGATTGAGCATGACGACCGACTGAACCGCGTCCTCGATTGTGAGCCAGGCTCGTGCCGCGACGATCGGGATCCAGTTCAGTTTGGGCGGGATGGCCGCGGCCGGTCATCCGGGTCGACAAGACGATCGCGTGCGGGACTGACACAAGCAAAAGGCGGAGCGCGGGCCTCGGCCCTGCGTTCACGCCATGGGCTGAGGCTTCTGCGCCGCTTCCTCGGCTTTGACTGATACGGCAGGTTGTTCACCCTGGCTTTTGGGCCCATGCCTTTCAGGCGCCGCCCGCAGAACCGGCTGCACGCGCCTGGCAGCCCACCGCTGTTCGCACTTCCTTTCGATGTCCAGAGGGACAATAGACATGACCCGACCTCCGGGTTCGCGGTCCTGCCCGATGTGGCCGGGTTAACGCTTCGCGGACGTTAAAGCTCCCAAACGGTCGATTGGAAAACACAAAATTCAACGCGACCGTGGCCCGCATTCTACGTGCGATAGACGGGACCGGCTGGGCCTGTGAGGCCAAGCGTCGTGGGTGTGGAAGACTTGCGGTCCCTAAGCGGGACCGTCGCCTTTGCGTCTCGCTGCGGTGCGCTCCTTGATATACCTCACGACCATTCGCGCCCGCCAATTATGACCTTAAACTTCGATCGCTTTTTGCGCACGACCTCGTCTCTTGCCTTTACGGCGATTGCGCTTGCTAGCCGCCAGGCTTCGTCCTCGGATAACCCGTAGTACATTGCTCGCTCAACAAGGTCGCGAGCGGCCTTTATGCAGTCGTCGATTTGAGCTTCCGTAGCTTTGGTCACTGCTTCGCTCTCGGTGGTGCCAATCAAATTGTGCGGCTCCACATGCCGGGCGTAGCGCCCGAGCCGATTCTCCGGCGTTTCTTTTGGCACTTATCCTCCGCCGATGCTTTTCTCAAACAAATGGACCGCAAAAGATCCTGGGCGAGACCGCCGCTTGCTCTGCGGGCGGAGCGGCGGTCCCTTATCGGGCGATACGCTTGGTCGAGGTTGGAGGGCTACGGCCAAGTCCGCACGACTGCCGAGCACGCTAAAGCTGAAATTTGTCCGGGAGGAAGGCAATATCGGAGCAGAGGCTCTGGCCCGTTGTGGGTAGCTCATGGGGTGAGTAGAACGAATTCCGAGTTTCCTAAATGCTCCCATCACTGCCGAGGCTTGCCAGGCTTCGATGGCTGAGAAACCGAGCCTGCGTCGGCCTGCATATTGAGGGCATCCGTCAACGCCTGCTTTACCTGTTCAGCCTGCTCTCTCGTGAGATTTTGGGCGAAGCGGCCATCTTTTTTTAGCTGCGCGGGACCCTTGCGCTCTCGATCATAAACCATCCAGTCGGTGCTTCCCCTCCGAACGAGAAACCTGGCCGGCGGAGGTGCTTTGCTGCTCAACGATAGATCCCCGGGTTGGTCATGTCTCAAAAAGGCACTGCCTAGCGACGTTTATCCTGAACTGGGACACCGATATCTCCAGCAGCAAGTCAACTGCACTACTCATGCCAGCGGCGAGACATGGGATCGCCACCTGTGATGCGGCTCTCCTTATGGGGTGATTTCTGTTGATGGGTATGCGCGAGATGGTCGAGGACTTAGATCGTTCCGCTGACCACCAGTGCGGTCGCGACGATCGAAAACAGGGCACGCATCGCAGTGGATCTCACTTCTTCGCCTTTGGTCAGGACGCTCATGCCGCGCAGATCCTTCACGGTGCCGTCCCAATTTGGACACTGATAGATGCGAACCCGGACATTCGCGGCGGTGTGGTGAAACGGCCTCGGCATGGCCCCGCTGGGGCCGTTTCCTTTTGCGTGAGACACCCACCCTGACATGCGTATGTGAATGTGCGCGATCGATCTCGGGGCGGAATCTGTGATCATGTTAAGTCAGCATCGCACGGACGGCGTAGAGCGCGCCTGCATTGTCTTCGCAGCGGCGTCCTTTGTTGCGCTCATTGTCTGCATGAGCCGGCTTTTCACGACGTAGGCACGGAGAAAGAAATTGCTCTTGGGGTCTAGACCTCAGATTTGATCCGTTCCTCCCGCAGCCCCAGCACCGGTCCCCCGCGCTGGGGCCGCTTTCAATTGGGTGCTGAGTACACGGCAACGCCGCCCGCTCGAAACGCACGCGGACGGCGTTGGCCCTAGCCCCAGGAAGGTCGTGGCAAAATCCTGGCCGCGAAGCGTAGCACCGCAGGCTGACACCAACCTTTCATAACCTTTCACGGACTGTGACAGAGCATACGATCGAGAATTGAAAGACGCTTTGGCCTTCTGGACGCAATCAACGTTGAAAACTCTCCATGCACAACCTGTTATCGCCTGTCTCGCATGCAGGTGCGGCGAAGCCAGAGCGCGATATCATCGCGCGCGCTTGATCTTTGCACTCGATCGATAGCGTCAGATCGGCGTGAGATCACGCGGCATCAAGGTTTTGCGGCGTTATTGAATCTGGCCCTTCGAGAGGCTCCACGGTCAGATCGCCAAAGATTGAGCGCGAAGCCGGCCGCCGCCGCGCGTCCAGCCTTTGCTGCCATAAGGTGTGCCCCCGGAACAGCGAGCCGTGCAGGTGGTACGCAAGGAGAAACAGGCCGATTACTATGCTGCCGCTAAGGTAGGACAGGTCCATGTCCAGACAGTGCCGCTGGATCTCGGTTCCGGCAAATCACCAACTCGTAGATTTTCGCGCGCAACTTGGCGATTACGGAGTAGACCGTAAGTCGGGATCTTCCCCCGGCCGCCATCACCTGATCAACGCAACCCTGTGTATAACGGGGATTATGGGGACAGCGCTTTTTCGGACCTCAGTTCGCCCAGATGATCGCTCGACAGTCAGGGCAGCGATACTTTCATTTTTTTGTATTTACCGACCCAGTGCCAATCTCTGATTTTGCGGGTGCAGCATGGACCAGTTGAATCGTTTGAACGGCGTAGAGTGCGCGTTCCTGTCCTGCGCAGCGGCCTCCTTTATCGCACTCATCCTCAGTGTGAGTTTGCTGCTGGGTGCGTGAAGCGAACCGTTGTGCGTATTTTTCCGGCGGGCGGCGGTTTGTTGTCGGCATCCATCTGGGCCACTTGAGCAGACTGACAAAAATGGCGTGTTCTCAAATGGTTAGATCGTTTGTATTTGATAATACGATCTGAGGGCGTAGCTTTAGGTGGCGCGAGGATCACGCGTCATGTCACTGGCTGCTTACAGTCACGTTACGGGAGGGGCATGCCCCAGGATCGCGCCGCAATCCATCCACGCGCAGATTATGGTTCAGTCTGAGGACCCGTCCCGCCGGTTAGATCGCCGCACAAGCCCAGCGAGTCCCACCGAAACCCACACCACGCCACCCGCTATGAGCAGATAGGCAGAGATTTCGGCCGGACTCATTTTTTTGCCTTCAACCCGATCTCGACCAGCCTACGCAAACTTATCGCGCCGAAGTAGGCAAGCGACCCCAGCAACCACTATTCGGGGTGAGGAGGCCGTTGCGGGGGCCACCCGCCAGGCCCGGTTTGGACGCGGGCCAAGTGCGCCGGCTACCAGACAAAAAGCGCGAAGCCGACAAGGACGACCGGGCTGAACCCGAGCAACACGATGCAAACGCTCTCAAGTAGGTCACTGCCCATGACACAACTCCTGCGTTGGAGTTGAAGTCTACGCTCGGTGGAACCTGGCAGGCTAGTGCAGACTGACCTTCAGCAATAATAAAAAATGCCGGTCCAACAAAACGCCACCGGCGTAGATCAAAAAAAGACGGCCTCAGCGCGTCACAGCACCGAGGCCGTTAGACGTGGGGTGCTCTGTCGCTCCAAATGGAAGCCGGTTGACAGAGCAACGTTTAGTACCAGTCCAGGCTTACATGCACCTTACAGTCTACTGCCCGCCCTGAATGGTGGTGAGCGTTGCGGAGTTGCCGTTGGCGGTGATGCGATTGTTCATATAGGACAACGCCTGCTCGCCGCTGTTGCTGACACCGATCTGGTTACTCTTGATATGATCCATTGCACTTTCCAGCGACAGTTTTCAGGAGGCTTCAATGAAATTGCGTGTTAGCCTTTGCGTTGTTTCCTTTCTCTCGAGCACCGGACTAGCGATTGCCGAACCGATCGGTAGGTACGAATGCAGCATTGTCGGACAAGTGAACCAACAACCTGTCGGGGATAAAGAAGGGCACCGGTTAGTCGACCTACTATCCTCTTGCGTTGGTGTGGACGGTCTCTTTAAGGGGGCAACCTACAGCGCTTCCTCGGTAAGCGAATGGGACGGAATGAAAGGAACGTATGTGGGAGGAACCGGCGTCGTGCGTTCACCCGGCGGTCTCGCAGTCAACCAAATCACTGAAGGCGTGGGATCCGTTGTGATGAAAGACGGCAAACCAGCTGGGAGCGAGGGGTCGGGCAAGGGGCTTTTCAAATTTGCTTCCGGTACACTTGCGGCGCTTTCAGGAAAGTCTGTTAGGTGGGAAGCCAGACCAATAGGCTTCAATCGATATAGCCTAGAAGTCACGACTGACAAATAGCGTAAAGCGGCACAGTAGCTCGTGAGACTGGTTTAAGCTTGGCGGCGTCGCGCGGCCACGCTGGCGGGATCTCGAGGGCTAAGCTCTAAGTTAAGTGGCGCGATACCCGTGCCACCGATCGGCCCTTTGCGAACTCGCGGCTGGAGGATCGAGCGGAGGTTGAAGCGAAACAGAACAAAGAGGCGGGCCTTACTCTTTTGCCCTGGCTAATTCGGCGACGCCTGAACGTTCGGCGGCCAAAAGATAGCGAAGGATAGGTCGCAGTTCTCGATTGCCGATTTACGCAACCGTAAGAGTTGCCCAGGCAGAGTTTCGGAACGGGACGGGCGGGTGTCTAGCCATTTGCATTGGTAAGGCCATCTCACATGAAACTCTGCGTTGCCTTCCTGAACGACGAATCTGCGGCGACCGCCATCGAATACGGCCTGATCGCAACCGGCATTGCCATCGCCATCATCGCCGCCGTGAACGGCGTCGGCGCGGCACTGAGCTCGACCTTCAGCTCGATCAGCACCTCGTTGAAATAGATCGACGGCGTGCCAGGGTGGGTCCATGCGGGGCCGCGGCGCTCGACTATTGAAATCTCTTATGGGTCCGAAAGTTGTTCACGGTCGGAGAACACCGGAGTGTCCCATTTGGGCCTTGTGCGTCTGGCACAAACTGCATGGTAGAGTCGCTCCCGTAGATGATCCGTAACCATACGGGTCAACGTCATGAACCTTGGCCCTTTTTGTGCGGACACAGAGGCGTCAGGATTTTTGCCACGACCTTCCTGGGGCTAGGGCCAGCGCCGTGCGCGTGTATTTCAAGCGGGTTGTGCGCAAAGGGGCAGCCATGGGCAACCTAATGTACGCGTGCATCGTGCTGCTGGGGCTGAGTCCTCTCGTCATTATCGGGATTATCATGTTCATGGAGTAAGGGCGCTCAGGGGCATTCACTGGGATCGTGATCGAGATACCCCCGCGATCCTCGTGCTCATCGCTCTGGTCATGCCTGCTCGGAACAACCTCCTCACATGGACGGCATCTCAAAAGTCAAGAAACAAGCACAGCGATCCGATTACGAGACAGGCGCCGACGAAGAGGACAAGGCAGAAAAGAAACGCCCGCCGCCGCGGTGGCTTGCGCTGTGACGACGGCTCCAGCTTTCCCGGGAAAACATGAAAGCGGAGTTGGTCGTTGCGGATGTTTTCGTGTTCAAGCATTTCGCGAATCCGCATTCGCCGCTCGTCGGTCCAGAATTCGTCGTTGTCGTCTTCCATCAGGCACCGCTAAGCGCCGGTCGGTCCGACAACTTCAGCCACGTCCCCAAAAGGAAGCGGCCCCGTGATGTGGGGGACAAGCGCGGGGCCGCAGGAGAGGTTAGTACTCCCTCGATCCTAGACCCTGGTTAGGCATTATCCCGGGCTCCTTCGGAGCACCGGAATCATACGGGCACAAGATCGATTTGGGGACATGAACCTTGGCCCAGTTCGTGCAAGAAAATACCCATCAGGATTTTGCCGTTTCCTCCTGGGGCTAGCTAACCGCCGTCCGCGATAGATTTAAGCGGACGGCGTTTTTGCTTTGACCAGATAGCGAACGGCCTCGACACGGAGGCGTAAGCGCATCGAGGCCTCTCTACCGACAAGTCTAGTGAGCACGGCGCGACGACGCCGCACTGTGCCAATTTGGTCCAGCGTATGTCCCTGAACAAGAAGCATTTGGGCCAATGCCTGCGCGACGTAAGGTCGCGTCGCGCACCGCGCGACCTGATCAGGAGACCGGAGAGACGGAGGCTCATCGAAATCCCATGCCGCCGATCGGCTCCTTGATGTCTCAATTGAAGTTTGGACGGATATCAGCGCCTCGCTAGCCGCAGACATTGGAGGCGGGATGGCAGGTCGCAAGAACCCAGCCGACCACAGTTGCTGGCGTTCTTGCCGTGCTCCGGTTTGCGAACGAGTTCGAGGACGCCGGAAACGAATGGCCCAATACAGACACGCTCGGACCCGACCGCTGGCACTACCAGTTCAGGGCAACAATCGCCGAGGCGATCGAAACCATCCTCAGCAAGCGTTCGGAGGGCTGAGCCATGGAGAAGATCACCACGCTGCCGGTTAAACGGCCCTGGGACAAGAAGTACGCCGAGGCGTATCGCGAAATGGAAGGCCCTCTCTGCGATTGCGTTCAGATGGCTCGGATTGCGGCGGACCTAATGAACGACACCGATAACGGTACGAACCCCAAGCTGGTCTTTGCCGTGTTTCACCTGCGAGACATGATGGAGAGCTTGGAGCAGCGGTATAGGGCAGACTTCGGCGAGGGCGGCACATGAAGCGCCGTCGGCGATCGCACCGGAAGCGCAACCGCCAGCGCTGGCGGCGCGTGCTCGCCGGCTGAGGCGGCAGGCAGGGCGCAGCGTCGCTAAGACTTGCGTTCATGGTGAGAGGAGCCGGCTGTGGGGGGCCTAGCCTTGCGCCAGCTCCTCTCCGGAAACGTGACCGTGCGGTATCCCCATCGGTCCCGTCCCACGAGAAGCCTGCGCCGATAGGGTTGCTGATTTGCTAAGGCGGCGGTGCCTTATCGACGAAGCCCCTCTGCTAAGATTGCGTTTAGCAATCGCGGCTACGATCAGGCCACCGGCCCCCAGGACCGGCCCGCGAGCGTTGAGTAAGAAAGGCCCCGGATTCAGCCCCGGGGCCTTTTCTTTACATGCCGCGAAACAATTTTCGGGCGGCCACGACATAGGACCGAAACAAACCGGTCCTAGCCTCCCACGATCCAGCGGTGGCTTCGTCTGCCCCGTCACTTCCCCGCTGGATTATTCAGGGCCTCGGCGCGCCCCCTGCGTCGGGGCCTTTTCTTTTACATGCGAGGAGGGCCCGGCAGCGTCAAGACGGCGTTCAGCAATCGCAGTTAAAGTCCTTGACATCAGGCATTCTTCCAGCCCCTGCCTGAGCGTTGGTAAGGAAGGCCCCGGCCAAG
The DNA here is from genome assembly GCF_018130215.1 of Bradyrhizobium jicamae. Classification (GTDB taxonomy): domain Bacteria; phylum Pseudomonadota; class Alphaproteobacteria; order Rhizobiales; family Xanthobacteraceae; genus Bradyrhizobium; species Bradyrhizobium jicamae_A. Next base: position 34,179 of record NZ_JAFCKQ010000009.1, read on the forward strand.
CCCCGGGGCCTTTCTATTTGCAGCGTCAGCGGGCGAGACGGTCGCGGTCATCCGGGTCGACACGACCGATGCATGGGGTGAGGCTTTCGGTCCCGTTCAGCCGTTCGAGACCGGCGTCGTGCGCGCTATCCACGTTCGCGACGGCCAAGCCGTCAAGGCGGGCGAGGTGTTGATCGAACTTGATCCCACCATGAATAAAGCCGAGCTTAAGCATTTTCAGAGTGATCTGATGAGTGCCGAGCTCGATGTGGCGCGGCTGAATGCCGCGCTGAGCGACGATCCACAAAGAACTTTCGCGGCACCGCCGGGGGCAAGCCCCGATGAGGTCGCAACGCAACGCCAGTTCCTCGATCGACAACTTGAAGAACAGCGTGCCAAATGCTCGTCGTTGGAGCGCCAGAGGGCACAAAAGGAGGCAGAATTTGCAACGGCGACAGCATCAATCAACAAGCTTGAGGCGATGCTTCCAATTCTTGATCAACGGGTCGAGATTCGTCGCGAACTCTATAACCACGAAATAGGCTCGAAGGTGAACTACCTTGAAGTCATGCAATCCTTTGTTGAGACTAAGCAGGAGCTGCTGGTCCAGCGAAGTCGGGCGGACGAAGCAAAGGCAGCGCTGGCGGCTCTCATCGAATCGGAGCAGCAGTCAAGAGCGGAATTCCAGCGAACTCTGTACGGAGAGCTGACTGAAGCTAAGCGAAAGGCGGCAGGGCTTCGCGAGGATGTGGTCAGGGCGACTCAAAGGACAGAACTGCGGTCCCTGATCTCGCCGGTCGATGGCGTTGTGCAGCAACTAGCCGTCCACTCTGTGGGGGGCGTGGTGACGGCTGCGCAGTCCTTGCTAGCGGTCGTTCCGGCCGACAGTGGCCTCGAAATTGAGGCGATGGTCAAGAACCGAGACATCGGGTTCCTGCATGTCAGGGCAGGGCGCCTCAATCAAGATCGATACGTTCGACTTTACTCGTTACGGACTCCTGCACGGGGAGGTCACCAGTCTGTCGCGAGACGAAATCATTAAGGATGATCCGCAGACGAAGGAGGATGGCAGGGTCGTCTCTGGTCCGAGCGGTGGAAGCGAACCCAAGGGGCAAGAGCTAATGTATGCTGCTCGGATTTCGCTCGACCGAACTGAAATGCAGATCGAAGAAAATCTGATCAAGCTCTCTCCGGGCATGGCGGTCACGGTTGAGATCAAGACTGGATCACGCTCGGTGATCAGTTATCTCCTGTCGCCGCTGTTCGCTATCGACACGAGAGCCTCAGAGAGCGCTGAACAACCGAGTCGAGCGGGGTGACTTGAGCGTCCGCGAACTTTAGGGAATGAACTTAAAAGAAGCAGAAACCCTGAATGCGATCGAAAGTAATGTCGGCTTTGACCCAAACCGGTAATTCCGGGGCCTCTGGACAGGCAGTCTCGCCAGGGGGATTATGCTCTGCAGCAGGCGAACTGGGGCGCCGTCATGGACGTCGAAAGTTGGCTACGGAGGCTGGGCCTCGACCAATATGAGGCGGCATTCCGCGAGAACGAGATTGACGAGACGGTCCTCTCAAAACTGACGGCAGAGGACCTTAAGGATCTCGGCGTCTCCATTGTCGGGCACCGCCGCAAACTCCTCGAAGCAATCGCTGCTCTGGGCGCCGATGGGGCCCGTAAACCTTCCTCCGTTGATGAAGCAAGTACATCTTCCCGGTCACGTCTGGGCACCGAGGACCGAGCCGAGCGCCGTCAGGTCACCGTGATGTTTTCGGACCTAGTCGGCTCCACGGCATTGTCCGGGCGCATGGACCCGGAGGATTTGCGCGAGGTCATTTCGGCCTATCAGAGCTGCGTCGCTGAGACGGTGCGTCGGTTCGGAGGCTTCGTCGCAAAATATATGGGCGACGGCGTTTTAATCTACTTCGGTTACCCCCAAGCTCACGAAGACGACGCAGAGCGCGCGGTGCGCGCTGGGCTCGAATTGGTTGCGGCGGTAAGTCGCCTAAACAGTCATGCACCATTACAAACCCGTGTCGGAGCCGCAACGGGTCTTGTAGTTGTCGGAGACCTGATTGGGTCGGGTGCTTCTCAGGAACAGGCAATTGTAGGCGAGACGCCAAACCTTGCTGCGCGATTGCAGGGCGTTGCGGAGCCTGACAGTGTCGTAATTGCGGACAGCACTCGAAGACTCATCGGCAATCTTTTTGAGCTTGCTGACCTTGGGACACAGGATCTCAAGGGTATCGTGGAGCCGGTCCGGGCTTGGGCAGCTGTTCGACCGAGTTCAGTCGAAAGCCGATTCGAGGCGCTGCACGCGAGCGGCATGACGGCACTTGTCGGACGGAAACAAGAAACCGACCTACTACTGCGGTGTTGGTCCAACGCAAAGGCGGGTAAAGGCCAACTGGTTTTGCTGTCCGGCGAGGCAGGCATCGGCAAATCTCGACTAACAGCGGCGCTCCTAGACCGTCTCACCAGCGAGCCGCACACGCGATTGCGGTATTTTTGTTCCCCCCAGCGCACCGACAGCGCTTTGTATCCAATCATCGGTCAGATGGAACGGGCTGCCGGATTGCAACGTGAGGACACCTTACCGGCGAAGCTTGATAAACTTGACGCTCTTCTTGCGCTGACCTCGACCTCTCGAGAAGACGTGCCCCTCCTTGCCGAGATGCTGTCACTGCCGAATGACGGGCGCTATCCAACGCTCGATCTGACGCCAGAGCAACGCCGCGAACGAACGCTTGAGGCTCTGACCAGCCAACTGACGCGATTGGCAAGCCAGCGTCCGGTGTTAATGATCTTCGAGGACGCGCATTGGATCGACCCAACGAGCCTAGAAACACTGACGCGACAGATACGTGAAATCAAAGCTGTTCCAGCTTTGCTGATTGTAACTTCCCGCCCCGAGTTCGTCGCTCCCTGGGTGAGGCAATCTCAAGTGACCAGCATAGTACTCAATCGTCTTGGAGAGCGCGATGCGGCCACTATCGTCGCAAGCCTCGCCGGTGAGAAAGAACTGCCGGCCGATGTGTTGGCGGAGATCGTGGACCGTACCGACGGTGTTCCTCTGTTTGTGGAGGAAATGACGAAGGCGGTGCTGGAAGCTCAAAGCGAAGGCGACGCACGCAAAACTGCGGCTGCCGTTCCATCGACCGCGGCTGTTCCCGCCAGCTTGCATGCCTCATTGATGGCGCGACTTGATCGGCTCGGTCCGGCCAAAGAGATAGCGCAGATCGGAGCAGTGATTGGGCGGGAGTTCTCCTACGCGCTGCTGGCTGCGGTGGTAAGTGAACCCGAGGCCGAGCTCTTGTCGACGTTGGAGCGACTCACTGCTGCTGGCCTGCTGCTGCAGCAAGGTGAGCCCCCGGGTGCAACATATCTGTTCAAGCATGCACTGATACAGGATGCTGCATACGGGACCTTGCTGCGCGGGCCGAGGCGCACGCTGCACGCGCGTATCGCCGAAACCTTCGAAAACCAATTTGCAGATATCGCCGAAACGCAGCCTGAACTTGTGGCCCGGCACTGCACCGAAGCTGGGCTGATCGAAAAGGCTGCCGGGCTGTGGGGGACGGCCGGACGGCGGTCGGTCGAACGCTCGGCACTTCTTGAGGCCGCAGAGCAGCTCACACGCGCTATCGCACAAATCAAAACCCTGCCCGCCACGCCGGCGCTGCGACGCGAAGCAATTAAGCTACAAGTGGCATTTGCGACCGTTCTGTTTCACGTCAGGGGCTATACAGCCCCCGAAACAATTGCGGCCTTTGAGCGCGCCGATGCCATGATCGAAGAAGCCGAAGCGTTAGGTGAGCGCTCGGAGGACGTGCTGCTTCGTTTCTCCGTTCTGTATGGGCAATGGACGGGCAACTTTACTTCAGGAAACCTGGAGCGCGCAGCCGCAATAGCAAAGCATTTCCTTGCGGTGGCGGAAAGACAACAACTTTCTGCAGCATTAGTAATGGCCCACCGCGTGATGGGGGGTAGCTACCTTTTTTTTGGAGAGTTGCAGACCGCCAAATCGCATCTCGATCAGGCCATTGCTCTTTACAGGCCTACGGAACACAGGGCGCTAGCAACCAGATTTGGTCAAGATATCGGGGTTGCTGCTCTGGCCTATCGCGCATACGCTCTTTGCCGCTTAGGCTATCCCGAACGCGCGCTCGCGGATACCGAACACGCTTTCCACTCTGCCCAAGACCTCGGCCAAACCGGTACCCTGGCGTATGCGCTATTGGAGGAGAGCTGGGTGAATTTCTTGTGCGGCAGGTTTGTGGTTGCTGAAGCACGAGCGCAGGAGCTATCTGACTTATCGCAAAAACATCGGTTGTCTTATTGGGGGACGTGGGGTCGGTTATTTCTCGGCTGGGTGTTTGCTGTAACCGGCAGGGGCGACGAGGCCGTCGAACTGATTTCCTCCAGTTTATCGGGGTTCGCCAGCGCGCGGACCACGCTATTTTCGCAATCCAGCCTCATCTGGCTAGCTCGTGCGCACGCATCGTGCGGCCGATTTGCCGACGCAGAAGACACCATCTCTCGAGCCGTCAGTTCCATAGAGGAGACCAATGAGAGATTGGATGAAGCCGAGATCCTTCGAACTGCCGGAGAGATCGCTAGAATGGGGCCGCTACCAGATGCAGTTAAAGCCGAGGCGTATTTCAATCGTGCACTGGCGGTAGCTTGTCAGCAGCAGGCAAGGTCATGGGAACTGCGTGCCGCGATGAGTATGGCGCGGCTATGGCGGGACCAGGCGAAGCCACAACGGGCTCTCGAATTGCTAGCTCCGGTTTACGGCTGGTTCACTGAAGGTTTTGAGTTGCCCGACCTCATGGAGGCCAAAGCGCTACTCAACGAGTTGCGGTGACCTTGAGCGGTCCTCGCGCAATGCGACGAGGGTCTAGGGAGACATTCACGGCCGATCTGGCGAAATTCAAGGAGCGACGTCATGAGCGAAGCCATCAAATTCATTCTCCCCGACGATAAACTTCCAAAGCATTGGTATAATATTCTCGCCGATCTGCCGCAACCACTGCCTCCAGTTCTCAATGCGGCAACTGGTAAGCCGGTCGGCGTGGAAGAACTCGCGCCTTTGTTTCCGCTGGAACTCATCCAGCAAGAAGTCTCAACCGAGCGCCATATCGAAATCCCCAGGCCGATTCTTGAGGTGTATAGATTGTGGCGTCCGACGCCGCTGCGACGCGCGCGATCACTCGAGCGGCTCCTAGGTACCCCGGCACGCATCTTCTACAAGGACGAAAGTGCGGCACCGACCGGCAGCTTCAAGCCCAACGAGGCAGTTGCCGAGGCTTTTTATATCCGCGAGGCAGGCGCCAAAAAGCTAGTAACGGTCACTGGTGCAGGGCAATGGGGATCGGCGATCGCGTTTGCCGGAGCGCTTTTCGGTCTTCAAGTCAAGGTTTTTATGGTCAGGGTTAGTTATGAGCAGAAGCCCTATCGGCGCGTGTTGATGGAAACTTATGGCGCAACGTGCATCCCCAGTCCCAGCAAAGAAACTGAGGCTGGCCGGCGCACGCTTGCAGCTGATCCAACTTCCTCCGGCAGCCTTGCCATCGCGGCGTCAGAAGCCATCGAACTTGCCGCAACAGATCCAGATGCGCAACTTGGGATGGGAAGCTTACTCAATTATCCGCTCTTGCATAATACGGTCATCGGGCTCGAGGCGCTGGAGCAGATGGAAATGGCGGGTTACTGGCCGGACGTCATAATCGGCTGTGTCGGCGGGGGATCTAATTTCACGGGACTGGCGGCGCCGTTTCTTGGCAAGATGCTTCGAGAGGGGCAAAAGGTGCGGGCTATAGCGGCCGAGCCTGCGGCTTGTCCATCGCTCACTCGTGGCCGGTACGCATACGATTTCCTTGACGCCGCTCACATGGGCCCAATGGCGAAGATGCATACCTTGGGGTCGAGTTTCATGCCGTCTGGAATCCACGCGGGTGGCCTCCGATTTCACGGAATGGCGCCATTGGTCAGTCATTTGAAAGAGATTGGAATTATCGAAGCAGTCGCCTTTCCACAGACGGGATGTTTCGAGGCCGGGATCATGTTCGCCCGTTGCGAAGGCATTTTACCAGGGCCTGAATCGAACCACGCGATACGAGCGGCCATCGACGAAGCGCTCAGGTGCAAGCAAGAGGGGACGGCGCGAACGATCCTGTTCAACCTCTCTGGGCATGGTAATTTCGACATGCAGGCCTACGCCGATTATCTCGCCGGCAAGGTTGATGATCGCGAACTCGACCAAAAGACCCTCGACGCCGCGTTTGCAAACTTGCCGAGCGTGCGGCCGCACAATGTGAAATAAGGGAGGGTGCCACCGCAAGCATCGTAGCAGACGAACTGTTTGCTACCGACCACAAGCTGCAAGGGATCCGACCTTGGGAGAATCGGGAGGGTGATACGTGGAAGTCGGGCAGCCGACCACCTTTTGAGTGGTCGTCAATGGCCGCCACGGCATCGATATTCTTCCCACACTTTTTGCTCTGTCAGTCATCGAAAAACGCTATATTGTGCTGCGCTGCATGAACCCGGAATTGGCCCTTTCCGACCGACCCCAACACCCGCCTGCATGTCGGCTACCAGGACGCGGGTGTAGTCGCGCCATGCCGGGCCTGAGCCTTGAGACGCTCCTGGGAGTGGGCGTCCAAGGTCCGCTGTCTGCAATGTCAAAGACCTGTTCGATTAACGATCACGCTCGCTGCGCTCGTCCGACGCAAACGATTGACCTGCCCACCAGCCCGCAAATTGCGTTCCGTTTTTCAGCGTGACCAACAGCCATTCACCTCGCGCCCGCGAAAACTTGTAGTCCCACGCGCTTGGGATGGAGTGAGCAGGGGTCAGGCCGGCGTGGTGGAGCGCCTTTCGAAAATAGTCGCGCTGGTTACAAATGCCCATTGCGGCACCTGAGACTCCTGGGATTGCTATGATCACCAAGATCCAGGCGCCCGCTTTGAAAGGTATGTTTTCGCTGTATTTGTAGACCACGTAGATGATCCAACCCCAGAGCGCAAAAGTTACTCCGCTTAGCGTGACGTAGGTGAGAAGTTGGTCTTTGCCGAGCCGACGAACTGATTTCGAATCGTCGGGAAAACGAAGCCCGGCACGATAAAGACCAGCGCTACGTAGATCTTTACCAAGCCTTCCACGAACTAACCTCATGCCCCGCTGATTCGTCTTTTCTCACGGGATAGCATGCGAGAGTCGACCGCACCAATCAACGCCGGCCAGTCGTGCGGCAACGCGCGTCACCTAACAACCCGTAAATGGCCGCTCGATCGAGCCCACAGTGCATCGCGGATGGGGAGCATTGATCGAGACAGCGGTGAGCAGCACGAACAAGCTAGCCAAAACGCAAATCGCTAAAGCGCGCATGGCACTTCTCCGTGTGTGCAAAATGCGTGCACACGGAGAATTGAAGGTTTGTCGGGAGAAGGTTCTTGGCCGTAAGTACTTGAATTTCTTTTGAGCGCGGAGGGACTCGAACTCTCGACCGCATGATTCAAAGTCATGGCCGCGCGTGCGCCGTGGTCTGAACTCCCATAGGAGCGCCGCGATCGCCCTGTTTGCGCTACGGGAAACACCACAACGTTCTCAATGGGGTTTTATCCGTTAGATTAGTCTTAAAGCCATTGATGGAGTGAGTGACTGGGAGGACGCTTGATCAGCCGGGTTCAGGTTCGAGCCCTGGTGCGCCTACCAAGCGGTCCCTTGATCTCGGATCAAGCTTGTCCTCACTGACGAAGAATGGAGGATGTTTGCCCGTCATCGCTTCGCACGTCTGCCTTCCAGTAGGGGGCTCGCAAATCTCGCTTTAAAACCTTGCCCAGAGTATTGCGCGGGAGCAAGCCCCGAACTTCGATGCTGCTCAATCTCTGGGTCTTTCCTAGCTGGCCGTTTGCCCAATCCAGGATGATTGCGGGATCGACCTGATGGCCTTCTCGCAGCACGACCAATCCGAGAGGACTTTCACCCCATTTGATGCTGGGTATGCCGATCACCGCAGCATCGCTGACAGCGGGGTGCCGACAAAGCACGGCTTCGAGGTCGGACGCATAAACATTGAACCCACCCGAGATGATCATGTCCTTCTTGCGATCAGAAAGGTGCAGGTAGCCCTCACTATCGAACCAGCCGATATCACCGGAGCGGAAATAACGTTGTCCGTCGCTGTCATTCCAAACTATGGCGGCGGATTCCACAGGACGGTTGTGGTACCCCCGCATCATGATCGGCCCACGGCCGACAATCTCTCCCACCTGGCCATCGAGGAGTTCGTTCCCAGCGTCATCAATGATCTTGATAACGCAACCGAACGCCGGCTTTCCAACCGTGTCCAACTTTCCCGCATCGGCCTTCACATCAAGGGTGCAGATGCCGCCACCCTCTGTCAATCCGTACATCTCAAGTAACGGACCGGGCCACCGGCGTACAATCTCCTCTTTCAAACGGGATTGCATCGGCGCCGATGTGGTCATCTTGAACGAGAAGGAGCGCAGATCAAATTCGTTGAACGTGGGCTCCGCAAGTATCCGCTGGTACTGGACCGGGACGAGAATGGTGTGCGTCGCGCGCTCGCGTTCAGCGAGTTCGAGATAGTCTCGCGCATTGAACTTGGGCATCACGATAACTGCGCCTCCGAGACCGAGTGTCGGCAACCAGGCGGCCAGGGTTGTATTGGAATACAGCGGCGTAGCGACGAGACTTCGACAACCGGGACCGAATCCGATGTCCTTGAACCGATCGAGCGTCGTCGTTCGGGTCGCATGGTTGTGCATGATCCCCTTTGGCGCGCCTGTCGTTCCGGATGAATAGATGATGTTGAACAGCATCCCCGGATCGATCTGTACATCTGGCATCTCGTTACTGGCGCCGATAACCAAATCGCCGTAGTTCACAAAGCCGTCCGCCGTGGCATCGAAGAGGATTGCTGCGCCGGGCAACAGAGAACTAGCAGCCGCCAACCGCCGCCCCGTCTCGATCATGTCCATCGAAACGAAAAGCACTCTGGCCCCAGAGTCAGCGACCATCAGTTCGAGCTGCTCTGGAGATGCCATGGGCGAAAGGGGACACACGCAGCCACCTGCTCGCAACGCTCCAAGAAAAGCTTGCAAGTAGGCAGCCGATGGCGAGGCCAGAATCGCGACGCGGTCTCCGGCTTCAACACCCAAGGCCCTTAATGCATTTGCGCAGCGGGTCACCGATAAGTCGAAATCGCGATAGGTGAACCGGCCGCTGTCCGCAACAACCGCCTCGGCGTCAGGGGTAGCATGTGCAAACCGCGAAATCCGGGTGCTAATGTCGATGAAGGTCGAGTCCTGCTCTTGCTCCATGTGGGTCCTCTCGCGTTCCCCGCCGCTTTTTTCTTCTGAACCGCTCGGCTATCTTTCAGGCGCGCCGCGCAAACGCTGCGGCCACCCGGATCAGCGCGCTGCTCCCCGCGGTCCGCATGACCTTATGCATTGCTTATCGCAAAGCTCTAAAGCTCGGGCGAGAGGTGAGCCGCCTCAAGCGCTCTGTTCTTGGCAGCTTCGATATCGTAGCGCCCTCTGGTCACAATTCGCTGCGCGTACAGGCCGCCTCCCGATTGCAGCATTGCGATTGACCACCAGGACCCATTGGCGCCGGCCGTAAAGTCATAGATCGCGTGAAAGAGCTTCGTCCGGTAGCTGCCGTCGACTGACTGCTTGGTTCCCATGTACTTGCGGATCAGATGTCCGACTTCCTCGTTTTCCAGATCAGCAACCGAGGGCGCGGTTTGAATCGAACCGCCTGCAATATCGTGCAAATCTCGCACCATCGTATTGAAATTATAGGCTCCGAAATACTTCCCGGCGTTTGTGTAGAGCTCGTCAGGGAATGCCGATCCATCCGAGCTATACCCGCACTTATCGATCGCCGCATCCAGGCATGCTCGCACGATCGTGGCGTTGATGATCATCGTCGAGATTTTTTCCTTGATATGGGCGATCTTGTCCAGGCCGTTTGCCTCCGCAACCAGCTGAGCGAAGCCGACCATTTTGTCATAGCCGTTCGCCATCGCGGCCAGTCCGCCAATCCGCTCCCACAACCCGAGAGAGTGCGCGAATACAGCCGCCAGCTCGGGGTGACCATCCAGAAAAATACGCTCGTTGGGAACGAAGACGTCGTCGAAAATGACGAAACTGTCCGGCGTATGTTTGCGGCTCGAAATGGGAAAGCGACGCTGGTCGACGTGCCTCGGTGCGTAGTCGACGTCGACGATTCTTACTCCCGGCGCATTCACGGGTACCATGCAGGCGATTGAATACTCGTCCTCACCCGCTTTCATGGACTTGGTTGGGATTGTCATCAACTCGTGGGCAATCGAAGCCGCCGTGATGTGCAACTTGGCGCCCCGAATGACGACGCCATCCGGCCGTCGCTCGACAACATGAACGTAAGCGTCCGGGTCGTCCTGTTGACTTGGCTTTCGTGAACGATCGCCCTTGCCATCCGTAATGCACTGGGCGATGCGAACGTCGCGCGCTTGCGCATCCTTTACCCATGCGCGGATGCGCGCGGCATTTTCCGGTAGCGCCGATTCGATGCGTCCCGCTGCGGTGAGAAGGGTCATCATCGACGCACTCGTCACCTCGAGCAGGATGTCATCCTCCTCGAGCTTGGTTGCGTGATGACGCAAATCTTCGGTCGACCTCAGTATTCGCGTGGTTGCGCGAACGGCGTCCGGGTTTGGATCGTAACCGCGGTCATACAGTTTTGCAGAAACCTCAACCGGCACCTTGAAGACCGGATGGTTCGCCATGTCGGTAACGAGCGCCCCCTCGATAAAAACTCGTCTGCCGTCGTTCAGCGATTGCTTGTATTGCTCGCCGGTCATCATCATGCTGCTGATCTCCCATCTCAAATTGTTCTAGCAATAAGTGGCAGCCCTGGCGGGGCCAGGCAGAAGCCGGCGGCGCTTGCAGAGCTCAGATCGGTGTCGCGAGCGAAGCTCTTGCGCTCTCGACAGTCGCCGGCAACATGGCGGAAGTTCCGGTAAACCCGGAAAGGCCGCTATGTGTTTCTCGTGTGCCATGGGGCCTTGGTCGCGCCAGAGGAAACCATAACTTGTGTTATCTTATATCGGAAGGGAAAAACCGTTTCAATTGCGAAGTCTGCCGGCGCGACGAACGCGGGGTGTCGTTCTCAGGCCTTTGGCGCGATCATGCGTGCGACCATGTCACCATACTGGTCCCCGAGTTCCTCGGGCAGCAGCGGACCAGCGGCCGAGAACCAGGTCGCGACCGAAACGCACAATGACATGATCGATATGCGGATGACCCTTTCGTCCTCGAAATCAAACTGGCCGCGCGCGCGACCGGCAAGCAGGCATTCAATGAAGATCTTGTTGACCTGGTGGCGCAATGCGACGATCACCTGCTGCTGATCAGGTGATAACACATCGAACTCGAAAGTCGCGGCGTGCACCGCTGTATGCATGCGGGCGCTGCACCGGGCGTAGCTGGAGACCAGGGCGCGCAGTTTCTTGGTCGGATCGATCTCAGTGGCGGCGGCCCGCTTGAGATCCACCAGCATCGCAGTCGCCAATGCTACCGTGAGCTTGAACAGGAGCTCCTGCTTACTACGAAAGTGTACGTAGAGTGCTGCGGGCGACATGTCAGCAGCGCGCGCAATATCGCGGGTGGTGGTGCCGTGAAAACCTCTGGATGCAAAGCTTTCGACGGCTGCGATCAGCAGTTTGCGCACCGAGTTGCGCTTTTGGTCATTGCTGAATTCCGCGGAAATGCCCTGATTGATCGATTCGGCGAAGGCAATGATTTCGGCGCCCGAAAATCGACGGTTGCTCGCGGGAGTAGTGAGCGCTGCGGCCGATTTGGCCGACACGCGCGCATGCGCCGCATCCGGCCTCTGTTGGCGGCGTGGCGCGATCGTAACTCCCGCCTTGGCGCCGGTCTTGGCTTTCGATTTGGTCTTAGCCTTTTGCACGTTACACCCCCGCTTGACACCCTTGGAAACATGGCGCCAAATTGAACTAAGCAAGCGCTTAGTCATAGAGCGTGACAATACCTTGGGTTGGGCCGGGGGAAAAGGGTGCGGAGACGCCGATGACCGTCGCATCGTGGATTGCACGCAATGCTGGATGGCGGCCAGACAAGCTCGCGCTCGTTTCCGGTGATCGAAGATATACTTACTCGCAGTTCAACAGCCGCGTGAACCGTCAGGTCAATGGCCTTCTGGCTGCCGGATTGAAAAAGGGCGACCGCGTCGCCGTGCTCGCCAACAATACCTCCGAAGCGGTCGAGGCGGTCGCGGCGGCAGCGAAGGGCGGGTTTGTCCACGTGCCAATCAGCTTTCGCCTGTCGCCGCGCGAGGTCGAGCAGATCCTGCGGCATAGTGGCGCGCGATTTCTGTTTCTGGAGCAGGAATTTGCGGAGACTGTGAACAAGATCGGCCAATGCCCGGATCTTGTTCGGATCGTCAGACACAATCCTGCGGATGCGGCCACCTCGGAGCACGAGGCCTGGCTCGCGGCCCAGGACGATGCCGAACCCGCGGTCGACGTGACGGGCGACGACAACTTTCTCATTGTCTACACGAGCGGCACGACAGGATCGCCGAAGGGGGCGCTGTTTCAGCAAAAGCACAGTGTTGCCCATGCGCCCGTGCCCGTCATCCTCTACGACATCAAGGAGGATAGCCGTCTGCTGATGGTCTATCCGCACAATTCGATCGCCTCGATCAACATGTACTACGTACCGGCCTGGCTGGTCGGTGGAACCATCGTTCTGGCCGATGCGCGCGGGTTCTCCGCGGAGCGCTGGCTTTCGCAGGTGCAGGCGGAGCGGATCACGCACTGCCATCTCGTGCCGACGATGCTCATTCGCGTTCTCGAAAGCGGCGCTGTCCCATCCTATGACGTGTCGTCTCTGGAGACGATCGGATACGGGTCCGCGCCGATGCCCCGTGAGCGCGTCGAGCAACTGGCCGCCACTTTCGGAGACATTCTCGTCCAGGGCTACGGCATGACCGAAACGTCTTCGCTGGCAGCCGTTCTGACTAAAGCCGATCATCTCAAGGCGCTCGCCGGGGACGGCCGGCAGCTCGCCGCCTGCGGGCGACCCGTGTTCGGGACGGAGCTGCGGGTCGTGAACGAGAACGGTGACGAGGTCAGCGGCGAGGAGGTCGGCGAGATCATCTTTCGCGGCCAGTACATTACTCCCGGCTATTGGAACGATCCGGAACGAACGGCGCAGGCAATACGCGACGGCTGGCTTCATTCCGGCGATCTCGCGCGCGTCGATCAGGATGGATACATCTATGTCGTGGACCGCAAGAGCGACATCATCATCTCTGGCGGCTACAACGTCTCGTCCAAGGAGGTCGAGGAAGTGCTGTGCTGGCACGAATCGGTACGCGAGGCGGCCGTCGTTGCGCGGCCGGACCCCGAATGGGGTGAGCGTGTTCACGCCTTTATCGTGCCGCGTGAAGGCCACAACGCCGACCAGGCTACGCTGATCGACTTCTGCCGACAGAAGCTGGCGCGGATGAAGTGTCCCGATCGCATCGAATTCGTAGCGGAATTGCCGCGCAATGCCTTGGGGAAGCTCGTAAAGGGCGAACTGCGCGCTCGCGTTTCTCGTGACACGTTGCAGGCAGCGCGAACCTGACTTTTATTTGCGAACACGCCGGCGAAGATCGGCGGACAGGACATGATCGGGAGGATGGGATGAACTTGAGGATGTTGAGAGCACTGGCAATCTGCGTCGGCGCGGTAGCCATGATTGCTGGTTCCGCGCGCGCGCAGGACGCGCCTGTCAAGATTGGCGCGGTGCTGAGCCTCAGTGGGCCGGCTGCAGTATTCGGCATTCCGGAGCGCGACGCGATCCAGGCGATCGTTGCCAAGATGAGCTCGACGACCAAAGGCGGCCGCAAATTCGAGATCTCGTTCTATGATGACAAGAGTAATCCGACGGAAGCGACACGAGCGGTCAATCAGGCGATCAATGACAAGGTTGTCGCGATCGTCGGGCCAAGCACCGGCTCCGGCATTCTTGCCGCCGGTCCGATCGCGCAAAGGCTATCTACGCCACTGATTGGCCCGGCGGGCACATTGGCGATCACCGATCCAAAGAACGAATTCTACCCGTGGATCTTCCGCGCAGCGCCGAGCGACGCTTCCGATGTGCGCGCGATCCTCCAGGATATGGCCAAGGGTAATGCGAAGAAGGTAGGCATCTTTTATCAAGAGGATGCCTACGGAAAGACCGGCGTCGATCTCGCGCGCGAAGTGGGACCATCGCTCGGGCTCAATGTCGTGGAGACGGCGAGCGCTCCCTACACGGCGACCGATCTCACGGCACAGGCGACAAAATTGCGGAACGCGGGGGCGCAGGCCGTTTTCCTGCAGATTTCCATTGCCGCCCTCGGATCCTCGTTCGTCAAAGCTGCGCGGCAGGTCGGGTTGTCCGTGCCGATCTACGCAAATGCCGGGTTGGCGCAACGGTCATTTGCCGAGAACGTCGGAAATGAAGTCGAGGGCCTGCGGATCGTCAGCATCGGCAATCTGCCCTACGATCCGACTCCAGGCGAGGCTGAACTCGCCAAAATGCTGGAGGCGGCCGGCAAGCAGCCGCAGGGATGGGGTGAGCTTACGGGTTCTAATGCCCTGATGGCTGCGCTTGGCGCCATCGACAGGCAGAAGGGCAAGGATATCACCGGCGCAAGCATGCGCGAGACGCTCGAAAGCCTTTGCGACTTCGACAAATTCGCGCGCGGACGCGTCTGCTATTCGGCCAAGGACCACGACGGATGGCACGAGGATGCTCTGGTCATCACGGAAGTCCGCAACAAGCAGTTCCGCAGCGTGCCTTGATGAGGGCGGCGTGATTCATTTTGTGGAATATGTGCTCAGGGGTGCGCTGGCCGGCGCGATCTATGCGTTGCTGGCCGCACCCATGAGTCTTCTGTTCGCCACCGCACGGACGATCGACTTTGCGGTCGGCGCCTATGCGCTGATCGCCGCAGCTGTCGCGGCCACGATCGGCGGCATCGCGGGAGCTGAGGCCGGGCTCGCCGCAGCGATGCTGAGTGCGGCAATCATGTCTCTGATTTTCGTCGGCTTGAAGCGGCTCGGATGCGAGGACGGCATCGTCTTTGCTCTGGCAAGTTTCGGACTGTCCGCGGTCATCGAGTCCTTCGTTCTCTGGTATTGGGGGGCAAGGTCTTTCATCGTCAGTTACGTCGCCGCATCGTGGTCGCTAGGCGGTATCCGTCTGGATCAACAGGGGTTGTTCAACTTGCTGATCGCTGCGATCGTCGTGGTCATCCTGCATGTCGTGGTGCGGCACTCCTCGCTCGGCCGCATGATGCGCGCGTCCGCTGTCAACGCCGTTGGCGCCACCCTCGCGGCGATCCCCGTGGAAGGGTTGCAGATGGGCGTCTACCTGGCCGGCGGTTTGCTTGCGGGACTCGCGGGCCTCCTGGTGCTTTACAGCGCTGGAATTGACTTCACCGCGCCGCTCGGATTGACCTTGAGCGGCTTTGGCGCGGCGATCGTTTTCGGCGTGGGCAGTCCGTTGCGCTGTCTGTTCGGTGGGATCGCGATGGGCGTCGCCCAGGCCTTGGCATCCGGCTATCTCTCCGAGGCCTTGTCCGCCATGACGCCGTTCCTGTTCATACTCCTGGTGCTTTCGATGAGACCCGCAGACACCGAAGCGCTGGCGGGAGGACGGCCGTGAGTTTTGTTGCACGACGCGGGAACACGCTGGTGCTGGCGATATGCGTGTTGATCGCGCTGCCCGTCGTAACGCGGAATGCGGTCTGGACGGACAGTGCAGCCTTGCTTGGCATCTATGCGTTGCTCGCACTTTCGGTCGGCCTGAGTTACGGCCAGGCCGGCATTCTGACTTTGTCGCAGGCGGCGTTTGCCAGTCTCGGTGCCTATGCGGCTGCGATTTGCACGGTTCGTTGGGGCTGGCCGCCGCTTGCAGATCTTCCGGTCGCCCTGTTACTTCCGGCGCTGATCGCATTTCCGGTCGCGCGGCTGGTCGCGCGGCTGTCGCCGTTGGCGACGGCGCTGTCCACACTGGCAATCGGATCCATCATCGCCATCGCGATCCGCAGCGCTGACGACTTCACCGGCGGATATATGGGAATTGCCGGCGTTCCGAGCATCGGCTTTGTCAAAGCTCCCGCGAGCTATGCCTGGCTCATCTGGGCGATGGTCGTCATCGTCGTCTTCCTGTACGAGAATCTCTGCCATTCGGCCTATGGTCGCGCCCTCAACGTATTGCGCTTCGATCAGGCGAGGGCTGCCGCCGATGGTGTGAACCCGCCAATGCTGGTCAGCGCGGCCTTCGCAATCTCATCGAGCATCGCAGGCGTGTCAGGCTGGCTCTATGCGCACTACATCAGCTTCGTCAGTCCGGAATCCCTCGACGCTCATCTGTCCATTTCAGCGCTGCTGATGGCTGTGGTGGGCGGCGCCGAATTCATCCTCGGTCCAATCCTGGGAACCTTGCTGCTCGACGGCCTGACCCGTCTTCTGCCGGCTGCCGAATTGCAGGGCGTCTATTACGGCATAGCGCTCATTGTGATCTTGCTGGTCGCGCGGCGGGGAATCTTCGGCCTCATCGAAGGCGGCCTGGCCCAGGTCAGGCAATTGAGACGGTCTCGCTCAGGCGAGGTGACGGCGCTCGAAATCGAGGCGAGCCGGCCATGAGCGGAGGGCTTGTCGCAAAGGGAATGGAGGTATCTTTCGGTGGCGTCCGCGCGCTCCGTGGAGTGGACATCGTGGTCTCGCCGGGCGCGGTCATGGGTTTAATCGGCCGAAACGGCTCCGGCAAGTCTACCCTGTTCAACTGCATCACGGGTTTCGTGCGACCGAGCGGCGGTCGGGTTTCGGTCGACGGTAAGGATATTACGGGGATGCGGCCGCATCAGGTGGTCGCGAAGGGCGTAGGGCGCACATTCCAGACACCGCGGCTTGAAGCCCGGACGTCGGTTTTGACCGCAGTGACCTGCGGGCTCTATGCCTCGGTCCGGTCCTCCCTTGTCGGCGCGCTGTTCGGTTCGCCCTGGGCCATGCGCGAGGAGCGACTGCTGCGCGAACGCGCCGAAGCGGAGATGGAGCGACTGGGACTTGCCAATCTGCGCCACGTCGAGGTCGGCAAGCTGTCGCTGGGCCTCCTGAGGCTTGTCGAAGTCGCTCGCTGCCTTGTGTCCGGAGCACGCTTCGTCATGCTCGATGAGCCTGCCGCCGGTCTGACCTCGGTCGAAAAGGACAAGCTCGCAGCCGAAGTCCGTGCCGTCGCGGCGCGAGGTCTCGGCGTCCTGCTGGTCGAGCACAATATCGACATGGTGCGTCAATTGTGTCGGTCCGTTGCCGTGCTCGAGACTGGAAACGTGCTGTGCCAAGGCACTCCCGACGAGGTCCTGCGCAACGATGACGTCATCCGCTCCTATCTGGGAGCGCTTGGGGACATCGAGGACGCGGCAGGAGGTTGGCAATGACCCTGACCGCGACCTCCCTCAGCGCCCACTATGGTCGGCTGCAGGTCTGCCACAACATCGACCTGTCCGTCAGTGCGGGAGAATACCTGATCGTGCTCGGTGCCAATGGTGCCGGAAAGAGCAGCCTGCTCGGCGCACTCGCGGGAATTGTCGCGTCATCGGGAGGCATCACCCTTTCGGGGCGACGCCTCGACCAGGCCTCGGCGCGCGTCCGTGCCGGCAGTGGTCTCGTACTGGTGCCCGAAGGGCGTGGCAACCTGTTCGCGCCGCTCACGGTCGAAGAAAATCTCGCAATCGCGCTTCGTCATCTGCCGGGTGCGGAACGTCGCGAGATATTGTCTGAAGTCCTCGCGCTGTTCCCGATTCTTGGCGAGCGCGGTGCGCAACCGGCGGGGATGCTGAGCGGCGGCGAGCAGCAGATGCTTGCGCTGGCGGTCGCGTTGGGCCGCCGTCCGAAGGCCTTGCTGCTCGACGAACCCTCGCAGGGGCTGGCGCCTGTGGTACTGGACGAGCTCATCGCTGCGATCAACCGGCTCCGCTCGCTGGGCATGGCGCTCCTGATCGCAGAGCAAAACGTGCGCTTTGCTGCAGCACTCGGTGACCGCTTCGTTCTGTTGCGCGGTGGCGAAATCATTCACGAGGGCGCGCCCGCCGAGCTTGCCGATCGCAGGGGAACCGCGTTTCGCCTGATGGGAACACATTGATGTCAGTCACGACAATGCTTGGGAATGAATGGAGGCCGGAATGCTTGATGTAGCGATCACGGGAACGGGAATTGTCTCTGGGCTCGGCTGCGGCTCGCGCAAGTTTCACGACGCCATGATGGCTGGCGAGATCGCGATCCGGGAGGCGCCCTGGCACAAGGGCGAGTCGGGACGGCCGAGTTGGTGGGCCATTGTGAGCGATTTCAACCCGCGGGACTGGATGGACGAGAAGATCGAGGACGGCACCGACATGTTCTCGCAGTTTGCGCTCGCTGCCGCCAAACAGGCGATCGGCGAGGCCGGCCTGGGCACATTCGACCCGCTTCGCGCCGGCGTGGTGCATGGCACGAGCATGGGCGGCACGCGCGCGTTGATGAAGGCGCAGCACCTCCTCGAGACAAATGGGCCAGGATCGGTGCCGCGCAAGACCGAGATTCAGATCTATCCCAACATGGCGGCATCGCAGATCGCAATGCAGTACGGCCTGCACGGCCCGAGCCTGACGGTCACCACAGCCTGCGCTTCGTCACTCGATGCGATTGGAACGGCGGCTCATATGATCGCGAGCGGCCGCGCGGACGTTCTGATCGCCGGCGGCACCGATGGCGGCCTGGCGCTGCCGGGTGGCTTGCCCGATCATGATTTCGTTCCAGCGCTCTACTACACCAGCACGGCCTACGGCATGGTCGCCCCGTCAAACGATCCACGTCGCGCGATGATGCCGTTCGACATCAAACGCAGCGGCATTGTGGTCGGTGAGGGGTCCGCGATGTTTGTGCTCGAACGCGGCGATCATGCGCGTGCGCGAGGAGCCGATATTCTGGGCTATGTGCGCGGCTATGGCTCGCTCGCGGATGCCTATCATCCGTCCGCGCCGGATCCATCCGGAAAATGGGAAGCGCGCGCGATCGAGATGGCACTGGCCGATGCGGGCATTGCCGCGGAGCGCGTCGACGCGCTCGTTGCCCATGCAACCGGCACGCCGAAGGGCGACACTGCCGAAATCCAGGCCATCAACCGCGTGCATGGCGATCGCAGTCGCAGGCTGCCCGTCGCTTCCGTGAAAGGTCATCTCGGCCACAGCGGCGCATCTTCCGGCGGCATGGCGCTGATCACGGGGCTGCTCGGCATGAGGCAGGACAGGTTCGTCTTCACGGCCAACACCGATGAGCCGGATCCGGAGGCGAGGTTCGATATCGTCATCTCCGAGCCGCGCAACATGAAGGTCGAAACCTTGCAGATCAACGCGTTCGGCTTCGGGGGCCAAAACGCCTCGATCGTCGTGACCCGAACGTGACGGCAATGGAAGTAACCCAACAAGGATCGCGAGCGCCGATGAAACTCGCGGAATTGCAGCAGCGGATCGGCCAGGAGACCGGCATTTCCCGATGGATCGTCGTCGACCAGAAGCGCATCGACGGCTTTGCCGAAGCGACGGGAGACCATCAGTACATTCATGTCGATCCAGTGCGTGCAGCCAACAGCCCGTTTGGGACCACCATCGCGCATGGCCTTTTGACGTTATCGCTGATGGGGGAAATGAAGGAAGTCTTTCCGGAAGTCTCTGACCTCGAGATGGGCGTGAATTACGGCTTCGACAAGATTCGATTTCTTGCACCCGTAAAGTCGGGCGCTTCGATCCGGGCACGGTGCAAACTGGTGGAGATGAAGGAGCGGGCGCCGAATTCCTGGCTTTGCCGATACCTCATCACCATCGAAATTCAGGATTCGGATCAGCCTGCTGTTATTGCCGATTGGCTGATTTTGAATGTCGCACGAGACCAAGCCGATAGGAAACACGCCGGATCGTGATGAAAAAAAGACCATTTTGCGGATGGTCCCATCTGGCTGCGGCTGACCGCCGAAGCAGCGTCGAACCGGTGGTGGAGGAAACATGAAATTCACGATAGCGGAACAGCTCGAAGTTGTGGCCGGCGCCTTTCCTGACCGCATCGCGATCGAGATCGTGGGTGGAAGGTCGTATACGTATCGCGAGCTTGTTGCGAGGATGTATGCGCTCGCCGCTGCACTTGGCGAGGTGCCGCCCGGCCGTAATGGGCGGATGGTCGCCGTCCTGCTGCCAAACGGCGTCGACTCGCTTCTGTCCTATTTGGCCTGCCAGCTTTGCGGTGTCGCCACAGTGCCGATCAACACCCGCCTCGCGCCCGCGGAGATGGGATACATCTTGAGGGACTCGGATGCCACCGTGCTGCTGTCCGGCGGCGACCAGATTGAGCGCGCCAGATCGATCGGAAGCGAGTATGGCCCGCGCTGCCTGGATTGCGATGCAGTCCCCGATGGGGTGGCCGCGGACTTCAAAAGAACACCCCTGAAAGGGTCCGACATTTCGGTGGTCTTCTACACATCCGGGACGACCGGATTTCCCAAGGGCGCCGCCGTTACGATGGATTGCTGGGTTGAGCGGTTGATGTGGTGGGGATGGGAGTTCGACGTCGCATCGCACGACGTGATGCTCGTACCAGGACCAACCTTCCACATGAGCTTCTGTTCACTGTCCCTCTGTGCCCTCTATCGTGGGGCGCGGCTGCGCATTGTCGAGCGCTTCGATGTCGCGGCCAGCTACGACGAACTGCGTGAACGATGCTCATGGTCGTTCCTGGTGCCCACGATGTCCGCGATGATGCTGGAGCTGTGGCGCGAGCGCGGACGCGAGCCCTTGTTGGGCCCGCGTAGCATTCTCAGCTCCGGCGCCGCGCTGTCACCGTCGACGCTTGAAGACATGATGGAGATGTTTCCCAACGCCCGGATCTTCGAAGCCTACGGCTGGACCGAGGGGGGCTGGGTGACCAGCGAAATCAAGCGGCGCGGTACGATCGTCCCGCACAGCGTCGGCTGGTCTGCGTTCGGCTGCGAGGTTGTCGTGCTCGACGGGAATGGCGAGCCCTGCGCGACCGGTATCGTCGGCGAGGTCGCTGCGCGCACGCCGATCCCGTTCTCGCACTATCTGAATAACCCTGAAGCGACGCGGAAGGCATGGGCTGGTCATTATCAGAAGAGCGGCGATGTCGGATTGTTTCTCGACGATGGGCGGCTGAAGCTGCTCGATCGTCGCAACGACATGATCGTGACCGGCGGCGAGAACGTGTATTCCTCGGAGGTGGAGCGCGTGCTGCACGATCACCCCGATGTGCTCGAATGTGCTGTCGTGGGCCAGCCCGATCCGCGCTGGGGCAATGCCGTCGTTGGAGTCGTCGTGCCTCGTCCCGGCAAGTCGATCGATGCGGACAAATTGCGCGCGCACTGCCGCAACGAGTTGGCGGGCTACAAGTGCCCCAAATCATTTATCGTGATTGATGCCCTGCCGCGCAATTCGATGGGCAAGGTCGAGAAGTTTCGCGTACGCGAGCGCGTGGCGGAGGCGGCGCAGGAGAAGAAGTCAGCGTGAACGATTGCACACCCGGAAAACAAACAAGGGGTAGCGAACCAAAGGAGGAATCGAATGAGCGGAATGAGGTGGAAGGGTCTTGTTGCCGGCGTGCTGACGTTCGCGCTCGCGGGATCGGCGGCCTTGGGCCAGACGGCTGGTGTCGTCAAGCTCGGTTATGTTGGGAGCCTGACTGGCCCTCATTCCGGCTGGGACGTTCCCGCGCTTGAAGGGATGCAGATGGCGGTGACCGAAATCAACGGGGCAGGCGGCTTCAAGGTCGGCGGCAAGGCCTACCGCATCGAAATCGTCCAGGAGGACGCGCAATCGAAGCCGGATGCGGCTGCGACGGCTGCGCAGAAGCTCCTGAGCGACGAGGACATTCACGTTGTCATGGGCGTGCTGACCAGCGTCCCTGGCGTGCCTGTCGCTACTCAGATGGCCAAGGCCAAGGTCATGTATATCGGCGGGTTCACGGCGATGGATGGCATCGTCGGTAAGCCAGGCAATGAGTTGTCCTTCCGGGCGCTCGATACCGACGACACGGTCGCCAAGGGTTTCGTTCCGGTCGTGGTGAAAGAACTTGGGCTCAAGAAGGTCGGAATTCTCGTCCCGAACGACGACGTCTCCAAGACCTTCGTCAAGGCCTACCAGCCGCTATTCAGCCAGGCTGGTGTCGAGGTTTCGATGGTCGAATTCTTCCAGCCGGGAACGACGGATTTCGCGCCGGTCCTGCGCAAGTTCCAAGGGAAGGGTCTCGACGGCATGTTCATCGGCTATGCCGACCCGGACGCTGAAGCGATCATTCGCCAGAGCCTCGAAGTCGGCGATCTGCCCAAGAAGTTCGTCTATCGCGGCGGCTCGGGCGCGCCCGCAGTCAAGTATGCCGACAAGATCGATGGTTTTGTCTGGCAGATCCTGACGCGCGATCTCGCCTCGTCCAGCGACGAAAAGGTCAAGGCCTGGATCGACCGGTACAAGGCCGCCACGAAAAAGGACATCGTTGCCAACACCTATTGGGCGCTGACCTTCTATGACGCGGTTTTCATGCTGGGCAAGGCGATGGATGCAGCCGGGACGACGACGGATCAGGCCGCGATCGCGGCGAAGCTCAAGGGCATGGTGTATGACGGCGTGAGACGGATGAGCTTCGACAAGGACGGTCACGCAGTCACCGACGTCGACATCGGCATCATCAAGGGCGGCAAAACCTATTCGATTCCCGAAAAGGTTCTCTGAGGCCTCATGCTGCTCGATATCATCCAGACTGGGCTTGACGGTGTCATGGTCGGCAGTCTGTACGCGATGGTGGCGCTGGGCATCACGCTGGTCTTCGGTCTCGTGGGCATCCTCAACTTTGCCCACGGCCAGAGCGTGATGCTCGGCGCCTATGTCTGCTTCTTCCTGGTGAGCGCTGGCCATTCCTTCTGGGTCGGCGCAATCGTAGCGACGCTGGCCATGGGCGTGTTCGGAGCCCTGCTCGAACGCGCCGTGTTCCGCCGCACGCTTGGTGATCCCTTCGCGGGGCTGGCTGTATCGCTGGGCCTCATCATGATCATCGAGAATGTCGCCGCGGCGGCGCTCACTCCGGACCCCCGCTTCATGGACGCTCCCGTGTCCGGCAATTTTGCGGTGGGGCCGCTCCTCCTCTCATCTCAGCGTTCGCTGGTGTTCGTGATTTCATCGGCCTTGATTTTGGGCTTCTGGCTGTTCCTGCAGTATTCGACCCTTGGCAAGGCGATCCGCGCCATGTCGCAGAGCCGACAGGGAGCGGCACTCGTCGGCGTGCGGGTCGATACTGTGAGCCGATCCATTTTCGCGGTTGGGAGCGCTCTTGCCGGGGCCGCAGGTGCTCTTTACGCGAGCCTGTTCGCAGTGACGCCGTTCATGGGGGCGGCGCCGCTCACCAAGGGGTTCATTCTCGCCGCGCTCGGCGGTCTTGGTAGTGTTCCAGGCGCCATTGCCGCGGGCTTCCTGCTTGGTCTCGCCGAGAGTTTTGGCTCACGCTATCTGTCGGCGTCGTTCCGGGACGGGTACGGCTTCATTATCCTGATTTTTGCCCTGCTGTTTCTGCCGACGGGCCTTTTCGGCGCCGGAAAGGCGCGCGTATGACGGGCGAGGTTTCAAGCGCTCGCGCGCCGGCGGCGGATGTCCCGGGCCGACAATCGCGGCTCGCGGCTTCGATGCTGCTGGCGCTGGCCGGCTGGCTCGTGCTCGCGCTCCTGCTGTCTGTTCCCGTTGTCTACCATTCGCGCTACATCGTCTATCTCGGAACCCTGCTGGCACTGCAGGCCGCGCTCGCAGTTTCGCTCAATATCGTCCTGGGCTTTGCGGGCCAGTTCGCGCTGTCGCAGTCGGCATTCTTCGGATTTGGCGCCTACGCCTCTGCGCTCCTCATCCGGGATCTGGATGTGGGATTCTGGACATCGCTGCCGCTCACGGCTCTCTTGACCTCCGTGCTTGCGGTAGCGGTCGGATATCCGGCGATGCGATTCACCGGAGGCATCCATCTTGCGCTGATCACGTTCGCTTTCGGCGAATTGTTGAGGCTCGTCACCGCCAACCTTCATGAATTGACCGGTGGTCCGCAAGGCATGCAGCTCGTCTACACGCCCGGGGTCGTCCTTGGAGTCGATTTCGGCTCGACGCGCGGCCTTTATTGTCTCGCAACCGGCTTTCTGCTGCTCTGTCTGCTGATTTCAATTCTCGTCCGCCGCAGCGATTTCGGTCGCGCGCTGTTCGCCATTCGCGACGACGAGACACTGGCTACCTCGCTTGGCATTGACGTGACGGCGCACAAGGTCGCGGCGTTCACGCTGGCTTCCACGCTCGCGGCGCTCGCTGGGGCCATCTACGCCGTCTTTACCAGCTTTATCTCGCCTGAAATGATGAACGCGTCGGATTCGATCGCGCTCGTCGGTATGCTCATCGTGGGCGGATTGGGCACGACGCCTGGGCCGATCCTGGGGACCCTGATCTTCGTTGGCTTGCCAGAATTTCTGCGCGTCGCCAAGAACTACCGGCTTGTTCTGCTCGGGATCATCATCGTCGTGATGGCACTGTATTCGCCAAAGGGCATTGCCGGTGCCGTCAATCGACTGATGACCGGCACCAGGCGGAGCGGGGCCTGAAAATGCTCCGGCTCACGAATATCAGCCATCGTTTCGGCGGTCTCGAGGTGCTCCGCAATGTCGAATTCAGCGTGGCGGAGGGTGAACTTCTTGGTCTGATCGGGCCGAATGGCGCGGGCAAGACGACGCTGTTCAACGTGATCACCGGTTTCGTGCGTCCCGGGGCGGGACGGATCTTTTTCCAGGACCGCGACGTGACCGGCTATCCCACGCACCGGCTCGCGCGGCTCGGTCTGGTGCGTACGTTCCAGGGCGCACGAAGCTTCCATAATCTCAGCGTCGAGGATTGCCTTCGGGTCGCCAGATATCGTCGCGTCGGCGATTCCGAGCGCGATCGCGAGCTCGAAAGGGTAGTCCGCCTCCTGGACCTCGAAGAGTTCGCGACAGAGGCTGCAAGCTCCCTTCCGGCCGGATTGGCCCGGCTGCTCGGGATCGCCATGGCGCTGTCGACAGGAGCGCGGCTCTTGCTGCTGGACGAGCCCGCCGCCGGTTTGAGTGCGGGGGAGACCGACGTCCTGCAGCAGTCCATACGGCGCCTGCAGCAAGCCGGAGTGACCGTCGTGGTCGTCGATCACAACCTCCATTTTCTCATGAACCTGGTGTCGCGCGCGATCGTGCTCGATGCGGGGCGGCTGATCGCCGACGGCCCGCCCGCGACCGTCACCGCGGAGCCGCGCGTCATCGAGGCCTATATCGGAGGGCGCGACCTTGCTGGAGATTGAGAATCTCTCGGTGAGCTACGGACGCAACGAAGCTGTTCGCGGCATCTCGTTTGCGGTCCCGGATGCCAGCATTGTGGCCCTGGTCGGCGCCAACGGCGCCGGCAAGACATCGACACTGAACGCGATAACAGGCCTCGTTTCGTCGAGCGGCAGGATCGTCAGCAACGGACGGGTCCTGACCGGGCTGACCACGGACAATCGCGTGCGTCTTGGCGTTGCCCAGGTGGCGGAAGGCAGACAATTGTTTCCGCTTATGTCGGTCCGCGAGAATCTCGAGCTGGGCGGCTATCTCTGCCGGGCCGCCGAAAGCCGGCAGCGACTGACAGTGCTGATGGAGCGCTTCCCGGTTCTTGCAGAGCGCGCAGATCAATTTGCGGGGACGTTGAGCGGCGGCGAGCAGCAAATGGTAGCCATTTGCCGTGCACTGATGTCGGCTCCGCAGGTCCTGCTGATCGACGAGCCTTGCCTCGGCCTTGCTCCCATCATCATCCGCAAGGTCACCGCGATTCTGCGTGAACTGCACGGCACAGGCCTGACAATCCTGATTGCCGAACAGAACGCGTCCTTCGCGGCGGCCGTCGCGGACAGGCTCATTCTGCTCGAAAATGGTCGGATCAGAGCCGAAGGTTCACCGAATGAGGTGCTTGGCCAGCCGCAATTCCGACAAGCGTATCTTGGCGTTTGACATGGCGGCTTGCTGGGTTGGCAGGCAGAAA
The DNA here is from genome assembly GCF_018130215.1 of Bradyrhizobium jicamae. Lineage (GTDB taxonomy): Bacteria > Pseudomonadota > Alphaproteobacteria > Rhizobiales > Xanthobacteraceae > Bradyrhizobium > Bradyrhizobium jicamae_A. Next base: position 60,325 of record NZ_JAFCKQ010000009.1, read on the forward strand.
TCCTTGCAGGCGGTACGTCGCCCGCGATGGCTCTGCATCGGCGAGCTGGCGATGCAAATTGACGTGACAGCAGCGTTTGCGAGCCACGTCGTCTAGTGGACTGGATCGAGCACCACCACCGGGATCTCGCGCTCGGTCTTGAGCTGATAGTCGGCGTAGGGCGGCCAGAATTCCAATGCCTTTTTCCAGAGTCGGCTGCGTTCCTCGCCCGCCGTTGTCCTGGCCCGGGCGTTCATCTTCTTCGTCCCGACTTGGACTTCGATATTGGGGTTTGCGAGAATATTTCGATACCAGCCCGGGTGTTCGGGCGCGCCTCCCTTTGAGGCCACGATGAAGTAACTGCCGCCGTCCGTTCCGTAGAACAGCGGAAATATGTATTTGTCTCCGGACTTGCGGCCTGTGGTGGTCAGCAACAGCGCAGGGACCGTGAGCTCGCCTCGCTCGGGCACGTTGACCTTGTACATGTGCCCGTCTGCCCCGCCGCTGGAAAGATAGCGGTTCGCGTGCTCGAGCATCCAGTCCGGCAGATTCGGAGCAAGTTTTGCTTCAGACATCGTGGCCTCCTTGAGAGCTGCAGGGAACCATAGCATCGGGCGCTCGATCGGCCAATTCTGGATCCCGGAGAGTTCCCGCGATGGCTTGGCGGGAAGCCCTCGCGTGCTAGATTGCGGCGGCCATTCATCTGGAGTGCAGACGTGCTGCTTGAAACGCTTCTGCCGCTGGGCAAGGTCGACCCCGGCCTGCGCGCGCCGGAAATTCCGCTCGATCTCCATTCCATTGCCTCCGAGGCGCGCCTGCTGGAAGAGATCGGCTACGACGGGCTCGTGGTCGAGGAAACCAAGGACGATCCGTTCATCCTGCTGGCGCTGGCGGGCCAGGCGACGCGGACGTTGAAGCTTTGCACGTCGGTCGCGATTGCCTTTCCGCGCAGTCCGACCGTAACCGCGATGAGCGCCTGGACGCTGCAAAAACTGTCCCGTGGCCGCTTTACCCTTGGCCTCGGCACCCAGGTGAAGGCCCATATCGAGCGGCGTTTCGGCTTGCCGTGGACGCCCGCTGGGCCCTGGATGCGCGAATATGTGAGCGCGGTTCGCGCGGTCTGGGATTGCTGGCAGAACGGCACACCGCTCGATGTCAAGGGACCGCACTATAACATCAATCTGATGGTACCATTGTTCAATCCCGGTCCGATCGAGCATCCCGGCATCCCCATCCATCTTGCCGCGGTGAACCAGCTGATGTGCCAGGTGGCGGGCGAGGTCGCCGAGGGCGTCCGGCCGCATCCGGTCTGCACGCCGTCTTATATCGAGAAGGTGATGCTGCCGGCGGTGCGAGCGGGGGCAGAGAAGGCAGGGCGGTCGCTGGATCGTTTCCAGGTCTGCATGAAGCCGCTGGTTGCCACGGCCGCCAATGAGCAGGAGCTGGTGCCCAAGGTGCGCGACGTGCGCGCCCGGATCGCCTTCTACGCCTCCACGCCGCAATATCGAGCCGCGTTTGATCATCTCGGTCTGGGCGATCTCGCTGACCGGCTGAAATTGCTGTCGCGGGCGCAGCGCTGGGAAGAGATGCCACAGCATATCAGCGACGAGGTCCTGCACACTTTCGTGACGATTGCCACCTACGACACGATCGGCCGCAAGCTCTGCGACCGCTATGGCGGCGTGGTCACCAACTGCGAATTCTCGATCGCGGTGAAAAGCGATGCCGATCGCGAGCGGCTGCGCCAGCTCGCCAGGGACATTCAGTCCGAAGGGGACGCGCGCGCCCGGCGTACCATTCTCGGGGCCGCAGCCTGATCGCGGCCCGTTCAACCGGAGACCATGGACATGAAACTCGGACGCCTCGGCGTGTGGTACAGCACCGACAAGCTCGACGGATCGCAGCTGCGCGATTTCGTCCGTACGGTCGAGAACAATGGCTACGCAGCCCTCTGGTACCCGGAATCGCGAGGCTACGAGTCGATGTCGCTGGCAACCTATCTGCTGTCGTGCAGCGAGAAACTGATAATCGGCAGCTCGATCGCCAACATCTATGCCCGTGATTCCTACACAGCGCTGCGCGCCGTGATCTCGCTGAATGCGCTCTATGGCGGCCGCTTCATTCTCGGTCTCGGCGTCAGTCACATTCCGATGGTCGAAGGCCTGCGCGGCCATCGCTATGACAAACCGTTGGCGGCGATGGGGGCCTATCTCGACGGCATCAATAAATCAGCGCCATCTGGTGAACCGCTGCCGGTCATGGTCGCAGCACTCGGACCGAAGATGCTGGCGCTGAGCGCTGCCAAGTCGCGCGGCGCCGTCCCCTATAACGTGACGCCGCAGCATACGCGAGAGGCCGCCGCGGTTCTCGGGCCGTCGAAGTGGCTCGCGGTCGAGCAGAAAGTCACAATCGAGACCGATCCGGCCAAGGCGCGCGCGCTCGGGCGCAAGGAGCTGTCACGATACATGGTCCTGCCGAACTACCGCAACAACTGGCTGCGCCTTGGCTTCACCGAGGCCGAGCTCGCCGACGGCGGCAGCGACCGGTTCATCGATGCGATGGTGCTGTGGGGCGACGCCGACACCATCAAGCGCGGCCTGCACGCCCACTTTGAGGCCGGCGCAACGCATGTCTGTCTGCAGCCGGTTCACGCGGATGGCGATTTCGCCGCCCGCGACCGCATGCTGGCCGCGCTAGCCGATACCTGAGGCGCGCGTGGGGCTGCCCGCCGGCCTCAGAGCAGGTCGGCGACGGCGTTGCGATAGCGGCGCATCGCGTCGACATGGTCGGTCATGCTCCGGCCTGCCATGCGTTTGTGGTGGTATCCGCCAAAGGTATTATGCAGCGTGACATGCGTGACGCCCGCCTTCTTCCAGAAGATGAGTTCCTCGCGCCAGTCCTTTTCTGTGCCTGTGCCGGTCGAGGTCCAGACTTCGAGGCCAACCGAGGCAGGATCGCGTCCCTCGGCTTCCACCAGGCGGCGGAGCTTGTCGAATTCCGCGACGGCCTTGGGGCCCGGTGGCTCCGACAGCATCATCCAGCCGTCGCCCCATTTTGCGATCCGCTGCAGCGTCACGTCCATATGGCCGCCAAACCACAGTGGAATCTTGCGGCTGGGCGGCCGGGGATTGATGCCGGCGTCGGGGAGGTGGTGCCACTTGCCGTCGAACGTCACGTAGGGATCGGCCCAGAGCGCCTTCATCACCTGGACCTGTTCCTCGGACCGCTTGCCCCGGTTGTGGAAATTTTCGTTGAGGCCGACGAACTCCAGCTCATTCCAGCCCACGCCGACGCCAAACCGGAAGCGGCCGCCGCTGAGCACATCAAGACTGGCGGCCTGCTTGGCAACCAGCACCGTCTGACGCTGGGCGAGGATCAGCACCTGGGTGGAAAGTTCGACCTTTTTCGTGCAGGCCGCGATGAAGCCGAATGCCACGAAAGGGTCGTGGAACAGGCCGAGCCCGCCCGCCCGGCCGCTGGCGGGGTTTTTCGGGTTGCCCCCCAGCACATGGTCTGCCAGCGTCAGACCGTCATAACCTTCGGCCTCGGCGAGCTCGGCGAATTCACGCACGATTTTGCCATCGCCACCGATGTCGCCGAAGGGCAGGGCAAGTCCGAGATGCATGGTCGCTTCCTCGCTTTGGCTGGTTGCCGGCTTCCCGGTAGTCTATAGATTTCCGCGATCAGTACCACGGCATCCGAACTCGGGTTTACCCGAGTTCGGCAAATATCGATGGCCAAGGCGGCAACAGCGGACTTGGACCGGCAGTCAGGAGACATGAAGTGATCAAGCTCGGATACAAGGCATCGGCCGAGCAGTTCGCACCTGGCGAATTGCTGGGCTTCTCGTGCCTCGCCGAGGAAGTCGGCTTCGATTCGGTCTATATCAGCGACCACTTTCAACCATGGAAGCACATTGACGGCCATGCCCCCTTCTCGCTGACCTGGCTAGGCGCACTCGGTGCCAAGACCTCGCGCGTCGTGATGGGCACCAGCGTGTTGACGCCGACCTTCCGCTACCATCCCTCTATCGTCGCCCAGGCGTTCGGGACGATGGGCGCGATGTTTCCGGGACGCGTCGTGCTCGGCATCGGCACCGGCGAAGGACTGAACGAAGTGCCTTCGACCGGCCAGCCCTGGCCGGAATTCAAGGAGCGCTTCGCGCGCCTGCGTGAAGCCGTCACGCTGATCCGGACACTGTGGACGCAGGAGCGGGTCAGCTTCGACGGCCAGTACTACAAGACCGAGAAGGCGACGATCTACGACCGTCCCGAGACGCCGGTGCCGATCTATGTCGCAGCCGCAGGCGCCCTCGTGGCGCGTTACGCCGGTCGCTCAGGCGATGGCTTCATCTGCACCAGCGGCAAGAGCAAGGAACTCTACACGGAGACGCTGTTGCCGAAGGTCGCCGAGGGACTTGCGGCGTCGGAGAATCCGTCGCGGCCCTACGATCGCATGATCGAGGTCAAGGTGTCCTTCGACACCGACAAGGCGCGTGCACTCGAGGACACGCGCCACTGGGCGGCGCTGGCGCTGACGCCTGAGGAAAAGATGAAGGTTGAGGATCCCGTCGAGATGCAGCGCCTCTCCGAAGCGCTGCCGGTCGAGCGCGCCGCCAGTCGATGGATCGTGTCCACCGACGCCGACGAGCAGGTCGAGCGGATCGGTTATTATGTCGGTCTCGGTTTCCGCAATCTGGTGTTCCACGCGCCAGGACCGGACCAGGCGCGCTTTCTGAGACTCTATGGCGAGCACGTCCTGCCGCGGCTGCGCAAGCGCTTCGGCTGAGTGCGGCGAGATTGTTCGATGAAGCCTGTCAAGTCCGTCGAGATCCTTGCCGTCCCCGGCATTCCGCTGGTGCGCAAGGACGATGATCTTGCTCGCCTGATTGGCGAGGGAGTGGAGCACAGCGGCATCGTGCCCCGTGGCGACGACGTCTTCGTCCTGGCGCAGAAGATCGTATCCAAGGCCGAAGGGCGCATGGTCGATCTCGCGACCGTCGAACCCTCGGCGGAAGCGATCGAACTCGCCGGCAAGATCCAGAAGGATCCGCGCCTTGTCCAGCTGATCCTGTCGGAATCGGTGCGCGTCGTGCGGTCAAGGCCGGGCGTCCTGATCGTCGAGCATCGGCTGGGCTTCGTGATGGCCAACGCAGGCGTCGACCAATCCAACGTCGCCTCGCCCGATGAGCCGCAGCGAGCGCTGTTGCTGCCGATCGATCCCGACGGCAGCGCGGCGAGATTGAGGGAGCGCCTGTCGTCAAGGTTTGGCGTGCCGGTGGCTGTCATCATCAACGACAGTTTTGGCCGTGCCTGGCGACGCGGCACCTGCAGCGTCGCGATCGGGGCCGCTGGTCTCCCGTCACTGATGGATCTGCGCGGCATGCCCGATTTGTTCGGGCGTGAACTTCAGGTCAGCATCACCGGTCATGCCGACGAGATCGCCGCAGCCGCGTCGCTTGTGATGGGGCAGGGGGCCGAAGGCCTGCCTGTCGTAATCGTGCGCGGTCTGACCTGGCGCGGTCCCGACAATACTGCGTCCGAACTGGTGCGCCCGGCCGCGGAGGACATGTTCCGATGAGCAAACGGCTTGTCGTGGCGCTATCCGGCGGGATCGGCGGTGCCAAACTGGCACTCGGCCTGAGCCGCATCTTGCCATCAGACGAACTTCTCGTGATCGCGAACACCGGCGACGATTTCGAGCATCTTGGCCTCTGCATCTCGCCCGATATCGACACGCTGATCTACACGCTGGCCGGCATCAACAATCCCGTCACCGGCTGGGGTCGTCGTGACGAGACGTGGTCGTTTATGGAGAGCATCGGCGCACTCGGCGGCGAGGACTGGTTCAAGCTCGGCGATCGCGACCTCGCGCTGCATGTCGAGCGCACCCGTCGGCTGCGCATGGGACAGCCACTGTCCGAGGTGACATCAGACATTTGCCGCCGCCTCGGCATCGGTGCCCGCATCGTGCCGATGAGCGAAGACCGCGTGCGAACCCGCGTGCGCAGCGACGAAGGCTGGATCGACTTTCAGGACTACTTTGTGCGCCAGCAATGCCGGCCGGTTGTCCATGAGCTGGTCTTCGACGGCGCGCCGCTCGCCCGGCCGCAGGCCGACATCGTGGCGGCGCTGCGCTCGGGTGACGTGCGGGCCGTGATCATCTGTCCGTCCAATCCCTTCATCAGCATCGAACCGATCCTGGCGATCCCGGGCATGCGCGATGCTATCAAGGCGAGCGGCGCGCCTGTTGTCGCGGTCTCGCCCATCATCGGCGGGAAGGCGGTCAAGGGCCCGACCGCGAAAATGATGCGCGAGCTCGGACTAGAGGTCAGCGCTGCCGGCGTTGCCGCACGCTATGGCGACCTGCTCGATGGCTATGTCGTCGATTACGCCGACGCCGATGGGGTCGGCAAGATCGGCGCTCAGGTCACGCTTGCGAGCACCCTGATGACGACCCTGCATGACCGGGAGACGCTGGCACGCGCGACGCTCGAGGCGGCGGACGCGCTGGTCTCGCTGCGATGAGTGACATCTGGGCGGTCATTCCGGTCAAGGAGTTCGATGGCGCCAAGCATCGGCTGTCGAGCCTGCTGTCGCCGCCGGAACGCCGTCTTCTCGCCGAGACCATGTTGGCGGATATGCTCGATGCCGTTGCCGGCTGCCGGCTTCTCGCCGGCGTGATGATCGTGACGCTCGATCCGTACGCGACGGCTCTTGGCGAAAAGTTCGGTGCGCGGATCGTGACCGAAGGCGCGCGGGACGGACATACCGGCAGCGTCAACGTCGGCCGCCGGATTCTCGCGCGCGATGGGCGTGGCGGCATGATCACGATGCCCGGCGACATTCCAGCCACCCGCGCGGGCGAGATCGACGCGGTGCTATCGGCGCATCTCGCATCGCCCTCGTTCACGATCTCGCCGGCGCATGACGATCTCGGATCCAATGCCGTGGTCTGCTCGCCGCCGGAATCGGTGCCGCTTCGCTTCGGCGACAACAGCTACTTCCCGCACCTTGACGCCGCCCGCCGTCAGGGCATCGAGCCGACGGTGATCCGTCAGCCCGGCATCGCAATGGATATCGATCATCCCATCGATCTGGCGCTGTTCCTGCGCCTGCCGCAATCAATCGGCACGCGCACTCGCGCGCTGCTCGACGAACTCAACGTGCCCGTGCGATTGTCGGAACAACGTATCGGTTAGCCGACCGCCGCCTTCTTGCGCGGCGGCGTGAGCACGATCGGTTCCAGTTCGGCCGCGATCATGGAGGCCGTGCGACGGTCTTCCGGCACGGGCCGATAGAGCGTGTCGCGTTGCATGGGCTCGCGGCCAATTGAGCGGATCAGCGCTTCCATGTCGCGAGGCGGAAACTCCTGGCCGTGCTGCGTGCCGGCGGCGCGCGAGATGCTCTCGTTCATCAGCGTGCCGCCGAGATCGTTGGCGCCGGACTTCAGGCAGATGGCGGCGCCTGCCGGCCCCATCTTCACCCACGACGTCTGGATGTTCGGGATCAGCGGGTGCAGGGCTAGCCGCGCAACTGAATGCATGAGCACGGCTTCGCGGAAAGTCGGGCCCGGGCGCGCTGTGCCGAGGCGGTACATCGGCGCTTCCATATGGACGAAGGGAAGCGGCACGAACTCGGTGAAGCCGCCGGTCTCAGTCTGCAGGTCGCGCAGCGCAAGCAGATGCTTCGCCCACGAGCTCGGGGTCTCGACGTGGCCATACATAATGGTCGAGGTGGTGCGCAGTCCCGCCTGGTGGGCGGCGCGCTGCACATCGAGCCATTGGGCGGTGTTGATCTTGTCGGGGCAGATAAGGGCACGCACCTCGTCGTCGAGGATTTCGGCCGCCGTTCCGGGCAGGGTGGCGAGACCGGCCGCCTTCAGTTTCGCAAGGAACTTGGGGATCGGAAGCCCGAGCGTCGCGGCGCCTTGCGTCACTTCCAGGGCCGAGAAGGCGTGGATGTGCATCTTGGGGACGACCGCCTTGATCGCCTGGCAGATCGCTTCGTAGGTGGCGCCGGTGTAGTCGGGATGAATGCCGCCTTGCAGGCACACTTCCGTCGCCCCGCGATCCCAGGCCTCGATCGCGCGACGCGTGATTTCCTCGATGGCGAGATCGTAAGGCGAACCGCGCAGATCCTCGTGGGTACGGCCCTTCGAGAAGGCGCAGAACTTGCACCGGAAGTAGCAGATGTTGGTATAATTGATGTTTCGGTTCACGACGTAACGCACGACGTCGCCACTGACCGCGCGTCGCAGCGCGTCGGCGGCCTGCGTGACGTGGCGGTAGTCGGCATCGCGTGCCGCGAACAGGCGCACAATGTCATCAGCGGCGAGCCGTTGGCCCGAAGTCGCGCGCTCGACAATCCCTGCAAGGCCAGCGTCGACGCCGCGCGCGAGCACCAGTGGTACCGCCGGCGGCTTGGTGTTGCCCGGCGCCCAATCGTCGTCGCGCCCAAAACCTTCGGCGTCGCTCATGCGTCGCACGCGGGAGGCGATATCAGGGGCCAGCCACGTCTCGGCGGCGCGCACATAGGCGGGGTAGACCGGCAGGCGGTTCACCAAGAGCTTGCCGGCGCCCACGCTCTTGCGCGCGAGCTCGGCAATGGCAGGCCACGGTGCCTCGGGATTGACGTGATCGGGCGTCACCGGCGAGACGCCGCCCCAGTCGTTGAGCCCCGCGTCAACAAGCTTTTGATAAACTCCGGGCGACAGATTTGGCGGCGCCTGAATATTCATGCCCGGCCCGAGGATGAGACGCGCCACAGCGATGGTCCACAAGAGGTCGTCGAGATCGGGCTCCTCGGAATTGGCGAGCTTGGTGTCGGGCTTGGCCCGAAAGTTCTGAACGATGACTTCCTGGATATGACCGTGGACGGCGTGCAGATCGCGGATCGCTTCCAGCGCGTCGATCCGCTCGTCGCGCGTCTCGCCGATGCCGATCAGGATGCCGGTCGTGAACGGAACCTTCAGCTCGCCGGCCAGGCGCAGGGTCTCCAGCCTGACGGCGGGATTCTTGTCAGGAGAACCGTAGTGAACGCCGCCCTGCCGGCAGAGCCGCTCGCTGGTTGACTCCAGCATGAGGCCTTGGCTGGCCGTCACTTCGCGCAGGGCTGCGATCTCTTCGCGGGTCATCACGCCGGGATTGGCATGCGGCAGCAATCCGGTCTCGCGCAGCACGAGCGCGCACATCGCGGTCAGATAGGAGATCGTCGTCTCGTGGCCGAGCGCCTTCAAGGCGTCGCGCGCGGCCTGGTAGCGTAGCTCCGGCTTGTCGCCCAGCGTGAACAGCGCTTCTGTGCAACCGGCAGCCGCGCCGGCGCGCGCGATCGCGAGCACCTCTTCGGGCGAGAGGAAGAGCGGCTTGCCCGCGCGCGGCACTTCCGCGAACGTGCAGTAGTGACAAACGTCGCGGCAGAGCTTGGTCAGGGGAATGAAGACCTTGCGCGAATAGGAGATCAGCCGGCCGTGCGCGGAATCGCGCAAAGCGCCAGCTTCTGCTATGAGTTCTGCCAGCGGTGCCTCGAACCGTTGCCGCTTCGTCTGTCTATCGATCGTCGTCGTCATCCATCGTCTCCGCCCGCGGCGGGGCGCCTGCCGCCACGGGGATGCGCTTGCTGTCATCCCCGTGCTGCCGCATGGTGTCGCATCGAGGCATGCGATGCAATACAAGGGAGGACGCAACAAATGCTGATCGGCTTCAACGCACCGACCGCCGGACCCCTGTCGGCCGCGGACAACCTTGCGAAGATCGTGGTGGGCGCCGAGGCGATGGGCTTCGACTATGCGACGTTCAGCGACCATGTCGTGATTCCGACCTCGATCGCGGCCGAATATCCCTACAGTGCCTCCGGGGAGTTCCCCGCTGGCGCCCGTGCCGAGCGGCACGAACAGCTGACCGAGCTCGCCTGGATCGCCGCCAAAACAACGCGCCTGCGGCTCGTGACATCAGTCATGGTGGTGCCGCATCGGCCCGCCGTGCTAACCGCTAAAATACTGTCGACCGTCGACGTTCTCTCGGGGGGCCGGCTGACGCTCGGGATCGGCGCGGGCTGGATGCGCGAGGAGTTCGAGGCCGTCGGCGCGCCGGACTTCGATGCTCGCGGAACGGTGACCGACGAGTATGTGCGCGCTTTCGTTGAACTCTGGACCAAGGACGCGCCGAAATTCGATGGCAAGCATGTCCGATTCTCCAACATTCTCCTTGAGCCAAAGCCGGTGCAGAAGCCGCATCCGCCGATCTGGGTCGGAGGCGAGAGCGGCCCGGCGCTGCGGCGGGCTGCCCGCATCGGCGATGCCTGGTATCCGATCGGTACCAACCCGCAGAATCCGCTGGATAGCCTGACGCGTTTCAAGACCCAGGTGGCGCGACTGCGCAAGATGACCACCGAGGCGGGGCGCGATCCCAATGCGGTTGGTCTCAGCCTGCGCGTCACGGTGTTTGGCGAAACCGCGCCGGCGCAGGCCGATGATGGCGAACATCGTCTGTTCGCCGGTCCGGCCGCGATGATCGCCGCAGACATGAGGGCGCTGCGCGACATGGGCGTCAATTCCATGGATTTCGGATTTGGCGGATCGACAGCCGACGAGGTCCTGGGCGCTATGCAGAGATTCAAGGCCGAGGTCTTGCCGCTTGTGTAGCAGCGACCTGGGCCCGTCTACGCCAAGGCGCGCAGCATTTGGCGGCCTTCATGCTACAGCCGCGTCTCCCGCTAGCAGGTCATCGACCTCTTTAGCAAGATTGTCCCTTGCCTGCCGCGCAAACAGGCCGAACACATGACTTGAACCCGACCGCTCACCGAACGTCAGAGTCGTTTTGCCACGCGGGCGTCGTCCATACATGACCGTAAGTGGAATTGGGCCACCTGCCCTTCACGGAGCCTAACTTGGTGTCACGCCTGCGCGGCATAGGATTGAATATTTCTCGACAGCGTTTCCAACAGGCTATCACGTAAAGCATCACGCGAGTTTCTCATCCAGACAGCAGCCAAAGGCAGTCGACTTGCATTGGTTGACTCTTCGATCCGCAGGGGAAGAAAGGCAACGCCCTTGATTGCCATGCGAGACGTCCATCGCGGCACGATCGCGATACCGAGACCCGTCGACACCAAATTGACGATCGTCTGCTTTTCGTCCGCGACCTGCGCGACGCGCGGTTCATATCCGCTCTTTTCGAAAAGTTTGATTGTCAGATCGTGGCTGTGGGGCCTCGATCGCCGGTCCGGCACGATGAGTGGTTGATTCGCGATGTCCTTGACGCCGACTGTTGTTCGGCGGGCCAACGGATGCTTTGATGTCATCGCAACCACCGGCGTCTCATACAGGAGATGCCTGTACACGAGGTTAGGATCGCGGCCCTTAGGTGGTCGGACGAAAGCTAGATCGAGCCGGCCTGAAAGCACCCGTGGCAGAAGCCGAATTGTCTTGTCCTCGAAAAGCTGGACTGCGACCTCCGGCTGTTCTTTCCGGAAATCGTTGAGTAACAGGGGGAGCAATCCGGCTGCAGCACTGTCGATTGCGCCAACTCTGAGCTTCGCCGCCTTTGAACGAACGCCCTCCCGGAAGCGGGCATGGATTCCATCCGCAAGGGTAATAAGCTTGCGCGCATCGCGCAGCAATTGTTCTCCGTCTGCCGACAGCGCAACGCTGCGTGTCGTACGCAGGAATAGTTTCGTCCCCAAATCTTCCTCGAGAAGTCGCACATTACGGCCAAAGACCGACGGGAGGATTTCGAGTCGCCGGGCGGCCCGACCAAAATGAAGCTCCTCGGCCGCGACGACGAAACATCGCAATTGGTAAAGGTCCATGCGCCTTCTCCGTCGCTGCAGATTATAGCAATTCTTTATATAATCCTAGACTGATTGGCCGGAGCGGCGTCAGGTCGTAAATAGTTCGCACATCAATAAATGTGGGAACGGAGACGCCTTATGACCAGTTCGCTGGAACGGCAAGTCTTGCGCAAAATCTCCTGGCGCATCGTGCCGTTTATCATGCTGCTTTACTTCATATCGTTTATCGACCGCGTCAATATCGGCTTTGCGTCTTTGACGATGAACAAAGATTTAGGGTTTTCGTCTTCGGTTTTTGGGTTTGGCGCGGGCATCTTCTTCCTCGGTTACTTCCTGTTTGAAGTACCCTCGAACATTGTCCTTGATCGAGTCGGGGCCCGCCTATGGATTGCCCGCGTCATGGTCACATGGGGAATCCTCTCCGTGGCCTTCGCCTTTATCAAGGGCGAAAACAGCTTTTACGCGCTCCGCTTCTTGTTGGGAGTTGCCGAAGCGGGATTTTTTCCGGGTATCATTCTCTATCTTAGCTACTGGTTTCCGGCGCGACGACGGGCACAGGTGGTTTCGCTCTTCATGGCTGCCGCACCCATTTCCACGGTTCTCGGCTCACCGCTATCAGGCGCCTTGCTCGAAATGCACGGTATCATGGGCCTGAAGGGCTGGCAGTGGATGTTCATTCTCGAGGGAATTCCTGCCGTTCTTCTTGGGTTCGCGGTTCTCGTTTATCTGACGGATCGTCCCGAAAAGGCGACATGGCTCGCCAAAGAGGAGCGCGAGTGGCTCGTCAATACGATGAACGCCGAACATGCCGCAAAGGGAGCACGCGCGCACCACAGCATCTGGCGGGGATTGGCGGACCTGCGCGTCCTTGCGTTGTCGCTGATCTATTTTGGTACTTCGGCCGGTCTCTACACGCTCGGAATTTGGGCGCCGCAGATCATCAAGCAATTCGGTCTTTCGACCATGAATGTCGGCCTCCTCAATGCCGTGCCGCCAACGATCGCGATCGTTGCAATGATCCTTTGGGCCCGCCATTCCGACCGCACGGGTGAAAGAACGTGGCATGTCGTGATTGCGTGCCTCATCGCCGCCGTAGGTCTTGCGCTCGCCGGCATGGCCAGTTCTGTTGTGACGGTCGTGCTGGCTCTCAGTCTCGTCAATGTTGGCATCAGTTCGGCGAAGCCACCGCTCTGGAGCATGCCGACGATGTTTCTCTCCGGGCCGGCTGCTGCGGCCGGAATCGCAACGATTAATTCGATCGGCAATCTCGGCGGCTTTGTGGGCCCGTCGGCTATCGGCTGGATCAAGGACGCAACGGGAAGCTTTCTCGGCGGTCTCTACGTCGTCGCGGGACTCCTGTGCCTGTCAGCGGCTCTAACCCTGGTTCTCGCCGGCTCGCAGCGCAGGTCTCAAAGTGTCGCGGAGACCACAAACACCTAAGCTTGCTCATGAACTGACTCACTGCAACCCTGAAAAACTGATTCTTTCAAACAGGAGATCGACGATGAAAACGTACAACATTGCCGCAATGGGCGGCGACGGTATCGGGCCTGAGGTTGTTGACGCCGCTGTTGAGGCGCTGAAGGTTTGCGCCGAACGCGATGGTGGCTTCCAGCTGAAATTCCAGGACTTCGACTGGGGATCCGACTACTACAAGAAGCACGGTGTCATGATGCCAGAAGACGGCGCCGCCCAGCTCCGAAAGTTTGACGCGATCCTGTTTGGTGCCGTCGGTGCCCCCGATATCCCGGATCACATCACGCTGTGGGGTCTCCGGTTGGCTATCTGTCAGCCGCTCGATCAATACGCTAACGTGCGACCGACCCGCATTCTGCCTGGCATCACCAGCCCGCTGCGTCATGTGTCGGGCCCGGAGCTCGATTGGGTCATCGTTCGCGAGAATTCGGAAGGGGAATATTCCGGCGTCGGCGGCCGAGCACACCGGGGACTTCCGATCGAAGTGGCACAGGATGTGTCGGTGATGACGCGGCCCGGCGTGCAGCGCATCATTCGTTATGCGTTCAAACTGGCACAATCGCGTCCACGCAAGCTGCTCACGGTCGTCACAAAGTCGAACGCGCAGCGGCACGCGATGGTCATGTGGGATGAGATCGCGGCCGAAGTTGCGAAGGAATTTCCCGATGTGACCTGGGACAAGATGCTGGTGGACGCCATGACGATGCGCATGGTGATGAAGCCACAGACGCTCGATACTATCGTAGCGACCAACCTTCACGCTGACATCCTTTCGGATCTCGCGGCGGCCCTGGCGGGCTCGCTCGGTATCGCGCCGACCGCAAACATCAACCCCGAGCGCGACGCGCCCTCGATGTTCGAACCGATCCACGGATCGGCCTTCGACATCACTGGCAAGGGCGTTGCCAACCCAGTCGCGACCTTCTGGACTGCGGCCATGATGCTGGAGCACCTCGGCGAGAAGCACGCAGCCGACCGCCTCATGAAGGCTGTGGAGCGCGTGACGGCGGATCCGAAGCTCCACACGCCCGATCTTGGCGGCAGCGCGACCACCAAGCAAGTGACCGAGGCCGTCTGCGAGGCGCTTCGGACCGCTAACGACTAAAGTGTATGAGTGCGAACCTCGGCAGCAGCCTCGCGCTGCTCGCGGAGGCCCTCCTTGGGAGAAGGCGAAGGCAAATGACAATTGCGCCACGTGAATTACTGAGGGCCATGTTCGATGCGGCGGTGGACGCCGCGTCGCCTTCGCTGCGCATTCCGGCTCATTTGCCGCCGCCGCCCAAGGGTCGCACCATTGTCGTCGGCGCCGGCAAGGCGTCGGCGTCGATGGCCAAGGCTCTGGAGGAGAATTGGGCGGGACCTCTGTCGGGTCTCATCGTCACGCGGGATCACCATAGTGTGCCGTGCAATCGTATCGAGATCGTCGAAGCCGCGCATCCAGTCCCGGATGCGCGCGGCCTGAAGGCGGCCGAACGCATACGAGCGATGGTGCAGGGATTGGGTCCGGACGATCTCGTGCTTGCCCTGATCTCGGGGGGCGGATCAGCGCTTCTCACGCTTCCTGCGCCTGGTCTCACACTGGAGGACAAGCAGGCCGTGAACGCCGCGCTACTGCGGTCGGGCGCCTCGATCGGCGAAATGAACGTTGTGCGCAAACATCTGTCCGCCATAAAGGGTGGACGTTTAGCCGCAGCGGCCTATCCCGCTCAGGTCATCACCCTCGTGATTTCCGATGTGCCGGGCGACGATCCGGGGTTGATTGCGTCCGGGCCGACAATTGCCGACCCCTCGACATTCGCCGATGCCGCCGCAGTATTGCAAAAATACGACATCACTGAACCAAAATCGGTGATCGACCATCTGAGGCGCGCGCAGGAAGAAACCCCAAAAGTCGACGATGCACGGCTGGCGACAGCGCGCACAACGACGATTGCGACGCCGCAGCTGTCACTTGAGGCAGCTGCTGAAGTCGCCCGAAAAGCCGGTTTCACGCCGCTCATTTTGGGCAATGCGCTGGAGGGCGAAGCGCGCGATGTCGGCCGCGTGATGGCGGGCATCACGCGTCAGACCGTCGAATGGGCGCAGCCCGTGCGGCCTCCAGTCGTCCTGTTGTCGGGCGGCGAAACGACGGTGACGATCAAGGGGAACGGTCGCGGCGGTCGCAACGTAGAGTTCTTGCTCTCTCTCGCCCTCGAGCTCAATGGCCTGCCGAACGTCTTCGCGCTCGCCGCCGACACAGATGGCGTGGATGGGGCTGAGGAAATTGCCGGGGCAATCGCGACGCCGGATACGCTCGCGCGTGCGGCGGCATTGGGAATCGATGCCAGGGCATCTCTGGCCAACAACGACGGTCACGGCTTCTTTGAAGCTCTGAATGATCAGGTCATCACTGGTCCAACACGTACCAATGTCAACGACTTCCGCGCCATTCTGATCACCGCGGTTAACCAGGGGACGGCCAAAAGGCCGCAATAGCGATGCGCCGACAACGCAATGCCAAGATCGTCGCGACCCTGGGTCCGGCGAGTGGGACCCCGGAGATCATCCGGAGGCTGGTCGAGGCCGGCGCAGATGTGTTCAGACTGAACTTCAGTCACGGGACGCACGAGGATCACCGCAAGCGCTACGATATTATCCGCTCGGTCGAAGAAGAGACGGGGCGGCCGATCGGGGTGCTGGCCGATCTGCAAGGTCCGAAATTGCGGCTCGGAACCTTTGCCGAAGGTCGAGTTCAGCTTGCCACTGGCGATACGTTCGCCCTTGACCTGAAGGGCGGTCCCGGCACCCGGCAACGGGTCAGCTTGCCTCATCCCGAAATCTTTCAGGCGCTCGCACCCGGTGTGCAGCTGCTTCTCGATGATGGCAAAGTGCGCCTCGAGGTAGAAACGTCAGACGGAGAACGCGCTCAAACGCGGGTCGTTGTCGGCGGGCCATTATCCGATCGCAAGGGCGTGAGCGTCGTCGGGGCCGTATTGCCGTTGTCGCCTCTCACACCGAAAGATCGGGTCGATCTCGATTATGCACTTGAGCTCGGCGTCGATTGGATCGCGCTGTCGTTTGTCCAGAAACCGGAAGACGTCGAGGAGCTTCGGAGCATTGTCCGTGACCGCGCCGGCATCATGTCAAAGCTGGAAAAGCCCGCTGCTATTGAACATCTCAACGCCATCGTGGCGCTGTCTGATGCCGTAATGGTCGCGCGCGGCGATCTCGGGGTCGAGATGGCACCTGAACAAGTCCCGCCGATCCAGCGCCGAATCGTCCGCGCCTGCCGTCAGGCCGGCAAGCCGAGCATCGTCGCGACTCAGATGCTGGAATCGATGATCGGTGTTCCCACGCCTACGCGCGCGGAAGTCTCGGACGTGGCCTCGGCGATCTATCACGGCGCCGATGCCGTAATGCTATCGGCCGAGTCGGCGTCGGGCCAATTTCCTTTGGAGGCGGTAACGATGATGAACAGGATCATCACGGTGGCCGAGAATGACCACGATTATTACCGGCCCATGAGCGACGCGGCCAGGCCGGCACCGGGTGCCACGATAGCGGACGTGATTTGTGCGGGGATACGCGAGGCAACACGGTTGCTGCCGATTGCGGCTGTCGTCACCTATACGACGTCTGGATCAAGCAGCCTGCGCGCTTCACGTGAGCGACCGGCGGCATCGATCCTCAGCATGGCTACCAGCAGGAAAATTGCGCGGCGCCTGACGCTTGGATGGGGACTGCATTCGGTTGAAGCGGCTGCGGTCGCATCGGTCGACGAGATGAGCATCCGGGCGTGCGAGGCTGCAATCCGCGAAGGCTTCGCCAAAACGGGCGACACCATCGTTGTCGCAACGGGAACGCCAGTCGGAGTGTCGGGTACGACAAACACTCTTAAGATCCTCACCGCCTGAACGCACAAAGAGGCAACGATGACTGCAATTACGTCGGTTCGAGCCCGCGAAATCCTTGATAGCCGCGGCAATCCCACGGTCGAGGTCGATGTCGTGCTGGAGGATGGGTCGGTCGGCCGCGCGGCGGTGCCGTCGGGTGCCTCGACCGGTGCGCACGAGGCGGTCGAGCTGCGCGACGGCGACAAGGCGCGCTATCTCGGCAAGGGCGTGCAGAAGGCGGTCGCCGCCGTCAACGGCGAGATTTTCGAGGCGCTCAACGACCATGCGGTCGAGGACCAGGTCGCGATCGACCAGATCATGATCGATCTCGACGGCACGCCGAACAAGAGCCGGCTCGGAGCCAACGCCATCCTGGGCGTCTCGCTCGCCTGCGCCAAGGCGGCGGCCGAATCCTTCGACATGCCGCTGTATCGCTACGTTGGCGGCACCTCGGCGCGCACACTGCCGGTGCCGATGATGAACATCATCAATGGCGGCGTGCATGCCGACAATCCGATCGACTTCCAGGAGTTCATGATCCTGCCCGTGGGCGCCAAGAGCTTCGCCGAAGCACTGCGCTGCGGTTCGGAGATCTTCCACACGCTGCGCGGCGAATTGAAGAAGGCCGGCCACAACACCAATGTCGGTGACGAGGGCGGCTTCGCGCCGAACCTGCCGTCGGCGGACGCCGCGCTCGAATTCGTCATGAATTCGATCGGCAAGGCCGGCTACAAGGCGGGCAGCGACGTCGTGCTTGGCCTCGACTGCGCCTCCACCGAATTCTTCAAGGAGGGCGCCTATGTCTATGGCGGCGAAAACAAGACCCGCTCGCGCTCCGAGCAGGTCAAGTACCTGGCCGACCTCGTCTCGCGCTATCCGATCGTCACCATCGAGGACGGCATGTCCGAGGACGACATGGAGGGCTGGAAGGAGCTCACGGATGCGATCGGCAGCAAGTGCCAGCTGGTCGGCGACGACCTGTTCGTCACCAACGTCACGCGGCTTGCCGACGGCATCAAGAACGGCCGCGGCAACTCGATCCTGATCAAGGTCAACCAGATCGGCACGCTGACCGAAACGCTGGCGGCCGTCGAACTCGCCCACAAATACGGCTACACTTCCGTGATGTCGCATCGCTCCGGCGAAACCGAGGATTCGACCATCGCCGACCTCGCGGTCGCTACCAATTGCGGGCAGATCAAGACCGGATCGCTGGCGCGTTCGGACCGCACCGCCAAGTACAACCAGCTGCTGCGGATCGAGCAGCAGCTCGGCAAACAGGCGAAGTATGCCGGCAGGTCGGCCTTGAAGGCGCTGGCCTAGCCCCCAACTGTTCGAGGCCAGCAAGCCAAGGGTAAAACCAAAGGGAGGTCGGGATGAGTGACGGCAAGAGCGGTCTGCAGCTGCGTTCGCTGCTCAAGAAGAACGGCGAGCTCGAGCTATCCCTGGTCAATGTCCCGACCCCGGAGCCGGGCCCCGACGAGGTCGTGGTCCGGGTCGAGGGAGCGCCGATCAATCCATCCGATCTCGGCCTCCTGATCGGTCCGGCCGACATGACAAACGCAAAGGTCTCGGGCACGCGGGACCTGCCTGTCGTCACCGCCCGGGTCCCGGAAGCCGCGATGGGTGCGCTGGCGGCCCGGCTCGATGAATCGATGCCGGTCGGCAATGAGGGCGCGGGCGTCGTGATCCGGACCGGATCCTCCGATGCCGCCAAGGCGCTGATGGGCCGGACGGTCGCCATGATCGGCGGCGCGATGTATGCGCAGTATCGCACGCTCCGGGTCAACGAGTGCCTGCCGCTGCCCGCAGACACCACGCCCGCCGAAGGCGCCTCCTGCTTCGTCAATCCCCTGACCGCGCTCGGCATGACCGAGACGATGCGGCGCGAAGGTCACAAGGCGCTGGTGCACACGGCGGCGGCTTCCAATCTCGGCCAGATGCTCAACAGGATCTGCCTCAAGGACGGCATCGGCCTCGTCAATATCGTGCGCAGCAAGGAGCAGGCCGACATCCTGCACAGGATCGGCGCCAGGCACATCGTCGATTCCAGTGCGCCGGGCTTCATGGACGATCTCACGGCTGCTCTGGTCGACACCGGCGCCACCATCGCCTTCGACGCGATCGGCGGCGGCAGGCTCGCGGGCCAGATCCTGGTCGCGATGGAAACCGCGATCAACAAGACCGCGAAGGTCTACAGCCGCTACGGCTCGAACACCCACAAGCAGGTCTATATCTATGGCAGCCTCGACACTCATGCGATCGAGCTGCCGCGCGGCTTCGGCATGGCCTGGGGCGTCGGCGGCTGGCTGCTGTTTCCGTTCCTGATGAAGGTCGGTCCGGAGACGGGCAACAAGCTGCGCCAGCGCGTGGTCGCCGAGTTGAAGACCACCTTCGCCAGCCACTACACCAAGGTGGTGTCGTTGCAGGAGGCCCTGCAGCTCGACAACATCGCCATCTACGGCAAGCGCTCGACCGGCGAGAAATTCCTGATCGACCCCAACAAGGCGATGTGAGGAAACGGCGTATTCCCGATCGGACCGCCCGGCGGTCCGATCGGGGTGCGGTCAAGCGAAGATCCGCGAACGCTGCGTTTCAGGAATAGAACAATCCATGCACTTGCATGTTCCTCCGCGCGTCGGTAGGTGAAGGCCACCGGTTTCAAACGCAACGCCCGAGGAATCTGCAATGCCCTATAACATCGTCGTCATCGTCGGCAGCCTTCGCAAGGAGAGCTTCTCGCTGAAGATCGCCAACGCGCTCGCTAGCCTTGCGCCCGCGTCGCTCAAGCTCGACGTCACCAGGCTCAACGGCATTTCGTTCTTCAACCAGGACCTCGAGGCGGCGCCGCCGGCGGATTGGCTGGCGTTCCGGGAGAAGATCCAGAAGTCGAACGGCGTGCTGTTCGTGACCCCGGAGTACAACCGCGCGATCCCGGGTGTGCTGAAGAACGCCATCGACGTCGCCTCGCGCCCCTATGGCAAGAGCTCGTTCCTCGGCAAGCCCATCGGCATCATCTCCAACTCGCCGGGGCCGCTCGGCGGCGTCAGTGCTGCGAAAACCCTCCAGAACATCCTGCCTGGCATTTCCGGACCGATCCTCGGCCAGCCGGAAGCCTATCTTAATGCCGTGGGCGATGCGTTCGACGAGAAGGGTGAGCTGACGAAAGAGTCGCTGAAAACCGTGTTGCAGCAGTACCTCGATGCGTTTGCGGCTTTCATCGAGAAGCAGCACCGCTGAGCGATTTTAGCATTCCATTAACTCCCATGGCCGCATGCTCGTGGCCATGGTTTCCCGCACACGTCTCAAATCGATCCTGACCGGGCTCGCCCTCTACACGATGGCGGCCATGATGGTCGGTTATTTCGGCGTCAATGCCTATACCGGCAAATACGGCCTCAATGCGCGACAGGAGCTCGATCAGGAGATCATCGCGCTGACCTCGGAATTGGCCCGGCTCAAGAAGGAGCGGGCGGAGGGCGAGCAGCGGGTGTCGCTGTTGCGGTCGGACCGCGTCGATCCTGATATGCTGGATGAGCGTGCGCGCTTCCAGCTCGACTACGTCAATCCGCGGGATCTCGTGCGGATCAACAAGCCTAACTGATACGTTCGCAAAATTTCAAAATGTCTTCGCGCGCCATCACAAAAATGTCGCGCCGCGTTGCAGTGCGGCATAGCAAAATTCCATTCGGCGAACGCAATCCTTCCAAGGCGATTTGAGTTGGGTTAGAGAGGGTTTATCGACTTCTCTCATCCGGAATTGCCATGGCCGCAGCACCCAAGAAAAGCGTCGCAAAGGAAGCAGGGCAGGAGAAGGCTAGCTCTCCCCCTGAATTTACCAGGGATCAGGAGCTGCAGGCGCTGCGCGACATGCTCCTGATACGGCGCTTCGAGGAGAAGGCCGGCCAGCTCTATGGCATGGGTGCGATCGGCGGCTTCTGCCATCTCTATATCGGGCAGGAAGCCGTCGTGGTCGGCATGCAGATGGCCTTGAAGCACGGCGACGAAGTCATAACCGGATACCGGGATCACGGCCACATGCTCGCCTGCGGCATGGAGGCCAAGGGCGTGATGGCCGAGCTCACCGGACGCCGCGGCGGCTATTCCAAGGGCAAGGGCGGCTCCATGCACATGTTCAGCATGGAGAAGCACTTCTACGGCGGTCACGGTATCGTCGGCGCGCAGGTGTCGCTCGGCACCGGCCTTGCCTTCGCCAACCGCTATCGCGGCAATGATAATGTCAGCGTGACCTATTTCGGCGACGGCGCCGCCAACCAGGGCCAGGTCTACGAAAGCTTCAACATGGCCGAGCTGTGGAAGCTGCCGGTGATCTATGTGATCGAGAACAACCGCTACGCCATGGGCACGGCGGTGGCGCGCGCCTCGGCGCAGCAGGATTTCTCCAAGCGCGGCGCGTCCTTCAACATCCCGGGCAGGCAGGTCGACGGCATGGACGTGCGCGCGGTGAAGGCTGCCGCCGACGAGGCCACCGCCTGGTGCCGCGGCGGCAATGGTCCGATGATCCTGGAGATGCAGACCTATCGCTATCGCGGCCACTCGATGTCCGACCCCGCGAAGTACCGAACCCGCGAGGAGGTCGAGAAGGTTCGCCACGACCAGGATCCGATCGAGCAGGTGCGCAACCGTCTGTTGGCCGAGAAGGTGAGCGAGCAGGACCTCAAGGCGATCGACGCCGAGGTGCGCGACATCGTCAATGCGGCGGCCGATTTCGCCCAGCATGATCCGGAGCCTGATCCGTCCGAGCTCTACACCGACGTCTACCGCTGATCCCACCTGCGCAGAAGAATCCAAGACCGATTTGAAGACCGATTATCGGGAGCCGATATGCCCATTCAAGTGCTGATGCCTGCGCTGTCGCCCACCATGGAGAAGGGCAACCTCGCCAAATGGCTGAAAAAGGAAGGCGAGACCATCAAGTCCGGCGACGTGATCGCCGAGATCGAGACCGACAAGGCGACGATGGAGGTCGAGGCGACCGATGAGGGCACGCTCGGCAAGATCCTGATTCCGGAAGGCACTGCCGACGTCGCTGTCAACACGCCGATCGCGACCATCCTCGCCGACGGCGAGAGCGCCGCCGACCTCGCCAAGGCACCGGCCGCTCCTGCGCCGACGAAGGCCGAGGCGCCTGCCGAAGCCAAGGCCGAAGCGCCCGCGCCGAAGCCGGAGGCGGCGCCCGCGGCTCCGGTCGCCGTTGCCGCGCCCGATCCCGAGGTGCCGGCCGGCACCGAGATGGTCACCCAGACCATCCGCGAGGCACTGCGCGATGCGATGGCCGAGGAGATGCGCCGCGACGGCGACGTCTTCATCATGGGCGAGGAGGTCGCGGAATATCAGGGCGCCTACAAGGTGACCCAGGGCCTGTTGCAGGAATTCGGCGCACGCCGCGTGATCGACACGCCGATCACCGAGCATGGCTTTGCCGGAATCGGCGTCGGCGCGGCGATGGCCGGCCTGAAGCCGATCGTCGAGTTCATGACCTGGAATTTCGCCATGCAGGCGATCGACCAGATCATCAACTCCGCCGCCAAGACGCTCTACATGTCCGGCGGCCAGATGGGCTGCTCGATCGTATTCCGCGGCCCCAACGGCGCCGCGGCGCGCGTCGCTGCCCAGCATAGTCAGGACTATGCCGCCTGGTATTCGCAGGTGCCCGGCCTGAAGGTGATCGCGCCGTATTCGGCCGCCGACTACAAGGGCCTGCTGAAGGCGGCGATCCGCGATCCCAACCCGGTGATCTTCCTCGAGAACGAGGTGCTGTACGGCCACACCGGCGAGGTGCCGAAGCTTGCGGACTTCGTGGTGCCGATCGGCAAGGCGCGAATTGCGCGCGCCGGCAAGGACGTTACCCTGATCTCGTGGTCGATGGGCATGTCCTATGCGCTGAAGGCTGCCGACGAACTCGCCAAGGAAGGTATCGAGGCCGAGGTCATCGACCTGCGCACCATCCGCCCGATGGACACCGAGACCATCATCAGCTCGGTGAAGAAGACCGGCCGGGCCGTCACCGTGGAAGAGGGCTGGCAGCAGAGCGGCGTCGGCGCCGAGGTCGCCGCGCGCATCATGGAGCACGCCTTCGACTATCTCGATGCGCCGGTCACGCGCGTCTCCGGCAAGGACGTGCCGATGCCTTATGCGCACAATCTCGAGAAGCTCGCATTGCCGTCCGTCGCCGAGGTGGTCGCGGCCGCCAAGGCCGTGTCCTATCGGTAAGACCATGTCCGGTCCCAAGGAGCAGCCGCTGCCGCCTGACGTGATGGGCCGCGACGATGCCATCGAGGTGCTGCGCGCCTTCGTCGTCGATGGCGGCCTGTCGATTGCGTTCCAGCGCGCCTTCGAGGAGCCGGACATGTGGGGCCTGATGCTCGTCGACATTGCCCGACACGCCGCGCGCGCCTACGCGCGCGAAAGCGAATACACCGAGGACGAAGCGCTCGCGCGCATCGTCGAGATGTTCGAAGCCGAAATCGCCCGGCCGACCGACATGGGCAAGACCATGCCGCGGTCGCAACAAGGTCACTGACAATGCCGATCAACATTCTCATGCCCGCGCTGTCGCCCACGATGGAAAAGGGCAACCTCGCCAAGTGGCTCAAGAAAGAGGGCGACAAGGTCAAGTCCGGCGACGTCATCGCCGAGATCGAGACCGACAAGGCCACGATGGAAGTCGAAGCCGTCGACGAAGGCACGATCGCCAAGATCCTGGTGCCCGAGGGCACTCAGGACGTTCCGGTCAATGACGTGATCGCGGTGCTGGCCGGCGACGGTGAGGATGTGAAGGCGGCGAGCGCCGGAGCAGGGGCTGCGCCCGCCCCGAAACCCGCGGAAGCACCGAAGCCCGCAGCGCCAGCTGCGGCTGCCGCACCGGCGGCTGCGCCTGCCGCTGCACCCGCACCGAAGCCTGCCGCACCGGCGCCGCAGCCGACTGCTGCTCCGGCGGCACAGGCCAACGGTCACGCCCGCATCTTCTCGTCACCGCTGGCGCGCCGGCTGGCCAAGGAAGCCGGCATCGAACTTGGCCGCATCGCCGGCACCGGTCCGCATGGTCGGGTCGTCGCGCGTGACGTCGAGGACGCCAAGTCCGGCAAGGGCCTGAAGGCGCCGCCGGCCGCGCCGTCCGCAGCCGGGCCGAGCATCGCGCCGTCGATGTCGGACAAGCAGATCCTCGCGCTGTTCGAGCCGGGAAGCTACGAGGTCGTGCCGCATGACGGCATGCGCCGCACCATCGCGCAGCGCCTGACCGCGTCGGTGCAGAACGTCCCGCACTTCTACCTCACCATCGACTGCGACATCGGCAAGCTGCTCGCCGCGCGCGAGGAGATCAACGCCGCGGCGCCGAAGGACAAGGAGAAGAAGCCGCTCTACAAGATCTCGGTCAACGATTTCGTCATCAAGGCGATGGCGGTCGCATTGCAGAAGATCCCGAACTGCAATGTGAGCTGGACCGAGGGCGGCATGCTGAAGCACAAGCATTCCGACGTCGGCGTCGCGGTGGCGATGCCGGGTGGCCTGATCACCCCGATCATCCGCAAGGCCGAGACCAAGACGCTCTCGACCATCTCCAACGAGATGAAGGATTTTGCGGCGCGCGCGCGGGCCCGCAAGCTGAAGCCGGAAGAATATCAGGGCGGCACCACGGCCGTGTCGAACCTCGGCATGTACGGCATCAACCACTTCACCGCCGTCATCAATCCTCCGCATGCGTCGATCCTTGCGGTCGGCACCTCGGAGGAGCGCCCGGTGGTGCGCGGCGGCAAGATCGAGATCGCGCACATCATGAGCGTGACCCTGTCCTGCGATCATCGCGCGATCGACGGTGCGCTCGGCGCCGAGCTGATCGGCGCCTTCAAGCAGCTGATCGAGAATCCCGTGATGATGATGGTTTGACGAGAATCGGCCATGTACGCGATCTACGGTCCGTACGTCCTCCTCGCCGCCATCGCCATCGCGTTGCTCGTCGCGGTTAACCGCGACCTCATATCCACGATCCAGTTCAGGATCATGATCATCGGGACCGGCGCGTTCGCGCTGGTTTGGTCCGTGCTGCTTGGCACGGTCTGGCAGGAGTACAGGTAATGGCCGATACATCCTTCGACGTCGTCATCATCGGCTCCGGCCCCGGCGGCTATGTGACGGCGATCCGCGCCGCGCAACTCGGCTTCAAGACCGCGATCGTCGAGAAGTCCTATCTCGGCGGCATCTGCCTGAACTGGGGCTGCATTCCGACCAAGGCGCTGCTGCGGTCGGCTGAAATCTACCACTACATGCAGCATGCCAAGGATTACGGGCTGTCGGCGGAGAAGGTCTCCTACGATCCGAAGGCGGTGGTGCAGCGCTCGCGCGGGGTGTCGAAGCGGCTCAATGACGGCGTCGGCTTCCTGATGAAGAAGAACAAGGTTCAGATCATCTGGGGCGCGGCCTCGATCGATGCGCCCGGCAAGATCACGGTGAAGAAGTCCGACGTCGATGCGCCCAAGGGCGCGCTCGGCGAGGGTACCTATCAGGCCAAGCACATCATCGTCGCCACCGGCGCGCGGCCGCGCGTGCTGCCGGGGCTCGAACCCGACAAGAAGCTGGTCTGGACTTATTTCGAGGCGATGGTGCCGGAGCGGATGCCTAAATCGCTCCTGGTGGTCGGCTCGGGCGCGATCGGCATCGAGTTCGCCTCGTTCTTCCACACCATGGGATCAGACGTCACCGTGGTCGAGGTGCTGCCGCAGATCCTGCCCGTCGAGGATGCCGAGATCGCAGGGCTCGCGCGGAAACGCTTCGAGAAGATGGGCATCAAGATCCTGACCTCGACCAAGGTGACAAAACTGGAGAAGAAGGCCGACAGCGTGGTCGCGACCATCGACGACGGCAAGGCACAGCAAGCGGTTGAGTTCGAGCGCGTGATCTCGGCGGTCGGCGTGGTCGGCAATATCGAGGATCTCGGGTTGGAGAAGCTCGGCGTGAAGACCGATCGCGGTTGCATCGTGATCGACGGTTACGGCAAGACCAACGTTCCCGGTATCTACGCGATCGGCGACGTCGCCGGTCCGCCGATGCTGGCGCACAAGGCCGAACATGAGGGCGTGATCTGCGTCGAGGCGATCAAGGGCCTGCATCCGCACGCCATGGACAAGAACCTGATTCCGGGCTGCACCTATTGCCACCCGCAGGTCGCCTCTGTCGGCCTCACCGAGGCGAGGGCGAAAGAGGGCGGCCGCGAAATCCGCGTCGGACGCTTCCCCTTCGTCGGCAACGGCAAGGCGATCGCGCTCGGCGAGGACCAGGGCCTCGTCAAGGTGGTGTTCGACAAGAAGACCGGCCAATTGCTGGGCGCGCACATGATCGGCGCCGAGGTCACCGAGCTGATCCAGGGCTACGTCGTGGCGATGAACCTGGAGACCACGGAAGAAGAGCTGATGCACACCGTGTTCCCGCATCCGACGCTGTCGGAAATGATGAAGGAAGCGGTGCTCGACGCATATGGGCGCGTGCTGAACATCTGATTCCGGCGTCATTGCGAGCGAAGCAGTCCTTCTACCGCTCGTCGCGCCATGGATTGCTTCGTCGCCGGCGATCCTCACGATGATTCAGGAAATGCTGTTGGCAAAACAAGAAAGACAAAAGCCGTGAAAGACAACGACAACCTCACCATCGAACGCCCGACCTTCGTCACCCATCTCGAATGCGCGATGGAAGGCGATCACTATCCAGCCGACCAGGTGCACAACCTGTCCAAGGCCGGCAAGCCGCTGCTGGTGCGCTACGACCTCAACGGCGTGAAGAAGGCGCTCACCAAGGATTCGCTGGCCGAGAGGCCGGCCGACATGTGGCGCTACCGCGAGTTGCTGCCGGTGCGCAAATGCAAGGATATCGTCAGCCTCGGCGAGGTGACGACGCCGCTGATCCGGCTGCCGAAGCTTTCAGCAAGACTCGGTGGCGGCGAGATCATCGTCAAGGATGAGGGGCGGCTGCCGACCGGCTCGTTCAAGGCGCGTGGCCTGGTGATGGCGGTGTCGATGGGCAAGGCGCTCGGCATCAAGCATATGGCGATGCCGACCAACGGCAATGCCGGCGCGGCGCTCGCGGCCTATGCCACCTCGTGCGGCATCAAGACCACGATCTTCTGCCCTGCCGACACGCCGGAGGTGAATGTCAGCGAGATCGAGCTGCAGGGCGCGACCGTCTACCGCGTCAACGGCTATATCGACGATTGCGGCAAGATCGTCGGTGAGGGCAAGGCCAAGGTCGGCTGGTTCGACACCTCGACGCTGAAGGAGCCGTACCGGATCGAAGGCAAGAAGACGATGGGCCTCGAGCTCGCCGAGCAGCTCGGCTGGGAGGTGCCCGACGTGATCTTCTATCCGACCGGCGGCGGAACCGGCCTGATCGGCATGTGGAAGGCGTTCGATGAACTCGAGACGATCGGCTTCATCGGTTCGAAACGCCCGCGCATGGTCGCGGTGCAGGCCTCCGGCTGCGCGCCGATGGTGCGCGCCTATGACGCCGGTACCGAGCATGCGGCTCGCTGGGAAGACGCCCACACCATCGCGTCCGGCATCCGCGTGCCGCAGGCGATCGGTGACTTCCTGATCCTGCGCGCGGTGCGCGCGAGCAAGGGCTTTGCCATTGCGGTCGACGACGACAAGATCTCGGCCGCGCTGAACGAGGTTGCGCGCGAGGAAGGCCTGTTGCTGTGCCCCGAGGGCGCCGCGACCTACGCCGCCTACACCCAGAGCCTCGCCGACGGCCGGGTGACGAAGAACGATCGCGTGATGCTGTTCAACTGCGCAAGCGGTTTGAAGTACCCGCTGCCGCCGGTCACCCGCGCGCTCGATCGCCACAAGCCGATCGACTATTCGCAGTTCTAGGCAGTGATCGCCGATCGTCATTGCGATCGCAGCGAAGCAATCCAACGTGCCATGCGCGCGGAAGCATGGATCGCTTCGTCGCCTGGCTCCTCGCAATGACGGCGGTCGAAAATCTCGGAGGGCGTGATGCGGAAGCTGGTTCTGGCCGTGTTGGCTGCGGTCCTGGTCGTTGCCAGGCCGGCGCTTGCCCAAATCTACCCCTCGCATCCCATCACCATCATCGTGCCGTTCGCCGCCGGCGGGCCGTCGGATGCGGTGGCGCGCATCCTCGGCGAGCGCATGAAGCGGTCGCTCGGCGAGGTGCTGCTCGTCGAGAACGTGACGGGGGCGGCGGGCTCGATCGGCGTCGGCCGCGCCGTGCGCGCCAAGCCGGACGGCTACACCGTCTCGTTCGGCCATCTCGGCACCCATGTCGCGAACGGCGCGATCTACAAGCTCGGCTATGACCTTGTCGCCGACCTCGAGCCGGTGGTGCTGCTGCCGAGCAATCCGATGATCATCGTCAGCAAGAAGGATGTGCCCGCCAAATCGCTGAAGGAGCTGTTGGCCTGGCTGAAGTCGCGGCCGCAGCCGCCGACCGCGGGCACCGCCGGCGCCGGCAGCGGCAGCCACATCGCCGGGCTCTATTTCGAGAAAGTTTCGGGCATCAAGCTGCAATACGTGCCGTATCGCGGCACGGGGCCGGCGCTGAACGACCTCGTCGCGGGCCAGATCGACATCATCGTCGACCAGATCTCGAACTC
The DNA here is from genome assembly GCF_018130215.1 of Bradyrhizobium jicamae. Classification (GTDB taxonomy): domain Bacteria; phylum Pseudomonadota; class Alphaproteobacteria; order Rhizobiales; family Xanthobacteraceae; genus Bradyrhizobium; species Bradyrhizobium jicamae_A. The sequence continues at coordinate 89,064 of NZ_JAFCKQ010000009.1, forward strand.
GATCAACCAGGTCCGCGCCGGCACCATCCGCGCCTACGCGGTCACCGACACCAAGCGGGTCGAAAGCGCGCCCGATATCCCGACCGTCGATGAGGCAGGGCTGGCAGGATTGCACATGACCCTGTGGTCGGGCCTCTGGGTGCCCAAGGGTACGCCCAAGGAAATCGTGGCCAGGCTCAATGCCGCGGCGGTCGAGGCGATGAGCGATCCAGCCGTGAAGAAGCAGCTGGAGGATCTGGGCCTGCAGATCCCGCCCAAGGACCAGCTGACACCCGAGGCGCTCGGCGCCTGGCAGAAGGCCGAGATCGCGAAATGGTGGCCGATCATCAAGGCCGCCAATGTGAAGGTGGATTAAGGCGCGATCCATCCACGGCGTCGTCCCGGCGAAGGCCGGGACGACGTGACGATCTACTGCGACGGCGCCGCATTCGTCTCCTGCCTCATGGCAGGTTGATCGCTCTTTGCCATCGCTGCGCCGGCGTCCTCGAACCGCGCGCGGTACACCGCAAAATTCTCCATCACGCGCTGCACGTAGTTGCGCGTCTCCGAGATCGGAATCCGCTCCACCCAATCGACCGGATCGACGTTGGGATCACGTGGATCGCCATAGGCCTTGACCCAGTCGCGGACGCGGCCGCGGCCGGCATTGTAGCCGGCGAAGGTCATGATGTGGCAGCCGTGATATTCCGACAGCAGCGCGCTGAGCTCCGCCGCACCCATCTGGGTGTTGTAGACGGGATCTGACACCATGCGATCCCAGTCATAGCTGACGCCGAAGCGCTTTGCGGTGTCGCGCCCGGCTTCCGGCGTCACCTGCATCAGCCCGACGGCGTTGGCCGATGACTTGTCGCGCTGGTCGAACGCGCTTTCGGTGCGCGCCACCGAATAGGTCATGCTGCGCCCGATATCGGGGGCGATCGGTGAATGCTTGGGAATGCCGATGATCGGGAAGGCGTAGTGGTCGAAGGCGAGGCCGCGCCCGAGCGCGATCTTGCCGAGCTGCAACATGGCGCGGGCGTCGTTGTGGCGGCCGGTGAGCTCGCCCAGCGCCTCGAGCATGGCGACGTCGGAGCTTTCCTCGGCAAGGTCGGCGACAAAATAGAGCACCACGTCGGGCTCGCCGATGGCGTAGAGCATGTCGGCGGCGCGGACCCGCTCGTCGTCCGCGCCGTTGCCGGCGATGGCGGCCGGCGAGGGCGCATGCAGGACGACCGCGTCGCGCCCGAGCTTGGTGAGCGCCAACTGGCCGTAATAGGCGGTCGGATAGCGCGCGGCAGCCTCGTAGTTGGCGCGCATCGCGGCAGTGTTGCCGAGCGCCTCGGCGGCGCGGCCGCGCCAATAGGCGGCGCGCGACAGCACGGTCGGATTGCTCTGGCCCTCATCGATCCGCGCAAAATGCGCGGCGGCGGTCCTGGCATCGTCGAGATAGCGCAGTGCGATCCAGCCGCTCATGAAGTGCATGTCGGAGCGGTAGTACGGATTGTCGGGCGCGGCCGCAGGGCGGATCACGTCATAGGCGGTCTGGTACTTGCCCTCATCGAGCAGCTTGCGGGCCAGCAGGCGCCGATCACGCCACCACTGGTCGGTATCCTGCTGCGCCATCGTCTCCGGCGCTGCCGCGATGGTTACGCGGGCCGCGTCATCGATCCTGTTCTTTGCCAGCAGCCACTGGATGCGGCAGAGCGTGTAGCCGAGATCACGGCGGGCGTCGGCCGGGACATTGTCGAGCGCGTCCTCCGCCTTGCTCGACTGGCCGCGGACCGCGGCGCAGGCCTTGACGATTGCGAGTTCGTCGCTGCCGAGCAGCTTGGCGGCGCGCCGCGCACCGGCGAGGTCCTTGGCGCCGATCCGCTTGTCCATGCGCGCGCGATCGTCGTCGCGGGTCAACAGGTCCTTGAACGCGTCAAGGGCGTCGCTCTCGCTGCGATCGGACAGGTCCTCCGACCGCCAGGCCTCTCGCACCAGCCGCGTCGCACCATCGCGGTCGCCCTCGGCCAGCAGCACGCGAGCGAGCGCGAACTTGCCCTTGGCGCTGGCGGGCTGATCGAGCGTGAAGCCGTGCACCGTGGCGGCGTCGCTGCGCTCCTGCCACATCCGCGCCTCCGCGCGCCGGCGCAGCATCGCGACGCTCGGCCAATCCGGATTGGCTGAAATGAACGCGGCGTAGCGACTGAAGGGGGCGTTCGACTCGGAGTGGCGCAGCAGGTACCACTCAACGAGCTTGCGGCCGACGGGATCGGTGATCCGGTACTGGATCTCCGTCGCGTCGCCGGTCTTGCCCTTGCGGGCGGCGATGATCGCGTCCTTGACGGCGGCGAGGTCGCCGGAGAGTTCGGGAGCGGGCGCTTCGTCCGTCGCCGGAGATTTCCTGGACTCTGCCGATTTGGAGTCCGACGACTTTGATTTCGCGGACTTGCGGCCACTACCACCGTGCTTCGCGTGCCGGCGCTTGCCGGATGCGGCCTCGCGCGCGTGGTGCGCCGCCTTCGTGCCCGCGGCTTTCCTGTCACTGCCCTTCTTGTCAGGGGCGTGCGCGCTCTTCGTCTGGTGATGGGATTTCGCAGCTGCCTTGACCGGCAGCAGGGCAAGCGCGGCGACTGTGGCGAAACACGCCAGCGGACGTAGGCAACGGTTCATTCCCTGGTCCCCCCTGCGAAACCATCAGGCACAAACAGATCGCATCATACGCGGCACAACGGACCGCAGTTTATCGCACCCTTGATTCGCAACCGTTAAAGCGGACGCAACTCAACAGGGAAAAGGCGGCGAAATGTGGAACGCAAGCTGTGGAACCCCAAGGGAACCGCGCGGAACCCGAAGGGAACCCGCAATCTTGCAGGCCCGTTCCTGCGCTATCCGTGGCATCAGACCGGATGTAGCCTTGGCGCGTTGCCGATCGGGGAATTGCCGATGTCGTGGATTGATCTGTTGACGCCGTGCTTGCCCATCGTCCGGCTCGCGATTTATGGTTTCCGGTCATGACGGCGGCTGCAATGAAAACCATCCATGATGGCGGCCGCTATTTCGAGGGACCGCGCTGGCACGACGGGCGGCTATGGTTTGTCGACTGCATGGCGCGGACGCTGCTCAGCGTCAGTCCGGCGGGTGAGTTGCAGCAGCATGCCGAGGTGACAGACGATACGCCGTGCGGCCTCGGCACGCTCCCTGGCGGCGACATCGTGGTGCTAACGATGTTCAGGAAGCGGCTGCTGCGATTTTCGGATGGCAAGCTCTCCCTTTACGCCGACCTTTCGCAACTCGCCAAGGGCACGATCGACGACATGATCGTGGACGGGCAGGGCCGCGCCTATGTCGGCGATCTCGGCTTCGACCTGCCGCCGCCTGAGGGCCGCGGCGCCGTCGGCCGCATCATCCTGGTGATGCCGGATGGCAGCGCGCGTGTCGTCGCTGACGGCTTGCGTTTTCCGAACGGCATTGCCGTCTCTTCGGATCATCGCCGGCTTGTCGTTGCCGAAATGGATGGCGCGTGCCTGGCCGACTACGACATTGCGCCCGACGGTGGCTTGCACCTTCGTGGCAGGTTCGGCTGCATGAACGCTCCCGACGGCATCTGCCTCGATCGCGACGGATCCACCTGGGTCGCATCCTTTACCGAGGACGCCTTCATCCGGGTCGGCAGCGACGGCGGCGAGCGTGAGCGGATCGCCGTGCCCGGCCGGCGCGCGCTGGCCTGCGCGCTCGGAGGGGCGGACCGGCGGACGCTGTTCTGCCTGAGCGCGGCGACGTCGTTTGCCGAGTTGCGGAAGGGCAAGTCGGTATCGCGGATCGATGTGGTCGAGGTCGAGACGCCGGGCGACGGATATCCCTGACACTCATCTCGTCATCCCGGTGTCGCGCGACCGGAATAAACCGGCGTAGCTCCCGGTATCGATCTGGAGATACACCCAGAAACAAGTTGGGACGCGCGGCAACGCCAAAAATTGGTATGCAGCCACCGCGAGACCCTGCGGGAGGCTGAATGACTGTTGCCGAAAACATCTTGCGCGAGGTGCGCTCAAACCCCGGCCAAACCGAGGATCAACTCGCCGAGCGCCTTTTCGGGCGCGAAGGGGCGACCCAGCAGCGGGTCAATCCGACGTGCCGCAAGCTCGTCGCGAAAGGCTGGCTGCTAAGGCGCGGAAAGGGCGGCCCGTCCGATCCATACACTTACCATTTGCCGGAGCGGATCTGAGCGAGTTCAGCTCGGCCTGCAACTTGAGAGAGTGCTTTCGGCTGGATTGCAATTTCATATCTCATCTGTCCCGACGCCCATAAGGATTCATAATAGATGGTTGCCTGGCGGCCACGATTGTGATCCCGTCGCAACAGTTGCCGACATTTAACCTTAAAAACAGGTAGCCAGCATTCACGCCGCTTTTTGGCCACACCCAGCCGTGAAAGGATGTTCATAAAGCTGAATTGCCAGCGCTCGCGACGACGGGAGAACTTTTGCTCCTTCCCGCGTTGTGAGAAGGGAGGCTGGAGACAGGTTCGCGATGGACGCCAAGACGAACATCAAGGGCAGGCTGCCGAGCCGTCACGTGACGGAGGGGCCCGAACGCGCGCCGCATCGCTCCTATCTCTATGCCATGGGGCTGACGACAGCCCAGATTCATCAACCGTTTGTCGGCGTTGCTTCATGCTGGAATGAAGCCGCGCCCTGCAACATCTCGCTGATGCGCCAGGCGCAGGCCGTGAAAAAGGGCGTGGCTTCGGCCGGCGGCACGCCGCGCGAGTTCTGCACCATCACCGTTACCGACGGCATCGCGATGGGCCATGACGGCATGCGCTCGTCATTGCCGTCGCGCGAATGCATCGCCGATTCGGTCGAACTCACCGTCCGCGGCCACTCCTATGACGCGCTCGTCGGGCTCGCCGGCTGCGACAAGTCGCTTCCGGGCATGATGATGGCGATGGTCCGCCTCAACGTGCCCTCGATCTTCATCTATGGCGGCTCGATCCTGCCCGGCAACTTCCGCGGGCAGCCGGTCACTGTGCAAGACATGTTCGAGGCGGTCGGCAAGCACTCGGTCGGCGCCATGTCGGACGAGGATCTTGACGAGATCGAGCGGGTGGCATGCCCCTCGGCCGGTGCCTGCGGAGCCCAGTTCACCGCCAACACCATGGCCACCGTCTCGGAGGCGATCGGGCTCGCGCTGCCGTATTCGGCCGGGGCTCCTGCGCCTTACGAGATCCGGGACTCCTTCTGCGCCGCGGCAGGCGAGAAGGTGATGGAGCTGATCGAGAAGAACATCAGGCCCCGTGACATCGTCACCCGCCAAGCCCTTGAAAATGCTGCGGCTGTGGTTGCAGCCTCAGGTGGTTCGACCAATGCCGCGCTACACCTGCCGGCGATCGCGCATGAGTGCGGGATCAAGTTCAATTTGTTCGATGTTGCAGAAATCTTCAAAAAGACTCCTTACGTCGCGGATTTGAAGCCGGGCGGCCGTTATGTTGCCAAAGACATGTTCGAAGTTGGCGGCATTCCGCTGTTGATGAAGACGCTGCTCGATAATGGCCACCTGCACGGGGATTGCTTGACCGTCACGGGCCGAACGATCGCTGAAAACCTCAAAGGCGTGAAATGGAATCCGCACCAGGATGTGGTGCGGCCCGCTGACAAGCCGATCACCATTACCGGTGGCGTTGTCGGGTTGAAGGGTAATCTCGCTCCGGAGGGTGCGATCGTGAAGGTCGCGGGCATGTCCAGTCTGAAGTTCACCGGTCCGGCCCGGTGCTTCGACCGTGAGGAAGATGCCTTCGAGGCCGTCCAGAAGCGCACCTACCGGGAAGGCGAGGTCATCGTGATCCGCTACGAGGGCCCGAAGGGCGGCCCCGGCATGCGGGAGATGCTGGCGACCACGGCTGCGCTGACCGGGCAGGGCATGGGTGGCAAGGTCGCCCTGATCACTGACGGACGGTTCTCGGGCGCCACCCGCGGCTTCTGCATCGGCCATATTGGGCCGGAGGCGGCGGTCGGCGGGCCGATCGCCCTGTTGCAGGACGGCGACATCATCGAGATCGATGCCGACGCCGGAGTACTTAACGTAAAATTGAGCGACGCAGAGCTCGCAAATCGTAAGACCAAATGGGCCCCCCGCGCGACGAACCATACAACTGGTGCGCTGTGGAAGTACGCCGAGCAAGTGGGGCCGGCGGTGGATGGCGCTGTCACCCATCCGGGTGGCGCGCACGAGAAACAGTGTTATGCGGACGTTTAGGCGTACGATATTGGCGTTGGCGTTAGGGGCCATTCCGGTGGCGGGCCCCGGATTCGGATTCGACGGAGCCCCTGTCAACGCCAAGGACACCGCGCTTCCGGTGGTGTCGCCGCAGCCCGGCACGGCCGGGGCCCTCAAGCGGACCGCAGCCCCGGCAACCTCTGCCTCGGCCGACCCGGCTGACGCGATCCCGAACTCCACCGTGATGTCGCTGGCCGAAAGCGGCCATCCGATCGCGCAGTGGAAGCTCGGCAAGATGTATGCCGATGGCGACGGCGTCGCCCAGGACGACCTGCGCGCATTCGAATATTTCAGCCGAATTGCCAATGCGCACGCCGAGGACAACCCTATGGGGCCGCAAGCCTCGGTCGTGGCCAACGCCTTCGTCGCGCTTGGCCGCTACTATCTCAGTGGCATTCCAAACTCCAAGATCAAGGCCGACCCCGAGCGCGCGCGGGAGATGCTCTCCTATGCCGCATCCTATTTCAGCAATGCCGACGCTCAATACGACCTGGCACGGCTGTACCTGAAGACGCCGGACGCCTCGCGGGACGATTTCCGTTATGGCGCGCGATGGCTCAACCTGGCCGCCCAGAAGGGCCAGCACCAGGCGCAGGCGCTGCTCGGCCAGATGCTGTTCAACGGCGACCGCCTGCCACCGCAGCGCGCGCGTGGCCTGATGTGGCTGACCCTGGCGCGTGACAGCGCGACGCCTGAAGAGACCTGGATCAAGGAAAACTACAACCGGGCCGTCGCGAAGGCATCCGAGGACGACAAGACCATGGCGCTCCAGATGCTCGAGCACTGGGTGCAGGGTCGCCGCGACTGATCCCCGACGCGGCAGCCACCGCGTTGCCGTATGTCCTGTGGTCCCTTCAAATCACGCGCCGAGCAGCGACTCGATGCTGCAATCGAGCAGGCGCGGATCGATGCCGGCCTCCAAGCAGCCGTATCAACGGGACACCTGCAATCAAGAACATGGACCCGCTCGACGCGGGCTCCGGGAGGACATCGCGATGAAGATCACCTCGATCGAGACCCTGCGCACGGATGAATTCGCCAATGTGATCTGGGTTCGGGTACATACCGACACCGGGCTGATCGGGCTGGGCGAGACCTTCTACGGCGCGGGCGCGGTCGAAGCGCAGATCCACGACACCTTTGCCGGCCGGTTGCTCGGCCGCAATCCGCTCCACATCGAGGCGATCCATCGCGACATGCTCAATCTGCCGATGGCGCAGTCCTCGACAGGCGTCGAGTATCGCGCGGCGTCGGCGATCGACATTGCGCTGTGGGATCTGTTCGGCAAGGTCTGCGGACAGCCGGTGCACCAGATGCTCGGCGGCCTCTGCCGCGACAAGCAGCGCATCTACAACACCTGCGCCGGCACCAAATATGTCCGCTCCACCAATATCCGCCCGGTGTCGAACTGGAACCTGGGCGAGGCGCAGGGCCCCTACGAGGACCTCGACGCCTTCATGACCCGCGCCGATGCGCTCGCCGAAAGCCTGCTCGAGAGCGGCATCTCGGCGATGAAGATCTGGCCGTTCGATCCGCCGGCGCAGGAGAACAACGGCCTCTACATCACTGCGGCGCAGATGAAGCAGGCGATCGAGCCGTTCGAGAAGATCCGCAAGGCGGTCGGCGACCGGATGGAGATCATGGTCGAACTCCACTCGCTGTGGAACCTGCCGACCGCCAAGCAGATCGCGCGTGCGCTCGAGCCCTACAAGCCGACCTGGTACGAGGATCCGATCCGGATGAACTCGCCGCAGGCGCTCGCGGAATATGCGCGCTCGACCGACGTCTGGGTCTGCGCCAGCGAGACACTCGGCTCGCGTTTTCCTTACAAGGACATGCTCGACCGCGACGCCATGCATGTGGTGATGGCCGATCTGTGCTGGACCGGCGGTCTCACCGAAGGCCGCAAGATCGCGGCAATGGCGGAGACCTATCACCGGCCGTTCGCACCGCATGACTGCATCGGGCCGGTCGGCTTCATCGCCGCGATCCACATGTCGTTCAGCCAGCCCAACACGCTGATCCAGGAATCCGTGCGTGCGTTCTACAAGGGCTGGTACAACGAGCTTGTCACCACCATGCCCGTGATCAAGGATGGCTACGTCTATCCGATGGAAGGGCCGGGGCTCGGCGTCGACCTGCTTCCCGCGGTGTTCGACCGTTCCGACCTGACGGTTCGCCGCTCCAACGTGTGAGGACCTTTGCAATGAGCACCGCACTGTTCGATCTTTCCGGCCGCACGGCGCTCGTGACCGGCTCCTCCCGCGGCCTCGGCCGTGCCATCGCCGAGGGCATGGCGAAGGCCGGCGCACGGCTGATCATCAACGGCGTCGATCCTGACCGGGTCGAGAAGACCGTCGCCGAGTTTCGCGCCGCCGGACACCAGGCCGACGGCGTCGCCTTCGACGTCACCGACGAGCCGGCGGTGGTCGGTGCCTTCGAGCGTTTCGATCGCGAGGGCATCGCCGTCGACATCCTCGTCAACAATGCCGGCATCCAGCGCCGCAAGCCGCTGGTCGAGTTCACCACGGAGGAATGGCGCAAGGTGATCGAGACCAACCTGACCAGTGCCTTCATCGCCGGGCGCGAGGCGGCCAGGCGGATGATCCCCCGCAAGCGCGGCAAGATCATCAACATCGGCTCGCTCGGCAGCGAATTGGCGCGGCCCACCATCGCGCCTTACACCGCGGCGAAGGGCGGCATCAGAAACCTGACGCGATCGATGGCTGTCGAATGGGCGCAGAGCGGCATCCAGGCCAACGCGATCGGTCCCGGCTACATGCTGACCGACATGAACGAGGCGCTGATGTCGAACCCCGAGTTCAACAACTGGCTGATGTCGCGCGTCCCGGCCAAGCGCTGGGGCAAGCCCGACGAGCTGGTCGGCGCCGCAATCTTCCTGGCGTCGGAGGCGTCCAACTACGTCAACGGGCAGACCATCTATGTCGACGGCGGAATGCTGGCGGCGATGTGATTGAAGCGTTCCGGTCGGCCATCAACCGAGGGATTGAATCCATGCGCGCCGTCGTCATCCACGCCCCGCACGATCTTCGGATCGACAATTTCGAAAATCCGGCGCCGGCGCCGCATCAGGTGCGGGTGAAGATCGCAGCCGGCGGCATCTGCGGCTCGGACCTGCACTACTATCACCATGGCGGCTTCGGCACGGTGCGGATCCAACAGCCGATGGCGCTCGGGCATGAGATCTCGGGGACCATCGCCGATGTCGGCACCGGTGTTGCCGATCTGCGTCCGGGGATGCGGGTCGCGGTCAATCCGAGCCTGCCCTGCGGACAGTGCGCCTATTGCCGCGAAGGCATGCGCAACCAGTGCACCGACATGCGCTTCCTTGGCAGCGCGATGCGTTTTCCCCACGTGCAGGGCGGCTTTCGCGAGTTCATCACGGTCGACGCCACGCAGGCGATCCCGATCGCCGACCGCCTGTCTTTCGCCGAGGCCGCGATGGCCGAGCCCTTTGCCGTCTGCCTGCATGCCGGTCGCCAGGCTGGCAGCCTGCTCGGCAAGCGCGTGCTGGTGACCGGCTGCGGGCCGATCGGGGCGCTGATGGTGGTGGTCGCCCGCCATGGCGGTGCTGCCGAGATCATCGCGACCGATATCGCGGAGGCGCCGCTTGCGACTGTCCGCACGCTCGGCGCGACGCGTGCGATCAACAGCGCGACGGAAACCACGGCGCTCGATCCCTACAAGGCCGGCAAGGGCCATTTCGACGTGCTGTTCGAGGCCTCGGGCAACCAGGCTGCGCTGCGGTCTGCGCTCGATCTGCTGCGGCCCGGCGGCATCATCGTGCAGGTGGGGCTCGGCGGCGAGGTGATGCTGCCGATCAACACCATCGTTGCCAAGGAGCTGCAGCTGCGCGGCACCTTCCGGTTCGACCCCGAATTCGAGCTGGCGCTGCGGCTGATGGGCGAGGGGCTGGTTGACCTCAAGCCGCTGGTGTCGGCGTCCGTTCCGTTCGAGTCGGCGGTCGATGCGTTCGAGCTCGCCAGCGACCGCTCACGCGCGATGAAGGTACAGCTGACCTTCTGACGAAGCCCTATGCCGTCTCGAAATCGAGGTCGGCCCAGACCGGGACGTGGTCGGATGGCTTCTCCCAGGCGCGTACATAGCTGTCGATGCCGACATCGATCAGGCGGTCGCTCGCCTGCGGGGACATCAGCAGGTGATCGATGCGGATACCCCAGTTCTTCTGCCAGGCACCGGCCTGGTAATCCCAGAAGGTGTACTGGCCGGGCTCGTCGTTGACCGCACGCAGGGCGTCGGTGAGGCCGAGGCCGAGCAGCGACTGGAAAGCTTCGCGGGTCTGGGGGCGGAACAGGGCGTCGTCGATCCAGGCCGCCGGATTGTAAACGTCGCGCGCCGCCGGAATGACGTTGAAGTCGCCGGCAAGGATCAGCGGCTCCTCGGTCTTAAGCCGCTCCTTCGAGTATTCAAGAAGCCTCGACATCCATTTGAGCTTGTAAGGATATTTGTCGGTGTTCGCGGGGTTGCCGTTGGGCAGATAGAGGCAGGCGACCCGGATCACGCCGTGCTTCAGCGTGACGACGCCCTCGAGGAAGCGGGCGTGGGCGTCCTCGTCATCGCCGGCCAAGCCCGATTTGGTCTCGTCGAACGGCAGCTTCGAGAGCAGCGCGACGCCGTTGAAGGTCTTCTGGCCGTGGGTGACGACGTTGTAGCCGAGCGATTCAATCTCGAGCCGCGGGAACGCCTCGTCGACGCACTTGATCTCCTGCAGGCAGACGATGTCCGGGGAGCATTCCTTGAGCCAGCTCATCAGATGTTCGATCCGCTGCCGGATCGAATTGACGTTCCAGGTCGCGATGCGCAAGTGTTTCTCCAAGATATTGATTTTGTTGATGGTTCATTGCGGAAGTTCGGGGTGTTTCAATCTTGTGTCCGGATATCGATTTCCTTGGTGGTGTATAGGACAGCAGAAGGCGCGCGCATGATGCCGTGCTGCCTGCGTGTCGGGCAGTCTATCGAGCAGCCGGCCGCGCGGCTACTCGCTGTCTGCTCTGGCGTTCTCGGCGGCCTGATGCGTGCCGTCCGGCACCGGCTTCAACTCGGCCGCGACCGTGATCCAAGTCTCGTCGCGCACGCCGCGTTGCTTTCTCTGACGACGCATCAGCATTTCCGTCTCGTTCGTCATCTCGATTCACCTTTTCGGGGAATTGCGACTTGAGATCGCGCGGCGTCGAATTGGCGCAAGCAGTCCAGTCGCTCACCAGATTCCACCAAAGGGAGACGAGAGATCATGAGCCAAGCCTCGTACGAGAGTTTTGAAGGCCAGCCGAATCTGGAGCGTCGACGGCTCTTGAGCATCGCCGCTCTTGCGGGCGTCGCGGGGCTGGTCCTGCCAGCAGCATCGCGTGCGGCCGCCGCGGGGCCGTCTGAAAAAGTCGATGTGGCCGACATTGCCTACCTGACGGCGGGCGAGGCGATCACGAGATTCAAGGCCAAGACGCTATCGCCGGTCGAACTGTTGCTTGCGCAGATCAAGCAGGTCGAGGCGTGGGAGCCGACGCTCAAGGCGCTGACGTACACCTATTTCGACGAGGCGCTGGAACAGGCTCGGGTTGCGGAGCGCAAGTACGTGCGCGGCGAACCGGTCCGCCCGCTGGAAGGCATAACGTGTGCCATCAAGGATTATCACTCCGTCAAGGGCAAGATCACCACCTACGGCTCGCGGCTCTACAAGGACTTCGTTCCGGACCAATCCGCGCCGACGGTGGAGCGTCTTCTCGCCGCCGGAGCGATCATGCATTGCCGCACGACGACACCGGAGTTCGCGCATTCAGGTGTGACCGCGTCCTTACTCTGGGGCGTCACGCATAACCCCTGGAACCCGGCATATACCCCCGGCGGCTCGACAGGCGGAGGCGGCGCGGCCCTGGCCGCCGGCTACACGACCTTGTCCGACGGAACGGACGGAGGCGGCTCCATCCGCATCCCGGCTTCGATGAACGGCTTGTACGGCTACAAGCCGCCATGGGGCCGCAACCCGAACGACCGCGAACACCCGAACGAGTGGCTGATCCACTATGGCGAACTCGCCCGCAGCGTCGGCGATTGCGGGCTGATGCAGAACGTCACATCCGGCCAGCATCCGGCCGACATGTCGTCGCTGCGCGACAAGGTGGTCATCCCGCCGACCTTCGCCGGCATCGCCGGGATGAGGATCGCGCTGTCCATGGACCTGGGCTATTTCGCGGTCGATCCCGAGGTCGAGAAGAACACGCGCAACGCTGCGTCGGTCCTGCGTTCGCTCGGCGCCGTGGTCGACGAAATCGATATCGGCTGGACCAAGGAAATCGAAGAGGCATGGAACACCCGGTGGGAAGGCGTCTTCTATGCCCTGGCGGGAAGCCTTCTGACCAAGTCGAGGAACGACGTAGACCCCTATGTCATCAAGATCCTCGAAGCAGGCAAGAAAGTCGATGTATCCAAGTTCTACGGCCTGAACCTCGTGCGCCAGAAGATGTACGCGTCATTGACAAAGATCTTCGAGACCCACGATGCACTGATCTGCCCGACGACCGCGACGACGAAGATCGTGGCCGGGCGCAGCAGCGAGGAACCGCTCGCCATCAATGGGAAACCGGTGAACCCGTTCATCGGTTGGTTCATGACGTATCCGTTCAATCTTGTCGGCACTTGTCCTGTCATGTCGGTCCCGACGGGGTTCGACGCGCAAACAGGCGTTCCCACGGGGATGCAGATCGTCGGTCCGGCCTATGACGATCTGAAGGTGTTCCGCGTCGCGTCCGCGCTCGAAGGCGCCACGCGCCCCTGGCAGGATCGCCGGCCAAAGTTGAACGCCTAATGCACCTGCCTTGACACGAGCCGGTCACGGGAGAACGGTTGGAGGTGCCTGCGGCGGCCCTGGCTGCAGAAGGGAGGTGATCCATGACGTCTCTCGTGCCGGTAGGTGCCGCCTCCGTGCAGGACGGCTCGACGGGAGGCCTGGCGGCGAATCTCGAGCGGGCCACGAATCTCGACTCGGCTCTGGACGCGCTGCATCAAGCCCTGGTGGACCTTGGCTTTTCTTCATTTGCCTATGGCCGGACTGCCATGCCGAGGCTGCCGGACGGAAGCCTCGCATCCCCGCTCGTGAAGACACGCGCTTTCCCAAGCCGCTGGGATCGGCACTGGAGCCACCTGTGTGACCCCTATTACAGGTTCTGCCTCAACACGACGCTGCCGCTGAAATGGATTGATGTGCAGACAGGCGAACGCCTGAGCGCCGGGGAGCGCGCATGCGTCGAGCATCTCAATGACAAGAATCTGCACTACGGCATCACGATTCCCTTGCACATGCCCAACGGTTCGTTCGCGTTCGTGAGTGCGATCTCGGAAAACTCGACCACGTACCAAGACGGATCGTCACCGCCGGCAGTCAATGCGCTATTCACCTTGTGCCACCACTTTCAAAACACGTTGCTTCGAAAGTGGCCGTGGAACGACAGTACGGCCACGAAGGCGTGGCTCAGCGCGCGCGAAAGGGAATGCCTGTCCCTCGCCGCACAGGGGAAGACTTCGGACGACATCGCGCTGATCCTGGGCTTGTCCTGCGAGACGGTGCGCTCCCACGTGAAGCGTGCGATCATGCACCTCAACGCCTCGAACAGAGCACATGCGATCGCGAAGGCGATCCAACTCCGGTTCATCGACGTGCCGTTCGCCTAGACCAGGTGACGGGGCGCACGCGTTCATCGGCAGACGTTTCGCTTACGCCAGGCGTTTGCGCATCTCGATGTGCGGGATGCCGGCCTCCTCGAATTCCTCGCCGACCCGCTCGAACCCGACGCGCGCGTAGAATGGCTCGGCGTGCGTCTGCGCGTTGAGGATCAGTTCGCGGTAGCCGAGTTCGGCCGCCTTGGCCATCAGCGCGTCCAGCACGCGGGCGCCCGTGCCCGTGCCGCGCGCGGCCTTGAGGACCGCCATTCGGCCGATATGGCCGTCCGGCAGCAGCCGGCCGGTGGCCACGGGCGTGCCGTCCTCGGCAAACGCCAGCGCGTGCCAGCTCGACGCGTCCATGTCGTCCCACTCCAGTTCCACCGGCACGCTTTGCTCTTCGACGAACACGCTGTGGCGGATGGCGCGCGAGCGTTCGCGCGCTTCCTCCCAAGTGCAGACGAGGACGGAGGCAGACATGACGTCTCCACCGCAAGCTTCCGCGGAAGCTCGAACGGAATGCTGAGAGAAGACTTAGATCGAGAAGCTGGTGCCGCAGCCGCAGGAGGCCGTGGCATTGGGGTTGACCACGCGGAACGAGGCGCCGATGAGATCGTCGACGAAATCGACCTCCGAGCCGGCAAGGAACGGCACCGAGGCCGGATCGACCAGCACCACGGCATTGTCGCGCTCGATCACGAGATCGTCGTCGGCCTGGGTGCGCTCGACATCGAACTTGTACTGGAAGCCGGAGCAGCCGCCGCCCTCGACCGAGATGCGCAGCTTGGCGCCGTCACCCTCTTTGCTGAGGATTTGCCCGATCCGGCGGGCGGCCCGTTCGCTGACGGTAATGGCAGCAGTCATGGTCAGTCTCCGGTCGACGGCGTCATACCCTATTCATTTGGTATCCCGCCCATCACATAGTTAAGTGCGTCGCACCGTGGAATCAAATGGATAAGGACTAAAATACCGTGTCGGTCGGAATGGCTGCCCCCCGCGCGCACTATGCCTGCGACCCCGATCGCAGCCGGGGCCGGCTGTGCACGGAGCCGCCAAGCCGGACCCGCAGCCCGTTCCGGCGCGACTGCGACCGGGTGATCCATTCCACCGCGTTCCGTCGCCTCAAACACAAGACCCAGGTGTTCATCTTCCATGAGGGCGATCATTACCGCACCCGGCTGACCCATTCGCTGGAGGTGGCCCAGATCGCCCGCGCGCTGGCGCGCCAGCTTGGGCTCGACGAGGACCTGACCGAGACCCTGGCGCTGGCGCATGATCTCGGCCATCCGCCGTTCGGGCATGCCGGGGAGCGGGCGCTCGACGGGTGTCTGAAGGCGCATGGCGGCTTCGATCACAACGCGCAGACGCTGCGGGTCGTGACCTCGCTGGAGCATCGCTACCCCGAATTCGGCGGGTTGAACCTGACCTGGGAATCGCTCGAGGGCATCGTCAAGCACAACGGCCCGCTGACCGGGCCCAGCGGCGCGCCGGTCGGGCGCTATCGCGAGAGCGGCATTCCGGTCGGCATCGCCGACTACAACACGACCTATGACCTCGAGCTCTGGAGCTATGCCTCGCTGGAAGCGCAGATCGCGTCATTTGCCGACGACATCGCCTATGACGCCCACGACATCGACGACGGGCTGCGAGCCGGCCTGTTCGTCGTCGACGATCTCGAGGAGATGCCGCTGACCGGGGCTATCATCGGCGATATCGACCGGCACTATCCCGGGCTCGACGAGGTGCGGCGCGGCGCCGAGTTGGTGCGCGAGCTGATCTCGCATTTCATCGGGGCGGTGTCCGCGGAGACGACGAGGCGCCTTGCGGCGGCGCAGCCGCAATCGGCCCATGACGTGCGCCATCACGACGCGCCGCTGGTCGGCTTCCCGCCCGAGGTGGCCGAGCAGGAGGCCGCGATCAAGGCCTTCCTCTATCGGCGGATGTATCGCCACCCGCGGGTGATGCAGATCATGGGTGATGCGGAACAGGTGGTGCGCAACCTGTTCGAACGTTACCGTCAGTCGCCGGGCGACCTGCCGGCGGAATGGGTCGAGGGCACCGAGCAGGAGACCGAAGCCGAACGGAGCCGCCGGATCGGCAATTTCATTGCCGGAATGACCGACCGTTTTGCCCTGATCGAGCACCAAAGGCTTTTTGACTCGACCCCGGATTTGCGTTAGGCGGCGGCCATGGCCGATAGTCCTGCTTCACCACATCTTTTCGCCGGCGTGCTGGCGCGCGTGCACGCCATTTGTGCCGCCATTGCTGCCGAGGACAATTGGCCCGTCGGGGTCGACCTGTCCCGCGTCGTGGTCGAGCCGCCGCGCGATGCCAGCCATGGCGACATGGCGACCAATGCCGCGATGGTCCTGGCCAAGGACGCCAGGGCGAAGCCGCGTGAGCTGGCTGACAAGATCGCCGAGCGGCTGCGTGCTGACGCGCTGGTGGCCTCCGTCGACGTCGCCGGACCCGGTTTCATCAACCTCACCTTGAAGCCGCAGGTCTGGGCCGACGCGCTGCGCGCCGTGCTGGCCGCGGGCTCGACCTACGGGCGGAGCGGGATCGGCAAGGACGAGAAGGTCAACGTCGAATACGTCTCCGCCAATCCGACCGGGCCGATGCACGTCGGCCATTGCCGCGGCGCCGTGTTCGGCGACGCGCTGTGCAGCCTGCTGCAATTCGCCGGCTTCGACGTCTGCCGCGAATACTACATCAACGACGCCGGCGCCCAGGTCGACGTGCTCGCGCGATCGGCCTTCCTGCGCTACCGCGAGGCGCTCGGCGAGGACATCGGCGCGATCCCGGAAGGGCTCTATCCGGGCGACTACCTGAAGCCGGTCGGCGAGGCGCTCGCCAGGGAGCATGGCGACAAGCTCGTGAGCATGCCTGAGCAGGGCTGGCTGCCGATCGTGCGCGACAAGGCGATCGCCATGATGATGGAGATGATCAAGGGCGATCTCGCCGCGCTCAACATCCATCATGATGTGTTCTTCTCCGAGCGGTCGCTGACCGCGTCTGGCAACAACCAGGTTGCCGAGACCATCGAATTCCTGCGCGCCAAGGGCGACATCTATGAGGGCCGCCTGCCGCCGCCGAAGGGCAAGCCCGTCGAGGACTACGAAGACCGCGAGCAGTCGCTGTTCCGCGCCACGGCTTACGGCGATGACGTCGATCGTCCGCTGATCAAGTCGGATGGCTCCTACACCTACTTCGCCTCCGACATCGCCAACCACAAGAACAAGTTCGATCGCGGCTTTGCCAATCTGATCGACGTGTTTGGCGCCGATCACGGCGGCTACATCAAGCGCATGCAGGCGGCGGTAAAGGCCGTAACGTCAGGCAAGGCTGATCTCGACGTCAAGATCGTGCAACTCGTCAAGCTGCTGCGCGACGGCGAGCCGGTGAAGATGTCGAAGCGCTCGGGAGAGTTCGTCACGCTGCGCGAGGTGGTCGACGAGGTCGGCTCCGACGCGGTCAGGTTCATGATGCTGTTCCGCAAGAACGACGCGGTGCTCGATTTCGACCTCGCCAAGGTGATCGAGCAGTCCAAGGACAACGCCGTGTTCTACGTGCAGTACGGCCACGCCCGCGGTCACTCGATCTTCCGCAATGCGCGGGAGGAGGCGGTTCCGGATCTCCCCGAGACCGACGAGGCCCGGCTGGCTTACCTGCGGACGGCTGAGGTGGATCGCCTGACCGACCCGGCCGAGCTCGACCTGCTCAAACGTCTGGCGCTTTTTCCGCGGATGGTCGAGGCGGCGGCGGTCGCGCACGAACCGCACCGAATCGCTTTTTATCTGTATGATTTGGCCAGCGAATTTCATGCGCTTTGGACCAAGGGGCGCGATTTGCCCTATTTACGCTTCATTATCAATAATGATGCACAAATCACGAGGGCGCGACTGGCAATGGTTCAGGGCGTCGTCTCGGTTCTGGCATCGGGCTTAGCTGTACTAGGCGTCCACGCCCCGACCGAGATGCGGTAGGCAGGGGCAAGTGGCCCGCACGAGTGGGGATTCGTGAGGGCATCTGGCAGGGGCCATTTTCGTTCGTACCGGCTGTACCGGCGATTTTGGCGCTGTCCCGAAGGGGATGCATCATCACGATGGCTGATCGATATCACGACCGACCTTTTCCCGCCGATGACTATGATCGGGGGTACTCCGACGCGGACGACAAGTCCGAGGGCGACCCGCTCGCCGAACTGGCCCGGTTGATCGGCCAGACCGAACCGTTCAGCACGGCAACCAAGCCCGCGCCGCATCCGCTGCAGTCTCGTGCCAATGTGCGGCCGCAGATCTACCAGCCGCCGGAGGAAGACGACGATGCACCCCCGGCGGGCCCGCCGTCCTGGATGCAGCGCGCGCGGCAGGAAGCCCTCGCACCGCAATTGCCGCCGCAGGAGGACGACGAGGAACCAGAGCCGGACTATCAGCCGAGCCCCGTTCATCCATTGCACCGCTACGCGTCCCGGCAGGCGCAGCCTGCGCCGGAGCCGGTGCAGAGCTATCAGCCGACCCAGACCTACCAACCGGCCCAGGCGTATCAACCAGCCCAGGCGCATCAGCCGGTACAGACCCATCAGCGGGCCGAGGCCTATTACGACGAGCAGCCGTTTGATGACGTAGGTCAGGACGGCGACCCGTCGCGCTACGACGACGCACTCTACGGGCAACTGGAACAAGGTGAGCAGGACTTGCAGCGCGAAGCGGCCTATCCGGACGATCCCTATGCCTATCAGGGCTACGAAGACGAACCCGAGCCGCGCAAGCGCTCCAGCGGCCTCATCACGGTCGCCGCGGTGATGGCGCTTGCCGTGTTCGGGGTCGGCGGCGCCTATGGGTACCGCAACTATGTCGGCGCGCCGCGCACCGGCGAGCCGCCGATCATCAAGGCCGACAACACCCCGACCAAGGTGGTCCCGGCTGCGGCCGACGCGCCGGCCAAGACACCGGACCGCATGGCTTCGGGTGACGGCACCGAGAAGATCGTGTCACGCGAGGAAACGCCGGTCGACGTCAACGCCAAGGCGGGTGGCCCCCGCGTGGTGTTTCCGGCGCTGAATCCCAATACGAACCCGCCGCCGGTCGCGAGCGTGCAGACTGCGGCGCCGGTTCCGCCACCGCCGGTCACGGCCAACGGCACGATGCCGAACAACGAGCCCCACAAGATCCGCACCCTGTCGGTGAAGGGCGATGCCCCCGATGGCACTTCTACAGCGGCGACTGCGCCTGCGCCGGCCAGGCAGGCTGGCGCCAAACAGACGGTGTCGCGCGGTAACCCGGCCTCGGCCAATGCGAGTGCCAACCAGCCGCTCGCACTCGCCCCGGGGGGGCAGCCCGATGCCGCTCCGGCGGAGCCCCCGACCCGGGTGGCATCGACGTCAACAGCGCCGGTCAGCAGCGGCGGGTATCTGGTTCAGGTGTCCTCGCAGAAGAACGAAGCTGACGCGCAAGCGTCCTTCCGTTCGCTGCGGAACAAGTTCCCGGGCGTGCTGGGTTCGCGCTCTCCGGTCATCAAGCGGGCGGATCTCGGCGACAAGGGCGTCTATTACCGCGCCATGGTCGGGCCGTTCGGCTCGCCGGAGGAGGCCTCGCAGTTCTGCGGCAACCTGAAATCTGCCGGCGGACAATGCGTCGTCCAAAGGAATTGATGGCCGTTTCCTTGACCCGTCCGGTACATGCGGCCTAATCGGCCGCATGACGAACCGCGCCTTCATCACCGGCATATCCGGACCCGTCCTCAACGACGCCGAGCGCGATTTCCTTCGCGCCGAACGTCCATGGGGCTTCATCCTGTTCAAACGCAACATCGAGACGCCAGCACAAGTCGCTGCCCTGGTTGGGGAACTCCGTGCTGCGACGGGCGATTCGAACGCTCCGGTCCTGATCGACCAGGAAGGCGGCAGGGTGCAGCGGCTCGGTCCGCCGCATTGGCCGGTCTATCCCCCGGGTGCGAGCTTCAGTGCGCTCTACGACGTCGATCCGAATCTTGGTCTGACGGCGGCTCGGCTAAGTTCCTGCCTGATCGCAGCCGATCTGGCCGATCTGGGGATCTCGGTCGATTGCCTGCCGTTGGCCGATGTTCCGGTCGCCGGAGCCGATGCTGTCATCGGCAACCGCGCTTATGGAACCGAACCGGGAAAGGTCGCTGCCATCGCCCGGGCGGTCACCGAGGGGCTGGAACAGGGCGGCGTATTGCCGGTTCTCAAGCATATCCCCGGGCATGGCAGAGCCACGGCCGACAGCCATTTCCGGCTTCCGACGGTCGATACCGCCAAAACCGAGCTGGAGCGCACCGATTTCGCGGCGTTCCGGCCCCTGGCGGACCTGCCGATGGCCATGACCGCACATGTTGTGTTTAGCGCGCTCGACCCCGCCCAACCGGCGACGACTTCTGCGACAATCATCGAGCAGGTGATTCGCGGCCTGATCGGGTTCCATGGTTTGTTGATGAGTGATGACGTGTCGATGAATGCGCTGGCCGGGTCGATCGCCGAAAGGACCGCGGCCATCTTCAGCGCCGGTTGCGACATCGTCCTGCACTGCAACGGCGACATCGATGAGATGCGCGAGGTTGCGCTGGAAACGCCGGAATTGGCCGGTAAGGCATTGGAGCGCGCCAACCGGGCGCTGGCCGCACGCAGGCTGCCGGCGCCGCTCGACCGCCGGGCGGCACGGGCGGAACTGGATGCGTTGATGGATCGGGTAGGGACGGCATGACCGCTGAAATTCTATCGTTTGAGACGGGACGGCCGGCCGATCTCGCAGAAGGCGAGCCGTCGCTCGTGGTCGATGTCGAGGGCTATGAGGGTCCGCTCGACCTGCTGCTGACGCTGGCGCGCCAGCAGAAGGTCGATCTGGCGAAGATCTCGATCCTGGCTCTCGCCGACCAGTACCTCTCGTTCATCGAGGCCGCCCGCAAGATCAGGCTCGAACTCGCGGCTGACTATCTGGTCATGGCGGCCTGGCTTGCCTTTCTGAAGTCGCGGCTGTTGTTGCCTGAACCACCGAGTGCGGAGGGTCCGAGCGCCGAGGAAATGGCGACTGCGCTCGCCAACCGGCTGCGCCGGCTGGAGGCGATTCGCGAGGCGGCGAACCGGCTGATGAACCGGCCGCAGTTCCAGCGCGATATCTTCCCGCGCGGCAATCCGGAATCGATCGCCGAGATCAAGCATCCGAAATTCACCGCGACGCTTTACGACCTGCTCTCGGCGTACGCGACGCAGCGTCAGGCGCGCGTGCTCACCTCCGTGCATCTCGCCAAGCGCACCGTCTGGTCGCTTGCCGAAGCGCGCGCCTCGCTGGAGCGGCTGGTCGGCATCGCCGAGGACTGGAGCTGCCTCGACGAATACCTGATGAACTACGTCGCCGATCCCACGCAAAAGGCGACGGTGTTCGCCTCGAGCTTCGCCGCGGCCCTCGAACTGGTTCGTGAAGGCGAGATGGAGATCAATCAGAAGCAGGCGTTCGCGCCGATCTATTTCCGAAAACGTCAGGCGCAGGCCGCGATGGCTGCTCCGGACCTTTCGGTCGAGTAAGTTGGAAGAAGGAGAGCGAGCCATGGCAAGCCTGGCGGAACGGCGCATTGAAGAGGTCGGGGAGGAGGTTTCTCCCGTGGATCCGATCGCGCGCCCCGAGGAGTTGCGGCTCCTGGAAGCATTGCTGTTTGCATCAGGCGAGCCGATCGATCAGGCGACGCTCGCAAAGCGGATGCCCGACGGCGTCGACATCAAGGCGGCGCTGGCGCAGTTGCAGGCGGAATACGCTCCGCGAGGCGTCAATCTGGTTCGCGTCGCCAACAAGTGGACGTTCCGTACCGCTGGCGACCTGGCCTGGCTGATGACCCGCGAGAGCACCGAGACGCGCAAGCTGTCGCGGGCTGCCATCGAGGTGCTCGCGATCATCGCCTACCATCAGCCGGTGACGCGCGCCGAGATCGAAGAGATCCGCGGCGTGGTGACGTCGAAGGGAACCATCGACGTGCTGCTGGAAACCGGCTGGATTCGTCCGCGCGGCCGCCGCAAGACGCCGGGCCGTCCGCTGACCTTCGGAACCACCGACGGATTTCTGTCGCAGTTCAGCCTGGAAGCGCTGGGCGACCTGCCGGGGCTTGAGGAACTGAAGGGCACGGGGCTGCTCGACTCGCGTCTGCCGACCGGCTTCAGCGTTCCCTCGCCGTCGGATGACGCGGCGCTGCGCGAAGACGAAGTCCCGCTCGAACCCGGCGACACGCTGGAACTGCTGCTCGCACCGGCTGTCGAGCCGGAGGCCGTCGCATCTGAATCCGCGGAGCCCGAGGCACGCAGCAGCGAGACTGGTCCTGAGGCCGCCGAAGGCGATGAGGCAAAGCCTGAGGGGCAGGACGACTAGCCGAAATATTCCCGGTTAAGGCTAGCAATATTACGTAGCCGCGACAGCGATTTGCCGCGGCGGAGGTCCTTGTTTTTGACACCCCGCGGGCCTACTTTCCGGGAAAGTTCAGGCCGGTTCGCCGGCCATTTCTGGAGGGTTGCAGGATGGGTTCGCTGAGCATTTGGCACTGGATCGTCGTGATCGCAGTGGTCCTGCTGCTGTTCGGGCGCGGCAAGATTTCCGACCTGATGGGCGACGTCGCCCAAGGCATCAAGGCCTTCAAGAAGGGCATGCAGGACGACGAGAAGGTCGCTGACAAGTCGGAGACGACCAAGGCCATCGACCACAATTCGGCACCGTCAGCCGCGCGCTCGGATGTCGGCAGCAAGGCCGTCTAAGGTCTTTGTACTGACGCATATTTCGACGTTTTTCTTTTGCGCGGACCGGTGACGCCGGCGCTCGAAAGCGCTATGGACGCCGGTTGAGAAAAGACGCCGACAGCCCCGGATCGTCTGGAATGGATGGGGCAGTTGCGGCGCGCTTAGGCGGAAAATTTCATGTTCGATATCGGGTGGAGTGAACTGGTCGTCATCGCGGTCGTCGCGCTGATTGCCATCGGCCCGAAAGAACTGCCGGGCGTGCTGCGCATGGTCGGGCAATGGATGGGCAAGGCCCGCAAGATGGCCGCCGAATTCCAGGGCCAATTCCAGGAAGCGATGCGCGAGGCCGAAATGGCCGACCTCAAGAAGAGCTTTGACGAGGTCAGGGAAGCCGCCACTGGGCTCACCAGCGGCGGCATCATGAGTTCGCTGACGAAGGACGTCACCGACGCGCTGCAGATCGACAAGCCTGTGGATGCGCAGGTTGCCTCCGCTGTCGACGCGCCGGTGATACCGACGACCCCGGCCACACCGACGCCTGAGACATTCGTCGAGGCCGAGACCCACGCCGCCGCCAGCGAGCCATTGGCGATCACGCAAGAGGCGCAGCCGGCGCCGCACGGCGTGACGGTGATGCAGCCCGCGCCGGCTGAGCCGCAGCCGGCCGAACCTGATGTGCTCAAGGACGCGAGAGCGTCATGAGCGACGAAGATATCGAGGCCAGCAAGGCCCCTCTGATGGATCACTTGATCGAGCTGCGCGCGCGGCTGATCAAGGCGCTGCTCGGCTTTGGAGTCGCGTTCATCTTCTGCTTCTTCTTCGCCAAGCAGATCTACAACGTGCTGGTCTGGCCCTATGTCTGGGTGGCGGGTGCGGCGAACTCGAAGTTCATCTATACGGCGCTGCTGGAATATTTCATCACCCAGCTAAAGCTGGCACTGTTCGGGGCCGGCTTCATCTCGTTCCCGATCGTCGCGACCCAGATCTACAAGTTCGTCGCGCCGGGCCTCTACAAGCATGAACGCAACGCGTTCCTGCCATATCTGATCGCGACCCCGGTCTTCTTCCTGCTCGGAGCGATGCTGGTCTATTTCGTCGTATTCCCGATGATCACCCGCTTTTCGCTGGGCATGCAGCAGATGGGCGGTCCGGAGACCGCGCAGATCGAGCTGTTGCCGAAGGTCGGCGAATATCTGTCGCTGATGATGTCGCTGATCTTCGCCTTCGGCATCGCATTCCAGCTTCCGGTGATCCTGACGCTGCTCGGCCGGGTCGGGATCGTCACCTCGAAAATGCTGAAGGACAAGCGGCGCTATTTCATCGTGATCGCCTTCATCATCGCGGCGGTGCTGACCCCGCCTGACGTGCTGAGCCAGTCCTCGCTGGCGATCCCCTTGCTGCTGCTCTACGAGGGCGCGATCATCGCCGTGCGCATGGTGGAAAAGAAGGCCGCCGCCTCCACCTCCTCGACAGGCGCTCCGCCGGCGGCCAATCCGGCCGAGTAGGGCCGTTTTCGCTGCATATTCCCGCGAATGCGGGGTATCCGGTACGCTGGGGCCTCTGAATTCGTCACGAACCTCTTGGAATACTGGTCCACCCGCTTTCGCGGGTGATGACGGACGTGGTAGTTGAGACGGCCCTTCAAGGCATCGATCCAGGAATTCAGCACCATGCACGACATCAAGGCGATCCGCGACAACCCGACAGCCTTTGACGCCGGCCTGAAGCGCCGCGGACTTGGCGCGCTGTCGTCGTTGCTGCTCGCGATCGATGAGCGCCGCCGTGCCGCGATCCTGGCATCGGAGCAGGCCCAGGCGCGGCGCAATGCGGCCTCCAAGGAGATCGGCGACGCCAAGAAGGCGAAGGACGAGGCGCGGGCCGCAACCCTGATGGCCGAGGTCGCAGAGCTCAAGACCACGATGCCCCAGCTCGAGACTGCAGCGAAGGCGGCCGATGAGGAATTGACGAAGCAGCTGTCCTCGATTCCCAATCTGCCGCTCGACGAGGTGCCTGACGGCGTCGACGAGCACGGCAACGTTCAGCATCACGTCTACGGCAAGAAGCGCGACTACGGTTTCGCACCGAAGCTGCACGACGACCTCGGTACTGCGCTGGGCGACATGGATTTCGAGGCGGCCGCAAAACTGTCCGGCGCGCGCTTCGTCGTGCTGAAGCGGGGGCTTGCGCGACTGGAGCGCGCGATCGGGCAGTTCATGCTCGATCTGCATACGGGCGAGCACGGCTACACCGAGATCAATCCGCCGCTTCTGGTGCGCGATGCCGTGATGTTCGGCACCGGGCAGTTGCCGAAGTTCGAGGATGATCAGTTCTGGGCGATCAAGGGCGAATTGCTTGCCGCGCCCAACGCCGATCTGCGCAGCGAACGTCTGGGTCTGATTCCGACCGCTGAGGTCTCCCTGACCAACCTCGCGCGCGAATCCATCCTCGATGAGAAGGAGCTGCCGATGCGGCTCACCGCGCTGACACCGTGCTTCCGCGCCGAAGCGGGGGCGGCGGGGCGCGATACGCGCGGCATGATCAGGCAGCATCAGTTCACCAAGGTCGAGCTGGTGTCGATCACGACGCCGGAGACCAGCAAGGACGAGCTCGAGCGCATGCTGTCCTGCGCCGAGCAGGTTCTGCAGAAGCTCGACCTGCACTACCGTGTGATGACGCTGTGCGCCGGCGACATGGGCTTCTCGGCGCAGAAGACCTACGACATCGAGGTGTGGATGCCGGGCCAGGGCGACGGCGGCGCCTATCGCGAGATTTCGAGCTGCTCGGTGTGCGGCGATTTCCAGGCCCGCCGCATGGATGCGCGTTCCCGCGGTCCCGACGGCAAGCCGCGGTTCGTGCACACCCTGAACGGTTCCGGCACCGCTGTCGGGCGTGCGCTGATCGCCGTGATGGAGACCTACCAGCAGCAGGATGGGTCGATCGCAGTGCCCGATGTGCTGCAGCCCTATATGGGCGGGCTCACGGTCATCGAGCACGGCATGTGAAGACGAGGCCAGTGCGATGCCACTCCATCGGGACATCCACTGGCTTGGTCGACAATGGGCCGTCACGGGCCACGGTCTGCAACTGATCAACCAGAAGCTGGAGGGCTTTTTCGACATCGAGGTCGCGCGACTGTGGGAACCCGGTGTGATCGAGGCGATGCAGTCGAAGGCCTGGATCAACCGGGAGGACTTCGACAAGGCCGTCGAGGTCGCGCGTGTCAGGTTTTCGGGAGCGGTGCCGGCAGGCGTGCCGCTTGTCGGGTCAAACGGCTCGCCCCAGCTGTCCGCACCGCCCGCCAGGCATGAGCCGGTCGAGCCGTCGACGGAGCCCACGCTCGAGGAATTGCTGGCGAAGCTGAAGGCGCGGTCATCGGCGATCACGCTTGCCGCCAAACCGGCCGAGGCGGCTCCGGCTGCGCCGCCCACGGTCGAGCATGTCGCCCTCGAGCCCACGAAGCCCGTGCTTCCAGAAGCTGAACCGCGCGAGACGGCATCGGCCACGCCAGCGGCTGCGCCACGGGAGACGCCGGTCATCTCTTTCGACGATCCGGCGCCCAGCCGATCAAAGCCGGTCTGGCCGGCCTTCGATTGCAAGATGACCACAAGCGCCAGGCTGGTTCGGTCATGGCACGTCAGGGTGACACGCTGGCACGGGAATTTGCCGGGTTTGCCTCCGCGCCCCTAGCCGGTTAAGACGGCGCAAGCGCAAGAAACCCGCGTCGAATCAGAACAAGAGGCATTTTGCGGATGCGAATTCTCTGCACCAATGACGATGGCATTCACGCGCCCGGACTGCAGGTTGTCGAACAGATCGCGCGTGCGCTGTCCGATGACGTCTGGATCGTGGCGCCCGAGCTCGACCAGTCCGGCGTCTCGCACTCACTGTCGCTCAACGATCCGCTGCGTCTGCGCGAAGTCAGTCCGCGTCATTTCGCGGTGCGCGGCACGCCGACCGATTGCGTGATCATGGGCGCGCGTCACATCCTGGGCGACAAGCTGCCCGAGCTCGTGCTGAGCGGCGTCAACAAGGGCCGCAACGTCGCGGAGGACGTGGTCTATTCCGGCACCATCGCCGGCGCGCTCGAAGGCACCATCCTGGGCTTTCCGTCGTTCGCATTGTCGCAGGAGTTTTCCGTCGAGACGCGCAATGCGCCACTTTGGGATACGGCACTGAAATTCGGACCCGACATCATCCGCAAGGTCATCGACGCAGGTGTGCCCAGAAATACCGTCGTCAACGTCAACTTCCCGTCCTGCATGCCGGACGACGTGAAGGGAATCCGGATCACCCGGCAGGGCAAGCGCAATCAGGGCTTCCTCAGGATCGACCGCCGTCATGACGGACGCGGCAATCCGTACTTCTGGATCGGCTTCGAACGCGCCGCGATGATGGATACGCCGGCCGAGGGTACCGATCTTGCAGCGCTTGCCGCGCGCTACGTCTCGGTGACGCCGCTGCGACTCGATCGCACCGACGAGGCGTTTTCGGAGACGCTGGCCGCGACGCTGAAGTAAGGGCTAAACCGGCGCGCCCTTCATCGCGCTGGCGATCACCTGCGCCAGCGTTTCGAGCTGGAAGGGCTTTTGCAGCGCCGGACGGTCGCGATATTCCGGCGGCAGGCCGGAGGAGCCATAGCCGGTCGCGAAAATGAACGGACGGTTGCGGGCGTTGATCAGCTCGGCAACCGGGGTGATGACCTTGCCATTGACGTTGACGTCGAGGATCGCGAGGTCGAAATCGGTGGATTGCGCGAGCTTGACCGCTTCGCCGATCTCGCCGGCCTCGGCCGCAACGCTGTGGCCGAGCTCTTCCAGCATATCGGCGACCATCATCCGGATCATGACCTCGTCCTCCACGAGGAAAACAGAACAGCCCGCCGGCCGTATCGCAGTCATGATGGAATCCTTGCCCGTCGCAGAACCAAGCTCGCAAATAACATTCAAAGGCGCAATGCAAACGTTGGAGAATGGTCGCATATCCGCCCGTGCGGTCGCTCATCGCCACGTCGTTCTGCCGGTGAGATTCCGCGCGATGGCAGGTCGCTGCAAACCGAACCGGCGAGGTCCTGGACGCAGCTTGGTGCGCGGAGCGTTGACCGCGGTGCGCCGAGGCTCATATGGGGGCAGTGACCGGCGTTACCAGTTGCGGATCAGATATCCAGTTCCCGGTCGGGAACAAGGGTGTGAGGGGAAATTTTTCCTTAACGCGACATTTCGAATTCTGATGGCATCACTCTGTTCGAGAAACCGGCTTATGCTGCCCGGTAGCGCAGACGAGTATGGCCGTGAATTCAGATCCGCCTGAGAAGATGATGTTTCAGCTGACCCTGCGGCGGCGCGGGATCAGCGATCAGGCCGTGCTGCGGACCATGGAAGAGGTGCCGCGCGAGGTCTTCGTCGAGCTGCGCGACCGTGCGGACGCCTATCGTGACAGCGCACTGGCGATCGCCTGCGGGCAGACCATCAGCCAGCCCTTCGTGGTGGCCTACATGACCGAGCAGTTGCAACTTCAGAAGGGGCACCGCGTACTGGAGATCGGCACCGGCTCCGGCTATCAGGCCGCGATCCTGTCGCGCCTGAGCAAGCAGGTGCTGACCATCGAGCGCTATCGCACGCTCGCCGAGGGCGCCCGCAAGCGGCTCGAAAAGCTCGGCTATTTCAACATCGAGGTTCTGGTCGGAGACGGCTTCGACGTGCCGGCCGGGGCAGGCGATTTCGACCGCATCATGGTCACGGCGGCGATGGAGCAGATTCCGGACGCACTGATCCGGCGGCTGGAGCCGGGCGGCATCCTGATCGCTCCGGTTGGACCGCATCAGGCGGTCCAGACGCTGGTTCGCGTGGTCAGGACCGGCAGCGGCTTCGACCGCAAGGAACTCGTCGATGTGCGCTTCGTGCCGGCGCTGCCGGGTATCGCGCGCGAACTCTAGGCCATGTTCGGGCGTATCGGAAACGTCTGCGGGAATCGCCGATTGCCGCCCGCCGCCAACGTCTTATTCGCAGGGTTAAGCGGTTATTTACTCGACGCGTGTTTACTCAAAACAGTTGTTTGTTGCGTACGAGTGAGTAACCATGTCAGGTGTTGTCGAGTTGCTTCGCTCGCGTCGCGTGCCGCAGGTCGCGGCACTGGCGCTGATATCAGTGGCGTTTGCCGGCTGCAGCGCGGACATGTCGTCGCGCTTCTCCCAAAACTCCTACTCGCAAAATCCGTTCGCGTTTGACCCGCAGCCGACCGGCGCGGTGCAGCAACAGCCGCCGCGCGAGCTGCCGCAATATGCGCGTCCGCAGCAGCAATATTCGCAGGCCCCGAAGTATCAGTCGCAGCCGTTGCCGCCGCCGGTGTCGGCGCCGCAGTCCTATCCGGTCGCGAGCGGTGGCGTGTCGGGAGGCGGGCGCGGGCTCTCGTCCTATGCGCCGCCACCGGCGCGCCCGCAGATCGAGTCCACCGGGACCGTTCCGCATTCGGTCGCCGCCCGCACTCACGGCACCACCATCATCGTCGGCACCAGCGACACGCTCGAGCTGCTGTCGAAGCGCTACAACGTCTCGACCGCCGAGATCCTCCGCGCCAACGGCTACAAGGGGCCGCGCGCTTTGTCGCCTGGTCAGCAGCTGATTATCCCGCAGGCGACCGCTGCCTTGGCCGCACCGGTCGCGAAGCCCGTTGCCGTGGCTGCCGCTGTTCCTCCCGGTGTCCACTACGTCAATCGCGGCGACACGCTGCACAGCATCGCGCGTCAGCACCACATTTCCGCAGCCGAGCTCGCGCGCGCCAACAACCTCGATCTGTCGGCCAGGCTGAGCCCCGGCATGAAGCTCATGGTGCCCGGCGCGAAATCCGCCGCCGCCATGCCCGCGGTACCGGCTCCGCAGGTCGTTGCTCAAGCACCGGTCCCCGCGCCGGTTGCGGCCGCGCCGGTGCCAAGGGTGGTCGCGTCGGCGCAGCCGCAGCAGAGCGCGCGCCTGGTGCAGCCGACCGCCAATGTCGAGCAGCCGGTCGCCGCCGCCGAGACGCCGGCGCCCAAGGCGGCCGAAACGACCAGCGCGCTGCCGACCTTCCGCTGGCCGGTGCGCGGCAAGGTCATCACGGCCTATGGCGCCAAGACCAACGGCAAGGTCAATGAAGGCATCAATGTCGCGGTGCCCGAGGGTACGCCGGTGAAGGCGGCTGAAGACGGCGTCGTGGCCTATTCCGGCAACGAGCTGAAGGGATACGGCAACCTCGTGCTGGTTCGCCACCCCAATGGTTACGTCACCGCCTATGCCCATGCGAGCGAGCTGCTGGTCAAGCGCGGCGACACCATCAAGCGCGGCCAGGTGATTGCGAAGTCGGGTCAATCCGGCGAGGTCGGATCGCCGCAGCTCCACTTCGAGATCCGCAAGGGCTCTTCGCCGGTGGATCCGCTGCAATTCCTCAACGGCGCCTGAGCCGGACAGGATCGACTTTCAAAGCCCAGTACGACGAAGACGGGGAGGCGTGAGCCTCCCCGTCCTGCTTTTAGAAGTCGAACGTCATGCCGGTCGTGACAGCGCTCGCCTTGTTGCCGGAGACGACGTTGTTGTTCGCATCGCGACCGCAGACGCCATAGCCGTGGCCACTCACGCCGAGGCAGTAATGCGCGCCGGGACCGTTCCGCAGATAGCTGCCGACCAGGTACCAGGTCGCGAATGGGCTGAAATGATACTTGATGCCAGCCGCATACTGATCGGCACTGCTGTCCAGCGTATTGAGCGCGAAGTCGGCGGACCCGGCGGCTGGCGTAACGGTGTAGGTATTGAAGACGCCGGTGCCGGGCGAGCCGGGTGAGGCATTGGCGTGGGCCCAGGATGCGCTGACGTCCCAGGGGCCGACGGTTTGCGTGGCGCTGACGAAGTAGCCGTCGCGCGAGCGCTCGTTGAAGTCGGCGACGGTATTCTCGCGCCGCATGACCTCGTAGATGCCGTAAAGCTGGAGCGCGCCGATGCCATCGTTGATGCGATATCCGCCGCCGACCTTGGCCGCCCATTCATTGGCGATGCCGACGGAGCCAGGCGGCACGATCAGCACACCGCCATTGCTGAGCGGCGTGACGGCCTCGTCGCTGGTGCGGTTGGTGCCCTCATGCATCTCGTAGGCGGCGATCGCTGTCCACGGTCCCTGATTGTAGGTCAGCGAGGCGCTGTAGAGGTTGCCGTATGAGCCGTCGGTGCAGCCTTCGGGCGCCGATGTGAGCGGGAAGCCGCTGCCGCTGCCGCGCGCGGAGGTGCCGGGGCAGTTGAAATCGCCGAGCGCGAAATCGCTGTTGTCCTTGGCTGTGTTCTGGCCCGGCGAGACCATCAACGTCGCCTGCAGGCCGTTCCAGATCGGAGATTCGTACCAGACGGCATGCGCGGCGCGCCAGTCGAACTCGGCGCGCAGATCGCCGCCGGTATTGCCCATGATCGAGTTGTAATCGCCGAGCGTCGCCGAGAACGGATCGAACTTCGCGGTCGATTTCTTGTAGGGCGTATCCGCCTTGCCGGCCTTGATCGTGCCCCACGGTGTTTCCAACCCCATGAAGCTGTCGCGCGTGCCGAGTGCGGCGCGCTCGGTCGGGGTCGCTGCAACTTCGACCAGCGATTCAAACTGCGCCACGGCCGCCCAGCCGGGGAAGCCATACGGTTCGAGATTGTGACGCGCGCGGACGCCAAAATAGGTGAGGTTGCTGGCGACGCCGAATTTTGTGCCCTGATCGAACACGCCGGCGTTGAACACGTCGCCCGACAGATCGACGTGGCCGTAGAGCGTGACGGTCGTGTTGTCGACGAAGGCATTGGTGCCCGGCGCCTTGGTGTAGAGCGGCGCGCCGCCGATGCTGACGACGGCATGCTCGGGGGCCGGTGCGGGCGAGGGCGCGACGGCGGCGTGCTGGACCGGATTGCCCTTGGGCGGCACGGCCGCAGCGGCAGGCTCGGGAGCGCGGCTCGAGATGTGGTTGACGCGATCGCGGAGTTGCGCGTTCTCCTTGGCGAGCTTCGCATTGTTTCGTTCGAGTGCATCGAGACGCGCCAGAACGTCATCGAGCGTCGCCGCGTGGACCGGCTGTTGCGCGAGGGCCAGGCAAATCGCCGCGCCCGCGGTTCCTGCAAGTAGTCGCTTCTTCATGTGATCTCCCCTTTGCCAATCGCCTCAGCGGAGTGCCGAGGGCCGCAAAAGTGGAGGGACGGTAATGTATACCAAATGCCAAATACCTGAACGTAATGAGAACCGAAAACATCGTCACGTAATGTGACAAAAATGGTACTATAATACTATTGCGCTGCATCAATTTGTCGCATCGGCTGAAGGGAATAACTTGAATGGTTACAATTAAATATCTGCATATATTGATATAATTAAATCGGCTCGATTGGTCGGTAAAACTGAAGAGTTATGTTGCGGCGCCGAGCTGATGTCGATCAGTTGGAATAAAAAATACCAGCGCTCGATGAATTTCCCGCGATGTGGAAATCAATGACTGTCCTCAGGACCATGGGTCGTTGCCGGCCGCGAGGCGCTCGACCATGTCCTGCAAGAACTGCGGAGGGCCGAACGCGTGCCATTCGCCGTCCTGCTGCAGCAGCAGTGGCCGTCGTGCCGCCGCGCTGAAGGATTCGAGCCACGCGCGCGCCTTCGCCTTGGGGCGCGCCCCGACCGGGACCGCCACATCGACGGCGATGCCGCGCCAGCGGAAGTTTGCTGGCAGGAAGATCACGTCGGAGCGGTCGGGACGCATCCAATCGGGCAGCGGGCTGGTCGGAGCAAGCCAGCCGCAGACGAATTCACGGCACGGATCGACCGGACGCTCCGCGTAGATCGAGCAGCGGCCGCCGGCGCTGAACGAGCAGGGCCGCCCGGGATAGACGTCGTGGTCGCGAACCCTGATCTTCAGCCAGCCGTCGCAGCAGGCGGTGCATTGTCCGCATCGCCTGGCGGCTGCATCTGGTTGTTCGCCCATCAGGCAAGTCTACGCGGCACGCGGATGAATCAGAAGAGCGGATCATGATCGCGGCCGACGTGAGCGCTGGGCTCGCGAGGCGATCTATCGTCCGCTCAGCTTCACGCCAAGCCGTCCGGCCAGTTCCTGGGTGAACTGCCAGGCGACGCGTCCCGAGCGCGAGCCGCGGGTGGTCGACCATTCCAGCGCCTCGCGCTCCAATTCGTCGGCGTCGATCCCGATGCCGAAATGATCGCAATAGCCCTTCACCATCGCCAGGTACTCGTCCTGGCTGCAGCGGTGGAAGCCGAGCCACAGCCCGAAACGGTCAGACAGCGAGACCTTCTCCTCGACGGCTTCGCCCGGGTTGATCGCGGTCGAGCGTTCGTTCTCGATCATCTCGCGCGCCAGCAGATGGCGCCGGTTCGATGTCGCGTAGAGGATGACGTTGTCGGGGCGGCCCTCGATGCCGCCTTCCAGCACCGCCTTCAGCGACTTGTAGGAGGCGTCGTTGCCGTCGAACGACAGGTCGTCGCAGAACACGATGAAGCGGAATGGCGAATCGCGCAGCACCTCCATCAGGGCGGGCAGGCTCTCGATGTCCTCGCGATGGATCTCGATCAGCTTCAGCCGGTCGGCCGGCTTGCGGTCGGCGTTGAGGGTGGCATGAGCCGCCTTCACCAGCGATGACTTGCCCATGCCGCGCGCGCCCCAGAGCAGCGCATTGTTGGCAGGGAGCCCGTTGGCGAAGCGCTCGGTGTTTTCCATCAGGATGTCGCGCATCCGGTCGACACCCTTGAGCAAGCCGATCTCGACGCGGCTGACGCGCGGCACGGGCGACAGGCGTCCGTCCGGATGCCATATGAAGGCGTCGGCTGAGCCGAACGACCCTGCGGGATTCGGGGCCGGGGAGGCGGCGGCGAGATGGCCGGCGATGGTCTCGAGCGCAGTTGCGATCCGCTCGGCGGTCGCGCCATCGAGCGCCTTTGCCGGTCGTTTTGTCGCGGCGTTGGAAGAGGCCTTGGCTGCGGCCTTGGACGTGGTTTTGCTGGTTGTTTTCTTGGCTTTTTTCGGCATTTTTCCAGTTCCTGACGGCGCAGCCTTATCGGGCTGGCGGTCCTCCCGCAAGCGTCCTAAATGAGGGTCTGTTAACGTTGCAATTGGGACCGCGGCCGCTATAGTCCGCGCGAATTTGTCCGGACCGCCATACCGCCCGAGGGACCACCTGGGTGTAGCCGGTTCTTCCCCGTCCTACCCGAGGATTTGTCCGAATGCTGATTACTCCTGCGTTTGCCCAGGCTGCTGGAGCCGGTGGCGATGCCAACAGCATGTTGATGTCGCTGCTGCCGTTCGCGCTGATCTTCGTCATCATGTATTTCCTGATTCTGCGCCCGCAGCAGAAGAAGGTGCGCGACCACGCCGACCTCGTGAAGAACATCCGCCGCGGCGACACCGTCGTGACCAATGGCGGCCTGGTCGGCAAGGTCACCAAGGTGGTCGACGACGACCAGATCGAATTCGAAATCTCCGAAGGCGTTCGCGTTCGCCAGATGCGGCAGATGATTTCGGGCGTGCGCGCCAAGGGCGAGCCGGCGAAGGGCGACGCCAAGGACGAGGCGTCCGCGAGCTGATCGCCGCGTCGCCTATTTAGGAATCTGACAGGTCAAGTCGATGTTGTATTTCACACGGTGGAAGGCGCTGGCGATCATTCTGACGGCGCTGGTGGTCTGCCTGTGCGCCGTTCCGAACTTCTTCCCGGAAGCCAAGGTCAAGACCTGGCCGGCCTGGGCGCAGCGGCGCATGGTCCTCGGGCTCGACCTGCAGGGCGGCTCGTATCTGCTGCTCGAGGTCGATTCCAACTACGTGAAGAAGGAGAAGCTCGACCAGGTCCGCGACGACGTGCGGCGGGTGTTGCGCGAAGCCAAGATCGGCTACACCGGCCTCAATTCGCGCAACGACGCGGTCGAGGTGCGTATCTCCAAGGACACCGAGCAGGCCACCGCGCTGTCGAAGCTGCGCGAGCTGTCGCAGCCGCTCGGCGGACTGCTCGGCTCTAACGGCCAGCGCAGCCTCGAGGTCACGGATGCCGGCGGCGGCCTGATCCGGTTGACCGTGCCGCCGGCCGCGATCACCGAGCGCATCCGCCAGACGATCGAGCAGTCGATCCAGATCGTCGAGCGCCGCGTCAACGAACTCGGCACCGTCGAGCCGGTGATCCAGCGGCAGGGCACCGACCGCATCCTGGTGCAGGTGCCCGGCCTGCAGGACCCGACGCGCCTGAAGGAGCTGCTCGGCAAGACGGCGAAGATGGAATTCCGGATGGTCGATACGACGGTATCGCCGGACCAGGCCCAGCAGGGCCGCCTGCCGCCGGAGTCCGAACTCTTGATGAGCGCGTCGCCGCCGCCCGTGCCTTACGTGGTCAAGAAGCAGGTCCTGGTCTCCGGCGCCGAGTTGTCCGATGCACAGCCCGGTTTCGACCAGCGCACCGGCGAGCCGATCGTCAGCTTCAAATTCAACACGACAGGCGCGCGCAAATTTGCCCAGGCGACCAGCGAGAATGTCGGCCAGCCCTTCGCCATCGTACTCGACAACAAGGTGATCTCCGCGCCCGTGATCCGTGAGCCGATCACCGGCGGCCAGGGCCAGATTTCCGGCAGCTTCACCGTGCAGTCGGCCAATGATCTGGCGATCCTGATGCGTGCCGGCGCGCTGCCGGCGCCGCTGACCGTGATCGAGGAGCGCACCGTCGGTCCGGGCCTGGGCCAGGATTCGATCGAGAAGGGCGAGCTTGCCGCCTATGTCGGCTCGATCCTGGTCATCGTGTTCATGCTGGTCACCTACCGGCTGTTCGGCGTGTTCGCCAACATCGCGGTCGCCGTCAACGTCGCGATGATCTTCGGCCTGCTGTCGCTGCTCAACGCCACGCTGACGCTGCCGGGCATTGCCGGCATCGTGCTCACGGTCGGTATCGCCGTCGACTCCAACGTGCTGATCTATGAGCGCATCCGCGAGGAGCTGCGCGGCGGGCGCAACGCGATCTCGGCGATCGACGCCGGCTTCAAGCGCGCGCTGGCGACCATCCTCGATTCCAACATCACCACCTTCATCGCTGCCGCGGTGCTGTTCTATATCGGCACCGGACCGGTGCGCGGCTTTGCCGTGACGCTTGGCATCGGCATCATTACCACGGTTTTTACCGCCTTCACCATGACGCGACTGATCGTCGCCGGGTGGGTGTGGTGGAAGCGGCCGCAAACCGTGCCGATCTGAGAGGCCTGTTGTGACCCATTACGTTCTGATTGGCCTTGGCATCCTGATTGTCATCCTGACCGTCGTGTCGGTGTATGGCCTGTTGCCGTCGTTGCGCATCGTGCCTGACGATACGCATTTCGACTTCACGCGCTTCCGCCGCATCAGCTTCCCGATCTCGGCGCTGCTCTCGATCCTCGCGATCACCCTGTTCTTCACCCACGGCCTGAATTTCGGCATCGACTTCAAGGGCGGCACGCTGCTGGAGGTCAGGGCCAAGTCCGGCACCGCCGACATCGCCGGGATGCGCACAACATTGAATGCCCTTGGTCTCGGCGAAGTGCAGTTGCAGCAGTTCGGTGGTCCGGCCGAGGTCTTGATCCGGGTCGCCGAGCAGCCCGGCGGCGATGCCGCGCAGCAGGAGGCGGTGTCGAAGGTTCGCGGCGCGCTGGGTGAGTCCGTCGACTATCGCCGCGTCGAGGTGGTCGGCCCGCGCGTTTCCGGCGAGCTGCTGGCCTTCGGCATGCTTGGCCTGATGCTGGCGATCGTAGGCATCCTGATCTATCTCTGGTTCCGATTCGAGTGGCAGTTCGCGCTCGGTGCCATGATTGCAAACGTCCACGACATCGTGCTGACGATCGGCTTCATGTCGATCTCCCAGGTCGATTTCGACCTCACCAGCATCGCGGCGCTGTTGACGATTCTCGGCTATTCGCTCAACGACACGGTCGTCATCTACGACCGTATCCGCGAAATGCTGCGGCGCTACAAGAAGATGCCGATGCCGCAGCTTTTGAACGAATCGATCAACTCGACGCTCTCGCGCTCGATTGTCACCCACGTCACGGTGACGCTGGCGCTGCTCGCGCTGCTGTTGTTCGGCGGCCAGGCGATCCACAGCTTCACGGCCGTGATGATGTTCGGCGTCGTGCTGGTCGGCACCTACACCTCGATCTTCATCGCCGCGCCGATCCTGATCTATCTCGGCGTTCACACCACGCGGGGCGAGGCGCAGGAGGCGCCGGCCAAAAAGCCGGACGCGGCAGCCAGGAAGTAACCGATCATGGCCAATCCCTCGGACGCTCCCCATCTTCCGAGGTCGGCGCCGATCGAAGCCTACGGCAAGGGAGGCTTCGCATTCGCCGATATGTCGCATCGCGGCTCGCTGTTATGCCTGCCCGATGCCATCTGGGCCTGGCCGGTGACGCGGCCGCAGGAGATTGACCAATATTCGCTCGATCGGGTGTTCGCGTCAGCGAACGCGATCGATACGCTGATCGTCGGCACCGGCAACGAGGTGTGGGTGCCGCCGAAGGGCCTGCGCGAGGCTTTGCGGGCGGTGCGGGTCGTACTTGATGCGATGCAGACCGGCCCTGCGATCCGCACCTACAACGTCATGCTGGGCGAGCGGCGGCGTGTGGCGGCGGCACTGATCGCGGTGCCATGAGCACGACGGAAGCACCGAAGGATGGCGCGGCTTTCTGCGCCGATCTGGTGCGGACCCATGATTTCGTGCGCTATGCGTCGACCTTGTTCATGCCGGGTCCGGAACGCCGCGTCCTGCTGTCGATCTACGCCTTCAACGTCGAGATATCGCGCGTCCGCGAGCAGGTCAGCCAGCCGCTGCCCGGCGAGATGCGGCTGCAATGGTGGACCGACACGCTGGCCGGAGCGGAGCATGGCGGCGTCGAAGGCAACCCGGTCGCCTCGGAGCTGCTGCATACGATCAATCGTCACGGTCTGCCGGTCGAGCCGCTCGCGCGCCTGATCGAGGAACATCAGTTCGATCTCTACAATGACCCGATGCCGTCGATGGCCGCGCTCGAGGGCTATCTCGACGCGACGGCTGCGGCGCTGTTCTCGTTCGCAGCGCGCGCGGTGGCGCGGCCCTCGGGGGAGATTGACCATCTGGCGCGGCATGCCGGCCTCGCGCAAGGCATGGCGCAGGTGATCGCGACGCTAGGGCGGGATGCCTCGCGGCAGCAATTGTTCCTGCCGCTTCAGCTCCTCCAGCAGCATGGCAGCAGCAAGGAAGAGGTCTTCGCCGGCAAGCCGACGCCGAAGATCCGTGCGGCGATCGATCAGCTCGCAGGCGAGGCGCAGGGGCATCTCAAGGCGGCATTTGAGCTGCTTGCGGATGTGCCGTCCGAGGTGAGGCCGATCTTCCTGCCGCTCGCGCATGTTCGACGCGAGCTGCACCGCGCGGCGAGGGCAGACGTTGATCCGTTCCTTCCAGTAGCGGCCTCTCGCCTGCGCATCCTGTGGACGCTATGGCGCGCTGCGCGCAGCAGGGAATTCGGCGGGTAAACAAGTATCTTGAGATCCGTTCACGTCCGCTGCTTCGGAATGTGTTTGGTAAAGATCCGGATGGTCGCACCCTTGACCATCGATCCGCTGTCGTAAAGGTCGGAGGCGATCTGCTCGATGGCGTCGCGCAGCCCGACGAACTGTCCCTGCCGCGCAATGCTCGGTGTTCCCCGCGTGCCGGCCAGTTCGTCCATCGCGGCATCGCTGATCTGGCATTCGACGGTTTGATCGCCGTCCAGCATGGTAAAACCGAACGCCATCCGTTCGGGATCATATCCGCCGATGCGGCCACGCATGAGTGGCATCGAACATGTTCCTTGAGCGTCCCCCGGGACAAGAGTGGGGTTTTGGGAGGCGTTTGTCGAGGGTCGAGGGGTGTCCTGTTCTCGGGCGAGCAAGCCAACGCGCAATGACTATTCATCGCGCCTCAGCGGGCGAGCTTGTCCATCTCGGCCACTTCGAAATTGAAGCGGTCGCGCAGATTCTTGCGCTGTTCGAGGATATCCTTGAGGAATTCGCGATCGGCGTCGCTGCGCATCATCGGTTCGATCAGATCGATCTGGTTCATCGCCACGAGCTGCAGGATCTCGGTACGCGGCTTGCCCGCAGCGTCGCGCGGCAAGGCATGGACTACCTGGATGTGTTCGGGCGGCTTGATGCCCTTGGCCGCGGCGAGCTCGTTGCGCAGCGTCTTTTCCAACGCAGCCTGGTCGGCTTCGACGAAGGCATAGAGACCGACGCCGACGCGGCGGTCGGCGAAGGCGACGATCGCGGTGTCGCGCACATCGGGATTGCGGCGGATCAGGTCGACGAGCACGGGCGCATCATTGACCAGCCGCCGTCCGCCGCCTTCGCGGTCGGTGAAATTGAACAGCCCCCGCGTGATCGCCTGATAGACCTTCTTGCCGGTCTTGAGCCAGATGCTGGCGAACGCCGACTTCCTGGCGAGCACCTTGCGTTCCATCGGCGTCAGGGCTTCCGGCGCGTAGCTGCGCTTGTGCTTCAGCAGATGCCGCAGGTCCTCATAGGCGGCGATGCGGAACAGACGGCTGCGGCGCTTGAAGCAGGCCGCGAGCTGGAAGTCGGTGAGGTAGGCGCGGCCGTCGCGTCCGACCAGCCAGTTCTGCTCCTTGGCGAGATCGTTGTGACAGATGCCGGCGCGGTGCAGCTTGCGCAGCGCAAGCTTTGCCGACCGGAAGTAGGCGACGTCGCCATGCGGCTTCGCCAGATGCAGCGCCACGCCATCGATGAACCCGCGCACCAATGCGCGCTTGCCGGCCCACAGCAGCCTGGGGCCGACCTCCAGATCGCGTGCCAGGGTCAGCGCACGCCGCTCGCGCGAGAACAAATGGAGCGCCAGGGCGAATGACCAGAACGGCACCTGATCGAGCCGGCGCAGCACGCCCTCGACTTCGCCGTCATCGGCGCGGAAGCGGCCGCGCTCGACGGTGGAGAACACGTCGCGCTTGAGCAGGACGCCCTGGCTCCATCGCGCCGACAGCGTGGCAGCGTCGTCGTTCGGCAAGCTCATGGTTCTCAAGCCGCAGCCGCAACGCGCAGGTGATCTGCGATCCAGTGATCGAGGTCGGCGAGCGCCCGCGAGCTCATCGCCTGCTTCTTGGCGACCGTCTTCTCGTTGCCACGCAGCCGCGAGCCATCCGGCTTCTTCGTCGGCGGATTGGTGAGCGGCGGGAACAGACCGAAATTGACGTTCATCGGCTGGAACGAGCGCGGCCCGGCCTCGATGGTCTCGATATGGCCGCCGGTGATGTGGCCGAGCAGTGCGCCCAGCGCTGTCGTGGGCGGCGGCGGCGTCAGTGACAGGCCGCGCGCGTCGGCGGCGGCGCAAAGCCCCGCGATCAGCCCGACGCTCGCGGATTCGACGTAACCCTCGCAGCCGGTCATCTGCCCGGCGAAGCGCAGCCGCCGCTGCGCGCGCAGGCGCAATTGGGCGTCCAGCAGTTTTGGCGAGTTCAGGAACGTGTTGCGATGCAGGCCGCCCAGACGGGCGAACTCGGCCTTCTCCAGGCCCGGGATGGTGCGGAAGACGCGCTGCTGGGCGCCGTGCTTCAGCTTGGTCTGGAAGCCGACGATGTTGTAGAGCGTGCCGAGCTTGTTGTCCTGTCGCAGCTGCACGATGGCATAGGGCTTCACCGTCGGATTGTGCGGATTGGTCAATCCGACCGGCTTCATCGGCCCGTGCCGCAGCGTTTCGTGACCGCGCTCGGCCATCACCTCGACCGGCAGGCAGCCGTCGAAATAGGGCGTGTTGGTCTCCCAGTCCTTGAAGTCGACCTTCTCGCCGTCGAGCAGCGCAGCAACGAAGGCGTCATACTGATCCTTCGTCATCGGGCAATTGATGTAGTCGGCGCCGGTGCCGCCGGGACCGACCTTGTCGTAGCGCGACTGGAACCAGGCCACCGACATGTCGATGGAGTCCCTGTGGACGATCGGCGCGATCGCATCGAAGAACGCCAGTGCGCTCTCGTCCGTGAGCTGCCGGATCGCATCCGCGAGCGGCGCCGATGTGAGAGGGCCGGTCGCGACGATCACGTTACTCCAGTCCGCGGGCGGCAGGCCGGCGACTTCCTCGCGGCTGATCTCGATCAGCGGATGTTCGTTCAACGCTTTCGTGACGGCGGCCGAGAAGCCGTCACGGTCGACCGCCAGCGCGCCGCCGGCTGGCACCTGATTGCCATCGGCCGCCCGCATGACCAGCGAGCCGAGCCGCCGCATTTCCGCATGCAGCAGACCGACTGCGTTGTTGGCGGCATCGTCGGAGCGGAAGGAGTTCGAGCAGACCAGTTCGGCGCAGCCTTCGGTCCGGTGCGCTTCGGTCATCCGATGGGGACGCATCTCGTGCAGCACGACGCGGATGCCGGAATTGGCGACCTGCCAGGCGGCTTCCGAGCCGGCGAGCCCCGCGCCCACGATGTGCACGGGTTGGGAAGAGGAGTGATGCGGTGTCATGGCGCAGCGTTAGCGCGTTTTGATCCCGCATGCATCTGAAACTGAACCAAAAACGATAACGCCCGCTGAAGC
The DNA here is from genome assembly GCF_018130215.1 of Bradyrhizobium jicamae. Taxonomy (GTDB): domain Bacteria; phylum Pseudomonadota; class Alphaproteobacteria; order Rhizobiales; family Xanthobacteraceae; genus Bradyrhizobium; species Bradyrhizobium jicamae_A. The sequence goes on from NZ_JAFCKQ010000009.1 coordinate 130,270, forward strand.
AGCGGGCGTTATCCGTTCATTAGATGGCCGATGAGCGATCAGGCGTTGTAGGTGCCGGCCGCAACACGCGGAATGTCCGAGCGATCAAGGCCGATATCGGCCAGTTCGCGATCGCTGAGCTGGGACAGTTCGCTGACGTTGCGCTGGTAATCCCGGAAAGCCTGGATCATGCGGATGAGCGAGAGCAGCATTTGTAGTCTCCTAGTAGTTCCGATTCAGCCCTTCAACGGCCTCATCGTTGGAGTGAATATAGATGGGATTTTGCAGTGCAGAAGTTCCGATGTTGCGGTGCAGCTAAGACCAAAATGCATAACGGAGGTAAGGTCTGCTTAACCGTTTGGCGCGCGTTGAGGACGGCGACAGGCCATAGTTCCACAAGGCCGTTCGCTTGAGAAATAACTCTCGTACAATCATGCGTTTGATTGAATTTATATGCCGGTAATCCGGATCACAAGGTGGTAACCTGAGACCGAGAAATCAAGGAAGCCCATGCCGCTGCTTAGGCTGTGGACTGATCTTCTTCCATGCACGATTCGCATGCAATCGATCCCATTTGAATGGATTTCGGATTCATAATATGAGCTAGCCCGGACTATGCGGTCGACACCGCGCGTGAGGACGGTTGGACTGACCCGCACCTGGTTTGACTCTGCTTCAGCGACTGCCTGGTCCCCTCGCCAAGGCGCAGCGAGGGGGGACCGCGACGCTCCGGGCGAACGAAACGCAGCCGAGTCGCATCAGCCGCGGCGTCAGGGGAGATGGACGTCGCCCGGCCGGCCCTATCGCTCTGGCTGCATTCGTCGGTGCTGCAACTGCGAACTCTGTTGATCCGAACATGCACCGCAGTATGTGCGCGCGACGCGCGATTCCTTACCGGGACGTAATGAAAATGCGACGAAACGCAGACGGGAGCTGCGCGCAGCGCTCATCACAATCGTATCGCGTGAAGTTCATTCTGATCGTTGCGGGGAACAGCGAATAATCGTTCCGCAGATTCCGCAATAACGCTGGGTTCTGCCTAAGAACAAAAGATGGAAAATCCCATGATCAAAACACTGATCGGTGCAGCCACCATGGTGGCCGTTGCTTACGCCGTTGCTCCTGCCCAGGCGGCCCATATGGGCGGCACGGGCTGCAGCGGCGCAAACATGACCAAGACCGAAACCGCGGTCGAAGCCATGGCGGACAACGACGTCAAATTCGGGGCGGAGAAGGAAATCTCGCTCGCGCAGGATGCGATGCTGAACGGCAAGATGGGTGCCTGCGGCATGCACCTCGGCAAGGCTGCGCACGCCGCCATGGCGAAGTAAGCTTTTGATCATTGCGACAGGGGCCGGTCGCCTGGGGCGATCGGCCTTTTGATTTGTCTTCTGTTCACGCGCTTTCGTGACGTGAGCCGGTGCCCGCTTCGCTCGCTAAGGCGCGTGGGCGAGCTGGCTGGCGAAATAGCCGACGGTCCTGGTGTAGACCTCGCTCTTGTTCCACTGCTGCAGCACCGCGAAATTCTCGCTGCCGGGCTCCCAGTCCTTGCCTTTCTTCCACCCGTAGCTTTTCAGGAAGTTTGCGGTCGAGGCCAGCACGTCTGGCACGTTGTGCAGCAGATCGCGCTTGCCGTTGCCGTCGAAGTCGACCGCGAACTTGATGTAGGATGATGGCATGAACTGGGTCTGGCCGATCTCGCCGGCCCAGGCGCCGCGCATCTCCTGCGGCGCCAGATCGCCGCGCTCGATGATGCGCAGCGCATCCATCATCTCGGACTTGAACATGTCGGATCGGCGGCAGTCATAGGCGAGGGTGGCCAGCGACCGCATGGTCGGAAACTTGCCGGTGTTGACGCCGAAATCGGTCTCCAGCCCCCAGATCGCGACCAGGATCTCGCCGGGCACGCCGTAGGCGTCCTCGATCCGCGACAGCACCGAGCCGTATTGCTTCATCATGTTGGATCCGCGGAGCATGCGCGGCGGCACCATCCGGCCGGAGAACTGCTCAAAAGTCTGGCTGAACACCTGCTGTGAATGATCACGCGCCAGGATCGCCTTGTCCTGGGTGACGCCGGCAAGGCCGGCCTGGATCGCGTTTTGCGAGATGCCCTTGGCGACGGCTTCCTTCTTGAAGTCGTCGAGCCAGGCCTCGAACGAGCCTGTCCCGCAAGGGGTTGCCAGCGCGGATGCGGTCGATGCGAGCAGCCACGTGCCAACGACGAGCGTGCGATAGGTCAAACGAGAGGTCATATGGCCGTTCACTCCAGAAGCCGACGATGCCATCGACATTGGTCGCGGACACGGCGCGTATGATCTCGGCAACAGCGGCCAAAACAAGGCTGGTGTCCGCAACATGATTGCTACAGCGTTGCAAATGCCGCGCCATTCAAAGCGACTCGACCGGATCGAACAAGCCCAAACGGCAGACCGCCGGCCGAGTTTCGGCCGGCGGTCGGTCATGCATCCCGGCTTGAGCGCGACCCGGCGTTACCCGCGATCGCTGCGCCGCCAGGGGAACAGGTTGGCGGGGAAATCGGCAGCGGGCTTGCGCTGGTGCGGTTCGGGAATGACCGGGCGTGCGTTGGGATCCTTGACGATGACCTCGCGATAGAGATGCCAAGTCGCATGGCCGAGCAGCGGGATCACGACCGCAAGGCCGAGGAAGAACGGAATCGTTCCCAAGACCAGCAACGCCGCGACGATGAGACCCCAGGCCGCCATCGGCACCGGGTTCTGCGCGACGACGCGGATCGAGGTTGCCATCGCTTCGCCGGCGGTCGCATGGCGGTCCAGCATCATCGGGAAAGCAACGACGCTGATGCACAGCGCCACCAGCGCGAACAGGAAGCCGACGCTGCAGCCGACCACGATCAGCCACCAGCCCTGCGAGGTGGTCAGGATCTGTCCCGCGAAATCGGGAATGTCGGCGGCGATCGCGTAGCCGAAGGCCGCGGTGTAGATCGCCTGCGCGGTCGCGATCCAGGTCACGAACAATGCGAACAGCAACGTGCCGACCCCGAGCATGGCGCCGAATGACGGCGAGCGGAATACCTCCAGGGCATCCCATGCGGTGGCTTGCCCGCCATCCTCCCGGCGGCGGCTCATCTCGTAGAGGCCGATTGCGGCAAACGGGCCGAGCAGGGCAAAGCCCGCGGCCAACGGAAACAGCAGGGGCAGCACGGAATAGCCGTGCACCGTGCGTGCGAGCACCAGGCCGAGCACGGGATAGATCAGACACAGGATGATGGCGTGGCTTGGCACTGCCTTGAAGTCCTCCCAGCCGAGGCGCAGCGCATGGTGCAAATCGGACAGGCCGATGGTGCGGATGATGGGCGCAGATACGGCGCCGTGTCCGCCCTGCGTCGCCGATGTGACATTGCCTTGATATGGAGTGGCCATGGTCGTTGTCTCTCTCTGGACGGCCGCATCTTGCGCCCGGCACACGGGCACAAGCGTGCCGTCTCTCGAAGCGATCACGAGCAGACCAGACGCGAAGGACGATGCACGGACCTGGCCATGTCGCGAACTGAACACTCAAGGTACGCCCAAACCGGGAGAAATGCACGCACTCACGCTCAAGTGAATGTCGCATTGGCAAGCTATGGAGGGGGCGGTACACTTTATGTGCGACCGCGGCCGGATGCGCCAGCGCCGTCCGGCCTTCATACCATCTCGAGTCCAGTGGGAGTGAGCGATGAGCATTTTCGGAAAAATCATGAGCGCGATCTTCGGCGGCAGCGCGAGCGCCACGCCTGCCGGCGGAGCAGCCACGAGTTCGGCTCCCGCCGCCGGATCCGCGGCCCCCGCCGCCGGATCGTCCTCCGGCAGCGCATCGTCGTCGGCTCCCGCGGCCGCGCCCGTGCAGACGGTTGATGTCGCTCCCATCCTCGACGCTGCGGTCGCGGCGAAGAAGGAGAAGCTGGAGTGGCGGACCTCGATCGTCGATCTGATGAAGGCGCTCGACATCGACTCCAGCCTCTCCGCGCGCAAGGAGCTCGCCCATGAACTCGGCTACGCCGGCGACACCAACGATTCCGCCAGCATGAACATCTGGCTGCACAAGCAGGTGATGGCCAAGCTCGCTGCCAACGGCGGCAAGCTGCCTGCCGATATCAAGCACTGATCGATCCCCCGCGGATGGGACCAGGGCCCGCGCCGGCGCGGGCTCTTTTTTATGGCTCGGCGAACATCTATAGATCGGCGAATAACGAGGTGAACGCCCAGGAGAATGCCGATGACTGATCTCGATCGCCGGACCATGCTGACGACCGGCGCTTTGGCGCTCGCGAGCGCAGCGGCGCAATCCGCGCCGGCAGCGGCACAGGCCGCGCCGAAAGCGATGTTTCCGGTCCCGGTCACTACGATCCCGATCGTCGGCGAGAGCGAGGTATTCCAGGTCCGCCGGATCTACTGCATCGGCCGCAACTATGCCGCCCACGCGATCGAGCGCGGCTCCGATCCGACCCGCGAGCCGCCGTTCTTCTTCCAGAAGCCGACCGACGCGATCCAGAACGTCGCGGTCGGAACGGTCGCCGACCATCCCTATCCGTCGCTGACCAGGAACTATCATCACGAGGTCGAGCTGGTCGCGGCGCTGAAATCCGGCGGCACCAACATTCCGGCCGAGGCTGCGCTCGACCACGTCTATGGCTACGCGCTCGGCCTCGACATGACCCGGCGCGATCTGCAGAACGGCATGGCGGCCGAGAAGAAGCCGTGGGAGATCGGCAAGAGCTTCGACCATGCCGCGGTGCTCGGACCGATCCATCCGGCTGATAAGACCGGCCATTTCAAGGCGGGCGCGATCTCGCTCGCGGTCAACGGCACGGTGCGGCAGAGCTCGGACCTGAAGAACATGATCTGGAGCGTCGCCGAGCAGATCGCAAGGCTCTCGGAGGCGTTCGAGCTCAAGGCCGGCGACATCATCTATTCGGGCACACCCGAGAATGTCGGCCCCGTGGTCAGGGGCGACGTGCTGCTCTGCAAGCTCGACGGACTGCCCGATATGTCGATCCGGATCGTCTGACGGCGAGGGCCTCAGCCGGCAAGGTCCGCATACTCCGGATGCTTGTGCAGGTAATCCACCACGAAGCCGCAGCCGGCGATCACCTTGTGGCCGTCGGCACGGATCAGCTCCAGCGCTCCCCTGACCAGCTCCGAGGCGATGCCCCGGCCGCGCAGGGCGCGCGGTGTCTCGGTATGGGTGATGATGACCGACGACGGCGTCAGCCGGTAATTGGCAAAGGCGACGCCGCCCTCGGTGTCGAGCTCGAAACGCTGCTGAGCCTTGTTGTCGCGGACGGCGGCCATCGCAAAATCCCGGTTGATTCAACTCGGCTGATCTAAGCGCGAGAACCCGTCTGTGCAAATCATGACCGACCCGCCGCGCGGTCACCGCATTGCACACACGAGGCCTTGCAGCCCGATACGGTTCGATTAGGCTTTACCCCGGACATACGCTCCTGATGCGGCCCGATGGTCGTTTGACATCGCGTGTGGTTGGCGGCCGCCGACGTATGCCTCTTTTTGGGAGGAGGTTCGTCATGTCGGACAATCGTATCTTCGGCACGCACCGCACCTGGGAGGACTGGTTCGGCATGCTGCTCGGTGTGCTGATCATGGTCTCGCCCTGGTTTCCGCTGCAGGTGGATGACGCCATCGACGTCGAGCGCACCCACCTGATCCTCAACAGCTTCGTGGTCGGCATGCTGGTGCTGGGCATTGCCCAGCTCGAATATGTCGCGCTGCACCGCTGGGAGGAGGTGGCGGGCATCCTGCTCGGCCTCTGGCTGGTCGCATCGCCCTTCGTGCTCGGCTATTCCGCCGACCAGATGCTGCGGCTGTGGCATATCGCGCTCGGCGGGCTCGTCGCCATCATGGGGGCGCTGGCGCTCTGGCAGGACTGGAACCTGAGCGAGCAGGAACTGGCCAAGCACTCGCAATAGCTCACACTCGCGCGACGGCAGGACCAAACGCCGGCGCAGGGCCGCCTGGTGCGGGCCTTGCGGGGGGCTGCGGCTTGGCGATAAACCAGACCTCGTGATCCCCCTTGCGGCGCTTGAAGACGCCCGGTTCTGACCGAGGAAGCAGCTGATGACCGTCCTGACCGTGCCCGAAATGTCGTGCGTCGTGGCGGGGCGGCAATGAGCGGTGCAGCAGCGCCGCACGGCGGCATCGCGCGGGTGTCGCGCCGGGTGATGAACCTTGCCCACATCCTGACCCAGAACGCCCGCCGGTACGCCGACCGTCCCGGCTTCATCTGGAATGAGAAGGTCTGGTCGTGGCGCCATATCGACCAGAACGTCTCGGCGCTGGCGGCGGCGCTCGCCGCGCGCGGCATCGTCAAGGGCGACCGCATCCTGGTCCATTCCAAGAACTGCGACGAGATGTTCTGGTCGATGTTCGCGGCGTTCCGGCTCGGTGCGGTCTGGGTGCCCACGAATTTCCGCCTGATGCCCGATGAGGTCGCCTGGCTCGCGGCCGCTTCCGGCGCCAAGGCGTTCCTCTGCCACGGCGATTTTCCCGATCACGCCAGGGCCGCGGCCAATCCCGCGCTCGAATTCGTCTGGCGGATCGGCGAACAGGGGACGCTCGGCGAAGCCACGGTCGGCGACGCCATCGCCAAACATTCGGGCGCCGAGGTCGAGAACGTTGCCGTCAACTATGACGATCCCTGCTGGTTCTTCTTCACCTCGGGCACGACCGGCCGCTCCAAGGCCGCAGTGCTGACCCACGGCCAGATGGCCTTCGTGATCACTAACCATCTCGCCGACCTGATGCCCGGCACCACCGAGGACGACGCCTCGCTGGTGGTGGCGCCCCTGTCGCACGGCGCCGGCGTCCACCAGCTGGTGCAGTGCGCGCGCGGCGTGCCGACCATCCTGCTGCCGTCGGAAAAATTCGACATCGCGGAAGCCTTCCGGCTGATCGCAAGGCACCGTGTCAGCAACATGTTCACGGTGCCGACCATCCTGAAGATGATGGTCGAGCATCCCGCCGCCGACCAGCACGATCATTCCTCGCTGCGCTACATCATCTATGCGGGGGCGCCGATGTATCGCGAGGACCAGAAGGCCGCGCTGAGGAAGCTCGGCAGTGTGCTCGTGCAGTATTTCGGGCTCGGCGAGGTCACCGGCAACATCACCGTGCTGCCGCCCGCCCTGCACGATCCCGAAGACGGCCCTCATGCGCGGATCGGCACCTGCGGCTTCGAGCGAACCGGCATGCAGGTCTCGATCCAGGGCGACGACGGCCGCGAGCTGAAGGCGCTCGAGACCGGCGAGATCTGCGTGATCGGCCCGGGCGTGTTCGCCGGCTATTACGACAACCCCGAGGCCAATGCGAAGGCGTTCCGCGACGGCTGGTTTCGCACCGGCGATCTCGGCCACATGGACGAGGAGGGCTTTGTCTACATCACCGGCCGCGCCTCCGACATGTACATCTCCGGCGGCTCCAACATCTATCCGCGCGAGATCGAGGAGAAGATCCTGACCCATCCGGCAGTGGGCGAGGTCGCAGTCCTCGGCGTGCCCGATCCCTTCTGGGGCGAGGTCGGCGTTGCCGTCTGTGTCGCGTGCGAGGGCGCCGACGCGGTCTCCGAGGCCGAGCTTGCGGCATATCTCGCGCCGAAGGTGCCGCGCTACAAGATGCCGAAGCGGTTCTTCTTCTGGGAGGCGCTGCCGAAGTCCGGCTACGGCAAGGTGCCGAAGCGGCTGGTCCGTGACGAGCTCGAGGCGCGCGGGCTGCTCGAGGTCATCGCCGGATCGAGCGCCGGCTAGCGCCATGCGCAGCATCGACCAGCCCGGCGCTCCGGTCCCCGAGCGCATCCAGTGGGTCGCGGCGCGCGGCCGCGCCTTTTCATTCACGCTGGAAGCGGGCATCCCCTTGCTCGAAGCCGTGCACCGCGGCTTTGCGGCGGAGGGGTTTTCCGGCGGCGTGCTGAACGCGAAGGGTGGGGCGCTCGGACCGTTCGCCTATGTGATGCCGGCGCTGTCGAGAGACGGCGCCAACGCTGCGTTCTACAGCGACACCTTCCGGCCCGCCGGCGTGACACGGCTGAAGCTCGCGGCGCTGACCTTTGGTCAGCGCGACGGCGCGCCGTTTTTTCACTGCCACGGCTTGTGGACCGAGGCCGACGGCCGCGTCAATGGCGGCCACATGCTGCCGGAAGAAACCGTGGTCGCCGAACCGTTCGAGGTCGATGCCTTCGGGATCGACGGCGCGAACTTCCTCGCCGAGGCCGACAGCGAGACCAGGTTCAAGCTGTTCGGCCCGGTCGCAAGTCGGCCGACGGGAGCGAAGACCACGCGCCACGCCTTCGCGCTACGGCTGCGGCCGAACCAGGATTTCGCAGGCAGCCTGGAGGGCTTCTGCCGCCGGCACGGCATTCTCCGCGCGCGGCTGCACGGCGGCGTCGGCTCGACGATCGGCGCCGTGTTCAGCGACGGGCACAGCGTGGTGCCGTTCGCGACCGAGCTCGCGGTCACTGCGGGCGAGGTCGCCCCGGACGCCAATCGCCGCGTGCGCGCCAGCCTGGACGTCGCGCTGGTCGACTATCTCGGTGGCATCGCGGAGGGGCACCTGGTGCGCGGCGACAATCCGGTGCTGATGACGATGGAGCTGGTGCTCGAGGTGCTGGAGGAAGCGGAGCAGCCGTAGAGCGGCGTGCTCTCTCCCGCCGTCGTTTGTCGGGACGATGCGGGAAGTGTCAGATTCAACTGTCAAACAGCTCGCCGGTGTCGTCATCCGCGCATGCGGCTGATCCGGTATTCCAGAGGCGGCTGTGCTTGAGCCGAGAGGCCGCGGAGTACTTGATCGCACGGTCGAGTCGGGCGATGACACGAGGATGAGGACGCGGTTTCGCGCTCTCGCGACATGATTGTCCGAGTCCTGCATCTCGTTTCGCCGCTCTGTGAGCAGAGGGCGCAGGGAAAGCCGGGTGCCGATCGCACCCATGGGCCCCGTGCAATGTAGCAAGCACGGGGGTAGGACCACAGGTGTAACCGGGAACAACCCGGCTTTCCCTGCGCGATGGGTTACGGCTTATACGTGCTCTCCCCGGCGAGACTGGGCTCTTTTGTCACCGTCATCAGCACGTCTTGCTGATGAGACACCTGCCACTAGGGCGTCAGGCCTGCACGACTTCGCCGTCCGCCTCACGCGCACTCGTCCTTTGCGCAATCGGCGTCCACCGCATCCCACCACAACGTTCATGACGATCGCGAAGCGCCCCTCGATCGGGTGAGACGGAAACTCTATACACCGATTTGTCGTGCTGATAAACCGAAATATTTCTGCCGAAGTCCCTTGCGTCGTCGGGCAAATCAGTGGCAGGGGGCTGAGGCATCCTAGCCTCGCACGACGCGATACACACAGGCGTGTCCGTCGACGCCGCGAAGCGGTGCATCGAAACCGACGACCTTGTGGCCAGCGAGAAGCGGACCGACGCCCGGCGCCGAGTAGAGCGCTTCCGACAGGCAAATCTCGCCGGCGCCGGCCAGCGACTGCACGCGCGCTGCGACATTCACTGTCTGGCCGAAATAGTCGAGGTTCTCATTCAGCGTGACCGCTATGGACGGGCCACAATGTGCGCCGATCTTGAGAATGAACCCGGGCCCGGTGTGCTCCGCATTATAGCGCTCGATTTGTCCGAGAATGTCCAGCGCCGCCGCAACGGCATCCGATGGCCGCGAGAACACGGCCATCACGGCATCGCCGATCGTCTTGACGATTGCACCGGCGTGTTCCTGCACGGTCGCCCCCAACAGCGCGAAGTGTTCGCGCACCTGCGCGTAAGCGTTGAGATCGCCGAGCCGCTCGTACATTGCGGTGGAGCCTTTCAGGTCGGTGAAAAGCAGCGTGACCTGCCGGATGCCGAGGCCCTCTTTCTCGTCGACGCGCTCGGACCGGAACAGGCGCCGGAAGGTTTGCCGGGCCAGCAGCATCCCGCCGGACATGTAGGGATCGAAGTCGAGTACCGGCTTGACCGCCTGCGCCACAATCTCGGGTGGCCAGTTGATCATCAGCAACGAACCGCGCGTGCCGCTGGTGTTTTCCACCTCGACGATGACGTGGCCCGGCGGCACCGTGGCGAGCGAAGGTGAAAAGTGCCGCCCGTCATAGCGAACCCTCAAGCGCGTCGGCTCGCTCGCGACCTCGCCCACGACAGGCACTGCGAATCCGGCCTGGGTCTGGACGTTGACGCCAGCGAGCGCGCCGGGACCAAGCTCGGCCGGCAGCGTGGTAACCGTATCCGACGGCAGGAAAGACAGGCCTCGCACCAGCCCCTGCAGCACCTCGAGAAAACGGACCTGCTGGCCGGGTAACCGGGCGTCATTCAGGAAGCGGGCCTTCCAATGAAAATCCTCGACCGAGAGTGAGCCGGGATCGTGGAATGGCAAGCGCCTGAGCTGGGGCGATATCGTGAAGGTCACTTCTATGAAGTCGTCGAGGTCGGTGTCGCCGGACACGTCGCACAGGCCGCACACATAATGCGTCTTCAAGGTCCGCAGCGCGCCGAAACTGTCGAGCACCATTCCGGATTGCGGGCAGACGACATCCCAGCTCATGTCGAACAGCCCGCTTCGCGTCGCGTGAAGAAACAGATCGATGCTTTCGGCCTCGGCAAGGCCGCGGTCGCGTGCAAAGGCAAGCGGATTGACACGATAGATGGAAAGGTCGTCGCCGCTGCGGATCAGCGTTTCGAACTTGGAGATGACCCGCGGGCTCCAGGACCGGGCACGCTCGATCTCGGTCATCTTGGTTTCGAGCAGCCGTTCCTCAATAGCGTCCATGGTGAGACCTATGACGTCATCTGCTGACCAGATATCAAAGCACGGCGCATTTCTACATGTTCGCTACAAATGCTGCCGGCGTTACGGCAAGAAGACGCAGGGCAGGAATTATTGCGATGCAGCACACAGGTCGTCCGTATCGGCACAGACAAATTCCCGGCTCTCATCGAACTTCGAGATGAGCGGTCTGTCAAAAGCGGCGATGGCGGCGAACTGAGCGATATCCGCTCCGCGCCGACGAACCGACAGCCAGGATGCTCGAAGGGACCGCCAGCTATGGGCCGACAACAGGCTCGGCGTGTGCCTTCGGGCCCGGTCGCCTCGTCACTCCGCCACGCCTGCGGACGCCGCCGCAAGCAACGGCCGCGCGCGCAGTTCGGGTTCGATCAGCGCCTGATAGCGCGAAGGCTCGGCGCGCTCGATGGCCGCGATATCGGGCGCGGCACCATTGCGCCAGCCGACATAGGCATCGCTGGCTTCGATACCCATTGCTTCGGCAACGAGCTGAACCCAGTTCCTGACCCTGATGTTGTCGCGACCGTCGAGCGCTGCGAATTCGCGATGGCATGGATGAAAGATCGTACACACGGTGTCGGCGCGGTTTGCGATCGCCGCTGACCAGGTCTCGCCCATCACCGCCTTCAGCGTGCCTGGCACGGCGGCAATGCCACTGCACATGTGGCCGGGAACCGCAGGTCCTTCGATCAGTTCGAGCCCCGGTATTCGCAGCAGCATGCTGGCGATGCGATCGTTGATCGGGACGTGGGTCGAGAAACCGAGATGCCGGTGCAGCAGCACGCGGCGCGGCACTGGAACGGTCAACAATGGCGCCAGCCGATCGATTGACGCGACGAGCAATTCGGAAATGTGGGTGATATCGAATGCAACCGCATTGCCCGGCGCCATGATGTCGGACATGTGCATGTGGCACGAGGCACACCAGGTAACGACAGTGCCGCGACCATCCTTCGTGGCAGCTTCATTGAAGCGGCTGACGGTCCGGCCCGCCATGTTGCTCGCCCCCTGCGGCTGATGATCGTGGGCGGTGCCGCAGCAGTAGGCCGGCCCGCCGGCGGCGCGGACATCGTAGCCTGCGCGTTCCAGCAGCATGATTGACAGCCGGATCATTTCGGCGTGGCGGAGCATGTTGCAGCCGAACCAGAACGTGACGCGATTGTCGCTCACAGCCATGTGTCAAGCTCCTCATCGCTGAGCTGCAGTCGTGCGAACGTCTTGATGCGCGGGAAATACGACGGATCCTGCCTGGCCGGAAGCTGCCGCGTCTCGTTGATCGCGCGTTGCCTGGCGATCCGCACCAGCAGCATGGCATCAAGCCCCGCAGCCTTCTGCGGGCAGGCATCGACGCACTGGCCGCTCTTGGTACAGGCGCCGACCCAGGCCACCGTCTCTTCCGGAGCGGCGTCACCGCTCGCCAGCCGGCGCAACCCACCGGTGACGATCGCGGGATCCGCACCACGCAAATTGACGTAGTCGACCATCGGACAGGCGTTGAAGCATGCCCCGCATTCCGTGCACAAGGCGGCAAGCTCCGGGCCGGACTGCCTCAGGAAAGCTTCGGTGCTTTGGGCGCGCGCTGGAGGAAGCCTGGTCATGTCACGGGCAGGGTGCGCCCTCGTCCCTTTTCGGTCAAGCAAGCCGCCGTCGTGGCGGCGGACCCGCCGGGGGTTCGTCGAGACGGCACGCGAGGAGTGAGGGGGCCGGGAGCGGAGGGGCGGATTGGGCCACCCTACGCTAGCCATTCGTGCTACACTTCGAGCGGAACAACCAATACTGGGAGGACGCGATGCATCATAACTTGGTGCCCAGTGACCGCGTCGAGCATGTCAACGTCTACGGCAGCAACGGCACGAAGCTCGGATCGATCGAGCGGCTCATGCTGGACAAGGTGACCGGAACGGTCGCCTACGCCGTGATCAAGACCGGCGGGGTGCTGAGTACCCACCACCATTACCCGATCAGGTGGACCGCGCTCAGATACGATCCGGTCCGTCAGGCCTATGAGGCCGAGGCGACACTGGAAGAGCTGCAGACGGGCCCGTGCGAATTCGACGGCGACGAGTTCGATTGGGGTGATCGTTCGCAGTCGTACAAGCACCCGAACTACTGGGCGGTGTAGGGGTAGCAAGGTCCGGGGGCGGGGCCGCGTCCGCCGTGGCTTACCGAGCCGACGGCGGAAGCCGTCCTTCCCCATGCTGGTCGCGGGTGGGTGCTTCGGGAACGCAGGCTACGCCTGCGCCTCGGCAAAGGCGCGCAACTTCAGAAAGAAGTCCTTCAGGATCGCGTTCCGGTCAATGTAGGTCACGTAGCGGATCGGATGCCGCCGGTGATCGACGCTCCATGTCATCTGGCCGGTCAGGACGGGAGCAGGAGCGATCACGCTCGGCGCCCAAGCCGGATTGAGCAGCCAGCCGACCGCCGCCATGTCCCAGATCTCCTTCGCCCAGCCAATGTGATCGGACGAATACGCCTTGAAGCGCTGTGCCAGGAACGCACCGATGCGGCCATGCGGTTCGACATGGCGCTCGATCTCAGGCACGGTGGAGTGCAGGCGCGAGGTGACGCCGAGGCACGGTACCAGCACCAGCGGCACGCCGCTGTCGAGCAGGACCTGGGCGCCGCCGACATCCTGCCTGAGATTGAACTCGGCCGTGTCAGGCCATTCCAGTGCATGGCCGCCGAGCCACACCACCACCACGCGATCGATGATGTCGGGCGCCTTGAGCAGCGCCGAGGCGACGTTGCTGATGGCCGCGATGGCAACGATGTAGAGCGGATGGTCCGGCGATCCGGCCCGGGCGCGCGCAATCAGGTCATCGACCGCATCAGCGTCGCGGGCCTGCTTCCCGGGCCCGACATAGTCGGTGACGCCGCGATGCACCAGCCCTTCGGGTGAAACGTTCAGGCGCTCCAGCAGGCGCAGGATCTCCTGATAGCTCAGCTCCATGCCGTGGCCCGGACTATCCGCGCGCTTGTTGAAGAACGGCGCGGCGTAGATCGCCTCCACATCAAAGCGATCCCGCGACAGCAGCATCTGGACGATCGCGAACTGGTCGTCGATCTCGTTGTAGGTGTCGGTGTCGAGCACGACGCGCACCTTGCCGCCAGGCGGTGCCAGCAGTTTCAGGCGGGCGGCGTCCGTGATGGGCATTGTCTTCACCTCGAGCAGCGTTCGGCTGTCGAGACTAGGCCGTCGACGCGGGCCGGAACAGCCGCTCGTGACCGGTCGGCTTGTCCCCGGGGGAAGGCGACGGCGGCGACTTCGCTCTGGTGCAAGAAACCGCTCCCCACCTGGTCTAATGCCGAGTCATAAGCTTCGGCCCGCGCGATGCTGCGCAGGCCGGCACAAAGGGAGGAGACGGGGATGAAGCGAACGATCGCACGTGCTGGCGTCGTGGTGGCGGCACTTGCCGTGCTGGGAGCCGCCTGGGCCCACGGGCCGACCCGCCAGAAGGTGCGGGAATCGATCGAGATCGACGCGCCGCAGGCCAAGGTGTGGGCGACCATCGGCAATTTCCAGGACATGGGCTGGCTGGTCGGCGTCAGCAAGACCGAGGGCGACAAGGGCAACGAGATCGGCGCGACGCGGCGGCTGACGCTGTCAGACGGCGCGACCATCGACGAGGAGCTCTACAAATACGAGCCGGACATGCTGAGCTATTCGTACCGGATCACGGCGGTCGACGTGAAGGTGCTGCCGGTCACCAATTATTCCTCGACCCTGACGGTGTCGCCGGCATCAGGCGGCAAGACGAAGCTGGAATGGGCCGGCGCCTTCTACCGCGGCTTTCCGAACAACGACCCGCCGCCGGAGCTGAACGACGAGGCCGCGATCAAGGCGGTCAGCGGGCTGTACCGCGCCGGGCTCGAAGGGCTGAAGAAGAAGATCGAGAGCGGCAGCTGAAGCATGATCCGGAAAAGTGCGAAGCGGTTTTCCCGCGCGACAAACGCGGAACGCGTTTGCGCGGAGATCATGCTCAAACAAGGAGCTAAAGCGCGATGACGATTCAACCCAATCTCGTCGCGCTTTAGCATGCGGGCGATCGTTGTCGCGGCGCTGCTGGCCGGCCTCGGCGCAGCGCGGGCCGAGGAGGCGTTCGTCACTAACCAGCTCAGCGATGACCTCACGGTCGTCGATCTCGCCACCTCGAAGGCCGTTGCGACGATCCCGATCGGCGGCAAGCCGGCCGGCATCGCCGTCACATCTGACGGCCACTTCGCCTATGTGACGAGCCCCGATGGCAAGGTCGTGAGCGTGGTCGACGCGGCCGAACGGAAGGTCATCGGCCGGATCGATGTCGGCGGCGGCCCGCTCGGGATCGCGGTCGCACCGGACGGCGCGACGGTCTATGTCGCCGACTGGTACGCCGCCGCGGTGCGGGTGATCGATGCGAGGGCGCAGCGCATCGCGGCCAGCATCACGGTCGGCGCGTCACCCTCCGGGCTCGCCGTGACGCCGGACGGCCGCCTGCTGCTCTCGGCGGATCGCGACGACGACAGCGTGTCCATCGTCGACACCGCCACGCGGGAGCGAAAGGCGACCGTGAAGGTCGGGAGCCGCCCGTTCGGCGTCACGATCGATGCCGAAGGCAAGCGCGCCTACACCGCCAATGTCGGCTCCAACGACGTCTCCGTGATCGACATCGCCGCAGCCAGCGAGATCGGCCGCGTGCATGTCGGCCTGCGCCCCTATGCGGTCGCGCTGGCGCAGGGCCGCGGCTTCGTCACCGATCAGTATGACGGCAAGGTCAGTGTGTTCGACCTCGCGACGTTGCAGCCCGTGAAGCGGATCAATGTCGGGGACTATCCCGAAGGCATCGAGGCGACGGCGGACGGCAAGCAGATCGTGGTCGCGAACTGGGAGAGCAACACGCTCAACATCATCGACGCCGCCGAACTGAAGATCGTGGGCAAGGTCGAGGTCGGCGACGGCCCGCGTGCGTTCGGGGTGTTTCTGAGAAGGACGGAGTAGCCCGCGTCAGCGAAGCGACATGCGGGCTCGTTCCTTCGATGTCGCTTTGTCATCCGGGCTGCTTGCCGCCATCAAAGGTCGAAGATGACCTCTTTGCTTTCGAAACCTCGCCTGTCGCCAAGCGCAACCGTCGCACCGACATTTAGATAGGCGAGGCCGCGAAGACGGTGTTCGATTGTCGTGAAGTCGAATTCGGTTTTTGCAAATATCTTGCCGCTCGGACGAAACGTGATCTCGGTTCCGCGGCGCCGATTTCCATCCGGCTGGCCGGCCGTGCCGACTACGGCTATCGGCGCGTCGGGTTTGCCCATGCGGCAACGCATGAACTGCTCCTTGCCGTTGCGCCAAACGTACAAATCGAGCACTTCCGAAAGCGCGTTCACTACCGCCAGGCCGACGCCACGAAATGCGTCGGGCAATCTCCGCGTGTCTTGGGGGAATGCGTTGCCCTCGGGGACGTAAGTCATGATTAGTTCGGCCGCCGATACGCCTTCCCGCGGATGGAGGTCGGTTGGAATGCCGCGGCCGTTATCGCGCACTGTCGCTGACCCGTCGGCGTTCAACGTCACGTCAACGCGATTGCAATGCCCGGCCAGGGCTTCGTTGATTGCGTTGTCGACGACTTCGAAAAGCATGCGGTGCAATCCCGAGCCATCGTCGGTATTGCCAATGTACATACTTGGTCGGTTTTGGACATCTTCTAGGCCATGCAAGATCGTTCCTCAAATTCGCGTAAGCCAGATGTTCATAGACGCATTCCGCCGTCATTCCGTCACAGCGCTTCACCTGGGCGACGATAGACGGATGTTCACTCCGCTGCCTCGCTCGCACTGCTGCTCTTCCGCGGCTTACTGTTCGCCTTCTTCAGCACCGGTGCCAGGAATTTGCCCGTGTAGCTGCGCGGCGCTTTCACGATGTCCTCCGGCGGGCCCCAGGCGACGATCTCGCCGCCGCCGTCGCCGCCTTCCGGGCCGAGGTCGATGACCCAGTCTGCGGTCTTGATGACCTCGAGATTGTGCTCGATCACCACCACGGTGTTGCCCTGGGCGACCAACTCGTGCAGCACCTCGAGCAGCTTTGCGACGTCGTGGAAATGCAGGCCGGTGGTCGGCTCGTCCAGGATGTAGAGCGTGCGGCCGGTGGCGCGCTTCGACAGCTCCTTTGCCAATTTGACGCGCTGCGCTTCACCGCCCGAGAGCGTGGTGGCCTGCTGGCCGACATGGATGTAGTCGAGGCCGACGCGGTGCAGGGTCTGGAAGGTCTCGCGCACGCGCGGCACCGCCTTGAAGAACTCGGCGGCTTCCTCGACGGTCATGTCGAGCACGTCGGCGATGCTCTTGCCCTTGAACAGCACCTCCAGGGTCTCGCGGTTGTAGCGCTTGCCCTTGCAGGTGTCGCAGGTGACATAGACATCGGGCAGGAAGTGCATCTCGATCTTGATGACGCCGTCGCCCTGGCAGGCCTCGCAGCGGCCGCCCTTGACGTTGAAGGAGAAGCGCCCGGGCTCGTAGCCGCGCGCCTTGGCCTCGGGCAGGCCGGCGAACCATTCGCGGATCGGCGTGAAGGCGCCGGTATAGGTCGCGGGGTTGGAGCGCGGGGTGCGGCCGATCGGCGACTGGTCGATGTCGATGATCTTGTCGATGTGCTCCAGCCCCTCGATGCGGTCGTGCGGAGCGGCGCCCTCGCTGGCGTTGTTCAGCTTGCGGGCGATCGCGCGGTAGAGCGTGTCGATCAGCAGCGTCGACTTGCCGCCGCCGGAGACGCCGGTGACGCAGGTGAACAGGCCGAGCGGGATCTCGGCCGAAACGTTCTTCAGATTGTTGCCGCGGGCGTTGACGACCTTGATGGTACGTCGGTGGTTCGGCGGCCGCCGCTCCGGGATCGCAACGGAGAGCTCGCCGGTGAGATATTTGCCGGTCAGCGACTTCGGGTTGCGCATGATCTGGTCGGGCGTGCCCTCGGCGACGATGTTGCCGCCATGCATGCCGGCGCCGGGGCCGATGTCGAGCACATAGTCGGCCAGACGGATCGCGTCCTCGTCATGCTCGACCACGACCACGGTGTTGCCGAGGTCGCGCAGCCGCTTCAGCGTGTCGAGCAGGCGGGCGTTGTCGCGCTGGTGCAGGCCGATCGACGGCTCGTCGAGCACGTAGAGCACGCCCGTCAGCCCCGAGCCGATCTGCGAGGCCAGGCGGATGCGCTGGCTCTCGCCGCCCGACAGCGTGCCTGACGAACGCGACAGGGTCAGGTAGTTCAGGCCGACGTCGAGCAGGAAGGTCAGCCGCTCGCGGATCTCCTTCAGGATGCGGGCGGCGATCTCGTTCTGTTGCGCGTTCAGCGCCGATGGCACCGTCTCGAACCATTCGCCGGCGCGCCTGACCGAGAGCTCGGAGATCTCGCCGATATGCTTGCCGCCGATCTTGACGCAGAGCGCCTCCGGCTTCAGGCGGTAGCCGTTGCAGCCGGCGCAGGGCACGTCGGAGAAATATTTTGCAAGTTCCTCGCGCGCCCACTCGCTCTCGGTCTCGCGATAGCGGCGGTTGATGTTGGTGACGACGCCCTCGAACGGCTTCTTGGTGTCGTAGGAGCGTACCCCGTCCTCGTAGGAGAACTTGATCTCGTCGTCGCCGGAACCGTGCAGCAGCGCGGTCTGCGTCTTCTTCGGCAGGTCCTTCCACTTGGTGTCGAGCGTGAACTTGTAGTGCTTGCCGAGCGCGGTCAGGGTCTGGATGTAATAGGGCGATGAAGATTTCGCCCAGGGTGCGATCGCGCCCTTGCGCAGGGTCAGCTCCTTGTCGGGGATGACGAGATCCTCGTCGATATGCTGCTCGACGCCGAGGCCGCCGCAGGCCGGGCAGGCGCCATAGGGATTGTTGAACGAGAACAGGCGCGGCTCGATCTCGGGGATGGTGAAGCCGGAGACCGGGCAGGCGAACTTCTCCGAGAACAGGATGCGCTCGGGGCCGCTCTTGTCGTGGATCTTGGCGGTCTTCTTCCTGTCCTCGGTCGCTGCCGCTGCCGGCGCGTCGGCATACTCGATCACAGCGAGGCCCTCGGCGAGCTTCAGCGCGGTCTCGAAGCTCTCCGCGAGGCGCTGGGCGAGGTCGGGACGGACCACGATGCGGTCGACCACGACGTCGATGTCGTGCGGGAATTTCTTGTCGAGCGCGGGTGCCTCAGACAGCTCGTAGAAGGTGCCGTCGATCTTGACGCGCTGAAAGCCCTTCTTGAGATACTCGGCCAGCTCCTTCTTGTACTCGCCCTTGCGGCCGCGCACGACCGGCGCCAGCAGATAGAGACGGGTGCCTTCGGGCAGCGCCAGCACACGGTCGACCATCTGCGAGACGATCTGGCTCTCGATCGGCAGGCCCGTGGCCGGCGAATAGGGCACACCGACCCGGGCCCAGAGCAGACGCATGTAGTCGTAGATCTCGGTGACGGTGCCGACCGTCGAACGCGGGTTCTTCGAGGTCGTCTTCTGCTCGATCGAGATCGCGGGAGACAGGCCGTCGATCTGGTCGACGTCGGGCTTCTGCATCATCTCGAGGAACTGGCGCGCATAGGCCGACAGCGACTCGACGTAGCGGCGCTGGCCCTCGGCATAGATGGTGTCGAAGGCGAGCGAGGACTTGCCGGAGCCGGACAAGCCGGTGAACACGACGAGCTTGTCGCGCGGAATCTCGACGTCGATGTTCTTCAGATTGTGCTCGCGTGCGCCGCGGATCGTGATGGCACGCGATGAGGAGCCGGCGGGTTGTTGGCGCTTCGCCTTGAGCACTTCATCCATTGCGGCAATTCCGGGCGCGACGCTTGCGCCTTTTTGGGCGCGCATCGCCGGTGCTTCCGGGACCTTGCGCCGATGGGTGTGTGAAGACTGGAACGTAGGAAGAACGGCCGACAATTTCCAGTGCCGTGTTGTCTCCATCAACGGATAGTTTGCCGGATGGCAGCAGCCGGCAGCAGCAGAGGCGCCATCAACGAAAAAGGCCGGCGCGAGGCCGGCCTTTCCGTCGAAATCGTGATCTCAGGCGAGCACGACTTGACCTAGTACCTGGCGACGACCGGGCCGCCGAAAGTGTAGTTCACGCGGACGGTCGCCATGTCGACGTCCTGCTTGATGTGATCCGTGCGGTCGTTGACGCCGAGGATCGTGAAGCGGACGTCGCGGCTGCCCATGAACAGGTGGTCGTATTCGAACGCTACCGACCAGTTCTGCGCGAAGCCGATTTCGATACCGGTACCGACCGCGCCGCCCCAGCGGGTCTCGCTGGCGCTGTCGAAGGTGACCCCGGCCAGAATGCCGGTGTACTTGTCGCTGGTGACGGCGGCGCCGCCCTTCACGTACCAGAGCACGTTGTTCCAGGCGTAGCCGATTTGGCCGGTAAACAGGCCGATCGCATCAATCTTGCTCTGGTTGACCATCGGGAAGAAGGCCGCCAGGGAACTGACATTCGAACCCTTGAGGTCAGCCCAGTCACCCTGCGCCTCGAGGCCGAAGACCCAGGTGCCCGACTGCCAGCGATAGCCGATCTGGCCGCCGGCGAGGCCGCCGGTCGCATCATGGCAGCCTTCCGCAACGGCGGGCACGACCGGCCCGAAGCCGGCCACGTTGTTCACATCCCAGCAATTGTGGGAGCTGCCGTAACCGCCGTTCGCGCCGACATAGAAGCCGCCCCAATTGTAGACCGCCGCAACCATCGGCGGAGCCTTGGTGTAGGGACGCGCTGCCAGGTCAGCAGCCATCGCGGGCGCCGATGCAATCAAAACACTCAAGGCGGCCGAGGCCAGCAAAAATTTTCTCATTTCAGAATTCCAGTCCCGTTTTTTTGTTTGCTCTTCCAGCCCGGAAGATTATCGGGCGCGACTGCCCAACTTTGACGTGTGTATAACGGAACTCTCGGTCGCTATGTATCCGAGCAGCAACAGTCGTCGCAATTGTGGACGCAATGTGGTGATGCGCACGCAGTTCGCGCAAACAAAAAGGCCGGCGCGAGGCCGGCCTTTCGTTCGCATGATCCTGGATCGCGCGATCAATACTTCGCAATGACCGGGCCGCCCCATTTGTAGTTCACGTGGACGGTGACGAGGTCGACGTCCTGGCGCTCGCGGATGGTGCTGAACAGCACGCCGCCCGGAGTCGTCAGGTTGTAGGTGTTGTCCTGCATGAACAGGTGGTCGTACTCGATACCGGCGCTCCAGTTCGGCGCAAAGCCGAAATCGATGCCGACACCGACCGTGCCGCCCCAGCGGGTGTTGCTGACGGAACCGGCCAGAACGACCGGCGGCGTCGTGAAGGTGTTGTAGCGGTTGTCGGTCACCGCGGCGCCGCCCTTCAGGTAGAACAGCACGTTGTTGGCAGCGTAGCCGATCTGGCCGGTGAACAGGCCGAACGCATCGACCTTAGTCTCGTTGGTGAAGAGGCCCGGGAACAGGAGGCTGTTGCTGCTGGCCTTCAGGTCAGCCCAGTCGCCCTGCGCTTCGAGGCCGAACACCCAGGTGCCGGACTGCCAGCGATAGCCGATCTGGCCACCGGCGACGCCGCCAGTTGCATTTTGGCAGCCGTCCGCTCCGATGAAGACACCGCCGGGGGTCTGCTGATCCCAGCAATTGTGGCTCGAGCCCCAGCCGCCATTGGCGCCGATGTAGAAACCGCTCCAGTCATAGACCGTAGCAATCATCGGAGGCGGCGCCTTGGTGTAGGGACGGGCCGCGAGGTCGGCAGCGGCGGCCGGTGCGGCAAACGCGACCAGGGCAACCGTGGCAAGCAGAAATTTCTTCATTATCAATCTCCGGCACTGAACTCTTGTCCGCACTCTTGTCCGCTCCTCGTTGGTCCCCGAAGCGCTGACGCGAGCACCCGCTCAATTGCACGGAATCCTATACTCCGATTCAACCGCTATAACCGTCTCCCAAAAGCCACACTCGCGCTCGAAGTGCTGACATCGCAAGGCGATGATCTATTTGCATTTTTTCCTAGGTGCGCAACTCGCCGGCGAGCCCCTCGCTGGAACTTGCGGGTCCTTGATCGTCGGGTCCTGCGCTACGACAGGTTGTGGCGAACAAAACTGGAACATTTCCGGGGGCGATGCTATATGTGGATAACCGCGGCATGTCCGCGCGATGCCGGAGGCGGCGGACCGGCGTCGGCGTATAGGGTCATCCGCGACGCCTGCAGTAAGTGGCGAAGGTTGAGAGTGGCGGCCGATATCCGGCCGGCCCGGTTTTGAGTGGAGATGAAGCGATGGCGGGAAGCGTGAACAAGGTCATTCTGGTCGGAAACCTCGGCAAGGATCCGGAAATCCGGCGAACCCAGGACGGGCGTCCGATTGCCAATCTGTCGATCGCCACCTCCGAGACGTGGCGCGACAAGGGCACCGGTGAGCGCAAGGAAAAAACCGAGTGGCATCGCGTCGTGATCTTCAACGAGGGCCTGTGCAAGGTCGCCGAGCAGTACCTGAAGAAGGGCGCCAAGGTGTACATCGAGGGCCAGTTGCAGACCCGCAAATGGACCGACCAGAGCGGCGTCGAGAAGTACTCGACCGAGGTCGTGCTGCAGGGCTTCAACTCCAACCTCACCATGCTCGACGGGCGGGGTGGCGGCGGCGGCAGCTTCTCCGACGACGGCGGCAGCGATTTCGGCTCGGCAGGTCCGGTCAGTTCGGCTCCGCGCCGCGCGGTCTCCGCCGGCGCCGGGACGCGCAACAGCGACATGGACGACGACATCCCGTTCTGACGCCAACCGCACCGTCAGCGGCTCCGTCTTGCTCCGTGAATGAGTTTCACGGGCAGACGGCTCGTCAGCGCGCTGCATTGGGCGCAAGCAGATTATCAGCACGTCCGCGTAGTAGATTGGCTTTCATGGATTTTGGCTCGGGTCCATGACGGGCTTCCGGTTTTTTGACAGCTTTGCATGTTAATGATATTAACATTGCGTCGCCGGATCATCGGAAAGCCGACATCACATGAGCCTTGCGCCATTGCTCGACGCCGCGCCTGCGATCCCGCTCCATGCGTTTGCGGCGATGGCGGCCTTCATCCTCGGCTCGATCCAGCTTGCCGCCCCGAAGGGCACGCTGCCGCATCGGACGCTGGGCTGGATCTGGGTGATCCTGATGCTCCTCGTGGCGGGAAGCTCGTTCTGGATCCACCAGATCCGGCTGGTCGGCCCATGGAGCCCGATCCACCTGCTTTCGATCTTCACGCTGGCGATGCTTGCGCTGGCCGTGACGGCTGCGCGGACCCACAATGTCAGGCGTCACAGGTACACGATGATCGGCATCTTCTTCGGCGCGCTGATCATTGCCGGGCTGTTCACCTTCATGCCCGGGCGCATCATGCATGCGGTGGTGTTCGGGCAATAAGGCTGCGAATGGTGAGTCGCGAATAGCGAATGGTGGAAGCGGTTCCATCCGCTGTCAGCCATTTGCCGCCGGCCTGTCGGACCGGACCAAGCGCTGGAGCGAAAAGAGCCTCGTAAGTCCATGAAAAAACGAAGGGAAGAACGGCTTCCCGTAACGGCGCGAGGGTGGTTTTCAGACCCCTGATACGCTATATGATTCCACAGTAAAACTGACCGGATTTCCCCTTTGTCCGAACCTGAAGACGACAAGCCCGGCGAGCCGCCGGCGCCCTCTGATATTCGTCCCGTTTCCATCCTCGACGAGATGAAGAAGTCCTACCTCGATTACGCGATGAGCGTGATCGTGTCGCGCGCGCTGCCCGATGCGCGCGACGGGCTCAAGCCGGTGCACCGGCGCATCCTGTATTCGATGCATGAGCAGGGGCATACGCCGGACAAGAAATACGTCAAATCCGCGCGCGTGGTCGGCGACGTCATCGGTAAGTATCATCCGCACGGCGACCAGTCGATTTACGACGCCATGGTCCGAATGGCGCAGGATTTCTCGCTGCGGGTGCCGCTGATCGACGGTCAGGGCAATTTCGGCTCGGTCGATGGCGATCCGCCAGCGGCCTACCGGTACACCGAGGCACGGCTGACGCGGGCGGCGCTTGCCGTGCTCGCCGACATCGACATGGAGACCGTCGATTTCCAGCCCAACTACGACAATTCCGAACACGAGCCGTCGGTTCTTCCGGCCAGGTTCCCGAACCTGCTGGTCAACGGCGCCGGCGGCATCGCCGTCGGCATGGCGACCAACATCCCGCCGCACAATCTCGGCGAGGTCGTCGACGCCTGCGTGGCGCTGATCGACAACCCGGCGCTTTCGATCGACGAGCTCATCAACATCATTCCGGGACCGGATTTCCCGACCGGCGGCGTCATCCTCGGCCGCCAGGGTATCCGCTCGGCCTATCATCTCGGCCGCGGCTCGATCGTGATGCGCGGCAGGGTCACGATCGACACCATCCGCAAGGATCGCGAGGCGATCATCATCACGGAGATCCCGTACCAGGTTAACAAGGCCTCGATGGTCGAGCGCATCGGCGAGCTGGCGCGCGAAAAGAAGATCGAGGGTATCGGCGAGCTCCGCGACGAGTCCGACCGCGACGGCTACCGCGTCGTGATCGAATTGAAGCGCGACGCCGTGCCGGACGTGGTGCTGAACCAGCTCTACAGGTTCACGCCGCTGCAGACGAGTTTCCCGGCCAACATGCTGGCGCTGGACTCCGGCCGTCCGCAGACCATGAACCTGAAGGACCTGCTCACCATCTTCGTCGCGTTCCGCGAGCAGGTGGTGACGCGGCGGACCAAGTTCCTGCTCGGCAAGGCGCGTGATCGCGCTCACATCCTGGTGGGCCTTGCGATCGCCGTGGCCAATATCGATGAAATGATCCGTGTGATCCGGACCTCGCCCGATCCGAACACCGCGCGCGACACCCTGATGTCGCGCGACTGGCCGGCGCGGGATGTCGAGGCGATGATCACGCTGATCGACGATCCCAGGCATCGCATCAATGACGACGGCACGATCCGGCTGTCGCTGGAGCAGGCCAGGGCCATCCTCGACCTGCGGCTGCAGCGGCTCACCGCACTCGGGCGCGACGAGATTTCCGAAGAGCTCGACAAGCTCGCCGCCGAGATCAAGGACTACCTCGACATCCTGCGTTCGCGTGCCCGCGTGCAGGGCATCGTCAAGGATGAACTCGCCGAGGTGAAGGCCCAGTTCGCGACCCCGCGCAAGACCGAGATCATCGAGCAGGAAGGCGAGGTCGAGGACGAGGACCTGATCCAGCGCGAGGACATGGTGGTGACGGTGTCGCACGCCGGCTATGTCAAGCGCGTGCCGCTGTCGGCCTATCGGGCGCAGCGACGCGGCGGCAAGGGCCGTGCCGGCATGCAGACCCGCGACGAGGATTTCGTCTCTCGCCTGTTCGTGGCCTCGACCCACACGCCGGTGCTGTTCTTCTCGTCGCGCGGCCAGGTCTACAAGGAGAAGGTCTGGCGGCTGCCGATGGCGGCGCCGAACGCGCGCGGCAAGGCGCTGATCAACATCCTGCCGCTGGAGCAGGGCGAGCGCATCACCACGATCATGCCGCTGCCGGAGGACGAGTCCTCCTGGGGCAATCTCGACGTGATGTTCGCCACCACCGGTGGCAACGTCCGTCGCAACAAGCTGTCCGATTTCGTGGATGTCCGCCGGTCCGGCATCATCGCCATGAAGCTCGACGAGGGCGAGGCGATCGTCGACGTGCAGATCTGCACCGAGCATGACGACGTGCTGCTCACCGCTGCCGGCGGCCAGTGCATCCGCTTCCCCGTCAGCGACGTGCGCGTCTTCACCGGCCGTACCTCGATGGGCGTGCGCGGCATCGCGCTCGCGGAAGCCGACAGGCTGATCTCGCTGGCGATCCTGCGCCATGTCGAAACCACCTCTGACGAGCGCTCGACCTATCTGAAGATGCGCCGCGCAGTGGCCGGGGAGGCCGCGGCCGAGGAGCCGGCTGAGGCCGAGGGCGAGGAGACCTCGGATGCGTTCCAGCTGTCGCAGGAACGCTATGCCGAGTTGTCGGCCAAGGAGCAGGTCGTGCTCACGGTCTCGATCAACGGCTACGGCAAGCGGACTTCGTCCTACGAGTACCGCACCACCGGCCGCGGCGGCAAAGGCATCGTCGCGATGAGCGTGAACAACCGCAACGGCAAGCTGGTGGCCTCGTTCCCGGTCGAGGATGCCGACCAGATCATGCTGGTCACCGACAAGGGGCAGCTGATCCGTTGCCCGGTCGCGGACATCCGCGTCGCCGGCCGCTCGACGCAGGGCGTGATCGTGTTCGACACCGCCGAGGACGAGCACGTCGTCTCGGTCGAGCACATTCCGGAAGAAGAGAGCGGCGAGAACGGGAACGGCGGCTAGTCCAGGGAGGCGCGTCCTCATTCAAGCGGGTGTCGGTCTCCGACGGGCAAGCGGAAATCTTGCGATCCGTCGGAGCATCCCGCCTGGCCCGCGGCGGCCGGCCGGCGCCCTAGACAGGTTTCGACCGTAGGACAATAATTGGCCCGCTCGGCGGAGTTGGGCCATCATGGACCTCGGGGGTTGGTTGCGGAGCCTCGGGCTCGAGAGGTATGAGGCGGCATTCCGCGAAAACGAGATCGATGACGCTGTTCTGCCGAGTTTGACGCCCGAGGACCTCAAGGAACTCGGTGTGCACATTGTCGGCCATCGACGCAAGTTGCTCGACGCTATCGCAGGGTTGCGCGCCGCGTCAGGGCCCGGTCCGCGGACGGCGGGAGATCGCTCCAGCGGCATATTGGGCTCCGGGGACGCTGAACGCCGCCAGGTGACGGTGATGTTCTCGGATCTCGTCGGCTCCACGGCTCTTTCCACGCAAATGGACGCGGAGGATTTACGCGAGATCATTTCCGCGTACCAGAAATCCGTGGCGGCAACGGTGCGTCGGTTCGACGGGCTCGTCGCGAAATACATGGGCGACGGTGTCCTGATCTATTTTGGGTATCCAGCGGCGCATGAGGACGACGCCGAACGTGCCGTACATGCCGCACTGGAACTGATTGCTGCAGTTGCCGAGCTGGATGTCACGATACCTCTGCAGGTTCGCGTCGGCATTTCGACCGGGCTCGTGGTCGTGGGCGATTTGATCGGTTCCGGTGAGGCGCAGGAACGCGGCATTGTCGGCGCGACCCCGAACCTGGCGGCGCGCCTGCAGAGCGTTGCTGCACCCAACACGATCGTGGTCGCCGAGGCGACGCGCAGGCTCCTCAGAAACGTCTTCGAGCTCGACGACCTCGGTCCGCAGAAATTGAAGGGAGTCACCGAACCAATGCGCGCCTGGGCCGTGCTGGGCCCGCGTTCAATTGAGGGCCGCTTCGATGCCGAGCACGGCAGCAGCTTTACGCCCCTTGTCGCAAGGGAGCGCGAACTGGAGTTGCTGCTTCGCGGCTGGCAAAGCGCAGTGAACGGCCATGGTTGCGTCGTACAGCTGGCAGGCGAGCCGGGCATCGGCAAATCGCGCGTGGTTGCGGCACTCGAGGAGCACACAGGAACCCAGGCACACCAGCGTCTCCGATATTTCTGCTCGCCTCTCCATTCGGACAGCGCGCTCTTCCCGATCATCCGCCAGATCGAACGGGCCGCAGGATTCGTCCACGGCGATAGCACGGCGGAGAAGCTCGACAAGCTCGATGCCGCCTTGCGGGATTCCGTGGAATCGACGGAGGATCGAGCTCTGGTTGCCGACCTGATGTCGCTGCCAAACGATGGGCGTTACCCACACACGTCACTTGATGCTCAGGACAAGCGACGACGCACCTTGTCCATTTTGCTGGAATCGCTTGAAGCGATCGCACGCCGTAAGCCGGTTCTGATTATTTTCGAAGATTTGCATTGGATCGATCCGACCAGCCTCGAACTGGCGAACAAGATCGCCATGGCTGTTCGGTCGCTCCCGGTTCTGATGGTCACGACGTTCCGGCCGGAATTCTATTCGGCGCTTCCGGATCAGCCGCACGTGAGCAGCATTGTGATCCATCGTCTGGACGAGCAAGCGGCCGCTGAAATCGCGCGACTGGTCGGCGGTCAGGATCTGCCAGCCGATGTACTCTCGGCAATCGCACAGCGCTCCGACGGAGTTCCTCTGTTTATCGAGGAGATCACCAAGGCGGCCGTTGAAATCGGCGGCGAGGCTTCCGCCGGGACTCGCGGTGGTACAGGCACGTCTTCGGCGGGGGACGTTCCGGCAAGTCTGCACGCATCGCTCATGGCTCGCCTTGATCGACAGGGAAGCGCCCGGGAGATTGCGCAAATTGGCGCAGGGATCGGGCGGGAATTCTCGCATCGCTTGCTTGCCGCCGTCGCGTCCTGGGACGAGTCCGAATTGCGCGAAGCGATAGATCGGCTGGTTGCGGCCGGATTGGTCTTCCGTGAGGGTAACCCGCCACACGCCACGTATCAGTTCAAGCACGCGCTGCTGCGGGACGCAGCGTACGGTACGCTGCTGCGGGATGCACGTCGCCAGTTGCATGGAAAAATCGCGCGCTCCATCGAGCTTCTTTCGCCTGATACTGTCGAGACACGGCCGGAACTCCTGGCCCATCATTACACGGAAGCGGGGATACTCGGGACGGCCGTCACACTTTGGGGAAGAGCTGGCCATCGTTCGCATGCGCGGTCGGCGCTGGAGGAAGCCGAGCAGCAATTGGGGCGCGCCATCAGTCTCACGAGGAGGTTGCCGGGCACTCCCGCGCTTCGGCGCGATCAAATCGAGCTTCAGGTCGAACTTGCGACCGTCCTGATGCACACCAAGGGCTACGGAGCGGATGAAACGAGGGAGGCCGCAGCCCAGGCACGGGTGTTGATTGAAAATGCACAGGTGATCGGTGAGGCTCCCGCTGACCCGATGATGCTTTTCTCGGTCATATACGGGTTCTGGGTTGTAAATATCGCGGGATTCAACGGCGATGCTGCCCGCGAACTGGCTGCAGAATTTGTCGGCCTTGCCGAAAGGCAGGGCAGGACGGGACCGCTGCTGCTCGGCCACCGGATGATGGGTGTGACGCTGATGTCGGTAGGCGATCCCGTCCAGGGAAGAGCGCATCTCGATCGAGCGCTCGATCTTTTCGACCCGGCAGAGCATCGCGATCTGGCGGCGCGCTTTGGTACCGACGCCCAGGTGGCAATCCTGGAGTGGCGATCAAGGACATTGTGGCTTCTCGGTTATCCCGAAGCCGCTCATGAGGACGTGGAGCGGTCGTTCCGGGTGGCGCGCGAGATCGGCCATGCCGCGACGTTGATGCACGCTCTGGCCCATTCGACCATAACCCTGATTCTTTGCGGCAGTTATGCAGAAGCAGCGAGCAGGGCCAGAGAACTGATTGTGTTGGCCGGCGAGAAGGGCTCGTCCTATTGGAAGGCGAACGGGCAACTGTGGGAGGGGTGTTTGGCTGCCCTTACGGGTGGTTCGACGCAAGCCGTTGAAATCCTGGCTCCGACCCTGCAGGCGTATCGCCTGACTGGCGCAACGATCTATGCTCCGTATGTCATGGGGCATTTGGCGCGGGCCTATGCGGATCTCGGAGATCACGAGGCGGCTCGGCGAACGATCGATCAGGCACGCGTCGACGTTGAACGCACGAAGGAGAGATGGTGCGAGCCGGAGCTGCACCGGATCGCAGGTGAACTCGCTCTCGTCTCTCTGGATGGCGACGAGCTCGCGGCCGAACGTCATTTTGAACGAGCGCTCGAGGTCGCACGCGGGCAGCGAGCGAGAGGCTGGGAATTGCGTGCCTCGATAAGCCTGTCCCGTCTCTGGCGAAGACAGGGAAAGCTCGTCGAAGCGCGGGGCCTTCTGGCTTCGGTCAACGATGGCTTTCCGCCAAGCTTGGACACGCCCGACCTCAGCGAAGCCAGACGCATTCTTGACGAGTTGTATCGGCACCTGCGCTGATGGCCCAGTTGGATCGTCTGTTGGCCCGTCGACCGGAGGCGAGTATGCACCGGTCTCTCAGAGATGCGGGACCACTTCGACGCTTGCCTTGAGCAGCGCTGACGCCTGCGTCCCATTCATGAGTTCGTAGAAGAACCGCGTCTCGAAATAGTCGTCACCGAGGAAGCCCTTGTTGGGGCTGTAGGCGGTGCTGGTTTCATTGTCGGCCCGGTATCTCCCATGTTTGGCGCCGACCAGAATCTTCTGGTCGTGCATCGGGCCCATCGAACCATAGTTGATCCGGCACTCGTGGTCCTGCAGCACGATGATCTTGACGGTGACCGTGCAGTCCGGGCAGAGGCTGATCCTGGGCACGCGGCAATTGGGGTTGAAGCCTCCTCTCGCCTTGGCCGGTCCGGCTGCCGACATCGACAGGATCAGCAGCGAAACACAGGACATGACAGCTGCGGTTCGAGGCATTCAGAGGCTCTTCGTTCGGTGCATCTGCACTGACTATGCCATGCCGGAACATTTCCGGGTAAGCGTCACGTCATTGCCGGATATTTCATATGAGCAAACGACGAAACGCAGGCGCGGGTGGAAGAGATCTGTCGAAGATATCCGTCCTGGCCGCGGAGCGAGCCGTTCGCTGATGGAAACACGCCCAAAGCGCGATGAGATAAGCCTGCATCGTCATCGCGCTTTAGCTCTTTGTTTGAGGATGATCTTTTCGGAAAACCGTTTCACACTTTTCCGGATCATGCTCTAGCCGGTCGAGCTTTCGAGTTCCCTGGCCAGATCGGCAAGCCCGTCGCGCTTGCCGATCTGCGCGAACCAGCACCAGAGTTCCAGCGTGCAGGCGAGCCGATACAGATCGATTGTCGCCTCCCAGTCAGGGCGATCGATTGCGCCATAGCCCGCGAGCAGGCCGTCTCGCCTGGCCGCATCCTTCGGCGTGAAATAGTAGAGCGCCTTGGCGATATCCATCAGCGGATCGCCGGCGATGGCATTCTCGAAATCGACGATCCCGCAGAGTTGCGGCTTGCCGTCCGGCGTCACCAGCACGTTGCCGGCATGGAGATCGTAGTGGCAGAGGCGAGGCCTGTCTGCGGCGTCGAGCAGATGACTGCGCCCGGCGATGCTGCTCCGGAGCCGCTCGGCCAGCGCCTTGTCTCCGCCGCGCGTGCAGAACTCCGCCAGCTTTTTGTCGAACTGCGCTGACATGTAGGCGCGGTTGGTCGGATGCGGTGTCCAGACGCCGTTCGGGCCGATATAGCCGAAACTATCGAGGGTGATGTCGTTGATCCTGCGCAGCGCCGCGCCCATCTCGGCGAAGATCGCAAACTGGTGCCGATCGCTCAGCTCCGGGTCGCGCCGGCCGAGCACGACGCCTTCGAGCTTGCTCATCAATACGAAACTGAGGTCGATGATCGAACGGGTGTCGTCGGCGAGGAGGATGCGGGGGACGGGGATGTCGGCCTGGTCGAGGAGTCCGAGGACAAGGACCTCCTTCGCCATCTTCCATTGCAGCGACGCCGGATAGACCTTGAGAATGTGGCTCGTGGCGTCCGTCAGCACGATCTCGTGGATCGTGCTGATCTCGCCGCCGCGCAGTTCGACGACCTCGTGCACCGTTGCGCGCGGCGCGACACGGCTGACGATCGCCTGCGCGTGGTCGATCGAGAGATCAAGCCGGGGTTTGAGCTGAAGCGGCGGATTTCCTGTCATTTCACCTGTAGCCCGGATGGAGCGAAGCGAAATCCGGGGTGCCCGTCGCATGGCGGCAGCCATCCCGGATTGCGCTTCGCTCCATCCGGGCTACAGGGACGACATCAAATCTCGATCTCCGTGCCGAACTCGACAACCTGTCCGGTCGGCACGCCGAAGAACGCAGCGGTGCGCTCGGCGTTGCGTTGCAGGAAGGCGAACAGCGACTCGCGCCACACCCACATGCCCGGGATATCCTCGCGCGGGATGATGGTCTCGCGGCCGATATAGTAGGTGACGTCGGAGAGGTCGATGCCCGGCAGCTTGCCTTGCCGGCAGGCGAGCTTCAGCCCCTCGTAGATCGTCGGGTACTGCATGAAGCCGTAGTGCAGGATGATCCTTGTGATGCCGGGGATGATCTCGACGATCGCCGCGCGGTCCTCGTCGGAAATCCGCGGCGCCTCCTCGATCCGCACGGTAACCAGCAGAACACGCTGATGCAGCACGTGGTTGTGCTTGACGAACTGCGTCAGCGCGAGCGGCACGCCATCGGGCGCCGATGCAAGGAATACGGCCGTGCCGGGCAGGCGTCCCTGGCACTTGTTGATCGCCGTCTCGATCAGATCCTCTTCCGGCTGGCGCAGCTTGCTGCGCGCCTTCTCGACCAGCTTCACGCCGCCGCGCCATGTCAGCATCAGGAACGCCACGGCAGCCGCGAGCAGCAGCGGGAACCAGCCTCCCTCCATCAGTTTCTCGGAATTGGCTGCGAAGAAGATCAGGTCGATGATGAAGAAGAAGCCGTTCACGGCGATCACGATGATCGGCGAATAGCCCCACTGGATCGCGACCAGGGCCGCGAGCAGCGTCGTGATCGCCATCAAGAGCGAGACCGCGATGCCGTAGGCGCCGGCGAGCGCGTCCGAGGTGCCGAACGCCAGCACCGCGCCGAGGGTGGCGGCAGCGAGCAGCCAGTTCACCAGCGGCACGTAGATCTGCCCGATCGCGTCACTGGTGGTGTGCTGGATATGCATGCGCGGCAGGAAGCCGAGCTGGATCGACTGCTGGGTCAGCGAATAGACGCCGGAGATGATCGCCTGCGAGGCGATCACGGTGGCGATCGCCGACAGCGCGATCATGGGATAGTGCGCCCAGTCCGGCGAGAGCTGGAAGAATGGATTGTCGATCGCGGTCGGGTCCGAGAGCAGCAGGCCGGCCTGGCCGAAATAGTTCAGCACCAGCGCCGGCAGGCAGATCGCGAACCAGGCGAGCCGGATCGGGAAGCGGCCGAAATGCCCCATGTCGGCATACATCGCCTCGCCGCCGGTGACGGCGAGGAAGGCGGCGCCGAGCACCGCGAAGCTGACGCGGAAATCCTCGTGCAGCATCATGTCCAGCGCGTAGGTCGGGCTCAGCGCGGCCAGCACGCCGGGCGCCTTCATGATGCCGTGGATGCCGAGCAGCGCCAGCACCAGGAACCAGGCCAGCATCACCGGTCCGAAGACCCGGCCGATAAGCGCCGTCCCGTGCTTCTGGATGAAGAACAGGACAACCAGGATCGCGATGGTGATCGGCACCACTGCGGGTGTCAGTGACGGCGCGTCGACCTTGAGGCCCTCGATCGCCGACAGCACGGAGATCGCGGGTGTGATCGCGCCGTCACCATAGAGCAGTGCCGCGCCGATCAGGCCGACGACGAGCAGATGCACCCGCCAGGTCCCGGGCTGCGCATTGCGCGCCGAGAGCAGCGCCAGCAGAGCCACAATGCCGCCTTCGCCGCGATTGTCCGCGCGCATGATCAGCGCAGCGTACTTGACCGAGATGATCAGGATCAGCGCCCACAGGATCAGCGATACCGTGCCGAGCACCTGGCCCGATGTCACGGCGCTGCCGTGGGCGGCCGCCTTGGCGGCTTCCCTGAGCGCGTAGAGCGGGCTGGTGCCGATGTCGCCATAGACGACGCCGAGCGCGCCGATCGTGATCGCGAAGGGGAGCGGGCTGGGTGGATGGCCGGAGGCGATGGCAGGCGCAGTGGTCACGGTGCAAAATCCCCCGATGGCCCCGCGCCCGCCGGGACATCCGGTGGGCGCGTTAGACGATAGTCTGCGACGGGACGTCGCAAATTACCATGGGATTTGCGTGACAGTTGGAAGGGACGCCTTGGCGATCACAAGCGACGCCGGGCGGGTCAGAGCTGGCTACGGCGTGCGGTCGGCGGTGACGAGGCGAGCCTCACGGACCACCAGCTTGGATCCGGCGGCGCGCAGGCAGGAGGCCTCGAAATTTGGCCACGCCTGCTGAGAGCAGTCCTTGCCGACCGGGTGGATGTCGAGGCGGTCAGCCTTGGCGAGCGGCTGCGGCGTCGAGGCTTCGACCTGCGGCGCAAAGCCGGGAAGAACGGTGAGCGCGGCAGCAACGAACGCAGCAACAACGATGGCCGAAAGTGCCTTGATCATTGACGGTCCCCATATGATCGGGCCCCCCGGGCCCGTCGTTTCGTTGTCCAACCTGTACCGGCCGCAAGTTTCCTGGCGTCTTCGCCACGTCCGGAAATGGTTTCGTCGTGGGCCGGTTTTGTTTCGTCGGCCGGGGGGCAACGAAACATTCACCCTCGTAGACGCTGGCATCCCAGGATTGGTTCAGGATTGGCTCATGGGACTGGTTCATTGCTGCTCATCGGCCGAGCCGGAATCGGCAGTCCGATGGAACCGGGCCGGCTTGCCGCGGACTGCGGGGCGGGGTAGAGGGGGCTTATGCCTCGCGTCGCGCTCTATCCCGGCTCCTTCGATCCCGTCACCAACGGCCATCTGGACGTGGTGCGGCAGGCCGTTTGCCTCTGTGACCGCCTGATCGTTGCGATCGGCGTTCACCCCGGCAAAAAGCCCCTGTTCTCGACCGAGGAGAGGCTGGCCATGGTCCATGAGGTGTTCGGTCCGATCGCCCAGGAGGCCGGCTGCGCCTTCGAGAGCTCGACCTATGACAATCTCACCGTCGCGGCGGCGCGGGCGACCGGAGCCACGCTGATGATTCGCGGCCTGCGCGACGGCACCGACCTCGATTACGAGATGCAGCTCGCCGGCATGAACGAGGCGATGGCGCCCGAGGTGCATACCGTGTTCGTCCCGGCCTCGGTCGCGGTCCGCCCGATCACCGCCACACTGGTGCGCCAAATCGCCCAGATGGGCGGCGACTTCTCAGCCTTCGTGCCGTCATCGGTCGCCGCTAGCCTGAAGGCCAAATTCGCCGGTTGAGGCCGGCTGTCAGTCACATCCCGAACGTCCTGATCCGGAGTTGTCATGATCCGAATTCTCGCATTCGTTGCCGCGCTGTTCTGCGTCGTTCCCGCTGTCGCCCAATCGTTGCCCGCCGGCCTCGACAAGGCCAATGCGATCGTGATCGACACCACCAAGGGGCGCATCGTGATCAAGCTGAGGCCCGATCTTGCGCCCAAGCACGCCGAGCGGATCAAGCAGCTCGCGCGGGATGGCTACTACAATAATGTACCGTTTCATCGCGTGATCGACGGCTTCATGGCGCAAACCGGCGATGGCAAGAATTTCAACGGCACCGGCGGCTCGAAATACCCGAACCTTCCCGCTGAATTCTCCGACGTGCCGTACAAGCGCGGCATCGTCGGCATGGCGCGGACCAGCGATCCCAACTCGGCGAATTCGCAATTCTTCATCATGTTCGCCGACGGATCGAGCCTGAACGGGAAGTACACCGTGATCGGCGAGGTGGTGTCCGGCATGGACGTGGTCGACAAGCTCAAGCGCGGTGAACCCGTCGCCGACCCCGACAAGATGGTGAAGGTGCAAGTCGCATCCGACATCAAGTGAGCCCGGCCGGTGCGGCCGCGCAGACCGAGTTCCTGGTTGGCCGCCCCGGTGCTGCTGCTTGCGATGACGCTGCCCGCACGATCAGAGATCGGGCAGCTCGATACGCTGAGGGATATCAGCATCGCGCTGCATCGCTGCTGGAAGCCGCCGCCGCCGTCGCTCGCCAATCCGATCGACATCACCGTGATCGTCAGCTTCAACCGCGAGGGCGCGATCCTCGGCCATCCCAGGATCAGCTATGAATCGGAACAGGCGACCGAAAACGACCGGGTGCAATACCGGATCGCCGTGATGGAGACGTTGCAACGCTGTACGCCGTTGCCATTTACGGAGAGCCTGGGCGGTGCGGTCGCCGGCCGCCCCTTCGCAATCCCGTTCAGAACCCGCAAACGTGAACCCAAACCGCAGGAGAGGCGAGCATGGCTGTTACCGAGAATACTTTGATCCTGGAGACCACGCAGGGTCCCGTCACCATCGAGATGCGTCCGGATCTGGCGCCGGGCCATGTCGCGCGGATCAAGGAATTGGTGCGCGAGGGCTTTTACGACGGCATCGTGTTCCACCGCGTGATCGAGGGCTTCATGGCGCAGACCGGCTGTCCGCAGGGCACCGGCATGGGCGGGTCCGGCAAGAAGCTGAAGGCCGAGTTCAACAAGGAACCGCATGTGCGCGGCACCGCCTCGATGGCCCGTGCTGCCAACCCGGATTCCGGCGACAGCCAGTTCTTCATCTGCTTCGACGACGCCTCCTTCCTCAACGGCCAGTACACGGTGTGGGGCAAGGTCACCGACGGCATGGAGAACGTCGACAAGATCAAGCGCGGCGAGCCGGTGAAGAACCCGGACAAGATCGTCAAGGCCCGCATGGCCGCCGACGCGGCGTAGTTGCTGACTGTCATTCCGGGGCACGCGCAGCGTGAACCCGGAATCTCGCGCCACAATCTCGAGGTTCCGGGTTCGATGCGACGCATCGCCCCGGAACGACGTGGCTGGGACGCCATGCGGACGGATCTCTTCGACTTCGAGCTTCCCCCTGAACGGATCGCGCTCAGACCCGCGAGCCCGCGCGATTCCGCGCGGATGCTGGTGGTGCATCCCGACGGCGTGCTGCGCGACCGCTCGATCGCGGACCTGCCGAACTGGCTTGAGCCGGGCGACCAGATCGTTGTCAACGACACCAAGGTGATCGCCGCCCAGCTCAAGGGCCGCCGCATCGGGCGTGAGTCCGAGCCGAAGATCGAGGCGACGCTGATCAAGCGGCTCGACGGCTCGCGCTGGCAGGCGCTGGTCAAGCCGGCGAAGAAGCTCAGCCCCGGCGACACCATCCGCTTCGGCAACGAGGGCAGGGTCTGCCTGCTCGGCCATCTCGACGCCGAGGTCGAGGCCAAGGGGCAGGACGGCGAGGTGACGCTGTCGTTCTCATTCCACGGTCCGGCGCTTGATCAGGCCATCGCGGACGTCGGCTCGCCGCCGCTGCCGCCCTACATCGCCTCCAGGCGCACGCCCGACGATCAGGACACCGCCGACTACCAGACCATGTTCGCGGCCAACGAGGGCGCGGTCGCAGCGCCGACCGCGGGATTGCATTTCACGCCGGCGCTGGAGGCTGCGCTCGGAAGCCGCGGCGTTGGATTGCATCGCCTGACGCTGCATGTCGGGGCCGGGACCTTCCTGCCGGTGAAGGTCGAGGAGACCTCCGAGCACAAGATGCACGCCGAATGGGGCTGCATCAGCGCCGAGACCGCATCCGCGCTCAACGCTGCGCGTGCCAGGGGCGGCCGCATCGTCGCGATCGGCACGACGTCATTGCGATTGCTCGAGAGCGCCGCTGCGCCCGACCGCACCATCCAGCCGTTCTCCGCCGAGACCTCGATCTTCATCACGCCGGGCTATCGCTTCCGCGCGGTCGATATCCTGCTCACCAATTTCCACCTGCCGCGCTCGACGCTGTTCATGCTGGTCTCCGCCTTCTCCGGGCTCGAGACGATGCAGCACGCCTACGCGCATGCGATCAAGGACGGCTATCGCTTCTATTCATATGGCGATGCGTGCCTGCTGTTTCGGGGGCACGAGCCGCGCGGAGATTTGTAGAGTGGGCAAAGGCGTGCAGCGCCGTGTCCACCACAGAGCGAACGGCAGGGAAGGTGGGCATGCTTGCGCTTTGCCCACCCTGCACAGTTCGTTCCTCACGCCATCGCGCGCTCGGGCAGCAGCTCGGCGATCTGCACCGCGTTGAGCGCCGCGCCCTTGAGCAACTGGTCCGCCGCGACGAAGATCGAGATCGAATGGCCGCTGGCGTCACTGAGATCCCTGCGGATGCGGCCGACCAGCACGTCGTCCTGGCCGGACGCATCGATCGGCATCGGGAAGTAGTTCCTGGCGCGATCGTCGACGATCTTGACGCCCGGAGCCTGGGCCAGGATCGCACGCACCTGGTCCTCGGTGATCGGCTTCTCGCATTCGAAGGTGATGGCCTCGGAATGCGCGCGAAGCACCGGCACGCGGACGCAGGTCACGCCGACCGCGATCCTGTCGTCCTCGAAGATCTTGCGGGTCTCCTTGATGACCTTGGTCTCCTCGTCGTTGTAGCCGGTCTCGGGGTCGACAGCGGTGTTGTGGTTGAAAAGGTTGAAGGCGTAAGGGTGCGGCATCACCTTCGGGGTGAAGACCTGTCCGCTGAGATTGGCCCGGGTGGATTCCACCAGCTCCTCCATTGCCGCTGCACCGGCGCCGCTCGCGGCCTGGTAGGTCGAGATGATCACCCGCTTGATCCGGTTCTTCCGGTGGATCGGCCACAGCGGCACCAGCGCGGTGATGGCGGCGCAGTTCGGATTGGCGATGATGCCCTTGTGGTCGCGGATGCGGTTCGCGTTGATCTCCGGGATCACCAGCGGCACGTTCGGGTCCATCCGGAACGCCGATGAATTGTCGACCACGACGGCGCCGGACTTCACCGCGATGGGGGCAAACTTCTTCGAGATGCCGCTTCCGGCGGAGAACAGTGCGATGTCGACGCCCTCGAATGCGCGTTCGGTGAGCTCCTCGATCACGACCTTGTTGCCGCGAAAATCGACGGTCTTGCCGGCCGAGCGGGCGCTTGCCAGCGCCTTCAGCTTGCCGACGCGAAAGCCGCGCCTGTCCATGGTTGCGATGAACTCGGCGCCGACGGCGCCGGTAACGCCGACAATCGCGACGACGGGATCGTTACTCACTTTGTCCTCCGTTTGAGATGTGCTTGCAGGCAATAAAAAAGCCCCGGACCTTCATCAGGCGGGGCTTCGGGTGAGATGATGCGGTTCGACCGACTACGCGCGCACGCCTCCCGAGGCCCCGGAGGGCTTGGTGGTTTTGGTGGTGCGTTTGGTCGTGTTGATCATGGGGCGGACTTATGCGGGAGAGATCGGCGCCCGTCAACGGTTATCCCGGCGGGGTGGGGGTGCTGCTAGCGAATGCGGGCGCCGGGCGGTTCGAGGATCACCTGCTTGAGATCGCTGCCGCGGAGCACGACGATCACGAAATTGAGCCGGCCGCGCTCGCGCATCAGGCCGCCGCTGATCGCCTTTCCGGAGGTGGTGTGCTCGGCGACGCGGACCGCGTCCGACAGGCGATGCCGCAGCCCCCTGAGCACGACCAGATTGCCACGGTCTTCGGCGTCGAGTTCCGCCAGCGGCGAGGCAGCCTGGATACCCATGACCGCGCCGGTGGTGGCGTCGATGGCATTGCGCCAGACCCGGTCGTGCTCGACCGTCTTGACCCGGTAGACCGGCGGGAAGGCTGCGCCGTCGAAGCTGATATCCGCGGTCGTCGAACCCGCATGCAGGCCTTCTGCGATCGCCATCGCCTGGCTGAGCGTGACCTGGGCGGAGCGGAAGCTGTCGATCTCGCGGCGGACCGCCTGAGGGTCGAGGGCGGCGCCATCGTCGGCGGGGAAGGGAAGAGGGGCTGCGGCCACGTCGGGCGTCGCGACCGCATGGGATGGCGACGCAAGGAGCAGCGACAACGAGGCGATGCCCAGCAGCAATCCTGCGAATGCCCGATGTCTTCGCATGTGTAGTCGTCCTGTCGTCCTTGCCGCAACCATGACTTCGCCCGCCGCGGCGTCCCTTGCGCTGAAGATGGGAGCGGCCGACCTTCAATGCACGGTCGGCCGCCGAATGTCTTGACCGAACCTGCTGTAGCGGGCCGGCGGCGACGGTCGAAGTTTGCAAGGCGACGCGAAACCCGCGGGGGGCTGAAGCACGGGCCTTCGCGCCCCTTCCCATAATTAAACCATACGGTATCGTTTAGTTTTGGTCAAGAACCGGGTGATCGCATTCCCGTGATCAAGCCGAGTGTCATTGAAACCGTCAGCGAGCCGGCCTGCGGCGCGGCTTGGGGTGGCTGCGGAGCCGGTCCGGCGGTCCTGCGGCTCCCGCCAGGAACAGCCGGATCGAGACTTCCATCCGCTTCTCGGCGGTCTTCATGTCGATCGGGATTCCGAACGTCGCCATCCGGTGGGTATGGCCAACCACCATGTTGAGAAAGGTCTCGGCGGCGATCGTGGTGTCCTCGAGATCAAGGGCGCCGACCGCGACCAGATGGTCGAAGAACTCGGCGGTCGTGGAAACGGCCTTCGACCAGCCTTCGTCCACCGCGAGCCTGGCGACCTCGGGAAAGTTGATCGCCTGCGCGGTCAGGATGCGGCTGAACGCGATGGAATCATCGGTGCAGTTCAAAGTCAGCAACTGGCGCCCGAGTTTGATCAGTCGCTGCTCGACCGAGCAATCCGACACGCCGTCGACCGGCATTTCGGCCCCCGCTGCCGCCAGCGGAGCGAGCCAGCGCGCGATCTCGCGGCGGAGCACCGCGGTGAACAGGCCGCGCTTGTCGCCATATTGCGCATAAACGGTCGGCTTGCTGACGCGGGCGGCCTCCGCGACCGCCTCGATCGAGGTCGCATCGAACCCGCGCTCCAGGAACAGGCTGGTGGCGACCTCGATCAGCCGCTGGTCGCGTTCGATCGCGGCGTCGCGGGTCGGCCGGCCGCCGCGCGACTTCACGACGCCGCGTTTTGCCGCCTTGGCCCTGGTTGCCGTCAATCCCATGCTGTTTATCTCGTTGCCCGCCGGAACGGGGTTGTCCGGTCTATAGCCTGTGGCGCGCGGATTCGTCGAATCAGGGGCTTCCCGGCCGGCCGCGCGCGGCGACGGTTCGTCGCCTGAACCGGTCCTGCCAGGGTTGATCGGGAACCGGGGGCACGCAATAAGCAGCCGCATGACCGTTCCCAATCATTTCGAACTGCTGGCAACCGATGGTGCAGCGCGCACCGGCCGCCTGACCACGCCGCACGGCGAGGTGCGGACGCCGGCCTTCATGCCGGTCGGCACCGCCGGCGCGATGAAGGGCATGCACTGGCGCGAGGTTCGCGAGGCCGGCGCCGACGTCGTGCTGGGCAACACCTACCATCTGATGCTGCGGCCCGGCGCCGAGCGCATCGCGGCGCTGGGCGGCCTGCAACGCTTCACCGGCTGGGGCGGTCCGATGCTGACCGACTCCGGCGGCTTCCAGGTGATGTCGCTCTCGGAGCTGCGCAAGGTGACCGAGAAGGCCGTCACCTTCCGCTCGCATATCGACGGCGCCAAGGTCGAGCTGTCGCCGGAGCGTTCGATCGAGGTCCAGCGGCTGCTCGGCTCCGACATCGCGATGCAGATGGACGAATGCGTCCGCCTGCCGGCCGAGCCGGCCGACATCGAGCGGGCGATGCAGCTGTCGCTGCGCTGGGCCGAACGCTCCCGCCGCGCCTTCGAGACGGCGCCCGACGGCTACATGCTGTTCGGCATCGTGCAGGGTGGCGACGTTCCTGCGCTGCGCCATGTCAGCGCGCGCGGCCTCATCGACATCGGCTTTCACGGTTACGCGATCGGCGGCCTTGCGGTCGGCGAGCCGCAAGCGGTGATGCTGTCCATGATCGAGGAGACCGCGCCGGTGCTGCCGGCCGACCGGCCGCGCTATCTCATGGGCGTCGGCACGCCCGAGGACATTCTCGAAGCAGTGGCGCGCGGCGTCGACATGTTCGATTGCGTGATGCCGACCCGCAACGGACGCCATGGCATGGCGTTCACGCGGTTCGGCCAGATCAATCTGCGCAACGCCCGTCACATCGACGATCCGCGCCCGCTCGACGAGGAGAGCCCGTGGGCGGCGGCGCGCAGCTATTCGCGCGCCTATCTGCATCATCTGGTGCGCGCCGGGGAGACGCTCGGCGCGATGCTGCTGTCCGAGATCAACGTCGCCTATTACCAGCAGTTGATGCAGGGCATCCGTGACGCGATCGCAAACGGCACGTTCGAGGACTTCAGAACGACAACGCGCGCCGGTTGGGCGCGCGGGGACATTGTTCCGATGTGATCGGCTTCGTCAGTTGCAGACGATCGGCTTCACCGAATGCTTGGTTACGAAACCGTATCCGCAAGTGTCGCAGGTCCAGAGATAGCTGATCAGATTGTCATGAAGGTAGGCCGAGGCTTCGGCAGCTACCATGGAGTCCGCGCATACC
Source organism: Bradyrhizobium jicamae (assembly GCF_018130215.1). Classification (GTDB taxonomy): domain Bacteria; phylum Pseudomonadota; class Alphaproteobacteria; order Rhizobiales; family Xanthobacteraceae; genus Bradyrhizobium; species Bradyrhizobium jicamae_A. The sequence continues at coordinate 171,950 of NZ_JAFCKQ010000009.1, forward strand.
GGGCACGTAGGCAGCTCGCTGCCGCGCGGATCGCGCCTGGACGCGACGGTCGACAGGACTTCAGCAATTGCTGGCATCGTGACCTCCTTTGCGTTCTGAGCTGCACGGCGGGCTGGCTGCCCCCACGACGGTATATAATCCAAATTGTTTGACCCTGTCGCAACACAAATACGTTGGTTTTACGTTATTTGTGCAGATTTCGATTTTGCAATGCAACGAATGCGCGTCGCCGCGGTTTCTCACTTGCGCGTCATGGTGCGGTGCTCCTAACTAAAAGCCGATCGCACATTCTCCGCACATTTCCCGCCACAGGAGCTGCTTGATGGACGCATCGTCGACAACGAGTGCAGTGCAACCCGGACGCGGCCGCGTCTTTGACTCGATCGTCGATGCGATAGGTTCGACGCCGGTCGTGCGCCTGCGCAGATTGCCGCAGGGTGCCGGCGTCAATGCCACGATCCTCGCCAAGCTCGAATACTTCAATCCGGCGGCGAGCGTGAAGGACCGCATTGGTGCGGCCATGATCGTCGCCATGGAGAAGGCCGGCATCATCAATGCGGACACCGTGCTGATCGAGCCGACGTCGGGCAACACCGGGATCGCGCTCGCCTATGTCGCGGCCTCGCGCGGCTACCGGCTGAAGCTGGTGATGCCGGAATCGATGTCGATCGAGCGGCGGCGCATGCTGTCCTTCCTCGGCGCCGAGATCGTGCTGACGCCAGCGGCGCAGGGCATGAAGGGCTCGATCGCCACCGCGGAGGAACTGGTGCGCACCACGCCGAACGCGGTGATGCCGCAGCAGTTCAAGAATCTCGCCAATCCCGAGATCCACCGTCGCACCACCGCCGAGGAAATCTGGAACGACACCGGCGGCAACATCGACTATTTCGTCTCCGGCGTCGGCACCGGCGGCACGATCACCGGGGTCGGGCAGGTACTCAAGCCCCGCAAGCCGTCGCTGCGCATCGTTGCCGTGGAGCCGGAGGAGAGCCCGGTGCTGTCAGGCGGACAGCACACGCCGCACAAGATCCAGGGCATTGGCGCCGGCTTCATCCCTGACATCCTCGACCGCGCCGTGATCGACGAGATCGTCAAGATCAACAGCGCGACCGCGATCGAGACCGCGCGGGCACTGGCGCGCAACGAGGGCATTCCCGGCGGCATCTCTTCCGGGGCGGCGATCGCGGCGGCGCTGCAGATCGGCAAGCGGCCCGAAGCTGCCGGCAAGACCATCCTGGCGATTGTGCCCTCATTCTCGGAACGCTATCTGTCGACGGCACTGTTTGAAGGAATCTGAGACATGCCCGATCAGCCGAGGCGCCCGCGAACCCTGAACGACGCCCGCAGCGAGGCCGAGGCGGCGTTCAAGCGTGCCACCACCAAGGTGGCGGCCGCACCGCCGAAATCGACTGCGATTCCCGGTGTCCGGGAGCAGGTCACCTTGCGGATCGACCAGGACGTGCTGGAGCATTTCCAGGCGGGCGGCCCGGGCTGGCAGGACCGCATCAACGATGCGCTCCGCAAGGCCGCCGGGAAATAGCGCCACCTCGCTTGCGACAGCGTCCGGGTGACCCCGGCCTCCTTGCTGGCGAAGTGCTGGCGGTTCAGCGCAGGAAACCGCCCATGACGCCGCCCATGAAGCGGCCGACGCCGGCCGGATCGCCGCCGCCACCACCGCCACCGTGATAACGGCGGCCGCCGCCACCGCCACCGCCGCCCGAGTGACGGCGGGCAGGGCGCTCCTCGTCGTCGGAACTCGCCGTTGACGTGCTCGAGACGATCTCCGTCAGCAGGGCCTTGTGCTGCAGCTTGTTCAGATAACCGCTTTTCGGATAGCCGCGTGCGGCCTGCCAGCGCGTGATCACGGCGCGGGTCGCCTCGTCGAACTTGCCGGTCACCTTGGTGTCGAAGCCGAGGCCGTTGAGGCGGCGCTGCACGTCGCGGCGCTGCCCGCGGTCGAGACCGATCTGGTCCTCGGTGACCTGGGTCGCCTCCTCGGTGAAGGTCGCCGGATCGATGCCGGTGGTCAGGTTGCGCGTGGTGGTGCTCGGCCCGTTCTCGAGCGCGGCGATGCGCGCCAGTGCCAGCGGCTTGAACTGGCCGTTCGGATATTTGGACAGATAGGCGTTGAATTCTTCGGCCTTGTTGCTGTCCTTGATCGAGCGCCAGAACTCGAGCTCGACATCGGAGCCGGGCGCGGCCGCAACCGCCGTCGGTGCCGAGGCGGCCGGCGCATTGAGATCGGCCGTGGCCGGCGCGCCGTTGAGATAGACCGAGCCGATCAGGTTGGTGTGGCCCCAGGGCAATTGCCCCTTGTTGGTCTCCTCGTTGACCTGGGCGCGGACCTTGGTCATTGCCTGCTGGATCTCGACGCCGGGCTGGGTGATGTTGGCGACCAGCGCGCGGGTGAACGGGCTGTTGGTGCCTTCCTGACCGTCGAGCGCGGTCTGGCCCGGACCGGTCGCGAACGCGATCAGGGTGCCTTCACCGGACTTCATCTCGGCAAGCCCGGTCTGCACGTTGACGCTGCGGGTCGACGAGTTCGACCTGATCTTGGCGGCGAACGGGTTGTCGCGGCAGGCGTCCAGGAACACGAGCTTCACCTTGGCGTCGCTCATGGTCTGGTCCAGCGTAAGGTCGATATTGATCGCGGCCCCGAGCTTGACGTCCATCTCGGATTTGATGTCGGCATCAACGGGCAACAGGTAGTTGGTGCCGCCAATCGCAATGCCGTGGCCGGCATAGTAGAACACCGCGATGTCGGCGCCTTGCGCCTTCTTGCCGAAATCGAGCAGCTTCTCAGTCATCTTGTCGCGGGTGAGATTGGTGCCCTCGACCACGTCGAAGCCGACGTTGCGCAGGGCGCTGGCCATCGCACCGGCGTCGATCGTCGGGTTCGGCAGCGGCGTAACATTCTTGTAGGCGCCGTTGCCGACCACGAAGGCCACCCGCTTGTCGGCCTGTGCTGCGGTCGCGGTCAACGTCATGCAAATCAGGGACGCAAGGAGGGTGAGGCTGCGCATGCGCATGTGAAATCCCCTGGCAATATCGAAAATAAACTTGGCTGCAAAAAGCTGCGTCGAGTTTACACGAAAAAGCCGCACATTGCGCAGCGAAAATTGCCGGTATTTGCGGCGCCGAATACTGGCGGCCCGCAAACGAAGCACCGCGTGATCCGGCTCACATTCGGCTCGATATCTTAGGCGAGTTCACGTTCCGGCGCGGGCCGGGACCGACGCGCTCGGCTTCAGGTTCAAAAGGTTGCCGGACAGGATCAATGCTGCGCCGAGCACCGTGAAGACGTCGAGCCGTTCCGCGTAGATCAGCCAGCCCGTGATCGCGGTCAGCGGCACCCGCAGGAAATCCATCGGGATCACGACGGTCGCGTCGGCGTGCAGCAGCGCGCGCGCCATGCAGTAGTGCGAGAAGGTGCCGCAGAACGCGATCACCGCGAGCCAGCCCCAGGTGGTGAGCGGCGGCCAGGTCCAGACGTAGAGCGCGGGCACGAAGCTTGCGACCGACTGGACCGCGAGCAACCAGAAGATGATGGCCAACGCCTGTTCGGTCCGTGTCAGGGATTTCACCAGCGCGATCGAGACGCCGAAGCCGACGGCAGCGGCGAGCGCGAACAACTGCCCCGGATTGATCTCGCCAGCCACTGGCCGGACGATCGTGAGCACGCCGGCGACGCCAAGCACGATGGCCGCGATCTTCGGAACCGACATCCGCTCGCCGAGAAAGCCGGCTGCGAGAATCGCGGTCCAGATCGGCATCGTGAATTCGATCGCCACCACCTGGCCGATCGGGATCAGCGTCAGCGCATAGAACCAGCCGACCTGCGCGACATAATGGATCAGATTGCGCACGATGTGCACATGGACCCGCGCGCTCTTCAGGATCGTGAAGCCGCCGTTCATCCGGATCAGCGGATAGAGCATCAGAAAGCCGAGCACCGAGCGCACTTCCATCAGCTGAAAGACATTCACCGCGCGCGTCGCTTCGCGGCCGGCCACGACCATGACCAGCATCAGCGAAAGCCAACCCGACATCCACAGCGCGGCGCGGGTCTTGGAAGGAGTGCGGTCCATCAGGGGGTGGCGAGGTGAAGGGGAGCGCCGGTATCGGCGAGTTGGCCGGAATTTGCAACGCGCAATTCTGCCGACACGGTGATGCGCTTCCCGCTTGATCGGTGCTAAGCAACATCGGAATGTATGGCTATTCCGGGGCGCGAGTGAAACGAGCGAACCCGGAATGAAAACTGGGAAGGATCTGCTCATGCGCGTCTTGCAACCGGCCGAATGGTCGAAACCCCGCGGCTTCTCCCACGGTGTCGCGTTCGACGGCCCGGGCCGATGGATCGTGCTGGCCGGCCAGACCGGCGGTGACGAGCGCGGCGAATACCAGCCCGACATGGCAGCCCAGGTGGGCACGGCGCTGAAGCGGATCGTCAAACTGCTGCACGAGGCAGGCGCGGGACCCGAGCACATCGTCCGCCTGACCTGGTACCTGACCAGCCGCGGCGAATACGAGACCGCGGGCGCCGGCATCGGCGCGGCGTGGAAGGAGACGCTCGGCCGCAATTTTCCGCCCTCGACACTGCTCTACATCGACGGCCTGGTCGATCAGCGCGCCAAGGTCGAGATCGAAGTCACCGCCTTCGTACCCGCTGCATAGGATTGGCTGCGATGAACAATCTCACAAGGCCCGAAGTCCTCACGGGATTCGCGACCGGCTGGCCCGAACAGCAGCCCGACGTCATGGTGATCTCCCTGAAGACGGCGAAGGGCGCGCACGATTTCGTCCTCAACAAGGAGCAGGCGTTGCTGATGGCACGCACCATCAAGCAGACCGCCGAGAAGCTCCCGAAACCGCGGACGGCCTAACTCCTCGCACAAAAACCCCTCGGGACCGTGCGGTCCCGAGGGCTTTTTCGACGGCGTCGGACTTACCTCGACAGCGCGATGTTGGCGCCGCGGAACTGGCTGTCGGCCCTGATCGAAACCGCCTGCTTGCGGCCGCTGGTGTGCAACGAGATGTCGGCGTTGAAGCCCGGAGCGCTCGCGAGCACCTGGAAGTTGCCGCCGCCGCCGCGCCCCTGCAAGGAGCCGCTCACATTGCGGCTCGACTCGCTCCACGAGCCGGAGACGGCGCTGCCTTCCGCCTGCACGTCGGCGGCGAGGTTGAACTTGTAGGCGTCGCTGGCGCAGGTGAGGCTCATGGCCATCGTCGGACCGGAGACACGATAGGTGGCCCGGCAGCGAATCCGCTCGCTCGACCCGTCGTCCAGCGTGACGGAGCCGCCGCCGGACCAAGTGCCCTCCAGGCCGGCGAACGGCCCGGACTCCGCATGCCCCGAAGTGCCTGCCAGAGTCGCAACGAAAAACGCGACGGCTGCTAGTGCAGGCCGCCGCGCTCTGGCGAAAATCCCTGACGCGTCGCTGATCTTACTGACGGGACGCTTCCCATCGGCCGCTGCACGGTACGCCAGCTGATGCCCCATTCCACTTCCCCGATCCGGAATTGCCACTGAGTTGACCGTTCGCATATGCACCATTGATCGAGACCCGCACAAGTCCCCCGCTGCCCACGGTTCCGGAGATAGCAGCACCCTGCGCGGAGACCTTTCCGTCGGCGACGGTCACAGTCGAACTGGTCGACGGTTCGCAGCTGCCAGTCTTGGTGACAACCGTGACATTCCAAAGACCATCATAGGGTTGCTGCGCGGAGGCGGGAGCGGCGGCAAAGATGGCGGCAGAGGAAGCAAAGGACGCGAAAAGCAGGCTGCGGATGCGAGTCGAACGCATGAATCTTTTCCCATAATTTTTGTGTGATGCGGCAGCTTATCCCGGCACAATGTGACCAAAATTTGCTGCAGCGCAAGAGCTTCCAAAGTTCCTGTGAGCGCAAACACATCATAGTGAGTTTGGTTCCCGTCCGGGAACGAAGAATTTCCATTTTCAAGCGATTTTCATTAGGTCCGGATCGGACCTAATGCTTGCTGCCGGGCAGGCTCGGCGCCTTGGTTGCAAACTGCTCGTCCTGCGGCTTGGCGGGAAGGGTCTTGAACGCCTTCCCATAGTCGATGACCTCGCCGAGCAGGCGCAGGCCAAGCGGCGCCAGCGCGCGCTCCCAGAGCTCCCGGGCGGTTTCCCCCTTCTTCACGAACACCCAGTCCTGGGCAGCGATTGCTCCGGCATCCATCCGGTCGGCGAGGTGGTAGATGGTGCCGCCGGCGATCGGATCGCCTTCCTTGATGGTCCATTCCACGGCGGCGATGCCGCGATGCCGCGGCAGCAACGACGGATGGTAGCCGATGCCGCCGAGACGGGCGACGGCCAGCGCCTCCTTGCTGACGCGGGCATGGCTGTGGGCGGTCACAATCAGCTCGGTGCCCGGGGCGATCTCCGCGGCCGTGACCAGCTTGGGGTCGGCCTGCACCACCACCTCGATCCCGTGAGCCCTGGCGGCCGCCGCCAGACGGTCCTCGCCGTCATGGACCACGATCCTGACGATCTCGACGGCGTGCTCGCGCAGCATGTTCAAGGTCGTCACGCCGAAATGGCGGGATCCGACGAGGGTAATTTTCATGGGGGCGATTCCGTGGGTTCACTTTGCGGTCGATATGCGGAATAGCACAGCGAGACCGCCTGCTTTGCTGTCCTGGTCGTTATCAACAGGACGGCCGGGCCGCAATATCAGGCGGCGCGCAGCCGGGTTGCGAGGATCTTGTCGACGCGCCGGCCGTCGAGGTCGACGATCTCGAAGTCCCAGCCTTGCGCCGCAGTCTTCTCGCCGACATTGGGGATCGTGCCGAATTCATGCAGCAGGTAGCCCGCCGCGGTCTGGTAGGGGCGCGGCGAGGGCAGCACGATGCCGAGCAACTCGGCGAATTCGAGTGCCGGCATCCAGCCGGAGATCAAATAGGAGCCGTCGTCGCGCCTGACATAGGCCGGTTCGGCGGGGCCTTCCTCGGTGTGGAAGGCGCCGACGATGGCCTCGAGGATGTCGAAGCTGGTGACTACGCCCTGGAAGGTGCCGTACTCGTCGTGCACAAGGCCGATATGCACCGCGGAGTCGCGCAGGATCGCGACCACGTCGCGGGCATCGACCGTCTCGGGAATGATCGGCGCGTCACGCGTCAGCGCACGGATGTCCGGCGCCCGGCCGGCGAGGTAGACGTCGAGCACGTCCTTGGCCTGCACGATACCGACAGCATGATCGCGATTGCCGTCGAACACCACGCAACGCGAGTGAGTGCTCTTCTGCAGCGTCGCCAGGATCTCGGGTGTGGGGTCGGCGAGGTCGATCAGGCTGACCTCGTGTCGCGGCGTCATCACGGCGCCGACCGGAAGGTCGCCGAGCCGCATCACGCCGGCGATCATCTCCTTTTCGCCGGGCTCCAGCACGCCGGCGTTCTCGGCTTCCACCACCAGGGTCTTGATCTCGTCCTCGCTGACCCGGTCGGCCGCATCCTTGCGATGCCCGAGCACCCACAACAGCACCTTGCCGGAGCGGTCGAGCAGCCACACCAGCGGCAGCGACGTCCTGGCCATCACGGTCATGGCCGGCGCGGCCTTGACCGCGATCGCCTCGGGATCGCGCAGCGCGATCTGCTTCGGCACCAGCTCGCCTATGATCAGCGAGGCGTAGGTGATCACGCCGACGACGAGGCCGACACCCACCGCATCGGCGATGCGCGGCGACAGGCCGATCTCGAGCAGCCATTGCGTCAGGCGCTGGCCCAGCGTCGCGCCCGAGAACGCACCCGACAGCACGCCGATCAGCGTGATGCCGATCTGTACCGTCGAAAGAAACTTGCCGGGATCGGACGCGAGCACGAGCGCGCGGCGCGAGCCGCTGACACCCTTTTCGGCCAAGGCTGCAAGCCGCGCCGGACGTGAGGAGACGATGGCAAGCTCCGACATCGACAGCAGGCCGTTGATAACGATCAGGGCTGCCACGATCGCAAGTTCAAGATACAGCACGCGTGTTCCCGGGAACTGAGAGGATTGGCGGCATCAGCCGCGTGACAACGGCTCCAATATAGGCGCGACGGAGCCGCTTTGCTGTGCCTTGTCGGGTAGCCCCGCACAAGCAGACGCGGCGTATGACGCTCATGCGCTGATCGGACGCGGCATTTTGGCGCGCGCGATCGCGGGCGGCCGCAGCATCGGACGGCGCGCGCGGGGTTAGCTCCAGGCGAGGAGCCGCAGCTCCGGTTTGGCGAATGTCCTGGGAGGTGTCGCGGAGGGCTCCGGCGGCCTCGCGGCCGCGGCCTGCAGGTGCATGCGCAAATCCGCGCTGCACTGCTTCATCTGGTTGCGCAGTTCGCGTCGGGAGAACGTGGTGAGGGTCGGATCGCCGAGCTGCAGCCAGGCCTTGCGCAGCCATTCCTGCAGGGCGCGAATATTCTCGTTCAGGTCCTGATCAAAGACTGCGGGCTGGTTCATGCCGCTGAATCTCGAAATACGATCAGTTGTGAAGTAACTCTGATTCGCGTCGTTTCACCTAGCGCCTTGTTTGAGCGGTGCGCAGGCCGTTCGCGGCAGCGCAGGCGATTTCGAGTGCAGCGATCAGGGCGCCTTGTCGGTCCGCGTCGGCAGGAAATCCAGCACGACCGGGAAAGCCAGGAATAGCGCGGCGATGATCGACAGATGGCGGATCACTGTTGCGGCGATGCCGAATTGCGCCTCGGCGACATAGGCGATCATGATCGCGGCATATCCGGCAACGCAAACCGCGACGATGATGGTGCCGAAGTCAGTCCTGTTGTCCATGGCAGCCCCGAATTCGTACGGAGCCGGTGTAACCCGCCTGATGTCCGCTGACTGTGAGCCGGTTCACAGGTGGCACCGCATCGAGTGCAGCGCAGGCTTCGCTCGAAATCGCCTAGTTCACCTCGACGCAGTAGTAGGTTCGCGGCTCGATGCGCGCCGCGGTGTAGCGATAATACGGACGATAAGCATAGCCGCGGTAGAGCGCCGGCGGCTCGTGATACAGCGCGCCGTGATAGAAGTTCTGCACGGGGCCAGGGCTGCAACGGTATGGTAGCCACAGCCACGGCAGTGGCTTCCGCAGGCCGAGTTCAGGTGGGACTGCGGGCCACAGCTCCTGTGCCGGCGCCGGCAAGGTGGTGACGGTCAGTGCGAGCACGGCGAGCGCAACGGCGGTTTTCATCTGCTCAACCTCATCGCGGGCGGACCACCCGCACGATCAGGCTGACAGCAATTCCGCCGGTGGTCCATGGTCCCCGGGCGATTTCTTGCTATCGCGCTAATTCCTGCTCGGAAGCTTGACCGGCACGTGAGGCGAACTGCTCACCACACGCGGGCTTCCGTCGGGGTAGTTCGAACTCTTGAGCAGGGTCTCGAGATACAAAATGAATTTTTCTGCAAGCATGGGCGCAGGCCCTCGTTGACTATTCTCTTGGGTCGCGACGTTCGCCCGAAAATTCAATCAACAAAGCGCGATGCGCGACTCGCTTGATGTTGCGGCGCGGCAGGTCTCGTCCGCAATCCGGTCAATTACTGGCCGCGCGCAGAACGTTACTTTCTTGTGGCTGACCGGCAACCTTCCGGTTCGCATGAAACGGCGGCAGTGTTGAAACCCTGCGTCCGCTTCCGCGCAATGCACGCGAACCAGGAAGCCTGTCAGTGCTGGTTAACAGACTCCTAACGGCACGCCGGCCGATGCGCGGCCACGTCACATGGTTCTTTCAAGGATCGGCAGCTAGTGATGCGCGGCAATGGATCCGGAGCAAGATATCGACGAACGCACCGCGTCGGCGCTTCGCCGCAGTTACGGGCGGCTGGCCTGGTGGATCGTCAGGCTGAACCGCTTCCTCGAGCCGGCGCGTCTCGCCGAGCCTCCGCGTCCGCACTTGCCGCCACGCATCGCTATGCTGCCACGGCGACCGACACCGCCGCGCCCCGATTAGCATCACCAGGATACCGGCAATCGCCGTATCGGTCGCCTGACCGGACTGCTATGGATGCGCCATGCGCGGATTGAAGATCCGCTTGTTTGTGACGGTGCGGGCCGCCAGGCGGCCCAAGCGAGGGGAAGGACGAAAGCAATGATAGAGACGGTTGGCATCATCGGCGCCGGCACCATGGGCAACGGCATCGCCCAGGTGTGCGCGGCGGCTGGGCTCGGCGTCACCATGGTCGATATTTCAGACGCCGCGGTGGAGCGGGGCCTGAAGACGGTTGGTGCAAGCCTCGATCGCCTTGTGGCGAAGGAGAAGATGAGCGCGGCCGACCGCGAGGCGACGCTGGCGCGCATCACGGCGACCTCAGACAAGGCCAAGCTCGTCTCCTGCGACCTCGTGATCGAGGCGGCCACCGAGAACGAGGACCTCAAGGTCAAGATCCTCAAGGACCTCTGCGCGTCGCTGAAGCCGGGCACGCTGGTCGCCACCAATACCTCGTCGATCTCGATCACCAAGCTCGCCGCAGCAACCGATCGTCCCGATCGGTTCATCGGGATGCACTTCTTCAATCCGGTCCCGGTGATGGCGCTGCTCGAGCTGATCCGCGGCCTGCAGACCTCCGACGACACCGTCGCCAAGGCGGAAGCCTTCGCCAAGCGCGTCGGCAAGGTTGCGATCACGGCGAAGAACAGCCCGGGCTTTGCCGTCAACCGCATCCTGTGTCCGATGATCAACGAGGCGATCTTCGCGCTGCAGGAGGGCATCGCCACCGCTGAGGAGATCGATGCCGGCATGAAGCTCGGCTGCAACCATCCGATCGGGCCGCTCGCACTTGCCGACCTGATCGGGCTCGACACCATGCTGTCCGTGATGGAGGTGTTCTACACCGGCTTCAACGATCCCAAATACCGGCCGGCGCCGCTGCTCAAGGAGATGGTCGATGCCGGACATCTCGGCCGCAAGACCGGGCAGGGCTTCTACAGCTACAGCAAGTGAACTGACGTCATGCGGCGCGCCGACCGTTTAAGCGCGCGCCGCGGGCGGACACCGTAGTCATCCGGAATGGAACGAGCGCGGGAGCTGGCGTAATACGCCGGCCATCAGACATCACCTGATCCGCCACGTGAGGCGGGGGACGATAGACGCGAGGCCCGGTCTCCTAGGCACACCGGGCCTCGTGTTCTTTTGTGGGGTCGAGCTTCAGATCGCCGACGCGACCGGCGTCACGTTCGCCTCGTCCGGGTCGAAGCCGAACAATCCGACTAGGTATTTGTAGTATTCCGGCGTCTTTTCGCTGAGCTTGCGCGCGTCCTTGACGAACATCCGCGATATGTTTCGAGACCGGGCGGCGTCGATGCGGGGAACGCCGGCCCATGGCCTCGGGAACCCGGCTGAACCGGCCCTCACAGCTGGTTGAGGCGAGGGCGGACCGCCTCGCGAATGATGGTTTTGGTACCTAGATTCGCCTTGCGCTCGGTGGCGCGAGGTAGACAGCCCATGTTCTGGCACGAGCCTCGCATGACCGGTTGCAGGCGTCGAATTCACTGTCGGAGAACAAATTGGGCGAGGTCATACGGTTCATCTCGAAGGCGGAACTGAAGCGCGCGCGCCTGATACGCGAGGCGCGCGCCAACTACGAGCGCATCTTTCCCTCATCGGGTCCCGGCCGCGAGGAACCCGGCCTTGCCGACGGCAATGGCGGTCAGGCCTCGTCCGAGCCCTAACGGGCGCCTGTCTTGAGCCCGGCGCGCCAGTGTGGTCGATTGCGATCGACGATCTGACGCTGCCCTGATGAGCGCGGGCCGGTGACGATGTGGAAGCGGCTGTGGCAAACTTGGACGATCGACAAGCCCGCCGTGCTGGGCGATCGGTTGTGGCAGATCCTGGTCGTTGACCTCGCGGCCTTCCTCGACCGGTTGACGCTGCGACGTATGATCGCGCTTATCCCGGTCGCCATTCTGATCCTGGCCTATCTGCACCGGATTCCGCTTCCTCCTGAGTTTATGCTGCTTGGGGACCTGTTCGCCTATATCGACGTATTCTCGATGATATTCCTGATCGGCCTGGTCGCGCGCGCGTCCGCCATCGCCTACGCATTGAGGCAGGCCGCCGGCTACGTGCTCAGGGCCTTCCAGCAGGTGCCGATCGCGCTGCGCCGGCTCGATATGCGCCACCGCCGCGCCAATGGAGCGCGCCGTCGTACGCGGTTCGGTCGGGCGGATACGGATGACGAGGTGGCTGACGTGCACGGTTTGGCCTGGGCATAGCCCGGGCAGGGCCCGCCAGTACTGCCTGATTAACCTTGCCCGGCGCCGGCTTCTTACGGGGCCGTGCATGGACATAATTGGTCCGCAATGGTCGTGGAACGGTCGCGCATGTTTGTTGCGTGCTTCCAGGACCGGAGGGCGGCGTTTGCTGCCGGGCTGCTGTTGGTGCTGAGCCTCCCGCTCGGCGGCTGTGCGACCTCCACAAATTCATCGCTGATGGACGCTCGAGCCGAGGCACCGATGCCCCGAAAAACAGGTGGCTATCTCGCGGTCGAAGATTTGCCGCCGCCGCGCGAGAAAGCCGCCATGACGCCGGATGAACGCTCGAAGCTGCAGAAGGAGCTGATCGCCGCGCGCGATCGCCAGGCGGCAGCCGCGAAAACCCAGGGCGGCCCGATGAACGATCCGGTGAAGCCCTAGCTGACAGCTGCCGCCGCGTCGCCGACGCAAGCCTCGCTGTCGAACTGCTTCGTGAGTGACGCTTCCATGGCAGGTGGCTGGGGCTTGTGTGCGCGCCGCCCGGGCTGCGCCATGTTCACCGCCGCCGGAAGCGGTTCGATTGGTTTGCCCAAGTTAGGCCGAAATGCCCCGCATGCTGGCTTATGCCATTCAAGGGGCAATCCGTTGTGTGGTGAGCCTTGGTGTATGTCGTCCGGCAACGTCGTCGCCAAGGCTCTCATACAGGGCCCTCATACAAGGCTCTCATATGCTGCTCTCGTGCGCGCGGTCCGCTAGTGCGTGTGCAGAGCGTCGTACGCATGAGCGACAAAGACGGCTGCGCTAAAAAGCGCCAGCGCGGCGATAACGGCTTCCAACATGACGCTTCCCCTTATTGTTGGGGAATCCTGTACCCGCCAAGTGTTTCAGCTCGGTTTCGCGAGCCGATGAAAATGGTTTCACGGCCGTGCGGATTTCAGGGGTCTTCCGACCGCCCGCTACCCGCCGCTGGTATCGTAGTAATGCAATTGCCCGCTAGGCGGCTTTCGACCGCGAGGAGGACTTGCGACCCTGCGATCCGGACAGGTGATGCAGCTTCTTCGTCCGCTTCGACGTGTTGCGTTTTCGCGGCTCCGGCCGCCGCGCGCGGTCGAACTTGTTCGACAGATCCTTGATCGTCTTGAACTTGAGGACCAAAGGCTCCTCGTTCTGTCGGACTATCGTAGCCCTGCTGCGCTCGATTGGAGGCAGCAACATCGCTCGAGCGACGGCATATCGCAACTTCATGGAGCCATGATTTGTGAGTTCAACAAGTTCTTCCGGATTTATTCTCATTACATGTTCCTCGCGCCGGCAAAAGCCCTCCCTGTCAAAGAACGTCGAGCATCAGCTAGAGTTTCCCGAGCATCCTTTGTTGGGTCGACTGGATTCACACGGCAGATTTTCCCGTAGCCCTTGATGCGGGAACGCCTTTCAGCTCCGTCCGTTGTTATCTTGGAGGAGTGGATAGCATGCAGAACGATCACGAAATCTTTCGCGATGCGGAGCTATGGTTGGCTGCAGCAGTTAGCTGCGGCCCGGCATTTCTGATCGCGATCTTGATGATCATATCGCTGATGCAGCCGCAGGTTCCGGGCTAACATTTGTCCGACAAGCTGGTCGGGCTGCAGTCGTGACGTGCCGACCAGCGCGATGGCATTCCCCGCTCAAAGTCTGTCAGCGTCAGCCCGTGACTTACGTCCGGCGAGGCTTGTCCGAAGGCGGAGATGGCCGAGGAGCCGCGCGCGAATTGGCTTCCTGAACGAGGGCATCCGTCAATGTCTGCCTTACGTGCTCAGCCTGTTCTCTCGTGAGGTTCTGGGCGAAGCGGCCGCCTTTTTCCAGCCGCGCCGGCCCCTTGAGCTCTCGATCATAAACCATCCAGTCAGTGCTTCCTCTCCTGACGAGGAACCTGGCTTGCGGAGGTGCTGCAGTGTTCAACGATATCTCCCGATCGATCGGGCTGGCTGTCCCAAAAACACACCGTTTTGCGGCGTTTATTCCGAAATGGGACACTAAAATCTCCAACCGCAAATCTACTGCACGGCTCATGCCACCGGACAGATACAGGATCGAGAATGCTACGCGGTCGCGCGTTCCTGCCGGGCTATCGCTTTCCCGGCCGCCACCCGAATTTGGACGCCACAACGTTCAGGGCAGGAGCTTCCGAACCAGCAGATACTGCGCAACCTGAGGAAGGAGCGTCCCGCGCGCATCAGTAAGAATCGCACTGATCTGGAATGTGGTGCGACTTGTCGCTTTCGCTGAAAGATCAATGCTTGTGATGTGCTCATTGCTTCCCAGCTGGGAGCCGGGTGTTACGATCATATTCCAATCGTCGACAGTCCCATCCGGGACGCAGATCGTAGCGCCGTGCTGCGTTGCGCCAGCCTGCGAGAAAAAAGGAGTCGGCATCAGGGAATCCTCGCTCGATTGAAACGGTGAGAATTTCGTGGCCACGGGTGCGCCCGTTTTGACCTGTGTGGTCTCTTTGGTCTCGAGAACCTTGTTGATGGCAGGGCGGTCGATTTCATGCTTTCGACCGGCGCGTCCGCGATGGGCGAGGGGACGAAAGGAGGGGGCCGCGGCTCGACCGCATATCGACGTCCGGAGCTGATATACGGTGCCAACTTGAGGTAGTTGGCACGACGCTTGCGGGAAACGAGTCCACGAATGCCATATCCACAGACGAACGATGTGGTGCTTACAAAGGCCAAAAGAGCCAGCGCTGCCTGCAAGGTTGCCTCCGCAATCCAACCGCTTGCGAGATCGATTCAAATCCCGACTTCGCTAGCTCCAAAGCCAACCGCCCATCCTGAACGCCATTTCGGCCAACACATATAGCCAGGCGCACATCGCGAGAGTCATCACGGTTACGTAGATTGCGTTTGTCACTCGAACTCTCCGCGCCTGGCAACCGGCCATCCGACAGACGGTAGTCTCGCCCCCTGGCGCGGACCCTTGTTGGGGCCATCCGGGACTGGCGCGAACAGGCAGTAGTGATGCGCTCGCCCGGAGGTTTTGGCATTCGCCTATGTGAATCGATCTGCGGAGTGGCCGCCCGCGGAACATGCTCCGAAACCCGTTTGGATGGATCACGGCCGATCCGATGGAACCTATTTAACTTATGTGAATTGTTACGTGGGGGTTTGCAAAGCCGCGAGGGCGTCATGAGCAGCCTTTCCACCGGCGAGGTGGTTCTAACCGTCGCGATTATGAGCGCCGCCTTCCTGATTGAGGTCACGGTTTTCGCGTCGATCGGTCTGTTCTAGCTGAGCTGAGTTCGCTATTCCCATCGGACTCGCGGCCGCAGACTGAGTTATTATGGGCGATTCATGGTCCCGAGCCTTGCCAGCAGCAGGTCGACGGGAATCTACAGTTGCGTGTGCGCCGCGGCAAAATCGAGTGCCACGGTCTTGGTGGACCCGGCGATCGTTCAGGTATTGTCCGGGATATATCTGCAGGCGAACATGATCAGGGCAATGGTGGTGGTAACCGCGTTGGTCGTGGCGAGCTTGGGTCACGCTCAAGGTCAGCCGAAAAGCGCCTGGCAAGGCTCCTATCAGCCGCCGCAAAGCGAGTGGACCAAGGTGCACCGGCCGCCGCCGCAAAGCACCTGGGACGAGACGAAGGGATCTCGGCCGCCGCCGACCAGAAAGACGCCGCAAAGCTGGTGGAACGATCCGAGCCACCAAAATCCACCGAAGAGTTCGTGGGCGCGCTGAGCCCAACTCAGGCCGCGGGTCGGAACGACCACACAGTCGCCGATCAATGAAGCCGGCCGGCCAGCGGCTGCGGGTCAACCTGGCCGTTGTTTCATTGAATTGTCGAGCAATGCCTGATCGGCCTTGCGAGCCTTCTCGAGCAGGGCCTCTCGTTCCGGCCCGGGTGGCAGTTTCTTGGCAGCATTGCGATTGAGCCGCGCAAACGCCGCGAGCCGGTCTTTGAGCGAAACCTGCCGTTTGCCTCGTTCGATCAAGTCCCCCTCCGAGGCTCAAGAAACCGGAAGCGGCAAATCTAATCTCCGGGGAGCCGCGAGTTTGAGGATATGGTGTGGTACCCAATTCGAGGCCCGAGCTAGGCAAGCCGATATCCCATGCCGCCGATCGGCCCGGTGATGCTCCAGTTGAAGTTTGGCCTGACGTCCGCGCCGCGCTTGCCGCAGACGGTGCACAGGAAGCGCGGCTCGATGTCGGAGAGCCGCAGATCATCACCCCAACGGTCGGCAATGAGCGCGATCGAGTGGCTGCATTGGTAGTCTGAACAGTAGACGATCACGCCACGCACGCCGGCGGTGCGCATCTCTCCGAACGTGATCTTTTGCTGACGCACACCCCATGAGAGCGCCGACGACCCGAGTACGCAAATTATCAATCCCTCGCGGTAGGGAACGTTGCCGGGCTACTGACCGTCGTGGGTGTGGACGGGGCGGCCTCGCTGAGGCTCTCGTGATCATGTACCCCGCTGCATCGCCCGTACCGGCTGTCGCGGTAGCTCAGGTCAACTCGTCGGAAAAAGCGGTGCGCTCCCCGGCTGAGGGAGTGCACCGAAGGTGTTGGAAACCCAGGGCTGAGTTTCCGCGTGAAAACGTCATGCTCCTAGCGAAGCGACTGTACTTCGTCGTGCCAGTGCCCGGTGGCGTCTTCGGACGTGACGACTTCAAACAGTCCGCCTTTCGATATCCATGTGGCGACGGTGTTGGGGCCGCCCCCCGGCGTGCCGTCGTCGACAGCGGTCGTGCTTCCCGATGGGACGTGGTACGGATGGACCACGCCGGCGGCGGTCTTGTAGTCACCGACGATTGTTCCGTTGTTGGCGATCCATACGTTGGTGGCCGCTGTCGTCGCCCCTCCCGGCAAGGTGATGAGGGTGGCGTTGGTGTTGCCGTTCGCCGGATTCCAGACGCACGGCTCTGAGAAGCCCGCAGATGCGCCGCCAGCCAGGTAGTTGCAGGCGACGATGCCGCTGTCGCTGATATCGACACCAGCGGTGCGCAGGGCCGATCCGCTTGCGACGGTCAACAGGACAAGGGGAGCGGTGCCTCCCGGTCCCCAAACGGCGGCGCGATAGGTATCGGTTCCGTAGTTGCACTGGCCGAGAATCTGTCCCGAGAGATTGATCTTCGACACCGTGCAGTAGTCGGCGCCCGATGGGACCGGCAATACCGAGTAAGCCGCGCCCGTGCCTTGCCACAGCACGGCCTTGCTTCCGCCGCCTGTACCGGCATCCGCGCAGTTGCCGATGATGGACGGCGTGCTGGCATCGTTGACATCCGCCGGCACGCAGCCGTTGTTCATGGAGCCAAGCGGCGCCGCGAGCTGCGTGGGTGCACCGGACGACGACCACGACACCGGGGTCTTGTTTCCTTGACCGCTTGTGGATCCTTGAGCGCCGATGCTGACGCCGACGATCGTCCCCGGCGTGTTGAAGGCCGTCACTACCGTCTGCACGTCCGCGAGGAGACCGAGCAGCGACAAGGGCTTCAACAGCGTCGGCGCCGTGGTGGGAGTTGAGGAATTCCAGTACACGCCCTGCATCACGAAGTCCTGGTCAGCACAGGCGCCGGGGATGATCTCGCTCCCGGCGGCTGCGTTGCTGAGGCCGGCGACGATGCACGGCACGCCGCCTTGCTCTGACGGCAGCCCCGCCAGGAACGTCGACGAGCCCGTGGGCAATTTGACGAAACCTCGCCGGGCGTTGTTGACCTCGCAGGTCCCGGCGACCGTTCCGGCGTCGTTGACGACAGGATCGGTGCATGAACTCGCCCCGGCGCCATTGTCGTCGGTCCAGGCATTGGCCGGCGAGGCGCCGATCATCGTTACCCCGGCGATGGTGCCGAGGATCGCAACAGTCGCTTTGGTCATTCCAGTCACTTTCAAGTATCGCTTGTCCATATGGACCTCCCTTGCACACAAAGCGGTTTGCTTCGGACGCAAAACGGACGCAGGCGTCCGGTGCCGCCCGGGCAGTTGCCTCGGCGGCCGAGAAAATCGCGACAATGATGGCTTGTGGGGACGACTTACGAAGAACTCGTCATTTTCCTGCCCTCGCTCAGGTACCCCGCACGCGATAGGATGCCGGGACGTCTTCGCCCGCCGCGACGCAGATGCCGCGACAGTCGCCGCCGATCCCGTGTTCAGCAACAATCATCAGCCGGCACGCGCCGACCGGATAGGCCACGCAGTCCATGGGGTTGCTCGCAATCGACAGTTGTTACGCGAGCAAGAAAGAAGGGATTGAGACCAAGCTCTACTTTGACGATATGCGAATTGTGCCAAACGCGATAGCGGAGTCGGCAAGCCTGACAATCAAAGGGTAAAGTGCCGAATGAATAATAATCTAAAGTTGTATTAGGAGTCGGCCGAACGACGATGTTCGCGCTTACCACAGGTGGACCAGCCTAGGCGCGGCGCGACGTCGAAGGGCAGGGGAGCGAGCTCAAACCGCTTCCTCCGGCGCGTCTCTCCTTCTCTCGTGCGCATCGAGAGAGCGAAACCGCCCATCAACAGGCAGCTTCGCCGTATGGCCACGCGCCCGCCGGAGACTGTCCCGCCAGTCCCAAAAAGATACGCCGCCGGGCTGGAAATACACTGTCCCGGCGGCGCCCTTGTCTCAGGCTGGGCTGCCAAATCCCAGCCAGGAAACACATAGCAGCGGCCGTGCCAGCGCTTCATGACGGTGGCGGGGAGGACATCAGGTGCGTCAGCGAGTCGACCGCGTCCGGCGCATGTTTCAGAACCGAGGGGCGTGATGTCGATCAAAGCGCCAAGCGAAGGCCGCGCCGATCTTGCCGATGCCGACGACCTCCACACCCAAGGGCTGAGGTCGAGGACGTGTTGAAATTCTGGAAGATTGATCTGAGCGAGAGCCGGCGCGCGCCCTAAAAGCGAACATTCTGATCCCGCTCATGGCTTGATGACTGGACGGTTTTCGTCTTCAAGCGGTGCCCAATGCGTAGGGTGCATCAAGCCGCGGTTCGGAGATTCGACCCAAGCGCCGCCGCCGATGTGGTAGCCGACCGTTTCGATTAGATCGCGATTGGGGCCAACGCCATTCTCAACCCGCAATCGGACCACCGTTGTATTTCGAGTTGCTATCGGCTGCCACTCGATCATTGTGCTGCCTCACCCGCTCGCATCTTGAGCCCCCGCAAGGTGTGCTCGAGTGTGCCGAACGGAAATCTATTGCCGGCGTTAGCCGGAAGATCGCAGCTAAGTATTTGATTTTATTTGGTGAGCGCGGAGGGACTCGAACCCTCGACCCCATGATTAAAAGTCACGTGCTCTACCGCCTGAGCTACGCGCTCACTCACCCTGGCATTCGGACCGGATATCGCGGGTGGTCCCGTTTTCCGATCATGCACCGGCCCGCGCTGTGTAGGGGGCAGGGCCCATCGGGTCAATAGCCGAGGGGCCTCAATCGAACAGCGAGGCTGCCGGGAATTGCCGTTGCACTGCGGGCGGTTAACCCGGCTTCTTGAAGTTGGACCGCGCCGATAGTCACGGCATTGCGGCGGTTCGGCTCAACCGTCCCTGCGCATTTCCGAGGTCACCTGCTGTGAGGGCGCGGCGACCGAGGGCAGGCTGACCGGGCGCAGCCCGATCAGTTCCGCCGTGCGGATCGCGCTGTTGCGCCAGAAGGCGAACTCGTTGATCCGCGAATTCTCCAGGATCGCGATCGCCACCGCCGACAGAAACGGCAGGCTTTCCAGCACCAGCACTGCCGCGAAGATGTAGATCTCGCGCACCTGCTTGAAGCCGTTGGTGGCGACCAGCACGACAGCGCCGATCAGGAGCAGCACGCCGATCACGGCCTCCCAGAACGCCTGGAATTCGATCGACATCCGCGACAAGCCGCCCTTCGAGGTGCGGGCGAAGGCGAGATGCTCGGTGATCAGGCCCTGCGCCACCGCGCGCGACACCGTCCATTGCACGCTCATGGCGGCGATCATGGCCCCCAGCATCTGCCCGGCCTTGATGTTCACCCGCAGTCGGTACAGCGCGACGAAATGCACCAGTGACACGATGAAAGAGGCGATGATCGGCAGCGTCAGGATCTTGTCGGGGATCGCGATATCGGCAAAGGCGACGATCGGGACCCAGATCAGATTGAGGATCGCGACCACGACGCCGAGGCTTTCGGCGCCAAGCCAGTTGAGCCAGCCCAGCGAGAATTCACGGCGTTGGTCGGGCGTCAGGCGGCTGGCGCCGGGCAGGAAGCGCCGCCAGTGCTTCTTGACGATCTGGAAGCCGCCATAGGCCCAGCGGTGGCGCTGCTTCTTGAACGCCTCATAGGTGTCGGGCAGGAGGCCTTCGCCGTAGCGCACATTGGTGTAGTGCGTCAGCCAGCCCTGTTGCTGGATCGTCAGCCCGAGATCGGTGTCCTCGCAGATGGTGTCGCTGGACCAGCCGCCGGCCTTGTCCATCGCGGCGCGGCGGATCAGGCACATCGTGCCGTGCACGATGATGGCGTTGAACTCATTGCGCTGGACCATGCCGATGTCGAAGAAGCCGGCATATTCGCCGTTCATGATGTAGTGCATCAGCGAGCGGTCGCCGTCGCGATGCTCTTGCGGCGCCTGCACGAGGCCGACGCGGGGGTCGGCGAACGCCGGCACGAGGTCCTTCAGCCAGTCAGGGTGCACGACATAGTCGGCATCGATGATGCCGATGATCTCGGCATCCGCGGCGGTGCGGTCCATCGCGATACGCAGCGCACCGGCCTTGAAGCCCTGCACCTTCTCTGCGTTGATGAACTTGAAGCGCTCGCCGAGTTGGCGGCAATGATCCTGGATCGGCAGCCAGAACTCCGGGTCCGGCGTGTTGTTGATGATGCAGACGCACTCGAAGTTCGGATAGTCGAGCCGCGACACCGCATCGAGCGTCTGCTTCAGCATCTCGACCGGTTCGTAATAGGCAGGGATGTGGATCGAGACCTTCGGGAAGGCGACGTTCTCGCCGATCGTGGCGGGCGCGAGCGGCTCGCTCTTGCCGATCAGCCGGCGCGGGCCGCGACCGAACGCCACTGCGGCGATCTCCTCGATCCGCGCCATCGCGATCAGCACCAGCGGCACCAGCAGCACGAGACCGAGGCTGAGCGCGAAGGCGGAGCCCCAGACGAAATAATGCGTGGTCCAGTAGGAGAACACCGTTGCCGCCCAGGCGCCGACGCCATTGGCGGCAGCCGACAACAGCAGCGCCTGCATCACGGTTGGCTGTTCCAGCCGCAGGATCGGCAGCGACATGAAGAGCCCGACCAGGACGGCGACCGCCGCGATCTTCCAGTAGTTCGGGTCGGTGATCGGGCCGGTCCAGGCGAATTTCGGCTCGCGGTCGGCGTTGAACACGCCCCAATAGGGACCGACGCCGCCTTCGAAGAATTTCCAGGGCTGATCGATGGCCTCGACGATGTTGTAGTCCATGCCGATGGCCTCGGCACGCGAGACGAAATTCCGCAGCACCGTTGCCTGCTGGAAGGGGCCGGGATCGGCGTTGCGCAAATTGTAGCCCTGGCTCGGCCAGCCGAATTCCGCGATCAGGATGCGCTTGCCGGGAAAGGAGTCGCGTAACAGGTTGTAGCGATCGACGGCCTGATCCACCGCCTGCTTGTCGGTAAAATTCTCCCAATAGGGCAGCACGTGGGCGGCGATGAAGTCGGCGGAATTCGCGAGCTGGGGGTGGTCGCGCCAGATGTTCCAGATCTCACCTGTCGTGACGGGAACGCTGACCGACTTCTTGACCCGCTGGATCAGTTTGACGAGGCGCTGGACGTTGTTTTCCGCAGCCGCCCACTTGCTCGCTTCAGCGCGCTTGTCCTCAGGCTGCGCCTCGGCATCCCGAAGCCGGTCGGCCTCCTCGCGCAGGATCCGCGCCGCTTCCTCCGATGTCACTCCGGTGTCCGGCAGCGCACCCAGATTTTCGAGCGGCACCTGCTCGCCGCGGAACACGGTTTCGTTGCCGATCACGATTCCGATGACGTTGCTGTTGCGCTTGGCGAGACTGATCGCGGACTCGACCTCGCGGTTGTTGCGATTGGCATCCTTGTCGATCCAGGCGCCGACCGTGACCTTCATGCCGAGCTCGGCCGCGACCGGCGGCACCAGCTCATTGCCTTCGGTCGACGAGTAGAGACGAACGGCCCGGGTGACCGTGGAGAGCTTCTTCAGGTCGGCGCGAACCTTCTCGGAATCGCTGGCGACGTCCACCACGGTGTGACCGGCCTCGAACGGTGCATAGGACAGGCTCGGCAGCGTGCCGCGGAAATCCGGTGCCGACTGCTTCTCCTGGAACAAACCCCAAAGCGCAGCGTGGGCAGCGGTGACAAGCAACAAGACGGCGACGACGGCACGCATCGCGGTTAAACCATACGGGGCCTGAGATTGAGGACTAAGCGAACCCGTCCCCTGGGTTCGACCGGTACGGCGGCGGAAGGATATCTCCACCACGCAATTTAACAACTGGTATGCCGCGATGGCGTTTTAAGGGCGCAAGCCATTCCGGCCGCGAAAAAAACAACCGCTGGCGGATCGCGACGCGCAGCTATTTGGCGGGCGGCGTCGGAGATGCCGACGGAGCCGGTGCAGGCGATGCCGACGGGGCCGGCGTCGGTGCGGCATTGCCGGCGGTCGACGGGGCCGGCGAGGGCGAGGCGGCCGCCGCGGCCTGCGGCTGTGCACCGGGGTTGATCCAGCACGCGTGGATACGGCCATCGAGGCTGCCGCGGACCTTGTCGTCGATCTGGGCGCCGAACCGGGTCAGGCAGCGGAACGCGGCCTGGACATGGCCGCCGGGGCAGCCGAACCGGTCATAGAGGTCGAGATGCCGGAACGCGGTGTCGAGGTCGTCATTCCACATCAGGCGGACGACGCGGCGGCCAAGCCAGACGCATTCCGGGTTGCCGGCCGGGCCATTGATGGCCTGCTGGGCCTCGGTGAACTCGTCGGTCTTGCGCTGATTGGCTTCCTTCACGGCATTGGCGTTGGCGTCAGCCGCGTTGCCGGCCGGCGGCTTGGCCTGGTCCTGCGGAGTCGGGGTGCCGCTCTGGGCGAAGGCACTGCCGCAGCCGATCAGGAGCGCTAGGCCGGTGACGGCAAGGTGGTGCAGACCCGTGTTCTTCAACTCAAGCAGCCGTCGACGCATGCATTCCCCGATATGTTCCAGCCCCGCGGGATCATCCTAACGGCTCGCGTGATGCCGTCCAAATAGGTCTCCAGTGCGGCGGAGACTCTGGCGGAATCCCATGACTTGAATTTGAGTTTTTGTCCAGCAAACTCACAACTTTATCACTTCAGCGCAAAACTGTCGCAGGACAACCATGGTATTGACCTAATCCCGCTCTTGGCAGACGGGCGCTGACCGGCTAATTCGACGGTCCCCCGGAGGATGGAACCGATTTCGCTTCGTACGCCGCTGGCGCTTCTCCTGATATCGCTTTCCGTGATCGCAGCGGTGTGGTGGTGGCTCGCCACGCCGATCACGCTCGCGCGCGCGCCGATCGATCCCAATGCCAAGCTGCAATGCGTGTCCTACACGCCGTTCCGCGGCGCCCAGACGCCGCTGGATCCGACGACGCAGATTCCCGTCGAGCAGATCGAGGAAGACCTCGCCAGTCTCGCCAAGGTGACCGATTGCGTCCGCACCTATTCGATCGAGAACGGCCTCGACCAGGTCCCAGGTGTCGCGGCCAAGGTCGGGCTGAAGGTGATGCAGGGCATCTGGCTCGGCAGCAACCGCTTCAAGAATTTGCAGCAGATCGCGATCGCGCTGCGGCTCGCCAGGCAATATCCCGGCGTGATCACCTCGCTGATCGTCGGCAACGAGGTGCTGCTGCGCGGCGAAATGACGGCCGCAGACCTCGCCGCCAATATCCGCGCGGTGAAGGCACAGGCCAACGTTCCCGTGACCTATGCCGATGTCTGGGAATACTGGCTGAAGAATCGCGAGATCTATGATGCGGTGGATTTCGTCACCATCCACATCCTGCCGTACTGGGAGGACATGCCGGTCAAGGCCAAGTTCGCTGCCGCCCATGTCGACGACATCCGCAAGCGGATGGCAGTGACGTTCCCGGGCAAGGAGATCCTGATCGGCGAGACCGGCTGGCCGAGTGAGGGGCGGATGCGCGAGGGCGCGCTGCCGTCGCGCACCAACCAGGCACAGGTGGTCTCGCAGATCCTCGATCTCGCCAAGCGCGAGGGGTTTCGGGTCAACCTGATCGAGGCCTATGACCAGCCCTGGAAGCGCCGGCTCGAGGGCACGGTCGGCGGCTATTGGGGTCTGTTCGATTCGATCAAGCGGCAGGTCAAGTATCCGCCAGGCGTTGCGATCAGCAATTATCCGGCCTGGAAGCTCTACATGGGCTGCGGCATGGCGCTGAGCGCCGCCATCTTCCTCGCGGCGTGGTTGACGCTGCGGCGCAGGCCCTGGACGCCGCGGCCCTCGGTCTGGATCGCGGTCGGCATATCCGCGACGACGGCGGGCGTGCTGCTCGGGATCGCCGTCGACAAGATGCTTTACGAGAGCTACGGCAGCGGCGGCTGGCTGCAATGGGGCGCGCTGCTCGCGGCCGGGATCGCTGCGCCGCTGCTGTCGGCGCATGCGCTGATCGCGGGGCGTTCGCTGCCGACCTTCCTGGAACTGGTCGGCCCGCGGGACTATCGCGGCAAGGGCGTGCTCGCCGCGTTGCTGGCGTTCGTACTCGTCTTGACCACCGTGATCGCCGCCGAGACCGCGCTCGGCTTCACCTTCGATCCGCGTTACCGCGATTTCCCCTATGCCTCGTTGACCATGGCGGTGGTGCCGTTTGCGCTGCTGACCCTGTTCAATCGCCCCAAGGAAGGCGTCCGCCCGCTCGCCGAGTCCGTGTTCGCCGGCCTGTTCGCGCTCGGCGCGGCCTATATGCTGTTCAACGAGGGCCGGATCAACTGGCAGTCGGACTGGACCTGCGCGATGTACCTGCTGCTGGCGGCTACGCTGTGGCGGGCGCGGGCCGCGCGAAGCCCAGGATGAGCAGGCCGACCGCGATCCCCGCCAGCGCGACATTGTAGAGCACGATGCCGAGGCTCGCGGCGATCAGCCCGCCCGTGAGCAGCACGATCGACGGCCGCATCAGGTTCAGCACCGCGATGACAAGCGCCACGATCCCGAACACCGAGTTCTTGAACAGCACCGTCGACAGCGTGCGCGCCTGGCAGAGCAGGCTCTGCTGCCCGGCGTCGCAGGCCAGCGCGACGGTGGAGAATTCGATCGCGAGATAGCGCACGTAGAGCGCATAGCCGACCGTGATGAAGCCGACCACCAGCAGGAACTGGACCTGATAGGGCGAGATGCGGAACGGAGGTTTTGTCATCGTGGCACTATGGTCGGGAAACGGGTTTCGGACAAGCTCGGTTCGAGCAGTGAAATCAGGTGAGAATTTGACCACAACGTCTTGTCATATCTGATCATTGACTGTTGCGCCGGAACATCGAGGAGAATGTGGACGGCTCCGGTGGCGGCTTCTCCTCCGCGACCGGCGGCGGCTCAGCGGCACGCTTCGGCGCGAACCTCCGGTGCGGCGGGGCCGGCTTGCCCGCGGCCGGCGGCTCCTCGGCCTTCAGTGGCAGACGCTGGCCGTCATAGATCGCGGTCTCGCAGATCCGCTGGTTCAGGCTGAGGCCGGCGCAGATCTTGGCCGCGGTGCCGGCGTCGTTGAGCGGGCCTGCCACCAGGTGGAGCTGCATGCCGAGGCCATTGTTGTTCTCCCTGATCACGATGATCGGCCGCAGCGCGGCGAGCGGCGCGTTCGCCTTCGATTTCAGCAGGCCGTGCCACAGCGCGCGCAGCCCGTTGACGGAATTGGCGGTGCCGAGATCGACGCCGAACTCGGTGCGCTGGATCTGCGCCTTGATCGGCGCCTTGATTTCCCCCCCGGGGGCGTCGGCGTCATCGGCCCCCGCGTCCGCAGGAGCCGCGGTCGCGACTTCGGGCAGTGGTGTCGCCTTGACGTCATTGGCGGTCGGCGGCTTGATCGGCTCGAGCAGCTTGCGGGCTGCCGGATCCGGCGCTCCGATGATCGACTTCTCGGCGACCGGTGACGGCGCAGGCGTGGAGGACTTTCCATCGTCGCGGTTTTCGATCGCCGCGACCACCGGATTGACCGCAACGGGCGCAGCGGAGGCCGCAGGCGAGTTGCCGGGCGCCACGCTGGCCGGCTTGTCAGGGGCAGCCTGAGCCTTGTCGGAGGTGGCCTGCGGCCTGGCCGCTGGTACCGGCTTGCTGTCGGCAGTGGCGGGCTTGTCCGTTGCTGCGGCGGGCTTCTCGGCAGGCGCAGCCGGAGCTGCCGCAGTCGCCTTGTCGGGAGCCGATGGCTTGTCGGCTGCGGCGGGCGGGGCTGTTGCGACCGGGCCAACCGGCACCGGGGCCGGAGCAGCAGCCGGGGGCGGCGCGGCTGGTCCCGCCGCTGCCGGGACCGGCGCGGGGGCCTGCCTGGCGATCGTACCGGTGACGGAATCGAGACCCTGCTCCAGCGTGGTGACGCGGGAATAGAGCCGGTCGCGGTCGAGGTTCAGCGTATCGACCGCGGAGGCAAGCCGCCGCGTTTCGGTGTGGCTTTCCCTGGCCAGGTTTTGCAATTGCTGGGCCTGACGGGCGATGTCGGCGGCCGCGATCTGGTCACGCTTCAGTGCCAGCGACGACTGGTTGGCCATCACGGCGACGACCACCGCGCCGACCGCGCCGAATCCCCAGGATCCGAGCCGCCACAGCATCCGACGGTCGAACGCGTCTTCCTCGGCCAGCAGCCCGCTGGTGGCCTCCGTCAGCAAATCCGCCGCTCGCTTGTCGGGATCTTTGGCCAAAACGCGCTTGGCCCTCCTCAAGGCCCGCCGAATCACAGGGCAAAGATTAACAGGAAATAGACCCGGAACTTGAATCCCGGCGCTGCCGGAGGCGAAACGGTTTCTTCTCTCGGGGAAAACAATTAAAGACGGCCCGGCGCAGCCAATTGCGCGCGACACCGAGGATGCGGAATGACTGCGCGATCGAGCCTGACTGTGGTGCTTGCGGCCGGCGAGGGTACGCGCATGCGCTCCTCGCAGCCGAAGGTGCTGCACCCCGTGGCCGGCCAATCGCTGCTGTCGCATGTGCTCAATGCCGCGGATGCCGGCGAGGGATCGCAGCTTGCGGTCGTGATCGGCCCGGACCATGACGCCGTGGCCGCAGAGGCGCGCCGCGTGCGGCCGGACGCACAGACCTTCGTTCAGCGCGAGCGGCTCGGCACCGCCCATGCGGTGCTTGCGGCGCGCGAGGCGATCGTCCGCGGCGCCGACGACCTTCTGGTCGCGTTCGGCGACACACCGCTGATCTCGGCCGAAACCTTTGCACGCATGCGCGCGCCGCTGCGGCAGGGCGCGGCGCTGGCCGTGCTCGGCTTCAACGCGGCCGACCCGACCGGCTATGGCCGGCTGGTGGTCGAGAACGGCAGGCTGGTCGCGATCCGCGAGCACGCCGACGCCAGCACGGATGAGCGCGCCATCACGCTGTGCAATGCGGGCGTGATGGCGTTCGACGGCAAGGCAGCGCTCGCGATCATCGAGAAGATCGGCAACGCCAACGCCAAGGGCGAGTACTATCTGACCGATGCCGTCACCATTGTCAGGGATTTGGGATTGGAGGCCGTCGTGATCGAAACCGGTGAAGACGAAGTCCGCGGCATCAACACCAAGGCGCAGCTTGCCGAGGCCGAGGCTGTGATGCAGGCGCGGCTGCGCAGGGCGGCAATGGACGCCGGCGTGACCCTGATCGCACCCGAGACCGTCTATCTCGCCACCGACACCATTTTCGGCAAGGACGTCACCATCGAGCCGTTCGTGGTGATCGGCCCGGGCGTCTCGATCGCGGATGGCGCGGTCATCCACTCCTTCTCGCATATCGTGGAGGCGAAGGTCGGCAAGAAGGCATCG
Organism: Bradyrhizobium jicamae; assembly: GCF_018130215.1. Taxonomy (GTDB): domain Bacteria; phylum Pseudomonadota; class Alphaproteobacteria; order Rhizobiales; family Xanthobacteraceae; genus Bradyrhizobium; species Bradyrhizobium jicamae_A. The sequence continues at coordinate 200,064 of NZ_JAFCKQ010000009.1, forward strand.
GTTGGCCCCTATGCGAGGATCCGGCCCGGCACTTCGCTCGGTGACGGCGCCCGGATCGGCAATTTCGTCGAGACCAAGGCGGCAACGCTGGAGGCCGGCGTCAAGGTCAACCATCTGTCCTATGTCGGCGACGCCCATGTCGGCGCCAACTCCAATCTCGGCGCCGGCACCATCACCTGCAACTATGACGGCTTCTCCAAGCACAAGACGCTGATCGGCGAGGGCGCCTTCATCGGCAGCAACTCCTCGCTGGTGGCACCGGTGACGATCGGCAAGGGCGCCTATGTCGGCTCGGGCTCGGTCATCACGAAAGACGTGCCCGATGATGCGCTCGCCGTCGAGCGCAGCCAGCAGACCATCCGCGACGGCGGCGCCGCGCGCTATCGCGAGATCAAGACCAGGGCGAAAGCGCAGAAGGAGAAGTGAGCGGAGCAAGGCCAAGGTCCCAGTGCGTCATCGCGAGCCAACGAATGCATGCCCGATGACAGGCCCTGCGAAGCAATCGATGCTGCAACCCGCGCGGAGCGACGGATTGCTTCGTCGCTTCAGCGCAAAAGGCCTTGCGATTTCGTCGTGAACTCCTCGCAATCGCGGTGAGCACGTACGTTCGTTCTCGCGACAGGAAATGTCCGAGGTTTGTCTCTCGTTCTCGCCACTCTGAATGGAGAGGGCGCAGGGAAAGCCGGGTGCCGATCGCACCCATGGGCCCCGTGCAATGTAGAAAGCACGGGGGTAGGACCACAGGTGTAACCGGAAACAACCCGGCTTTCCCTGCGCGATGGGTTACGGCTTATACGTGCTCGCCCCGGCGAGACTGGGCTTTTTTGTCACCGCCGTCAGCAAGAGACCTTGGTCTCTTGCTGACAGGACACCTGCCACTAGGGCGTCAGGCCTGCACGATTTCGCCGTCCGCCTCATGCGCTCTCGTCAGTCACGCATGCG
>NZ_JAFCKQ010000090.1 GCF_018130215.1 Bradyrhizobium jicamae
CCTTAAAGCTAGACTAAAGGTCACACGCTTCGCGAATTACCACCCGTCACGCAAGACGGCCCTCGTCGGAGGCGTACGAAGTTCGGTTTCCGAACGGGCTAGCTTCGGGCAATCGCCTTACGCGTGTGCGCCGCTTCTTGCAACTTTTGTCGTGACTGCTAGGCTCTGCGATCAAGCACTATAAAAGATATACTTCGTGTTTTGTACTTGGAGTGAAACATGCCATCAGCAGCACTTTATGAATGGACATTTACTGCGACGGAGAGCGTTGACGGTGATTCCTACACTGGCGCGGTCGTAACCGCGGATCCCACGACGTACTTTCAGGGTGAAACTGTTGCCGGTTCGACAGTTCAGGATGGTGGTGTTTGGACATACACGATTACAAGTGGCGCCATTGGTCCCATTGTTACTGCTCCTGGCGATCCTCAGCTTCCTGCGGCTTCGGGCGAGGTTGTCGTTTTTAACTACCAAACGGCGAATGGATATAACTTAGCCACGACCGGCGAAATCCAATTCCTTTTTATGGGCGGCTATCTTAGCGGCGAAAGCGGGCTAGGAAGCGAAAGCGGTGCGATAGCGTTTAATGATGGAGGGTCGAATCTGATTTTCAACGAATCCGTCCCAGTTGGCGGACAAAATGCAGTGTCTTCGCCGCCAAATGGCTTTCCGGGTGACGCGGCAGGACTCATGGTGCAGCTGCCCGGCACGGATGCGATTGATTACATTAAGATCTCGGGCTCGACGTTAACTTCGGGTTCAACCATTCAATTATCGGATTTGGTCGCGCCATATACGGCCTTCAAAGTCGTGGCCGATGCCGGGATTGGAACGAATGACTTCGGACAGTACAACGGTTACGGGAATACGCTAATTACCCAAGGAAACGGCGGCCAAATCGATTTCCTGAAAGTCGATCAAAGCGGAAATCTGATCGGAAGCTCGTTGATGAGCGGATCTTATTGGGATGTTCAGGCGAGCATTCCGATGGGGCTCACGAATTTTTCTACACCTGCTGGTGTGCAGTCCCCCGCACTGGTGAGCCAATCGTCATCAGGCCAGATCGACCTCTTGTGGTTTAATTACCCGGCCGGCAATACTCTAAACAACAGCCTTCTGCTCGATGGAAGCTATTGGAAAGTTACGGCGGCTGGCAATGTCACCGGTGACGGTCACGCTGACCTCGTCACACAGAGTTCCGGCGGCCAAATCGACTTCCTGACTGGCTTCAGCGGTACAACGCTCACGCAGAGTGCACTGGTGCAGGGGTCGTACTGGGACGTGAAGGGTACCGTCGATCTGGATCACAATGGTCATCAATGGCTCATCACTCAAGATTCGGTTTCAGGGCAGGTTGATCTCTTGAAATTCTCTGGCAACAGCTTGGTCGCTTCCGATCTATTGCAACAGGCGCTCCCCCCAATCGTCAGCGGCAGTCAGGTGGCCTCGAACCATTTTGGCATTTTCTAAAGCCCATACTCCGCGCTTCCGGCACTATAGTGCGAGCTGTTGGGGCCGCGTCCAGAAGGCTTCTTCTCCTGGGCGCTCATTCGTAAAAGATGGTTCTAGTGCATTCCGACTTCAGGGGGATGGGTCGAATGATGGGAAGTAGCGAAGAGGCGGGAATCTTTCCGATCGCGTTTGCGGTCGTCATGGTGCTTACGATCGCGCCATTCGCGACGGAGGGCTGACATGGGCCCAAGCTTGGCATACTACGACATGCTGTATGAGATGGAGTACCGTTGCCAAGACGGCCAACTGACCGGGCAGCAATTACGCGATGTCGTTGTCAACCTTTTGAGAAGATACCCTGAACATCGCGACACCAGAGCATCTACTCTTAGTTTCTTAGCAATCACCGATGCCTTCAATTGCAACCGCCAAACCGGAAGCCAGCAGGCGCGAACTAAAGCGGCGACAGTGGAAAATATTGGGCTGAGGGCGAAGAAATGACGGTGTTGGCGTTACCGCATTGGCTGATACTGGCGGGTGCGGTGTCAGTGATCGCGGGCTGTATTGGAATCGCGATTGGCCGAAAGAGGCCCGCGGAAGTCGACGATAATCCCATCAGCGAGGCGAGCGCTGCACCGCGCCCGCAGATGCCACCATTGCCGCGTCTTCTCGATTCTCGACCAAAGGCCGCGCCCCCGCCGACTGACCGTCGCCAGGACACGCTAGAGCCAGCGCCGCCGAAGCCCAATCCGTAGGATATATGACCAACAGCCACCGGCGCGTGACCGCGCTTTCGAGTTTGCTTTGCGATTTTGTCCCACTGTTCGTAAGCGCTTAGCCGGAACTCTTGCTTCGGGATCTGGATAGCTGTGCGAAGAAGCCTCCGGCTTGGACGGAGGTTTGGGGTGGGATTGGACAGCAAAAAGGACGTCCATTTAGACGGCTCATCGGCGGGGTCGGTGAGCCGGCTGGAAGTTCTTGACCGTCTGGGCGCCGTGTGCGTTCGGAAGCTGAGAGAGCTCGGATCGTCGCCGAGAGTCTGTTACCTGGTGCTCAGGTGTCCGACGTGGCGCGCAAGCACGGAGCGACACGCTGGCAGATCTACGATTGGCGACGGCGGTTTCGACAGCGAGGCAGGTTGCCGCCGTGCGAGGCGTCCCCGCCGACATTCGCACCGCTGGTCGTGGAAGGTGGGTTGGAGGAGCATCAGGCTCCGGCGATCAAGCTTGAGATTGCGATCGGTGATGTCGTGCTGCGGACGGATACGGCCATTGATGCCGAGCAGCTGTCCCGGGTGATCCGTGCGGTGCGAGCGTCACGATGATCGCGCCCAGTGCTGATCTGAAGATTTACGTTGCAACGCGGCCGATCGACTTCCGCTGTGGCCACGATGGGCTTGCGACGAAGGTGCAGGAGATGCTTCATCTCGACCCGTTCAGCGGAGCAGCCTTCGTGTTCCGCTCGAAACGAGCGGATCGGATCAAGATTTGGTCTGGGATCGAACGGGCCTGGTGTTGGTGCACAAGCGCTTCGAAGGTTGCAAGTTTGTTTGGCCAACGATCGCGAACGGCGTGATGCGGATGTCGCCGGCGATGTTCGCGGCCTTGTTCGAAGGACTGGATTGGAGACTGGTCCGCCCGGAAGAAGCACGGCGCCCGCAAGTGGCGGGATAACTGCGGCAGAATGACTCGGCAGCTATTTTGATCGTGGCACGCGCGGCGGCGATATGCTCGAAATAGCGCATGAGCATCGCTGCGCTGCGCGACGAAAACGAACGCCTGAAGGCGCTTTTGGCGCAAACGCAGGCGACCTTGAGCGAGCATCAGGGGGCGCTGGCGGCGTCGGAGGAGGCCCGACGCCGGCTGGAGATCATTCTCGGCGAATTGCGACGCGACAGGTTCGGCGCGAAATCCGAGAAGCTGCGACCAGATCAGTATCATTTACCGCTCGAAGACGTGGAGATCGCGCAAGGCATCCTGGATGCCGCGCAGGAGAGAGCCGAGGCGGTGATCCAGGGTCGATCACGGAACGCGCCAGATCATGGTTCTCATCGCAATCGCGGCTGCTTGCCTGCCCATTTGCCGCGGGTGGAACGGATTATCGAGCCTGCGAGCACGCTCTGCCCGTGCGGTTGCGGCGCCATAACGAAGATCGGCGAGGACGTCAGCAAGCGCCTCGACGTGATCCCAGCGCAATGGCGTGTGCTGGTCACACGCCGCCCGAAATACATCTGTCGCCGCTGCTCGGGTCCTGTCGTGCAGGCGCACGCACCGGAGCACGTCGTGCCCGGCGGGCTGCCGACCGAAGCGGTCATCGCGCACGTGATCGTCTCCAAGTTTGGCGACCATACGCCATTTTACCGTCAGGCCGAGATCTATGCCCGCCAGGGGATCCGGCTTGATCGGGCGACACTGGGCAACTGGTCACTGTTCCGCCCCTAGAGGAGAATCCGCAACCGGGGAAAATCCGTGCGCTTGCTCATCAACTCTACAGCGCGCTACCCCAAATTTGCCGCCGAACGACAATGGGCGGCTCCTGACTGTTCGACGACAAGGGGCTATGGTGGGTAGCCTGAACTCTCCAGAACGCACCAGCGGGCTCCTGAGGCGCTCTAAAGCCCGGCCGGTTGAATATCTGCCGGAGATCGGCTTTGCTCACCGAGGGCGTTCGTCCGCTGTTGTTCGCCCTCGCTTGGAAGGCCAATTTGAGCTGCACCTCGATGTTGGTGTCGCTGACTATCGAACACTGGATCGCCGCGCAGCGCCATCAACGCATTGTGCTTCAGGTGTCGAATCACCCAAGGGGCATCGACCAACGCTTCATCGACCGCTCGTTGTTGAGCTGCCCGATGAGAACTCGCGGCTGAAGCGGTTGCTGCGCCTCAGGGCTTCGGATCAGCAAAATTCAAATTTCGTAGAGTAGTATCGCTTGGCGAGGTGTGGTCTTTCATGTTGTCGCAATCACGACGAAAGGCGAAACGCCCGCGGCGACTTGCCAGTCCAACGTCGGCACGCGTGGCTGAAAGAACTCGCCTCCTCGAAACCGAGAAGCCAAGCGATCCTAGAGATCGGCATATCATGGTCCGCCAAATAGCGGGCGGCCAAGGTCGCCTTGAGCTGCTGAAGGACTTCGTTGAATGTCACGCCTTCTTCGGCAAGCCTGCGCGTCAAGGTTCGCGTGCTTACTCCGAGGCTCTTGGCGACAACGTCCATCTTTGCTTCGCCGTGGGGGAGCAAGGGCGAGATGGTATTCTCGATCCGAGTACGGAACATGCCGGTGCTGCTCTTGCGAGACCTAAGACTTTCTTCGCAGACCCTGCGCAGAATTTTATTTAATTGAGAGTCAGCATCGACCAGCGCCCACGTCGCCGACCCCGCTGGGAAACCGATCTCATCGACACCTTTGCCGAATTGGAGACCCTTCCCAAAGAAGCTCGCAAACTTTGCAGTACCTCTCGACCGAATGTGACTCATAGATACGTGTTTGGGAATGAACCGACGGCCGCTCAGCGTGCGAAACACTCGCACCATTGCAGCGACGCAGAATTCGATCTGTTGTAGATCCGCATGACGGGAAATCCCAGAATAGGTTAGACGTAACGTGGGTTCGCGCGCCTCTCGATACTGAAGCACGACGGCTTCGTTGGTAATGCGACTGTAGCGCGAAGCACGATGTAACGCATCTCCGAGAGTATCGGAGGATGCCATGACATAGTACAGCACCCCGAGTTCACGAAGGTCGAACTCTTTGGCGAGATTAAAGCCTAGAAAATCATCGTTGAGAGCTTCGGCGGCGGTATGGAGAAAAGCGATCTGGTTAGAGGCGCTGATACGTCGCTCGGGATCGTCGATCTGGTCAATGGTCAATCCCTCGCGCGCCAGCAATGGCTCCAAGTTGATACCCGCTCCGCGCACGCGATCGGCTGCTAGTCGCGACAATCCTCCTTGCACCGTCGGCAGGTCGGACAGTCGCTTGATCGATGGTCCAGTGACCGTGCGTGGCATGGTTCGCAACCAAGTCTTTGGCGGAAAATAACAAGTAGTTCTTCTGAGCACAACTTACTTCGGCTATCGACGGTCAACCGCGCCAGCATAGATGATACTACCCGTAGTTTTATCGATTCGTGCCGCTGGCTACCGAGCAGTGACGTTAGAGGGGCCTCGGGCCAAAGGACGATCGATGACGTTTATCGACCAATTGAACGCTTTAGCGACGCGCATTCCACGCAATGCGTTTCGGGCTTATGGCGCACTTGATCACCTGACCTATGTCCTTACCCAGGACGGCAGCGTCGTTTACGTTGGAGAAGGCAAGCCCGCGCGGGCCACGAAGCAGTTCGTGCAGCGCGGCAAGAACAGCCTAGCCTTCGACGACTTCATCGCTGCGCATTTGCCAAAGTTCGAGGTCTTTCTCGCTGCGTCCAACATCATAAAGGCGGTGGCCCTGGAGTTCGAAGGAATTCTGATGACGGAGTTCACACCCCGATTTAACGAACGCGGGCCAGCGTCGAATTGGGCGTCGTGCGAAGTCGGCCCCGACACGAAGCCTCATGAGACCACTCACTTCAACAGTTATCCACCGCTCGGCAAATCGGTTACGGTCGCCGACCACCGCGTTAGGAATGAGGCGGCCGGGCTCAATCGGAATGCTATCAAGAGCATTTTGCATTGGGATCAGCTCGAACCAAATATTATCACCATCGAGCCGCCAAGCATTACCATTCACGCCGATCGCACGGGGGTCTAGAAGTGCGGATAATTGGAAGGGTACGCAGCGTCGCCTTAGAGACGCTCGGGCGGCTCCACGTCGTCGCGCAACTTGGCATCGTGAGTCTCGCGTGTTTGCTGGTTGGGGGCCTAATTTTCTGGCTCTGCAATGAGCTCGTCTACTATTACGTAGCGCGCGGATATGCCGAAGAACTTGCCGACGCTTACGATCTTAATCCGGGAGCGACTAAGTCCGTACTTTGGGCCAGTTTTGCAGCGATTGTAGTATTTGCGGGATACGCGATCTCGTTCTCGAAGCAAAAGCGACGCCTTGGTTACGTAGGTCTCTTATCACTCTTGATCGGACACTCCTTGCTACTTGGGCGCATTGACGCGAACTTCCAAAAGAATGGTGTTGCCGAGAAATGCTACGTGATGACACGCACGAGCATAAAGACTCTGAATCGCTTGGGTATCGATCCTGAGACGGGTCGCGAGTGCCGTCCCCTCACGCCTCAAATCATCGAGAAGATCGAGGAGTACAGAAGGGGGCACCGACCGACGCAAATCACGTCAAGTGATCTAATTTTCTTTGATCCAACAACGGGGGAGCCCGTCGTATGGTTCTCAAGGAACGATCGCGGCCAAGTCCAGCTGTTCGACTTAATGGGGTTCCATCCTCAGACGGGAGAGGAATTGGTACCTGTCACACGAGAGGTGGCGAACGAATGGAAGCAGCAGAACGCCAAAGTTGCCCGGCGGGTGCCCGTTCGCGTTATGGAGCCCGAGAAATATGGTTTCTTCGATCCAACTACTGGAGCGGCCAAGGTTTGGTATTGGCGAAGCGGAAGCGGAGAATACGAATTTTTTGATGGTCCTGGTTTCCACCAACGATCTGGTGATCAACTCACAATTGTCACTCGGGAGGTGATCTCGGACTGGCGTCGGCAGCGAGAGGCACTCGCCGCCCGGAAGAAAGCCGAAGACGAGCAAAGGAACAACGAGGCACGCGAACGCGCCGAACGTGAGGCTCAACAGGCGCAAGAAGCCGCTGAACGGGCACAGAAAACACGGGAGGCTGCTGCCGAAGAACTGCGGCAGCGACAGGAAAGTGGAAACGATTGCGACCGACTTGCCGCTAATCCCACCGATACTAGGAAGGTGGGGGAAGGCGTGCCTTTCGATGTTTTAAAGCATCAGGCCGACCATGCTTATGAGGTTTGCACCGAGGCTGTGGCAACCTTCCCTGGAGAGCTAAGGTATCAATACCAGCTCGGTCGCGCCGCTCAGTTCAAGGACAAGAACCAAGCCTTTGAGATATTTTCGCGGCTCGTTCAAGCGAACTATCCGGCGGCCTTCGACAATCTCGGCGGAATGTACCTCTACGACAGAAAAGATGCGGCGAAGGCGATCACTCTGTTCAAACGAGGCAGCTCGTTGGATGACGCCGACTCGATGGTAAGCCTTGTTGATCTTATCGACAAGGGATTGGTACCCACGTTCAATCCAGAACAGACCAAACTGGCGTTGCTGCACCGGGCCGCTGAACTCGGACATTTGGGAGCACAGCGAGGATACGAATTGGAGCAGCAAAAGGCCGAGCAGGCGCACATCAATCAAATTAATCAGCAGCAAATGATGCAGCTGTTCGGGACATTTATTCAGGGGGTCGCTAGGCGTTAGAAGAGAAGGTTGTTGAGGGAAGGAAATTTCCTCCAACCTGCTGCCGCCAAAGTTGTAGCGCCGCTGAAGTTCGTTCTGGCCCACGACAAGGACCAGAGCATGAAGCGCAACCGCTTTTCGGAAGAGCAGATCATCGGGATTTTGAAGGAGCACGAGTCCGGCGTTTCGGTTTTGCTCCTGTCATCCTTCGGGGTACGATCATCGCTTCCCCTTCCAGTGATGACAAAGATAATGCCTTAAGGGGGCGGCTCGCGCTGTTACTTAGGTAACATACCGGGGTAGGCCAAAATCGCCTTTGCGCGTGGGCGCAATGCTGCCCGCTCCGGCACGACGCGCAAAATCTCGGAACTGGGAGCGATGCAGTCAGTATATTTGGAAGGAGTTGCCAAGCTGCGGCGGTCGGCGCGCTCACCGCACCGCGCTCACTTGTCGGACTTCCCGTCGGCCGTTTTGAGTGTCGGCGGCTCAGTCACGGCCTGATATTTCGGCTGCTTGTCAGGGGTGTAGTAAACGCCACCCAACGACGGTAGTTCTTGCAACAGACGATCGCCCGGAACGTCGTGGATCTGATCCTCGCTTAGGACACCGAACATCAAATGTGCCGCTTCCCCTTCGGAAATCTGCTGTATGAGCTGAGCGGTGTCGAGCCTCTTGACCTCCCTGTCCTTTGCGTAAGCGAAGCCATATGTCGGATCGGCGACATACCAATTTCCATGGTCAAACACCTCGAGCGTTGTGTGCCACTCGGACCAAAGAAAGCTCAGATCTCCGTCGAGCTTGTCAGCGCGGCTATATAGGAGGACGATTCGAGTTGGAGCCGGCAGCATATCGTTAGCGATGGTTGAAAGACCGCTGCAGGCGACATAACAAGCTCCAGACCGTAACTTTCGAAGAAGAGAACTGGTGTCGTCATCAGTACAGAGCGGCTTGCCTTCCGTGGAGTTGTATCGGCTTGTCATGGACTTGATTGCCAAAAAGCTCGCGTCGACGATCGTCATCTCTCGCGCAACCGGCTGATCCTTGGCGAAGCTGTTGCTCGGGTCCGTCTTGATTTCGTCGGGTAGGAGACCGGGCGAGATGATGAACAGTCCCTCGCTTTCTTCCCCGATCGAAGCATAGCACTTCTTGGGTAGAAATCTCAGCAGGGCTGGCTTGCCGGTCTGCGGCGTCAGCAGGAAGTATTTCTCTTCCCCCACCGACCGATCTATGTCGATTGCAACCATTTGACTGTCAGAATCCTTGAGCTTCAGCTTGCTATCAGCCGAATCAAATCGGACGGCGGTGATGGCGCCATCGGGCACCTGGACAGCAACTGCCACGTTCCCCCTCAAAAAAGATCGATAGCAAAAATGCCAGTATAGCGATGCCGGTCGCCAAGCCAAGCACCTGCCATTGTCTACTCCCCAATGAGATTCCCCCAGGGTGCGACTCCGGGTTTGGCTCCGGCGCGTATCAGGCGAAGCTGTTGAACCTTGATCAGGCTGCGGATCTGGTTCTCGATATCCCGGCGAATGGTCACGAGGCGGGATCGCGCAACGAGGATCGCGCGGATCTTCTGGCTTTCTGTGCTCTTGACCTTCACTTCTCGGTACCAACCGACCCGCACCAGCTCGGCAAGACCTCGCGCATCGTTCTCATCGCTCTTGTTTATACGAACCGACAAGGCGGCGTGCGCATGCCGAGCGTCGATGCAGACCAAGGGCAGATCAACCCGGCGGAGGTCATGCCACAGCCAACTCGTCATCGCCCCGGTCTCAAAGCCGATGCGCTCGGCGTGAGGTGCATGTTTGCGAAGCAGGTTAGTCAAAACGCCGGATCAGATTTCACCTTTCCTCGAAGATGGCTTGTCCCATCTCGCCGACCACGCACACCGCGATTTCCCTTTGCGAGACGTCCAGCCCAACGTACTGCTTTGTCATAGCTGCTCCGAATCGGTTGATTGCGAGAGCTCGACGATAGCGTGAGATTCTTCCCGCGAGCGCCGACCGCAATTACGTCATGGTATTTACATACGCAGCTTGGGGATACGAAGCTCGACCGCGCCGGCGCGGGTCTCGCAGATCCGGTCGCGGTAGCCGTTGCGTTGCGCCAAACGCTCGGGGGTCTTCTCGCCATAGGCCGCCCCCCGCCTGGCTTTCGACTTCCAGCTCCATCAGGCGCTGGGCGGCAAAGCCGATCATCTCGCGCAGCAGATCGGCAACAGGGGTCTTCTCCACGAACGTGCGCAGGTTCATCATGTCGTCGGTCATCGGTGGTTCCTCGGTTGCGTTGGCGTGTCGCAACCCGATCCTACCGGAGAACTGCCGGTGACCACCGCAAAGCCGCCCGCCCGCTACGGCGCTATGTGGGGCGCGCGTCCGGGCGGCTTTGCTCTACGGAGCTTCACCATCACTAGGGACACGACCTAGCAGGCTGTTGAAAAAGGCGCTCGCCGTCGACCGGCGACCATGATTCATTCGCTCCGACGAGATTCGGAGACGATGCGTGCGCGGCGGCGACAATCGAACGGACGAGCTGTTCAGCTACGTCGACCTGGAAGCACGGGTGCGGCGTGATCATCCGCTGCGAGCGATCCGGACGATCGTGA
>NZ_JAFCKQ010000091.1 GCF_018130215.1 Bradyrhizobium jicamae
GGCCACTTCTACATCCACAATGGCGACGATTCAGGCTTCGTTTGCGAACGCGGCTGAGTTCTTCAACAGCCTGCTAGCGATCACAGGCAGTCGCGAGCACAAACAACGCAAAAGGTCGCGCACTCGGAGGGGACACTATGAGGATTCGGTTCAAGGCCACGCATGTCGTGCTGGCACTGCTCTGCGTGATGTATTTCATCACCTATGTCGATCGCGTCAACATCGGCACGGCGGCCAGCGACATCCAGAAGGAGCTCGGTCTTTCCAACACCGAGCTCGGCCTGGTGTTCTCGGCCTTCGCCTATCCCTATCTGCTGTTCCAGGTGATCGGCGGCTGGGTCGGCGATCGTTTCGGGCCGCGCAGCACCTTGTTCTGGTGCGGCATGATCTGGGCCGCGGCGACCATCATGACGGGCTTTGTCCATGGTCTCGCCGCGCTGTTCGTCGCACGCTTCGCGCTCGGGTTCGGCGAGGGCGCGACCTTCCCGACCGCCACGCGCGCGATGCAGTACTGGACGCCTGCGGGTCGACGCGGCTTCGCGCAGGGCCTCACCCATTCCTTCGCCCGGCTGGGCAACGCGATCACCCCGCCGGTGGTCGCGATGCTGATGCTGTGGCTGACCTGGCGCGGCGCCTTCGTCGTGCTCGGCATGGTCAGCCTGCTGTGGGGTATCGCGTGGGTCTGGTACTTCCGCAACGAGCCGCGCGAGCATGCCTCTGTCACCGCCGAGGAGCTCGCCACGCTGCCGCCGCGTCCGCAGGGCGAGCGGCCGAAGGTGCCGTGGGGCCCGCTGCTGCAACGGATGTGGCCGGTGACGCTGACCTATTTCTGCTACGGCTGGTGCCTGTGGCTCTACCTCAACTGGCTGCCGCTGTTCTTCAAGAACAACTACGGCCTCGACATCAAGAACTCGGCACTGTTCGCCTCCGGCGTGTTCTTCGCCGGCGTCATCGGCGACAGCATCGGCGGCGTCATCTCGGACCGCATCCTCGAGCGATCAGGCAATGTGCGTCTTGCGCGCCTCAGCGTCACCGTCACGGGATTCGCCGGCGCGTTGCTCTCGCTGTTGCCGATCCTGTTCGTCCATGACATCACCGTGGTCGCGCTGTGCCTGTCGGTCGGCTTCTTCTGCGCCGAGCTCGTGATCGGCCCGATGTGGTCGATCCCGATGGACATCGCGCCGAAATATTCCGGCACCGCGTCGGGGATCATGAACACGGGATCGGCGTTCGCGGCGATCGTCTCGCCGCTGGTGGCCGGTTTCGTGATCGACGCGACCGGCAACTGGTACCTGCCGTTCCTGATGTCGATGGGCCTCCTGCTGCTCGGCGGCTTCTCCGCGTTCCTGATGCATCCGGAGCGGCCGTTCGAGGAGGCGGAGGGAATGGTCACCCCGGCCAAGGCGGTGGCGGCTCGCTAGCGCGGCGCAACGCCGGGCGCAGGGCCGTTGGATATGCATGACGGCCTCCCGCCCGGCGAGGGACAAACCCGGCGAATAGTGATATGCGAGCGGCTTATCAAGCCTGCGCAAGACCGGGAAGGGCGCTCATGACCGTGCACACTGGAAGGCATTTTCTGCAGATTCCGGGACCGACCAACGTGCCGGACCGGGTGCTGCGGGCGATGGACATGCCGACGCTGGACCACCGCGGTCCCGAGTTTGCCGAACTGGGCTTTGCGGTGCTCGCCGCAATGCAGCGCGTATTCCGCACCAGGCAGCCGGTGATCATCTATCCGTCGTCGGGAACCGGCGCCTGGGAGGCGGCGATGGTCAACACGCTTTCCCCGGGCGACAAGGTCCTGATGTGCGAGACCGGTCAGTTCGCCGTGCTGTGGCGCGGCATCGCCGAAAAATTCAAGCTCGACGTCGACTTCATCCCGGGCGACTGGCGCCATGGCGCCGATCTTGCCGAGGTCGAGCGGCGCCTGGTCGCCGACAAGCAGCACAAGATCAAGGCGGTCTGCGTCGTGCACAACGAGACCTCGACCGGCTGCGTGACGCCGCCGCTGGAGGCTCGCAAGCTGCTCGACCGCGTCAAGCATCCCGCGCTGCTGATGGTCGACACCATTTCGGGGCTCGGCTCGCTGGTCTATGAGCACGACGCCTGGGGCATCGACGTGTCGGTTGCCGGTTCGCAGAAGGGCTTGATGCTGCCACCGGGGCTCGGCTTCAACGCCGTCTCGGAGAAGGCGCTTGCGGTCGCCAGGGCCAATCAGGGCATGCGCTCCTATTGGGACTGGCAGGAGGTCATCGCCTTCAACAAGGCCGGCACCTTCCCCTATACCCCCGCGTGCAATCTGCTGATGGGCCTGAGAGAGGCCGTCAAGATGCTCGAGGAGGAAGGGCTCGAGAACGTCTTCGCGCGCCACAAGCGCCACAGCGCCGCGACGCGCGCGGCGATCAAGGCCTGGGGCCTGGAGACGCAGTGCGTTGACCCCAACGCACATTCGCCGGCTCTGACCGGCACGCGGCTGCCTGACGGCCACGACGCCGACAACTTCCGCAAGATCGTGCTGGAGAAATTCGACATGTCGCTCGGCACCGGCCTCAACAAGGTCAAGGGCAAGGTGTTCCGGATCGGGCATATCGGCCATTTCAACGATCTGATGCTGATGGGCACGCTGTCGGGCGTCGAGATGGGCCTCGATCTCGCCAAGGTGCCGCATCGCGGCGGCGGCGTGCTGGCGGCGATGGAGGTCCTGAAGGGCCACGATGCCGCACAGGCGCCAAAGGTCGCCGTCGCCTGAGATTGATCCCCGAGAACAGGAAGAGCGAAGCATGAACGCGCCCGTCACTCCGACCGAAGACCTGATCTATTCCGTCGAGGACGGCATCGCGCGGATCACCTTCAACCGCCCGCAGGCGCGCAACGCGCTGACCTTTGCGATGTACGAGCAGATGGCTTCGATCTGCGAGGCCATCAACCAGGATCACCAGATCAAGGCGCTGATCCTGACCGGCGCCGGCGACAAGGCGTTTGCCTCGGGCACCGACATCTCGCAATTCCGCGCCTTCAGGACGGCGCAGGATGCGCTCGACTACGAGGCGCGGATCGACCGCGTGCTCGGCACGCTGGAGCAGTGCCGGGTGCCCGTGATCGCGGCGATCGCCGGTGCCTGCACCGGCGGCGGCGCGGGCATCGCCGCCTGCTGCGACATCCGCATCGGCACCGAGGCCACCCGGATCGGCTTCCCGATCGCGCGCACGCTCGGCAACTGCCTCTCGATGTCCAACATCTCGCGGCTGGTCTCGCTGATCGGCCCGGCGCGCACCAAGGACCTGATCTTCAAGGCACGCCTGGTCGAGGCGCCCGAAGCGCTGGCGCTCGGCCTGCTGAATGAGATCGTGCCTGATGCTGCGACCTTGCAGCGCCGCGCGGACGAGACCGCGAAGCTCGTCGCCGGCCACGCGCCGATCACCCTCGAGGTCACCAAGGAAGCGGTGCGCCGCATCCGCCGCACCCTGTCGCGCGACGAGGGCGAGGACCTGATCCTGTGCGCCTATATGAGCGAGGATTTTCGCGAGGGCATGGATGCCTTCCTCAACAAGCGCACGCCCAACTGGAAGGGCAAGTAGCAGCTGCGAGGACCGGTCATTTCTGAACGGCGCTGTGAAAGCACGGCCGGCGGTCCCTCTTTGGATGTTGCATGTGCGCGTTTATGGTTGATGGACTGCCACCTCGTTTGCGGCCGTTGCGGGCAACCGGCTTTAAGCAATTTCTATCGCAGTTTCTCACGACAATCGTTTCGAGGAGGCGTTTATGAAAATGCGCGCCACTCTTTCTGTTGTCTGCTTTCTCTGTTCTTGCATCTCGGCAAGCGCAGCCTGGGCGCAGATCGTGGTGCTTGGCGCGAGCACACCGAGGGATATGGCCTGAGCTCAACAGTCCTGGCCGGCGCAGCTCCAGGCCATGCTGCAGGCGAAGGGATCGGCGAGGTGGCCCTTGGCGCACTTCCGCTGGCCTCGCTCGCATAGTCCGCCGAGCCAATAGACAACGTTTCGCGGCCATAACGCCAGCCTGCGAGCGCACTGGCTATCGCGACAAACGCACCTATGGGGCACCTAAGTTAGCCCACGCACCGCGTAGCTTAAGTCCGGATGGCAAGCGAACGGTGTCGTTGCAAGTCGGCCAAATGATGTGGAATTTGCCAGTCTAATAGATGCGAAATTGCCACATTTTCGCTTTTTGCGCTGAACACAAAACCGATCACGTCGACTCCGGGAGTGCCGCCCGTTAGCATTATTACAATAGTTTAGAAATTGGGGCGCGCAAAATGGCGAATAAGCGACCTTGGTCATTCAGGATACTACCTTTTTCAATTTCAGCATTCGCTCTTGTTACCGCCGCTGCCGTCATTCCTACCTATGTTCATGCCGAGATTCAAAACGGCTCAACCCTTCTCTCTGAGGGGCCGGGACCGGCAGTGGGCAACCGAAATACCGTGGGCAGCGGAGATAATCCGCCAAACGGGACGGCAAGTGGTGCTATTGAAGCAATCGCGACAGATCCAACTAATGCTAACGTTATCTATGCTGGAAGCGTCAACGGCGGTGTTTGGAAATCGACCGATGGTGGCTCGACTTGGACGCCACTGACCGATCAGAAGGCTTCGCTCTCGATTGCCAGCCTTTCGCTCGATCCGACCGACCTCACGCATCAAACGGTCATCGTTGGAACGGGAGCAACCTCAAACGGAGGATTTGCGTCAGCTTCGACGTTCACCAACACAAGAAACTTCGGCAACATTCCAGGTATCATCTACTACAGCACGAATGGCGGCGCGTCCTTCATGACGATCGCAAACCCGACACTGACTGGTCAAAGCATCACTGATGTGGACATTCGGGGGCAAACGATCTTGGCGGCTTCTTACGAACCCCGCGTCATGTCGGCTGGTGGAAGTTTTTACAGCGGAGGCTTGTATCGTAGCACCGACGGCGGGGCTACTTTCGCCGCCGTGGGCGGTGCGGCCGGAAGTGGGCTACCTACTGGTCCGATAACGTCATTGGTCGCCGATCCAACGAATCCAAATACGTTCTACGCCGCTGTGACAGCGAGCAGCAATGCAACGAACAATCAGACCGCTGTCTACAAAAGCGTCGATGGCGGAGCGACATGGACGGCGGTCTTCACATCTGCCAATAGCGCGTTGATCACGGCCGGCACGCAAACGACGATAAAGCTGGCAGTTGGAACAACGGGCGCACTTGCGGTTGGCCTAGTCAATTTATCTACGGGCAAGCTTACTGGCCTCTATTACAATGCGACGGGCGGTGCTGGTGCCTATACGACGCTGACGGCCCCCAACGTTAACGGAGGCGGACAGGCGCCGGTTAACATCGCGTTGGCGATTGATCCAAATTCGCCCAATCTCATTTACGTCATGGGGGATAATAACTTTTCGAACAATGGCGGAGTAAACGCCATTGCTGCATATCGCGTGAATGCCACGAATAACACATCGCAATCATTGAGCGATGACAACGGCGTACCGACCAATACGGCAAACGGGTCGACGATCCATCCTGATGGTCGCGTGCTGACTTTCGACGCAAATGGAAAGCTTTTGCTCGGTGTAGACGGCGGTATCTATGCGCGAACCAGCCCATCGACGACCGGGGGCGTTTTCCAGGGCCTGAATAATCTCTCGACAATGGAGCTCTATGCGACGGCGTACGACGGCAATAGCAAGCGGGTCGTGATTGCTGCTCAGGATAACGGTACTTCGCTCCAAGCAACGGTAGGCGGCAAAACCTTCAATCAAATCCAGGCTGGCGATGGCACTAACGCGCGTGTCAACGACGTTACCTTAGGTACAAGCAGCGCAATCTATACGACCTCGCAGTTCCTAGGGCAGGCGACGCGCACGATCGTTGACCCGCAGGGTAATGTCACCGGACAGGCGTCTGTCAATTTCATCGGCGCGAACCCTCAAAATTTTACTGGCCCGCTTGTCCTCAACAACATTGATCCTACACGCATTGCAATCGAGAGCGACGGCGTTTCTGTTACAAGAGACGCCCTGACAGGCGTCAATGGTCCGACAGCGAACGCGATCAATCTGTCGCTGACGAATCTCGGCGGCTCAGGCACGTTCGTCACTACAATCGACTATGGAACGCGAAACAACACAAATGCTATTCTCGCGGGATCGTTTTCCGGCGTTGCTTTTAGCTCTACAGCCGCAGCTAGTTCGCTTCAGCAGCTAGGAGCATACACCGGTGTCGCACCAACGTCGGTGAAATTCGACCTGAGATCAGACCAACGCTTTTTCGTCGCTGACAGCATCAACCTTTACGGAAGCACTAATCAGGGTGCGAGCTTCCAAAGCTTGACTACTTTCCTGCCGACCAACTTCACGCGACCGACTTCATTGGGATTCGTCGATTACAACGGCGTGGATGCGCTGCTCGTGGGAGGTGTCAATAATGCTGACAATGTCGGCAACCCGCTCGTGGTGGCCGACAGCAATTTTGCGGGGGTGCTGTCAGGTTGGCGTCGCCTTGGTACCGGGCTGCCCAATACGACAGTTACCTCGCTTACCTTTGACGAAAAGACCGATACGCTTGACGTGGGCACCGATGGCCGCGGCGCGTTCTTGCTGCACGATTTTAGCAGCAATTTTAATAGTGCTCAAACGTTGCAATTTGGCTTAGCCAACAACGATTCGAATCCCGTCGCCTCCCAACTCACTAATGGTAATTACTCGGCAAGGCCGTTGATAAAGTTCGGCACGGGCACGCTGACGATTGGCGTCGCCTCGACCTATACAGGTTCGACCGAGGTTCAGTGGGGCAATATGGCTGCCGCTGCAGCCAACGTGTTTGCTCCATCCTCGGCATTCACTGTCGATAAAGGCGCAATCCTGGCATTGAATGGTTTCGACCAAAGGATCGGTTCGTTGGCCGGAGCCGGTAATACCCTTTTGGGATCGGCTGTCCTTACTACGGGTGGCGATAACACTTCGACTATATATTCTGGAGTGATTAGCGGGCCTGGTTCTCTGAGCAAGGTTGGTACGGGCACTTTTGCGCTCACTGGGATCAATACGTACAGCGGCATAACAATTGTGAGCGGCGGCGCGCTGAAAATTGGTAACGGAGGCTCGATTTCAGTTGGCTCGTCATTGATCAATGCGGCGAACTTCACGGTGGATAACGGGGGGACGGCGACATTCGGTTCGGTAAACAACGCCGCGACCGGCATAATCGCGGTGGCATCAGGCGGTACCATGCATGATGATTTGACTAATGCGGGCACGGTGGCTAATGGCGGTTCCTATTTCGCCAATGTCGCCAGCAACATTGGAGCCATCGTCAATAACGGGACATGGATCGGCAATGTTGCGTCAAGCGCTGGCAGCATCACGAACAATGCAACGTGGACCGGCGCGATCACGACCGCAGGGACTTTCACCAATGCGATCGCAGCGACCGTATCAGGGCTTGTCACTAACAGCGGTACGGGGAGTAACGCCGGTGCCTTAAATGCCGGCCTGATTAACACGGGAGGCACTTTCAACAACACCGGGACGATTGACGGCACCAGTACTGTTTCCGGGGGCGCCCTGTTCGGCAACGGCTCAATCGGAAATCTCGCCATTGGCAACGGCGCAGTATTCGCGCCGGGTAATAGTACCCCAGGCACGTCGATGACGGTCAACGGCAGTCTCGCGTTCTCGCAAGGTGCGTTTTATCAGGTGGCAATTAATCCGGCGACTGCGTCCTTTGTAAGCGCTAGTGGATCGGCGACGCTGGGCGGCGCTTCTGTGCAAGCCTTCTTCTCGTCTGGTACCTATGTCAGCAAGCAATATACGATTGTTAATGCTGTCGGCGGCGCCATCGGCACATTCGGCTCGCTGTCGAATATCAACCTACCATCGGGCTTCAGTTCAAGCCTGAGCTACGATACGACTCACGCCTACCTCAATCTTGCGCTGAACTTGACGCCGCCGTCCTCTGGAGGAGGTGCTCCTGCAAACAACGGGCTCAGTATCAACCAGCGCAATGTTGGCAACGCATTCGTCAATTCCTTCAATATTGTCGGTACCATCCCGATCGTGTATGGCGCCTTGACGCCGGCGGGGCTGACGCAGGCCTCCGGCGAGGGCGCGACGGCCTCGCAGCAGACCACCTTCGATGCCATGAGCGAGTTCCTGGGCTTGATAACCGATCCATTCATGGGCCGCGGTAACGGCATCAACGGATCGAACTCGCCCAGCGGCTATGCCGATGAGTCCGCGAGCGCCTACGCCGCACACAAGAAGACAGATGCTTTCGCGATGTCCGCCAAGGCGCCGCTTGCGAGCGTCTACCAGCCGCGCTGGAGCGTGTGGGCCGCGGGCTATGGCGGGTCGCAGACGGCGAACGGCGATCCTGTCCTGGGATCGAACGACACCCGCAGCAGCATTGCCGGCACCGCTGTCGGCGCAGATTACCTGTTCTCGCCCAACACGCTTGCTGGTTTTGCGCTGGCCGGCGGCGGCACCAGTTTCAGCGTCAACAATCTCGCGAGCGGCCGCTCGGATCTGTTCCAGGCAGGAGCTTACGTGCGCCATACGGAAGGCGCAGCCTACGTCACCGGCGCGGTGGCTTACGGCTGGCAGGACATTACGACCAACCGAACCGTGACCACTGCCGGCGTTGATCAGCTGCGCGCCGAGTTCAACGCTAATGCATATTCGGGCCGCGTCGAGAGCGGTTATCGTTTCATTGCTCCATGGGTCGGCGGCATGGGCATCACGCCTTATGCGGCGGGACAGTTCACCATGTTCGACCTGCCGGCCTACGCCGAGAGCGTGGTGACGGGCACGCCGAACTTCGTGCTCGCCTATGCCGCGAAGAGCGTCACCGACAGCCGCAGCGAACTCGGCTTCCGTAGCGACAAGTCTTTTGCCATGATGAACGGCGTGCTCACGCTGCGCGGCCGTCTTGCCTGGGCACATGACTTCAATCCGGACCGCGGCATCGGCGCCACTTTCCAGGCGTTGCCGGGCTCATCCTTCGTCGTCAACGGCGCGGCGCAAGCACTGGATTCCGCGCTGACCACTGCCTCGGTTGAGATGAAATGGCGTAACGGCTGGTCTGCGGCAGCGACCTTCGAAGGCGAGTTCGCGAATGTAACGAGCAGTTTCGCCGGCAAGGGCGTGGCTCGCTACGCTTGGTGAGTCTGCTCGTGATGCTGTTGGACGGCTCCTCCACGGGCAGGAGAGTGCCAAGGAGTGGGTGCCGTTTGAGGCTCCCACGATTCGGAGGAGCAGCATATCCAGTCAATTTCGACGATGGGTCTGGATATCGCGAAGTCGGTCTTCCAAGTGAACGGCGTTGATGCAGCCGGCCATGTGGTCATAGGCCGCGAGTTGAAGAGTTGAAGCGCCGGCAGGTCAGCAGGTCATGGCATTTTTCCAGAAGCTGCCGCCATGCCTGGTGGGGATCGAGGCTTGCGCGTCATCGCACCATTGGTCACGCGAGCTGCAGACTCAATACGCGTCGGCTCTCGGTAAAACGGCAAATTGCCAAACGCTGGTCACGTCCCGTCCCCTGCCGGGGGAGCTTGGGGCTTCTCGCCCACCTGTGACACGCTGTAGCCACCGCAGCCGAAGCCCCAAGCCGTAGGTATATGGCCATCGTGCAGCCGCGCGCTCTGGCGCATCGCCGGCGTCCGGACCATCAGCCACGAAGCCGTTTCGCGGTGCTGGCGCTACGAAGTTCGGTACGCATACGACGAGGACCGCCTGATAGACGCACGCGCGCGGGCACAGTGAGCTCTATGATCGGTTGGGTGAAGGT
>NZ_JAFCKQ010000092.1 GCF_018130215.1 Bradyrhizobium jicamae
GCCATACCGGCAATCTTGGCCCGCTTGCGAATGCCGATGGAGATGTCGAGATCGAAATTCGAGACCTCGATCAAACGGTCATTAGCAATCCCGCGTACGACCTGATCAGGTTGGCGCTTTCTCTGGCGATGACCGCGCGTGGGTCGGACCTACCCGGCATTGTGACCGAGAAGATCATCGAGCAAATGGTCGCGGGGTATCGCGAGGCTCTATCTGGAAGGCCGCAACTCAAAGACCGACCTTCGTCGATAAGATTGGCCATGAAAAAGGCTGTCGCCGGCTCGTGGAAGAAACTGGCTAAACGATCGATAGAGGACACTAAACCGTATATTCCACGTGGCCACTCCTTCTGGGATTTGTCGCGAAGGGAGGAGGGCGCGCTCAAGAAGTTGATTTTATCAGACGAAGTCGTTCAGCTTGCGACGCTTTTGCGATCGCGTGAAAGCAATTCCGACGTCACCTTGCTTGACGCAGCGTACTGGCGGAGAGGTTGCAGTTCACTAGGCCTGTTGCGAAGCGCTGTATTGCTCGGGGTCGATGCAGGAGATGAGCACAGCTATTGTTTGCTAGACATCAAGCAGGCGGTAAAGCCTGCTGCGCCCTCTTGTAAAGGAGCCAAAATAACTGGCAACAACGCGGCACGCGTTGTCGAGGGGGCCAGCAAGCTATCACCGTTTCTCGGGAAACGAATGATTGCGTGCTCGCTGCTTGGCCGAGATGTTTTTGTGCGAGAGCTATTGCCGCAGGATCTAAAGCTCGACATCGAGAATCTCAAGCCGCGAGAAGCGGTCCACGTCGGACGTTATCTGGCGGCTGTCGTTGGGCGGGCTCATGCGCGTCAAATGGACACGTCAACTCGCGAGAATTGGCGAACTGAACTGGGCCGAGCCAGAAGCAAGTCGCTCGATGCACCTTCGTGGCTCTGGGCAAGCGTGCTCTCTCTTATTGCAAAACATGAAACGGCGTATCTCGAGCACTGTCGCCACTATGCAGGGTCGTCAAAAACGCACTGAATTCGTCCCGATCGCGAGCCGGTCAATGGATTCCTGGCTTCTAACGCTAGCGATGACTAACCGTCTTGGCCGCGAATGGCGTCGGACTTTTTCATTGCTACTTCGTCGCGATGTCGATTCATACCATCCACGTGATGACGGCATCGTCGCTGCTGGCGGCGCTTGCCGTCAAGCCGCTCCGCTTTGCAGGCATGCGTGTCATTCGGCCCTTTAATTGCGGATTGTCGTCGATCACCCTTTAAACTGTCCCGACGGCACGACGGTAGCGCTCGCGCAATCGGGGCTGGTCAGGGTTGCGGAGACGGCGCGAGCGCGGCTGATGCGTAGTTTGTTCTTCTGACCGACCGAGAGCTCGGGCGATGGATTTAAGGGGCATCGCTTCATTGTGCAGAGCTAGGAGCTCCCGCTCGTCCGCTTGGGACCAAGGCTTGTTGGCGCGTGCTGGCATCCTGATAACGCGGGTACTGACTTAGCTTCCTGAACGCGCTGGTGCTTCAGGGGTTCCTGGACCACTTTGTGAATGGATCAGCGCCTTGACAGCGGTGGCCGCTGGCGGCGTCAGAGCCGTGACGCCGTCGAGCAGCCGCGCCGCTCCTGTGGGCGCACCTCAGCGCCAGAAGTCCTTGAACCGGTCGGGTGCCAGCTCCGTGTATCTGACGGTGTGCTGGATGTTCTTGTGCCCCAGATAGGCTTGGAGAGCCCAGGTATCGTGGCCCTTGTTGGCCAGTGCAAAGCCGCAGGCGTGCCGCAGCATGTGCGGATGCGCCTTGAAGCCAAGCCCGGCGGCCTCTCCAGCGCGCTCCACCATGCGATCGAAGCCTGCTGTGGTGAACGGGGCGCCACGCTCCGACGTAAACACGAAGGGTGACTTGGGATCCTGCTCCCGCGCCAGCCGGCGCAGGGCCCGCAATTCGTCGCCGCGGATGGGGTGGGTGCTGGGGGAGCCCTTCTTGACCCTGCGGACGGCCAGGGTGGCGTTCTCGAAGTCGACCTGGTCCCAACGCAGGTCGACCAATTCCGATGCTCTCAGGCCGTGCCTGTAGGCCACAAGGATCATCGTCGAGTCGCGGTGGCCGTACCGGTTGCCCTTGGCTGCTTCCGTCAGGCCGGCGATCTCCGCATCAGTCAGGTATTCGCGGGTGCGGAGCTTGGCATTCTTCGGGCGTCGCGGCGTAACTGTTCGTTTTCGGTGGTTGGTGTCACCAATCGGAGGTTAGATTTCGCCATGGCTTTCAATCTCCCCTGCATATCGACTGTTCGTAATAACGAACAGTGTGCAATGAGAGGTTTGACCATCCTCGAGACTCGATGGAGTAATGATCTCGACCATGTTGAGCCACCGTGGGAGATCGCCGAGAACCTTCATCGTGCGGATCTGAGCAAACTCGAACGGGACGAGCAAATCGCGGAGTGGATCAAATCACGGAGAATCTATCACACTCTCAGACTGAGTTTGAGATCAGATGAGGCGTGGTGGCCGTCCAGAGCGGACGTTGAGGCCGCAGCTCGCGAGATCGGCATGGACGACGGAGATACATCATCGCCGAACCGGAAGACGGCGAACTCGGCCATCGAGCCCGGTACGAGGTTCGTCAACTGCGGAACAGTCCGCATTGCCCGTGTTGCTCGGCTCGCCGTCGAGATGTCGTTCAGTTGAATTTGCGCGCACCGCGCCGCCTCGGCCATGCTCGCGTCGACGACCCCCGAGATCCGAGCGCCAGGACATCGGCTTCGCGCCTCGCGCTTCGGACGGCGGGGGGCAGGGGTACCTGTCCGGGCCACCCCGTCGTGCGCGCTTTAACGTGGTCCGAAATTAGCTAGGACAAAAAAACCGAATTTATAAACGGAGCCGCAAGGTAGCTGACACGCGACGAGCTGGGCTGGCTTGCTAACAGCGGCGCGACATCGGACTTCCCGAGAGGTCCGGGTTAGGCCCAGAGGACGACATCGAAAAAGGGGCCAGAACTGAGCGGCATTACTTATCTAGCGGTCGGGACCAAGCTGTCTGACTGCTATTCCCGCGATAGCGACGGCATTGGTCGCATCGTTTGCTGCTATCTCAACGATCTTGCGTGCATCGATTTCGCAGATGGGATCGTTACGGTCCACTAAGTTCAGCCTACGTAGAGTTTGCTCGAACGCCAGCGAGAGAAGATGGCGCTGCTCGGGCGTAAGATCCGCAAGTGCGGTCGCCGAATGGACTTCGGAAGGCGTGCCCGACAGCATCCTTATTCCCAAGCCTTATGTGACGGCACCGCTCATGTCCGCTCTCTCAAGTTTGCTGAACGCTAGGATTGAAGCAGGCACGCTCGCCACATCTTCAGCGATCGATGCGCCCTGAAATCGGCTGCACGTCCCAGTTCCGCGCCGCCGCGAGACTGCTCGGGGTCAATCGCGTCGTTCTTGTGCCGCGACAGCCACGTCCGCTGAACGCTCGGCAGCCGACATTGCTCTTGTGAGTGGACGCCCCAGCGTCGCGAAGCTCGCCGCTTGAGTTCGAGGATCCAGCGCCCGCTGCCTGGAACGGCGTTGCCCTAATATGTTGGAACACGGTGTGTTCGGCAGTCATAGGGACCATCCGAGCCGGTGCCCTTGATGTTCTGATTGTAGAGCTGCCCCATCGACGGCGCGGCCATAAATGCATCGAGCACAGCCGGCGGCAGCTTGCAATAGTCGGAGTACGTGCCGCGAAGATTGAAGAGCATATAGCTTTGCGATTTGTCGTAGCAGACGCGCTGAATAAAGCCGCTTCGAAAAATGTCGCTGCAAGCGAATGTCTTCAAATCGACGACGCCGCGATATTTATCACGGTGTCGGCGGGGAGACTGACGTTGACAGTGCGAAGGACGATCGACAGCAGCCACGAATGTCGTGCTGCAAGGTGTTGAAGTAGATTTGTTTGACACATAGCGCTGCTCACCGAACGGCAAGGGCGCGGGGCAAAAGCGGATATCAACTAGCTTACGCCATGGTTAGATCCCGTCGTGAACGAACCATCTCAGACGTCAGCCCAATAAAGCAGACCGTATTAAAAACTGCATAGACTTTGTGGCACTGCAAGCGATGTGGTGATCTGAGGGCGGAACGCTTCTTCCTCATCCACCCGCCGTTAGACTGGCCAGTTTGGCAGCGAGTTCGTTACTGCTGAATGGCTTGACCATTCGCGGAAGGTCGGGCTCAACGCCCTCGCTTTCGGCGTAGCCCGACACGAGCAATACCTGCGTTCCAGGTAACTCAGAAAGAACCAATCGCGCAAGATCAGTGCCGTTCATTCCTGCCATCAAATGGTCGGTAATAAGCAATCGAGGTTTGACGCCTCCACCAATCAACTGAATTGCCTCTTCTGCCGAAGCGGCTTCCAGAACGGCGTAGCCGAGGTCTGTCAGCATGTCGGCGGTTGTTGCACGCACGAGGTCCTCATCATCGACTAGTAGCGCCGTTCCGAGAGTAGCGCCGCTCGGCATCGAGGCCTGTTGTTGGCTCTCCGCCTGCACTGGCTCGTCGGTTGAAGGAAGCCAGATTTCAATATTTGTGCCCAGTCCCAGGCGGCTTTCAATCGTCAGGGCGCCCCCCAGCTGCGATGCCAAGCCGTGAGCCATCGATAGACCGAGGCCTGTGCCCTTTCCGATTCCTTTGGTCGAGAAGAATGGCTCAATCGCCCGGGCCTTCACAGTTTCGTCCATGCCGATGCCAGTATCGGCAACGGATAGCCTAACATAGCGACCGGGCTTCAAGTTGGCGCGATGTCCCGTGCCAACTTGTTGGGCGTCCGCAGTAATGCGCAGCGTGCCGCCTCCAGGCATGGCGTCGCGCGCATTGACCGCGAGGTTGAGAAGAGCCATCTCAAGCTGGTTCTCATCAACCTTTGCGGCCGGCAGGTTCTGCTCGATCTCGACCGAAACCCTGACCTGCGGACCGGACGTACTCGCGATGAGCTCGCCCATTCCCCGCATCAGGTCTCCCACGTGAGACGGCTTGGCCTGCAGTGGTTGACGTCGCGCGAATGCGAGCAACCGCTGCACAAGCGTCTTGGCTCGTTCTGCCGACTGCATCGCTCCGGCGATCAAGCGCTGCTCGCGCTCCCCGCCCGCGCCTCTGCGCTGCAAGGCATCGAGCGCGCCGACGATTGGCGTCAACAGGTTATTAAAGTCGTGGGCGACGCCGCCGGTAAGTTGGCCCATCGCCTCCATTTTCTGGCCTTGCCGGAGTTGCTCCTCTGCCCTTGCCAGCCGCTCCTGCTCACGGATTCGTTCGGTGACGTCGTACACGAACTGATAGGCTCCAATTCGCTCCCGTTCGCCGTTTCGAAGGGTGTTGTACTTCATCTCGTAGTGGCGGCGTTCGCGACCGGCATCGCCGAATGCCCCAATCTCGGTGAATTCCTCCCCCGACAGCGCGCGAGCCCAAACCGCACGAACGGCTTCACGCTCGGCGGGCAGGTGCTCCAGCAAATCGAGCATGCATTGCCCGGCGTGCGGCCGAACCCCGAATATCTTTTCAAATTCATCCGCCGAGGCTTTGTTGATGGCAAGCCAGCGGAAATCGAGATCGACCACTTGCACGAAGGCGTCCGTCCCTTCCACAATATCCGCCAACACCTTCCTTTCAGCGAGGACTTCCGAGATGCGGCGTTCTAATGTCTCATTAAGCTCCTTGAGCCTTGCTTCCCCGATCTTGCGCGCGGTTATGTCGATTGCGGTTCCTATCACCCGCACGCAGCGGCCGTCGTCATCGAACACGCCTCGTCCCTTCGCAGCGACCCAGCGCAGGCGGCCGTCCTCTTTACCCACGGTTCGGTACTCAACATCATAGAGCGCGCGGCGGTCGGGATCTGCTGCGGCTGCGTAGGCCGCGCTGACGAACTCCCGGTCCTCGAGATGGAGGCCTGAGTAAAAGTCCAGCATCGACACGGGTGCATCCGGCGAGATGCCGAACATTGCCTTGACCAGCGGCGGCCAATGAAGAATTTGATTGACCTCATCCACGTCCCAGAAGCCGATCTCGGCGTTGGCCGTAGCGAGGCGCAACCGTTCTTCGTTCTCTCGCAAGGCAATATTCATGCCCTGCAACATCTCTTCGGCACGGCGACGTTCCGTCTCTGCTTCCTCTCTTTCCGTGATATCGACGTTGACGCCGATCATCCCGAGGAACTCGCCAGAAGCTCCGATGCGGGGACGCGCAATTGTTTCCAGTACGCGATATGCGCCTGTGGCGCTACGGTAGCGCCCCTTTAGCTCGACAGCGGTTCGTTTCGCAATTGCATCTGCCATCTGCTCGCCAATGGCCGGAGCATCGTCGGGATGTATCGTTGCCGACCAGTCGAAGTCGGGAATGGCCGATTCTTCCAACCCCCAGAAGCTGCGTAGCAGGCGGTTGAGGTGAAGGCATTTGCCCACGGGGTCACTTATCCAAATCATGACCGGGGCTTGTTCAGACATGAGACGAAAACGCAACTCGGATTCTCTCAATTGCTCTTCCGTCATTATTCTATCGAGTGACAGGCTTAGCTGGCGTGCAATCGTGCTCGCAAGTCCAGCCTCCCGCGCGCTAAATTCATGCGGCTGCCGATAGTAAGTCATGAACTTGCCGACGACATGCTCGTTGGCGACAAGAGGAATGAACGCGAGGCCGCGGATGCCTTCGTTCTCAATGACTTGTTTCAAGACATCAGGCTCGTGCGCATCCCGAATGTCGGCAACGAAGATCGGGACGGCGTCCCTGGTCTCCGGTGTCCATGGCGAGTGACCATCTACGGCTTTGCGGTAATGTTCGCTGATTCCCTTCCATGCGACGAAGCGCATGACGGAAGCCGAATCAAACAGAAGAATTGATGCGCGCTCGCACCCGAGCGCGTCGGTAATCGCCTGCAGCGCCGCATCATAGACCTCTTGTGCGGATTTCGCAGATTGAAGCCGCTCGGTCAGGTTAAAGAGTGTTCCAAGCTCGCGGATGGTCCGCGAAAGAGAGTCTGCAACGCCCTGGCGTTCGCGGATGTCACGGCAAAACGTCACTCCGCCTACGATAGAGCCCTTCTTGTCACGCAATGGCGAAACTGTCAGCTCAACGTTGAGATCGGAGCCATCTTTGGCCACCCTGACAGTTTCGAATTGGCCGTAAGCTGCGCCGGCACTTACGCGGCTGATCACGTCCTCAGCGGCGGATCGCTCCTTGTGCGGAACGAGGTCCAATAGGGAACGTCCGACGATCTCGAGGGCGGCATACCCGAAAAGGCGTTCTGCCGCAGGATTCCACTGTGTGATCCTGCCATCTGCGCTCCAGCACCAAATCGCGTCGGGCGAGCCGCGCAGAATCGCCGAAAACACGACTGGCTCGTGCTCTCCGGCCGTCGCGGGATATGATTTTCGCTGCACTGCAGAAACCGGCTCGTCCGCCCCACTAGCCATGTCTAAACCCTTGGCGGTCGCTTTTCGGCGAAGCCGCCTCAGCAATCCTCACTTCCTCTGACGACAACCGCATCTAACAACAAGCCTTCGAGTTGGTTCCTATCGAGCGCCCCACTGATTCAATGCTGCCTGTTCCGAAAGCCGTCGCCTACCTTACTTGCATAGACGGGCAAAATCGGGTTGCGTACGATTATGGATAAAAACCCGGGCCATCCCAACGAAAGCGACGACGCGTTTCCCCCCACGGGTGGTGAATTGGCCGCGCTAATGCGCTCGCTTGATTGGTCGACGACGAGCCTGGGCCCAATCGCCGGCTGGCCTCAACACTTGAAGTCCGCTGTCACCCTGATGCTGCCGGCCGACGCACAGATCGTGCTGTTCTGGGGGCCGGAGTTTATCGCTCTATACAACGATGCGTACGCTCCCACTATCGGCGAGAAACACCCAAAGGCTCTTGGACGACCGGCTCGGGAAAGCTGGACGGAGCTGTGGGAGGACTTGGAACCGCTGCTGCGGCGTGTTCTTGAGACTGGCGAGACCGTATCGGCCAAAGATCGTCCCTTCTACATCGAGCGATTTGGCTATCCAGAAAACGTCTATTTCGACATCTCCTACTCCCCGGTCCGCAGCGAGACGACGGGTGAAATAGGCGGTGTCCTGTGCATCGTGAGCGAGACGACGGAACGGGTTCTCGCACAGACCGAGCTGGCGAGGGCGCAAGAACGACTGACCATGGCCCTGAGCGCGTCCGGAATGGTGGGGATCTTCGATTGGCATGTGCAGTCCGACACTTTCTATTCGGACGCCCGCTTCGCAGAAATGTTCTCGGTTGACCCCGAAAAAGGCGAGAAGGGCGCCCCGTTGGCGGAATATCTTGCGGGCATCTATCCGGAGGACGTTGAGCGGATCGCCAAAGCTATCGATCACACCGTGAACACCCGGGAAAGATATGTGCAGGAATATCGGGTGGTGAAAAAGGGCGGAGATGTCCGCTGGCTCGAGGCCCGCGGCGAGTGTCTTTGTGACAAGGACGGAAAGCCTGATCGCTTCGTCGGCGTGGTAGTGGACGTAACAAGCCAAAAGGTCGCCCAGGAGCGCCAAAGGCTGCTTGCGCGCGAAGCGGACCATCGGGTGAAAAACATTTTCGCCAATTTTCACTCAATAGTTGCATTAAGTGCCCGGTCTTCTCGCACACCGCAGGAGATGGCTAAGGCTCTTCGCGGCCGAATGGATGCGCTATTGCGAGCGAAGGACCTTATCCGGCCCGGCATTATGGGTACCGAGCACGATAGTGAGCGGACCACCGTGGATGCGCTGGTGCGCACGGTATTGCAGCCTTATGAAGACGGCTCGTCCCGTATCGTACTAAGTGGACCCGAAGTGCCTGTCGGAGCTAAGGCGGTGACGGGTCTCGCTCTCGCATTGCACGAGACCGCGACGAATGCGGCTAAGTATGGAGCACTCTCGCGAGCGACCGGGTCAATCCACGTGAAATGGGAGGCGGACCCTTACGACTTTCACCTGGAATGGGATGAAACCGGTGGTCCGGTAATAGAAGGAAAACCGCAAGCAAAGGGGTTCGGCAGCATCCTTACGGAACGCACGGTGACCTCTGAGTTGAGAGGCAAGATTGACCACGATTGGCGGAGAACTGGCCTTAGATTAACACTGAGCGTGCCGCTTGAGCGACTCGCGCTTTGAGGATGCAGCGTTAGGAGCAGCAACTAGTAGTGAAAAAAAAGATAACGAAGGCGATTGGAAATGTCCGCACAGGACCATCGCGGCCGTTTGCGTGCCTTGCGGGACGTTGGGTGGCTGCAACCGCCGCGCGTGGGTCTGGCTGGCGATAATGTTGCTCTGAGTGGCGTCGATGCGTCTCAACGCCGTGTTATTGTGCGCTGCCAAAAAAAAGCCACGCGCTGGCTGCTGACGCGCCTGATTGGCGACCCGGATGCAAGGTTGGCAATTCTATGAGCCCAACCAGGACTCCCCGAGGAAGGTCCGATCAAAAAAGTTTTGAAAACCCCTTGAAAATTGATTTCGGTTTTTCTAAGTCGATTTTTGCCGCTTGCGGGCGGTGCCGGTCGCCAGCTTCGGGTC
>NZ_JAFCKQ010000093.1 GCF_018130215.1 Bradyrhizobium jicamae
CGGCCAGTCTGGTGGCTGCGTGGACTGCTCGTCTTGACATGCACGGGTGTTTCGTTCGCTCATGGGACGAATGACGGCCAAAAGAGTATCGGATTCATCATGCTGGCGATCATCGGCCTCATGCCCCAGACCTATGCGCTCAATGAATATGTTTCCAGTGAACAGCTAACCCAATCATCGCAGATCCTGCCGCAAAGCATCTCGCTATTTCAGCAGGCGGGCGATCAGCAAAGGCAAGTTGCCATCACTAGCGCGCAAACTCTTCTTGACGGATTGGCAGGGGTGCATTCGATCACGGCTATTCCATCAAACAAGCGCTCTCCTCTGCGACATCGGCTCAACGTCGTCATTGCCGAGCTTGGCGCGATTGAACACAAGAACTCAGCGACAGATACGCAGCGAGCCCAAGCAAAAGATTATCTCGAACACTTAACCGGCATCGTGCAGTATGCACCTTGGTGGGTCCGCATCTTGAGCGCACTGTGTCTGGGGGCTGGCACAATGATTGGCTACAAACGCATCGTGAAAACGCTGGGAGAAGGAATCGGCAGAGTAAGGATGAACCCGATGCAGGGTGGGACAGCCGAGGCAGTCGCATCGACCTTGATTGCGTCCGCGGGCTTCACAGGTCTCCCGGTGAGCACGACCCATGTCGTGACCGGCGGGATCGCGGGGACAATGGTTGGCTCAGGTGCAGGGCTGCAGCCGCCGGCTCTACAGCGGATAGCGATAGCTTGGATCTTGACACTGCCGGGTACCATGGCGCTTTCAGCATTTTTCTTCTATGCGCTTTCTTGAATGAGCCACGCGAGTCCTGGTATGTCCATCACCCATTCAGCCTCAGTCGCCGATAGCCCTACCCGCAATGCCGCCTAATGGCCCCGCCGGCGAGGCCCAAGGAGTTGCGCAGGGAACGATAGAGCGCTCAATCTCGCCGGCCAGCACCTTGTGGTGAGCGGCGAGCTTGGCGAACAGCTCCTTCTTCGTTGCGTTGGGGTTATCAGACTGGCCTCGTTCATGATCTTCTCAAGGTGCGCTTGCATGTCCTTCATCGCCGACCCGAGGCTTGCCGCCGGACCGGATAGCATGAACCATTACGGTCGCGCGGGCCTGGCGCGAGGGGGAACTGCGAACTCGACCATTGGCCGCGGGCGCGCGTCGCTCACTGACGTTTGTTAGGACAATTGAATGGGCAGAGCAGTATGTTGATGCTGACTCTTGATAATTCTGCCTCCCGTGCCACAAATATCCGTAGCTGGGTCGACTTCTTCGGTGATGACCGCAAAATGCGCCAGTTGCGCAGGACCGAAGTTCGTTGAAATCGCGACATCGGCCGCGTCCCGGCCTCGCCCGATTAGAATCCGGCCAATCCGCGGACGATTGTGACGCGCATCGAACGCGTACCATCTCCCGCCGAGAAAGGCCTCGAACCAAGCGCTAAAATCCATGGGAGCCGGATCTCGCGGCACTCCGATATCCCCGAGATAGCCGGTGCAATAGCGCGCCGGAATGTTCATGCAGCGACATAGCGACACTGCAAGGTGCGTGAAATCCCGGCAAACCCCGACGCGCTCCTCATGAGCTTCCGCCGCCGTGCGGTCATCGCGCGCGTGGTGATAACCGAACTCAATCCGTCCATGCACGTAATCGCAGATGGCCTGAACCCGCTGCCAACCGCCCCGAATGCCGCCGAACTGTGCCCACGCGAGATCGGTTAGCTTTTGAGTATCGCAGTAAGGGCTGCAAAGCAGATAGATTATCGCCTCATCCGGCAAACTGTCGATTTCCCATTGCTCTGCCTGGGGTGCGACCTCGTCAGGCTGGCCGCTGTCGGCGATGGCAAAGCGGTTGCGGATTTGAAGGAGGCCCGCGGGCGCCACCAATCTCGTAAAGATATTGCCAAAGGAATCGAGGTAATCGCGAGCACGAACGTTGGGAGAGAATTGGATACGATGTTTGATCAGTAGATCCTGCTGGCGAGAGGGATGCACACTCAACATCAGCACCATCGGCACGTCCTGAACGCACTGGAAAGCGATGTCATACCCGGCTTCGATCTTCACCGTCTCTGTCTCCTGATGGTGAAGAATAAGCGCGGGCGCCCATTCGGGTTCCAGTCAGCGTACGGTCAAATTGTTTGAGCACCACCCAACGCCTCTTCAGGCAAGCGACGGAAAGGCGTCCGCAAGAGAGCGCAGGCCGTGATGACCATCCTCGTCACGCGCGCCGCCGAGAGGCGGGTGCCGGCGAGGCGCATTCATGCGGGGCGCCCGGCCCCGGCGGCAGCGGCTTTTGTCCGTCCATCGCGATGGGCCACCACGCGCGGCCCACCCGGTTTTTTCGCCCCAGCTTTCGCCGTGTCTGACATTTGCAGCGCTTGCGTTAGAGGCGCTAGGCTGTCGTGACCGAGAGCGTGCGGTCCGCTGGCGGATAACGACGTCGGCCGCACGCGCCGGCGGATGCGGACGACGGGGATTTTACCGGTCATGGAAACGGGTCGCCGGCTGCGCTTGCTCCGCCAAGCATCGACTTCGGCCTCCAGATTGAGCGATTCGGCCGCTTTCTGACCACTCCGATCGATGGTTACCCGCATACCGTCTCCTCTCAAACCTCCCGCGTGCTTAAACCAGCGGAGAAGCCGGATGTTCCTCCTTCGGAACATCCGGCTGTCGCTGCGGTTAATCGCAGACGGAGGCCATCTCGCATGAGGCTGCAAGCAAGATTTTACCGCCAAGGACTTCCGGACCTGGGCCGGCACCGTGTTGGCAGCCCTCGCATTGTCGGAGTTCAAGAAGTATGACAGCCAGGCCGAAGCAAAACGCAATATCGTCGCCGCCATCGAAAGGGTCGCCAAGCAACTCGGCAATACACCGGCGATCTGCCGGAGGAGCTATGTACATCCGGAGATCCTAAGCGCGTATCTATCGGGCGATCTCGTCAGGATGCTCGACGCGAAGATCGCTCAAAAGTTCAAACGTCGACGAAATAATGGTTCTGGCCTTCCTTCTCAAACGGCTTCGGGCACTGAATCCCGCTGTGTAGGCACGCCGCCGGGTGCTGCAAGCGATGGCGCGCTTGCCGCGCTTTTTCATTATCAGGCCGGCCGCCCAAGCCGGCTTGCTTTAACCGTCTTCGCGGCCTGGTAAGTTGTCAAAGAGATTTGCCCCAGCAAAAACTGACACTTTCCCACGATCTCCGACGGCCTCCGCGGCCTGCCGCCTAAAGCGACTGGCCGCGGCTGCCTGTAGTACTGCGCCTTATCGCCGTTCTTCGCGCACAACCCCCTCGTCTTCAGGCACCGTCTCCCAGCTTTCACCGCGCCAGTAGCCGCGGCCTTCGTGCTCGCGGAAGGTAACATTGGGACCAGGATGCCAATCGTCCTCGTGAATGATGACGCCTGACTCCCTCGGATAAGTGTAGCGTTCATGCGTGTGCCAACAAACATCGCCATTGCAGACGACTGCTGCAGAAGCCGTCATCGCTGAACCGGCCAGCATAGCAACGCTGAGCGTGCCGAGGAAAACCGTTTTCATCATCTTCATTCATCGTCTCCTATCCTGATGATTGAACCAGAAACCCGAACTTCTGATGTGGGAGAGAGTTCCAAGCCAGTTGCCGCGAACGCGCATCGATTTTCTCGTAGAAACGTCCACTGGGACTGAACCCTATCGCATGCGTCACCGTGCTTCCGGACGCAAGTCCGTCTCGAACGCGCTTGGTCGGGTAGCGGGTCCCATAATCCTTAGGCGTCAATCGGGTCTCCGCCTCGAAGACGCGGTAAAATAGTTGTCGCTGAGGCCGACTGCGCGCGCGATTTCATCAAGCGACGATTCTTCTTCGCTCGCCTCGACGATCCGGCAGGCTCTCGCCACCAGCGCACTTCCGCTTCGGTGCGTGACGGGCAGGACGGATGACAATAGATACCCGTGGTCGAAACACTATAAAAGAATTGACCGTCGGCTGCCTTGTCGCGGCTGACAACGAGTGCTCAGCGCGGGCCATCGACTACCCAGGACTTTCTCGTCCGTCCGCCCCGGGCCGCCATGTTGCTTGCCGTCATCGCCATCATTCCGCGTGGCCCTCGATGGCGACTTTGACCGCAGGCTTCACCCCGCCACAATCCGTTCCTGCGCGTAGCGAGGAGCTTGCGCACGTCGCCCGCTTTGCCGACAAGCCTCGCGCTGACTGGATTTTGCGCTCGACATGCGCGGGACGTTGCTTCAGCGCGGGTCTTAACCCAGCGCAGCACGTCGAGCGTCAACAGCCGGCGGCGCGGCCTTCCTCGCAGCCGCATCGGTGCCCGGCAAGTGTTGGCCACGACGGGCCGACCGCACTACTTTCCTTCGGTCTCAACCTTCTTCTTTTCGTCTTCGTTCATTTTCTTGATCATCGGGTCGCGCGGGACCTCGCCCGTGGTTTGGGTAGCGGTGGCCGGTGGAGCGGCGCTGGGAATGGAGGTCTGTCCCTGCGGCGTCTTGGCCGGTCGCGTCGCGGTTGCCGGTACGGAGCCTTGTTGCGCCACAACCGGGTGTACGTCGAAAACAACGGCACCCGACAGCATCAACGCCGCGAGCGCCCAGGTTGTGATGGGCTTGATGTTCATCGGTCTGTTCCTTTCAGATCGACGAAAACAACGTGGCCTATTTAAGGTTCCGTCTCACGCCTCTAATTGCGTGCCGATCGGCTGGGTGCAAATCCGCTTGCCGGTGGCGGCGAAGATCGCGTTGGTCAGCGCAGGCGCAAACGGCGGGACGCCGGGTTCGCCGCCACCGCTCGGCGCGTTTCGGGTCCGGCGGCACGATGTGGACGTTGGCGACGAGCGGGGCTTCGTCAATTCGGATCACCCGGAAGGTGTCGAAGTTGCCCTGCTCGACCCTGCCGTCACGATAACCGATACTTTATATCGAGGTCTTGGACGTTACTGATCTCGCGCAGCGCACCGATCGGCCGGTCGTCATCGATGGCATGTCGTTTCCGCCACGCGACATGGGCTTTGCGTAATCCGATCGGGATGCAGCGATCGCGGACCGCGAAGCTGCTTATCGACCAGTTCCGAAGCGATATGGCATTGCCGTCAGCCGACGTTGGACTCGGTTTCTTAAGCCAAGCCCGCGTATCTGCTCAATCATCCTCATGATGTTGCTGCGGTGCTCCTCGAAGTCTCGAAGCTGCTTGGCTGCTTCGGTTACGTCGTGCCCGTCGTCTTTCAGAGTTTCCACCAAGCGAAGTTGCTTACTGACGGCCGCTTCGCCTTTGGCGATGTGGCGGTCAGCCGCATCAAGGCTCGGACGGTGTGTCCATCATCTTTTAACTCTCTCTTGCTGGAACATAGGCGAAGCGTTCCAAAGGTTTGTGGATCCAAAAGCCATGAACAAGCGTATCGACGAAGCCATTGCAGCCAGGGCTTACGAGCTTTTGGGAGAAGGCTGGAAAGCCGGAGGGGCGGGACGAAGAGTTCTGGCACCTGGCCGAGCAGGAATTGCTCAACGAGGATAGGGGCGCTCGCCGTTACGAACGCCCGACACGCTTTGACCGCTCATACGACCCACGTGGGGCGCCGGCTGGCCCTTACGAACAAATGCCCTAGCACCGACACTGAGGCGCATCGCGAGCAAACCACGCTGACAATGTTGTCAGCGCTTGGCCTTTGGCTGCAGGCTTTTTTTGGGATGGATTGCTCAGCAACGAACGCTCAATGCTTGGCAGGCGGACCGCTCTTATTTCCAGGCAGGCCCTGAATATTGGACGAATCTTGCGCTCGGACAGTGCTATTCTGCCCTACCGTCCCGTTCGCCGGAGGACCGTTTTTGTTTCCGGGTGCCCCCGCGACGCCGGTTCCAGAATTCTGAGCGCCGGGCGCATCGCTGCTGGAATTCGTGCGACCAGGAGTGGCTTGCACCTGCGCCGCAGAACCCGGCCTCGTCTGCTTGCCAACGTAACCCGATGCACCGGAATTTTCAGTTTTGATACCCTTGTCAGCTTCGTTTTGCAGATTTTGCAATGGGGATGTCTGTTGAGCCGCCGCTGGCGCCAAGCCAGCCAAGATAAATGTTGCTATTGCGATGCGCCGCATGATTGTCTCCTTAGTTGTTCGCTTACAACGAACATGGAGTGAGGCGTTTCCTATGGAATCGTGGATTTGTGCACGTCCGTGATTAAGCGAGGTTGATGCACGCGATTTGCGGAACGCATCCCACTTCGATCTCGTTAAGGGTTGCTTTCATGACCGCAGTGCAGTTGTTAGCCCGCGATCAAGGCAACCGGTCCCCTCGCACGGCTCGCCAAGTTCCGGTAATCCTTGAGAGTGCTGTGGGCGAGCACGACCAAGGTGATTTGGAGCCAGATCAAGCCGCCGATCTCCCTGAAAACAAACTCGATTCGAGGTCCCCAAGGCGGTGGAACGACGTCGCCAAGCGCTTCGATATCACGCTGTAGGCGCGCTGGGCAGCGGTCAGCAACTCCGGTTTTTCATAGAACGCGGCGACGATCAGCGCCCATGCGGCAACAGCGGTGATCGCTCGGAACGAATAAACCTTCAAGTGATATTTGAAGCCGGGTCGGTCATCGTAAAGGATCGGCGTCTTCAAAGCAGGCTCGCCTTCTGCGTTCAATCCGATCAGACGGACTGAGGCCACTCGGCGGCTGGCGCATCAATAGGCTCGCCTCGCGGTTGCAGCTGTGTGATCTTCGCCGCGAAATCACGGGGCAGAGACGATGGACGTGGACGACTACTTTGAGGAATTGCGCAAAGGCGGCCCGGGGTATCAAGTTCTGGAGAAGGGTCCCAACTCGTTCATGATCTTCTGCGACCAGAAGGATGACGATGCAATCCGCGCATTCCGGTCGGTGGTGAACGAAGCAATAGCGCACCGCGGCGGCAACTGGGAGGTCAAGCCGGGACCGACGTGGGGATTCTCGGATCGAAGCATTCCCGGTTTGCAAGATCCGGTTTACCTCGCGGCCGCAATTTGGAAGTGGTGACGATCACACCCACGACGCTGTATTTGTGAGCCATGACAAGCCGGCAGCCTGCGCATGAGGGGTGCTGGCTTGTTTCCGACTCAGTGGCCTAGTTTGAAAACGGTCGTGGCCTAATTTGCTCTTGAAGTGATCTCGCGGACGTCGCCGGGGCAGAGGTGCAGCGCCATAACTTCTGACGGGGACAGATCATAGTTCGCCAGCAGCGCGGCTGCCCACCCCTCCGGAACCGAATCTAAAACTCGATTGATCGCGTCATCAGGCGGCGCGAACGCCAGCCAAAGACGCTGGTCCCGACTGTCGGTCATCACACGGACAATATGTGCAGCGGGGCTGACCATCCGTTCAATTCTATCGAATCTTCTAGGCTGGCGTAAGGGTGCCTCGCCAAAGTGTGCACGGAGTTTCGAGTTGCGGTGCAATTGCCTTTAAAGCACGCTTTCTGCAAATTGCGATATTAGTTCAGGATCGGTTTCCTGCGTCGCAAGGGCGCTCAAAGGAAGCGCGTGTTCCAAATATTCGCATAGCAGTTTCATTTTGCGGCTCTCGGTCCCAAAACCGCCTACCGGGCCTCGGTGATTAGCTTTCGTCCACGTGACCGGACGGCCCGCGGTCGAACACGCCGTAGTCGCTCGACTTCACCCCAGCCTTGGCATCGATACCGATTGCAGCCAATCCCAATTTCAACATCTCTCTGACCGCAGCCGCTCTCGTCGGCATCCGATGTTTGAAGCGGAAATCATCAACCGCTGCCAGCTCTTCGGGCGAGAGCATCACCTGCAATCGTTCGCCACGCAGTTCGTTCAACGCAACGTTCCCTTGAGCAAAGTGAGTTGCGAACTCAATCATCTAACTCTGAGTAGTGCGCTAACATAGGTTAAGCTTCCAAGTATGCTGCAACCTTGCCAACTGAGTAAAATACTATAGTCAAATCAATGGTTTACATGATGACAGGGAAGGTTTAAGGTGCGTTTCGGCGGGTATCAACGCTGAGGTGTCCCCCAAATGCCGAACCCGCAAGTACCCCTGATCCGGTGGCGCGTCCTCGTTGTTGAGGACGAATACTTTCTAGCCAACGACTTGCGGATTGCCCTTACCTCGTTGGGCGCAGAGGTCATGCCACTTGCCGGCGACCTGCAAGACGCGCGTGAACAAATCGCTCGGAGCGGGTTCGACATAGGCATCCTCGATATCGACCTGCGAGGGGATAATTCATTCGCCCTTGCCGACGAATTGAAACGGCGAGCGATACCCTTCATTTTTTCTACAGGTTATGGCTCTGAGCTAATCCCGGCCCGGTTTGCTGATGTGCCTCGGTGGGAAAAGCCCTTTGATGCAAATGCATTGGCCCGCCATGCATTGCAACTCTGTCGCTATGGAATGACTTGTCAGTAGCGCATCGTCTACCGCCTGCGAGTCGAGCGCAATGCCGATCGCGTTTGGCTGATCACAAAGGGCGGCAACAACTGGTCCACGCGCTTTCCGCGGATCGTCGAGGCTGCACTGTCAAACCGGCAGAAGCAGTTCGTCATTGATAGCGAGGCCGTGATCCTCTGCGCCGGCGGGATCTCCGACCTCGCGGCGCTGCATGGTGGAAAGCACAATGCCGACGGCTGTGCGCCTTCGACCTGCTCGCGCTGGGCGGCGAAGATCTCCGCTCACTGCCGCTCTTGACGCGCAAGGCCAAGCTCGAGCGGTTACTGCAACGCCGGGCCGCGGGCATCTTCGTCAACCCGTTCGAGACCGGAGTGATCGGTCCCGACCTTTTCCGAGCCGCTTGCGACCTAGGTCTCGAAGGGCTCGTGTCAAAGCGATCCGATCGACCGTACGCGGCGGCCGGTCGAAGGACTGGATCAAGGTGAAGAACCGGACGCTTCCGGCGGTGGGCCGGAAGCTGGATGACCGGCTGTGAGCGCTAGTTCGCGTCTGGTATTTCATTTTCCGTCAATAAAGACGATCGCGGTTGGCGCCCTCACGCGACGAGCACATAGACAGCCACGTCACGAGACCGCCAGCCAGACCTGCGACAGGCGGAAATAGAGCCGGTTCATGGCCGATGGCACGCCACACGGCCGGTGTGGACCTTACAGGGCCCCCTCCAATTGAGGCGGTCTCGGTTGTCTGCAATCATCGCAAAAAAAGCCAAGCCACGCTGGCAATTAGGGCCAGAAACGACACTGCCGCAGCGCAGGCAAAGGCAATCTCCAGACCGTCGATATGATG
>NZ_JAFCKQ010000094.1 GCF_018130215.1 Bradyrhizobium jicamae
GGCCGGCGGTTGCCGCCGCAACCACCCTGTTCGTCGTCCCGATCGTCATGTTCACCGTGCTGCTACGCAAGCATCTGTTGCGCGGCATCACCTTCGGAGCGGTGCGCAAATGAGCGGTTCTGCGATTGCCAAGGGGGGCTTGCATCGCCTTTTTCGGCGCGGGCGCTGGGAGGCCGTTGCGATGACCCTGATCGGGGGCGGCATCATCATGCTGGTGCAGCCCTGGTCGATCGATCTGTACAGCTATTCCTTCGTGACGATCCTCGCCGGCACGGTCGGCTACGTGATCGTCAGCCATTTTCCGGAATAGGACCATGGCACAAATCCGCATCGAAAATTTGCGCAAGGCTTTCGATCAGTTCACCGCGGTGGAAGGCTCGACCTTCACCATCCCCGACGGCACCTTCTTCGCGCTGCTGGGCCCGTCCGGCTGCGGCAAGACCACGACCTTGCGCATGATCGCCGGCCTCGAGCTGCCGACCGAGGGCAAGATCCTGCTCGACGACGAGGACGTCACGTTCCACCGGGCCGCCGCCCGCGACATCGCCTTCGTGTTCCAGCTGTTCGCGCTCTATCCGCATATGAATGTCGGGCAGAACATCGGCTTTCCGCTGAAGTGCCAGGGCATGGCGAGGCGCGAGATTCGCGAGAGGGTGCAGGAGACGGCGCGGATGCTGCGGATCGAGCATCTACTGTCGAGCAAGACGTCGAAGCTCTCGGGCGGCGACCGCCAGCGCGTCGCGCTCGGCCGCGCCATGGTGCGGCGGCCGAAGGCCTTCCTGATGGACGAGCCGCTCGGGGCGCTCGACGCCGAGTTTCGTCATCTGATGTGCGGCGAGCTGCGCGACCTGCATGATCGCATCAAGGCGACCACGGTCTATGTCACCCACGACCAGCTCGAGGCGATGTCGATGGCCGACCAGATCGCGATCATGAACAGGGGCCGCGTCGAGCAGATCGGCACGCCGCAGGAGGTCTATGACCGGCCCGCCAGCATGTTCGTCGCCGATTTCATCGGCTCGCCGCCGATGAACTTCCTGCGCTTCGAGGGCGGCCTGCGAACCGGCGACCGGGCGGTCGACTTCCACGACGCCAGGCTCGCCGTGCCCGAGATCCGCGAGGACCGCGCCAGCGCGCCGCTGGCGCTTGGGGTCCGTCCGGAGCATATCCGCTTCGTCGACGCCGGGTCCGTCCGCGGCGAGGTGTTCGGCGCCGAATATCTCGGCACCACGCAGATCGTCACCGTCGACACGGCGCATGGGCGTGTCGCAGCGCGGCTGCCGTCGAGCGCCGTGGTGCGGATCGGCGAGAGCGTCGGTCTCGAATTCCAGTCCGAACGGCTCGCGCTGTTCGACATCGGCAGCGGCCTTGCGATCCGGACCGCCGGCGAGGAGGGCGTGCGCCATGGCTGACGTCAGCTTGCGCAACATCAGCAAGCGCTTCGGCGCCGTCGAGGCGGTGCGCGACCTCTCGCTCACGGTGAACGACGGCGAATTCCTCGTGCTGCTCGGGCCGAGCGGCGCCGGCAAGACCACGACGCTGCGGCTGATAACCGGGCTGGAGAGCCCCGACGCCGGCTCGGTCATGATCGGCGGGCGCGACGTGACGCATGATCCGCCGGGTGCCCGGGACATCGCGTTCGTGTTCCAGCAATATTCGCTGTACCCGCATCTGTCGGTCTACGACAATCTGGCGTTCCCGCTGCGCTCTCCGGCGCACCGCGTGCCGGAGCCACAGATCCGCAAGCGTGTCGAACAGACCGCGGAGCTGCTCCATATTGCGAGCAAGCTGAACAACCGCGCCACCCGCCTGTCCGGCGGCGAAATGCAACGGGTCGCAATCGGCCGCGCACTGGTGCGCGATCCCTCGATCTATCTGATGGACGAGCCGCTTTCCTCGCTCGACGCAAAGCTGCGGGCCGAGCTGCGGCTCGAATTGAAGCGGATCCAGTCCGAGCTTGGCGCGACCATCCTCTACGTCACCCACGACCAGGTCGAGGCCATGACGATGGCATCGAAGATCGGCGTGATCAGGGACGGCCGGCTGCTTCAGCTCGGCACGCCCCGGGAGATTTACGAGAATCCCTCCAGCAGCTATGTCGCCTCGCGGCTTGGGACGCCCCAGATCAATCTCCTGCCCGCCCGCCTGCTCTCCGATGTGGCGATACCGCCAGAAACGGAGACGGTCGGCATCCGCACCGAGCACATCCAGATCGCCGCGCGCAATGGCGGACAGATGGTCGGGCGCGTGCATCGCGTCGAGCACCTCGGCGAGCAGAATCACGTTCACCTGGACTATAAGGGCGAAACGCTGGTGACGCTGGCGGATCCGCATCGGCCGCTGCGGGCCGGCCAGGAAGTCGAACTGCACCTGGTGCGTCCGCTGTGTTTCGACCGCGCGGGGCAGCGCATCGACGCGATGGTTCAATAGAGGAGTGAGGTTCGAATCGATGTCGGTGCAACCCGAGACATTCAAGTCGCTGCTCAAGGCGGCCGCCGAGCAGGTCATCGCCAGCGCGCCGGAGCTCACGAGCCTGGATCAGGCGATCGGCGACGGCGACCATGGGACCAACATGAAGCGCGGCTTCGAAGCCGTCCTCGGCAAGCTCGATGCCATCTCGGCGCAGCCGCTCGACGAGGCGTTCAAGACGATCGGCAAGACCTTGGTGATGACGGTCGGCGGTGCGTCCGGGCCGCTCTACGGCAGCTTCTTTCTCGCGGCCGGCGAAGCGCTGTCGCACGACAAGCACCTGCCGGACGATCTCGCCGATGTCTTCGGCAGCGCCGTGAACGCAGTCAGCGCACGCGGCCGCTCGCAGGCCGGCGAGAAGACGATGCTTGACGTGCTCGTTCCCGTACTGGAGACGCTGAGGACCGCTGCCGGCCAGCCGGATCTAATCGCACGGGTGCGCACCACCGCCGCCGAAGCGGTCGAGCGCACCGCGCCGATGCAGGCCACCAAGGGACGGGCGTCGTTCCTCGGCGCGCGCAGCGTCGGCCATGTCGATCCCGGCGCACGGTCGAGCTGTGTGCTGGTGCAGGCGATATGTGCGGGCCTGGAGGGGCGGCAATGACCGACACCGTTGGAATCGTGATCGTCTCGCATTCAGCTGACATCGCCAAGGGAACCGCCGACATGGTGCGGCAGATGGTCGGCACCGAGGTCAAGGTCGCCTTCTGCGGTGGCAACCCCGACGGTGGCCTCGGCACCAGCGTGCCGCTGATCATCGACGCCATCAACGACGTCTGGTCGCCCAAGGGTGTCGCCGTGCTCGTCGATCTCGGCGGCGCCGAGACGAACAGTGAAATGGCGGTCGAGATGCTCGAGCCTGAGCGGCGCGATCTCGTTGTCGTTTGCAACGCGCCGATCGTCGAGGGCGCCGTGATGGCGGCGACCGAGGCGGCGGGCGGCAGCTCGCTGGCCCAGGTGAAAGCCGTGGCCGAGGAACTTTCTGCCGACTGAGGTGTCGGCGAAGCGATGATGGATGATGAGCATGCTTGATAAAGCGGACGGACAGATCTTCACCGGCGATGTGCGGCTGGTGCATGCGGTGGGCATGCACGCGCGCCCCGCGGTCAAGCTGACCAAGCTCGCCAAGAAGTTCCAGGCGCAGATCTCCGTGCGGGTTGCCGGTGCGCCCGAATGGATCAATGCCAAGAGCGTGGCCAAGATCATGGCGATGCGCGCGGCGCACGGCAGCACGATCGAGATCAAGGCCGCCGGCAGCGATGCCGAAGCCGCCGTCGCGGCACTGGTCGACCTGATCGCAAGCGATTTCCCGGATGGAGCGCCGTAGCATGCAGGGTGGCGCTGCAGGACTGGCCTACCGCGGCAGGACCGCCTCGATCGGCTTTGCCCATGGTCCGTTCGTCCGTGTCGACGCGGGATCTGGCGGCGAGCGGGTGGCCGGCACGCTGGTCGAGGAGGCGCTGGCCTTGCGCAACGCTATCGACACGGCGAGCGGGCAGATCGCCGACCTTGCCGCGAGCGCCGGAGGCGAAGCCGCGCAAATTCTGGAATTTCAAGTCGCGCTGCTGGAGGACGAGGATCTGATCGAGGCGATCTTTGCGTCGATCGGTGAGGGGAGCCCGGCCGACGTCGCATGGCGTTCCACGCTCGACGCGCATATCGCAGACTACAATTCCGCGCCGGACGACTATCTGAAGGCGCGCTCATCCGACCTGGCGGATTTGCGCGACCGCGTGATGCACATTCTGCGCGGCGATCAGGGCCCGCGGCTGAAAATCCCGAG
The DNA here is from genome assembly GCF_018130215.1 of Bradyrhizobium jicamae. Taxonomy (GTDB): domain Bacteria; phylum Pseudomonadota; class Alphaproteobacteria; order Rhizobiales; family Xanthobacteraceae; genus Bradyrhizobium; species Bradyrhizobium jicamae_A. Next base: position 4,253 of record NZ_JAFCKQ010000094.1, read on the forward strand.
CGGGGGCGTGGTCTGTGCCGACGACCTGCCGCCATCGCGCTTCCTCGAGATCGACTGGTCCGGCGGCGGTGGTCTCGCGCTATTGCGCGGCAGCCCGACCAGCCACGTCGCGATGCTGGCGCGGGCACGCGGCATCCCGATGGTGGTGCAGCTCGGCGCAATTCCGGACACTGGCACCACGGCGCTGCTCGACGGCGAAGGCGCGACGCTCGAGCTCGACCCCAGCGCCGAGCAGGTCCGGGTCTTCGAGAAGCGGCGCGACAACCATCGCAAGAGCCGGGCGTCGGCGCGTGCAATCCTGCGGCGGCCGACGGCCTCCTGGCGCGGCGAGCGGATCAGGCTCCTCATCAACATCCAGCGCGTCGAGGATCTCGAGCATGCCGACGCGCAATATGCCGACGGCATCGGCCTGATGCGGACCGAGTTTCTGCTCTCCGGCCGAAGCGACCTGCCCGACGAGGAAACCCAGTTCCAGGCCTATGACGCGGTGTTGCGCTGGGCCGGCCAGCGGCCCGTCACCATCCGCACTTTCGATGCCGGCGGCGACAAGCCGGTGCCGGGCTTCACGCTTGACGGCGAACCCAATCCGTTCCTCGGGGTGCGCGGCTTGCGGCTGTGCCTGGCCCGACCCGAGATTTTCACGATACAGCTCGGCGCGCTGGCGCGAGCCGCGGTGCACGGCAACCTCAAGGTGATGTTCCCGATGGTCACGTCGGCGGACGAGCTCGAGGCCGGACGGAAGTTGTTCGCAGATGTCGTGCAGCGCTTGCAGGCGGACGGCATTGCCGCGATGCTGCCCGAGCTTGGAATCATGGTCGAGGTTCCGGCGGCGGCCCTGGCGGTGGCAAGCTTCAAGGCGTCCTTCTTCTCGATCGGCTCGAACGACCTCGCGCAGTATGTACTGGCCTGCGATCGTTCCAATGGAGCTCTCGCCCCCCTGATGGACCCGCTGCATCCGGCAGTGCTCGAACTCATCGCGCGGACCGCCGACCACGGCCGGCGCGCTGCGATCAGCGTCAGCCTGTGCGGTGATATGGCGGGTGATCCGCGCTGCCTGCCGGCATTGCTGAATTGCGGCCTGCGCGAACTCTCCGTCAACGCGTCTGCGCTGGCGCAGATCAAGCAGACCATCGACCGGCTGAGCAGCGGAGGCGGCGTTGGCTGAAACGGCGGCCGATGACGCGCCGGAGGCCGGCGCGGTTGCGGTCTACAAGCGCATCTTCAAGGAGGTGCTGGAGAGCCGGCCGTCAGGGATGCGGCTGCGCCTGGCCCATGCCATGGGCAAGAACCGCAGCTTCGTCAGCCAGATCAGCAATCCCGCGTATCCGGTGCCGATCCCGGTGCAGCACCTCAACACGATCTTCGATGTCTGCCATTTCCCGCCGCAGGCGAAGAGCGCCTTCCTGCGCGCCTATGCGCGCGCGCACCCGCGCCGCGTCGGTCGGCTGGGCGAAGGATCGCATGAGCGGACCATGACGCTGCATCTGCCCGACCTCGGCAGCTCCAAGCGCAATGCCGAGCTCGATGCGCTGCTGCAGGAATTCACGCGCCGCCTGATTGCGATCATGCGGGAAAAATAGGCTGATAACGCCAGACGGACGGAAGCGGGGAGGACACAATGAAGAAACTCATCAATTCGGTCGATAATGTGCTCGCGGAGAGCCTCGACGGTTTTGCGGCCGCGCATGCCGACCTGGTTGTGCTCGGCGCCGAGCGGAAATTCGTCCGCCGCCGCGAGCTGAACCCGAGCAAGGTCGCGCTGGTATCGGGCGGTGGCAGCGGGCACGAGCCGCTGCATGCGGGCTTCGTCGGCCACGGCATGCTGGATGCGGCCTGTCCCGGACAGGTGTTCACCTCGCCGACGCCGGATCAGATCGTCGAGGCCGCCCAGGCTGTTGCGGGTGACGCCGGTGTTCTCTTCATCGTCAAGAACTATGCGGGCGACCGCATGAACTTCGAGATGGCGGCCGAGATCGCCGAGGGTCATACCGCGACCATCGTGACCGACGATGACGTCGCGGTCGAGAAGTCGACCTACAGCACCGGGCGCCGCGGCGTCGCCGGCACGCTGGTCGTGGAGAAGATCGTCGGCGCGGCCGCGGAGAAGGGCGCCGATCTCAAGGCTTGCGTGGCGCTCGGCGAGCGCGTCAATGCGCAGACCCGTTCGATGGGTGTCGCGTTGACGAGCTGCACCGTGCCGGCCGCCGGCTCGCCGACCTTTGCGCTCGGCGAGGACGAGATGGAGATGGGGGTCGGCATCCACGGCGAGCCGGGCCGCCGCCGCGTCAAGCTCGAAGCCGCCGATACGATAGCCGCCGAGATGACGACCGCCATCGCCGATGATCTCGGCGCGCGTGCCGGCACCGAGGCCCTGCTGTTCGTCAATGGATTCGGCGGCACGCCGACGATCGAACTCTATCTGGTGTACCACGCGGCGCGGCGCATGCTTGAAGGGCGTGGCCTGCGCATCGCCCGCTCGCTGGTCGGCAGCTACGTCACCTCGCTCGACATGGCCGGCTGCTCGCTCACCGTCAGCCTGCTCGATGGCGAGACGACTGCGCTCTGGGACGACCCCGTGCGCACCGCCGCGCTGAAGTGGTGAGCGCGGTTGCGGGCAGGCGGTGATCGCGTCAGCTTCGTGTCAGCTTCGTGTAAGCGTAGGGCTCTATAACAGTGTTCGGCCGCCGATCTTCTCATTGCCGGGAGGTGTCGAATGGCGATCCGGACCTGGTTGCTCGCTGTCTGCTTGCTCGCCGGTGGCGCGCAGCAAGCCTTCGCGGGCTCGATGAACAAGCACGATCCCTGGGATCCGCACCACATCAATGGTCTCCCGCCGGAGGTTCGGCACTACATCGCGGGAATCTGCAAATCCGAGCCGAGCGCCCAGCACGACTTCGCAACCTACAATCCGCATGAACGGCGCTGGCGCATCAATCTCGAATATCTTCGCTGCGACGGCCTGGCCGAGTTCCGGCGGGGCAACCAATGCCTCGACGTCGACTTCGTCGAGGTCGGCTCGGAGTATCGGCTGGCGAGCAAGCACTACGCCGACTGCGGCTATTGAGCTGCGCCGCGGCGGGTCTCGGGACGCGGATGGCGCCGGGGCGCGTTCAGGCCGGAAAACAGGCCGCGGCCGTCAGCGTGAATGGAGCCAGGTTGAGCACCTGGGGAAACTGGAACTGGTAGTTCGCGCTGACCTGGCTGCCGCAGGCCGCGGTGCTGTAGGTGAACGTCGAGGATGGCAAGGTCAGCCCGAAGGCCTGCCGGGTCGCGTAGGTGGCTATCTGGTTCGGATTGGTGGTGGGGCAAAGCGTGGGGTTCACGCTGGCACATCGCGCCGTGACCTCCACCGCGTGCTGCATGCCGACCTGCGTCCACATCAACAGCCCGAACTCGATCACGCCGAACAGAAACGCGAAGAAGACCGGTGCGATCAGGCCGAACTCGAGTGCCGACGCACCGCTGGTGTCGGGCCAGAATGCCGCGCGCGTCACTGCAGCCTCGCGGTTGACTGGGTGTTGATGACATAGCTGTTCGGTACGATCTGATAGTTGATGATGGTCGAGTAGCTGCCCTGCGCGGAGACGACGGTGTATGTCCCTGCCGACTTTCCTCCGGGACATGTTGTGCCGCAGCTAATGGTGCTGACGCCAGAAGCTGTCGCGCACCCGCAGAACTTGGTCGGAGCGGGCGATGCGCTGATCGCATTGGAATTCGTCGCGGCCACCACCGCAGTCGAAATCGCGTTGCTGTCGTACCCGTGCGCGATGGCATATTCGACGCCCGCCTGGGATGAGCCCTCGACCTGCATCTTGCGGTAGACCGCAAGACCGATGTCGGTCACCGAGACCACCAGCAGCGAAAGCAGCGGAACCATGATGCCGAATTCGATCGCCGCGACACCGCGTGTGTCCTTGCCGAACCTGCGACGGAGAAACATGCCGCGCCGTCGAGGACGGCACTCACCACCTGTCATGTCCGTTTTCATCTGACCACTCCG
>NZ_JAFCKQ010000095.1 GCF_018130215.1 Bradyrhizobium jicamae
CACGGACAGAAGCATGAGCTCGGCGGCGTGACGTTCACTCGGGAGGCTTGACATCATCGGGCCCATTACAGAAGGCCTTGCACTCATAAACCCGGCGGCGTGATGCGACGAAAGCAATGTCCGCTTTGCCCCTATAGCGACCGAGGCAGCGCAATATGTCGCGATGTGCCAGAGGCGGACATGTTGGTTCACGCGGTTGCCTTCTGCAATAGCCGAACTATGCGTTTGTCGTACTCGGGCTGACTGGCTCTAATTGGCTCAATGAAGTGGCCTTCCGGGCCATTAACATCTTTCAGGCGTTCTGCCCATCGGCGTGCGTCGTCGTGACGCCCGAGTGCCGTTGTGCAGCAGCACAGCACCTCGAACGTCGGGCCGAACACGGGACGCAAGGCCAGCGCCCGGTTCGCACTTTCGAATGCCTTGTCCGGCATATCGCTTAGCAGTTCGGCGTAGGCCAGCAGGATGTGCCACGCGACGTTCTGCGGATCATTCGGGTTGAGCGTGAGACCGTGCCGCAACGGTGCAACAGCGCGACTGGCATCGCCGTCGAACAATCGCGCCATACCAAGCACGAGGTGGCCGAGTGCGAAGCTTGGATTGAGATCGATCGCGCTCTGCGCCGCGAGCGCGCCGGTGTTGGCTGACCCCACGTAACAGCTCACGATGGCGAAAGAGTAGTGCGCATACGGGTCACGCGGATCGAGGGCGACCGCACGGATCGCAGCCTGCGTGCCCTCGCGCCCGTCGGCGGCAACATCGTCGCTCCACCCATAAGCGATTGTGCCGGCGCTCACCCGGCCGAGCCATGCATATGCCTCCGAGAGGTCCGGATCTCCCGCACAGGCACGGCGGAACAGGTCGCGCGCGGCCCGATGCCCTTCACGCGTCACCTTGTGAAAATACCATGCCTTGCCGAACAAGGTCCCACGCCGTCATATTGCCAGTGTTGCGCACGATCGCCAGGCGCGACTCGCTCTTGAGAAGCTCAGGCTCGATCGCGCCGACGACGCGCTCGGCGATCTCATCCTGGATTGCGAACACATCCGCCATCGCGAGATCATAGCGCTCGGCCCACAGGTGCGCTCCGTCGCGGGTGTCGATCAATTGTGCCGAGATGCGCAGCCGCTCTCTTGCATGGCGCACGTTCCCGTGAAGCGCATAGCGCGCGCCGAGCTGATCGGCGGCCTTGTCTCGAAGCGCGAAAGCCGAGCCGCGGACGACAATGCGAAACCAGCGATAGCGCGCGAGCGCGGTGATGATGTCGTTAGTGATGCCGTCAGCTAGATATTCCTTGCCTGGCTCTTCGCTGACGATACCGAACGGCAGCACTGCAATCAGCGGCCGAACATCGGCGGCATCGGCGCTCTCGCTCGGCGTATCTGCGCCCGACACCGCGCCGGCGAATCGGTAGCCAACGCGCGGGACCGTCGCAATCCATTCGCCGCCATCATGGTCCGCGCCGAGCAGCTTGCGCAGCGCCGCGATCTGGACCGACAAGTTGCTTTCCTCGACGGCAGTCCCGGGCCACGCCGCATCCATCAGTGCGGTCTTGGAGACGGCCTCGCCGGGCGCAAGCAGCAGCGCGGCAAGAAGACGAATGCCTTTCTGGTTGACCGGCATTGGTCGTCCGTCACGCAGCAGCACGCCGCGCGCGGATTCGAACATGAAGGGGCCGAAGGTAAGCCGCTGCATTGGACAAGCGTAGCGGCGCGCCTGAATGCTGGGTAGCTGTTATTCGCAACAATTCGGAACTTTTCGGAGTGCCTTTCGAGGCCACCTGCGTGGACGGGCGGCATTCTCTCATCATCGATCAAACCAAGGGAGAGAACAATGAGCAACGCAAGTGCAACAAGGGTGGAGCCAGCCGCCACAACCAGCCGTGTGGGGATGGTGGTGAAGGCCGCGCCGGCGCACCGGGTCCAGCAAGGCTCGGACTACCGGGCTGGCGTCAGCGCTGAAACGACCGGGTCACAGGTGATCTGGCTCGGCCTGATGGCACTGCCGCCGGGTGGCCGCACGAAGGCGCATGTGCACGAGCACCACGAAACCGCGCTCTACATGATGAGCGGCGACGTGCTGGAGCTTTGGACCGGAGATGAGCTTGAGCACTGCGAGGCTGTCCGGCCTGGCGACTTCGTTTACATCCCGGCGAACGTGTTGCATGTCGCGGTCAATCGCGGCGCGGCGCCTCTGTCTTCGTCGGGTCGCGCAACGAGGCGACCGCGCAGGAGAGCATGGTGTTGCACCCCGAGATGGACGCACGGGTGCCCTAATCCGCAAGCGACTTTGCGACTCAGTTAGTCGAGGTCGGCTTTGGGTCATTTTCGACGGTTTTGGCAGAGATTGCGGGCTGGTTGATGTCCGCTCCTGTCCGTAAGCGCCGTACCAGGCTCGGGCCAGGAGCGTTGCGTTTGGCCGGACTGCCGTGATTCAAACTCCCGAACTGAGGGCTCGAATCATGCGCTACGAACTCGCCGACTATGAATGGACCGCCATCAAGCCGATGCTGCCGAACAAGCCGCGTGGCATTCCCAGGGTAAACGACAGACGGGTCCTGAATGGCATCTTCTGGGTCCTGCGATCCGGAGCACCTTGGCGTGACCTGCCCGAGGCGTTTGGTCCGTACACCACTTGCTACAACCGCTTCGTCAGGTGGCGGCGGGCCGGTGTCTGGGGCCGCATCATAGAAGCGCTTGCCACTGCCCATGATGCCGCTGTCCAGATGATCGACACCTCCATTGTCCGCGTGCATCAGCATGGAGCCTGCATCACAAGGAACCAGCGCCAATCGATGGGAAGGTCCCGCGGCGGCTTGACGAGCAAAATCCATGCAGTGGTCGATGGCAATGGTCTGCCGGTACGGCTGGCGCTGAGCCCCGGCGAGGCACACGACGTTCGACTTGCAGGAAAGCTGCTGTCTCGCCTCAAATCTGGGTCAATGCTGCTTGCCGACCGCGGCTATGATGCCGACTGGATCAGAGAGCTTGCCATGAAGAAGGGCGCGTGGGCCAACATCCCGCCGAAAAGCAATCGCAGCGATCCGATCTGCTTCAGCCCCTATCTCTACCGCGCTCGCAACCAGGTCGAGCGGTTCTTCAACAGGATCAAACAATGTCGTCGGGTGGCGACGCGCTACAACAGACTCGCCGCTAACTACCTTGCCTTCGTTCAACTCACGTCAATCAGGCTATGGCTGCGCCTTAATGAGTCCGCGTCCTAGATGAGCAGCTGATGGCTCGAACACGTACGCGCGCCCGCGCCGCAGCTGTTGGCGGAGCGAGCGCGGCATAACGCGCCCCGAAACTTGTGTCCTGATCGATGAGCTAAATTCTTGCGACCTTCGGCACGAGAGGCGGTTATCACAAAGTCATATTCTATATCTCTTAGCTGATTGGAAAGAGATTATGAGCAGTGACGCCGCCGTCAACGACATCCCAACCTGAGAAAGGCTGGTTGAACAACGTAGAAGCATACTCCGTGCCAGCATGTTGGGTGTCGTTGATGCCCGAGTCGAAGAACACCGCATCGAGCTGCCCGCTGGGCAATTGTGAGATGGTGTGGATCCCTTCGGTGCCGGTGGTGGGGTCCCGTTCGTTAAAGTTTTGAGCAATATTTTGGTTGACGGCCCCGATCGGGGGGGTTCCTGCCGAGCCGGCAACGAGCAAGCTCGCGGTAAATGCAACGTTTTTAGCAGCGAAGGTGCCGGTGAATCCAAGAAAGTCGACGGAGCCATCTGCAAGCTGTGTCACGACGACGTCGTTCGTTGGAAACCCTTGGGTCGTCTGAATCGTCTGAACACTTGCATTGCCAGCTGCAACCCCGACTGCATGGGGCAAGCCGACGGAGTTTGTGATCAGATCGCTCTGAACCAGCGTCCCCGCCGCATTGAAACCTAGAAGGTCCAGCGAGCCGTCTGCCAACTGCGAGACCGCTGTCTGCCCGACCTGACCGCCGCCAGCAAAAAAATCATTGGCGAGGCCAACTATATGCGGCACGACGCTGCCCATCGAGCTGGCGACGAGATTGGCGTGGGTGTCAAGGAACAGGAAATTTACCTGCCCGGTGCTTTGGCTCTGAGTCACAAGCTCGGTCGCGGCCCCCGCCATCGTACTGGCCTCAGATCCGACGACCTTCCAATCGGCACCAAGTGCGAGTGTCGGTGGCGCATTACTCGCTACTAGCGTGTTCCCAGAATACTCGAGAAAGTCCACCTGTCCGGTCGTATGATTCTGAATGACGACATCTTGTTGGAGGGGAAGGGGCAAATTAGGCATGACACTCTCCTCAGCATTATACAGCTGGATAAAACCCCGAGAGTTTGTCGCATTAAGGTTGATAGTTCAATAGGCAAAAAAACCAAAAATTAATAAGCTAAATTTCTGAGCGGTTAATCGCCACGTGCTGCTTTGGTGCTTTCGCCAGCCTGCACGTTGTGATAGCGTTTTAAATATGTTGTGATCTCGATTTAAGTTGCTCCTCGCCAGACGGTTTGCAGGTCATTGTTTAAGGGGGCGGAGGTCCGCCAACAGCTTTGAAAGCGACGTCAAAGGGATCTGACGAGCTACGCGGATTGTTGAAGGCTTGCCAAGGCTATTTCGCCACCGCAGCGATATTCAGCCTGGCCATCAACGTGCTCTACCTCGCCAGCCCGCTGTACATGTTGCAGGTCTACGATCGCGTTATCTCGAGCGGTAGCGAGATAACGTTGCTCATGCTGACGATTGCCCTGTTGCTCGCGTTCGGGGCGCTTGCAGGTCTCGACGCGGTACGAACGCGCGTACTGACGCGCACTAACATCCGCCTCGACCGCAAGATCGCCCCGCGGGTAATGACTGCCATGATTGATCGATCTGCAACCTTCGGTGGCACTCGCAGCCAGCTGCTACGTGATTTCGACACTTTCCGTCAGTTCATCACCGGAACCGGTATCCACGCTATCTTCGATCTGCCTTGGGCGCCTATCTATATCACTGTGATTTTCTTCCTGCATCCGTTCCTGGGCGGCTTTGCCCTAGGGAGCTCCATCATTTTGATTTTGATGGCTTTTTTGAATGAATGGGTCGTCAAGCCTCCTCTCGCGGAAGCCAATGAGGCTGCAACCCGCTGCTACAATTTCACCGAAATGAGTCTACGCAACAGCGAGGTGTTGCGCGCGATGGGCATGACTGCCGGGGTCTTGAAACGCTGGGGCCGGGACCGGAATCGGATGCTACAGCGCCAGACTACCGCGGGCGATCGAGCCGCGACGATTCAGAGCCTCATCCGGTTTCTGCGGCTTTCAATGCAATCCTTGATCCTCGGTCTCGGCGCCTATCTCGCAATCGAGCGGCTGACGACCGTTGGTGCCATGTTTGCCGCTAGTATCTTGCTTGGCCGCGCGTTGCAGCCCGTCGAGCAGATCGTTGGATCGTGGCGCGGTTTTGTCTTAGCCCGAGGCGCATTCTTGCGCGTTCGCGAGTTGCTGGCAGCCATTCCGCCCTCTGAAGCTGGACTGACGCTCCCACGGCCCAAAGGTCAAGTCTCGGTCGAAGCGCTGTCCTTTGTTGCCCCCGGCACTTCAAGGCCGATTCTGCGCGGCGTTACCTTCCAAATCGAGCCGGGCGAGGTGCTGGGGATTATCGGCCCCTCCGGCGCTGGCAAGTCCACGCTGGCGCGCCTTATCGTGGGCGTGCAGGCGCCCTCGGCAGGTGCCGTTCGCCTGGACGGGGCTGACGTATCGACGTGGATCAAGTCGTCGCTCGGCCAGCATCTTGGTTATCTCCCTCAAGATATCGAGCTGTTTGCCGATACAGTTGCAGCCAATATCTGTCGGTTCGAGGACGGTGAGGACAAGGATATTGTGCTGGCAGCCCAAATGGCAGGCGTCCACGAGATGATATTGCGGCTGCCTCATGGCTATAACACCCAGATAGGGGAAGGCGGGGCGATTCTATCCGGAGGCTATCGCCAACGTGTTGGCTTGGCACGCGCCATCTACGGCAATCCCGTTTTAGTTGTACTCGACGAACCGAGCTCCAACCTAGATTCTTACGGAGAGGCAGCGCTTGCTGACTGCATTACGCAGCTGAAGAAGCGCGGAACAACGGTGGTTATCATTTCCCATCGTTCAGCCACGGTTAGTGCGGTCGACAAGATTCTAATCTTGCGCGAAGGAGCCGCTGAGGCGTTTGGACCGCGCAACGAGATCCTCTCCCACTTGATGCGGCCGGTGCCAGTCCACGCAGTCCAGGGAACGACTAACTAAGGAATTTCGGATGGAGGATGGTGCAAACTCACTAATGCTTCCAGCGCCGGTTCCGGACAGGCGTACGAGCGTTATTGGGGATGTTTCGCTGAGTGACTCTATACGCCAAGTGGCGTTAACAGGATGGCTGATCATTGCTGTCTTCTTCGGTGGCATAGGAACATGGGCCGTCACTGCGCCCCTGAATGGCGCGGTTGTTGCCAATGCAGTCGTTAAGGTTGAAGGCAACCGCAAGAGCGTCCAGCACCTCGATGGAGGCATAGTCAAAGAATTGCATGTCAAGGAAGGTGACAAGGTTCGCGCCGGCGACGTGTTAATCGTCCTCGATGAGATCCAGGCCCGGACCGAATACGACGTGCTCACCGAGGAATATGTTGTGCTTCGCGCAACTGAGGCGCGGCTGTTGGCTGAGCTAAATCATGGATCCGAACTGGTTATGCCCGAGGATCTAAAGGCACGTTCGGGCGATCTATACCTAAACAGCGTTTGGCACGGTCAGGTCAGTCAGTTCGAAAGCCGTCGCACTGCGCTGGAAGGCCACCGTAGGATGATCCGTGAAAAGATCAATCAGCTCGGCTCCCAAATCGTGGGCACCGAGGCGCAGGTAAAATCTTTTACGAACCAATTAAATTCCGTCCGAGCCGAGACCAAGGACATTCGGCCACTGGTCGAGCATGGCGAGATCGCTCGCCCGCGAATTCTCCAGCTTGAAAGGACCGGTTACGGACTGGAGGGTCAGGCCGCTGACGCGGAAGCGAGTATTGCGAAGGCCCGTCAGGCTATCGCGGAACAGGAGCAGCAGAGTGCACAGCTAGACAATGATCGCATGACGGAGGTCACGAAGGATCTTCGCGATACCAGGGCCAAAGTGCTCGAGGTCATCCCGAAGATGATGAATGCCAAGGCTGCCCTCAGCCGAATGGAGATCCGAGCGCCCTACACTGGCCGCGTGGTTGGCCTCAATGTGTTTTCGGTCGGAGGCGTCATTCAGCGAGGTGAAAAAATCTTGGACATCGTTCCCGATGACGACTTACTGACAGTCGAAGCCCAGGTCGCGGTCGAGGATATCAGTGACGTGCATCCGGATATGCGAGCTGAGGTTCATCTCACTGCATATAAGCAGCGCATCGTCCCGATCGTTCACGGCAACGTCATTCAAGTCTCTGCCGACCGATTGACCGATCCGAAAGCGAATAACCCCTACTACGCGGCCTTCGTCCGGATCGATCAGGACGAGCTTGCCGCCATGCCGAACATTCGGCTCTACCCGGGAATGCCGGCGACCGTGATAATCCCCACGGTACAGCGCACGGCGTTCGACTATATCGTTGGGCCGCTCTTGATGTCGTTCAACCATTCATTCCGGCAGAAGTAATTGTTATTGGGTCGTCCGTGAAGAATGCGGATTGACCTGAGAAATAAGCAGAATTGGTCTTGATGTAGTATTCGATTTTGCAGGAAAGCGGGGTGCTGGACCTGGCTTTCTTGCGTTTTAGGTTTTGCTTTTGGGCGATTCGTGATTCCCTGACGGCGTCGTCGACATTGGGGAATGC
>NZ_JAFCKQ010000096.1 GCF_018130215.1 Bradyrhizobium jicamae
TGCCGCCTACTTGTCGTCCACCTCATTCGCGAGGGCATTCCAACCACTGACGGCCACGCTTTGGGCTCTGTCATGTTATCCTCGGTCGCTAAATAGCGAGCGAACCTATCGGGGCGACCGTTTAATATAGTTTAAATTGCTGCGCACAATTGTCGCAACTCAGCACCTCACCTCCGCTTCGAGGCTTTCGTTGTCTAGTCTAGAGCCCAGAAAGTGGAAACGGCGCCCGCAGCGGAGGGCGCTGATCCAAGGTTCGGCGGGGGCGGCCCCGTATAATTCCGGTACTCCGAGATTGTCAAAGAATTGCAGCCGAACACGATCTAGCATCGAGACCTTCGAGTGGATTACCTCACCGGCCCCGCGCAGCCCGCTACGCCGGGGCCGGCTTTGCATACTGCTGCACCTACGGCGAAACTCCTTTGACGAACTCTCCGCCCCGGTCACGCGGTAAAACGGCCTTCCTCTGCGCGTTTGACCGTGACGAGCTGCGCGCTGGTCAGCGCATTGCGATGTTTCAGCCGGTGGTGCACGAAGCAATAGAGCATCAGGATGGTGATTGGGAGGTCAAGCCGAGACCGACGGGGGGCTTCACCCGCCGAAGCATTCGCGGCTTGCAATATCCAGTGTGCCTCATGGCCGGAATTTCGAAGCTACTAACTTAGGCATCCATACCCACGATACGCTGTAGCTGGGCACCGTTCCCTGCCCCGAGGGATTGATAATTTGCGCGAGCGCATCATCGACGTTCTGGTGGGCTATGGGGTCCCAAAAAATCACGTTCCGAGAGACGCGCACTGCCGGCGTGCTCAAGTTTGTCGATTCGTGCGAGCAAGGATTCGGTACAAAGACCTTCGGCTATGCGTTTTGCCCGCGCCAAATGACTATGGCCGAGAACGGAACGTCCCTGAATTGCGTATAAGCGCGCGAAATTGAGTTCGATACGGGCCCGTAGTATTCCGTGTTCGCTGAATTGAGTATTCTTGTCGGCTTTGTCCAGTAGTCGGTCGATCCTGGCCGGTCCAGAAACTTTTAGGCGCAGCAAGAAAATAACATTCTTCAGGATGGTCTTCAGTGGCGGCTTCTCCTTGCTAGTTAGCATCTCCAAGTAAATTTCAGCGAGGTTCAAACGCGCTGACGTTGCCCCCAAGTTTTATCCAATCCTGAGTTCGCCCTGGCAGTTGGATTTGCCCGGTTTGGCGGTGATAGCGACGGGAGCTGGCGCGGAGCTTTCGGCATAGCGCAGCGCCAGATCCCGGCGCGGGTGACAGGTGAAGGCGAACTCGGAGGGCGTCTTCCATCCGAGCTGCGAGTGTGGCCGTGCATCATTGTAATCGGTCCGCCAGCATCCGAGTGCGACGCGAGCCTGGGCCAGTGACGTGAACAGCGTCTCGTTCAGCAATTCATCCCGCAGCCGGCCGTTGAAGCTCTCGATGAAGGCATTCTGCATGGGCTTGCCCGGCGCAATGTAGTGCCATGCGACGCGGCTCTGATCCGCCCATGTCAGGATGGCGTTGCTGGTCAGCTCGCTGCCGTTGTCGCTGACCACCATTTTCGGCTTGCCGCGCTCGATCATCAGCCGGTCCAGTTCCCGCGCCACGCGGATGCCGGAGAGCGAGGTATCGGCGACCAGCGCCAAGCACTCGCGGGTGCAGTCATCGACCACGGTGAGGACGCGGAAGCGGCGGCCGCAGGTCAGCTGATCCGACACGAAGTCGAGCGACCAGCGGTCGTTCGGCGCCATCGGCACCGTCATCGGCGCCCTGGTCCCGATAGCGCGCTTGCGGCCGCCACGGCGGCGCACTGCAAGCTTCTCTTCCCGGTAAAGCCGGAACAGCTTCTTGTGGTTGACCCTGTAGCCCTCCCGCTTGAGCAAGACATGCACGCGCCGATAGCCGAAGCGGCGGCGCTCATGAGCGATCGCCTTCATACGCTGGCGAAGGCCGCCATCGTCCGTCCGGATCGTCTTGTATCTCATAGTCATGCGGCAGCTGCCGATGGTTTTACACGCCCGCCGTTCGCTCATCCCGTGGGCATCCATGAGATGGGCAACAGCTTTCCGCTCAGCCGCGGGCGTCACCATTTCTTTCCCAGCAAGTCCTTCAGCGCGACATTGTCGAGCATGGCATCCGCCAGCAACCGCTTCAGCCGCGAGTTCTCATCCTCCAGTGCCTTCAGCCGCTTGGCCTCCGACACCTCCATACCGCCGAATCTCGCCTTCCATTTGTAGATGCTGGCGTCGCTGACGCCGTGCTTGCGGCACAGGTCGGCAACCGAAACGCCGGCCTCGTGCTCCTTCAAAATCCCGATGATCTGCTCTTCCGAAAAGCGGCTGCGCTTCATGCTTTGGTCCTTGTCGTGGGCCAGAGCGAACTTCACACTGGATTAAGCCTGTGGGGCAAGGTCAGCGCCCAGTCCGCAGCGCTTTTATACCCTGCGGCTTCTTGCTCGCGGATACATTTCTCGCAAAGTCGGATGCCTTGTGAGAATGCGCCGCCCAAGACCGTTGCTACGCTTAGCGCCAAGTCTGTTCCGGCAAGATTAAAGCGCCAGTCATTTGCAAGAAAGCCACTGCGGGCCTCGCGAAGCAATGCCGCGCCTTCCTCAACCTTCCCGCTGAGCGCTAGCGCCAATCCCTTGATCTGGATCCCCACACTTCGATCCAAGGGCGTCAGGGCGGCGCGAATACATTCGTCGGCGCGCGATGTGGCTTCTTGATACCGCTCCTCAACAATATCGACCCAGCCGAGGAGCCATAGGCCTACGGCGAAGCCTCTCGGATCACCATAGGCTCGCCCTGCATCCAAGACTCGTTCGGCGTAGCTACGAGCCTCGCGCGTTAGGCCACGATTGATATAATCCCACGCAATTGTAAATAAGACCCAAGTCCGAAGGTAGGAGTCACCGGTTCGGTCACTGAGCTGCAATGCATTGCGTACAAAGGTCTCAAAGGAATCGAGTGGTAGCGGCGACAAAATGATTGAGGTGTGAACAAAGCTGGATTGACCGTACGCTAACGAGCAACTGTCGCCCAGGCGTTTTGCTGCTTCCATGCTGCGACGACTTATCTCGTGTGCCGCTTTGAATTGAGCCCTGGTCAGAAGCGCCCAGGAAAAATGGTGCAAAACAAGCACCAGATCCCCTGAATCACCGGCAGCCTCTATCCTAGGTAGGAGGCGCTCCACCAACTCGGTCAGTTCTTTGACGCGCGCTTCCAGATTCAAAAGCCGCGTGAAGCCGGCCAACATATTGGTAAATTCAGAGTCCGATACGCAACCGGGATCTGCTTCCGCGAGTTCCAAAGCTCTTCTAAAGTGCCGCTCGGCCTCTTCAAGGGCGTATATGTCGAGGCTTTTCCTGGCCGCCATCGCAAAATAACGAAAGGCCTTAACAGCCGACTCGGCGCACCCGTAGTGATAGGCTAAGGTCTCAGCGACCTCGGTAAGCCGATGGGCACTGCGCCGCTCAATCTCGTCGGCGACACTCAAATGCAGCTGTTTGCGCGGCCCGCTCAGAAGGCTATCGTATAGCGCATCCCGCACCAGCACATGCTTGAAGATGAAGTCCTCCGTCTTGTCGTCTGGATGAACCACATCCAAGGGTCCAATGGCGGACAATCGCGCAAAGATCTGAACGTCGGCGCCGACGACTGCCGCCAAAACATCGGGTGCAAAGCGCCGACCGATAACCGACGCCGCTTGCAATAAAGTTCTGTCGTTTGGTGCGAGTTGGTCAACTCGGGCAGTCAGCAGCGACCGAAGACTTGAGGGCAACGTCGTCGCCACCGCTCCTTCCTCATAGATTACTCCAGAGGCGGCGCTACGCACAGCTCCGCGCTCAGCGAGGTAACTTGCGATCTCCTCAGCGAAGAGCGGATTGCCCTCCGCTTTATCCGTGATGAGCTTAGACAGTGCCATTGGCAATTCGGTCGCTCGGAACCGCGCTCCAACGATCTGCGACGTCTCTGCTGGCGACAACGGTTCTAGGGCGAAAGTTGTTGTATTCGATTGCTTGATCCAAGGCGGCCGGTATTCCGGTCGGCGGCTGTGAAGAATTAGCAGCGGAAGCGAGTCTTCGTGCGAAACCAACCTGATTAACAGCTCTTCTGAAGCACTATCCGCCCAGTGCAAGTCTTCGAGCACCAGAACCACGGGCGTAAGCTGGCAACGCGCTTGTAGGAGGCGCAGGAGCAAGTCACGCGTGCGCAATCCTATTAGTACGCCGTCAAGCCCCTTCAACGCCCCTTCAGGAACGCTGAGGCTCAACAAATTCAGCAAGAGACCCAAATTTTGCTCGGAGGCGAGGCCCAGAACTGTCAGGCCCTTCTCCAGCTTCGAGGCTATCTGGCCTTCATCTTCTCCTGCGCTAATGCGAAACGATCCTCGCACCACCTCTATGAACGGGAGAAACGCCGTTTGTTGGCCATTCTCCGAGCAGCTTCCAGCCAGGTTGAATATTCCTTTGTCTGGGATCCGGTTGCGAAATTCGTAAATTAGTCTCGACTTTCCAATTCCCGCTTCGCCTACGAGATCGGCCACCCGTACACGGCTAGCCGCTTCTTTTAGACATTGCTCGAGCAACTTTATCTCGGCCAGTCGGCCAACACACGGCGTGAGCCCGCGACTGAGGGCCACATCGAACCGCATTGCACCTTGGCGAAGGCCGGTCAGCCGATAGATCCGCTGACGTTCTGCCTTTCCTTTTATCTCGTGCGCACCCGCTGCCTGGCTTTCCACTATGCCTTGTACCAATCTGTGAGTCGCCTCACTCAGCACCACTCCTCCGGGCGGGCACAGCGCTTGGATTCGAGATGCCAAGTTCACTGCGTCGCCGAGCGCAGTGACGCTAGTGCTTTCACCGCTCTGGACTTGGCCTACAATCACCGGGCCCGTGTTGATGCCAATCCGCAACTGAGGGCTAAGGCCGTGCTTTGTCGCTATGGCAGGAGCTGTTGCCGCGAGCCGTCGTTGGATTAGGAGTGCCGCGTGGCAAGCTCGGAGCGGAGCGTCCTCCAAAGCGACTGGTACGCCGAACAGCGCCATAACGCCATCGCCGGTAAAGCTTTTTACTACGCCACCATGAACCTCCTCCGAATTGATGGACACCTGTAGTAGGCTCGAGGAGCCAGGAGGTGTCGGATGGAAGGACGTCAACGTCGGTCGTTTACGGACGATTACAAGCGGCAGGCGGTCGATCTTGTGGCGTCGAGTGGCCGCTCGATTGGATCTGTGGCCAACGAACTTGGCCTGCGCGATTCCGTGCTACGGCGATGGGTGCTGCAGCGAGGGGCCCGGCTGGAGCCGACGGCGGCGTCGCGGCGCCCCACAACGCAGGCGACGCTGCCGTCGGCGGACCACGCGGCGGAGATTGCTCGTTTGCAGCGGGAGAACGAGCGGCTACGCATGGAGCGCGACATTTTAAAAAAGTCGATCGCGATCTTTGCTGGAGCTCCGAAATGAGATTCCGCTTTATTGAAGATCGCCGCGCCGATTACCCGGTGACGATCCTGTGCGATGTGCTCGATGTCTCGCCGGCCGGCTACTATGCCTGGCGCACGCGCCCGGAGAGCCCGCGTTCGGCCGCCAACCGTGGGCTCGTCAACGACATCAAGCGGGTCCATCGCGACACAAACGGACGCTACGGCAGCCCGCGTATCCATGTCGAGCTGAAGGCGATAGGCCGCGGAGCGAGCCGCGGCCGCATCGAACGATTGATGCGTCATCACGGGATCAGGGCCATTATGGCACGGCCTCGCCGGGTGCGGACGACCGACAGCCGTCACGACCTCCCGATCGCCCCGAACCTGCTCGATCGCAACTTCACCGCCACTGCGCCGAACCGGATCTGGCTCGCCGATATCACCTACATCGAGACGGATCAGGGCTGGCTCTATCTGGCCGCGATCCTGGACCTCTACAGCCGAAGGATCGTGGGCTGGGCGATGGCGGATCATTTGCGAGCCGACCTGCCGTTGTCAGCCTTACGGATGGCGATCTCGGCACAGCGACCTGGCGCCGGCCTGATCCACCATTCAGATCGCGGCGTTCAATATGCCTCGGCCGAGTATCGCAAGCTGTTGCAATCCGCGGGGTTCAAGGCGTCGATGAGCCGCAAGGCCGACTGCTATGACAATGCCCCGATCGAGAGCTTCTTCCACACGCTCAAAACCGAGCAGGTTTACCACACACAATATGCGACCCGGGCGGAAGCCGCGCGTGATGTCTTTGCTTACATCGAAGGCTTCTACAATCGGACCCGTCGTCACTCGGCGATCGGCTATATCAGCCCGATCGAGATGGAGCTAAAAGCAGCTTAAGCCTGTCCACTTTTTCGGGGGAAGATCACCTTGTTCGTGGACGGCATTCGTCGTCAGCACAGAGATGTGCTGCATTAACGCATAGGCTGCCTCTTCCCCGAATCGCTCTGCGAATGAAGTGAACCCCGCGAGGTCCGCAAACAGAACTGTCGCGTCCCGGCGTTCGCCTCCGTCGCGATGTTCGTGGGAGCGCTGGTAGGCTCGAGGGTTAGACGGCGCCCCTGGGTCCGGGATTATGTCCCTGTCGATCATCTTCGACCCCTCGCACAACTTGTAGCGTAGCACATCGCGTGCATTCTTTGCCACGAAGAAATCACCACCTTGGGGTCCTAAAATCCTAAATATGTCGGCCACGTCAAAGACGCGCGAGACGAGGTGGCCTGGCCAAGTAAAGGCCGCCCCCTGCGACCTTAGTTCAGATCAAAATTGGGATCGCTGGAGCGTCGCGCGACTTCCGCCATGATCGCCTGCAGCTTTGCTACCTTCACACCGCGCTCCGTAACGACGTCTGCTGCTTGGTCGGTCGGCCCGAGCGTCGCGGCAAGAAGATCGAGGAGAAAAGCCGACTCGCGTCGACCGCAGCCGTGGTCCGCTAAGGGGCCCAATCCGGACCCATCGATCGCAAAACGAAATGACTTCTGACTGATCTTGTTACAGAGGTCGGCTACTATCGACGGCGCTGGGAGAATTGTTTTGCGGGCCGCGCCTTACATTTTAGCGCACCAACTCTGACGCCAGTTAGTTAGAGAGAGGCCGCAAACCGCACGCTGATCAGGATGAGATAGAGGGACAGTGCGATCTCCATTTGACGCTTTGGCATTTGATGTGCGAGGGCCACACCATAGCGTACAGTCATGACACTGAGCGGTGTCAGAAGCGCAAAGCCAATCAGGGACACATAGCCGAG
>NZ_JAFCKQ010000097.1 GCF_018130215.1 Bradyrhizobium jicamae
CGTCAACGGCACCCTTGCGGCAGCCCTTGGGCTCGGACTTCGACTCTGGATCGCGGGTCTCGTCCTCTGGTTCATCGCGCACTTGACCGCCGTCTGGGCCGCCAAACGGGATCCCGCCTTCGTCGATGTGGTGCGCCGGCATCTGCGCATTCCCGGCCATCTCAACCTCTGAGCTCTCAATCATGATGAATCTTGCTGAGTATCGCCATTCCAACGCCCGTCTCGCCGACTTCCTGCCCTGGGCAACCCTCGTCGAGAAGGGAATCATCCTGAACAAGGACGGTTCGTTCCAGCGCACGGCAAAATTCCGAGGACCCGACCTCGATAGCGCGATGCCGGCTGAACTCGTCGCCGTCGCCGGTCGCTTGAATAACGCCTTGCGTCGCTTAGGGTCAGGCTGGGCCGTATTCGTCGAGGCGCAGCGCCATTTCGCCGGGGCCTATCCTCCGAGCACATTTCCGGATGTCGCATCTGCACTAATCGACGCCGAGCGCAGAGCTCAGTTTGACGAGGCGGGTGCTCACTATGAGCCAGCTATTTCCTGACGTTCCTCTATTTTGCCGGCGGAGGAGGAGCCGACGGGGGGACTATCAAAACGGCCCAGTATCTCGACCCCCGACGGTAGCGGAGTCTTGCATCGAATTTAACTAGGGCGCTGGTTGCAGAAAGACCCAAAGGCGTGCGAGCAGGTGCGGCATGTCTATCCTGCGTTGGCCTTCAGGCCGGCGGCCTCGATGCCGGCCACGGCGCATGCTTCGTCATTGTCGGACGTATCGCCGCTGACACCGACGGCGCCGAGCAGGATGCTGCCGTTGAGGATCAGGACGCCGCCGGGCACCGGCACCATGCGTCCCTGTGCCAGCGTGTTCACGGCGTCGATGAAATAGGCCTGCTCCTGCGCGCGCTGAAACAGCGCGCGCGATCCCATGCCCATCGCGAGCGCACCATAGGCCTTGCCGTGGGCAATCTCGGCCCGCATCAGGCTGGTGCCGTCCTGCGCGGCGGTCACCTTCACTGCGCCGCGCGCGTCGAGGATCGTGATCACGAGCGGTTTGAGCTTCTTCTCGAGACCCTTGGCCAAGGCAGCATCCAGGATCTTGCGCGCGACGTCGAGGGTGAGATCAGCCATGGCTTATTCCTTTGCGGGCATTGATGGGTTGGAGCTGGATTTCGCATAATTGAGGCTCATCGCCAAGACGCGGGCGACGTGAAGCGGGGTGCGTCCGCTGCCGTCCATGATCTGATGCCGGCACGAGGTGCCGTCGGCAACGATGAGTGCTTCGGGATCGGCGCGCCGGATCGCTGGCAGCAGCGATAGTTCGGCCATGTCGAGCGAGGCCTGGTAGGTGTCCGCGCCATAGCCGAAGGCGCCGGCCATGCCGCAGCAACTCGTCTCGATGGTTTCCACATTCAGCTCGGGCACCAGGCGGAGCACCTTCTCGACCGGCCTGAAGGCGCCGAACGATTTCTGGTGGCAATGGCCATGGACGATGGCCTTTCCGGCGACGACGCCAAGCGGCAGGCTGAGCCGCCCGGCTTCCGCCTCGCGCACGAGGAATTCCTCGAACAGCAGCGCGTGCGCGCTAAGATTTTTCGCAACCTCGTCCGAGCGGAGCGAGAGCAATTCGTCCCGCAATGTCAGGAGACAGCTCGGCTCAAGCCCGATGATGGGCACGCCGCGCGCCGTGAACGGCGAAAGGGTTGCAACGAGCCGATCCAGTTCCGTGTGGGCTTCGTCGACCAGGCCGGCCGACAGGAAGGTCCTCCCGCAGCAGAGCGGCCGGGTGTGATCCGCAGGCCTCGGCAAATGGACGCGATATCCGCCCGCAAGCAGCACCTCGAGCGCCGCATCGAGGTTCTCGCGCTCGTAGCCGCGGTTGAACGTGTCGGCGAACAGGACGACCTCTCGCCCATCGGCAGGGCCGAATACATCCGCGCCTGCAACAAACGTGTCGCGGCGAAATGCCGGCAGCGAACGCCTTGCGCTGATGCCGGCGAATTTTTCGAGCAGCATGCGCAGCAACGCGCTGTGGTTGCGCCAATTCGCGATTCGAGCAAAACGCGACGCCAGGTCCAGGTAGCGGGGCAGGTAGCCTACCAGGCGGTCGCGCAGCGACACGCCGTGCGTCGCCGCGCGGGCCGCCAGCACCTCGATCTTCATCTTGGCCATGTCGACGCCGGTCGGGCATTCGTGGCGACAGGCCTTGCAGGAGACGCAGAGCTTGAGCGTCTCCATCATCTCGTCCGAGGCCAGCGCATCGGGGCCGAGCTGGCCGGAGATCGCAAGCCGCAACGTATTGGCGCGCCCGCGGGTTACGTCCTTTTCGTCGCGGGTCGCGCGATAGGACGGGCACATCACGCCGCCCTCGATCTTGCGGCAGGCGCCGTTGTTGTTGCACATCTCGACCGCGCCCTGGAAGCCGCCGCCGGCGCCGGGATAGGCCGACCAGTCGAGCGCGGTCTTCAATTCGCCGACCCGGTAATCGGGCGCGTAGCGAAACAGCGCGCGGTCGTCCATCCTGGGCGGATCGACGATCTTGCCGGGATTGAGCGTGTTGCCTGGGTCGAAGCGCTGCTTGACCTCGCGGAAATCGGCGGCGATGCGCGCACCGAACATCGCCTGGTGGAATTCCGAGCGCACCAGGCCATCGCCGTGCTCGCCGGAATGCGAGCCCTTGTATTCGCGCACCATCTCGAACGCTTCCTCGGCAATGGCGCGCATTGCCTTGACGTCCTTCTCGAGCTTGAGGTTGAGCACAGGCCTCACATGCAGGCAGCCCTCCGAAGCGTGTGCGTACATCGTGCCGCGGGTGCCGTGTCTGGCAAAGACCGCGTTGAGCCGTTCGGTGTAGTCGGCGAGGTGCGGCAGCGGCACGGCGCAATCCTCGACAAAGGACACCGGCTTGCCTTCCTGCTTCATCGACATCATGACGTTGAGGCCGGCAGCCCGGAAGTCGGCGATGCCGGCCTGCAGTGCGGGCTCGACGATCTCGACCACGCCGCCCCATTTGCGCCTGGGGTTGTCCCAGCCGAAGCCGAGATCGGCCATCAACTCGCCGAGCTGCTCGAGACGGGAGAGATTGTCGACCTGGTCCTCCTCCGCGAACTCGACCACCAGGATCGCGTCGGGATCGCCGCGCACCGCGGCTGATATGATCGGCTGGAACATCACGATCTCGCGGCCGAGCGCGATCATGGTGCGATCGACCAGCTCCACGGCAATGGGCCGCAACTTGACCAGGTGCTGAGCCGCGTCCATGGCCTCGTAGAAGCTGCCGAAATGGCAGACGCCCAGAGCCTTGTTGCGGATCACGGGCCACAGCCTGAGCTCGACCTGCGTCGTGAAGGCCAGGGTACCTTCCGAGCCGACCAGCAGATGCGCCATGTTGTTCGGCGCATTGCGCGGAACCAGCGCGTCGATGTTGTACCCGCCGACACGGCGCTGCACTTTGGGGAATTTGTCGGCGATCTCTGCGGCTTCGCGCTCGCCGAGATCGAGCATGTCGCGGAACAGCTTCAATCCGGCGTCGGGCGCATTCAGATTGCTCAGATCGCGCGGCACCTCGCCGAACCGCAGCAGCGTGCCGTCCGCGAGTGCCGCCTCCATCGACAGCGTGTTGTCGCGCATGGTGCCGTAGCGCAGCGAGCGTCCGCCGCAGGAATTGTTGCCGGCCATGCCGCCGATGGTGGCGCGCGACGCCGTGGAGACGTCGACGGGAAACCACAGTCCATGCTTCCTGAGCTGGCGGTTGAGATCGTCGAGCACGATGCCGGGCTCGACCACGCATGTGCGGTTCTCGACGTCGAGCGAGACGACTTGATTCAGGTGCCTGGAGAAGTCGATGACGACGCCGTCATTGACGGTCTGGCCGCATTGCGAGGTGCCGCCGCCACGCGGAGTCACGACGCGCCCGTCGTCCTTGACGAGCGCAACCGCGCGCAGGGCTTCGTCGATCGTCCTGGGGACCACCACGCCGGCTGGCATGATTTGGTAGAACGAGGCGTCGGTCGCATAGCGCCCGCGGTTGAAGGCATCGAAAAAGACGTCGCCGGTCAGCTGCGACTTCAGGCGCTGTTCGAGCGATGAGGCGTGCTTCATCCCAGATCCGATCTGATCCATCTGGCGATAGTGGTCGCTATGAAATTATGCATTATTTCTTTTTGAAAACTATATTATGAATTCAAAATGAGCAAGCTAGTCGCCGTGACGCGCCGCCTCCGGCGTGCCGTCCCCATCTTCGGACAGGTGCTCGATAGCGGCGGTCCGCTTGTTGCGCAGGTGCTGGAACAGGACGTCGCTCAATTCACTGCCGGCGCGGCGGCGCAGGGCGTCGAGGATCGCTTCGTGCTCGCGCATCGCCTCGGCCCAGCGCTGCCGTTTGCGGGCGAAATTGGCGGCGTATCGGACGCGGCGGATCCGGCCGGCGAAATTGGCATAGGCGGTCTTCAGCGTCTCGTTGCGTGCGGCCGCCACGATGCTCTCGTGGATTCGCTGGTTGATCTGGAAATAGAGGTGCATGTCGCGATGCAGATAGTGACCGTACATCTCGTAATGCAGCCGCTCGATCGCGGTGATTTCCTCGTCCGTGATGGCCTCGCAGGCGAGCCGTCCGGCCAAGCTCTCGAGCCCTGCCATCAGTTCGAACAGTTCCTCGATGTCGCGCGCGCTGAGCTGGCGCACCCGCGCGCCGCGGTTGGGCAATAGCTCGATCAGGCCCTCGGAGGCGAGCACCTTAAGCGCTTCGCGAAGCGGCGTCCGGGAGATGCCGAGCATCTCGCAGAGCTGGCGCTCGGGAACGCGGGCGCCCTCAGGGATGTTGCCTTCGACCACATAGTCGCGAAGCCGCAGCAGGATTTCCCCGTGCAGCGAGGCCTCCTGGCGGTCGCCGCCATTGCCGGCGGCCGGTTGGGCGATCGGAACCCCGCTTTCGGGAATCGTGGATTTCATATGCACGACAGTAATTTACCACTCGGATGACGTCGATCCTCACAATCGCACACCAAAAATAGATTGATAAGCCAAAAAATGAATGCAGAATAACGTCGCCGGGCCTGAGCGAGCCCCAACTAAGCCAATCTGGAGGTTTCATGCACCAAGGACGCCATTTCCTGCAGATCCCCGGGCCGAGCCCGGTCCCTGATCGGATTCTTCGCGCCATGGATATGCCGGTCATCGATCATCGCAGCGCGGAGTTCGCGGAGCTCGGCCGGGCGGTGCTGGAGGGCAGCCAAAAGATCTTTCAGACCACAGGCCCGGTCGTAATCTTTCCATCGTCGGGGACCGGGGCCTGGGAAGCCGCGATCGTCAACACGCTGTCGCCGGGTGACCGGGTCCTGATGGTCGAGACCGGCCACTTCGCCACCCTGTGGCGCCAGATGGCCGGCCGCTTCGGGATCGAGGTCGATTTCGTCCCGGGCGACTGGCGCTGCGGCGCCGACCCCGCCGTGATCGAGGCGCGGCTGTCGGAGGACAAGGCGCACGCCATCAAGGCCGTGATGGTGGTGCACAACGAGACCTCCACCGGCGCGACCAGCCGGATATCGGATATCCGCGCCGCGATCGACCGCACCGCGCATCCGGCGCTGCTGATGGTCGACACCATCTCCTCGCTCGGCTCGGTGGATTACCGGCACGACGAATGGAAGGTCGACGTCAGCGTCAGCTGCTCGCAGAAGGGCTTCATGCTGCCGCCCGGCCTCGGCTTCAACGCAATCTCCGGCAAGGCCCGCGCCGCCTCCCGCACCAACAGGATGCCGCGCTCCTATTTCGACTGGGAGGAGATGCTGAAGCCGAATGCGAAGGGCTTCTTCCCGTATACGCCGGCGACGAACCTGCTCTATGGCCTGCGCGAGGCGGTCGCGATGCTGCTGGAGGAGGGGCTCGACAACGGGTTCGCCCGTCATCAGCGGCTGGCTCAGGCGACGCGCGCCGCCGTCACCCAATGGGGTCTCGAGGTCCTGTGCCGGGAGCCATCGGAGTTCTCGCCGGTGCTCACCGCCGTCATGATGCCCCCTGGCCACGATGCCGACCGGTTCCGCAAGGTCGTGCTCGACAATTACAACATGTCGCTCGGCGCGGGCCTGTCCAAGGTCGCCGGCAAGGTGTTCCGCATCGGCCATCTCGGCGAATGCAATGAGCTGACGCTGCTCGGCGCGCTCACCGGCGTCGAGATGGGACTGTCGGTCGCCGGTGTCGCGCATCGCCCCGGCGGCGTCGATGCCGCGATGAAGGTCTTCGAGCAGCGAACGCAGAGCAACTCGTCGCCGCATCTGAAAGTGGCCGGCCCCTAGCAGGCTGTTGAAAAAGGCGCTCGCCGTCGACCGGCGACCATGATTCATTGACTCCGACGAGATTCGGAGACGA
>NZ_JAFCKQ010000098.1 GCF_018130215.1 Bradyrhizobium jicamae
CGCGCCGATTCATTTCACCGCTCCCCGCGCAGGAACGAGCTATCCTAGCGCATTTCGGTTGGCCCTTCCATCGTTAGTCAGTTTGCGAAGGCTGCTCCGGGCTAACAGCGGACATGCTGCGGCTATTCGATCAGCTCGTCAGCGCTTGCCAGCAAGCTTTCCGGTACGTTCCGTCCGAGCGCCTTCGCAGTCTTCTGATTGATGACCAGCTTCGATTTGGCCGGCTGCTCGACTGGCAGATCAGAAGGTCTTGTTCCTTTAAGGATGCGATCGACTTATTAGCCTGGCACCGACTGGCGACCAACGTGTCGGCACCATACGACATCAGAATACCAGACTTCACGGCTTCATGCTAAAATAGAGAGTCGGCAACCGCCTCTGCATCGCGAGACCGGCGATCTCCTCGGCAAGCCCGTCAAAAAGCGGTGTTGGTAGGAAGACGACGGCCTCCGCCTCCGCGTTCATTGCCGCCTGCAATGCACTCTCGATGGCATCGGCATTGCGCCCTTCAAGAACTTGAAGGTTGAGACCTAGTGCTGTGGCTGCGGTCCGCGATTCTTCAACTGAGAAATGCGCAGCAGGATCGTTCGGGTCCCAGATGACCGCAACTCTGCTGACGCCCGGAATTGCTGGTTTGAGGATTTGGAGTCGTTTACCGCTGACCTCCGGACCGGGCAGACTCACACCGGTGACATTGCCGCCGGGCTTGGCGAGACTGGCAACAAATCCAAGCCCAACCGGATTAGTACTCAGCGTGACGATTGGAATCGTCTTGGTTTGGTTGACGGCCGCGCCTGTTGTCTGTGAGCTGTTGGCTACAATGGCGTCGACTTTGAGGGCGATCGACTCGGCGGCAACTCCGTCCAGCCGGTCCGGCGCCTTGCTCGCGTCCCGATATTCGATGAGCAGCGCCTAATCCCGAGGGTCGAGCAAACGCCGTTCGGGTCCAATCATTGTATGGATCATCCTCCAATGGGCTTGCGAACACCGATAGTTGCCAGTGAGAGAGCTCAAAATCGACCGTTCACCGCGATGTAACTGCTGGCCAGCCGCAGGCACTCCCCCGACGCGGCTGCGCGCGCTCGGCTCCTTCGGCACCCGGCCGCGCTGACAGCCGACCGTGCGACAACGCGCCGGACTTCGACCCCATGCGATGGGAACCCCCACCTACTTCCATTGATTCCAGAACGCGGATGAAAATCGACCGGCTGCTTCGCGATAGATATTCCGTCGGTGCGACTCGTAAGTAGCAAATACATCGCGCTCGGCAGCGACGTATTCGGCGATGGCCGCGGACTGCGGTCGGTTTATGAGAAGGCGCGCCAGTGCTGCCCCCTTTGAAATTGCAGCGGCAACACCCGATCCAGTGATGGGATCGTAAGCGGCGGCGGCGTCTCCGACTGCGACCCAAGCATCGCCAGAGAGCTGTGAGCGAATCGAGCTATCGGCGGCGACACCGCGGAAGGCACCGACCGTGCGACCGGAAATCAAGGCTTTGACATGGCGCGTCGACTGCAGGTCCGCGGTCCAAACGCTCCGTCGTCGTGCCGCGCCTTCAGGCAGCAGAAGCGCGGAGGTCAGCATTGCGACGACGGCGGTGCCGTCCGGCAACAGGAAGCCGTACCACCACCCGCCCTCGGTCGCTTCGATGAAGAGGCGCTGATCGTGCAATCCGTCGCGTGCTGGACCGATCGTAATGAGTGCGACCAAGCGATCGCTGCGGTGACGGTGGCCGTGCCCGAGCACACCGGCCGCTCGACCGGATGCTTCGACAATCAACGGCACGCGCGCCGAATGCATGTGCCCCGAGTTGTGTGCGTCATCGCGAAACTCGATGTTCCAAGCACCACTTTGGCGGACCACTTCGGACAAATGGCTGCCGCACGACAGGGATACGCCTGCAGCACGGGCCGCCTTCAGCAACTTTGCTTCGAACTCGCCACGGTGGACGACCATGCCGCCGCCGTGCGGATCAAGAATCGAGGCGACATCGCTGCCGACGGCGTCGTGCCAGCAGGTGAAGCGGCCGGCCAGCGTATGCGCACGGAGAGTCGAGAGCGTATCCTGGAGGCCAAGCCCGGCGAGCAGCGGTCGTGCCGAAGACGCTATGATCTCGCCGGGTTTATCGACCGGGCGTGGTGACCGCTCAAGCAACAGCACTCGCGCGCCTGCGCGGGCCAGCCCAATCGCTGTCGCTACACCCGCCGGACCACCCCCAACGATCGCCGTGTCGTAGGTCGCGGTTGCCGGCATGTGTCAGGCGATATTGTCGAGGTTCGGATCCCTGCCGACTTCGACCAAACCACCCGACGCCTGATCTTTCACCAGAACTCCGAGCTGAGCAAAATGATCGACCATATTCTGATGGCTGGTCTCCGGACGCCCGATGTCGCCGCCTTTCAAGACGCCGCGATCCCATCGAGGACCCGCATCCGCTCCAGTTCGGCCGGCAATATCGGGCCGCTGTGCTGGCCACCATGCGCCGAGGCATTCGACGAAGTCCGCGTGCCACGGGCACGCCATTCGTGCGAAATCAGTCCTGGTTCCAGTTGCCGTACGGCGTTGTCCACGTCCGTGAACGTGCCGCGCGTCAGCCGGGCGAACTCCGCGTAGATCGTGGGCTGACGCAAGGTCGTCCCAGCTTCGATGCCGGGAAAGAAGCCGCCGCCTACGCAGCGGGCGAGCACCGACCGGTCGAGGGTGTCGGCCGCGTTCGGTGCGGGGCGGGTCGCATCCGCTGTAGTTTGAAAGCTTCCGTCGACCCAGCGCGCCAGAATATCCGTCTGGCGCTTTGTCAGGCCGTAGAACCGCATATCTGACTGGGCGCTGAGCAGGTCATCGCGCGCCTGCCGTCGCGCCGCCTTCGCTGCGGGCGACGGACTGTTCAAGTTGGCCGGGTTCGCCATGTGATCGGCCATCGTGGCCCAGACCGGCTGCTCGTTGACGAAGAACAGCCCGGCCGCGCGCTTCAGCATCGGCTCGATATCTTGCGGATAGGTCAACACGACCGGAAGCGGGACGCCGATCGCGTTCTCGACGATATCCAGCATCGTCGTGAGGGCGTCGGTGTCGGGAGCAAAATCCGGAGGTGTGGTGATGACCCATGCGCCGACTGCATCAATCGGAGTTCCTCCCGTGAAGGCGATCTTGGCATCGACGGTGCCGTCGGCGATGTCGTCGTGCCACGTCGGGTTGTTCAGAAATTCGTCGTCCCGCGATCCATTGCCATCCAGGGGCGGCGGCGGATTGGCCCAGGATCGCGCGACCCCTCGACCAGCGAGCACGACGAGGCGACCGTTCGCGTCCGTCCGCGCCTCGCCGATCATGACATCGGCGCCGACGATGCGCCCAGTGCCAATAACGGGCGTTGCGTTCGCCCCCGTCACGCTCAGGCGGACATCAGCCTTGAGGTCGCTCACGCCAAAGCCGGCCGGCGGCACGTTGCGCGGCGTTGCAAGCGGCAGGACAGTTGGTCGTCCGTCCGGTCCATGAGCTTGATCGTTCATCTTCGGCCCCGCGGCCTTTGCGGCGACCAGATGCACGGACCATGTGATCTTCGCGTCGGCGGCGGTGATTTCCCGAACAAGCGTCAGCGAGCCGCCGACTGTCGGCTGGTCGTATTCGAAGACGCGAAACCGAGCGCCCTGCCTGCGAAGGAAGCTGTTTGCATCCTTGTAGCTGGTGAAAGGAGTCTCGTTGCCATTGCTATCGATCTCGAACGGATCTGCGCCTGGAGTTTCTCCGGCCAGAAAGTAGCCGTTGGTGCTGGGAGCGACGCGCGCGACGCCGATCCCCGGGTGAATCTTGTAAATTTTACCCATCTAAATTCCCTTTTGAAGTTCCAACCAGTATTTGCTTTTGCCGTCTTAATTCTTGAACCGCCCGGGTCAGGCTAATGCTATCGTGTTGATGGCGCCGAGGACGCCGGGGTCGAAAGCCTTACTGATCGCCTTGGCCCTGTTGATCTGTCCGAGGCTCGCGCCCGACGCCGCATCTATCGTCGCTGCTGTTGCCACGAGCGACGCGATCACAGCCCTTATTCGAACCTGCAGGGCGTCGGCGCTGGTGGTGTCGATCGGCGACGGAATAGAAAAGGGTATCCCGCACCGGTCGTCCGCATCGTCGCCGTTCTGGGTGCGTGGCAGCGCGCTGAGAGCCACCGAACAGGACTTCAGCCCGTCTGTCATGCACTTCACCGCGGCGCCCGCCACGCGCTGGCGGTCCGTTTCCGGGGCGGTCGCGGGAAGCAAGAAGCTGAAGGCGATGATGAGCAGGCAGGTCTCGTAGGCGGCGTCCGCGAGTTGAGCAAATTTCACCGCGACGGGATTGCTGATTTCAGAGCCCTTCGATTTGCTCTGAACATTTGCCGATCCATACCACGGGTTCGAGACGGTGGGCTGTGCGATAGGGTCGCTCGCGACCTGAGCCTGCTTCCAGAGCTCGGCGAAGCGTTCGAAATGACCGTTTGGCGTCGCGGCGAAGCCTTCGCCCTGCGCAGAAATTTCGGTGATCGTCTTCAATGCTGAAAGCCGGTCGGTCACCTGGTCGACAATGATGCTGCCGCCCGTGCCGCTTCCCACACCATGCCATCGGCTCTTGATGGCCTCGTTCGCTGACTGGTCGGAGACGAAATTTGTCGACACGTGCCGCCCGGCAAAGATCAGGTGACCATTGGCGTCTCTCGTCGTCGCGATCTGCTCGACCGGAAATCCGGGCCACGGCTCATTGTCCATACGTGCATCGTCTGGGCGGAGCAGCCAGTAGATCTTGGCGTATAGGAGGCCGACGCGGTGGGCTGCGACGTCGGCCTTTGCGGCCGCGTTGGCTTCCCCGCGTATCGACTCAAGATCGCCTCGAAACTGATCTGGAAAGTTCGGGCTATTTACGTCCGGCATCTCGGCAGCAGTAAACTTGGCGAGCGTGCCGCGGCTCATGGGCTCGAGCTGGAACGGAAATGGCTGAAATTGGTTGGCGTCATCGCGTCCGAGATAGACCCGTTGTCCACAGGCGAGCAGCAGGTTTTGCACCGTCAGAAGATGCCCCATCTCCTCAACCGCGATCGTTGTTGCGGCCCCTCTGTATGGGTCGCTCGCGGTGTATGCCGCATAGAGGTATTGCAGAAGCAGGCTATGCTCGATCTCGGCCGCGCGCAGGAGAAGGTCCGCGAGCTCGGCTTCAGGCGTCCATTGCGGCGCATCGATGGGATGGGGCAGGCCGATCGTGGCGAGAGCCTCGTCCATCGAGAGTGGTGCGCCTTGAAGACGCGGAAGCCGCAACTGAAGCATGTCATGAAGAGACGCGCTGCCCGCAGCTTTGGGCCTGGTTTCTTGCAATGCGCTGGCACGATCATCGGATCGAAGGACGGGAATCCATCGATACTGCATACGTGAACGAGGCTGACGCATCAGTGGTCCCCCCGATCGTTCGATACTCAATCTAAGCGCGAGCCCGCTCGATCGTCTAGTATAAATTGTGCTTCGCGTAATGAAAAAGCGGAGGTTGGCAGCGGCGAAAAGGGCCGAGGCGAAGACCCGGTGTCCCGCCCTATTTGTTTACTCGGCTCGAAATTGGGAGGATGTTTGGTCTCACGGTTGGCGACAAAGAGGACCTCGCGGATTCAGGAAGCGGCATGCTAGGCTGGTGCGGGATCTGGCCGACAAAGCCGCCGATCCATTCGTCAAGCGACGCCTCCAGGATCTTGCGTCAAGGTACGAGATCCACAAACACACCACTTCCCTTACGCCGGTAGACCTTGAGATCGCCAATCCCGCCGCCCCTGGGCCTTCCGAGCGGTAAGCATCCGCCGCCTGGTCGGGATCCGGACCGAAGGCGAACCAGATGACCGCGAACGACTTGCGGGAGCTAGAAGAAATGGCGGTGGGGCTCGAAGCCACCGCCCGGAAGCTTCCGCGGGGGCCGGGCCGCGATGAAT
>NZ_JAFCKQ010000099.1 GCF_018130215.1 Bradyrhizobium jicamae
CTCCGTTCAAGTGATGATCAACGACACCACTTTGGCACAGCGATGCCGTCAGGGGGCGTCCACCCCATCAATCTCGGCAGCCACAAGACACCAAAGATCAAGGCGTGGCTCGCCCGACGGCCGCACTATCATGTCCACTTTACGCCGACTTCGGCGTCATGGATCAATCAGGTCGAACGCTGGTTTGCTGAACTTGCTTGAACTCACCAGAAAGCAAATCCAGCGAGGCGTTCACACTTCCGTCAGGCAGCTCGAGGCCGATATCCGCACCTTCATCGACCTGCACAACAAAGTCCCGAGGCTGCCCTTCAAATGGACCAAGTCTGCCGATCAAGATCTTGGCTTCCGTCAAACGCTTCTGCCACAAAACCGAGCGGACGTTGTGTGACGAACTTTAGGTTCACGTGACTTGCCCTGGTAGCTGAGCGAGGTGTCATCGTCGCCTTACGTCCCCTCTGAGATGCGTGGTATTTCGGCACGTGCCAGAGCTGCGCGTACGTCGAAGGCCTCTCAGAAAAGAGAAGTGGCTGCCACCCAGATGGTCGTGTTCGGCTGCTAAATTTAGAACATGCTGTCCAAACTCGGCAAATTTGCCAGCGTGTTAGGAGCTTGGGACCTGGGCAGCCGGGGATCGATCCGCATGCTCATAGCCATGCAAAAGCAACAGGCTGGAAGTGCGATTTTAAACAATATGGAAGTCGCTCTGGTGCGCAAGCAACTGCGCCGTTGTGACATGCTGGAGCGTGATCGTATCGTGTGCGGCATCCGTGATGTCCGCGTTGCCTGACGCGTCGTCATGAATCGCTGCGACCAAGGTGCTCAGATCCGCAAAGACGTCCTTGCTGAACTGCAGTGTATCGGTCGCCGGCGCGAAGTTCGCGAGGGTCGCATGGCCGAAGTTTTCCGCGAACACGAATGTGTCCTGCGCTGCCGCATTGGAAAGCTGGTTGCCGCTTTCGCTCGGCGACGCCGCCGCAACAACCAATGTTCCTCCATTCCCGTCACCAGCGAAGTGGAAATTGTCCTGCGCATGCACCCCGAGGAAGTGGAGCGTGGTCGTGCTCGAGCCATCATTCACTGACAGCACTCCGGAAGTGTTGTCGAAGCTGGAGTGGACGGTGTGGAAATTGATGCCGTGCAAGTCGATTTGATCGGATCCCTGGCCGCCGTTGCCGGTGAACCCGATCATCTGGCTGCTGAACGTGGATGCCTGTTGCAGATTCAGCGTCGTGCCGTCGAAGGTCGTTGGCGCAGCGGCAGTTGGAGCGGGATCGGAAGGAACCGCTACACCCTGCGTTGCAGACGTAAGGAACTGGTCGGACGCTTCTCCCGCTTGGACCAACGATAAACCAACGGATCCGACCGTTGCGACCCGGGTAACGTGATTGCCATCGAATGCAAGCTCAGTGACTTGGCCACCGCTATTTTGGGTCACGAATTCCGCGATTCCAGCCGTCGTACTCTTAACGTCGCGAACGGGATCGTAGCTCCCCGACAATAAATTGCTTGCAACTAGCTGCCCATGATCAAAGTACAGAATGTCTATTTGGCCCCCAGCGGATTGGGTTATTACGTCTGAATTGCCATCACCATTTACGTCTGCAACTCCAACGACGTTCCAAAAGACTTGGTTGGTGAGATCGCTTGCGCTTAGGTGGCCCGAGGAATCAAACCACAGAAAGTCGATCTGACCGCTGGCTGACTGAGTCACAAAACCAGCGTGCGTGTCTCCGCTGAAATGGCCTGCGCCCTTGACGTCCCAGTAGCCGCCGGAAAGCAGAAGCGATCCAGAGAGCTTGCCTCCGGAAAACCAAAGCAGGTCTATCTGGCCATTTGATTGCGTGACGAATTGACTGCTGCCCGTCGAGCCAAAATCAACATCGCCAACAACTTTCCAGAAGCTTTCAGAAGTCAGCAAAGAGCCCGTCAGATTGCCAGAGCTAAATTCCAACGCATCGAGCTGACCATCGGCTAGCTGCGAGACCACGTTAGTCTGGGTGACCGCCGGAGCGGATGATGCTGTTGTGTGAAACCCCAGAGCATCGAGCTGTTGCAGATCGATTGAAGTGAGATGCTGCAAGGTGCTCCCGGTGTAATCTTCATTGAAGGGGTCGTTTGGTCCCTGCACGCCGCTGTTGAGGAAATCACCGGGATCCGAGTTCTGGCCGTAGTCCGCGACTTTCGTGCTGCCTCCGTCCAGGGAGAAATAGGCCGCTGAAGACGGAATGGTGTTCGAGAACAACCGGACACCAGGGCTGGTGAAGCGGTAGAAATCGAAAATGTCCGGTTGTGGGCCATAGGGAACGCGTCCCATCGCGTGGGTGAGTTCGTGCAGGGCGACGCCAACCAGAAGACTGGGATTGATGTCGGTGGCAAAGGTAAGGCTACCATCGTCGGTCGTTGTGTCGGTCGCGCCGATCATCCCCCAGAGTTTGAGTTGCGCATTCCACACCGCGACTGAGGACTGGCCCTGGATCGAAGACCCGCTCGGCAACGCATTGAAAGTAGTATCGCCTGGGGACGCATTGTTCACCAGGTCAGCCCTGACCGTCGAATAGCTGAGCCACTGCCCGTTATCAGGCCCCGCCGCGGCGCCGCCGCCGGTGCCGCTGTAATCAACGTCGAAGTTTAGTGTGATCTTGTCGGAGATCGCAGCACTCAAAAGTGATGCCGCTTGTTCGATTCCAGACCGGAAACTGGCAGGTGCCGCCATTGCGGCAGCGTCGAAGATCAGGTTGATAGTAAGCCCACCGGAGGTCTCCGCTATGACAGAACCCACGCCGCCCGAACCGGAGCCGCTAACCGCAGCCTGCGCCTGAACCGACTCATCGGGGAGTTCGATGGGGGTTGGCGGCGGACTGTAAGGCGTAGGCGTCTCACGAAACATTGTGGACGCGTGCGAGCTCGAGAATGCTGTGTCAGACGGACGGAACCAAAAACTGTGGGCCGAACCGCTCTGACCGCTCTGTAATTCAGACTTGAGTATCATTGCTGGTTCCAGTTGTGGATCGCCCTACCGCCGGTCTTGAGCATCCCATCCCAGGCTGCCATAGATTCAGGCTGCAAGCCAATAAATGTTGATGGCCGGCCGCCTAGCCAGCATTAGGTCGCGCCTAAGCGGGACTTCAGGATTGGTGTCGGCGCAAGTGCGCGAAGCAGACGAATTCACGCAATGGACGTTGGTCCGTGCGACACGCCTAACAGGATTCTGGGTGCGCGCGCTCTGACGTTGCGTTTCGGCATAAGGCGGATGTAGAGCGGCAGAGATATGTTAGCCTGCCATTCGACCACCGAGCCGACGGCTGTGCGAATTTGATGCACGACGCTTTCTTCGGATTTGATGCGGCTGCCGATGATGGCCGTCATTAAGCAGTCGCGAGGATCGCCTCCGCTAAGACATTGGTGGACGTTTAAATCTTGCGGGTAAGCGGAATCAGAACGGTTACAAAAACTGCAGCCGCAAGCGACGTGTACAAGAACTTCTTCTTCGAAGAAGAGGCCCCCCCGAATCTACTGTTTGAATCGGAAAATTAGAAAGTTTTTTATATCGGCATCACTGAGTATTTCCTCCAGAAGGAGTTAGAGTCCGCCCCGAAGAAGGACGGACAGATGAAGTGAGCAAAACCCCGAGACTCTAACTGCCGCTAGATGAAAATTCAGTGGCAGGTCACCCTGAGCGCAAAGTGCTCCCGTATTCAGCACGAACGTCCATGAGTCGAAATTAAAGATCTGCCTTCGCGTTATAGGACGGTGTTTGGTACACAGCCTCGTCAGAATAGATGCGCGTTTGGCGCGGTGCATGTGGATCAGAATCTCGCTGACGTTTCCGGGGACAAGCCTCGACCCGTTGAGATTACGTAGGTATGGTGGATTGTGGATTGCCTTGTTAGCCCGCAACGCATTTGAAAAACTCCAACGAATTGAGACACTTACCAGATCTCAGCTCACGCCGATGCATGATGCGCGTCGCTTCGGTGTGAATTCGCCTCATCAGCGGACCAGGGAGGAGGAACCTTGAGCAAAGCCTGCGATTCTGTGGTTGTCCTTTTGGTGTTGCTTTGCGCGCACATCGCCACCCTGTTTGCATCTCTAACCTACAGTGTCGATAGCTTTCCGAACGTCGTCAACTACGAGCTTTCGGGCACAATCGCCACGACGGTAGCGATGTCGTTCTTTGCCCTAGTGTCGGTCGTATTTGCAGTCGCCAACTTTAGCTTGGGCTATTTGCTCGGGTTCTACTTCTTTACGATGATCCTTGGCTATCTCTGGTTCGAGAGATTTTCGATCCTCTCCTACGATCATCGTCTCGCTGTGGTTTCGATCCTGCTCTCGGGCATGGCATTTCTTTTGCCCGCGCTATTCGTGAGATCGCCGATTAGGCAAATAATGCAGTGGCGTGTCCCGCATCTGGACATGCTGATCTACGGGGTGTTGCTGTTGGCAGTCGCGTTGCTCGCGGCCGGAGCCACTTACCATTTCAGGCTCGTCGGCCTATCCGAAATGTACAGATTTCGCGAACAGATCCAACTTCCACTGGTGATCCGATATGGCGTTGGAATTGCTGCGTACGCCCTGCTCCCGTTTGCCTTTGCCCTGTGCACCATGAGCAAGCGGTATTTGAGGGCTGCAGCGGCGCTCCTGCTCATTGCGTTGTTCTATCCGGTGACTTTGACAAGGCTCACGCTACTGGGACCTTTTTGGCTTGTGTTCATCGCGGCGCTTTCCATGATCGTCGCAAGCCGGGCTGCTGTCATTTTATCATTGCTACTGCCGATGTCCGCAGGGATAGCCTCCTTGGTGCTGGTCCGTTCAGGCATGATCCCCGCAAGCGCGGGGCTGATGTATTTTGGCGCCATCAACTCCCGGATGATTGCGATGCCGTCGATTGCTTTGGAAGTGTACAACAACTACTTTGCAACACACCCACTCACGCACTTCTGCCAGATCAATCTGCTGAAGATTGTCATCAGCTGCCCCTACAACGAGCAACTTTCGGTGCTGATGAAGGTCTATGATCTTGGCGCGTTCAATGCCTCGCTTTTTGCTACTGAAGGCATCGCCTCAGTCGGACCGTGGTTGGCGCCGCTTTCGGCCTTGGGGTGCGGATTTATCATCGCGCTGGCCAATCGACTATCTGCCGGATTACCTGCGAGATTCATTCTGGTGTCAGGGGGGATGCTCCCGTTGGTGTTGTTAAACGTGCCACTATCGACGAACCTGCTGACGAACGGAGTCGCGGTGCTGTTCTTGCTTTGGTACCTTACGCCGCGGTCTATCTTTGAAAAGGACAACCACTCGGAACGACAGCTACTCCAGGGAAGTGATGCCCCTTCGTAGATCAGGGTGACCTTGCCCCCGGACTTGATCCAATTTGAAGTTCGTTACCAAGTGGCGGAAGATGCAGGACAATGCTGCCTTGAAGGATCTCGTGGGAAAAGAGTGGAGGCGCCCGCGGGAAGGCGGAATGCTGTCGGCCATCTCGTGGACGCTCACGGGTCGCTCGTGAAGAACTGGCGGCGGCGGCCGGCTCAAGCGGCGTTTCGAGCCGGGACGGTCTCGAAGAAGGCTCGGATGATG